>JAEPQE010000001.1 GCA_017640665.1 Balneolaceae bacterium | reverse complement strand
ACTCTCATTCAAAAGAATTTCCGAGCTCTCGCTCGCACAAACAATCTGTCTATTGCTTCTCAATATATTCAAAGAACGTTTGTTTTGGTTGTTAAAATAATTTCCAAAACAGAAACCAAAGATAAGGGATAAATTATTCAGATGTCAACTCTTTTTGCAAGAAAAATCCGACTTTTTTTATCAATAAATCAATGGCATAAAAAAAGAAGCACTGGCATATACCAATACTTCTTAAATTTCACGAAGAGGAATTATTTCTTCTCTTCAGTATCTTCTTCAGAAGACTCTACTTCCTGAGCATCTTCTGTTGTTTCTTCAGCTTCAGCACTTACTTCTTCTGTAGATTCTTCAGCCGTTTCTGTATCCTCAGATACTTCCTCTGCTACAGTTTCTTCCACTGCAGATGCTTCAGAATCTTGCTTAGTAGAAGTTGGAGTATTTGATTTGCCTGCTCTTCTGGTACGCTTTTTCTTAGTAGCTTTACCTTCTGGTTGAACATCATTGAAATCAACTAATTCAATAACAGCCATCTCTGCACCATCACCTTGGCGAAACCCGATTCTGATTACCCGTGTGTAACCACCTGGACGATCCTTGGATTTTGGACCAACCTCATCAAATAAAAGAGAAACTGTGCTTTTATCCTGTAATGAAGAAAAAACTTCTTTTCTATTGTGATGAGTATCCTCTTTTGCTCTAGTGATAAGTGGCTCAACAAATCTTCGAAGCTCCTTAGCCTTGGCAACAGTAGTTACAATTCTATGCTCTTTTACAAGCGCAGTAGTAAGCGCTCGCAGCGTTGCTTTTCTGTGCGATGCAGTACGGCTTAGCTTTCTACCTTTTACTTTATGGCGCATGATTTAATTTCCTATTCTTAGTCCAAATATTTAGCTACATCCATTCCGAATTGAAGATTTTTCTCTTCAATTACTTCGATCAGCTCAGTCAAAGACTTCTTACCGAAGTTTCGGAACTTAAGAAGATCTTGTTCGTCTCTCGCAACTAACTCTCCAATAGAGTTGATGTTTGCAGACTTCAAACAGTTGTACGCACGTACACTTAAGTTAAGATCTTCAATGCTTGTTCTCAGAAGATTAGCAACACGTTGCTTCTCTGCATCCACTTCTTCTTCTTCCTGAGTGAATGGCTCTTCAATCTTCTCTGTAATAAATTTCTCGATGTGTTCTTTAAGAATCTTCCCAGCAAGCGTTAATGCTTCTTTTGCATTAACAGAACCGTCCGTTTCTACATCCATCACTAATTTTTCGTAATCAGTACGCTGCCCAACACGAACGTTTTCAACATTGAATTTAACTGACTTGATAGGAGTGAAAATCGCATCGATTGCAATAAGGTTTATATCTTCTTCTTCAAAAGACATTTCTTCTGCTGGTACATAACCGCGACCGCGACCTACTCTTAATTCAATTTCAAGCTCAGCATCATCAGCCAAGTTAGCAATCACTAGATCTGTGTTAAGCACTTCGTACTCTCCAGTAGCTGCGTCAATATCAGCAGCAGTTAATGTGCCACCACCTTTCTTGCTGATGTGAATAACACCACTACTTTGCTCAACCTGCTTGAAGCGAACCTGTTTGAAATTCAGGATGATTTCATAAACATCCTCTTTAACTCCCTTGATGCTGGAATACTCATGGTCAACACCATTGATCTTCACTGCATTAATTGCGATACCAGGTAAAGAAGAAAGAAGAACACGTCGGAAAGAATTTCCGATAGTTACTCCAAATCCTCTTTCTAGCGGTTGAAGAACGAAGGTACCAAAGTTATCGTCATCTTTAACAACGTCTAAACTTTCCGGCATTTGAATACTATAGTTACTCATAGTGATACGGTAAACTTTTAAAATTACTTCGAATAAAGCTCAACAATAAGCTGAACATTGATGTTTTCAGGAATTTCTTCCAGTGTAGGCTCGTACAAAAACTTGCCGCTTTTCGACTTAGGATCTGTTTCAACCCACTTGTACTTATTTCTAGGTGCGCTGCTTAATGACTCTTCTACCAATTCAAGATCTCTTGATTTTGGACGAAGAGAAATTACATCACCAGGTCTAACCACATAGGATGGAATATTCACAGTACTTCCATTTACAACAATGTGTTTATGAGAAACAAGCTGACGAGCTTGCCGTCTTGTTTTAGTGAATCCCATTCTGAATACAGTGTTATCTAATCGAGATTCTAAAGATTGCAGTAAGATCTCACCAGTTACACCATCTTTAGCTGTTGCAGCTTCGTATAAATTTCGGAACTGCTTTTCGAGCAAACCATACGTGTATTTTGCCTTTTGCTTCTCCTCTAGCTGGATAGCATATTCAGATTTACGTTGAAATCTGGAACGACCATGCTGTCCGGGACCGTATGGTTTACGCTCTAATGCCTTACTTGCTCCAAAGATTGGCTCTTTAAAACGTCTGGCTTTCTTTTGTTTTGGGCCTCTATATCTTGCCATTTTATACTACAATTACGAATTAAACTCTTCTACGTTTAGGTGGTCGGCATCCATTGTGAGGAATTGGAGTTCTATCCACAATAGAGGAAACTTCTAAGCCAACATTTGCCATTGCACGAACAGCTGCTTCTCTACCAGATCCAGGACCTTTCACAAATACTTCAACTTTTCGTAGTCCCATTTCATGAGCAGCTTTTGCTGCAGTTTCTGCACTTAGCTGAGCCGCATAAGGAGTGTTCTTACGAGATCCTCTGAACCCTTCTTTTCCAGCTGAAGACCATGAGAGAACATTTCCATTACTATCGGTAATAGTAACGATTACGTTATTGAAAGTAGCTTTCACAAAAGCCATTCCATTAGGATCACTAATCTGCTTTTTCTTTTTTCTTTTTGCCGCGGCGGCTGCGCTTGGTTGTTTCTTAGCCATGATTACTTATCAATTAAATTACTTAGTCGCTTTCTTCTTGTTGGCAACAGTACGCTTCTTACCTTTACGGGTTCGCGCATTAGTTTGAGTGCGCTGTCCACGAACAGGCAATCCTTTACGGTGACGAACACCACGGTAACTTCCGATCTCTATTAAGCGGCGAATGTTACCATTTACCTCACTTCTAAGAGCACCTTCTAACTTGTACTCTTCGTCCAAAAGATTACGGATAGCGCTCACTTGTTCATCAGTCCAGTCTTGAACTTTGATATTCTCATCAATGTCCAATTCTGCTAAAATCTTTTTTGATTGTGAACGACCTATACCATGAATATAGGTAAGGCTAATTACGCCTCTTTTTTGTTTTGGTAAATCAATTCCTGCAATACGTGCCATGCTATACTTTTATGCAATTATCCCTGTCGCTGCTTATGGCGCGGGTTCTTTTTATTGATTACGTACAAACGACCTTTTCTTCTAACGATTTTGTCGTCTGAACTTCTTTTTTTAACCGAAGATCTTGTTTTCATGTCTACAGTGTTTATTTATATCGATAAGTGATTCTTCCTTTAGTCAAATCGTATGGCGACATTTCTACCGCAACACGATCGCCTGGCAAAATTTTGATGTAATACATTCTCATTTTACCAGAAACATGAGCCAAAATTTCGTGGCCATTTTCCAATTGCACTTTGAACTGTGCATTCGGTAATGCTTCTAAAATTTCTCCGTCTTGTTTAATCGGCTCTTGTTTAGCCATATTGAATTACTTTATCTTGATTTTTCGAGAGCTGGGCAATATAATCAAAAGTACTTAGAATTTCAGCTTTTCCTTCTCTCACTACAACATCATGTTCGAAGTGAGCAGAAACACTGTTATCTGCCGTAACTACTGTCCAGCCATCATTCAATGTTTTTATTTTCCATGAACCCATGTTAATCATCGGTTCAATCGCGAGCGTCATACCTTCTCTCAGGCGTTCCCCTCGTCCTTTTCTTCCATAGTTAGGAACTGATGGATCTTCATGCAATGATTTGCCCAATCCATGCCCAACTAAATCTCTTACCACTCCATACCCAGCATCTTCGCAGTATGTTTGAATGGAATTTCCAATGTCTCCAATTCTGTTTCCATGAATCGCATTTTCAATGCCAACATAAAGCGACTCAAGTGTTGTTCTTAATAAGTCTAAAACCTTCTCGTCACAATCGCCGACTGCAAAGGTATAAGCATGATCACCGAAATAACCATCTTTTTCCACACCACAATCGATGGAAACAATATCACCTTCTTCCAGTTTTCTATCTCCCGGAATTCCGTGAACAACTTCTTCATTCACAGAAATACAAAGTGTTCCCGGAAATGGATTGTTGCTTGGTCCGTATCCTTTGAAAGCTGGTCGAGCATTATTTGCTGCAATATAATCTTCAGCAATTCGATCGAGTTTTCCGGTTGTTACACCAGGTTCAATATGCTTCCCAACTTCACCCAGGGTTCTGGAAACAAGCTGCGCACTTTCACGCATCTTATCTATTTCCGATTCACTCTTCAGGTAGATCATTTACTTAGGCGCGTCTGCTGCGACCTTTGATCTTTCCTGTTTTCATAAAACCATCATAATGACGCATCATTAAGTGACTCTCAATCTGTTGTAGTGTATCCAATGCCACCCCAACGATAATCAACAAACTAGTTCCGCCGTAGAAAAGAGCGAAGCCGGGAGTAACTCCAAAGTTGATTACAATTGCAGGAAGAATCGCTACAAAAGAAAGAAATAGTGAACCCGGAAGGGTAATTTTTGTCAAAATATTATCAATGAACTCTACAGTAGATTTTCCTGGACGTACACCCGGGATGAACCCACCTTGTCTTTTCATAGTATCTGCCATTTCTTTTGGATTGATGGCAATAGCTGTATAGAAAAATGTGAAGAACACACAGATCAGAAAGAATACAACTGAGTATAAAAACCCAGAATAATCAACTGACCATGCGGTCAACATTTGCACAGTTTCATTCTCTGGAAAAAATGACCCGATTGTACTTGGGATAAACATAATTGACTGTGCAAAGATAATTGGCATTACACCAGCTGCATTAACACGTAATGGTAAATACTGGGTAGTTCCGCCATAAACTTTTCGTCCGACAACACGCTTAGCATATTGTACAGGAATCTTTCTGGTTCCCTGAGTTAATAATACCACAGCTGCAATAATTAACACGAGTACGGCAAGCTCGATGATTACAATAATCGCATTACTCTTGGTTGTTACCTCGTTAATCAGGTTAGCAGGAAGTACTGCAATAATTCCAATCATGATAATCAATGAAATACCATTACCGATTCCACGATCGGTAATCCGCTCACCCAACCACATCACAAAAGTGGTTCCGGCTGTCAATACAATTACACATGTTACTACAAAGGCAACATTACTTACAACAATAGCCTGTGGTGCTGTTGCAATCAAATTAATTGCGAATGCAACTGACTGTAATGCAGTAATACCTACCGTACCGTATCTTGTAAGCCGGGTTATCTTACGCCTGCCTTCTTCCCCTTCACGTTGAAGTTTTTGAAAGTAAGGTACAACGGCTCCCATCAACTGAATGATAATAGAAGCTGTGATATAAGGCATAATTCCCAAGGCAAATACGCCCGCTCTTGAAAACGCTCCTCCCACAAACATATCAAATAGACCAAGAAGGCTATTTGCATTTCCAGCTGTTTGGCTTAACAATTCAGCTGCATCAACACCAGGTAGTGTAACATAGCTTCCAAGTCTGTAAACCATGAGGATACCAACAGTATATAAAATCCTGTTTTTGAGGTCCTCAATTTTAAAGATGTTGCGGAAATTTTCTATCAGACTCATTCGTCGTTAGATCCGTATTATTTAATGATTGTAAGTGAACCGCCAGCTTTTTCTACCTTCTCAACGGCAGACTTACTTGCAGCATGTGCTTCAATTTCAACTTTAGTTTCAAAATCGCCTGTACCGAGCACTTTAATTAGCTCATTTTTGTGAGCTAAACCAGCTGAGATAAAATCAGCGGCAGTAATCTTTTCAGAAAGTTTACCAGCTTCGATGTACTCAGCAATTGTTCTCAAGTTGATTGGCCTGAATGCTACTCTGTTTGGGTTTTTGAAACCAAACTTAGGAACACGTCTCTGAAGTGGCATCTGACCACCTTCGAACCAAGGTCTTCTTGAGTAACCTGATCGTGATTTCTGTCCATTCATTCCACGGCCAGATTCTTGTCCTTTACCTGAACCTTCTCCACGTCCAACACGCTTCGTGTTTTTCTTATTAGGAGATGGTGCTTTTAAATTGCTTAAATCCATGATTCAAATTGATTATAGGTATTAACCTTCAAATACTTTGTTTAGAGAAACCCCTCTTCGCTGAGCTACTTCAACAGGATCAGTCAACTCTTTAAGTGCCTGAAACGCAGCTTTCACCATGTTGTGCGGGTTTGATGATCCTTGAGACTTAGACAGAATGTTATGCACACCTGCAACGTCTAACAAGTTCTTAACCGCACCACCCGCAATTACACCAGTACCTTCAGAAGCCGGGCGAAGTAATACTTTACCTGCACCTGCTTTTCCAACTACAGGATGATAAATACTTTTACTTGCAGTCATCGGGATTTTGATCAAATTCTTTTTTGCGTTATCGAATCCTTTTTGGATAGCATCAGAAACTTCGTTCGCTTTTCCAAGACCATGACCACAAACACCGTTTCCATCACCAACTACAACAATTGCGTTGAAGCTGAAACGACGCCCACCTTTTACTACTTTAGCAACACGGTTAACGTGAACCAGTTTTTCCTCAAGGTTCAGGTTTCCGGCTGGGATAGATTGTTTTCTTCTTACTTTAGGCATTGCTTAATACGATTCGATTAAAACTCTAAACCACCATCACGGGCGCCATCAGCAGCCGCTTTGATAATTCCATGATACTTGTATCCACTTCGGTCGAATACAACTTTATTAATTCCTTTGTCTTGCGCTAGTTTTGCAAGTTCAGCTCCAACAGCTTTCGCCTTTTCAACACCTGACTCGCCTTTAGCCGCAGCTACAGTAACCCCAGCTGCATCATCAATAAGTTGTAAGTAGGTAAACTTATTACTTTTGAATACACTTAATCTTGGGCGCTCAGCAGTACCCTGAACCGTAGAACGAATTCTGGCTCTGATCTTATTTCTGCTCGCTGTTTTTTTCTGATTCTTATTCATTTCTTAATTCCTTATTTAGCAGCTGATTTACCGGCTTTACGGCGAATTTGCTCACCAACATATCTGATACCTTTTCCTTTGTAAGGCTCAGGCTTACGGAATCCTCTGATTTTTGCAGATACCTGACCAACTAATTCTTTATCTACACCTGAGATAACAAGAATTGGGTTTTTACTTGTTTTGGTATCCACTTCAATGTTGATTCCCTGTGGAGGTACAAAGAAAATCGGGTGCGAATATCCAAGGTTAAGCTCCAGCACATCGCCGTTCATAGCGGCACGGAAACCAACCCCGATTATTTCCAATTTCTTAGTATAACCTTCGGTTACTCCAACTACCATGTTGTTGATAAGCGCACGATACAAACCATGAAGAGCGCGGTCTGACTTGATTTCAGAATTACGCTTTACAACTAACTCATTCTCAGTTTTTTCAACTGAGATATTTGGATGAATTTGAAGTGTATTTGAACCTTTGTCGCCTTTCACAGTAATCACGTTGTCTGCACTTATTGTCAGCTCAACTTTATCTGATAGAGGTACCGGTAATTTTCCTATTCGAGACATAGTTTTAAACTCTTTTTTAGTAAACGGTGCACAAAACTTCGCCGCCAACATTTAGTTTGCGAGCTTCTTTGTCTGTCATTACACCTTTCGAAGTAGAAAGTATCACTACTCCAAGACCATTTTGTGCGCGAGGTACGTCAACTGCACCAGCGTACTTTCTTAATCCAGGTTTTGAGTAGCGCTTTAAGTCACGGATTACAGGAAGACCATATGAATCATATTTCAGAAACATTCTGATCACGCCTTGCTTTCCGTCTTCAATATTTATGAATTTTGAAATGTATCCTTTGTCAACAAGGATTTTCGCCATTGCACGCTTTAACTTTGATGCAGGTACATCTACTTTTCTGTGACCTGCCGTTTGTGCGTTGCGAATACGTGTTATAAAATCTGCTATCGGATCGTTCATAGTTTTTTTACCAGCTTGCTTTTCTTACGCCTGGAATTTTTCCATCCAGAGCCAGTTCACGAAATTTAATACGAGAAACACCATATTTACTGATGTAACCACGGCTTCTGCCGGTAATGCTACAACGATTTCTTACACGAGTAGGACTCGCATTTCTAGGTAGTTTCTGAAGCGCTTCGTAGTCGCCTGCTTCTTTCAAAGCCGCTCTTTTTTCAGCATACTTCTCAACTGTTCTTTTTCTTTTTTCGTTACGTGCTATCCAAGCTTTCTTAGCCATAATAGAGTTTCTTCTTAGTTTCTTCTTTTAAATGGCATGCCGAAGTGCTTCAGTAAAGCCAAAGCTTCTTCGTCGGTTTCAGCAGAGGTTACAAAAGTAATGTCCATGCCGTGCATTTTTGTAACCTTGTCAGTATCAATTTCCGGGAAAATTGTGTGCTCTTTAACGCCCATGGTATAATTACCACGACCATCAAAACTTTTATCAGGAATTCCCTGGAAGTCACGGGTTCTAGGAAGCGCAAGGTTAATGAGTCTGTCAACAAACTCATACATGATGCGTCCACGAAGTGTAACTTTACAACCAATTGGCATTCCTTCTCTCAACTTGAAGTTAGAGATTGATTTTTTTGCCTTTGTTGTAACCGGTTGCTGACCTGTGATCATTGCCACATTCTCAACAACAGTATCCAATGCTTTTTTATCCTGGATTGCTTCCCCTACTCCAACGTTAATTACAACCTTCTGGAGTTTTGGAATCGCCATTACATTCTCGTAACTAAACTCTTCCTTCAGTTTCGAAGTTATTTCTTCTTTATATAAAGTGTGTAGTCTTGCTTCAGCCATTATTAATCACACCGATTATTTGTCAATGATTTCGCCACTGGTCTTTGCATAGCGTACCCAACGGCCTTTACCGTTTTCTTCGAGACGCTTGCGACCAATTCGAGATGGTTCGCTGGTTGAAGGATCTACTACCATCACATTAGAAATGTGAATTGCAGCTTCCTTATGAACCCGACCACCTTGTTGATTTTCCTGTGAAGGCTTTTCATGGTGTGTTCTGATATTGATTCCTTCAACAAGAACTCTGTCCTTGTCAGGGAATACCATTAGTACTCTACCCTTCTTGCCTTTGTCATTTCCGGCGAGAACTAAAACGTTATCGCCTTTTTTGACATGTAATTTTTTCTGTGTATTGAACCTGCGTGGCATACTCTAATCCTTTTAAAGTACTTCCGGTGCTAAGGACACAATCTTCATGTAGCTTTTTTCGCGAAGTTCGCGTGCTACAGGTCCGAATATACGTGTACCTACCGGTTCCTTATCTTTGTTAATAACTACTGCGGCGTTCTCATCAAAACGGATGTAACTTCCGTCGCGACGCCTGAATTCTTTTTTTGTTCTTACAATTACGGCCTTTATAACATCACCTTTCTTAACGTTTCCGCCAGGAAGTGCCGTTTTAACAGAAGCAGAGATAATATCTCCAACCCGTGCGTATCGTCTTCGGGAATCTCCGAGAACTTTGATACACATGATTTTTTTAGCTCCGCTGTTATCTGCTGTGTTTAATACTGTTTGAGTTTGAACCATCGCTAATTCCTAAATCTATACGTTATTTAGCCTTTTCAACGATTTCCACTAAACGCCATGTTTTGCGCTTTGATAGTGGGCGGGTAGACATGATACGTACGGTATCACCAATCCCGGCTTCATTGTTTTCGTCGTGAGCCATATACTTGGTAGTCTTGGTGATGAACTTCCCGTAAATAGGGTGTTTCACCTGGCGATCTACAGCAACAGAGATACTTTTCTCCATTTTGTCGCTAACTACGCGGCCAGTTCTTTCCCGGCGTTGCGCTCTTTCAATTTTTTGTGCTTGTTCTGCCATAGTCAAAATCCTACTGATTACTCAGCACTTCTTTTTTCATTAATAATGGTCTTCAAACGTGCAATTTCACGTCTGTGATTTTTTATGCGAGCAGGATTCTCAAGCTGCCCGGTTACAGATTTTGAGAAGCTCAGATTTTGCAATGCTGCTGTTTCGTCTTTAATACGAGCTTCTAATTCTGCGGTCGATAAATCTCTTAGTTCGTGTGCTTTCATTGGTCCTTCCTATTATCCGTTGAGGTCTCTTCGAGCCACAAACTTAGTTTTAATTGGAAGTTTATGTGCGGCACGTCTCATTGCTTCTCTGGCTCTGTCTTCAGAAACACCAGCAATTTCAAACAGAATTCTACCCGGTTTAACAACAGCTACCCAGTGATCCAATGCACCTTTACCTTTACCCATTCGGGTTTCAGCAGGCTTACTAGTCATCGGTTGATCCGGGAAAATCCGGATAAAGGTCTGACCATCACGCTGAAGTGAACGTGCAATAGCAATACGGCAAGCTTCGATCTGTCGCGAAGTGATGAACTTTGGTTCCAATGCTTTTAAAGCAAAATCGCCAAAACTGATCAAGTGTCCTCTGTTCGCTTTCCCTTTCAGGCTAGCGCGGTGGACTCGTCGTCTTTTAACTCTTTTTGGTTCTAACATCGTTACTTACTTTCTATTAGTTCTTGTTAGCGCGATTGCGGTTTCTGTTGTTGCGACGTCTGTTATTTCTTCTGTCGTTTTTGTCTCCGCCTCTTCTTCCACGAGACTGATCTGCTTCCTGTTGAGCTTTTGCACCAGGAGTTAAATCAACATCTCCAATAATTTCTCCTTTGAAGATCCAAACACTTACTCCGATAGAACCATAAATGGTGTTCGAAGTTGAAGTAGCGTAATCAATATCCGCTCTTAGTGTATGCAATGGAATTTGACCTTCTTTATACTGCTCGGTACGGGCCATTTCAGCGCCTCCCAATCGACCAGCACAACGTACTTTGATACCTTTCGCGCCCATTCTCATTGCCGAAGCAATGGATGTTTTCATTGCGCGACGAAAAGAAACTCTTGCCTGAAGCTGCTGAGCAATGTTTTGTGCTACCAAACTTGCATCCAGTTCCGGACGTTTGATTTCACTTACATTAATCTGAACTTCTTTATTGGTCACTTTCTTTAATTCTTCGCGAAGCAATTCGATTTGCTCCCCACCTTTCCCGATGATTACACCAGGACGGCTTGTTCTTAGCGTTAAAAGAATTCTTTTCGGAGTTCTTTCAATTACTACGTTTGATAACCCACCGTTTCGAAGACGGGTTTGAAGGTATTCGCGAAGCTTAGTGTCTTCAAGCACTAGAGCGGGCTGGTTATCTTCTGAATACCAGTTAGAATCCCAACCGCGAATAATTCCTAATCTAAAACCAACTGGATTTGTTTTTTGTCCCAAGGTATTACTCGTTTAGTCGTTTACCATTTCTTCAACACGCTTTGCCACCACAACAGTGATATGGCAAGAACGCTTATTAATTCGGTGAGCCCTTCCCTGCGGTGCAGGTTGAATTCTCTTAAGGGTTACGCCTTCGTCTACATAGATTGTTTTGATTACAAGATCTTCGTTTTCAAAACGCTCTTCCTGAAATTTATCACGAAGATTTGCTGCTGCTGATTTAATCACTTTAGCAACTTCACCGGCAGAACCTTTTTTCGTGAATTCTAGTCTCTTCAAAGCCTTGTCAACCTGAGCGCCACGAACTGCATCAGCTACTAATCTCACCTTGCGTGGTGCGCGTCTTAAATGTCGTTGAATGGCTTTCGCCTCAAATACTGGAGTATCCATTTACTCTACCTTATTTAGCTTTTTTCATTGGATGCCCACGGAAAGTACGTGTTGGTGCAAATTCACCAAGCTTGTGCCCTACCATGTTTTCGGTAATGAAAACAGGGATAAACTGCTTTCCGTTGTGTACAGCAAGTGTCAAGCCGATGAAGTCAGGAGTTACTAATGAACTTCTGGACCAGGTTTTGATCACTTTTTTACTTCCGCTTTCGTTGGCCTCATCAATCTTCTTCTGAAGTTTGTGATATATATAAGGGCCTTTTTTTAATGAGCGTGGCATACTTACTATTCTTATTTCTTAGTATTTCTTCTTCTGATGATGTACTTGTTAGACAGCTTCTTACGATTACGTGTCTTTTTACCTTTAGCCATCTGGCCCCAAGGTGATCGAGGGTGTCCTCCGGAGGATTTTCCTTCTCCACCACCCATTGGGTGATCAACCGGGTTCATCGCAACTCCACGAGTTTGTGGACGACGCCCTAACCAACGGCTACGACCAGCCTTACCAATTGTAGTGTTCATGTGATCAGGATTACTTGTAGTACCAACAGTGGCTAAACAAGTACCAAGGATCAGTCTTACTTCACCAGAAGGAAGTTTTACACTTACATATTTTTCCTGCTTACCAAGTAACTGAGCTACCGTACCTGCACTTCGGCAAATTGTTGCTCCGCGGCCCGGCTCCAATTCAATCGCGTGAATGAATGTACCAGGAGGCATGTGTCTTAGTTCAAGCGCATTTCCTAAATCAGGAAGTACTTTAGATCCTGAGATTACAGTATCTCCAACTTTCAATCCGTTTGGAGCAATAATGTATCTCTTCTCACCATCAGCGTAAGCAAGCAATGCGATTCGTGCTGTACGGTTTGGATCGTATTCGATAGTCTGAACTTTCGCCGGGATATCGAATTTGTTTCTCTTAAAATCGATAACACGAAAACGTCTCTTATGTCCGCCGCCTCTATGGCGTGATGTCTTACGACCATGATGGTTACGTCCACCGGATTTGCCAATACCTAAGGTAAGTGACTTTTTTGGTTTACTTACAGTAACATCATCAAACACAGGAGCTATTCTATGTCTGGTACCGGGAGTAGTTGGTTTTAATTTCCTTGTAGCCATTATTCTCTAATCTTAGACTTCGCTGAAGAAATCAATTTCGCCTTCTTTGATCGTAATGATCGCTTTCTTCCAGGTAGCTGTTCTACCAGCCTGGAAACCACTTCGGGTGAAACGCCCTTTTGGTTTAGAAGGCATGATTAATGTGTTTACTTTCGCAACTTTCACGCCTGGGTATTGAGCTTCAACTGCTCTTTTGATCTCAGGCTTACTCGCGTTTTTTGCAACTTCGAAAGTGTACTTGTTTTCCACTTCCATTAGTCTGCTTAATTTTTCTGTGATTACAGGACGAATTAATACGCTCATGCTGCAACCTCCTCAGTTTTTTCAATGCTGTTTTCGAGAACAGAGATTGCGCTCTCCTGAATCACAATAACATCAGCATGTAAAATTTGATATGTGTTTGGCTTGTTCGCTTCAACAACAGTTACTCCGGGGATATTTCTTGCAGAAACGTATACGTTCTTGTCAGTCTCTGGAGTAAGAATCAATACTTTTTTCCCATTCAATTCAAAAGCAGACAGCATGTCGGCAACCTGACTTGTTTTAGGAGCGTCAAACGTGAAGTCGTTAACAACCGTAATTGCTTCAGCAGTTGCTTTTACAGAAAGTGCTGACTTACGTGCCAATTGAACAACTTTTTTGTTCAGTTTGAAGCTGTAATCACGAGGCTTTGGTCCAAATACTGTTCCACCTTTTCTTAATAACGGAGACTTGATATTACCTCTTCTAGCATTACCGGTTCCTTTCTGGCGGTACATTTTCTTTGTGCTACCTACCACCTCAGAACGACCTTTAGTGCTGTGTGTGCCCTGACGTTTGTTAGCCATGTGACGACGAACATCTTCGTACATAACAGTTTCATTCGGCTCAATCGCGAAAATTGTATCGCTCAATTCAGCTTTCTTACTGCCTTTGCTTCCGTCTATTTTATATATATCTAATTTCATGTCTATTAAGCCTCAGCAGATTTGTTGAGAAGTTCAACGTAGCTTCCCTTTGGTCCCGGAATACTTCCTGTAACTAATACAAGACTTGATTCCGGAAGGATTTTGGCAATACTAAGGTTCTTCACTTTAACTCGTTCGTTACCGTATTGCCCTGCCATCTTCATTCCTTTGAATACACGAGATGGATCAGACGCACCTCCAATAGAACCCGGAGCTCTTAATCGGTTATGCTGGCCATGCGTTGCATCACCAACACCGCTAAAGTTGTGTCGCTTGATTACACCAGCGAATCCACGTCCTTTTGAGGTTCCGGCTACATCAACTATATCACCTACAGAAAATACATCTTCGATGGTAAGTTCATCGCCTTCTACAAGACCTTCAGGAGCATAATCTCTGAATTCTTTGACAATAGCTTTACCAGATGTGCCTGCTTTTGCTAGGTGACCGTTTACGGCCTTTGAAATATTTTTTTCTTTTCGCTCAAAACTAGAAACCTGAATAGCATTGTAGCCATCTTTCTCTTCCGTTTTGATTTGGGTGATAACAGCGGCTGGTACTTCAACAACGGTAACAGGTATACTGCGACCAATTTCGTCAAAGACGCTTGTCATCCCAATTTTTTTTCCAATCAATCCACGCATTGTGTTCTTGATCCTTTCGTTTAAACTTTAATTTCTACATCAACGCCGGAAGGTAATTCCAGCTTCATTAGCGCGTCTACGGTTTGCGAACCGGTAGACAAAATATCAATCAGTCTTTTGTGTGCTCTGTATTCAAACTGCTCACGAGACTTCTTGTCAACAAACACTGATTTATTTACAGTGATGATGCTTTTACGGGTTGGAAGTGGAATCGGTCCCGAAACCACCGCTCCCGTTGATTTTACAGTCTGAATAATTTTTTCAGCTGATTTATCGATCAAATTATGATCGTATGACTTTAATTTGATTCTGATTTTTTGTTGTGTTGCCACGGATCAGAACTCCTTAATCTAAGATTTTAGTTACAACACCGGCACCTACGGTACGGCCTCCTTCACGGATCGCAAATCGCAATCCTTCTTCCATCGCTACCGGCTGGATGAGCTCCACAGATAACTTCACATTATCCCCAGGCATTACCATCTCTACCCCGGATGGAAGCTCGCACGCTCCGGTCACATCCGTGGTTCTGAAATAGAACTGCGGGCGGTAGCCTTTGAAGAACGGCGTGTGTCGCCCGCCTTCGTCTTTCGATAGTACGTATACCTCACACTCAAACTTCTTGTGTGGGTTGATCGAGCCTGGCTTACACAATACCATTCCACGCTGAATCTGCTCTTTGTTGATTCCCCGAAGCAGAATACCTGCATTGTCACCCGCTTGTCCCTGATCAAGTAATCTTCGGAACATTTCGATTCCGGTTACCACACTCTTTAACGGATCTTCTACAATCCCTACGATCTCGATCTCATCGTTCAGCTTTAGAACACCACGCTCGATACGACCTGTTGCTACGGTTCCACGTCCAGTAATACTGAATACATCTTCTACCGGCATCAGGAATGGCTTGTCTACATCACGCTCCGGCGTTGGAATGGTCTCGTCAACCGCAGTGATTAACTCTACAATTTTCTCTTCCCACTGCGCTTCCCCGTTCAGGGCGCCAAGGGCTGATCCCTGGATCACAGGAATATCGTCTCCGTCAAACTCGTAGCTCGAGAGTAACTCACGTACTTCAAGCTCTACCAGCTCCAGAAGTTCTTCATCGTCTACCAGGTCAACTTTGTTCATGAATACCACGATCTGAGGCACTCCTACCTGACGGGCTAGCAGGATGTGCTCGCGGGTCTGTGGCATAGGACCATCCGTGGCAGCTACTACTAAAATAGCTCCATCCATTTGAGCCGCACCCGTTACCATGTTCTTCACATAGTCGGCGTGACCCGGGCAGTCTACGTGGGCGTAGTGACGAGCGTCTGACTCATACTCCACATGCGCCGTCGCAATGGTAATCCCACGCTCGCGCTCTTCCGGGGCGTTGTCAATCTGATCAAACGCCTGCGCTACTCCACCGTAGGTCTTCGCCATTACGGTAGTAATCGCCGCTGTCAATGTTGTCTTTCCGTGATCTACGTGACCAATGGTTCCCACATTCACGTGGGGCTTGGTGCGTTGAAAGGTCTCTTTTGCCATGATTAAATCAGTTTATTGGTTAAATTTCTTATGCTTGGCTTTCAATGATTTCCTGAGCAATCTTGTCAGGAACCTGAGTATACTCTTCAAACTCCATCGAGTATACTGCTCTACCTTGTGTGGCTGAACGAAGATCAGTTGAATAACCGAACATTTCAGACAGAGGCACATTAGCTTTTACTACAGATCCGTTTGGATCAGAATTCATGCTTTGGATAATTCCACGACGACTGTTCAAGTCACCGATTACATCACCCATATAATCTTCCGGAGTTGTTACTTCAACTTTCATTACTGGCTCAAGTAGTACCGGCTTTGCTTTTCTGGCAGAATTACGGAAGCCTTGCTTAGCTGCTAATTCAAAACTCAATTGATCGGAGTCAACATCATGGTAAGAACCATCAAATAATCTTACTCCAATGTTTTGAACACCGTAGTTAGCCTGAATACCAGCTTCAAGCGCCGCCTTAAATCCTTTTTCTACAGAAGGAATAAATTCACGCGGGATGTTACCACCAACGATCTCATTGATAAACATGAATCCTTCATCGCGAGAAATACGGTCTTGCTTACCTTCGTAGTTGTCGAAGTACTCGATAGGAGCAATTTCAAATTGGATATCTGCGAATTTACCACGACCACCGGTCTGCTTCTTGTAAGTCTCACGATGAGTAACGTTCTTAGAAATAGTCTCACGGTAAGATACCTGGGGAGCGCCAACGTTAGCTTCTACTTTGAACTCGCGCTTTAGCCGGTCAACAATAATCTCAAGGTGAAGCTCGCCCATACCTGCAATAGTAGTCTGACCAGTTTCTTCATCAGTACTTACTTTAAAAGTAGGATCCTCTTCAGCTAGTTTTTGAAGACCGGTAGAAAGCTTGTCGCTATCAGCTTTTGTTTTAGGCTCAACAGCAAGTTTAATTACCGGTTCAGGGAATGTGATTTGCTCCAGAATAACAGGACTATCCAAATCGCAGAAGGTATCACCAGTGTAAACTTCTTTTACCCCTACTACTGCAACGATATCTCCAGCCTGGGCAATGTCAACATCTTTCTTATCATTTGCGTGCATCTCAAGAAGGCGACCAACACGCTCCTTATTACCTGTTGAAGAGTTTAAAATGTAAGAACCTTTGTTAAGCGTACCAGAGTACACACGGGTAAAGGTCAATTTACCAACATAAGGATCTGTCATAATTTTGAAAGCAAGCGCTGAAAACGGCCCATTAGGATCGGCTTCGCGAGTTACTTCTTCTTCGGTATTGGGATCAATCCCTTTTACAGCCTGTACATCCAATGGTGAAGGCATGAAGTCAAGAACACGATCAAGCATTGCCTGAACACCTTTGTTCTTAAGAGCAGTACCACACATTACCGGTGTAATATCTTTAGCGATTGTAGCCTTACGAATAGCAGCAATAATCTCTTCTGCCTCAATTTCTTCTTCCATCAAATACTTTTCCATCAACTCTTCGTCATGGTCAGCGATAGCTTCAAGCATCTGAACTCTGTAGCCTTCGACATCTTCCTGCATGTCAGCCGGGATGTCTATTACATCATATTTAGCACCAAGAGATTCGTCATCCCAAACAATACCCTGCATGCTGATCAAATCAACAACACCTTTAAAGTTCTCTTCACTTCCAATCGGAATTTGAATAGGAATAGGATTAGCATTCAACTTATCATCAAGTTGACCTACCACGTTATAAAAGTCTGCCCCAGTACGATCCATTTTGTTAACAAACGCCATACAAGGAACTTTGTACTTAGTAGCCTGTCGCCATACAGTCTCAGACTGTGGCTGAACAGCACCTACTGAACACAGTACAAACACAGCACCATCAAGTACCCGCAACGAACGCTCTACTTCTACAGTAAAATCTACGTGACCGGGAGTATCAATGATATTGATACGGTGATCTTTCCATATACAGTGAGTTGCAGCAGAAGTAATAGTAATACCTCTTTCCTGCTCCTGCTCCATCCAGTCCATAGTAGCAGCTCCATCATGCACCTCACCAATTCTGTGACTTCTTCCTGTATAGAACAGAATACGCTCGGTCACAGTAGTTTTACCGGCATCGATGTGAGCCATAATCCCAATATTACGCGTGCGACGCATTTTATCGAGTACTTTAGGATCCATTGCTGTTTTTACTTCAGACATGTGTTTGTGAATAGTTTTTAAAATCTAAAATGGGCAAATGCTTTGTTGGCTTCAGCCATACGATGCGTCTCATCTTTCTTACGAACTGCCCCACCTTCATTTTTGGAAGCGTCAATAAGCTCTCTTGAGAGACGTAGTGACATTGACTTATCGTTTCTTGAGCGAGCAGCTTTAATCAACCATCTCATTCCAAGTGCAGTACCTCGCTCCTGCCGAACTTCTACAGGCACCTGATAAGTAGCACCACCAACACGGCGTGATTTAACTTCAACTACCGGAGTTGAATTTTGCAGCGCAGAACGGAAAATCTCTAATCCGGTCTCGCCAGTTCTTTCTTCAATAATTTCGAATGCCTGATAAACAATTTTACGGGCAACATTTTTCTTGCCATCTCTCATCAGGTTGTTCACGAAACGCGTGATCATTTTGTCCGCAAATATCGGATCTGGTTGTACGTCTCGTTTTTCAGCTTTTCTTCTACGCATACTCGATCAGTCTAAATCTTTATGGTTACCCTTTTGGTCGTTTAGTACCGTACAAGCTTCGGCTTTGAGTACGTCCGTCAACACCTGCTGTATCAAGTGTACCACGAATAATGTGGTAACGAACACCAGGTAAATCTTTTACTCTACCGCCACGGATCAACACAATACTGTGCTCCTGCAGGTTGTGACCTTCTCCAGGGATGTAAGCTGTTACTTCAATCCCGTTTGTTAATCGAACACGAGCTACTTTACGAAGTGCTGAGTTCGGCTTCTTTGGTGTAGTTGTGTAAACACGGGTACAAACTCCACGTTTCTGCGGGCAACTTTGCATCGCAGGTGCAGTTGTTTTCCGTATCTTACTTTTTCTACCTTTTCTAATAAGTTGTTGTATAGTTGGCACTGTTCAAAAAATTTGGTTATTGCCATCAAATCGAGAGCTTGCAAATATAGGGAAGTTTGAAATGCTTTTGCAAAATATTTATTAATGAATATTTCTTTTATTTGATGAAAAGCTTCTTACCGCTCAATATGTAGCCCAAACCTTAAATGTTTAGGGATATTAATTATAAACCGATATATAACTTTATATCAATTGAATATTTCATTATTACCTGGATTAAGCACAAAAAGACTCGAAGCACTTTCGAAAGAAGGGCTGGTTTCGGTGTCAGATTTTCTCAACTGCTTTCCCCGAAGATATCTGGATCGAAGTAATGTTCAACCCATTGCTCACTTAATGGGTTCGGGTGAAGAGATAACGGTCTCGGGAAAGGTAACTTCCATTAATGAAGTAGGGTACGGTAAAAAGAAGCGGCTTGAGGTAACTATCAAAGATGAAACAGGCTCTTTAAAAGGAGTTTGGTTTCGCGGTGCTTCTTATTTCAAACGAATATTTAAAAAAGGTGATATAGTTGCTTTTTTTGGGTCTGCCAAGCGATATGGAAAGAATATTACCATCGCCCATCCTGAAGTGGATAAAATAGCCGGTGAGGGAGACCTCGATTCCTTTTCGCGAATTATGCCGGTGTACCCCGGGAGCAAAGAGATAAGTAAAGCAAGAATTACAAGCAGTCTCTTTCAATCCTGGATTAAGGTGATTTTAGAACAAACCGAATTGAGTGAATTTATTCCCTCTTACTTATTAGAGGAACTCAACCTCCCTCAAAGAAAAGAAGCTTACCGAATGATTCATTTTCCCGAAAATCATGGCGAGCGAAAGAAAGCGCTGGAGAGATTTAAGTTCGAAGAGTTGTTCCTCTTTGAACTGAGCATGGAGAAAATCCATCACACCGTTGAAGAACGCAAAACCGGTCACCTATTTTCTGAAGTTGGAACATACACTTCACGATACTTTAAAGAACTTCTCCCCTTTGAGTTAACAGATGGACAAAAATCTTCCCTTGCTGATATCAAAAAAGATGTACGTTCCGGTCGGCAGATGAACCGCCTGATTCAGGGAGATGTGGGTGCCGGAAAAACCATTGTCGCGTTGGGAGCAATTCTAATGGCTTTGGATAATGGCTTTCAGGCTGCCTTTGTTGCTCCCACTGAAATTCTGGCCGAACAACATTTCCGAACACTTTCTGAACACCTCAAAGAATTAGACATCAATATCAGGTTATTGGTAGGTGGACAAAAAACTGCCTTACGCCGGGATGTACTTACCGATATTGAAGGCGGCTCCTGCCAGATTGTAGTCGGAACTCACGCCGTAATTCAGAAAGAAATCAAATTCCATAAACTTGGACTTGCTGTAATTGATGAACAACATCGTTTTGGAGTAAAACAAAGAGCAGAGCTTCTCAATAAAGGAGAGCATCCGCACATTCTGGTTATGAGTGCCACACCTATTCCCCGTTCTCTGGCAATGACGGTATATGCTGATCTGGACATCTCTATAATAAAAGGACTACCTGCCGGAAGAAAACCTATCCGAACTGCTATTCGAGGACAAAAGAAACGCGATGATGTATTCAACTTTGTTAAACAGGAAGTGGAAGATGGCGGACAGGTATATGTCATCTACCCTTTGGTTGAAGAATCTGAAGCGCTCGATTTAAAAGATGCAACTGCCGGGTTCGAAAAGATTCAAAAACAATTTCCTGAATTTAAAGTAGGCTTACTTCATGGACGAATGAAATCGGAAGAAAAAGATGAAGTGATGAAAGCCTTCATAAACAACGAGATTCAGATTTTGGTTTCTACAACGGTTATTGAAGTAGGTGTTGATGTTCCCAATGCTTCCATCATGATTATCGAACACGCCGAACGATTCGGACTTTCGCAACTTCATCAACTTCGTGGAAGGATTGGACGTGGCGAGCGCCAGAGCTACTGCATTCTGATGCCGGACGTAAAGGTAAGTAAGTCCGGAGCATTCCGCCTTAAAACCATGGAAGAAACAAATGACGGTTTCAGGATTGCGGAAGCTGATTTAAAGCTCAGGGGTCCCGGCGATTTTCTGGGCACCAAACAAAGCGGTCTCCCTGATTTCAAAGTAGCTGACATTGTTGAAGATCAGTTCATTTTAGCTCAGGCTAAGGAAAAAGCGAAAGAACTTATCGATAAAGATGCGGATTTAAATCAGCATCAACATCAAGCCTTAAAAGAAATATTCGATCCTTATTTTAAAGAGAAGGCGAGTTTTTATGGGATGGGGTAAATAACCCTTTTAAGATAATCACTCAAATCCCAGCGTTACGTCTTCATAAATCTAATCCTACATCAGTCATAAACTATTGATTTCCCAAAATTGGTCTGCCGATTTTTAACTCTACATATGCTCTACTTTTCATGGATTAAAGTCAGTAATACTATACAATCATGATGAAGCTAATATGGGTGCTTAGCAAGCTTTAACATCGAATAATATTATTACTGGATTAACTTTAGGCCACGCTATTACATCTTTTCGGTTGGCACATATTCTGCGCTACACGACAACATTTCATATGGATACAAATCATTACGTTTTATTTGAGCAAGCCGAAGCTTACAGACAACAAGATAAACTAGAAGAGGCTGGGCTTATTTACTCAAAGATTCTTGAAGATCATCCTGACCATGAAAATAGTCTGAACGGGATAAGATTTGTAGTGTATAGTCTTAATCCCAAAAAAGCATTGAAAATTTTAGTTGAGCTATCAGAACGAACCCAAACCAATCCATGTATACAATTTAGACTGGGCGAATTGTTCGAGCAGCTTGGATATAAAAAGAAAGCGTTGCAAACGTTTAAAAACATTATTGACAGACAAACTGAAAATGTTGAGGTATATGTACGCATTGGGACTATATATAGGGAAATTGGTCAGAATGAACATTCAGCACATTACTTTAAAAAAGCCTTCAAACTTGACCCTTTTAATGATAGGGTTCTTACCAATTACATAGATGCTCTTCATATTCTTAATCTTGATGAAGAAATTGATGCTGTTGTTACAGAACTGTTGAAAGTAAGTCCAGACCGAACTGATACTTACTTACAAATTGGCAATCTATACAAAAGGTTGGTTAATCTTAAAATGGCAGAGCTTTACTTCAGAAAGGCATTAGAAAAATCACCAGAAGAAGTAACTGTACTTCATAAACTTGGATCCACTCTCTTATTTCAGAATAATTTCATGGAAGCGGCTCTAGTGTTTAAAAAAGCGAAAGAAATTAATCCCAAGTTTTCTCCTGTAGTTTCTGGCTATAACTACGCATTAGAAGCTTTAGTGAAAGAGAACAAATAAAAAGAATTAGAACCCTGATTTCACGATTTTCCAAAGCAGATCTCCGGAACCTAAACAAAGTCCGGAATTTGTTTTATAAGCTGACCAAGGAGGAACATTCTTTTGCATGAAATCAAAAAGATTATCCTGAAGTTTTTTGCCCATGATGAACCTTCATAAGGATGTTCGATGTGGTACTTCCCGGAGCCACTAATCTGCTCATTTGTACCTTAAACAAAAGAGATCGTAGACTCCTTACCCTAAAACAAATCTTTTTATTCTTTGGAAAACAAAGATTGATATTGATTAGGATATTCTTTTATGATTTTCAGAATCGCTTCCTTGTTAAAGTTCTGAGAAAAAACCTGAATAGGAGCTAACAAAAGTAGATTAAGAAAGCCGACTTTTCATTGACATTTCTCTTTCACCTTCCCTTTAGAAGGTTCGTCATAAGGAGCTAATTGTTTCCAAACTTCACAGGCCCTGGAAGCATCTCCATTTAAATCATAAACCTCTGCAAGATGTTTATGAACAGTGCTTAATTCACCTCCATTTAGTTCTATGCTTTTTTGATAATCTGCAATTGCTTTATCATAATCATTATTTAAGGCATGTGCCTGGCCCCGATAGAAATACGGATTCCTTTTGTCTTTACTGTATTGGATTGCCTTATTGAAGCTTCCAATAGATTCTTCCACGTCCTTTACTGTGAGCTGTGCTACTCCTAATTTTGCATGGATTTCACCAGAATAGAGAAAATTAAAATCATTCAATACTTCTTTATAATAAGTGATGGCTTCTGAGTCCATTTTTGCTGACCGTAGTGCATCAGCATATCTTAGTTTTACAATAGAAGTCCTTGAAACCTTCTCTAAAATCTCCTCATAGTAGCTTTTTCCTTCTTCTATTTGACCCAATGCAAACAAAACATCTGCATATTCTACAGAAGCAGCTATATTAACCTGTTTTTTTTCATCTTGTCCGACGGAATTATCGATGGCTTTTGTAAATGCTTGAGCAGCTTTTTGAAGCTCGCCCAGGTTTTTATAAATCATGCCCAAAGCATATTCGTCTTCAGGCTTCATCATATGAGGAGGAGTTTTTTCGAAGTACTGCTTTGCCTTCTCCAGATTGTTTATCTGTCCGTAATATCTTGCATATGCTTTGTAAATGTACTTTGAATCATACTCAATAGGTTCAACGTCATTAATACCAATAAGAACATCATGAGCATTATTAGGCAGATTTACTTTGTAGTATTTATCTGATACTTGCTCAATTTCACCAAAAACAGGTGGCACCAAAACCCTGCCGGTTTTATCAATAACCCCACGCTGTTTAATTACCCAATAATCATTGGGTTTTTTATAGCCATTAACCACTATTGCTGTTCCATTTTCCTGAAAAGAATGAACGCTTTCTGTATAGGTTAAAGGAATCCTCACTTGCACATTTTCATCTACAAACCCACAACCTGTTCTGTCTCCCTCTGTAATACAGATCGGAATTAATCCATTCTCAAGCAATCCAATATGGGATATATTGAATTGTGATTTCTGATTGCCCTGGAGATCGCTGATGGCATATTTTGCAACCACCGCTCCTTCTTCCATCTTCCCTATGGCAATTAAGTTTTCTGAAATAGGCCGGATTAAATCAGACTCATAAGCGAATACCGTGTTCCCCTCCAAATCAATCAGACTCCACACACTCTCCCCTTTCTTTAAAACAAGTATTTGATCAAAATCATCAAAACCGTTATCTCGGTTTACGCTTCTTAGTTCAGGAGTTATGTTTTTATTCTTTTCAAGTGACCACAATTGATATAAATAATTCGTAACAGTTGATCCAAAACCTCCCTTACTGGTTGGATTTTCTTTATCTACAAAACCAAGAGAAAATATATCATCTTTTATGTGGTACACTCCTCCGTAAATAAATTTAATAACCTCTTTTCCTCTTGAATCAACAATTCCCCACGTTAAATCTTCACGTGCTATATGATAGATCTTATTATCAATTTTTATCGTTTTTTTGAACTCTCGTTTCTGCGGTTTAATGATCTCTTTTCCTTTCTTGTCTATAATCCCATACAAACCGTTATCTGTTTTAAAGAAAGCCAGACCATGATTATAATTTGAGATATCAGCCGCACTCTTTGTGAAAACTATTTCCCCTTTGTCATTTATAGCAGTATGTCTGTTGGCAATAAGCCCATCCGCTCGGACAATAGTAATCCCCTCGCTAAAAACATGAGCCTCCTTGTTCCAGCTACCTTCTATTTCTTCGAGTTGGTAATTGAAAAGTACCCATCCCCCATCTCTTCTTTTCTCTACTGCTATTAACTCGTTGTACGGGTGGAACTGAGCATCTGAATAATATTCTTCTGAAATAGGTT
This sequence comes from Balneolaceae bacterium, assembly GCA_017640665.1. GTDB lineage: Bacteria > Bacteroidota > Rhodothermia > Balneolales > Balneolaceae > RHLJ01. Next base: position 1,594,680 of record JAEPQE010000001.1, on the reverse strand, counting down.
TTAACGTTTCCGGGTTTAGGAATTTACCATTTAAGTGAATTGGTTTTTGTTGTGCTTCAATATTGGAGGTACAAATAATTAAAGCTATAAATAGAAAAGTAAATGGTCTCATCTGCCAACTAATTAGTTGGCAGAAAACTATTTATTACCAACCCGAATACAATAAGGCATATGCCGTATTTTAGATGTTTGATGTAATGCGTTTATTGCATTTATTTTTGTTTATGCAATTTGCCATATCAAGAAATATTCTTGGTCATCTCATTTTATTTACGCTTCTCCTGCCTGACTTATCAAAAGCTCAATCAGGTAATTACCGTTTTACTCATTTTGATATTGAAGACGGGCTTTCTCAAAATACGGTTACCGATATCCTGCATGACAGCGAAGGCTACATCTGGTTTGGTACACAGGAAGGGTTAAATCGTTTTGATGGGTACGAATTCCGACATTATAAACATCAAAAAGATGACAGCACTTCGATTTCAGATAATTACGTTTGGAGCATGATTGAAGATGCTGATGGAAATCTCTGGATGTGTACCCGGAATGGGATTAATCTATTCAACAAAAAAACCGTCTCTTTTACCACGTTTTCATTTTACAAAGCCAGTACTCTTGGCAATGTCAAACGAATTGATAACCTGGTTTGGATTACCGCCTATGATGGTGAGGTTTTCAGGATTGATCCTTCTACTATTACCTCCGAAAGTTCGAAGGAACTAAATGATTATCTATTTATTACTATTAATAAAGAATACGGGTTTCCATTTTCTATTCTGGACCACTCCACACTTGGTAAAGTTGTTTATACCCATACAGGTATTGTTTTTTTTTCTGACGAAGATCAGCAATTCATTCCATTAGGGTTCGAAAACTTACCCCTTAGAAATCAAGGTAGTATGATAATTGAAGGAAAGAACGGGGAGCTGTTGATTGGCACTAACCAGGGGATATTTATTCTGAATAAGGCTACCAATACACTCGAGCTATATTCAGATCACCTTTCTCCGTCCTTAATCCGGTCTCTGGCATTTGGTCCAAGAGGGAATTTATGGGTAGCAACCAATACAGGTATTACCATCTTAGATATGGAAACCAGAGAACCTGTTACTTTTTCTCCTTTGGGAGAAAACACAGAAACACTTTCCGATGAGGTTTTACATGAAATCTATAAAGACAGAAATAATCACATGTGGGTTAGTGCAGAAAACAAAGGGGTGTTTAAGTACCAGCCCGAGCAAGATCGGTTCAAGTTTTTAAATAGAAATTCCGGGCTTAACTCTTCTCTGGTATGGAGCATTCAACAAATCAATGATAATGAATACTGGATAGGAACCAATGAGGGAATCACTATTGTAAGATTAAAAGATGGGTTGAAATTTACATCCCGAACTTTTGCACCAGCCAGTATTGAAAGTATCCGGCAGTTAAATATTAACGATATTAAAACCGAACGTATCAATTCGATTTTTGTGGATGAACAAGACAACCGTTGGATTGGAACTCATGGTAAGGGCCTCCTTTTACTAGATAAAAACAACACTTTACTCAAAATATTTTCCTTCGAAGAAGGAGCCGTTCATGCGAACCAGATTACATCAATAACTCCATTTAATAACGAATACTGGATAACTACCTTTGATGGCATCTTTGTAATTGATAGTAACCATAATCTGGAAGGCAGATTTGAAAAGACCGACCCCATAACTAATTATTTTTTTTCGGGGTTTAAAGATTCGAAAGAAAATATCTGGATAGGCTCTAATATTGGATTCTTTAGGTATAACTCTTCTTCAGATTCCTTAACACATTTTACTTATAACCCTGATGCCGAACAAAGTCCTGGTTTTTATTTTGTGAATAACATTATTAAAGCAAAAGGTGACGATGAAAAATTCTGGTTAGGAACTTTTGGCGGAGGACTTGACCTCTTTAACTCTGAAACTATTACGTATCAAAACTTCGATGAAGAACAGGGACTTGCTAACAATGTAGTCTCTACTCTTGAACTTGATAAAAATGAAAACGTGTGGCTGGGTACAAATAGGGGACTTTCACGCTTTAACGCTACTACCAAAACATTCAGCAATTTTGATAATCGAAATGGAATCATTTTCAACGAATCTGCAATCAATGCCTCTTACCAAAACAATGAAGGAGAACTGTTCTTTGGTACCGCAGATGGATTGGTAATCTTTCACCCTGATAGTATTCCTTTTACTGCTCCGATTAGCAAACCTACGCTTACAAATTTCTTTATCAATTATAATGAAACCCAGTTAAGACCTGATGAAAAAAACACGATAGATATATTCCCGCAGGATAAAGTACTGTCTTTTGAATTTGCTTCTCTGAACACCAAGAAACCCCATCAGACCGTCTATGAATTCATGATAGAAGGTATTGACGATCGTTGGAATGAGACATCATCTACAAGAAGAACTGCTACCTACTCCACTCTTCCTTATGGAGAAAATATTTTTAAAGTCAGAGCAAAAAATCTTTTTGGGGATGTAAGTGAAATAACTTCCATTACCTTAAAAGTACACCGACCATTCTGGTTAACATGGTGGTTCTTAGGTCTTGTCTCGGCTCTGATTCTATTTGTTTTCTTGTTTATAATGAGAGCTTTTTACAAACATCGAATGAATGTTAAACTGAGAAAACTGGAGGTAGCTGAAAAACTGCATGAAGAACGCGAGCGTATTTCCAGAGACCTTCACGATACCGTAGGTTCTCAGATCACCCATATCATTTCTTCATTGGATAATATTACCTATCAAAAAAACCTTACAAATACAGAAAGAGCGAAGCTGGAAGATCTTAGCGATTTTGCAAGAACTACTATGCAGTTTTTGCGCGAAACCATTTGGGTAATTAATAAAGATATAATTTCAATTACCGAGTTTGCTGACAGAATAAGCGACTACTGTGATAAAATTGCTGATTTGGAGGGTATTTTCATTTCCGTAAAAAGCAGTTCGGAAGGAAGTTACTTGATCCACCCAATTACGTCAATGAACCTACTCCGAATTATACAGGAAGGCATTACTAATTCTATAAAACATACAGAGGCTTCGATTATTCAGGTTGTGATCTCTGAAAATGATCGAGAAATTTCACTTAAAATTTCCGACAACGGATCCGGGTTCGATTTATCTGAAAAAAAAGGACACCATGGGATAAAAAATATGAAAGCAAGAGCTCAAGAGTTTAAAGGCGCCTTCAATATTGAAAGCTCTGAATCCGGTACTTCTATCATTGTAACTGTTCCAAAATTAAATTGACCTTATAAATTGGTCTGCATATATAGATTTGATTAGATTTATGTATGAAAATACGTGTCGGATTAGTAGAGGATGATGTAAATCTGATCAAATCTACGAGTGCCAAACTTGGTTTATTTGAAGATGTTGAGCTCATTTTTACTGCGCAAAATGGAAATGAAGCATTAGAACATATTGAAAAATCTCAGGTTCACATCATACTTATGGACATTAACATGCCTGAGATGAATGGCATCGAAGCTACCTCAAGGATCAAAAAAATCTCACCGGATACAAAGGTTATCATTCATACTATTTTTGATGACAATGATAAAATCTTTGAATCAATTTTGGCGGGTGCATCGGGATATCTGCTCAAAGATGAAAAACCCAACAAACTCTTCGATTCTATTACTGAAGCGCTGGAAGGTGGAGCCCCCATGAGCAGGAGTATTGCTACCAAAACGCTTCAACTTATCCGGAAAAGCTCTACCAAAAAAAGAGAAGAGTTTAATCTCACTAAACGTGAGCTTGAGATTCTTAATGCCTTAGCGAGCGGTCAAAACTATAATCTGATAGCAGAAGAGCTTTTTATAAGCCCGAAAACAGTTCGAAAGCATATCGAAAATATTTATCAAAAACTTCAGGTTCATAGTAAAGTAGAAGCTGTTCAACTAGCCCTTAAACATGGAATAATTGGGACCAGGTAAGTTAAGTACCTGATCCCTTATTGTACCCTTCCATTTTATTTTACTAGTACCATTTTTCTGGTTTGAGAAAAGCTACCTGCCTCTAATCTATAGATATACATTCCGCTTGAAAGACTTGAAGCGTCAAATACAACAGTTTTAACTCCAGCAGATATTCTTCCATTTACCAGACTCGCTACTTCCTGCCCTAACATATTGTATACTTTTAAGCTCACATCAGTCGCCCTTGGAAGAGCAAAACTAATGTTAGTGCTTGGGTTGAATGGATTTGGATAATTCTGTTCCAATTCAAACTGCTCTGCTGTTAATAGGTCTTCTTCATTCCATACTGAAGAACCGCTGGCATCTCTTTTATATACTGAGTTTCCTGCTGGTGCATAGTAGATAAAACCGTTATGAGAAATAAACGCCTCCGTAGCAGCGAAAGCAGTCGCCGGAAGACCTGTAACTTCAATTTGAGCCCAATTATCGGCTGAGTTTGAAGAACTATAAACATCAGTAAGACTGAATGTAAATAAGGTTGAGCCGCTGGCAGTCAACCCCGAAACTCCTCCTCCAATACCTGAAAGCTCATTCTCAGGTAAGATCCAGGTTTCTCCGAAATCTGTAGATTTTGCCACACCGCCACCATTTGAGAACGTACTTACGGATGTATAAGCAATATCTCCTTCATAAATCACTTTTGGATGAGCAAAACCTGGAGGTGTAATTTTAGACCACGTTTCGCCACCATCTGTAGAACGTCCCATATCTCCACCCGTCGCAATAGTTGCTAAGATCCCGCTGTTATGAATTGCAAAACCGGTTACGTTTGCAAATCCCAGCTCAAAAGCAGCCGATCTTGCTGTCCATGTTTCGCCTTCATCGTCTGATTGATACACCTGTGTTCCTACTCCTGCCAACACCATAGTGCCACTTGAACTCATCGAGCCCGCATTTATATTTGGTGCTCCGGTAATGGTTGTCCAACTCATGCCATCGCTACTCTTCAACAATCCCGTAGCTGTGGCTACTAAATATTGATTGTCTGTTTTTACTATTGCCCGTATTTCTAACGATGCTAAAGTGTCTCCGAATTGAGTAAAGGTATCTCCACCATCCTCGGACCTTAGAACACCTACACCAGGACCGTAAACAAAAAGTTCACTTCCTGCTGAGTACATCCCCGAAATAGTTAAATGAACCAATCCACTAACTTCTTTTGTAAAAGTAATGGTTGCGTCTGTGGCTCCATCAGAGACAAATACTCCATTTTCAGAAGCTATAAATGTTGTACTACCAGTCATTGCAACCCCAGCTATAAAACCAGTTGATGCATGTATATCTGTTTCGGTCCAGGTCTTAGCTGTATCGGCAGAAATGAATATACCATTGTCTGTATAAGCCCACAGGCTTCCGCTGGATTCAATAAACTTTGTGACCACAACACCTCCTGCGGGTAATCCATTGTTAGACTTGATCCAAACTGAATCTGCACCTAACCTATAAACTCCGTTGCCTCCTATTATCAATTCGGAATCAACTCTGATTGCAGTTCTTACAGGTACAAACCCAAAAGCAGGGTCGCCTGGAGGTGGAGTACCAATCTTATCACTAAATGTATCTCCATTGTCTGTTGATATCTTTACAGAACCATTGTGAAGGGCAAAAATTTCTTCCCCAGAAGTTTCTACCGATCCTCCTGCTCCGATCCCAAAAACTTCTGTGAACATGTTCGTTGCGCCATCCCACCTGTATAACTTACCAAAGTTACTCGCCATAAAAAGTGAACTTTCAGTATAAGCCCAATCTCCAGCTAGAATGATCGCTCCCAATCCTCCGGTTGCAGACCAGTTAGCACCAGCATCGGTTGACATAAATATCTTTTCTCCGGTACCGCTATCGTTTGCGCCTACAAATAGTGTACCATTAAAAGCAGTAATCACACTTATATCTGCGACATCCGGAATACCATTTCGGATTTCAGTCCAGGAGGCTCCATTGTCTGTAGATTTATAAATTTTATTAGAAACCGTTATGTACACATCACCATTTAATTCAGCAATGCTGGTAATATTGCCTCCTTCGAGTTGGGATAGTGATTCCCACTGTGCGTATACCATTGTATTTAATAATATTCCGAAAAGGAATAATCCTGTAGCCAATCTTTTCATTATTGCATCTCCTCATTTTATTGAATGAATTGATTAGCAAAGTTGCACAAACTCGTCCATGTCTCAATAAGGCATTTGCCGTATTCTTATAAATTGTAATCTGCGGTTCTGAATTGAGTGATTCCTTTAAATCTATTACTATGCTTTATGCTGATCTTTATCGGGATATTGCTTTTCGGGCTTCAGGTTTCTGCCCAACCACAATTCAAAAGGTACGATACTTCCTCTGGCCTATCGAATAATATTATCCATGATGTGTTTCAGGATTCAGAAGGCTTTTTGTGGATTGCTACCGAAAATGGCTTGAATCGTTTTGATGGACATACGTTTAAAGTCTTTAAGAGTATTCCCAACAAAAGTAACAGCCTTTCTCACAATGTAGTTATGGCTGTTTTCGAAGACAGTTTTAATAATTTATGGGTCGGTACATGGAACGGACTAAATCGGTTTGACCGGGTCACCCAAACATTCACACACTATACAAACATTCCGGGTCATGGGGATTACAAAATCGGGTATAATAATATTATTACTGACAAGGAAGGGCATATATGGTTCCCAGGACCTAAAGGGGTAACCCGTTTCAATCCTGTTGAAGAAGACTTTCTTTTGATTGATGTGGATGCTGATTCTTCTGATCAGTTTTGGGATGAAGGTGAAGTAAATATCTACCAGACTCAGGACAAATCAATCCTCATTTACAATAAAGAGGTAGTATACCTTGGTCGTTTTGATTTTGAGAATAAACAAGTCCTACCGCTCGAATTTCCTGAACGATCAGAGCTTTTCTCTGATCTCGCTAAGCGATCACTTTGGGCTGATCAATACATTACTGAACTTGGTTTTTCTGTGAGTATTTTACCTAGCGAAGCTGCCGACCTTCAAATTGAACAAATTGTGGAAGTTGGTCCCGACTTGCTGTGGATTGGGACTTCTGAGGGAGTTTATACCTGGAACAGAAATTCGAATGAGTTTACAAATGTATCGCGGGAGCAATTTGGGAGCGGCTCTTTAAGCCAGTATGTGGAGCAAATTCATCTGGATAGTTGGGGCTCGGTATGGGTAGGCACCAGGAATGGTTTATATCAGTATAATCCATTAAAGAAACCGTTTTCAAACATCCATCTTCAACAAAAAAGCGATCCTGCCAGAGAGACATTCAGTGATATAGTGATGTCACTGGTAGAAACTGAAACTGCTATTTGGATTGGAACTTTAGGCAGTGGCTTGCATCGCTACGACTCCGATACGGGTATAATCCGACAATGGAATGTATCATCACCCGGCAATACCGAAGCAAATCAGGTTTGGGATATTTACCACGACATAAATCAACCCAATACTCTGTGGATTGCTACAACATCTGGTGTTTATGAATTCGATGTAAATTCCAAAAAAGGAACTCTTGTTACCCCCCAAACTGGTTCGGAAAAAACCAGCATTACTTTTTCAATTACCAAAGGCAATCAAAATTCAATTTGGGTTGCAGCAGATCATTCCATTTTAAGTATCGATAAAAGTTCAAAACAGCTGTTGGAAAAAATTGATCTGACACCGCGATTTAACGTTTCTACGGTACAAGACTTAGTTCTTCTGGGGGATTCTCTGTTCATCAGTACTCAGGCTGCCGGGCTTTTACTCTATCATGCATCCAAAAAAGAATTCATTCCCGTAAATAAAGAAGATAATTCATTTTCAGTGCTTAATGATTTCCCTATTTGGGATATTTATTTATCTAAAAATGAGACCCTTTGGTTAGCAACCGGAAACGGACTTTATAAGTACGATCGCTTCTCTGGTCGTATAAAACACTTCCCTGATACTGATCTAGAAAGCCAGCCTGTTCTTTTCAGCATTCTGGAAGATGACTCGGGTAAACTTTGGTTAGGTTCCGACAATGGTCTGCTTCAATTCAATCCCTCTACCTCCGTATTCATTCGTTTTGATGAAATTAACGGGCTGGCTAATACAGAATTTAACCGAAGATCTGTTCTTAAAACTAGCGACGGGAACTTCTTATTTGGAGGAACAGATGGAATCAGTTATTTCCGCCCAGAAGAAATCCTGGTAAATCCCTTTCCGCCTGTTCCAAAGATTACTTCATTCACTTTATTTGATACAGAAGGAAGCGCGCCTCTCTTTTTTGATGAGTCTTCCGGGTTGGATTTAAATTGGCGTGACAATACGTTTGAAATTGAATTTACCGGCATCACCTTTACCAATCCCGAACGTACCCGTTTCAGGTACATACTGGAAAATCATGATCCTGGCTGGGTGAATGCCGGAAACGAAAAATTTGCCCGGTATTCGAAGATTCCACCAGGGAAATATGCCTTCAGAGTTGAAGCTGCTAATAGCGATGGGATTTGGACTACTTCTGGTTTGGTTATACCGATTTCTATCCACCCTCCTTTTTGGAAAAGCTGGTGGGCTTACGCTTCTTATTTAATGCTTTTTATTGGAGCAGTTTTTGGGTTCGTTAACTGGAGAGCCCGATTTCACATAAAAGAAAGAGAGAGACTTGAAACTATGGTTGAGGAAAGAACATCGGAACTGGAATCGCAGAAAGAACTTGCCCTTGATGCCAAAAGAAAAATCGAAATTCAGGCAGGTCAACTTAAGGAGCTGGATGAAATGAAGTCGCGATTCTTTGCAAATATTTCACATGAGTTGCGTACTCCCCTCACCTTAATCGATGCGCCTCTTCAGCAACTTCTGAGTAGTTCTTTTGATCAAATTCCAATAAACAAGCTTGAAAGAAAGCTGGCAGGCATTCAGCGAAATAGCTATCGCCTAGGAAAATTAATTGATGAGCTACTCGATCTTTCCCGTCTCAAAGAGAATTCAATTGAAGTTAAAAATGTGCCGCTAAATCTCAGAAACTGGTTTAATCTGTTTGTGGATTCTTATCAGTCGCTGGCACTATCAAAAAGAATTAGCTTTAGAACTGTTCAGGAGATCGGTTCCTTGAAATTCATTTCTATAGATGTTCAGAAATTAGACAAAATCACTTCTAACCTGATTAATAATGCGCTTAAGTTTACCAAAGAAGGAGACTTTATCGAAGTAACTTTGAAAGCGGAAAATAAACAACTCGTGTTCGGGATTTCAGATTCGGGAGCCGGTATCTCTGATGAAGACCTTCCGAACATATTTAACCGTTTTTATAAGGGGAAAAATCAGGATGATTATACGGATGGGCTTGGTCTCGGCCTCGCCCTTTCTAAAGAACTGGCGAACGTAATGGATGGAGAAATAACTGTAGAAAGTACATTTGGTGAAGGAAGCAGGTTTACACTTACATTACCCTTAGTTAAGACGGAGTTTGATGAAAGCGATATTTCAAATCAAATCCATGTCCTAACCTCTCGCTTAAAAAGTTCTGCGACCATTTTGATTGTAGAAGATAATGCGGAGATGAGATCCTTTCTGACTCAGTTGCTGGAAAATGATTTTGAAATCTATGAAGCAGAAAATGGAAAGCAGGCGATAGAAAAGCTTAAAGTAATTTCACCAAACCTTATTCTAAGCGACTTGATGATGCCCGAAATGGATGGGCTTGAATTAACCAGATACCTGAGAGATACTCCACATTACTCTCATATCCCGATACTAATGCTTACTGCCCGGTCTTCCGATCAGGATCGGTTAACAAGTTTGAGAATTGGTGTGGATGATTATTTAAGCAAACCCTTCATTCCGGAAGAAGTAAAAGTACGTGCGATAAATCTGGCTGAAAACCATAAAGTAAGGCTATATGTCTCAAACTCTGAAGAAATGGATGAACAATCCGAAGAAACCGAACTTCAAATTATCCAAGATTTGGTTGTTGAACATCTGGCAGACAGTACTTTTAATGTAGCTGTATTGGCCGACCTGATGCATTCCAGCGAGCGACAGTTATACAGAACAATTCAACGCCTCACCGGAATGACTCCGCTCGGATACATCAATTCCATTCGCCTCAACGTGGCTCGCAGTCTGCTTATCAACAATAAGAAGCTAACCATAGACCTTGTTGCTGAGCAGGTTGGCTTCAAAAGCAGAAGTCATTTCTCCCGTCTTTTCAAAAAAGCGTATGGATTAAGCCCCGGAAAGTATCAATCTAAGAAATAGCTACTTCTTTAAGGGCAGATATGAGCACATATACGGCAGGATCGTTCTCTGCATGTTTTATAAAATGATTTATAACAAACAATAAATCATTTAAAGGTGCCTGCATGTTCTCTTTATTCATTTTTCTCCAAAAACATAAACTTACGTTACTTGCAGTTCTATTTCTTTCTTTACCAGTTACTGGATGTGGCAGTGCTGATGGCGATGATGGGGGAGGTGAACCTGCTGGTCCTGTTGAGCCAGCCGGAGAAAAGCCTGAAAGCCTTCCTGAATTCGCAAGCCTTTCTATTTACAACTCAACCAGCCCCTTAAACACCAGGATCCCCGAAAGTATGACCGTAGACCAGAACTCTGATGCTTACATTCAGAAGCTGATTACGGGAGCTGGCTCAAGTGAGAGTTTACTCATCCAGGTCGGCCAATATTCGGCTACTGTTTTTATTGCAGATGAATCCACTCCAAGAGTTGATGTTCAACTACCCTGTGGAGAATTTTGGGAGATGGGTGTTAATACATTGAAAGATGTCCCGATTCCTGATTATGCAGTTCCTGCCTACGATTCGGATGGAGAAGATGCCCCTATCACCAAAGGAGTATGTGCAGAAGAGTCGTCTCAGGATAATCACATGATCATTATAGACCCTATCAACAGATGCGAATATGATTTCTGGCAAACCCGCAAAGAAGATGGACACTGGGTGGCCAGCTGGGGTAACGCGATCGAACTTTCAGATGATGGAATCTACGATAAAGGGCTTTCTACACGCGGCTCTGGTTTTGCTTTTTTAGGTGGTATGATTTGGCCTGACGAATTAGTAAACGGTGAGATCAATCACGCTCTGGTATTTAGTTATCCATTTACTAAATCAGGCGGGCCAGTTGCACCTGCAACCGACAGCGATGGCACGATTACAGATGCATTTTCACTTCCTGAAGGAGCTTTAGTACGATTAAATCCAAACCTGAATTTATCTGAGCTCAACCTGAGCTCGTCTGAAATGTCTATCGCGAAAGCATTGCAGGAATATGGAATGTACTTAGTAGACAATGGTGGAGATACCGGCATTGCCCTATATGCCATTGACCCGGAAAGTGTAGCTTCTAATCCTTATGAAGGACTCCTTCCGGATGAAGACTATCCCCTTCTTCAGAACATCCCTCTTGATGAATTACAGGTAATGGAATTACCTGCACAAGACCCAAACTACCAGTCCAACCTCGACCTGGTACCCAACAACTGTGCTTCGTTTCAATAATTAACAGGAGAATTTTATGAAAACAGAAATCTTATCTAAAAATACAGGGCTTATACTTCTGTTATTATTGACCACGAGTGCTTTTTCCCAAACTCCCGACTCAGCCTTATGGGAAAGCTCATCGAAATATATATTCAGCTCTGCTGCATTCCCTCAAAAAACCGGAGAATTTACAGTTACTTTTTTTGATGATAATGGAAACCCTGTACCCGAGAATACACCTGTAGCTTTTTCGATCAATTATGGAAAGGTGGAGGGGCCCACACTTTTCAAAATGGAAGAAAGCGGGAATGTAACCGGAGGAGGCGCTTTTTACTTTAAGACAAATGCACTAGGAAGGGTAACCGTAGATTATATCCCGGATTATACCCCAAGAGGTATTCGCTCATTTCAAAATCAATATCCCGACAGCTCACTCAACTTTATTTGGGGTAAACATGATGAACAAAATGAACTATCCTACTATACATGGAGTTCGCTGTTGTTAGCAGTTAATATCCCAAACCCGGAAGATGAACAATCAGCTCAGATTGTTGCAAATATTCCTTTAAAGAAAGCGAGCATAACTCCTGTTTTGATGGGACCTAGCTATGCAGTAGTAACTACAAAAAGTAAACACAATGACGAGTATATCTTCACTGCCAGTGGGGTTACCCCCGAAAAAGCGGAGCTTACCATCACTATTTTTGATGGAGAGGAAAATCCCGTTCCGGCAGGAACTCCTTTTGGGATTCGGTTAAATCATCCCGGAAAAATTCCTACCGAACAGGTAATACAGGAGCCTGAAAGCGAAAACAGCTCACTGGATTATATTTTGATCGCAGGGGAAAACGGCCAGCTTGTATTTGACTATTTAGCTCCGCAGATGGTGCCTCCTCCCTTCTCCGATTGGTACGCAGGCAGTGTATTTGAAACATTTGATTACTCTAAAGAAGATGCCTGGGAATTCTATAAAAAAAGGCATTGGGAAATTGATGAAGGTTATGATGGAAAAGGCTACGCCGCAATTGATGAGATATCAGGAGTTAATAAAAATTCGTTCGATCCTGATAATTTAATTCTCGATACTGAAACTCTGGAAATCGATGAAACGCAAAGTATTCCTCCTGTTCTTGTTGGCCCTGATAAAATATTTATTGGAACTACAAGCCGGATCGGAGATGAGTATATCTTCACTTCTGCTCTTCATGCCGAATCAGCTGACATTTATGTTTCAGTCGTAGATAGCAGAGGTCGCGCGGTTCCCGAAGGGACTCCTATTGCACTTGCTTTGAATTCTTTAGGACTGGTATCAATACGGGGGAAACTAACAGGGAATAATATCTTTCAAGTGGTTCATTCGGCTAGTAACAACGATAATATTTTTGACCCAACTTTTACCACCACTTTCTTTCGTCTTGGAGAGGAAGGTGTATCTAATCTCACTTATATAGCACCTTATGTAAATCTCGCTCCAAAACGATTACACAATAGTCAATCATTTACCTACGATGAGTCGCATCGTGGCTTGGGATTGTTTGCTATGCCAGCTCAGTTTAATTGTGGCGTTCCCTGTCAGTTTCCGGATAATATCCATTGGAATGTAGATGCCTCTCTTCAACCAAGTGGGCCTATAATTACCGCGGAGTCCGGAAGTAAAGTGCCAATAGTAATTGGTCCCGATTCCGCTAGTATAATAATGAAACCTACAACAATTACATCCGGGGATATAAATGCTTCCATTAAGGGAATTGTATTTGATTCGAGAGGAATTCCTGTTCCATCCAATACCAATATCACCATTATTCCATCAACAGGTAATGTACCAGATGCTCCTGCTGCACTCAGGCTAACAACTGGCGATAATGGGGAAGTATTCGGAGAATATAAAACCAATACGCGACCAATAGGTCAATCGAAAACTCCCGTTACCATTTCAATGTATACTCCCGACAATACCGGGAATCCTGATGGCTGGTTGCTGGGGCAAGGTACTGTATTCACAGAAGGTGGTGCTGTAAATAAAGCCACACATAAATACGGACAATACCTTCTTGGGCTTTCCATTACCGAAACTGTCCAGGGGCTTAATCCACTGAAAGCTTATGGCAGCCTGAAGCGTTTTAATCAACGGGTTGAAAATGTAGGACACAAATATCGAAAGCTGCTTGATAACTATGCTTCCGGTAATGCCAGCGCTTCCGATTTTGATGAATACCAACAGGCGTGGGGGGATGTTCAAAGCTCTTTTCATCAACTCATTCAGGATGTTCCCGGAACCAGCATAACAGGACCGGGAGGAAGTATCAATGTTGGAGGCGTAGTAAAAGAACTCACTCAGGTTGGTTTCAGACGTGCATTAATAAATACAGCAAGGACTCAGATTCTGGGAAAATCACTTAAAAAAACCATGTCCTATTCAGTAGATGTTTTTGTTCAGGAACAATTTCTTGGCCTCAAAAAAACAGTCTTTGGTGTCTCCACTTCCCCGGTTCCTTATTATGGGGATACCGAACCACATTTCACTTCCGATCTTTTTTCATTGCCCTCAGAAACCGGAATATTCGAAGTCTATGGTTTTGAATTTGAAATCCATAATGCTGATACACTTATCGCTAATGGAACTTTACAAGTAGAAGACAAAGCTCCGATTTTTGAAAACATACTTCCGGGTGGTGTCAGTGTTTTTGGTTTAAGTGCCGAAGGAGTACTCTCCCCGGGAATATTTGAAGTAACCGAAATAGATGTGGAACAGGGCGTTATTCGTTTCGCGGCCTTACTTTTTGCCTCCAATCCAATTATGGATGATCAGGATTTTATCGTTGATGCAGAATTGGGCATCGAAAGTGACACTCTGGAATGGCTGAAAGGTACACGCCTGATTTTCCAGGATTCTACCGTACTTGAAACCGATAATTATTTCTTTGGAACCACGGTTGTTCCGCATCCTTTTATCGAGGCCGAATCTACTAATATCGATCAATCTTATGTAGTTGGTTCTTTTGCGCCAGACAGTTCCATCCAAAACATTACATTCAATAAACCTGCTTTTATCCAGATTGTCGACTCGGTTCTTGCATCCGATTATCAAGCGTACAGCTACGATGAAGATACTTATGGTTGGGAGGTAATCCTCAGTACAACTAAAAGTGGAGATACGTTAACCATTCCGGTTGCCCAAACATCTATTGTAGGATTGGGGATGAGTACTGAATCATTAAATGAACCTCCTTTCCTCTCTTCTGTTGCAGATACATCTGTTGAAAAAGGGGCCTCTTTTTCGGTACCTCTTAAGTTTTCGGATTTAAATCAGGATCAACTTACGGTAACCGTTTCCTCAGACACTTCAGCAGTTGTAGTTTCCTTAGATGAGAGTATACTTTCTATAAGTATGGATGCTGACTTTACCGGAATGGCAACCATCATGATATCTGTATCAGATGGGATTAATATTTCATCCACGAAGTTCAGAGTTTATGTTGAATTCATAAATCAGCTACCTATAATTGCTGCAATTAAAGATACATCCACAACCCTTGGGAGCTCGTTTACAATTCAGCTTGAGGTTTCTGATCCCGATGGGCAGGCGCTTTCGCTTGGTGCTGCTTCAGATACGAGTGGTTTATCCGTTTCGCTGGATGGATTTGATCTGACGATTTCACCGGAACCAACCTTCCTCGGTGAAGCAGTTATCACTGTGTTTGCAGATGATGGATTTGATGAAGTTTCTGCTTCTTTCACAGTAACAGTGAAAGAATTAGTAAACAATGACCAAACCGACTTGGGTATTCCAGAAAAATTAGAGTTGTCTCAAAACTACCCTAACCCATTTAACCCGTCTACCACAATTTCATTTGGGGTTCCTGCATCATCACGAGTGGAATTGCTGGTGTATGACGTTCTGGGAAGAAAAGTTGCTACTTTAATTGATAACGAACTAAAAGCAGCCGGTATTTATTCCGTTAGATTTGATGCCTCTTCCCTGTCAAGTGGCATGTACATCTACCAGTTAAAAACTGACCATCAAATTATCACTAAAAAACTTATGCTGATTAAATAGAAATAAAACTCTACAAAATATCTACAACACTCCTGTTTATTAACTCTATCTGTTATAATTATGCCGGTTAAACCAGAAAGGCATCTACTTGGCAATAAATAAGGAAGAGTAACTATGAGTGGGTTCAGTTCAGAAAGAGTGTGCGATATATGCTACTCCAAAGAAGGGGAATTAAGACTGATCGGAAATTACGTTGTAGAACTAGCGGAAGTATCCCTGGCAGGAGAAAAGAAATTTGCCTGCCAGAGCTGCCGGGTTAAGTACCCAAACTTTAAGAAATACGAGAGCCAGCCCGAAAACCGCTCTTTGCTGAAGAAAATATTCTTTCTCAGCTAACCATTTACAATACATGGCTTCACTTTTCGTACAATAGGATTATCTTATTGATTAATAATTCATCCGAGAAGTTTGATGTCGCGGTTACTCCTGTTAACGTCTTTAATTTTACTGTGCTTCCTGAAGTCAGGCATTGCGCAAGTTCCATTTGGCGGGCACCCTCCTTCAGTAAAATGGATGCAAATTAATACCGACATCCTGCGTGTTATATATCCTGAAGGTCAGGAAGAGGAAGCTAAACGAATTTCTAACCTGATCAACTATCTTCACAAAAACCACTTAACAACGGTAGGGACAAGAACCAAAAAGATTGATTTAGTTCTTCAAACGAACAGAGTGGTCAGCAATGGTTATGTTAGCCTGTCTCCTTATATAAGTGAGTTCTATACTACTCCTTTCCAAAATAACCAGATAATTGGCACCAGTAACTGGCTGGATGAACTTGCTATTCATGAATACAGACACGCTCTTCAGTTTTCCAATGCGAATCGTGGAGCAACCAAAGTATTCCACGTACTCCAGGGACAAGGCGGCTGGGCAGGAGCCATGTTTCTTGCTATCCCAAACTGGTATTTAGAAGGAGATGCGGTGGTTAGCGAAACTGTCTTGACTAATAGCGGTCGCGGCAGAGCTCCTGTATTCTTTAAAGAACAACGGGCATTGCTACTTAATGATCTTGACTACTCGTACATAAAAGCAAGAAACGGATCTTATAAAGATATAGTCCCGAGTCGCTACCCGCTTGGGTATGCAATTACAAATTACGGGCGCAATAACTTTGGTCAGGATGTCTGGAAAAATATACTTGCGGATGCAGGAGCTTACAAAACAATCCTATATCCTTTTTCCGGAGCTATGAATATCCATACCGGGATGAGAGCGCCAGCTATGTATAAAGCAGCTTATTCTGAGCTTAGAGAACAATGGGTGGAAGAGCTTGAACGAATTCCCATTACTACACATACTTCAATCACTGAAAAACAAAAAACAGTGACTAATCATCAATACGCGAAGTATACGAACGACGGTAGTGTTCTTTATTTGGGCTCCAGTTTCAAAAAAACTCCGGCAGTATATCACCTGAAAGAAGACTCGCATACACTGCTCACGCAGATTGGAACCTCTGTTAATACATTCCTTTCTGAAAATAATAACCGGCTTGCCTGGACAGAATACCAGCGTGATGTAAGGTGGGGAAATCTAAGTTATACCAAAGTAGTCACCTTCGACATTACAACCGGAGAAAAGAAGACGATCGCACAGAAAACTAAATTCTTTTCTCCTCAGGTTTCGGGTGATGGCTCACGGATTGCAGCCGCCAGATATACCTCTGAATTAGAATCCGATATTGTACTTCTTGATATTGAAACGGGACTGGTTGAGCATGTACTTCAAAACCCAAATCAGCATATTATATCCTATCCAAACTGGACTTCAGATGATAAGTCAATCGTTTATGTTGCCAAGCAAAGACATCAATTAGCTATTCTAAAATATGATATTGAGAAGAATAGAATCACTCCGTTAACTAATTGGACTCATCACACCATTGGAAGTATTTCTGTTGGAAAAAACCGGGTAGTATTCGTTGCCTCTTATTCCGGTATAGACAATATTTTTTCTGTGGACTTAGATGGAAGCCGGAAAATCACTCAACTCACTTCTGCAACAATCGGTGCATATCAGCCGGATATTTCCACCGATGGAGAAACCATTATCTTCAGCGAGTTTACGGAGAAAGGATATGTATTGAGTTCATTGAAAATCTCAGAATCACTCCAAAAAGAAATCGACCCTGTTGAACCTGCTGAGATGGGTCGTTTTAATATTAAACTAGCGGATTATGAAGGAAACATTCTCGACAAAATCCCTGATACCGGTATTGAAAGCACCACTTATCGTGGCTTTCTGAAAGGAACTAAGCTGCACGACTGGGGAGTTTCGGGAGGGTCTAGTGAGGTGTTTGGAAGACTAGGCTTCACAAATATTCTAAATGATTTTAATGCCAACCTGATTGGTGGCTTCAATACTAATGAAGAGACATTCAGTTATGGAGTTTCTGCTCAATACGGAAAATTTTTTCCTGTAATTAAACTATCCGCTTTTAATTCCGATAGAAGCGCTGTAGTTCTTGCAGAAAATGATTCTTTATTTATAGATCGGTTTGAACAGAATGCATTCAGCGCCGGAGTATCAATTCCACTTGCCTGGCAACGGGGTAATTACTCTACCGGAGTTACTATCGATACTGATTTAGTTGGGTATCAACTGGATAATGGTTTTTCAGCCTCAAATACCTCACGGAATATTACTTCTTTTGAGCTGAGTATTCAGGCCTATAACATCCGGCGCAGAGCATATCAAAATGTACAATCTAGATTTGGGCAATATCTATTCGCCTATTATTCCAGATCTTTGGCAAGTATTTCGGGAGAGCGTTTCAACATTCAGAGTGGAATATATCTTCCAGGATTGGCATTGAACCACGGCATTTTAATTGAAGGGGAATATCAAAGGGAATCACTTTCGAATGTATATCAATATTCCGATCTGTTTAATTATGCCAGGGGCTATGCTTATGTACTTAATGATGAAGTGTACCGACTTTCCCTTAACTATCAGCTCCCCCTACTTTATCCGGATTGGGGATTCTTCAACTTTGCCTATTTCAAGAGAATACGACTGAATGGTTTTTTTGATGTTGCTGAATCGAACGTTTTCTTTGCTAATTCTACCTTAACCCGAAAATCCTTCGGCGGTGAGCTTATTTTTGATAATGTGATGCTCAACGTTTTGCCTGTAAGCTTTGTGATTCGTCAAAGCTTTTTACCCGATGCCTTTGATGGTGATCCTGCAACAAACTTTGATTTCTTCGTTCGAATTTCGTTTTAAACAGAACTCACTTTACCCAAGTTGCTTTAGGTATTGCGCCAGATCTTCTTCCGGTTCAAGGCTTAGTTTTTTCTTTAAACGATACCGGGCCTGCGTAACACTTTTTGCATTAATCCCGATTATACTTCCAATCTCTTTGTTTGAAAGATCCATCTGTACAAGAGAAGCCAGTCTTCGTTCTCCTTTAGTTAATGAGTCTGTTTTATTATCCAGTTTTCTGAAAAAGCCGCTGTTTATTTGCTCGATGCGGTGGAATAATTGATCTTCATCGTCTGTTAGCTTCACATTCTGATGCAGAGAATCTATCAGTGTATTCATTTCCCGTTTTGACTCAAAGGTCTTTAGCTCTTTGGTAAAGTTTTTGAGTTTATCAATCACCTCGTTTATAAATGAATCTTTTTCATTGATCAACAACCCATAATTTTCGAGCTCTTTTTGGATACTTTGAACCTGCAATGCCCGCTCCCGCTCCTTCCGCTTCGTGGTTTGCCAGTAAGCCACGCTCAGAATTATTATGAAAGAGACAGCTACTAAAATCGCAATGGTCACTTTTAGCTGAGCCTCTTTGTTCTCTGCCTCTAATAACAGAATTTCTTGTTCTTTCTTCTGGGATTCATATTTTTCCTGCGCATTTACCAATTCCTGTTGTGTTGAAATATTGATGATGCTATCACTGTACGCCTTAAATTCTTCGTGATGAAAAAGCGCGGAATGCAGATTACCTGCAACCTGATAGGTAACATATAGGAGTTGGTGCGCATCCCTGATCAACGGAAGAGAGTTTACTGAACTTGCTACTTCTAATGATCTGGTAGCATAGTAAGTTGCTTCAGAAAGGCTCCCTTGCTCACGATAAATAGAAGAGAGGTCTCCATAAATATCAGCGATTCCAAATTGATTATTAAACTTCTGGTCTATTTCCAACGCTTTCAAACTAAATACCAGAGCCGAATCCAGTTTCCCCTCTCTTTGGTAAATAAGACCGATGTTAGTAAGGTCTGTACTCATGAGTACAGAATCTTTAAGCTCTTCTTTGATTTCCAGTGACTCTAAATACTGGGCCTTTGCTGCGTCAAAATCTCTCAATTGATAATAAATACTACCAATAGTACTGATGGCAATAGCTGTCGATCTTTGATCATTTGCCTGTCTGAAATATGTAAGAGACTCTTCGTAGTATCTGATCGCAAAATCGTACTGACCGTTAGAATAATAGGTATAACCCATCATCCCGATTACTTTCCCTTGAAAAGAAGGATCGGTTGATGTTTCGAGCTTTGCATAGGCATCTTCAAAATACTTTATAGCTTCATCGCCCTCACCCTTCACTGCATGATATCGTCCTAAATGATATAAAGCTTTCAATCTCAGAAGATCATCATTTTGCCGGTTTGCAAAATTATTAAACTGCTCAGCAAAGTAATACATGCTGTCTGTATCTACCCGCATGTGTGCAGTTATTATACGTTCATAGATCTCGCCGCTTAAATCCGGATCATTTGCAACTTCCAACTGTTTTCTCAAATCAGAAATAGAAGCGTCTTCGAGTTGAGCAAACACTGATTGATTTAAGCATAAAAAAGCGAGTAGGAGTACTACCCTGAATATCCCTTGTAACATAAAAGTTTGTTGTAGATCAAATATCTATCCCAAAACTACAATTAGTTTATGTAATTGGATGAATATTTTTTTTAAATAGACCTCTACAAAAGGTCTACATAGTATTTTTAGCCTGTTTCGAATGGCTATTATTGTAAATGTACCCAACATAACCTTGTAGGATAATCACCTTAAGCTTATCCTATAAATACCCTGTGAGTTCTCGGATGACTCCGATTACTCTCTTTTTATAAGAAACTAACTCACTCCACACAAAGTGTTGTGGTTAGCATAACTACTACTGACCCAGACAAGCAAAAGCCCGCTAGAAATAGCGGGCTTTTATTTTATATTTCATTTAGTACTTCAGGTAAATCTTCTTCAGGGTTTAGATTCATTTTTTTTCTAAGCCTATACCTGCTTTGCTCTACGCTTTTCGGCTCGATATTAAAAATACTGGCTATTTCTTTTGAGCTAAGATTTAAGCGGATTAACGCGGCTAACCGCTTATCTCTCTCAGTTAATTCCGGATACTGTACTACTAATTTCATAAAAAAACCGGAGCATACCTGATTAACTCTCGACTCAAGCTTTTCCCGATCCTCATTCAACGTCATATTCTGTAGAATTTTCATCTCCATTTTAGTCAATTCCCTTCTCATCTCCTGTGGATCTGAATCGAACTTAACGCCATGAATTTGTTCTTTTACCTGCTCCAGGCAATCATTTTTTTCAGCGATATGAAGTGCATAATTCGTCAATTCTTTTTGCACATGCTCTGATCTTAACTTTTCGTTTTCGAGCTCTTCCTGGGCTAACTTTCTTTTTGACTCAGACAATTCATGATCTTTCTCTTTCAGTTCCAATTCTTTTTTCTTCTTATATATTATCCTCCAGAAGACCAGCATAGCTATCAGCAAAGCGGAACCAAGTACCACGGAGATTAAAACAACTCGAGTCTTTTGAAGTTCATTTTGCGAAGCAAGTAGCTCAATCTCTTTCTCTCTTTTTTCTGCTTCGTTTCTTTCTCTTTCTTCTATCAAAATCTCCCGACTTCTCTCGCTTATCACACTATCACTGTAGGCTTTATACTGAATAAAGTTTTCCAGGGCCTTCTCAGTATCTCCCATAGCTTCGTACACCATATATAAAGCCTCATAAGACTCGCTCAATAATTGATAAGAATGATAGTCTTCAGAAAGTTCCAATGCTTTTTGTGCATATGCTAAAGCAGAATCATAGTTTCCTAATTGTATATGAAGCTTTGAGAGTTCTTCATAAGAACCAATGCGTTTATGTATCGCCCCAGTTTTTTCATCTATTTCCAAAGCTCTTTCCAAGAAAATGAGTGCCGAATCTAGTTGGTCATTATTTCTATAAATAAGGGCCAGATTTTTGATGTCTGATGTCATCAGAATCGAATCCTTTAACTCTTCCTTCATTTTCAGAGATTGCAAATAATACTTCTTAGCAACTTCATCATCTTCTTTTTGATAATAAATACTACCAAGAGTACTTAATGCTATTGCAACTGGTCGCCTGGCATTTGCCCGTTCAAAGTACGAAATTGACTCCTGATAATATTCAATCGCAGAATCGAACTGATCGTCGGTATAGTATACATACCCAATCATCCCGATAATCCTTCCTGCCATAGCCTCATCTGTACTATCAGATGTAAGTTCACGTGCCATCTTGAAATGATTAATTGCATCATTAGCCACTCCTTTAACAGCATAATATCTACCAAGATTATAGTGAGCTCTTAGTTCGAACTCCGTATTTCCGATCTCTCTAGAAAATTTCAAAAATTCCCCGGCAAATAAATGCATCGAATCCAGATCAACATTTAAATAACGGTTAATTAAGTTTGAATAAATCATCTCCAGATTCTGCGGATTATTCTCTTCCTCTAATACTGAGATAAGCTCTTGGGTTGTATAATCAGAATATTGCGCAATTACTCCTTGGTAATTGACAATTACAATGACCAATATGAGTGTGATAGCTCTCTTCATTGTTATTAGTTTATAATTTTTGAACGAAGTAAAGGCACCTCTACAGCACCCCTACACTTCACCTGCAAATAACCCGGACTTTTTTAATGATTTTTTAAAAAACTCATTACTAATTGGATGGTAATAATTTACCATGATAAAAATAAACTAAAAACTCTACCCAAACACTACATTTTTCACAAAGCAAAAAATCATCTTATAGATTTCAGACCAGTAATTATCTGTCTGGTTTAAGAAATCTCATCAAAATTTGATGTAAATAATAAGGTGTGTGAAAAATGAAACACGGAAAAATTATCCCTTCCGAAGATCGGTATGCAAATACGCTCAAAAGTTCTTTTAAAAAAGCTATTTCAATAAAAATTCTAGCTTTATTTTTTTTCGGAGTTACTAATCCATCTTTGCTAACAGCCCAGACAAATCGTTTTGTTGATACCACAGGTAACGATACAGCAAATGATTGCTCTTCTCAGGTATCTCCATGTGCTTCAATACAAGCCGCCATAGATTCCGCCGTAGCAGGAGATACTGTTTTTATCGCAAGCGGATCTTATTCAGAGGATCTGGTCATTTCTACTTCTAGGCTGACAATTTCCGGAAACCAATCTGGTGTAGATGCTACAGGAAGAAGCGCGTCTGAATCTGAGCTTACTGGAAGTATTCAAATCAATTCGAGCGCTGACAGCCTAACAATAGACGGTTTAAAAATCCTCGAAGGGAATACTCTTGTTGGAAATAAAGGAGGTATTTACCTAAGCCAGGGAGCAATAAATGTAACCATACAAAACACAATATTTACCAGATCCGGTACTGTTGATGGAGACGCTTATCGCGGAATTGTGTCTGCAACTAACGGGAATCTAGATAGCCTGGTTATCAAAAGAAATTATTTTACGGGGTGGGCTACAGGAATTTTTCTGAATCCTGGTACCCCAAAAGCTACCATCGCAGATAATACCTTTGATAATAATTTTGTAGGAATGTCGATGGATGGTCCAGATAGTATAGTCATCTCAAATAACACATTTTCGAATTCTGTTTTTGAAGGGCTCGGACTCGGACCATGGACTGTGTCTTCACCCGCTCCTGATACTCTCAAGGCGTTTGTGACTAATAACAGTTTTGATAGTAACACAACAGATGTCGGGGTCTACACAGGCTCGGGTACATCATTCGATTTCAGTGAAAACAGTTTCGATGGAGTAGATGCATCTTCAATGACTAACGCTGAGCTTCTGGCAACAGAAGAAAAGATTGGCCATGGGGTAGATGCTTCAGGTGGGTATTCAGGCTTTGTATATCTCCGTAAAAACATTATTACTGTTTCAAATGGAAATAGTATCACTACTGCACTTGGCTTTGCTGAAAGCAAAGATAGTATTCTGGTCGGATCCGGGACTTATGATTCGTTTACAATAGGGTCATCAGGCCCGGATAGTTTAACTCTGATTGGAAGCTCCGGAACAGAAATAACACGGGATTCTTCCGGCTCCAGACGTGCTGTCGTGGATCTTCGGGCAGATGCAATCACGCTTGAAGGCTTCAGCATCAAAGGTGGAAATTATCATGTTGGGGTTTCTGTCAAGGGACAAAACGTAACCTTAGAAAATAATTCCATTGACAGCGTACTTACAGGAATACAAACTACTACTCAATATGTGGAAGGGTATGCAACCATAACCGATAACACTATTACAAATGCAGGATATGGAATAAGCCTTCAGAATAATTCCAACACCGTTACCAACAACAGTATTACCGTAACAACAGAAGGATTCGGTATTGGTTCTGCTTCAAATACAATTACTGGAAATACGATAACTGTAACTGAGGATGGTGTTGTATTAGAAACTTATACTACCGAAGATTACGATGCGCTTCCAGGAGCGGATATTGATCTTTCTGATTTTCTGAACGAAAACACCTTTACCAAAGCGGTTTATGTTGTTGATGACACAGGATTAGCAATAGAAACTATTTTTGGAGGGATAGAGTCTCCTATTAATTCCGCTTCCTCCGGTGATTCAATAGTCGTTAAATCCGGAACCTATTCCACTTCTAAAATTGATATCCCGAAAGAAAATCTCTCTTTGAGAGTAGAACCCGAAGTATTCGGATTGGATAGCTTAGTACTTGGAAACTCTGTTATCAATTTTACTTTTGTAGGGAATGGATCAAGTATCGTTATTACAGGAAATGCAGAGGGTAATTATGTTTTTA
Source organism: Balneolaceae bacterium (assembly GCA_017640665.1). Taxonomy (GTDB): domain Bacteria; phylum Bacteroidota; class Rhodothermia; order Balneolales; family Balneolaceae; genus RHLJ01. The sequence continues at coordinate 1,570,072 of JAEPQE010000001.1, read as the reverse complement.
CAGAAGGAGATAACGTTACCATAGATGGTTCTACAGGGATTGATACCGTTAGTTTTTCCGGGGATCGGGAGGATTACGATATCCTCTATGACTCTACTGATCAATCTTTTACCTTCGAAACTAAAAGCTCTGGTAAAACAAACACCACTTTCAATATAGAATTTGCACGGTTCGACAATGTTGATATCGTTCTTAGCTATTCAGAACCTATATCCTATCCCGGAGGCTCGATAGAAATTACTGATGACTCCGCTACTTTTTTGATTCCTGATGACACTGCCTTTGACCTTACATCAGCTTACACCTTCGAGTTTTGGATAAAAGCCAACTTTAGTAGTAACGAGCAAAACCTGATAAAGAAAGGAGATGATACATGGAGCTTTCAAAGATATCAGAATAGTGATTTTGTTGGATTCACTACCAATCATTCAAGTAGTACACATACTTTACCGAGCAAGACCGGCATTAATGATAATACCTGGCATCACGTTGCTGGGGTTTTCGATGGAAGCACCAAGTCGATTTATATTGATGGCATCCTGGATACTACTGAATCGGTTTCCGGAAGCCTGGATATAAATGATGAGGTTTTAACTATTGGAGGTTGGACAGGTACTATTGATGAAATCCGTTTTTGGAGTATAGCCCGAAGTTCAGACGATATTCGAAATAATCTTTTCCAGAAATTAAATGGAGACGAGACAGGTCTTATTGGTTACTGGAGAATTGATGAAGGTTCTGGTTCCTTTATAAATGACCTTAGCTCAAATTCCAATGATGGTAGTATTCCAAATGGGTCCGGTATTATCTGGAGTGGTATTGGGCATCCAATTGGCACATATATTACCGGCAACGAAGGCTGGAGAATTATTACTTCACCCGATGCAGGAATTTCCTATTCAGAGCTTTTAGAAAACGTATGGACACAAGGTTTTATCGGGGCCGACTTTGAAAGTGGTACTCCTAATGTGTATACATATTTCGAAGGTGATGGTTCTACAGACGCTTCTTCAAGAGGCTTTCAGGCAATAACAGATGGAGCACTAACCACTACTAAAGGGCAGAGCTTCATCGTTTATTTGTACGAAGATAACGATCCCTCTACGGCAGGTACTCAGGTTGGTTTCCCAAAACTAATCTGGACAGATAGTACCCAATATTCAGGTGAAATAGATTTACCCGTTTCACTCACAAAATCCGGCGCAAGCGGCACTTATGAATCACAGGACGATGGCTGGAACCTGGTTGGAAACCCTTATGCTTCCACAATAGATTGGGATATAGATACTGGATGGACTCGTTCTGGGTTAGATAATGTTATATATATATGGAGCGATAGCGCAAATAGCGGATCCGGGGCTTATTTAAGCTGGAACGGCCTGACAGGAACGCTTGGAGGAGGTGAGATTGCTCCACTTCAAGGGTTTTGGGTAAAGGCAAATAACTCAGAATCCCCTGCTATTTCAGTAACAGATACAGCAAGAAGTTCCGGGGGTGTTCTTCTAAAAAAACTTCCTATTCCCGAAATCCAATTCACTGTTGATGGCAATGGTTTACAAAATAAAACTATAGTTATGTTCTCTGAAGAGGCTGAACTTGGTAAAGATTCTTTCGACGCTTTTGAGCTAGCCTCGAACAACCCGGATTGGCTTTCTATTTCTACTTCCTCTTCCAGCTCTCCGCGTAAAATGGATATTCAGTCGTTACCACTATCGTTCTCAAATACCGAACTGGACCTATCTATTGATGGAAGCAACCTTAATGGCACATTCACTTTAAGCTGGACTCCTAAAAACATATCTGAAGACTGGACCATCGTACTGAAAGACATCAAGCTGGATGTTGAATACTCACTTCAGGAAAAAAGTGCCATCAAAATTTCGATGAATGAATCCACAAAAGAAAAAGCCGATACACCCATTGAAAATGAAATCATACCAAGACTTTTGAAAAGTAAAACAGTAAACGACAGATTTCGAATTGTTTTGAAACAAAATAATCAAACCAGTATTTCCGATAACACAGATATACCGGATAAAATTGAACTTCATCAAAACTATCCTAATCCATTTAACCCATCAACAATAATTCGGTTTGCACTGCCTGAGAATAGTACGGTGACTCTAACTGTATTTGACTTACTTGGAAGAAAAGTTGCTGAACTAATGAATCAGGAACATCTAAGAGCAGGGAATCATCAGGCTCTTTTTAATGCAAACAGGCTTTCATCGGGGGTTTACTATTACCGACTTGATGTGAATGGAAAAAGCATAATTAAACAAATGACTTTAATACGGTGAAGAAAACCTTCCAAAATACCTTAAGCTAAATAAAGTATAGGTCGTTTTGGTGGGAGCTCTCATCACCTTCTTTAAACAAAAAAAGGCCCATGAATAACAAATGCTATTTATGCAAAGCACAAGAAGGGGTTAGACACCCCTATCATAGACTGAGAGTTTTTCTTAAGCCGGTTACAGCAGCTGGTACAAGAAAAATATGTCAATTCTGTGAATCATCTAATCATTGGTCAATGCGTCACTATCGAAGCCCATTTACCAAATAAACCTACACAATTATGAAGACAAAACACTTTCTCCTATTTGTATTGTTAGTACTAATCATAATCATCGTTTCTGTTTCCACAGAAGTTCTGGGACAACCTGCGCTTCCTTCTGCTCCTAGTCAAGCACCTATTGATGGAGGTCTGGGTTTGTTAGCTGCTGCGGGCGGAGCCTATGGGTTAAAAAAATTGAGAGAAAAGAAAGGAAAGAACCCTTCTTAAAAAAATACAATTAAAACTAAAAAGCGATTTCCCAAACTAATCTTTTGGGAAGCACACCCCAAGGAAAACTCTCTTGACTGGGAGTTTTCTTTTTTACTCTAGTTAAATTAAAAAACTTAGAAAAAATGAATACTGAGCTACTTATAGAAAATAAGTTTTGCGATTTTTGCTTCTCAGAAGAAGGTAAACACCGATTGATTGGTGATTACATCGTATCATTAGCAAAGGTTGACGTAAATGGAGATCAACAATTAGCTTGCCAAAGCTGTAGGATAAAGAACGATAAAATCAGAAAGACCTTGGGACTAAAACCTACCTATAGAGAATTGGCAAAGAACCGAAAACAAAGAAGTCTATTAAAATTTGGGTTTAAACCGTAGCCTTCTTTTTCTCTTCTCTCTTACGATCGTTGTGATCAAGGAACTTCTTTCTGATCCTGAGGCTACGGGGAGTTACTTCCAATAATTCATCGTTTGCAATAAACTCTATACACTCTTCCAGGCTCATTTTTTTGGCTTGGGAGATTTTGACTGAGTCTGCAGTTTGAGTTGCCCGGTGGTTAGTCAGGTTTTTCTTCTTTGCCACATTCACCACCATATCATCAGTACGGTTGTTAAGCCCGACTACCATCCCCATATAAACAGGATCGCCCGGTTCCACAAAGAACTGTCCGCGATCCTGTATTCCTTCCAGGGCATAGCCGGTTACATCCCCCTGTTCCAGCGCGATAAGAGCGCCTCGGGTTCTACCGGGAATTTCTCCTGCGTAGGGCTCGTACGCATCAAACTGCTGATGCATGATCCCAGTTCCACGGGTTTCGGTAAGCATCTCGCCTCTGAAACCAATCAAACCACGGGAAGGTACACGGAATTCAATCCGGTTATTTTCCCCTTCCTGACTCATACTCTGCATAATCCCTTTTCTCTTCTGGAGATTATCAATCACCTTATTGCTGTAATCCGTGTGTACATCTACTACTACTTCTTCAACCGGTTCGTGGGTAGTTCCATCAATTTCCTGGAATAGAACTTCCGGACGTGATACAGAAAATTCAAATCCTTCACGGCGCATAGTCTCGATCAAAATCGCCATCTGTAACTCACCCCGACCAGAAACCTTAAATACATCCGGACTTTCGGTAGCCTCTACCTGCATTGCTACATTCGTACGAACTTCGCGCTCCAATCGGTCTTTAATTTGATTAGAAGTCACATAATCACCTTCTTTCCCTGCAAATGGTGAGTTATTAACCCGGAAATACATAGCAATGGTCGGCTTATCTAAATCCACATACACAAGTGGAGTTGGATCTGAAATAGCTGTAAGCGTATCACCGATATTTACGGAATCATACCCGGCAAGCGCTACGATATCACCCGCTAAAGCTTCTTCAACAGGCTCGCGCTGAAGTCCATTAAATGTAAATAATTTTGTAGCACGACCTTTCATCTTCTGATCGCCACGACCACTAACCAATGCTACTTCCTTATTCTGTTTGATAGTGCCCTGCTCAATTCTTCCAACTGCAATTCTACCTACGTAATCATTCCAATCGATGCTGCTCACCAACATCTTAAATTCTTCGTCTATCGGTTGATCCGGAGCCGGAACATGCTCAACAATTTTATCCATCAACGGAGACAGGTCTACATTCTCTCCTTCAAGCTCTTCTTTTGCATATCCATCTCGGGCAGCAGCATAGAGCACCGGGAAGTCCAGCTGGTCATTAGTTGCATCAAGCATCACAAATAAATCAAAAATCTCATCCAGAACTGCATCAGGACGAGCGTCTTTTCGGTCAATCTTGTTGATTACCACAATCGGTTTATATCCAAGACTTAACGACTTCCTGAGCACGAATTTCGTTTGTGGAAGTGGTCCTTCTGCTGCATCAACCAAAAGAATCACACCGTTTACCATCTTAAGAATTCGTTCTACCTCTCCACCAAAATCGGCGTGGCCGGGAGTATCCACAATATTGATTTTAGTGCCTTTCCAGTGTACAGCCGTATTTTTTGAGCTGATAGTAATCCCGCGTTCTTTCTCCAGATCACCGGAATCCATAACTCTCTCTTCCACTTCCTGGTTCTCTCTGAACGTCCCGCTTTGTTTAAGGATTTGATCTACCAGGGTAGTTTTGCCATGATCTACGTGAGCGATGATGGCGATATTTCTAAGTTCTTGTGACATTAGGGTCTTTTGATTGAAAAATTAGCAGCCCTAAATATACAGCTATTTCAAACAAATAATGATTATGAAATGCTTAAATGTTTCTCTCTAAAATTTGTACCCGATATGGACTGTACCGAATAGCTGCAGACCGGCTGGTTTAAATTCTGAGCCCGAAATCATTTTTGATTTATCGAATAATGACTCATACCTGAATCCGGCGAATGGATTTAAATACCAGTTCTTATTCTTTGCGAAAAAGTGACGGTATCCTATTCTGGGAATTGTGTTCAGCGCCAAAATCTCTTCAGTACTCCCGTCTTTTTGTACCTGATAATTAAATGCTAAGTTTATCACTCCTACATACAAGCCCTCTTTTTCAGGTGAAAAGAAATAATCGATAGCCAGTCCTCCTCCCAGCTTAATTCTGGTGTCGAAATCTTTCCCTTTATTTTTTGGGTTTAAAAAATCATCCATCCAATCAGGGAAATCGGCACTTACAACATTAGTAAACAACGACCAATGCTCGACCTTCTCACTTTCAAAAACCAAGGAGACCGTCTTTGCTCCGAATACTGTAGTTAGTGGATCGGTTTCTACATGTATACCAGACAATGGTTGAGCCGTTAAGGATGTTACAAGAATAGAAATAGTAAAAATAAAGGCTGCTAGTGTTTTCATACGCCAAATTTTTTATGAAATAACAAATGACTTTTAAAAGCGGGGACAATATTCTAGTAGATTCCGTTTTCGGCGCAAATACTATACCTTTCATTCATGAAATTGCAGGAACTAGGATACAATCAGAAAATCGAAGAGCTCATTAAGGGACAGTCTTTTGAAGACTTTGAACTGGGCAGAGTAACATCCGAACATAAAGAACGATATGTGGTTCAGACTGAGTCGAATTCCTTTAATGCAGAAATTACCGGAAGTCTCCGCTTTTCAGCAGAATCCAGAACCGATTTCCCAACTGTAGGCGATTGGGTTAAACTTTCTGTTTTTGATGAGATGGCAATCATTACTGAAATACTGCCCCGATTTTCATTGCTGGAACGTCAGGCAGTAGGTAAATTCGGAGAAACACAGCCCATCGCCTCCAATGTTGATGTGGCTTTTATCATGCAGGCTGTTGGTCATGACTTTAACCTGAACCGACTGGAACGCTATTTAACGATCTGTAACGCTTCCTCTATTGAGGCGATCATAATTCTTAGTAAAACGGATCTTATTGATGAAGACAAGCTATCTGACCTGATTTCTAAAATTAAAGATCGACTCCCTAAGATCTACGTATTTCCAATCAGTAATGAAACGATGAATGGTTATAAACAGCTTTCGGATTCCATCCAAACCGGAAAAACCTATTGCATTCTCGGCTCATCCGGAGTGGGGAAATCATCCCTGACCAATAATCTCCTTCAAACTTCAAAAATGGAAGTGAATGAGATTAGTCAAAGCACTGCTAAAGGGAAGCATACTACGAGTCACCGGGAGTTAATGATACTCCCAAATGGAGGTGTAATAATCGACACCCCGGGAATGCGGGAACTGGGTGTTGCTAGTGAGTCTGGCGGTGTGGAAGAAACTTTCGAACAAATCCATGAGCTATCTGAGCATTGCAGATTCAGAGACTGCTCTCATATCGAAGAACAAGGATGTGCTGTATTGGAAGCACTAGAAAATGATGAACTGGATCAGGAAGCCTTCAACAACTACCACAAATTAAGAAGAGAGCAGGCACATTTTTCCAGAAGTGTACACGAGCGTAGAGCCAAAGACAAAAAAATGGGCAAGCTCTACAAAAGTATCATTCAGGAAAAGCAAAAACGGAAGAAATGATTGTTGCACAAAGAGAAATCAGTCTTTCACCTAAGCCCAGAGGCTTTCACCTTATCACCCGTGAAGTGATGGAGCAGGTTCCCGAAATCTCGGAGATCAAAGCGGGTATTATGCAGGTTTTCATCCAACATACCAGCGCCGGTTTGACGATTAATGAAAATGCCGACCCAACGGTAAGGGAAGATTTCGAGACGTTCTTTAACCGGACTGTCCCGGAAGATATGAGCCTCTACAAACATGTTTATGAAGGCTCTGACGACATGACTTCTCATATCAAAACCTCATTGCTTGGCTCTTCTGTTTCCATTCCAATCACAAACGGGCGATTGAATCTCGGCACCTGGCAGGGAATATATTTATGTGAGCACCGGAACCATGGCGGCTCAAGAAAACTGGTTGTTACGTTAATGGGGGAATAATAGAGAATCTATATCTTAAGCAGCTTTTTGACCTGCTCTTTATAAGTTTGGCCAATTGGGATTGTATGATTCTCGATTTCAATCTGATTTCCTTCAATACTTTTGATCCTATTTCTGGAAATGATGAAGGATTTATGCGTCCGGATAAAAGCTTCTTTAGAAAGCTGTTGCTCAAGCTCTGATATTTTCTGATGTGTTATGATCTCTTTGTCATTCAAAACTACTTTAGAATAATTCCCTGAAGCTTCTACAAATAGAATATCACCTTCTTTTACCTGATAGACCTTGCTCCCTCCTTTCTCCTTGATAAAAATGAGTGCATCATTCAGTAGTTCACTTGAAGGCCCTTTTGCCAGAACATCAATTTGTTCATTCAGAGAGTCGATCACCTTATTGACTGCCTTCATAAAACGCTGAAGAGAAAAAGGTTTTAATAAATAGTCGGTAATATCCAATTCGAATCCTTCTAAAGCATATTCCTGATAGGCGGAAGTAACAATTACCCTTGGAGGATTTCTCAACGATCGTAAAAACTCAAATCCGGAAATTTCGGGCATATTAATATCCAGGAAGATCAAGTCGATCTGTTCCTGGTATAGCTTTTCCAGAGCTTCTTTGGCATTAAAGCAATTCCCGGCTTTTTGGAGATGAGTAAAATTCTCACAGTACTTCTCAATGATCCCATGAGCAATAGGCTCATCATCAATAATCAAATAAGAAATCATTCTAAATCTATCTTTAGTGCAGCTTTAAAAAGGTACTCCTTTTTCTCCAGTTCTAGCGTATGCTTTTTGGGATAGATGAGTTCCAGTCTTTTCCTGAGATTTTTTAACCCAATACCAGGCTTCGTTTTTTTACTCTTTTCTTTAACGTTGTTCTCTACAATAAACACGAGTTTTCCATTTGTAACATCAATACTGATTTTTAAAAAGGCGTTATCAGCAATTTGTTCTACGCCATGTTTGAAGGCATTTTCTACCAGAGTTACCAGCATCAATGGCGCTATTTGCTCTGCTTCGTTATCTATTTGTTTTTCAAACGTAATATCTACCTGTTTTTGAAATCGGATTTTGTGAATTTCAATATACTTCTCCAGGTACTCGATTTCTTTTTTAAACGGAACGCGGTCTTCATCACCATCATAAATTACATACCGCATAATATCAGACAACTTCAAAATTACATCAGGCGCTTTTTCAGACTTTTCGACCGTTAATCCGTAAAGATTATTCAATGTGTTGAAAAAGAAATGCGGATCCACTTTACTTTTTAATAATGACAATTCTGCTTTGGCATGTTCATTTTTCAATTGTTTGTAGGATGCCCAACGATCAAATCCCTGAGCGAGTATAACACCAACAAGAGTACTCCAAAACAACACTGCAAATGTCCAAAAGTATACCTCATACTGTAGCTGATCATCTACTTCAAGCTGTTGTTTGAATTCAGCCATACCAATAATTGAGAACACCAATATGGTGATCACCATAAAGGTCCGGACATATGTATTCATAAACTTCATCCTGTAAAAGTACTCTCGCTTGCCTGCCGATTCAACCGTTTTTGATGAACATTGCCAAAGCTGGTTCAAAACCGTTGATAAGATGTACAAACGTGGTTCAAACCCACTTTCAAGGTTTGTGTAAAACTATAGCTCGTATATATCAAAATAACTTCCGTTGGTTTAAGTAAGTGATTACCATTTCGCAAAATCGAATCATCAACTCAACTTTAATACCCATGCTGAATCCCAAATCGCTTTTACTCATCGTCTTTTTATGGAATGCTTTGTTAAGTATACAATCATACTCCCAGTCACTGCAGGAAAGGATGGATAACACTATTCCTTCTTTGCTGGAAGAAAACAATGTCCCCGGACTCGCTATCGCAATCATTGAATACAATGAAATTATTCTGAAGAAAGGATATGGCTTTGCTGATATTGAAAACAGTATCCCGGTCACTGCCAATACAGGGTTCAATGTCGGTTCAGTTTCAAAAACCCTGACAGCCTGGGGAATTATGAAATTGGTAGAAACGGGAAAAGTTGACCTTGATGAACCCATCGAAAATTATCTGAGCAGATGGAAAATTCCCGAATCTGAATTTGATCATACAAAAGTTACCATCCGAAATATACTATCCCATACAGCAGGGCTTTCTGTGCATGGCTATCCCGGTTTTCCACCCGAAATGGAGCTTCCAACATTAGAGCAATCTCTCGAAGGAGAAAATGGACCAGTTCGGGAAAATGAGCCAGTAAAATTGATTCATGAGCCAAACACAGAGTTTAAATACTCCGGGGGTGGATTTACCATTCTTCAACTTTTGATTGAGGAAGTTACCGGGAAGTCCTTTTCTGACTTTATGGAAGAAACCGTTTTCGCTCCTCTCAAAATGAAAAATACAGGCTTTACCATTTCAACTGATATCCTGAAATCATCTGCTTCTCCATATGATGAGGAAGGAAACCCAATTTATATAGAACGGTTTACCGCTAAAGCTGCTGCAGGACTTCATACTACTTTGAACAACTTTATTGTATTCGTACAAGCAAACCTCCAGGAAAATAGCATCCTTAATGAGCGTTCAATCTCAATGATGATGGAACCTATTCCTGTTACTAATAATATGTATGGACTTAGCTACCGTTTGATGAAGGCGAGCTCGTTTATGCTTGCCGGACATGCGGGTTCAAACGATGGATGGGAAGCTGCATTCTTTTTGCATCCACAATCAGATAGTGGAATTGTGATGTTATCTAATGGATCCCTTGGCAAAAATGTGCTTATCTCTACGTTGAGAAATTGGATAGCATGGAAATCAAGTCGAGGGGCAGAGTAAATGAATATCTTCCGAAAACCTGCACTCTTATCTATTCTGTTATTATTGATAGTATTTGGTTTTGAAAACCAACCTGTTCTTGCTCAGTCCTCAACAGATCGAACAAATTTTGAAGTAACTGAACTGCAAGCTATAATTGTTGCAACGCTTACCGGATATAATGAAGAAGGTCATCATATCTCCAGAAGTACTCCTCACGAAAGAACCGAAACTGCTGATTACCTTGAGCAAACATTTGAGCAACTAGGACTTATTCCCCTAAGAGATAATTATAAAATGCCTAATGTAAATGGGCTTGTTGATTTGTTACTAGCTCCGTACAAAGGGCGAAATGTTTTTTCTGTACTGAAATCAACGGAATCAAGTAAGGAATATGTTCTTATGGGTGCTCACTACGACTCGGAACCAGAAACTCCCGGAGCGATTGATAACGCATCAGGAGTTGCTGTCACATTTGCTATCGCTGATCTCATAAAACAGCAGAATCATCGAAAGTATAACTACATATTTGTGCTCTTTGATCAGGAAGAAGATGACGAAGTCGGGAGTAAAGCATTTGTTCGGTTTCTAAAAGAAAAACAGTATAAAATTCACTCCACACATGTCCTTGATGTTATTGGTTGGGGGGATTCAGATACGCTTGCTTTTGAAGCTCAGGTTTCTGACGACTTCATTGAGCGTATGTATCGTAAAACAGCTACTCGTCTAGACATTCCACTTAATATAACCGGTGGGCGTGGTCATTCTGATAATAAAAGCTTTAATCTGGCAGGTTATCATAGCGCCGGGTTTTGGGACGACAACCTTACCCCACATATTCACAAACCCTCCGATACATACGAAACGGTCAACTTCGATCGGTTAAGACTAGCCACTTATTTCATGTTCGAATTATTAACAAATTTAGATAGCAGCTATGATGAACTTTAATCAATTTTCTATTTCAAAAAAACGAATAGAAATCCTTCTTGGATTAAGCCTGACCCCATTACTCATTAAATCAATCAACTATATTTTTATTGGGAGCCCTACGCCTTTATTTGCTTTTATGCTATTTGGTGGACTCTTACTCTTTGCATATTCAAACGAAACCAAATATCGGAGCCTAATTGTTAAGATCTGGTCAGGAGCAATCATCTTTTGGGGAATTGCACGAATAAGTATAATGACTTTATTCCTAACTACTTCGGTAGATGAAGCCCACGTTCGAAGTCAATTTGGGATATGGTTTATTCTTCTAAGCACTGTCTATATTGCAGCTGGATTGTATTTATTTACATCAGCAAAAAAAGCAGATAGCTTAAGGCTGAATTAGTAAATGGAGCTACATAGGTAACTAATCTTCTCTCTCCTGTTCAACCTGCTCAATAAACACTGCATGTTTTTTAGGGGTGATATGTCGCCCTCGTTCACGAGCGAAGACGAAAGTAAATTGGGCGCCCAGTAAAGCGATAATTGCAGAGAAATATACCCACAGCAAAAGTAAAACTAATGACCCCGCTGCACCATATACGCTTCCCAGGGCACTGCTTCCCAAATAAAGTCCCATTAAGAATTTCCCCGTGACAAATAGAAGGGTTGTGAATACGGCACCAATCCAAACATCTTTCCATTGTACAACTGCATCAGGCAGAATCTTAAAGATGAGTGCAAATACTAAGGTGATCACTAAAAAGGAGAAAAGCAGGTTTATTCCTGAAACAACAAAAAATGTTAGTTCAGAAAAATTAGATTCAATGAATTCTTTAAATACCGCTAGAAAAGTGTCTACCCCTAAAGATACCAGCAATAGAAAGCCGATGCTTACCACCATAGCCAGTGAAAGAAGCCTGTTTTTTAAAAAATTAACCCAGTCTTTTTCGGGTTTAGATTTAATGTTCCATATCCTGTTAATTCCATCCTGAAGAGAAATAAAAACGGTCGTTGCACTAAAACCAAGAGCTATAAAACCGACAACTTTAGTGAGAAACCCTGAACCTGAGGCAGATGCGTTTTCAAGTACTTTTTCAACAGCAGTGGAGCTTTCTGTTCCAAAAAGATTCTGAATCTGGGTTAGCAAATTTTCGCGAACTACCTGATCTTCATAAGCAGAACCACCTATAGAAACTACAATCATAAGGATTGCAGGAAGAGAAAAAATCACATAGAATGCGATCGTAGAACTATAGTTGAGTGGAGTATCTTCAACAAATTCTTTGAATGTTTTTTTAAGTACTTCCCAAATGTACATAACCGATTGCCGTACTGTGATTTATGTATTCAACCAGTTTAAGTAGAAAATAAGTTCAAAAAAAAGCTCCGAAGAACGGAGCTTAATTTTTATTCATTGCCAGAAATCTTATTCCCCTCAGTAATGTTTTTAATGACGCCTGCTGCCCATTCCTTGCCTCCAAGCCCAAATGCCAGACCTAAAGCAAGACAAACTGCACCAAACAAAAGTAAAAATGCGTTGGTAACCAGTTCTTCTCCAATACTTAATTGGGTAAGAGAAAGAGAAATCACAAAAAGAATAATCGCATAACGTGCAATGGCACCTATTACTACTGAATTGGATACTCCAATATTAGCTAAGTAGGTAGATACTACCTGGGCTATAAAACCAGCTAAGAAAACTCCGAAAATCAAAGCGAGCACTGCTACAATTACGTTTGGTATATAAAGTATGATTTGATTAAAAAGCTCAGAAGCGACACCTAGTCCCAGTGCATCCAGGCCAGAAAGAATTACAATTAGCATGATAAGCCAGTAAATAATTCCGCCTATGATATCTATGGCGGATTTATTACTTCCGCCATCTTTCAGGAACTGATCAATTTTTGCTTTCTCTGTTACTACATCAAGCTTGATAAGCTTGAGAAGTCTTATTGCTGCTGTTTTTACCAATTTAGCAATAATCCATCCTACAATCAGGATGAGTAAGGCACCAATTAAACTTGGTAAGAAGTCTGCTAGTTTATTAAAAAAGGTCTCATAAGACTCTATGAGTACCGAGGAAATTTTATCCCACATGTGCAACTCCCGTTGTTAGTTAATTACTATATGTAATCAATTATATAGTAATTAAAAAATGAGCGGAACAATTCTAACTAATTGAGACGCAATAAGATTATTTAATCAACATCATTTTACGGGTTTGGATGAATGAACCTGCCTCTAAGCGGTACAGATAAATCCCTGAAGCCAGTGCAGAGGCGTCAAATCTGGAATAATGAGAGCCTGCATTCATTTGAGCTCCGTCTATAAGAGTCGCTACCTTTGTACCTAGTATATTAAACACTTCCAGAGTTACCGAGGATGATGAAGCTAAGCTAAATTCAATATTTGTACCTGGATTGAAGGGATTAGGGTAGTTTTGTTCCAGTGAAAACCTTAACGGCAACTCTTCATCTTGTTCGTTTGAAACCATTTCAACGATAGTAAATGCGAATGGATTGGCATCTGAGCCGGAGCCCCAGCTTGTTAATTCAAGTGAATTGGTTGCAGATACCCGCCAAAAGTACGCACCTGTAAACAGTGCTGCTGAAGTAGTATATGTAGTATCACCTGTTACTGACGCTGAATCCAGTTTATTTGAAAAATCGGACTGATCGGAAAGTTCGAAGGTATACACCAAATTTTCTGAACTCTCATTTTCATCTGTAGCTTTTTGCCAAACAAATAGCGCCGGGGTAGAGGTAAGTGTGTCGGTTTGATCTGCAGGACTTAGTAGCTCGAATCCTGACGGCGGTGTTGGAACGAATGGTTCTTTTATCTTGAAAGTAAATGGGGTTATATCCGAATCTGATCCCCAGGTTGTACTATCCGAAGAATTAGTTGCTGAAACTCTCCAGAAATACCCCCCCGGGTTTAATTGTAAAGATGTGGCATAAGAAGTATCCCCTTTTTGGAACGCGGAATCGAGCTTATTAGTAAACAAAGAGTCATCCGAAAGTTCGAAGGTATACCATAAACTATCGGCGTGATCGAAAGGATCGGAGGTTTTCTGCCAGATAAATCGGGCGGGAGTTTGAGAAAGTGTATCTGTTCCATTTTCAGGGCTAAGCAAAACAAATGCGTTAGGTGGTGGAACGACAAAGTCTGTTACTTCTATCATTTGTTCGGCAGCAAAAGCAGATCCGTTATGACCTGCATCAATGGCTTGTACGCTCCAATAGTATGTACCGTTTGAAAGCATCAAATTAGTGGATGTTCCTTGAATTGCTCCGCGATAAGGGATCAACCTGCTTCCTTCATTTGGTCCGGATGTAATCGATAGCGGGGCCATTATTTCTTTTCCTCCGGGAGTGGTGCCAACCCGAATTTCATAGTTTAAACCCAAAGACGGTGTTGCATCATCCGTAGGCATATCCCAAGAAAATTCTACACCTGTAGGTGTACGTTTGAATTGTAAATTAGTAGGGGCTGTAGGCACCGTATTAGTATGGTTCGAAGTGTTTTCATACAAATTTACTACTCCGGTGAAATCACTTCTAGTGCCGGCAGTCAGCACATCCAAATCACCATCCCCATCATAGTCTCCAAAAATAGCGGCACGAGCAGAAATGCCTTCGAATGGATCTGTTCCATCAACTGGGTTAAACAATTCATCAAAGTCATTTAAACCTTGATATGAGTATAGCTTTACAATACGTGATGTGCTTGCAAAACCACCATAAACCATATCGCTATCTCCGTCTCCATCGTAATCTCCCCAGGAAGCACCTGATCCCAAAACTCCTATAAAACCTCTGAAACCTGCACCAATATTTGCTACAAAACTAAAAGTATCATCTCCATTATTTGCATAAAGATCACCTCTCCTGCTGTTTCCTCTTGTTTCTCCGGTATAAAATAGATCCAAGTCTCCATCTGCATCATAATCTACAAAGTCGTTTGCACCAAGCCTTGTTCCACTAAAGAACGTGGTTGGATCTTCTCCTCTTTTCACCAGAGAAAATGTACCATCTCCATTGTTCTTATAAAGTGTACTGTTAATTCCCTGAAATCCGGAAGCACCCTGAACATATAGATCTATGTATCCATCATTATTGTAATCTCCCCAAACGGCATCTGCTTCTCTGTGTCCCTCAAAATTAGAGACACCATCAACCGGGGTTAGGTTTCTGGTAAAAGTATTGTCTCCGTTATTCGTATATAAAACTCCCTTCTCAAGATCTCCAGTGGCTTCATCTACATAAAATATATCCTGGTCTCCGTCATGATCATAGTCTACCCAGTTTGGATTGAAGTCATCAGTTCCTAAAAAATCTCCTGTACCATCTACAGGGTTCACTAAAGGACTGAATGATCCATTATTGTTTCCATATAGAATAGTTTTACGTTGTGGGCTAGGATCATCGTTAAACCCGGTCTGGATCAAATCTAAATCTCCATCGTTATCAACATCGCCCCAAGAAATACCGCCACTATCTAAACCAATTAAGAAAGTTCCTGCAGCAGTATCGGCATCAGCTACAGAAAAAGTTCCATCTCCGTTGTTTTGGTATATAATCAGGTGTGCAACAAAAGAATTATCTCTTCCATTTAATGCCAGATCCATATCTCCGTCTGCATCATAATCTCCCCAGGCAGCGCCGCCGTCTCCTAATTGATATAAAGAAAGACCGCCCATAACGGGGTTATCAAGCTTGGTAAATTGGGCATTTGTTATACTGGTTGAAAGTAGAACAGCAAAGAAAAAAGAGAAAAACTTAGCTACAGCGCTTTTCATAAATTGTACCTTAGATTTATTTGGTACTGAAAATGAAAAACCTTTACTGTGTTGACCATACCGGGTTCCCGGTATTTTTAAATTCAAGGAATCAAACCAAACCGTCTCGTATAGCTTTTGCCACTACGCTGCTTCTATTGTGTACATGAAGTTTGCGGTATATGTTTTTTGTGTGCGTATCTACCGTAAACGGGCTGATGTGGAGTTCACCCGAAATCATATCGATGGTGTAGCCGTCAACCAGCAGCTTCAGGATGGTTTGCTCTCTTTTGGTAAGGGGACTTTCTTTTTTATCAGATGATGCTCCTGTAAGCATACGCATCATCTTTTTTGCAATAGCCGGCGATATGGGTGCCCCACCATTTAATACATCTTTTATTGCCTTGATGATTTCCTCCCCTGAGGATCTCTTTAGCAGATAACCATCCGCGCCAGCCTTAATCGCCTCGAATACACGATCATCATCGTCGAAAATAGTGAGCATAATAATGGCTGCCCTAGGGTATTGCTTCTTGTAATAAGAAATAGCTTCAATCCCAGACATTCCCGGAAGCTCGATATCTTCCAAAATTACATCTGGAGCACGTTTGGTGGCAAATCCTTCGAATGCTTTTTCGATCGAGTTTACCGAGTACACCAATTCAAATTGATCTTCCATTTCTATTAAATCTTCCAATGAAGATTTAAATGTGTGATCATCCTCTACTACCCAGATATTATGCTTTTTTTGTTCGGTCACGCCTGTAATTAAGCTTTTCGCAGAACTTGTCCTATACCGGATTCAAGGTATTTTTATTTTTATTTGTACTTCTGTTCCTTCACCAACCATACTGTTTATACTCAATTCTGAGCGCAGCTCTTTTGCCCTTTCATTCATCGTTCCTATTCCTCTTCCCGGTGGTGCTTCTTTTAGATCGAACCCTTTTCCATTATCCCGAATTTCAATTCCAAAATTACCCATCTCCTTCCAAAAACGGATTTCTACCTCTGTAGCGCCGGAATGTTTTGCAATGTTATGAACGGCTTCTTTAAAGAAAAGAAACAGGTGCCTTCTATCGGCTGAGGTTAGTACCGCCCGTTCATCTTTTGTGCTTATGTGGTTTTCCACCTTCACTCTTTTGTTGCTAAGCAGTTCCTGCACGGTTACCTGGCATTTTGATATTAAATCTCCCAAGGTTTCTTTTTTCGGGTCTATTAACCAAACAATGGCATCCAGTGAAGAAGCCAGAGATCGAGAACTTAGAGTAATTCTTTCAACCAGCTCGGGTTTAGCTCCCCCATTGTTTAGTTGTTTCGACAGAATGTCTCCAGTAAGAGCAATCCCACTCAAACCACTGCCTATCTCGTCGTGTAAATCTCCTGCAATACGAAGTTTAACCCGTTCAATTTCCAGCAACTGCTTTACTCTGTATCGATATACGCCCCAAAGCAAAAGTACCGCCAATAGAAATACTAATACTTTAAACCACCATGTTTTCCAAAAAGGTGGTGATATATTTATTTGAAGGCTTATGCCTTCCATATTCCAAATCCCGTCGTTATTGGAAGCCAACACTTTAAAATCATATCTGCCGTGGGGAAGCTGAACATATCTTGCTTCCCGACCTACTCCCGCGTCTACCCAATCGGGATCGTAGCCTTCCAGCTTATATTTATATTTATTTTGAGACGAATTGGTATAATTGAGAGCTGTAAACTCAACCTCCAGTGTATTTTGGTTCCATGGAAGATTAAGTACTCTTTCAAAGACTCCATCGGGGGTAAATACAGAATCGGTTGTAATAACCTGCACGCCTGTTATATGAACTGGTGGAATAATCGTGTTTCTGCGAATTTGATCTGGATCGAAAATGGTAATGCCTTCTATTCCACCGAACCAAAAGTTACCATCTGTTGAACGGATAGAAGACTTCCTGTTAAATTCAATATTGAGAATACCATCATTTTTAGAATAACTGGTTACTTCATTTGTAGCAGGGTCCAACTTCATAATCCCTTTTTCGGTACCTAACCAGAGGTTCAGCTTATCATCTTGCTGAATGCTGAAAATAACAGTGTTTTCGAGAATAGTTCCTCTGGATATAAAATCTAATTCAGCTTTTTCTTCATCCAGTTTATAAAGACCCCGGTTTGTACCGATCCAGAGAAGCCTTTCTTTTCCTTCAAAAATATCCCAAACAGGAACTGTCTGTAATTGACTGGCACTCTCAATGAAGTTTTCCAAAGGGAGCATTTGGGGATCACCCTCATTAAAATAAAACATTCCATCTCCTTCTGTAGCCACATAAAAAGTACCCCCGCTTTTATGTATATCTTGAATGATCGACCTGGGAGGATGATTGTATGATTTTACTGCCCGTATAATTTTTCCGGAAGCCTTGTTTAGTTGATATAATGCAAATACACTGGAAGCCCATATAGATTCCTCATCTTTAAAAATAGAGAATGAAGCCGGAAATGTTTCATCTGCAACATTGAATTGGATATGTTTTAAGGACTCATTTTCAGGATTGTAAAGAAATAACCCGGTATTTGTTGCAAGCCAAATGGGGTGTTGGCTTTCCTCTACAGTTTCGATGTCCCATATCTGGAAAAAGTCGTTTGTTGGAGGAATTTCAGCACTTAATTCCCTGATGGTTTTATCATTTTGACTATAAGCCAACAATTTCCTGGAAAAGGAATTAATAAGAATTTCATTATTCATTTGCGCCATTCCCATAACGATATCAGTTGCCCCTTCCATTACGTCAATATGGCCAAACGGCTTTTGATAAGGGTCGAAATAGAACAGCCCGTTTAGAGTTCCTACCCAAACACCCCCGTTTCTATCCTTGTACAGACTTCTAATTGAATTAGATAACGATGACGATTTCTCACCAAAATTAATCCTTTTCAATCTTTCGCTTTCTTTTGAATAACTAAATAATCCATGATCACTTGCAATGAGAAGCTGGTCTGCATTAGTTTCAAGTAGTATTGTTGGACTTATTTTGCCCGGCAGATCAGGAATCTCACTCCCCTTAATTCGATCCCCTTGTAATTCCAAACTGCCTTTACTCCATAACTTATTGCTGTATTCGCCCCAATAAATTGGCGTTTCAGGGTATCTTTCATGAGAATAAATAAGGGTCAGTTTTTGTGTGTCCGTCACATACTCGAATAACTCTCCTTTTTTTGACTGAACAAATGTCCGATTATCATTGCTAATGCTTAAGGAAAAAGGAGATACTTCGGGATTAATAAACCTGAATTCCCGTGCTTTTATATCAAATTTGCCAAATGAATCGAGAGTGTTAAACCAGATTGTGCCATTCCCTGAAATCTGCATCTGTTTCAAGTCGAGACGATTGCCTGAAGAATCCGGCAAATCGAAATATCGTTTAAAAGATTCCGTTTTTCTGTTATACAGATTCAGCCCATTAAAGGTACCTATCCAAAGGTTTCCTTGCTCATCTTCTACAAAAGACCGCACAATATTACTTGATAGGGAGGTGCTGTCTTCGGCTGAGTGGTAGAATTTTTTAAATTCATAGCCGTCAAACCGGTTTAGTCCATTTTCGGTTGCTATCCATATAAAGCCATCGCGATCCTGATATGTACTGTATATTATGTTATTAGATAATCCGTCTTCAGTATCAAAATGCTGAAATGATTCCGCTATTCCATCCGGGATAGGCTGTACCCAAAGTAATATGACAAAAGCTAAGACCTGCAAGTACCCCTTTAATTTTTACTTACAGGATGATACAAATCTGTAACAACTTCGGGTAATTGAAAATCTCTTACTTAATCAACATCATTTTACGGGTTTGGATGAAAGAACCCGCCTCTAAACGGTATAGATAAATCCCTGAAGCCAGTGCAGAGGCGTCAAATCTGGAATAATGAGAGCCTGCATTCATTTGCGCTCCGTCTATGAGTGTAGCCACTTCTCTTCCCAATACATCATATACCTTTAGTGTTACTACCGACGATGAACCCAACCTGAATTCAATATTTGTGCTTGGATTAAATGGATTCGGGTAGTTTTGTGAAAGTCGGTAATCCAAAGGATTTTCAATTTCTTCTTCGTTGGAAACTTCTATCCCTGAGTTAGGGCTGAATATCAGCAATCGACTTGATACTGCTCCATCCCTGCCATCAAATTGTTTCTCTACAGCTATATCGTAGAATCCATCTCCATTAAAGTCTCCGGAAGCTGGCTTTGCTCTTGTGTAGACTCCACTTCCTGTTGGAGTAGGTCCAATTTCAGCCAAGGTAAATGATGGAGTTGTGGTTGGAGAGTTGATCCCTTTTCGTTTAAGATTTTCATCTAAACCACCTTTAAATATTACTGCATCCGGGTAGGCAGAAAACCCGCCCGGGGAAAAGTATAAGTCTTGATAATTGCTACCCACTTCTTTAGGCATAAAATCTATGACGGCATCAAAAAAGGAATTAAGTGTATCACTGGAGAAGCCGCCAACATCTTCTTTAGTAACATGTAAGAAATAGTCAGGCTGGTTATCCATTTGTTCTCCCCCTTTGTAAACTCTTATTGTAGGAGAAACAGGGGAACTGGACCCATTATCGGCCAGAACTGCAATATCATTAAAGCCATCTCCATCAAAGTCGCCGCCTGCCACTTGTGAACCAAACGAGCCGAGTGTATAATCAGATTCTGCTCCCGGTCTCAAAACCAGCATTGGCGAGGAGAGACTGACACTGTCTGCTAATTTAGCCGGAGAGAAGTCTGCTCCTGCAAATATATATACCGCGCCATAAGAAACGCCATCGAATCGTTGATCATAAAACGGCAGACCTACAGCAAAATCATTGAAACCATCTCCATTTATGTCTCCAAGTGGCTCAACTACTTGCCCAACTCTAAGAAAATCTGAGCCATCAATGGTACTATCATTGGCGAAATCTATTACCAGATCAGGGGATTCATAGGTTGTATTTTCACCCAAATAAATCCAGGCTTTATTTACAATTTCGACACCATTAGACTTCGAATTACTTCCTACCAAAATCTCTTCACCTGGTACACCATCTATATTTCCAATATTTTTTACCAAAAATGTGTTAAACCCGGGCTCAAAATCTCCCAATTCACTCAGATTGAATTGCCCTGTATATGTAAGTGTATCATTTGCTGAAGAAATTTTATTAGGACTTATTTTATCGAGTTCTAAGTCGTTTAAGTCATCTTCAAACTCTTCAAACTTGGTTTCAACGCTTATGTGATAGTTAATGCGTTCTGTCTCTTCTTCATCAACTGATACCGTATAATGATGATATCTGTTTTCCCGGATACTGGAACCGGTACTTCTTAATGATTCTGTGTTAACACCTTCAGGCTGAACACGTATGGTATAATTTGTGGGACCGTTAAACTCACAATTTGAAGTTTTAATCTCGCAAGTATGATCAGATTGGATACTCCCGGAAAAATAATTTGCTCTTATAAATTGTAATGGTGCATCGTTTCCTAATACAGACATGGTTAGTGCAGTGAGAATTTCTGCTATCCTATAAATTTCGGGGATCAGAACCCGCTGCCGGGGAGTAAGTGTACCCGAATTTTCGATTACCCATTTTTGTATACCTCTGGATTTGATTGACGGATCTGCAACCCCGTTTAGCAACACCCCTGATTCCTGATTTGGTTGTTGGCATGATTCGTAACTACAAGGCAGAATCGTTTGGTCATCATTATAAAATTCGGCATTTGAGCAGCCATTTGAAAAGTCAGAAGCGGGGCAACTTCCGTAATTCCCTTCTCGCCAAATCCCAGCATGATACTCTCCATCTGCATCTTGATACATGCGATCAATTACACAATTTGAATTGATCAAGGTAGGAGATTGAATTACAGGGGAATCTCCGGAAAAATCAATTTCGCGAATATCGCATTTAGGATCATTAAAAAAGATTTGTACGAAACCGGCTAAGGGAAATCTTCTATCGTCAGAAGAAATGATTTCCGGTTCGTCATCATCGTCTATATCTGCTATATAAATTCTTCGGTCTGATAATCCCTGAGATGATGTTCCTTCCCATTCATACTCTAATACCTTTTCAAATTCACCATTTTCATTTACATCAAACTCGAAAAACTTTTGAGTAGTAAAATTGTCTGTGTACCCAAATGCGTATATAGAGTTTCCAGTTCCTGCTATAGATGTCTGGGTGTAAAGTCGGGGAGGTATAGTAAAATTTGTTTTTGGGAAAAATAGAGGATTAGTTCCTATGAGTTCGCTTTGTTGAACATTGGGATCATCTATTCCAAGTACTAAACGACATTCATAGGAAGTATCATCATTACCACATAAGAATGCGTCACCAACGCCATCTTCATTAAAATCGTTATACAAAGCATCAGTTAGTACTAATGTACCTACATCAGAAGCAGGAATAGTGTATCTATCAAATTCTAAGAAAAACTCACTTGGTGTATCTCTAAAGTTTACTATCTCTATTGAACCATCTTCTTCCTGCTTTGCAACATCAATAAGTCCATCTTTATTAATATCACCAACTGGCAGATATCTGCCATCAAGTGAAACGGCCTTAATTGTTTCTCCATTTTCATCGTACGTGAGAATTAAGGTTAAATATTTTTTCGGTGCATCCGGATTTCTAAGATCTCGTCCTAATTCAATAACCTGAATATAATCCTCAACTCCATCCTCGTTTAAGTCTCCTGCAGGTATTCCTGGTTCTGATGGGTTGGCAAATCTTTCGGGCTCATCACCATCTATCGTTTTTACTATTGCTATGGGATGACTGTCCTGTATGCTTATCTGTCTGGCTAACGTTGATTCATAAATAAATGCTAAACATAGAAGAAGTGAAACAGAAATGATTCTTTGTATCAGGTTTTTCATAGTACATACGATTAAAATGAAAGGTTAAGATACATTAGCTTCTACTACTCTAATCTTCCATACCGTATTTACGGTAGGTACACTTAAATAAGCCGCTCTTTAATCGCTTTTGATACTACTTCTGCACGATTGTGTACTTCCAGCTTTCGGTAGATATTCTTGATATGGGTATCTACCGTATGAGTGCTTATTTCAAGTTCACCGGATATCATATCCATTGAAAAACCATC
Source organism: Balneolaceae bacterium (assembly GCA_017640665.1). Classification (GTDB taxonomy): domain Bacteria; phylum Bacteroidota; class Rhodothermia; order Balneolales; family Balneolaceae; genus RHLJ01. The sequence continues at coordinate 1,547,204 of JAEPQE010000001.1, read as the reverse complement.
TACTAATAGTTTCAGGATGTCTTTCTCTCTTGTTGTTAAATTTGATTCTTTTACCGGAGCTCCGGAAACCATTATGTTCATCATTTTTTTAGCGATCAGGGGTGAAATGCTCGCTTCGCCCATAATCACCTGGTCGATTCCATCAAGAATTTGTTTAGCCGGGGTACGCTTAAGAAGATAACCGGAAGCTCCACGTTTAATGGCTTCGTAGATCCGTTCGTCATCTTCAAAAATGGTAAGTATGATCACCTTTGCATCCGGAAACTCATTGCGATAAAACCCCAGTGCTTCAAGCCCGGATTTTCCCGGTAATCCAATATCCTGTAAAATAACATCGGGTGCGTGAACTTTATGTTTTTCCTCTTCCACTTGCTCTACAGAAGAAACCGAAAGTTCCAGATGTAATTTATCGCTCAGATTAATCAACTCCTCCATCGATTCCTTAAATAAGGGATCGTCCTCTACCACCCAAACGATATGTTTCTGATTATTTTTCATTAGCCATAATTACAAAAGGCGTCTCATTTACGCTATACCGTAATTACGGTAGCCAAACTTTTAAACTTATGTTGGTACCTGATTCAGGTTTTGATAATACAGTCAATTCCGCTTTTATTTCCTGAGCCCTTCTTCTGATATTTGCCAGGCCATTTCCTCGTTCTACTCCCTCTTCTAAAAATCCTTTCCCATCATCTTTGATTATGATATCCAACCTGGAGTCATTGGCTTTGAAGAGAATACGTACCGATGTTGCTTCAGCATGCTTATAAATATTATGAACCACCTCTTTCACAATCAGATGTACATTTCTTCTGAACTGAGATTCTAGCTTCTTTGCTCGTACCCCCTCAGTTACTTCATCCTGAAAGGAAACCTCCTGACTAACCAGCATTTCTAAAGAAACCAACCTGCATTTTTGGATGAGATCTGATAATTGTTCTTTGTTGGGGTCGATTAACCATACAATCGCATCTAAAGAGGAAGCAAGATTCCTGGCGTTGTCTGTAATTCGTTGGATAATTTCTGGTTTTACCTGGCCAGCTTCAGCATGACTTTGCAAGATATCTCCCGAAAGAGCAATACCGCTTAGTCCGCTGCCAATTTCATCGTGAAGATCTCCCGAAATCCTTAACTTAACCCTTTCCATTTCAAGTAACTGCCGTACTCTAAATTGATATATAGCAATTACTAATCCTAAGATTATAACTGCAATTAATAGTCTGAACCATACTGTCTGCCAGATAGGTGGATGTATAACTATCCGAAACGAATCCCCCCTTTCATTCCAAACACCATCGTTATTTGAAGCTATTACTCTGAATACATAATTGTCTGCAGGAAGTTGAACGTAACGAGCTCTTCTTGTTCCACCACCATCTACCCAATCAGGATCATAACCTTCCAGTTTATATTTGTATTGATTTTGCCCGGGGTTCGAATAGCTCAACGCAACGAAATCAATTTCCAGAGTGCGTTCTTCCCAATTTAGTTCCAGCTGGTTTTGTTGAACAACTGGAATGGTAGTACTCGAATCCGGTCTAATCACATGGATATTTGTTATCCAAACATCAGGTTGTGTAGTGTTACTTTGGATAAGATCAGGATTAAACCATGTTAAACCACTCATGCCTCCCATATAAATCTTATTGTCAGAGTATGCAATTGAGCGGCGGTTAAACTCCTGACTTTCAATTCCATCAGCACTACCAAAAAAAACACTCGTCTCGGTATCTGGATTGAATTTAGCTATACCTTTATCTGTACCCAGCCAAAGGTTTCCTTGCTCATCTTCATTAACACTAAACACAATCTGGTTTTCGTACTCATCAAGTGGGTATGCTTTTAAACCCATACTCTTTTTATACCCGAAAAGCCCCGAATTACCTGCCATCCATAAGGTTCCATTCTTAGAAACATATAAATCCCAAAAGGATGAATTAGCTAATTCTGGTACCTCATCAATCATAATCGGCCATTTGTCAACGAAGCCGTTACTTAAACTGAAAATACCGTTTCCTTCCGATGCTATTAATGTATCCCTTTCAAAAACTACAATATCCTGAAGCAACGGCTTTACATTTTTGTTGTTCAAATGAAAAGCAGCCCCCCCATCATTTATATTATTTGCAGATATTTTATAGATAGTATTCTTCCCTAAAGCCCAGAATTCTTCTCCTATTTTCTTTATGGAAAAAACTACGGGCTCTGAATTCTCTTTAAGAACCAATTGTATTTTATGTAAGTCTCCTGTTTTTGAGTTCCATTGCATCAGACCTGCCGTAGTAGCTAAAAAATACTCTGATGAATTTTTAGTCTCTATATCCCAAATCTGATCAGAACCAGGATAGAGGCTCCATTTCGTTTCAGGTAAGGTTTGTTTAACACCGTCAGTACTCCATTTAGAAATCCCCTCATCAAAGTAGTTAACCAACAGATATTCATTAGCAGCTTCAATTCCCATTACCATTCCTGGTTCAGGTAAGGTATAGAATGATTTCTCATGAGGATCTATATAGAATAATCCGTTCAAGGTACCGATCCAGATTCCGCCTGCTTTATCTTCACTAATACTCTTTACATTTTTAGAGAGAAAATTATCGGCACCCTCAATTACTATTTCGGAATAATTCTTTTTTAGCTTGTCATATATCCAAATATTAGTATCAGAACCTACCCAAACCTTTCCGCTTTTATCTTCCAGTAGTTTAAGGGTACTAAATGTTTTGGGAACAGGATTCAGTTTCTGCCACTTTGTGTCTTTTACAGCATCACTAAATCCAAAAATCTTTGATCCGGACCTATCTAAAAATACAGTTGAATTCGGGTTATCAAGTAAGAAGCCATTCTCTTTGAATAACTGCTCATCCACATCAAATATATAGAGCTTGTTCTGGTACGTCGTTATCCAAAGCTGATCTTCATCATCCATAACCATCGTCACAATTTCATCATCAAATGAAAACTGTTCAAATTTTTTTGATTCGACATCAAATCTTGAAATACCAACGTTAGACATTATCCAGAAGTCGCCATTTGAAGCTTTATGAATATGCTGAACGTCCAATGAGCTTTCATCTCCGTTCTGTGGAATGCTGAAGTTGGTGAATTTCTTCTCTTTTGGATTATAGAGGCTTAAACCGGAAAACGTACCAATCCAAATTCTGCCATATTTGTCCTCGGTTATAGTACGAACTACATTACTTGCGATGGAGTTGGAATCCGAGGCGTTATAGTGAAATACTTCAAATTCATAGCCATCAAACTTATTCAGTCCGTTTTCTGTAGCAATCCAGATGAATCCTTGCTTGTCCTGATATACATCATAGATAATATTATTGGAAAGCCTTTTTCGTGTATCGTAGTAATCAGCAGGTATTACCTGCGGCTGTATAAACCCAAAAATTAATACTAATATAGATACTGCCATCGGGGAAAGTTTTGCTAAAGATGGTAAAGCAAAAGCAAATAAAAAAACCCAGATCAGAAATACCAAACTGGGTTTCGCTTTACACTAACTTGCGGATCGACTTCGCCAAGGCTATGTCGATTAAAAGAGGGAGGAACTAATCTAGCTATAGTATTCTTTTCTTTAAAAAAGCGTGACCTGAACCTGTTTTAAAATACTTCTCTAGTTCTCCGGCTTTTTGCTCGGTTTGGACTGCAATATAACTTTCAAGCTTTAAAGGAATATAGTGCTTTGTAGATTGTACCTGTCCTCGACTATGCTGGCTAACTCTTCGTCTCAAATCGTTAGTCGAGCCAGTATAAACCCAATCTTTTTCTTCATTTTTTAAGAAGTATACATACCACATACTTATTAAAACAGAAAAAGCTTCGAAAAAGCAAACTCGAATCGAGCCTGCTCAACGAAGCTTTAGCGTAGTTGAGCGGAGAGGGAGGGATTCGAACCCTCGTTACATGTTTCCATATAAACTCCCTTAGCAGGGGAGCGCTTTCAGCCACTCAGCCACCTCTCCTTTTCGAAGGGCAACAAATATACGGTGCTTACTAAGCCTAAGCAATGGAAGATTCAATTATTCTCACATTCTGCTCATTTAATATTGGCAGGAAGATTGACCGTTACCTTGGTTCCCTTGCCTTCTTCGGATTCAATTTCTAAGTCACCGTGATTCATTTCCGCCATTTCCTTGCAGAGCGCTAACCCTAATCCTGTACCCTGCTCATCGTTAGTTCCTTCTCTTGTAGTTTTTGAATCCAGACTTAAAACCCCATTTAGTATCTCTGTACTCATTCCGATACCTGTATCCGATACTATGATAGAGCAATATCTTTCTTTGGTAGTAGCTAAAATATCGATCTTTCCTCCTTCCAAAGTAAACTTGATTGCATTTGAAATCAGATTACGAATAATAGTGTCTATCATATTCTTATCAGCGAATAACCAGATGTCTTCTTTGATACTAAATGAAAGAGTTATTTTTTTCTGTGATGCTGACTGAGTAAAAAGCTTTTCATTTTCAGCGATTAATGTTCTCAGTTCAAATTTTGAAGGTTCGGGCTTCATTTTCCCGGTTTGAAGGTTTGCCCATTTCAACAAGTTTTCGGTAAGTATCAAGAGCGATTTTGAAGAGTCTTTTATAATACCAATACTCTCCTTTAGTTCTTCCGGATCCACGTTATCAAAATCTGTGTACAAGTAATCTGTATAACCCATTAGTGCCTGAAAAGGATTTCTCAGATCATGTGCGATTATAGAAAAGAATTTATCCTTGGTTTTATTACTCTGTTCCAGTTTTAGTGACTGCTTTTCAATGATTTCTTTTTGAGCCTGAATTTCAAGTTTCTCTTTTCTTAGCTCTTTTGTTTGTTCAGCAATTACCGCTTCCATCTCTTGCTGTTTTGTTACCAACCTTTGGTACCGGATTCTCCAACCACCCACCAATAAAACTAAAAACCCAGTAACACATAAGAGATAGAACCATACCCTTTGATAGTATTTAGGAGTAATTTCTATATAAACTGAAGCCGTTTGACCTGACCAACTTCCTTCATTAGTTGTGGCCTCTACCATTATTTGATATTCACCGGGTTTCATGTCAGTAAACGGTATTTCCCTTGTAGTTCCGATTTCCTGCCATTCCTTTTCGTCTCCATCATCTTCCAATAGTTTATACCTAAAGCGAATGGCTTCCGGATTAACAAATGTTATTGAATGTACCGTAACAGTGAAGTCATTTACTGATGATGGGAATATCACAGTGTCTGAAACAAAGCTTCCATTTACTGAGGCTACTTCTTTGATTACTACTTTAGGTTCAAAATTATTCTTAGTATTTAACTCTTGATTAAAAATGGCAGCCCCTTCCTGTGTTGCAAACCAAAATGCCCCTTCATGATCTTTAATACCTGCTTCCTGAATAGAACCGTTGCCTTCCGGATTTCTCATACCTTCATTTCTATCAAATACCCTCATTCTGAAACTTGAAGAAACTCCGTCTAAATATTCGTTTAGCGAGTGTTTTCCTATCCTTATAATTCCATTATTTGATGACATCCATAACCTGCCGGAATCATCCTCTGAAACCCAATGTATGTTATAGTTTGGCAAACCATCTATTATCCCAATAGAGGTTATCTCGCCATTTTTTATCCTGTTTAATCCGTTATTCTCTGTGCCAACCCAGATCACATTCTGATCATCCTTGTCGATATAAATTGACCGGATATTATTGGATGACAATCCTTCGTTCACGGTATAATTTGTAAACCTATTTCCCTCAAAATGACTTACACCTCCATCAAGAGTTCCAATCCAAAGAGATCCATTCCGGGCTTCCGCAATATATCGGATTTTGTTTCCTGCAAGTCCGTCGTTTTTTGTGAATAAACCTCGCTCTGATTCTTTTTCACTGTATTTGAACAAACCTCCATAACTTCCAATCCAAAGTTGTCCATTACTAGCGGTGTATAATGCATGGATATTATTCACATTAAAGGACTCACCAAGCATATGGTGAGTAATTATTCCATCTTCATTTATTCGATTTAATCCTTTTTGATAGTTTCCAATCCAGATATTCCCGGAGCTGTCTTCAGCGATACTTTGCACTATACTTGAAGCTATATCACGATGTTCTTTAAAGTGCCTGATCTGATTTCCATCAATTAGATTCAGCCCTCCTCCCCGGGTTCCAATCCAATATCTGCCTTTCGAATCCTGGAGCATTCCGAGGATATTATCTTCTGACAATCCCTCTTCACGCCCGATGGTTCTTACCAGTGCTTTTTTTATTCTAATAATCCCTTCACGTGGAGTTGTTACCCAAATATTCTTTTCGCGATCTTCGAAAACATAGATAAAATAGGTTAACCCCGTGGCTGATAATGCATTATTATCAATAATTTTCCCATTTTTAAGTATGCTAAGAGTCCCACGATCTCCAACTAACCAAAGCTGACCATCTGAGTCGGTTATAGATAAATGATAGGCTTCGTTTTCCTTCCTGAACGAATCTTTTGGTTTTGATAATCTACCATTTTGGTAAAGATAAATTCCTTGATAAGAACTTAATACTGAAGTCCCTTCTAATTCGAAAATTCGATAAACATCTGAATTTTTAAGAAGATTAAACTCTTTTGGCGAAATTAACTCATCGTTATTAAGTATATACAGACCATTCGATGAGCCAGCCAATAACTTACCCTCTGAATTTCTAAACGAGGTAAAAAAGATATTTTCTTTCTGATCTTCAGATACTGAATATTCTTTGAAAGAACCATCGTTCAGGGCATGTATCAACCCATTGTTAGTAGATATCCACTTTGAACCATCGACATCCTCGAAAATGAACCGTATCTGGTTTTGCCAGTTATCTTTACCAGTAAAGAATTTGCTAAACCTTTCATCTTTATAAGTATAAAGACCGGTATGAGTAACAAAGAACATTACCCTATTTTTATCCTCAAGGATTTGGGTAACATCCGAACTTGAAAAACCCTGTTCTACTCCAAAATGCTGGAATCCTTCTTCATTAATTAACAACACCCCTTCGTGCTCCATCGAAACCCAAATACCAACTCCATCCTGCTTATGAATTTCTGTGGCTCTGTTATGAGGAATTTGAGGTGTATTTGAGTGGTTGAAGGTCACAAACTCCATTCCATCAAAGCGAACGATACCGTCGTAAGTTGTAAACCATAGGTAGCCGTCATCATCTTGCACTACCTGGTTTACCGTATTGATAGGCAGACCATCATCAATAGTCCAGAATTTGGTAGTTAAACTATCAGAATCAACTAGTTCTTTATATGACTGGGTATAACCATCCCAACTGACCTGCAACAAACAGATTAATAGTACTATGAACCTTGCCATTCTAATAATATTACCGGATTAAATCCGGTCTTGTTAACCTAAAGCCTATACTTCATTTAGAGCATAAATCTGAGCAAGATTACGCCCTTCCTGTGCATAATCCAAACCATATCCTAAAACAAATTTTATGGGAATTTCGAAACCAACGTAATCGATTTGTACGTCGTGTTTAGTTGCTTCTTTTTTGTGTAATAAAGTAACTACAGACACAGATTCCGGCTCGTACATCTTCATCCGGTTTACCATGTATTTCATAGAAAGCCCTGTATCGATGATGTCTTCCACAAGAATAATATGTCGCCCTTTTACCTTGGCATCTATTTCTTTAAGCTCAGTTACTTCACCAGAGGAAACCTTTTCATCGCCGTAACTGCTCAGCTTCATAAAATCCACTTCACATTCAATCGTTACATGGCGCATAATATCCGAGAGAAATATGAACGCTCCGTTCAGAATACCAATGAAAATCGGCTTCTTTCCTTCAAAATCTTTATCAAGCTGCTTACCTAGCAGTGAAATCCGTGCATCAATTTGTTCCTTGCTTATAAACACTTCGAACTTCTCACCATTGCAATTAACACTTTCGGGTAAATAAAAACTCATAATTACTTATTTCAATTTAATAGTGAAGAAATTCATTGTGGTATCGGTACACTTTGCAGTTTCTGAGATTGAACCAATTTCTTTAGTTCTTCCTTCCTGAGGAAAAATTATGGCGTAAATAGTACTATCTGCGCCACTTAATATCAAAGCTTTTTCCTTTTTTACTGAAGGAATCTTCTTGTTAGTAAGATGATCAGATATTTTTTGTGAACCATCCATACCAAATGGCTGAAAACGATCTCCGTTTTTCCATCCTCTCAACGTAAGTGGCCAGTTCAGTTTATCTGAGTCAAGCGAAAGAACAAGGCCTTGTTCTCGGGTTTCCAAAATATTGAAAGCCAGATTATTCACAGAAAACCCTTCTTCAACCTTTTCTTTTGATAAACTGACTTCCAAAATACCCGATTCCTCACTGTTATGAATACTGATCATCCCCCGCCCTCTCATCAAGCTATATTGGTCATTGATAGCAACGGATGTACCGGCTTGTAAAGATTCAACCTTCAAAAGCTCAAGAATCAGCCCTTTAGACAACTTCATTCCCGAAACCTGATCTTCTATGTATGTTTTCAGAATGGATGTTTTTAACTCCTCAGATAATTCAGAAAACCTCTGCAAATTCAGTTCAGAATTTTTGAGTACCTCTTTGTAAATGTGATTGACTGCCGCTTCAGTAAGCCTTCCCTTTTCCCGGAGCCCAAGGATATTCTCCTTCCATCCAGGAAAAAACTCGTCCATACTTTCAGAAAATTCATTTCTCAAAAAGTTCCTGGCATATTTCGACTCTAAATTACTCTCATCAATTCTGAAGGGTATAGCCTCCTCTTCACAATATTTAAGAACTTCTTTTTTTGTGATTGTGAGTAATGGTCTCAATAATTCACCGTCCCATAAGGAAAGTCCTTTCCAGGTCTGTGGACCACTTCCGCGAAACAGTCTCTGAAGAATTGTCTCTATCTGATCGTCTTGATGATGAGCAGTAAGAATCGTATCAGCCTGAAGCTCTTCCTTCAATTCACGAAATATTCTGTAACGCTCTTCCCTCGCCCAGTTTTGGAAATTTCCTTTAGCTTTCTTTGAGTCAAGTTTTACAGAGCAACATTCAAAACCCCATTCTGCAGACATACCCTCCACCAACTCCTGATCAAGATTGGAAGACTCACCTCTGATGCTATAATTAATGTGTATCACAAAGACGTTCACATTAAGTTTGAAAAGTGTATAGAGTAAGGCCATGGAGTCTGGTCCGCCACTTACTCCAAGAATCAAGTAAGGAGATGTGCTTTTAAGATGATTTAATGAGCTTTTAACCGATTTTTCAATCGATTCTGATGCGGACTTGTTCATAAGAAAAAGTATCCACTTCAAGATCCTTATTCAACACTACAAGTGCCCCATTTTCATTAACCCCTAAAAATTTAAACGTACCCTCTTTATCCCGGCCATTCACATTAATTTTGGTCCAGCTACCGTAACCCAACATGGCTTTATTGATAGTACGAATCAGGTCGATGTCTCTGCTTTCCCAAAGGCGATAATAAAACTCAATTTTAGTAAGAATTCGGGCAAGTAAAAGCTCCCGTGAATACTCTTTTGCGGTAATGGATCTCAATGAAATTGCAGAAGAAGCGAGGTCTTCCGTAAACGTTTCCTGATTTACATTAATCCCGATCCCAATAACTACGCGCTCTAACAAATCTCCATTAAATATGGCCTCTGTTAACAACCCACTCAGCTTTTTACCTTTAAAGAGTACATCATTCGGCCATTTTAGATCGAGCGAAGACTTTGCTTGTTCTCCACATACATCTGCCACAGCAAGTGCGCATGCTAAAGTAAGAATCGTTAGCCGATGTTGATTGGAGGGTTCAAACACCAAGCTGAACGTGAGGTTTTCTCCGGCTTCTGACTGCCAGGTGCGCTGGTGCTGTCCACGTCCGGCTGATTGTGCATCAGAAATTATTAACGCCCCATGAAGTGCCTCAATCCTGCTCATCCTTTTTGCATACGAATTGGTAGAATCGAGTTCCGGGAAATAGAAAAAGCTACGCCCCAACCAGGACGTAGCTAAAGAATCTTCAAAATGTTGTGTATTAAACAACGCGAATTATTTTCCGATGGTAACTAACGAATCTTCTGTTCCGAATTCGTTGGGAACATAAGCATCTGCTTTATAATCATTTTCCCAAACTTCACCGTCGATTAGGTATTTAAATTTATACTCATTTTCTGGCTTTAAGCGAACTTCTGTTTTATAAAAGCCATTCTTTTTTTCCAGCTTTAAAGAGGTAGTATCCCAGTCGTTAAAGTCTCCGGCAAGAGCCACTTCTTCACTTACTATTTCTGAAGGAACAGAAAAAGTAACTTTACATACTGTGCGTTTTGGAGTGAATTTTTTTTCTAACATGTGAGCAAAAGATTAATTTTTAGAATTCACCCAAAAATATCTTTTTTATTTAATCAAAACAATGTTATTACCATAAATAAATTTGTTATTGATAGGTAATTAAATTAATTATTTAATTTTATTTACCGATCGTATTCTTTTATTTATGTATGGAAACGTTTCCCTCAAAAACCATATAAAGTCATCGCAGAAATTAATTAAAAAACTTAGTCTGGAGAATTATTAGCTAAACCCATTTTTTTAAATACTGCTTTAATTTCATTTGATGTAGAACAGGTAAATACGGCTTTCGAAAAGGCTTGCAATTCTTCCAATGATCTATTTACGAGTGCTTCTTTGACTTTTGGAATATTAGAGGGTGACATACTCAAATCTGTAATCCCCATTCCAATTAAACAGGCCGCTCCAATTTCATCTCCAGCTAGTTCTCCACATATACTTATTTCAATTTCATTCTCTTTTGCTGCTTTATTTGCTAACTCAATCAGTTTCCAAACGGAAGGATGATGTTGCTGGTACAGTGTACAGATTTGTTCGTTCCCTCGATCAACAGCTAGTGCATATTGGGTTAAATCATTGGTCCCGATACTGAAAAAATCTACCTCTTTTGCAAAATGGTCAGCCAATAGTGCAGCACTTGGTACTTCAATCATTATTCCCAAAGGAATCGATTCATCAATTGCGAGACCTTCTTTTTTTAGACCTTTCTGAATCTTAGTAATTCTTTTTTTCACCTGATGAACTTCTTCTAACAAACTAATCATTGGTACCAAAATTCTAACCTGACCGGGGTACTTTCCGGCACTCTTTAGAATTGACCGAAGCTGTCCTTCAAACATTTCATCTTCATCGAGTAGCATTCGAATCCCTCGCCAGCCCAAAAAAGGGTTTGCCTCATCAGGGGTGTGGGTATTTAGTTTATCTCCACCCACATCAAACAAACGTATTACTACGGGGCCATCTGTTTGAGATAAAACGTTCTCATAAAACTTAATTTGTTCTACTTCACTTTTTTGCGCAATTCCACCATATAGCAGTGCTTCCGTTCTTAGCAGACCAACCCCTTCTGCTCCATAATCTTTAGCAGCCTGTAGCTCTTGAACGAATTCTATATTCGCCCTTAAATGAAAATCTACACCATCTTTTGTTTGTGATGGCTGTTGAAGCCCAACACGGGCTTTCTTTACACGCTTAAGCCTTCGGATTTCTTTTTTGTATTCATCCAGCCTTTGTTTGGTTGGGTTTAAAAATAGCTCTCCTTTATTTGCATCTAGTATTGCCTTCTTTGCTTCAGATGCGGAGTCCACGGCTATCTTAGAACTAACTAAACAAGGGATATCTAATGAATGAGCTATTATGGCTGCATGGGAAGTAACTCCTCCCTTATCCATAACTAATCCTTTTACTCCTTTCTCATAAAAAGCAACTAAATCTGTGGGGCTAATATCCTTAACAATCAGAATTGCTCCCTTTTCAATCTCCAGCTTTTGTTCATCTTCGCAAGACAAATCAATCAAACGATCTCGGATGTTTTCTATGTCTATAATCCTCTGCTGGAATAACTCAGAGCCACTTTCTTTCAGGCGTTCAATAAATTCATTAAACACCTTGTAAATAGAATAATCGACCGAATAAAGTTCAATTTCTATACAGCTATTTACTCTTTTCTCGATCTCTATATCTGAGGCTATGTGCTTTTGAGTCTCAAGAATACCAACTGTTTTTTGATCAAGGTTTATAGCAAGTTCATCAAGCTCAATAAGGAACTTCTCTTTCGACTTAGCATACCGTTTAAGATGAGCCAATATGGCATCTGATTTTATTTTTTTTGGCTGAACCTTCCTTTTTTTCTTGTCCAGCACCAATATCGTACCAATAGCGATACCTTCACTTCCGGGTAATCCCTTTATCGATATTTCTCCACTTTTGCGGCTGCTCATTATAGCTACTCATCCTGCATTCCAAACTTGTTCTCAACAAGCTCGAGGATATTTTTTAATGCTTCTTTCTCGTCGGGTCCATCTACTTCAAATACGAGCTCCGCTCCCTGCTCGGCGGCCAGCGTCATCACCCCAAGAATACTTTTCCCGTTTACCCGATACCCGTACATGTGAATATAAAAGTCGGACTTAAACTTACTTGCAAGTTTAACCAATGCAGCAGATGGTCTTGCATGAAGTCCTGAACTATTTAATATGGTAACTTTCTTTTTGATCATGACTTAATATAGTATTCTTACTTAAAGAAAAATCCAAGAACCGGTTAAAATTAAAAGGCAGCCCTGCTAATAAAATTTTCTTGCACTATTCATTAACCTTTAGAGCTTTCTTTCTTACCTTAAGGCGGAATTTAAAAGAAATAAGTTTATGTCTGTATCAGAAAAAGAAATCCGTTATGTAGCAAACCTTGCTCGGTTACAACTTACCGAAGAAGATGTAGAAAATCTGGCCTTGGATATGAACAAGATTCTCGGCTATATGGATTTGCTCAATGAGTTAGATACCACTGAGATTGAACCCCTTGAGCACGTAATAGAAATGGATAGTCGTTTAAGAAAAGACGAAGCAAAACCTACCATTTCGCACGAAGAAGCCCTTAAAAATGCCCCGGATGCAGACTCCGATTATTTCCGGGTTCCAAAAGTAATTGAATAATTCCTTTCATGTCCAATTCAGACAGTACTTCCACTTCCGACTTTTTTTACAAACTCCCTAAGTCACGCCAGCATATTATATCGCTGGCAATCCTATTTATAATCCCTCTGATTTTATTTTTTGATACGACATTAGGGGGGAAGGAATTACAGCGTCATGATATCACACAATTTCGGGGGGCCGTTGAATCCGTTGTTGAATACAGAGAAACGTATGGGGAAGAACCGCTATGGGCTTCAAATATTTATGGGGGAATGCCTTCATTTGTTATTTCTATAATCAAAGAAGTTCCTCACCTCGATAGAATAGCTGGTTTGTTCAAGGGAATATACCCCGCTTTTCAATTCTGGGTACTGTTCTCCGGAATGTATTTTTTTCTGATTTTAGTAGGTTTTCGACCTCTTTCAGCCCTTTTAGGTAGTTTAATGTATGGATTAACTACGTATTTCCCTGTAATCATAATTGCGGGTCACACCTCCAAGTTTTTTGCATTAGCACTTGTTCCCTGGTTGATTTCCGGATATTGGATTCTATCCAGACACCCCAAAAAGATGTATGGATTACTTTTATTTACCGTTGCACTGGCGATGGAGATCCGTGCAGGACACCCTCAAATTACTTACTACTTTTTCTATTTAATCGGTCTGTTTTGGATTTACGATACCTGGAATGCGTATAAAACTAAACAGCTAAAGAGCTGGAGTGTTGTAACTGCTTTTCTATTGATAGGTACTTTTATTGGAGCAATGGGACATGCAGAGCGTATACTTGCCTTGCAAGAATATGCCGCCTACAGTATGCGTGGAGGGTCCGCATTAAAAGGTACCGAAACCCTTGATCCAAGTTATGCATTTGGATGGTCCCAAGGAATAAGCGAAACATTAACTCTCCTACTTCCCAATCTATTTGGAGGCTCTTCCCCTGATTATTGGGGGCCTAAAACTTCTACAAGCGGACCTCATTATTTAGGAGTGTTAACACTTCTTCTTTTGCTGATTTCACTATTTAAAGTTCGAAAAAAGGAAATGTTTCTTTTCTTAGCAGCGGGAATTCTCGGGATTTTATTCGCATGGGGAAGTAATTTCGGACTTCTGAATAATTTTGCGTTCGACTTTGTTCCATTCTTTAGCAAATTCCGAGCTCCCGAAACCTGGCTGGTACTTACTGCTTTTAGTTTTACCATAGTTAGCATCTATGGTTTGGAGTGGCTTCTTGATTATGTTCAGGAAAAGTCACCGAAATTAACCGCTCTTTACAGGCCATTAGGAGTTATAGCTTTGATAATTGTTGGACTCTTCTTTTATCTAAACTCTTCCAACTTCACTAAAGAAGGTGAAGTTGATCGAATTGCATTTCAGATTGCTCAGCAAAACCAGGTTAACCCTCAAAATCCCCAGGTTGTAGCACAAGCAAGGAATTATGTAAACACGAGACTGGTGCCGGCAAGAGAAGAAAAAGCGAATTCAGATATGCTTCGCTTATTTTTATTTACCGTTGTAGGAGTTGGGCTAATCTATTTACTCATCTCGAATAAAATTTCCATAGCAATAGGCTCGTTGGGTCTAGTCTTAGTAGCTGCTGTTGATTTGATTGGCGTAGGGCAACGCTACATGCCAGAAACAAGTTTTGTGGCCTCTAACATTAATCCCATAAACTACATTGAGTCTCAAAAAAGAGATATCGATGCTTATATTGAAGAGAATATTTATTCAGAAGACAATAGCTATCCTTATCGAGTATTTCCTTTATTAGAAGGGCCATTTAGTACCGCCGTTCCCGCTTATTTCTACCCAACATTAGGGGGATATACTGCTGCTAAACTGGGGATCATTCAGGAAGCATTTATCAATAACCCCAATCCACTTTTTTCCGGGCAATTTGGTATAAATCTGGATTTATTGGCTATGCTAAATGCTAAATATATCACATACTCGGCTGGATTAAATATACCCGGTCTTACACCTGCTTTTAATGGGAGAGCCGGTGTGGTTTATGAATTAGATAATGTTCTCCCAAAAGCATTTTTTGTGGATTCTACTATTACTGCTGAAACAGCCCCGGAAGCATTTGAATATTTAAGTCCGGGAAGAATTGACTTCGCGAAAGTAGCTGTTGTCGAAAATTTCGATGCAACTACTTCTCTTGATTCCCTATCCTCTGTGGAGGTTACTAGCTATACAGGAGCAGAAATATCACTCAAAGTCTCCCGATCTAAACCAGGTTTTCTTGTTCTCAGCGAAATCTATTATCCGGCAGGTTGGGTGGCTTTGCTGGATGGAGAAGAAGTCCCGATTCATAAAACCAATTATCTGGTTAGGGGGGTTCAAATCCCGGCCGGAGAGCACACATTGGAACTGGACTTCAGACCTCGATCTTATGCCTTGGGTGTGAAGCTATCATGGTTTTCCCTCATTAGCCAAATTCTTATGGCATTTATCGCTGGTATTATTTTTTACAGAGATAGAACAACAAGTGAAGACTGATCAAGCAAAAACAGTTTTAATTTTTGCCTATTACTGGCCTCCAGCAAGCGGGCCAGGGGTTCAACGTTGGCTCAAGTTTGTAAAATACCTACCTGAAAAAGGATGGAATACCATCGTTGTCACCCCTGAAAATGGAAGCTATCCTAATACAGATCCGACTTTGCTCAATGATGTTCCTGATAACGTCTGTGTCGAACGCACCAAGACGCTGGAACCTTTCCGACTTTTCAATCTAATTACTGGTCAGGCAAACCGTGGAAATACCACAAGTGTTGGAATGGGTGATATTAAAGGATCTACTTCTATCATTAAAAAAATATCCGGGTTTATTCGAGCCAACTTTTTTATCCCAGACGCGAGAAAAGGATGGGTTAAATTTGCAGTCGAAAAAGGTAAGGAACTAATAGAAAAGAATCAGATCGATTTAATCGTAACAACGGGACCTCCTCATAGTGCACATCTTATAGGATTAAAGTTAAAAAAAGAGTTTAAACTTCCTTGGGTAGCCGATCTTCGCGATCCATGGACAAATATCTATTACAACAAATTTCTTCCCCGCACTCAAAATTCAAACAAAAAAGACTCCCTACTTGAGACCAAAGTTATACAAACAGCAGATGCAATAACGGTTGTGGGGAATGGACAAAAAGATGAATTTGAATCCAGGGCTCAGCATATAAAGATTATAGAAAACGGGTATGATGAAGAAGATTTTAGTAACCTGAAACCATCAGGCCAAAAAGATGTTTTCCGGCTTTCTTACATCGGAAACCTAAAAGTAAATCAAAATTGCACTACACTTTGGAAAGTAATTTATGAATTAGCGGACGAGATTGAGGGACTTAAAGACAATTTCCGTCTTTCTTTTACAGGTAATATTCATTCGGAAGTTTCTGATACTCTAAATAAAATGGGAATTATTCAATTAGTTGAAATACTTCCTTTTGTTCCACATGATGAAGCAGTTCAACGAATGGTTGATGCACAAGCATTACTTTTTTTAATACCCGAATCTTCATCAAACAAGCAGATCATTACCGGTAAAATTTTCGAGTATCTTGCTTCTGGAACTCCCTTGCTTTCTATTGGACCTACTGATGGAGATGCCTCAAGAATACTAGCTACTTGCAATCGATCACCCATGCTGGACTATTCCGATAAAAAAAATATTAAAGCTGAACTACTTCGGGCATATAAAAAGTGGCTTGATAAAGATGAGCCAATTAAAATAGTTGGTGAAGAACATAGTATGTACTCCCGAAAAAATCTCACTTTTAAACTTGCTGATCTTTTTGAAGAAACCATTTCATGAAGGTTATCAAACATAACATAGCAGATTTTCAAAAAGACGCTTCGTTTTATGGTAAACTGGATCTGTTACTAACTGTCAAAAGCTTTGACTTACAAGCGATTCGAAAAAGATATTTGTCTTCCAGAGCAAATAAGACCGGTAAGACCGGGAGTGTTGAGAGGCGCAAACCAAGCAAAGGAGGAGTTGTATCTATACAAATAGAGTCTGGTGAAATTACAGATCAAACTATCTTGGCTCAACTTTTTGAACCAAGAGGTATAGATAGCTTTAAGAATAAACTCGCTATTGCTGCTGAGAATACAGTTCATGTTTTTGACGAAGAAGGAGAATATTTCAGAATTACTGACCCATGGTTCTCTTATATCCATACTGTTGAATTCAGCCCTCATAAACCTGACACTATACTAATTTCTTCGTCGGGTTTCGACCTTATTCAGGAATATAATTATAAAACCAATGAGCTGGAGTTTGAATGGCTGGCTTGGGAAAACGGGTTTAATAAAGCAACTGACCCAGAAACTAATGAAGAAATTTTGCTGACACGAAACACTGAGGACGCAAAGTATCTTAAAAAAGAGAAAGTAAATTATTATCTCGTCTCTAATCCTGAACAAGACCATCTACCCACAGCAAAACGTGCAGCATTTATTAATTCAGTTAGTTACCACCCCAATAGCGACTTTTTATTATTGGCGACATTTTTCCATGAAGGAAAAGTTTATGAAATCAATAAAAAAACTAAAAAGGCATCCGCAATAATTGAAGATTTAAAAAACCCGCATGGTGGCCATAAAACTGATTATGGATATATTGCAACAAGTACTGCCTCGGGAGAAGTCATTATCGAATCAAAAGATACAAAGCTGATACTTGATTTTTCACGCCTCCAAGGAAAACCTTCAGAACTTGGGGATATGGAATGGATTCAAAATACTTTAAGCAAAAACCAACTAATGGTAGCTATCGATTCAAACCGAACCAGTTTTGTTGTTATTGATTTTGAACAGCAGCTTTATGATATGATTCCTTACAATCACAATTGGGCGGTTCAGGATTTGATATTTGGAAAGGCTACTAAAGAACAAAAGAAAAAGCTCTCCTTAGTTTAGAGAACCCATTTAATGAGTTCGAAAGCTTCGGCGTATTCTGTATTAGCTTGTATACCCCTAACCTTTGCAAGACCATAAAAAAACTCTTTGTCTTTGTATGTTCTAAATGACTGGCTTTTATATTCTGAAATCGCTGCTATCTTAGCATCAATATGATCCTTCTCCAGCTTTATAAAAAAATCGCTTTTAAACTGGCGGTTGTTCCAGGGCAACTCGTATCCTAGAATTTTGATGTGCTTAAACGCCCGTAATCCTTCTTCATAAATAGTTTTGTGATCCTGATGGATATCGTTTGAATTGGGTAAGAATACCAACTCTGGGTTAAGTTTCTTTTTTAAGGACACCAACTCTTCCAATATCTCCTGCCTATACTTTGGGAATTCCCGGACTGGAAAATCAAAGGTAATCACTTGGTTCTCTGCAATTCCAAGATGTGATACTGCCTTGTTTAGTTCTTTAAATAGTAAGCCTTTCTCAGCATCTTCCGGTAAAGATTTCTTACATGGAGAAAAAGCAGCATAATAAATCTTTTTCCCCTCTTCGCTCAATCTCTTTAATGCACCACCACAAGAAAATTCACCATCATCAGGATGTGGTGCAAGAACTAAAACTGTTGAAATATCCATATAAATTGGCTCTATTTTTTTTACAATTATAGTCATTTTCAAAATGAATTATTTATCTGATAATTCACCTCTAAAACACTTTGTTTATTTATATCTTCATTTCCAAAATCGAATCATATACTTAGATGAAGAATATTTTAACTATAGTCGGAGCTCGTCCTCAATTTGTAAAAGCTGCGGTCGTATCAAAAGCACTTTCTGAAATTGGAATTAATGAAACTATAATTCATACCGGACAGCATTATGATTACGAAATGAGCACTGTTTTTTGGGAAGAACTTAACCTTCCTTCACCATCAGTTAACCTCGAAGTTGGATCTGGCCTGCATGGTGCGCAAACTGGTTTAATGTTAGAAAAGATCGAACGTTATATTCTTAACCTGGAAAGTAAGCCTGATGCCTTAATAGTTTATGGAGACACTAATTCAACTATAGCTGGAGCATTGGTTGCTTCAAAGCTTCATATCCCTGTTATTCATATTGAAGCAGGGCTTAGGAGCTTTAACAGAGAAATGCCTGAAGAAATAAATCGGGTTGTTACTGACCATATCTCTACTTTATTGTTCTGCTCATCTAACGAAGGAGTACAGCAACTTGAAAAAGAGGGGATTTCTGAGAATGTATTTAATGTAGGTGATGTGATGTATGATGCTATTTTAACTTTTTCTGAAATTTCAAGTAGGAAATATTCGCTCAATGACTTGGTTCAATTTGGCGAAAACGAATTTTATTTAGCTACTATTCACCGACCTTCCAATACTGACTCAGAAGAAAATTTGAACGAAATACTAACTGCTTTTTCAAATATAGATGCCCCGGTAGTATGGCCTGTTCATCCCCGAAACCGCAAAAAGCTGAGAGGAAAAGATGTTCCAAGAAATATCTATATGCTTGAACCTGTTTCTTATTTTAAGATGATCACATTGCTTAAAAATTGCAGGGCAGTATTAACAGATTCGGGGGGACTTCAAAAAGAAGCGTATTGGATGAAAAAACCGTGTATAACTATTCGTGAAGAAACGGAATGGGTAGAGACTCTTCATGGGGGGTGGAATCAAATCACAGGAGCCTCTAAAGAAAAAATTGTGAACGCAGTAAAAACGAAAACAGTTACAATTTGGAAGCCTCTATATGGTGACGGTAAAGCTGCTAAAGCTATTGCCTCAGAATTGAACGAGTACTTTAAGATATAACACTTCAGGTTATGGCTTTTTCATGGAACGAAACTTGCTTCTCTATGTGGAATTAAGGAGTTTTAAATACTCATAACATTATCCTTAGTTTGTTTAAAACACATCCATTTTTGAATCCAATTAATCTGAAAGTATTTACTGTACTAACTTTAATACCTGCTCAATAAAACCTGTTTCTAACCCAATGACAATCTGATTATTTATGTGTGGTATTCACGGATTTATTGACATAAAACTCTCTAATGAAAGTCAAAAACATGTAATAAAAAAGATGCTGGCTTCCACATCTCATAGGGGCCCGGATTTTTCAGATCATCATATCATCAAGGAAGTTGTTTTAGGGCACAATCGGTTAAGTATTATAGACCTTTCCAAAGATGCTAATCAGCCCTTTATTAAGCATGGATTAGTATTAGTTTTCAATGGCGAAGTATATAATTTTATTGAGTTACGTAAAGAGTTGGAAAAAGAGCATGTTCATTTTAAAACTAACTCTGATACTGAAGTAGTTTTAGAATCTTACAAAAAATGGGGTGAAGAATGTGTGAACAAGTTTATGGGAATGTGGGCTTTTGCTATATGGGATTCCAAGAATAATAAACTTTTTTGCTCCAGAGATAGGTTTGGTATAAAACCATTCTATTATTGTTTTATAAATGGACGCTTTTACTTCTCATCTGAAGTAAAAGCGCTGAAGAATTCTCCAATATTTACTAACGACCTTAATCTGAATACCGTTAATAGAGCTATGCAATTAGGGTGGAGCCATTTTCGTGATGAAACATTTTTCTCTTCTGTTAGCAGCCTTGAAGCAGGCTACAATTTAACGTTTAAAGATCATTCAATAACAACAAACAAATATTGGAACCTTTCACCTGAAAATAGCCTCGTTAATGATGTGGATGAAATGGTTACAGAGTTCCGGAGTTTATTTGATAACTCATTGAAAGCCCACGTAAGAAGTGATGTTCCTGTGGGCGCTACTTTAAGTGGGGGTATTGATAGTTCAAGTATAGTTTCCAGCGTAATTGATAAAAGCCTTATACCAGATTTGAATACTTTTTCTGTCTACTATCAAGGTAATAAATCAGTAGATGAACGCCCCTTTATTAATGAAATCGTCCAAAAATACCCTGATACTTTTAAAACTTATTATATTTCTCCTACTGAGTCAGAAGTAAGTGAAGAATTTTATAAAGCAACATTCCACAATGATTTCCCAATCCTAGGCTCTTCTCCTCTTTCACAATATTTTGTAATGAAATTGATTGCGAGCAAGGATATAAAAGTAGTATTAAGTGGGCAAGGTGCTGACGATTTCTTAGGTGGGTATTCCCATGCTTATTACCGGATGTATAGTGAATACATAAAAAGTTTGAATCTGAAAAAAGCATTTACTGAGTTAAGTGCACAAAAAAAACGACAGGGGTACAACCTTTCGAAGTTATTAGACGTTGTCGCAAAGTCTGCCTTATCATTGATGTTTAATGAAGAACAATTATACCAGATAGAACAAAACTATTTCTTTCCTAAGGCGCTCGTTCAGAAAAATCCAAAAAATAAACTGTTCAATCCTGGGTTTACTAAGTTCTCTGCACTCCATTATCAATTGATGACTACGGCAAGTTTACCAACGCTACTCCATTATGAAGATCGAAATTCTATGGCATTTTCAGTAGAAAGTCGTGTCCCTTTTCTAGACCATAGACTCGTAGAGTACTCTTTTAAACTCCCAACTGAAGTCAAAATCAGAAACGGGTGGACTAAATGGATTCTACGTGAAGCAATGAAGCAACGATTGCCTGAAAAAATATATCAGAGAACAGACAAAAAAGGCTTTGTTACTCCTGGTGAGGTACTCTGGTTGAGAGGAAAATTAGATTTTCTTCTCGATATAGATTTTGATCATCTTGATTTTTTAAATCAAAAAAAAATTTCAAGAGAAATTGATGATTTTAAAAAGGGAAATGATAAAAATGCGAAATTTATATGGCGAATTGCTAACCTCAATTATTGGATAAAAAACTTCACCTAAATGACCACTCTGAAATTGGCAATCTTTATTTTTAGAGCTACTAGCTAAATTTTATTAAACCCTTTCGATGAAGAGAATTTTAGTAATCTCATTTACTGACCTCAAAAATGATCCACGAGTAAACAGACAATTATTAAGGTTAAATAAATCTTATGATGTTTCATGTGTCGGTTTAAAATCACCTGAAATTGAAGGTGTAAAATATTACCCAGCCAAAAAAAGTAGAAACCGACTTTGGCTACTGATAACATACTTTGCTTTACTATTCAGGTTTTACAAACTATTCTACTGGACACAGGTAGTTGTTAGAGGGGCATTAAAAAGTGTTGGCAACCAAACTTTCGATTTGATTTTGGCCAATGATGTAGAAAGCTTACCCATTGCTCAGAAAATAGCCAAAAATACAACTGCTAAGATTGTTTTTGATGCCCACGAATATGCACCAAAAGAACATGAAGATAAATTTGTATGGAGAATCCTATTCAGCAATTATAATGCATGGTTACTGAAAAAGTTTACCAAGAATATTTCCCTGATGTTCACTGTCTGTGAAGGTATCGCCCTTGAATTCGAAAAAAACTTTGGGTTAAAACCACTAGTAATGACTAATGCTTCAGAATATGCTGATATAGAACCAACTCTAGTCAGAAAAAATG
Source organism: Balneolaceae bacterium (assembly GCA_017640665.1). Lineage (GTDB taxonomy): Bacteria > Bacteroidota > Rhodothermia > Balneolales > Balneolaceae > RHLJ01. Next base: position 1,524,790 of record JAEPQE010000001.1, on the reverse strand, counting down.
ATACGATACGATTAATTCATCATGGAGCAGCTATAACATCAAGGAAAATTGAAAACATGATCAAAATGATGGGTTTTCTTGGTGAACGCTTCAAACTGGACTTGATGTTGGTAGCCAGAAAACAACATTATCTTAATGAGTTGAAACAGCAAGCGAAGAATAATCCTAATATCTCCTTTATTCCCCCTGTTCCTATGCAAGAAATTGTGTCGTTTCTTAAAAGATACGATGTCGGCATCTATATTCTGGAGCCCAATAGCTTCAATAATAAATATGCTCTGCCTAATAAAATTTTTGAATTCATTCAGGCAAGACTAGCTGTTGCTATCGGACCTTCTCCAGAAATGAAAAAACTGGTTGTAAAAAATGAAATCGGAATAGTAGCTGAAGATTTTTCCCCAGAGGCTCTTGCAGAACGAATAAGAAAACTGGATGCTGAAAATATTAATCGTTATAAGAAAAATAGCGATGTAACAGCAAAAAAAATTAACTCAGAAACGAATATGAAACTATTAGACCGTGAAGTTTCTAAACTTTTGGAATAATTTTTTTTAAGTGATCGTAATTTGCAGTTAAATTAGCTATTTAACAGCTTCATTTTTACATAATGATAGGGTGGGTAGTAGTGGTTACGTAATATCAGAACGTGTATAAGCGGTATCTAAAACTTTAGAAAAAAGATTTAACTCTTCTTTGTTAATAAGTACATGGTTGTGCCATAAAACTACGTATTCACCTCCTATTTTTTTTATTAAATCAGCGTACTCACTCACTTTTAATTCAGCCTCATTATAGGTAAGCCCCATATATCTCTTGTGAGTAAGTGAACACTCCATAACACAAAGTGGATGAATTTTTAAAGGCAGTGCTTTTTTTGAATTCCAGCAGAAAGCTGAATACGGAAATGTCACACCAACTCTAAAACCTGTCCTATCCGGATAGCCTACGGTATAGTCGTCAGTAATTCCTGCTTCACTTAATATTAATGGGGTCTGTAGCCAATCCCATCTTAAATAATGTTTTCTGGAGCTTATTACACTTTGATCTATATCGAGATCTCCGAGTACTTTACTTAGCCGTTGTATTTCTTCCTTCAGTTTTTCAGGATTCCTAAATGTGAAAAAACTTGGATGAATTCCAATCTTATGCCCTTTTTCATTAACAAATTTCAGGATCTCCGAAATTGCCGGATGCTCTATTTTATACTTTACATCCTGTGGATGTTTATTATCACTTGCTACAAAGAAAAAAGAGCTTTTTACTCCATATTTCTCCAATAGTTCAATTAGTTCCTGAAAATTATTGTATGGATCTCTTTTATACCTTTTTCTGAGTTTATTGATATACCCTTGAAGTCGGGTTATAGCTATTTGCAAACTTCTACGCCTTAAAAGATCACCTACAATCCGTTTTAAAAAACGTTGAGAGTTATAGGCCAAATATTCATATGGTTGATCTACGTCATGAGTGACTGATAAACTAAACTTTCGGTTCTTAAGATTTTGAAAGTCTTTTTTCGGAAGTAATAATTCGCCTAGCACTAAAAACCATTCTTGAATAATCGGACGATCAATTAATAATTTCCTTACTACAAAAGAGCTGTTTCCAATATCTCTTTCAAGATCATCCCTTTTACTATATTTGATATCCGCATAACCCGAAAGTAAAAAAAAGGCCATCCCGATTATATCCGCCTTCAGTAAGTAACTCGCTTGGTCTTCTGTAGTAAACCAAGCAGGGAGCTTTTCATCACGAGATCTACCATACATTATTTCGTGTACTTCAGGCTCTTTTTCTAGATCCTTTTTAAAAACTTTTTTAAAAAAAATATCTGGCAATAGAAATTTTTCATCTTTTCCCTCGACATAGTACCCATCAATGGTTTCAGATACATCAATTGAATATTCTACATTAAGAAAGTCATGAAAAAAAATATGCAGGATGTATTTTTTTTCTAAAACATGACTATCACTAATGGTTATTATAAATGATGCTTTATCTTCAGGAGAATTCACTTACTAAATTTATTTAATAATTTGTGGTAACAATTAATGAAAACAGTAGCACTGGTCTTAGGTGGGTACATTAATGGACTATCTGTAGTACGGGAACTCCATGAGCGTAATGTATCAAATATATGGCTATTTGACACACAGAGATCATTGGCAACCAGAAGTAAAAAAATAAGCGGTTTTAGTATTATTGAAAATACACCTGAAAGCTTATTGAATGAGGTATTGTCTTTAAAAAAACAGTTCGATCACATTGTTTTTTTTCCAACTGCTGACAATCATCTTGAGTTACTAGCTAAGGTTTATGATGAGGTAAAAAGCTTTTCGTTTTTGCCATTAAATGAATCTAAAATTCACAAACAACTTGATAAATACTATCAGTATGAGGTTTGTGATAAAATTGGCATTCCATACCCAAAAACCTTTCAGATTTCATCTTTATCAGAAATAGAAATTTTATCTGATTTTACACTTCCAATTTTATTGAAACCGAGTAAAAGAGATGATTTTAATTCCGATTTGTTCAGAAGTCATTACATTGACAGTGCTGAAAAATTAAAGAAACTTGGGTTCGAAATAAAACCTTATTTAAAGCAGGGAGTCACTTTTATTGCCTCAGAATTCATCCCTGGGCCGGACAATAATATCTATGCATATACTGCCTATAGAAATAGAAAAGGGGTTATTTGTGGATCATGGTGTGGGAAAAAACTAAGTCAATACCCAGATCAGTTTGGTGTTTTTTCAAGTGCTATTAATGAGTACAATGACCAAGTTCATAAACAAGGAAAAAAGTTATTGGAAGAACTGGATGTATTTGGAGTAGCTGAACCAGAGTTTAAATATGACACAAGGGATCGGAAATTTAAACTAATGGAAGTGAATTTACGGCCAATGATGTGGCATCGACTAGGGCATCTTAGTGAAGTATCTCTCATTTATTCTCAATGGCTCGATTCAATAAATCATGAGATCCCTCTGTCTAATCAGATTAAATCAGAAGATATATCGATACACTATGTGTATTTTAAACATGAGATTATTAATCTCTTTTTTAGGAAAAAATACTTCCCAATTTTTGCAAAAAACTTATTTAATGGTAAAAAGACCTATTTCTCAGTTTTTATGATCAATGACTTAACGCCCTTTATATTTGATTCAATTGCAACCCTTAAAACACTACTTTCAAGGTGCTTAAATCTATTACAAAAAAGATAGGCCAATTCGCTAAACGCCAAAAACTAAGAAGACAAGGAGTTTTAATTGACGGTAGTAGTGTTCTAATTAGTAAGACAACGTTTCGTGGTAGCGCTATAATTGAATCACACAATCGGTTATCAGGTGACCCAATAATAACAATTGGCAAAAACTTTTATCTAAATGCTCATTGCCATTTACTTGGAGAAATAACAATTGGTAATGACGTACTCGTGGGACCTAAAACAATAATTTGGGGAAGAGATCACGGAATAAGTAAAGATCAACTTATAAGAGAACAAAACCACATTAAAGATCCAATAATAATTGGAAATGATGTATGGATTGGAGCAAATGTAACTATACTTAAAGGAGTAAAAATTGAAGATGGAGCTGTTATTGGAGCTGGTTCAGTAGTTACAAAAAATGTACCCGAGAACTCAATTTGTGTTGGTAATCCAGCAAAAGTAGTTAAGTATAGGTCTTAATAGAATCTGATTTGGGAATCATAATTAAACAAAGTCTTCAAAATGCAGCCGTTTCCTACTTTGGGATAATTCTTGGATTCATTACTTCCATTCTTCTTTTTCCTAATATCCTTGAAACATCTCAATTTGGACTTACACGCTCTCTTCTGGCAATCGCTATCATTTGCTCTCAGGTAGTAAGTCTAGGGCTACCTAATTCTATTATCAAATTTGCGTCTTCTTTAAGACAAAAAGCTACGGATGTGCGAGGAATTTTTTGGGCAATTACTTTACCAGCTTTCGGCTCATTATTATTGATTTCTTTGATTCTTATTTGGTTTAAAGAGGATATACTCTCACTTTATTCGGATTCAGTTCTTCTTCGAAAGTACTTTTTTTTGATCGTTCCTTTGATCTCTTCTATTGCATTATTCAGCCTTCTTAATTCTTATATAAAGTCTAATTTAAATACAGTTTTCGCCTCTTTTTTGCAAGAAATTGCCATAAGAGTACTTATAATTATTAACCTTTTGCTGGTGTATTTTGGTCTGATTTCTTTCGATCTCTTCATGATCCTATTTGTTGCTAGTTATGCCTTTCCCTATCTCATCCTTTTGGTCTACGCATTTTCAAAAAGACTCGTAACCACCAAAATTGATATTTCACCTTTTGATAAGGACACTCGCCAGGTAATATCTAAATATAGTTTTTATTCTTTCTTTGGCGGCTTCACAATGGTTTTAGTAGGTAATGTAGACCTCTTGATGGTCGATATTTTCAAAGGGCTTGAGCAAACTGGAATTTATGCCGTGGCCCTATATGTAGGTGTAGTTATCTCTGTTCCAAAAAAATCGATTGGAAAAATATCATTCCCAATAATTTCATCCGCTTTCCACAGAAATGATATGAATGAAGTATCTACCGTCTATCGGCAATCTTCTATAAATATGATTCTATTTGGACTGCTAATCTATATCGGTGTGGTAGCAAATATCCACAACCTTTTTAAACTACTCCCTGACGAATATGCCACTGGTAGCATAGTAATTATTATCATAGGTTTGGCAAATCTTTTTGATATGATTACCGGGTGTAATGGTCAAATAATACTATCTTCTAAATACTATAAATTTGACCTACTCTTTTCTATAGTTCTTATGGTGACAGCAATTCTGCTAAATTACCAATTAATTCCCAAGTATGGACTCATTGGTGCTGCAACTGCAACAGCCAGTTCTATCTTTATTTATAATCTGATCAAACTTGTATTTGTCTGGATAAAATTTAGAATTTTACCGTTTACCTGGAAAACTCTCTGGATTCCCATACTAGGAGCCTTCTCATTAGGAATTAATTACTTAATACCCGTCTTAGATTTCCTGATTCTCGATCTTATTATACGCAGTATCTTGATTACTGCTATTTTCTTCTTTGCTATCTGGTTTTTTGATATTTCTAGAGAAGCGAAAGAAACGTTAATATCTTTTGTTACTAAGTTCAAAAATTAGATATCTCACACTTTTTATTGTTCATATTTAAGTAGAAATTCAAAAATGCCCAAACTAACCTACACTACCCACCTTGGAATGTTTGATATTCTTCCTGATGAATCTCCTAAATGGAGAGCTTTGGAAAACATTATCCATGAGGAGGCTGCAAAATTTAATTTTGAGGAAATCCGGACACCTATTCTGGAGCAGACTGAGTTGATAAAACGCGGTGTGGGGCAATTAACGGATATTGTAGCCAAAGAGATTTTTGCCTTCACTAAAGGTGATAGTAATTATGTACTAAGACCAGAGCTCACTGCCCCGGTGGTTCGATCTTTTGTAGAGCATCACTTAGATCAAAGAGGAGGGTCTCAGAAGCTATACTACATCGGACCCATGTTCCGGGCAGAACGACCTCAAAAGGGTCGGCAACGACAGTTTCACCAGTTCGGAGTTGAGATTATTGGTAGTGATGACCCGGTTGCTGATGTAGAATGCATTGCTTTTATGATGCAGATTTACAGACGTATCGGGATTAAGAATTTTGATCTGAAGATTAACTCTGTGGGTGATCCGGAAAGCCGCGAAAAGTATAAATCCGTATTGAGAGATTACCTCAAACCTAATTTTGAAGAGCTCAGTGAACTTTCGCAAAAACGATTTGAAAAGAACCCGATGCGTATTCTTGATTCAAAAGAGCCAGAAGATCAGGAGTTCATCAAAAATGCCCCCGTTATTAGAGATTATCTGAATGAAGATTCTTCCAACCACTTTGAGCTGGTTTGTGAGTACCTAAATAAGCTTGAAATTGATTTTACGATCGACCCACTTTTAGTACGTGGAATGGATTATTACACACGCACCGCATTTGAGCTTACCAGTCCCGACTTAGGTTCACAGGATGCCTTAGCCGGCGGCGGCCGTTACGATCTTTTGGTGGAAGAAATCGGTGGTCAACCCACCCCTGCCGTAGGCTTTGCAGCCGGTATGGAACGCCTCTTTATTGCTTGTGAAGAACTTGACATTGCACTTGCCCCCCCGAAAGAAGTGGATGTATATATAGTTACTTTGGGAGGAGCAGCCCGTACCTGGGGATTAACTACACTTCCCAAATTAAGAGAGCATGGGATTTCGGCAACGATGGATTATTTGGGGCGCTCAATGAGAGCTCAGATGAAGGACGCCAATCGAGAGAATGCAAACTATACTCTTATCGTAGGTGATAATGAACTTGAAAAAGGAGAGTTCACGCTTCGAAATATGAAAGAAAGCGAAGAAGATTCTTTTACTCTTGATGGAATCATTGCCAAGTTAGCCTGATCAATCCATCAACTTTTTGAGTGTTTTAATATCCTCTTTATCTCCAATGATAGAGAGTTCATCTCCCTTTTGAAGTACCGTAATTCCATGTGGAATTTTGATGTCTCCATTTCGATAAATGATAGTAATCAAACTCTGTCCCGGTAGTTTTAAATCTTTGATCATCTTCCCAACATATTGATTGGTACCATCATCCTCACTTAAAACTAATCGAATAAAGCGCTCATCACGTAATAGGATTTCACGAAGCTCGACCTCATCTTCGGCGTTCAACCAACGATCCATAAAATTTTTAACGCCCACCTTTTCCGCTATCTGAGCAAGCATTCTTAAATGCTGACCTGTGTCATCTTCAGAACTAACTAAAAACAGAATGGCATGGAGAGCTTCCGAACCGGATTTTTCTGCTTTTAAATGTCCTAAATCAGCAGTATTGATTCCTTTTTTAATACGAACCAGTACCATTTCAGGATGAATATCTCCGGAAATTCTTGCATGGTTTAAAGCAACTCCTTCAGAAATCGGGATAATATGCTCCTCATCAAAATCACTGAAAATCTGTGCTAACTCCTCATCGGTTTTATCTAGTTTTGAAGCAAAATGGTGCGATACCTTATCCACTACCGTTGAATATTTAGTGGCTCGGGTAATATCTAAGACTTCTGCCCTTGAAATCATTTCTTCATATTGATCTTCGCTTCTAAGACCTTTCTCTCTTAGAATGCCCCGCATTTCTACCTCCAACCCCTGATCTTTATTCTCTCCAAGCCTGGCATGAACATGAAAAATCGCTCCCTGCCGATCTACCTTATCGGAAGCATAATATTTAAACCAGATCACTCCAAAAACGCTCACTATAATAGTGAAGAGAATGGATAAACCTCCCATTTCAAAAATTAGGATGATGGAAAGAATAATCCCTGCTATTTGCAACCAAGGATAGAAAGGAGAATTGAAGCCAGGGTCATACTCCTTAATCTTACTCTCTCGCATTACAATTACTGCAAGATTCAACAATCCGAATAATAACAACTGAAAAGCACTCGCCAGTTTAGCTACTTCTGCTACGTTGAAAGCCAACAGAATGATCACCATCATAATAACGGTAGCTAGTACAGACCAATGTGGAGTTCCAAGCTTACCAATATTAGCAAAACGCTCATTAATTAATTTATCGCGAGCCATAGCCATTGGGTATCGGGATGCCGACATAATTCCTGCATTCCCGGTAGATGCAAAAGCTGCTACTGCTGCCACTACTACTAAAATCAACCCAGTGGGTTCGGGAAGCCAGTATAGAAATGCTTCTCCTGCAGTGGCCACGGGTGTCAGATCTTCCCGGAACTCATTTGGGTCAAGTACTGAAACCATTATAAAAACTCCTACCACATACACGAATACAGCTGTGATAATTGCAAGAAACATCCCAAGAGGAATATTTCTATCGGGGTTTTTAACCTCTTCGGCTATACTGGCTACTTTGGTAAGTCCTGCGTAGGAAACAAACACCATCCCAACGGTGGCAAAAAACCCATAATATCCATCAATAAACATTGGGGTGAACCGGGTTTTGGTTTGCTCAATCAGACCTGGCGAGAACACTGCAAAAAGCCCCTGTAGTACATAGAAGAACATGATGGTTACTAAAGCTGCGACCAGTATTTTTTGAAGAAAGGTGGTTTCCTTAGCCCCTACTACATTTAAAATCCCGAATATAATAGTTAGGATTACAGCAACCGGGATAATCGGAACTTCATAAAAAATTGCGATGTATGCTCCCATCCCGATTAGTGCAAAGGCACTTTTCAACACCAATGCCACCCACGAACCAAATCCACCAATGGTTCCAATCATTGGGCCGAGACTTCGATCAATTATGTAGTAGGTTCCTCCTGCTTTAGGCATTGCTGTAGCTAATTCGGCAACACTAAACATAGTAGGGAGAACTATTATCCCTGAAACCAAATAAGCAAGAAACACGGAAGGTCCTGTTTCGGCCGCAGCTAACCCGGGAAGTAGGAAAAATCCCGAACTGAACATTGCTCCGGTTGCGATAGCATAAACATCTGATAGACCGAGTTCTTTAGATAATTTGTCGTGGCTCATGTAGAAATATTGAGTAGGATGACCTGTTCGTTTTAAACTGTTATTAAAGTATAAATTAATACCCGAAAAAAATACTTAACTAAATTGTACTAATCTTCGAGCTGCTCCTTGAGATTTTTTATGTCATTAGGGTATCCCAGAATGGATAGTACATCCCCTGACTCTAGCAATGTATTCCCTTTTGGGATTATTATACCTTCATTTCTTTCGATTATTGCGATCAGGCATTCTCCAGGAAGGTCTATTTCCATAATTTTATTTCCAATCCATTGCTCACTTTTTGAGTGTTCCTGAAGACGAACATGAATAAAACGCTCATCACTTAAAAGAACCTGTTTAAGTTCTTTCTCATTTTGAGCATCCTTCCAGCGATTTAGAAAATCTTCCGCTTCGATAAGTTCGGCCAGATGTCCAATGATTCTCATATGAAGTAATGGTCTGTCTGAAGGTGTAACTAAAAAGATTAATGCATTAGCGGTCTCTTGTACTTTCCCCTGATTTAGAGTGATCCCTTCAACCGATTGAATTGCGACCATTTCCGGAAACTGGGCCTCTTTCATACGCACAAAGTTAAAATAAACCCCTTCCTTTAGTTTTGTAAAGTCCTTTTCAAGATCAAAAAGACCTTCTCTAAGTTCATTTTTATCTACATTTAATCTCTGAGAAAGAGAAATGGTTGACTTCAATATTAGCCGGTCGAAATCGGATTGATTGTTTGCTACCTGATTAACAATCGAACGTGCAATTACTTCTTCATAGGTTAATGAGCTATTAAGGTTTTTCTCATTGATGATCGTCATTAACTCATGCTCGAGCGCTTCATAACGCATCTGTCCTAATCGTGCATGAATATGATAGATTGCTCCCTGACGCTTTACTTTCCCGTGGGAGTAATAGAAATACCATCCAATACAAATAATGATTAGCGTTCCGGTAAGCCCTACAGCCAGCAATCCCATTTCAGCAACAAGCCATAAAGAAATAACCATTCCTGCTATCTGTACCCACGGATAGAGCGGAGATTTATAACCCGGCTTATAAGCCTCGATTTTGCTTTCCCTCATCACAATTACAGAGAGATTGATTAAGAAGAAAAGTAATAATTGAAATGCACTGGCAAGTTTAGCTACGGCTTCAACATCAAACAATAAAAGAACTAAAAGCATTACTCCCGTAGTTGCTAACACAGAAATATGGGGAGTTTTAAACTTTCCAATAATTCCGAATTTAGAGCTTATGAGGTTATCTCTACTCATTGCTAACGGGTATCTGGATGCGGACATAATACCTGCGTTTCCTGTTGATGCAAACGCCGCTATTGCTGCGATCACAACCAAGAGAAGACCCGAATTCCCGGGGAGAAAGTCTAAAATTACTTTACCGGCATCGGCCACAGGGGTTAAACTGGAAAACAACTCCTCGGCAGGTAATACATTTACCATTATGTATACCCCAACAACATATACAATACTGGCTGTTAATAAGGAAAGCATCATTCCTAAGGGGATTACCTTATCCGGATTTTGAACTTCCTCAGCTATACTTGTTGCTTTTGTAAGGCCAGCATAAGAAACGAATACCAATCCTATCGTTGATATGAATCCATTTATTCCATTTGTGAAGAAGTTCTGCTGCCGAAGTTCAGGGAGTGGGTTTTGGGTGATGTACATATAGTTTAATCCTTGAATAACAAAAAACGCCATAATCACTACCAAAGAAGCAACCAAAATGCGTTGTAGTAGAGCTGTTTCTTTGGCTCCAAAAATGTTTAATAAGCCAAATGCGACAGTTAGAACTAATGCCAAAGGGAGTATCGGAAGATCTACGAACAACGTTAAATAGGCTCCCATACCAATCAAAGCAAATGAGCTTTTAAACACGAGGGCAATCCAGGAACCCAATCCTCCAATTGTTCCAATTAATGGTCCCAGACTTCGATCCAGAAAATAATACGTTCCCCCCGCTTTTGGCATCGCAGTTGAAAGTTCAGCTACACTGAACATGGAGGGAAGAATTAAAAAAGCCGCCGCCAGATATGCTAAATAAACTGCATTTCCAGTTTCCATGGCAGCTATCCCGGGCAAAAGGAAAAATCCAGAGCTGAACATCGCACCCGTACTAACTGCGTATAAATCAAATAATGTGAGTTTTTTGGATAACTTCTTTTTCTTCTCAGCCATAGTTCACCCTATGTTAATACATAAATTTGGTTTAAATGCTTCTTAGAGAATGCAATAGCTTACCAGCATTTCTAAACAAATCCACTTTCTTGCCTACTTAGTTCCAATTAGATGTTATGAAAAAGAGTGTTATGTTTGGTACTTGTTATTTTTAAAGACTTCCCGGTCAAAATTCTTTTAAATGAATGAAGAAATTCTTGTGGGCCTCGCGTCCATTGTCGCATTAGGAATCTCAGCACAATGGCTCGCCTGGAGGACAAAATTACCCGCTATTTTGATGTTACTTGGCTTTGGGATTATCGCAGGACCAGTAACCGGGCTTATCGATCCAGACCGCTTAATGGGCGACTTACTTAGCCCATTTGTGTCTATTTCAGTTGCTATTATTTTATTTGAAGGTGGTCTTAGTCTCAGCATGTCGGAATTCCGCAAAATCGGCGGAGTTGTGATAAAACTGATCACTATTGGGATTGCGATAACCTGGTTTCTTGCAGCAGTAGCAGCTTATTACTTTCTGGATCTTGGTATTGAGATTTCTGTTTTATTCGGAGCAATTCTGATTGTTACAGGACCAACCGTCATCATTCCATTGCTCCGACAGGTTCGGCCAACAGAAACAGCCGGGTCTGTGCTTAAATGGGAAGGGATTGTTAACGATCCGATCGGTGCGATGATGGCTGTTCTTGTATTCGAAATCATTATAGCTGGTGGATTTGAGAGTATTTCAGGGAAAGCGGGGCTTGTGATCGTGACCACTATTATTGATGGCTCGTTCTTTGGAGCATTGGGAGCCGGTATCATCTACATTATGATGAAAAAGCACTGGATTCCTGATTACCTGCAAAATCCGGTTACGCTCATGATTGTGATTGCCTGTTTTACAGCTTCTAATTTACTTCAACATGAATCCGGACTTTTAGCAGTTACCATCATGGGAATTCTTCTTGCTAACCAGAAAGATGTGCGTGTTAAACACATCATCGAGTTTAAGGAAAACCTCCAGGTTCTGTTAATTTCTACTCTTTTTATCCTTTTGGCAGCACGTTTGAAAATTGAACATCTAGAGTACTTTAACATCAACAGTTTATACTTTTTATTAGCCCTCTTCTTCGTTGTACGACCTGCATCCATTTTTATCGCCACCATGAAATCTAAATTGAATGTAAGAGAAAAAGCATTTCTTTCATGGATGGCACCGAGAGGAATTGTAGCGGCCGCCATTTCTGCTATTTTTGCGCTTAGGTTAGAAGAAGAAGGCTATGCTATTGCTGAAACACTGGTACCGTATACCTTTATCGTGATTATTGCTACGGTTACCATCTATGGACTTTCTGCCATTCCAGTCGCTCGTTTACTTGGGGTGGCAAAGCCTCAACCACATGGGGTTTTATTTCTGGGAGCCCATGAATGGTCGCGCATGATTGCTTCAACTTTAAAAGAGGTAGGACTGAAAGTAATTGTGGCTGATTCCAACTGGGAGAACATCTCTAAAGCCAGAAAATCCGGACTGCAAACATACTACGGGAATATCCTATCTGAGTATGCCTTGGATGAGATCAGCCTGGATGGTATCGGTCACTTGATAGCATTCACACCTAATGATGAGGTTAATTCTCTAGCTGCTATTCGTTTCGCTGAGTTTTTTGGAACGTCCAATGTATTTCAATTGCCTGCTTCAGCAACTTCAAAACGACGGCAAAATGAAACGAGTGAGTTTTTAGGGGGGCGTACTTTGTTCTCCAATGATATGAATTTCGAGGCTATTTCTACTTTTGTGGATTCTGATGTGGTTGTAACTAATACCCCAATCACCGAAGAATTCTCTTTCAAACAATACCAGAATTTATATGGAACGGACTCAATTCCAATTTTTGTGCTAAGTTCTGACGGGGAAACCGTTACACCGTTCTCGGTTGACAATCCCCCGTCTCCTCAACCGGGAGACACCATAATCGCGCTCACAATTTCAAATAAAGAAGAGCTCACACCAACTCAAACCACCGAAGAAACACCCTAGTACAGTATGTTCCCAAATCAAGTTGTAGACTCATTCAGAGGATTAAAAACTCCTTTTTATTACTACGATCTGGATGTTCTTAAAGCCACTCTTTTAGAAATTAAAATCCACGGAATTGACCGCGGTTATCACATTCACTATGCGCTTAAAGCGAATTATCAGCTTCAGGTGCTTGAGATCGCCAAAGAGGCAGGACTTGGCGCTGATTGTGTAAGTGGGGGTGAAATTGAACGCGCCTTAGAAGCAGGCTTCTCTTCTTCTCAGATAGCATTTGCCGGGGTAGGTAAAAGTGATGACGAAATTATGATCGCGCTGGAGAAAGATATTTTTTGCTTTAATTGTGAAAGTCCTCAGGAACTGGAAGTAATTGACGCATTAGCCGGAAAAACCGGAAAGAATGCCCGGATTGCTCTTCGACTCAACCCAAATGTAGATGCCGATACCCATCATTACATTACCACCGGTTTGAATGAAAATAAATTCGGGATTAATGAAGAGGATTTGGATGCAGTACTTGAGAAATTATCAGAGCTTAGTAATCTGGAATTGATTGGCATTCATTTTCACATTGGTTCCCAAATTCAAAAGTTCACCCCATTTGAAGAGTTGTGTGTTAAAGCAAACCAATTGAACGACTACATTGAAAGTAAAGGGTTTGAACTTAGCGTGATTAATGTTGGGGGCGGATTTGGGATTAATTACGACCACCCTAATGAGAATTCTATCCCTGATTTTAAAGGCTTCTTTGAACTTTTTGATAAGAACATCAAACTGAAATCGCATCAGAAATTACATTTTGAGTTAGGCAGGTCTGTGATTGGTCAGGCAGGGAGCCTGATTACAAAAGTGTTGTATACCAAAGAAGGCAGAACCAAGAATTTCGCAATTGTTGATGCAGGCATGACGGAACTAATCCGCCCGGCTCTTTATCAAGCTTTGCACAGGATTGATGTCCTAACCAGCAAGCTTCCTGAAAAAACGTATGATGTTGTCGGCCCAATTTGCGAAAGTTCAGATACGTTCCGCAAAGACATCGACATACCTGAAGTTCGACGTGGAGATATCATTGCCATCCGAAGCTGTGGAGCCTATGGTGAGGTAATGAAAACTCAGTATAACCTCCGTCCGAAAATTGCTTCCGTATTTTCGGATGATTTGGGATAGATTCGAATTATGGATAGAGAGAAAGCAAAATATATATTTAATTATTATTCAGACTTATTTAATGAAAAAGAGAAAAAGGCTCTAAAACATTACATCACTTTATATAAATCTGAAAACTACGATAATCCAGAATCTTATCTTCAAGTTTCTGATCAACAAGGTTGGATAAGTAGAAATTCAGAAGTGTTGTCTTTACTTGAAAACGGTTATGAATCTTTTCAACTGAATACAGCTTCCAGAATTATCAAAGATTCAGGTGAGTTCGTTTTTCTGAATACCTGTATAAAATGTAATCAACTAGCTAGAACTCCAATAGCAAGACAATGTCACCATTGTGGTTATGATTGGCATGATATGATTGTAGCCAAATTTAAATTCTACTCTGCTAAAGAGCTTAATAAAGGGAATTTCTATATACTTGGAGAGATCAAATCTGGTTTAATTAAGATCGGAAATTATATTGATTTAGTAATCACTGGAGTAAATTTAAAACCCCGAATTAGTGCAATTGAATTTGTGAACTATGGCTCACACAACTCTAAAAATGAAAATAATATTGCTCTAGGTATTGATGAGCTTAATACCGAACAAAAAGAATTCCTAAAGTCTAAAAACGAAATATATCTACTTCTTGATATCTTATACTACAATTAGAAAGTCTCTACCCCAACTTCCCCGCAATAAATCCGGTTGTCCAGGCATTCTGAAAATTGAAGCCTCCGGTTACACCATCGATATCTAAGACTTCGCCTGCGAAATAGAGATTGGGGCTTGGCTTGCTCTGCAAGGTTTTGATGTCTACATCCTGTAAACTGATTCCTCCACAAGTTACAAACTCTTCCTTAAACGTAGTTTTACCACGTACTGAATATTCATCGTTCATCAGTACATGCACCAGACGGTTGATATTCTTCTTCCCCATGTTATCCCAGATCATGTCGTCGGACAACTCAAGTTTTGTAAGCAGGAAATCCCACAGCCGCCCGGCTAAGCCAAATGGATTTACATTCCGGATTCTCTTCTTTGGGTTTTGAAGTTCTACCCCAGTTAAGATTTGCCGAATTTCCTCTTCGGTTTTTTCTCCGGTCCAATTGATAAGCGCTTTAAACTGGTAATCCATGTCGTGAAGTATCCTTGCTCCAAAAGCCGATAATTTCAAAATAGCAGGACCACTCATTCCCCAATGAGTAATTAATAGTGGTCCCGAGCTTTTAAGTTTAGTCCCCATAATCTTAACCGAAACCGGATCGGCGACCACTCCCATCAATTCTTTAATAGTTTCTTCCGGCATATTAAAGGTGAACAATGAAGGAACCGGGTCTTCGATCGTATGACCCAATTCCCGTAGCCAGTTAAAACCTTCTGTTCGTGGGGTACCACCAGTAGCCACTATTACTTTATCAACAAACTTAGTTTCCCCATTTTTAAAACTTATTAAATACCCATCGGATTCTTTGACTAGTTTCTTAACTGCTGATTTTGTTTTAATCCCGATTCCCAACTTTTGGGTTTCCTTCATCAGGCAATCAATAATGGTTTGCGAAGAATCGGTTGCTGGAAACATACGACCATCAGCCTCCGATTTTAGCTTCACTCCTCGCTCTTCAAACCAATCAATCGTGTCAGTAGTCGAAAAAATTCCAAACGCTTTTCTGAGTGACTTTCCTCCTCTTGGGTAGAACTTCACCAAGTCTCCAATCTTAAAGCAATGATGTGTAACATTACACCGCCCGCCGCCAGAAACTTTTACTTTCGAAAGCAGCTTACCCGACTTCTCATAAATTGTAACCTTAGCTTCCGGATGATGAGTTTTAGCTGAAATCGCACTAAAAAATCCGGCAGCTCCTCCGCCAATAACTGCAACCTGCATTTTTCCTGACAAGATAGGATTTCTTTTTTAAGCCAATAAAAGTAATTCATGAATCGCTCTTACTGGCAGGAACTTTATCTCTAATAAAGAATGAAATCCGATAGAAGAACCCTTATTTTCAGCCCCTCAAAAAGAATCCATGAATATACACGTACTTAAATTTGGCGGCACTTCGATGAATGATCATCAGACCTGGAAACAGGTGCTGGATATCATCTCTAAATATGAATATCCCGTTGTAGTAGTATCCGCCACTGCTCGAACAACCCGACAACTAATTGAAGCGGGTCAACTCGCTGCTGATGGAAACTTGGAAAAGGCACTGGTAATCGGAGAGTCTATCAAGCTTCGGCATCTCGGGATTTTACATACGTTCCTCAAAAAGAATCCCCATCCAAAAAGACCCCTAATTGAGGAAAGCTGTGAGCAAAAACTGGATCAGAAAATCGGCCTGCTTTTCAAGCTGTTGACCTATACTCATAAAGCCGGGGAACTTACTCCTCCGATGAAAGACGCCATTGCTTCAATTGGCGAACAGATTTCATCTTACTTACTGGCACAGTGCGGTCTGGCTGTGGATCAACTCACCCAGTTTATTGATGCGAAGAAGATCATTAAAACAGATGCTGAATACGGACATGCGAATCCAAACCGAGCTCTTATCAATCAAAAAGCAGGTTCGCTGGAAACTATACTGGACAGTGGTTTCACCCCAATTATTGGCGGGTTTTATGGTGAAGCTCCCGACGGAACCACTGCCACACTTGGTTTCGAAGGTTCCGATTATTCTGCGAGTTTGATTGGTGGTGCCCTTCATGCTCAGGCAATAGAAATTTGGACAGATGTAAGTGGCATTTACACCAGCGACCCAAGATTCATCGACGACGCCAAACCAATCCAGGAGCTTAGCTACTTCGATGCTACGGAAATGGCGTATTTTGGAGCGAAAGTACTACATCCATCCACATTAAAGCCGGCCCAGGAACGGAATATCCCGGTGTTTGTAAAAAACATGTTTAAACCGGATAATTCAGGCACTAGAATTATTCGGGAATCTGATCACTCCAGAGAAGTCCTCGCAATGTCCTTCAAGGAGGATATGGTACTGCTTACAGTCAGTGCTTATGAAACGGTGATGGGTTACTCCTTCTTAACGAAAGTATTCTCGGCCCTGGAGAAATTGCGTCTTCCTGTTGACGCCGTAAACACCACAGAAGCATCCGTAACCATTGCGCTTTCCAATTCAGAAAAACTGGATACTCTTTCTAAAGAATTGATTGAAGTTGGGACAGTTACATTTGAGCAACAAAAAGGATTGATTAGTTTGATCGGCTGCACCATTTCAGAAATGGATCAGCTCACCAATAAGGTGTTAGATTCGATGGGTTCGGAAGAAGTAAATATGATTACCTTCACCAAAGAAAAAAGGATTTTGAGTTTTGTGGTTAACCAGAATAAACTGGTAGAAACTGCTCAGCGTATTCACACAGGCTTGTTCTAATTCAAACATCCTCTTTTAAAGAATCAGGTATCACAATCCCCAGTTTTTTAGCTCTTTCTCTCCATTTGCGGCGGGCAAGTTTCTGCATGTCTTCGATAGCATCGATTTCGTCTACTATCTCGATTCCCAAAAGCGTTTCTACAACATCTTCCATGGTCACAACTCCAGCAAAACCGCCGTATTCATCAACCACAGCTGCAATATGTTCCTGCTTATCCAGAAAGCTCTCCAATAACATCTTTAGAGACATAGTTTCGGGCACGATAAGTACTTCACGCTTTATCTCCTTCAAAGTCTTTGATTCATTTCCTTCCGCCAGGTTTGAGTACAGATCCAGTTTCAAAATATATCCGGTAATATCCTCTTCATTTTTACCAAAAATCGGAACCCTGGAAACATGTAGTTCTTTGCCTAGTGCTTCATCAATCTTTGTATCCTCCTGAAATTTTATAACCACAATTCGGGGAGTCATAATATCTTTTACCTTGAGGGAAGAAAACCGGATCAGATTTTTAAAAATCGCGGATTCTCCCTCCTCAAAGACCCCTTCTTCAACTCCCTGTTCAGCCATAGCAGAAAACTCTTCCCGACTTAGTGTAGGTCCTTTTTCCCCATTGCCTAACCACTTGGTTATTCCTTTTGAAAGCAGCACAAAAGGATATGTAATCCAGATCAAAAAATTTGTTGCCCTTGCCGCAGGTACAGCCATTACTTTCCAATAGTTTGCACCCAATGTTTTTGGAATGATCTCAGAAAATACCAATATCAACAAGGTTAGAATAGCAGATGTAAGACTCACATACGAGTTGCCAAACACTACCTGGGCCTGAGCCCCAACTCCGGCAGCTCCAACTGTATGAGCTATGGTGTTTAACGTAAGAATAGCAGATAAAGGCCGATCTATATCTTCTTTTAGCTTACGGAGCAGTAGCCCCGTCTTTACATCTTTGCGCTCTTTTAGTGCTACAAAAGAAGGAGTAATCGACAAAAGAACGGCTTCCAGAATGGAGCACAAAAACGACACTGCGATAGCAAGCGTCAAATAAAATATCAGTAATACCATATCCTAAACATAATCATTATTAGGTGTAATTTTTAGAGAATATTGTAGCTAAATATTTCAATTTGCTTCCATTTTATGGGTATTTTAGGTCTTTGATTAACTTTATTCATCAGGATATTGCTTCAGCTCGATAATATAACTCTTTCTCTTGGCGACCGAGATCTTCTCGACGGTATCAGTACCATCATTAATCCCGGCGATCGTGTAGGATTGGTAGGTCCGAATGGAGCCGGGAAATCTACCTTGTTGAAAATTATTATGGGTATTCAGGAAATGGATGCCGGACAGATTTCAATGGCGGGCTCTGAAACCCTTGGCTATCTCCCCCAGGATGGTGTTGACCCTGATTTCAAATTAACTGCGATTGAAGAAGTTGAAACGGCCTTCAAAGAGCTGTTCGATTTGGAGATGAAGGTTAAGTCTATTCAGGAGCAACTGGCCAGAGTTGATCATGATTCGAAAGAGTATGAACGATTAATGGAGAAATACGGAGAGCTTCAAACTCAGCTGGAGACCTCCGGATTGTATACACTCCGCTCTGAAATTGAGAAAGTCCTAATGGGACTTGGGTTCTCTGAAGATGACTTTAATCGCTCGACTTCTGAATTCAGTGGCGGATGGTTAATGAGAATCGCTCTCGCCAAACTTTTGCTACGAGAACCGACTTACCTCCTGCTGGATGAGCCAACCAATCACCTGGACATTGAATCTCTTCAGTGGATTGAAGGCTTCCTAAAAAATTATGATGGAGCCGTAATCGTAGTATCTCACGATCGGGCCTTTTTGGATATTCTGACTACCCGGACTTTGGCTATCCGACAAGGTAGCATGAGCGATTATGCAGGCAATTATTCTTTCTATGAAAAGAAGTGGGAAGAGGAGCGTGAACTTCTAGTAAACGCGCAGAAAAACCAGGAAAAGCAGATTAAAGAAACCCAGGAATTTATTGATCGATTCCGATATAAAGCTACTAAAGCTCGTCAGGTTCAGAGTCGTGTGAAGCAGCTCGAAAAAATTGACCGTATTGAAGTTGGGGATGAGTTCGCGAGTGTCTCTTTTCGATTCCCACCTCCCGAACGTAGTGGACAAGTGGTAATGAAGCTGGAGAACATCACTAAGCGCTATGGTGATAACACGGTATTCGAAGGACTTGATTACGAAATTGATCGTGGAGATAAAATTGCGGTTGTTGGTCCTAATGGAGCAGGTAAATCAACCTTGATTCGAATTCTTTCGGGTAATGAGCCGATACAAGCTGGGGTTAGAAAAGAAGGGCATAATGTAACCACCTCCTATTTTGCACA
Source organism: Balneolaceae bacterium (assembly GCA_017640665.1). GTDB lineage: Bacteria > Bacteroidota > Rhodothermia > Balneolales > Balneolaceae > RHLJ01. The sequence goes on along the minus strand of JAEPQE010000001.1, from coordinate 1,505,099 downwards.
GCATCAGGCAGACGAACTTGATCTCAATGCCGATCCACTCGAAGTAATGATGCAGGCTGGTTCCATGGAAAAGGAAAGTCGTTTACGCTCCATTTTAGGTAGCTTTCTTTTTACAGGAGATGATGTTTTTAAGAAAGTGAAAGTGCTTTCAGGTGGCGAAAAATCAAGACTAGCTTTGGCAAAGATGCTGCTTTCTCCTGCTAACTTCCTCATTTTTGATGAGCCTACCAATCACCTGGATATGAGTAGTAAGAATATTCTTCAGCAAGCCATTCAGCAGTATGAAGGAACCTGTATGATTGTGTCTCACGATCGTTCTTTTCTTGACCCAATCGTTAACAAAGTACTCGAAATCCAACCCGGACGAATCCGTACTTATTTGGGGAATGTGAGTTATTTTCTGGATAAAAAGAAAGAGGAAGCAGAGCAGGTTGAAGAAGGACAAAAGATAAAAAACGAGGTGTCGTCATCATCAAACCTCTCTCGAAAAGAAGAACGGCGCCTCGAGGCCGAGCGACGGAATGCTTTGAATAAGAAGGTACGGCCTATCAAACTGAAACTTGAGAAAGTCGAAAAGGAGATAGAAACCAAGGAGATGCGCAAAGCTGAGATTGAAGAACTGATGGCTCAAACTGATTTCTATGATGACAATGAGAAAGTTAAGGAAGTCACGCTGGAGTATGAAGAACTCAAAAAGTCCCTGACTGACCTGATGTACCAATGGGAAGATTATTCCAATAGAATTGAAGCTGTGGAATCAGAATTAAGCTAAGCTACTTTATTCCCTTGCTGGACATACTGAATTTTGTGTTCCAGAAAACGAAGTACTGAATTAAGACTTCGTTTTATTTCCTGATCTTCAATCCTAAGTACAGTTATTCCTAACTCATGTAATCGATTATCCCGAAGCTGATCTATTTCTTTTTGAACGGGATCATACTCTGAGTTTTTATCGACTTCTATTGCCATTTTAAGCTCTTCGCTATAAAAACCGATTATAAAATCCTGAATAGAAACTTTTCGCTGAAAGTTTGTTCCCAGCTTCCCTCCACTCAATGCTTTCCAAAGTAATATCTCTCCTAACATGGAATTCCTCTTCTTTTCTGTACTCTTTAATATGTGTTTTGTCTCTGACATATCTATAAGAGTAGCGAAAGTAGAATTCCTTACATGAGAATTATTTAATAGTTTGAGATTGGCTTGGCATGAAGTTAGTTACCGAACACTAACACCCTCCGTCCCTTCGGTATACTTCCCTAAAGGGAGGACTATTTGTTCGTCATCCTGAACTTGATTCAGGATCTTATGATTCTAACTTTGTTTTAACTCTGCGTTCAATGAAACTAACCACCGAGCTCATATTCCTCTTTACATCCCAATCGCTGATTCTGATGACAGTAATTCCAAGCTGCTCAAGGTTATAATCCTGAATCAAATCTTTCTCTTTTTGGATTGGGTTATCATGCGAACCCCCATCTACCTCGATGGCTAGCTTCAATTCATGACAATAGAAATCGATGATATACTCATGAACTGGAACCTGCCGATGAAACTGAACTTCTAACTTTCTTCTGCTGATTTCTTTCCAAAGTAGAATTTCACCTAATGTAGAATTCTGCCTGAGTTCCTTTGCAAACTTTCTAAGTCTGGGGTTATACGGTATGATTTCATTTCTAGCCATACCTGTTAGACCAAACAAAACTCTATTCCTTACAAAAGAATTTTATTAATGCCTCAAAAAGTCCTCTCTTGAGAAGCCTGTACTGAACTTGATTCAGTAAGGTGGAGTCATGAGCGAAAGCGAATGAAGACAGAGGGTGTCATTCGATTCATAAATTAGTTGCCACACCAACACCCCTCCCGCCTTCGGCGTACTCCCCTAAAGGTGAGATTGGTTATGTCCTTTTGAAAAGAGACAAGTTGAAACTATTTGAAATCGCAAAGTGCTTAATAAATTTCAAGCTACTTCTCCCCATCTCAAAATTCATAATTTTTCATTTATAATTCCGCGAAGCGGCTTACTTAGCAAAAATCTGATTTTTATCCCCAAAGGCTTTGAATTCGAGAGCATTTCCACTTGGGTCGAGGAAGAACATGGTGGCTTGTTCGCCGGACTCGCCTTTAAAACGGATATAGGGTTCTATCACAAACTGAATTCCAGCAGACTTTACTTTTTCGGCAAGTATTTCCCATTCATCTATTTCCAGAATTACCCCGAAATGCCGAACGGGAACTCCGTGCCCATCTACTGCATTTTTTGAAGATTCCCTGGCTTCATCCGGGCTAAGATGTGCAACCACCTGATGCCCCCACATATTAAAATCAATCCAGTGATCGGAAGTCCGACCCGTAGTACAACCAAGGATTTCAGTATAAAAAGTGAGCGTTTCTTCAAGGTCTTTAACCGGAAAAGCAAGATGAAATGGATTCATGATTATTGTGTTTGCAACGGAATCACAAAAGCATAAAAAATGTATAGCTTTATGATACAGAAGCGATTAACGATTAACCAATTATACCAACAACATGCCTTCAAAAAAAGTCGAGTTTACCGGAGCACTTGGAGAAACCTTAGCTGCCAAACTGGATCTTCCTGAAGAAGAAAACATCAAAGCCTACGCACTCTTTGCACATTGTTTTACCTGCTCCAAAGATTTGAGGGCTGTTGGTAACATAACGCGCCAGCTTGCTGAAGTTGGAATTGCAACACTACGCTTTGATTTTACAGGATTAGGAGAAAGCGCCGGAGATTTCGCCAATACTAATTTCTCCTCCAATATCGACGACCTTGTTGCTGCATGTAGATTTCTCTCAGAGAAGTATGAAGGACCTTCCATTCTAATTGGGCACTCATTGGGTGGGGCGGCAGTACTCCAGGCCGCTAATCAAATGGAATCCGTTAAAGCGGTTGCCACTATTGCTGCTCCTGCTGAACCAGAGCATGTTAAACAAAACTTCGAAATGAGCCTGGATGAGATTGAAGAGAAAGGAGAAGCGGAAGTCAAACTTGCGGGTCGACCCTTCACCATTAAAAAGCAGTTTGTTGATGATCTGGAAGAAGTTAGAATGAAAGACTATATCAAAAATCTGGATCGTGCGCTCATCATCTTCCACTCTCCTATCGATAATACGGTTGGTATTGATAACGCCCAGAAAATTTTTGTTGCTGCCAAGCATCCAAAAAGCTTTATCTCACTAGACACCGCTGACCATCTGCTTCATGAAAAAACCGATAGCGAGTTCGTTGGCAAAGTGCTCGGAACCTGGGCGGAAAAGTATATTTAAGATATCTACTATCCCAGAAATTTGAGAGAATTGATCTCAGTATTTTAGTATCCCGAACTTGAGAAAGCGTCGCTATCGCTCACAGTAAGTGTTGTAACCATTCCAAAATTCTTTCGTGTTGACTTACATTGAACTTCTATGTATTCTCATGCATAGAACCTCAAGGTATACATTATGCTATCAAAAGAACTTATGGCGGCGTCAACACGCCCACTTATTTTAACAATCCTTAAACGAGGCGAAAGCTACGGCTATCAAATCATTCAGGATGTGAAACACCTTTCCGGCGGCACGCTCGAGTGGTCGGACGGAATGCTCTACCCGGTCCTGCACAAGCTCCAGAAAGATGGATGCATACAATCTAAATGGGTGGTTTCTAATGAAGGGAGAAGAAGGAAATATTATTCCATTACGGAAATTGGTTTAGAAGAACTTCAAACAGCGAAGGAGCAGTGGTTAAGCATCCATGAAGTATTCGCTAAAATATGGGGTCCAACTCCGCAATGGGCTACTGACTAGAGGTAAGTATTATGTTCGATTTAGAAAAAGCAATTAAAGAATGGAAACGAAGTCTTCGCAAAAACAGAGGGTATGAAGACGGAGATATCGAAGAGCTGGAATCTCATTTAAGGGATCGAATGGATGACTTAATAAATGCAGAAATATCCGAAAAAAATGCCTTTGAAACAGCTTCAGAAGAGATTGGCAATATCGATTCCGTTGCTTCTGAACTCCACAAAACACGAGCAAAAAAAATCCATTGGGAACAATCTTCCGGTGTCATGGCTCTCCTGCCCAATTACGTTAAAATAGCCTGGCGTAACTTTACCCTGAAAAAAAGCTACTCCATTATCAATGTTCTTGGACTCTCTGTTGGATTAGCGGCTTGTTTATTAATTGCAATGTATGTGCAATATGAAAGCTCTTATGATAAGTTCCATGAAAATTCGGACCGAAGCTATCGGGTACTTCGCGAATTTGATTTACCTGATTTAAAAGGAACTATTTCCTACACCCCTTCTTCATTGGCTGTAGCGGCATCTGAAAACCTTCCCGGGGTTCAAAAAGCTGTGCGTGTACAAGTTATAAGCCCTGTGGTTGCTTTTGGTGTACATGAATTTGTAGAACCTGATTTTCTGCTTGCTGAAGAAGGATTTTTTGACATTTTCTCTTTTGAAGTTCTCAAAGGAACACCAAACTTAGACCAACCAAATACTATTTTGATAACTGAAAACTCAGCTTCAAAATATTTTGGAGATGAAGATCCCATCGGAAAAACTCTTTCGATAGGAAATACAGAAATGGAAGTCACAGGTGTGCTTGCTACCCCTCGCTCTAATTCACATATATACTTTGATTTTATTGCGTCTTTAAATATTTCCAGAACAAGTTGGGGTCAAAATAATTATCAGACTTACTTATTGCTACATCCTGATCAGCAAATTGATAGTATAACAGAAGAGCTTAAAAATTTGATTGCCAGTCAAATAGGGTCTAACACTGGACTGGAGGGAGATTTATTCATTCCCCACCTTCAACCCATAAGTGATATACATCTGGGTCAGGGAGTTTCTGTGGAGATAGAGTCTGTTGGGAATATTCAATATCTCTATTTGTTCACGGGTTTAGCCATCTTCATTCTGATATTGGCCTCTATTAATTACATGAATCTTGCCACAGCCAGATCTATGGAAAGGGCAAGAGAGGTAGGTTTGCGAAAAACGATTGGAGGAAGCCGCACTCAAATTGCCTTTCAGTTTCTAGGTGAGTCTGCTTTAATTGCTTTAATTGCTGCCTTATTTGCACTATTAATTAGTTATACCGCGCTTCCCTTTCTTAATAATATTGCAGGAACCTCTATAGCAATCTCTGATTTTGTTTCCCTAGAAAACATTGTGTTAATCATCCTGGTTACTTTATTAACAGGTTTATTATCCGGAGGCTATCCGGCTCTGATCCTGAGTCATTTTCAACCTTCAAGAGTCTTAAAAAGTGCGTTCAAATCTGAAGAAAATAGTTTCTTACGCAAAGGTCTGATTGTATTTCAATTTACTATTTCTATCGCGCTACTAGCTGGCACAGCAATCATTTATAACCAGATTCAGCATATGAAGAGTACCAGTTTGGGGTTTAATCCAGACAATATTTTGCTTGTAAAAGAAGCTAATTTTTTGGGCAATGACCTGAATATCTTTATGAATGAGATTAAACAAATCTCAGGAGTTGAAAGCGTGAGCTCAGGGTTTTCTGTGCCTGGCTCTTTCTTTATTAATTCAATGTGGCAACCTGATTCTCCTAACTCAGAAGCGCATAACATGGATTATTCGTTCATCAATTTTAATTATATAGAGACACTTGAGCTAGAAGTTCTTGCGGGCCGAGTTTTCTCAGAAAGCTTTGAGAGTGATTCGTTTGCGGTTGTTATAAACGAAGCTGCGGCCAAGGATTTTGGTTGGACTCCTGAAGAAGCAATACAACATAAATTACTACGAGGTTCTAATGAATATCAAATTATAGGAGTTCTAAAAGATTTCAACTATAGATCATTACATTCTGAAGTTTACTCCCTCGCATTATTTGGTCCACGCAGACAACAAAGATATGTTACTCTCAAAGTAAATCCTGAAACCAACCTTCCTCAGGTAATCACCAATGTTCAGGAAAAATGGGAGCAGTTTTCTTCCATCCCTCTTGATTACTCTTTCCTTGCCGATGACTTACAAAACCAATATGAAGCAGAGGATAAACTTGTAAGAGTTTTCGGCTCATTTGCAGGTTTGGCCATATTCATTGGCATATTAGGTTTATTTGGTCTCGCATCTTTTACTGTGGCTAAGCGAACTAAGGAAATTGGAATCAGGAAAGTACTGGGAGCTTCTACCCCTCAAATTGTAAGTATTGTAAGCATTGACCTTCTGAAATTAGTTGGCATCGGGTTTCTTATAGCAACGCCAACAGCCTGGTTTTTTATGAATGAATGGCTTAAAAATTACGCCTACAAAACAGATATAAACTGGTGGATATTTCCTACTACCGGAATACTTGCGCTTTTCCTCGCCCTTGCCACTGTAAGTGGAAAAGCAATACGTGCAGCTCAAATGAATCCCGTTAAAAGTTTAAAAAGTGAATAACATGTTCGATTTAGAAAAAAAAATCAAAAACTGGAAACAAAGCCTTCGCAAAAACCGGGAATACGAAGACGGTGATATTGAAGAACTAGAATCTCATCTTAGAGATCGCATAGATGAATTGATTGAGTCGGGGGCATCAGAAAATGAAGCTTTCCAAAACGCATCATCAGAAATAGGAGACGTTAAAAAAGTAGCTACTGAGTTCTACAAAACCTCAACTACAAAACCATATCTGGACAACTCCTCAGGTATCAACCTAGGTATACTCAACAACTTCATCAAAATATCCAGAAGAAACCTACTCAGAAATAAGCTTTATACCTCTTTAAACATTCTGGGACTAGTGATTGGGATCACCAGCGCTCTTTTTATCTACCTTTTTATCCAAAATGAATTGAGCTACGACACCTTTCATGAGAAAGGTGATCGCATATATAAAGTGCACCGCATGATGGAAAGACCAGAAGGCACTGAGCTTGTCGGAATTACTTCAAACCCCTTTAGAGCCGGATTGGAAGCGGAATTTCCAGATATGATTGAAATGGCTGCTACGCTTGGACCCGGAGATGGAGTAGTCAGCATTGACGACCAGAACTTTATGGAGTCGCGCTTATATATGGCTGATAAAAATTTCTTCCAGGTATTCACATATCCGTTTATTGCGGGCAATCCGGAAACAGCACTGGTTGAACCTTATACGGTAGTATTATCAAAAGAAACTGCCCAAAAATACTTTGGTACTGAGAATCCTATTGGGAAAAATATCATAATTGATGGCGAAGACAGTTTTGAAGTAACAGGGGTTTTTGAAGTCCCTGAAGGTGCTAAAAGTCATGTTAATTTTGATCTTGCAGTGAGCATTATCACCTTTAGTGATTACAATTTTTACAATCAGTGGGGCTGGAATCAGGTACATACATACGCTTTGCTAAGTGAAGGTGTAGAGCTTGCCGATATTGAGCCTCAATTACCCGCTTTTATGGATAAATACTTCGGCGATAATATGGCCGAAATGAATCGTCGTATTGACCTAAACCTGATGCCCCTTGATGAGGTCTACTTCTCCAATTTTCTGGCATTCGATTGGCAGGTTGAACATGGTGATAAAAAAGTAATCTATATTTTCGGAATCATTGCCATCCTGATCATCGTGGTGGCTGGCGTTAATTTCATAAACCTTGCAACTGCCCGCTCTGTTAGCCGTGCCAAGGAGGTTGGCGTCAGAAAAACATTAGGAGCACAACGACTAATTCTGTTTGCTCAGTTTATGTCAGAAGCTTTTCTAATGGCCTTTTTTGCTGGATTTATCTCTTTTATTCTCGTGTACTTTTTCCTTCCTCCATTTGAACAGATGATTGGCACTTCAATTTCAATTAACCTGTTCTCGACTGAGATCATACTAATGACGATCTCGATTTTACTACTTACCGGGTTTTTGGCTGGAGTATACCCCGCTATCTTTCTTTCTTCGTTTAAACCAATAAAGGCGTTGAAAGAAAAAATCAGCTTTGGCACTTCCCAGCTAGTAACACGCAAAGGACTGATTATCTTTCAGTTCGCGATATCGAGCTTGCTAATTATTGGAGTTTCGATTGTTAATAAGCAGCTGGATTACATCTCCGATAAATCGTTGGGTTTTCAACCTGATCAACTACTGGATATATCAGTTAACAATTCTACAGCTCGAAACAATCTCCCTCAAATGCTTGAGCAACTAAAGGGAATTCCAGGCGTGGAAGAAGCAAGCGTTATGTCGGGCTCACCAGGAGGTTTTTTTGATACATATTCATTTAATGTAGAAAGCTATGAAAACCCTTTAACGATGAATACATTATTCATCGATGATAGTTTTTCAGAGGTTTTTGATTTGGAAATGGTAGTGGGACGCGACTTTGATAAAGCCTACTCTACAGACTCTGCTTCAGCCATTATCATCAATGAAAGAGCAGTTGAATTTCTTGGGTGGACTATCTCTGAAGCTGTAGGTAAGCAAATAGGGAACGCCTACCGGGATGAAGTTCCCCGAACAGTAATTGGAGTAGTCGAAGACTTTCACTTTGCCTCGCTGCATCACCAAATAGATCCTTTAGTGGTTTCAATGACCCGGGATTATAGAAATATAGTTCTTAAGATAAGCACGGAAAATATTTCCGGGTTACTACCTCAGATTACTGAGATCTGGAACAATTTCTCTCCGCTCTATCCAATTGAGTACCGTTTCGTGAATGAGCAATTCGCTCAACTTTACGAGAGCGATACTCGTCAACGAAAAGTATTCTTTGCCTTTTCCATCATTGCTATTGTTATCGCCTGCCTGGGGCTATTTGGCTTGGCTACTTTTAATGCAGAAAAACGAAGCAAAGAAATGGGAATCCGTAAAATTCTGGGAGCCACAATGAGTGATCTTCTTTTGGTCTTCAACAAAGAAGTACTCATAATAATCGGAATCTCTTTTTTGATCGCTGCACCTGTTACTTATTTCCTTGCTGAAGAATGGTTGCAAAATTATGCCTATCGAATCAATAACGAAATGAACAGTTACATCATAGCCGGAATAGTGGTGATGTTGTTGGCAATTATAACAGTGAGTTATCAAACCGTAAAAGTAGCCTGGTCTAATCCAGTTGATAGTTTGAAGGATGAATAGGAGTAAATTATGTTTGATTTAGAAAAAGCTATTAAAGAATGGAAACTGAATCTTCGAAAAAACCCAGGATATGAAGACGGAGATATTGAAGAATTGGAGTCTCACCTGCTTGATGAAATTGAACATCTCCAAAAAGAAGGTCTATCAATAGAAGAAGCTTTTTTAAAGGCTCTGAATGAGATCGGCGAGGCTAATTCTGTTGGCACTGAGTTCTACAAAACAAGGTCCATAAAGAATACCGCAACACCACCGTGGCAACAAAAAGCATGGATTCCATCATTGTTGCCAAACTACATGAAAATTGGTTTTCGAAACCTCTACCGAGACTCAGGAAATTCATTTATTAATATTTTTGGGCTTTCTATGGCTCTCATCTGTTGTATAGTAATTTTCTCTTATGTTCGGCAGGAACTCACTTTTGATAACTTTCATGAAAACCCGGATCAAATCTATCGCCTTACATTCCAGGAGATTAACCGACCCGGCGCCCGGCATTTTGCAACTACTTCTCCACCCATGGGTCCTGCTTTACTTGAAACCTATCCGGAAGTTGAGGAGGTAGTGCGGTTTCGTTTTGTAGACAGCAATATTATTCAGCATGAGGATATGCAGTTTTATGAATATGATGTGGCCTATGCCGACTCTTCTTTTCTCACAATGTTCAATTTCCCTTTGAAACAGGGTAATGCAAATACAGCACTTGATGAAATCAACTCTGTGATTCTTACAAGTGAAATGGCCGAAAAATATTTCGGGGAAGAAAACCCAATCGGTAAATCGCTAACCCTTGATAATATTACAACATTAACTGTTACAGGAGTTCTCGCTCCTATTCAGCAGAATACGCACCTGAAGTTTGATTGTATAATCAGCTTTCACTCTTTCTCCGCTCCTCCCGGGTATCCTGTTACAGTAGAAAGTTGGGGCTGGGTCTCATTTTATACTTATGTGCGCCTTCGGGATGGAACTAAGCCGGAAGAATTAGAAGCCAAATTTAAAGACTTTTTAGTTACTAATATGGGTAGTGATGTCGGCGAAAACCGGATTCTCCATCTTCAACCACTTTCAGAAGTCTATCTCAATTCTGATCTCCAGAATGCCAGCACGAACCTGTTAACCGGAAACCGGGGATATATTTTGGGGATGTCGGCTGTGGCCGCTTTTTTACTTCTGATTGCATGTTTTAATTTCATGAATCTAAGTACCGCTCAATCTATACGGCGGGGGAAAGAAGTAGGGGTTCGCAAGACTCTAGGCGCACGAAGATCTGGCTTAGTTCGGCAGTTTCTTGGAGAATCAATTCTTATGGCTTTTCTAAGCGTTATACTCGCAATTATCTTTGTCATACCATTTTCAAGGTTCGTCTCATCACTATTAGGAATGGAACTCGGTATCTATATCGAGGATTTCAGATTTATAGTTCCTGTTTTTCTGGTAATTGGTTTATTACTTGGAATAATTTCAGGCCTATATCCTGCTTTGGTTATGTCTTCATTCAAGCCAACAAAAGTGCTTAAGGGTGATTTCTTCCGCAAGAAATCCAGCTTTGATATTCGAACAGTATTAGTTGTTGCTCAGTTTTCTATTGCCATACTTTTAATAACCGGCAGTTTTATTATTCGAGAGCAAATTCAATTTATCCAACAAAGAGACTTAGGTTTTGAACAAGATCAGATTGTAGTTCTCCACATGGATGGACGAGAACTTACTCGTCGTTATGATTTGATCAGACAACAGATTCAATCGAACCCTAATGTGATTAACGCCGGAATGGGCGGTGGGTTACTGGACGGTGATAACGGGAGTGTCCCCATCTTCTCTCGGGATGCAGAAGATGAAGAAGGCTATCCTATGAATATCTATGGTGCCCACTTCGGCTATTTTGAAACCATGGGGATTGAATTTATTAAAGGACGAGGGTTCAATGAATCCTATTCAACAGACGCCACAAGCGGAATTATATTAAATGAGGCTGCGGCTGCAGTATTTGGCTGGGATGATCCAATCGGTAAACACATCCAGGTCGATCAAATCACAGAAGGTCAGATTATTGGTGTAACAAGGAATTTCAATTTTGCTTCATTACACCGGGAAATACAACCTTTGGTAATGTATATCCCCCCCACCAATATGGAAAATTTATTTGTACGGGTTCGTCCGGGGAATGCCAACACTATCCTTACCTCCTTAGAACAAACCTGGCAGGAAGCAGTCCCCGACTTTCCTTTCCATTTCCGCTTTCTAGATGAACACCTGGATGAGATGTATCAGGCTGATCAACGGTTTTTCAAACTGGTTACCGCATTCACGATTCTAACCATCCTGATCGCGTGCCTTGGATTATATGGTCTTATTAGTTACTTCATACTTCAACGTACAAAAGAGATTGGCATTCGAAAAGTGTTGGGAGCATCCGTTCTTCAGATTGCTTTTTTACTCTCAAAAAAATTTATTTTCCTTGTCGCGATAGCCAACCTGATTGCATGGCCGGCTACCTGGTATCTAATGCAAAACTGGATGCAAAACTTTGCTTATCAGATTGATGTAAACCTTTTCGTTTATCTGATCTCCGGATTAATCGCCCTTGGAATAGCTTGGTTAACGATGAGTTACAAATCAATAAAGGCGGCTCTAATGAATCCTGTCAAAAGTTTAAAGAGTGAGTGAATTTAGCTATTAGTTTCAAGCCATTAACTATTAATGTGTGTAACTAATGGCTAATGGCTAATGGCTAATGAAACCGTCCAAAAACGAACACTTATTGTTTATTTCCGAACACTTTTCAGGCTTTTATGATCAATTAACGCTTGAAATCAAGCACCTTGCAACTTTGGTACGATTGTTGACGTTTAGATCTCAGATTTAACTAAACCCACGCAACTATGCATAATGTACGTGTACAATTTACGATCCCAAATGTAGATAAAGTCGCCAATCTTGATGTATATGTGAACGGAGAAAAGCGCAATCTTCGTTTCCGGGTAGAGACTTTTGAATGGGATGACGAAAACGGTAGTTCCGAAAATTTGGTCTCTTTACTCAGATATCGCATTTTAAACTATGATTCAGAATGGGAACTTTATCACATCGGCACACCCTATGAAGGCAGTATTCCGGTTACTTTTCGACATAAAAATTCCGGTGAAGACTCCGACTCTGTTAAAGAAGAATAGACTCCTTATTCTTTTGATTACGCTCCTGATTGCTTCAACTTCTGCAATCGCTCAACCGTTATCAGAAGAGAAAGATGAACTTTCTGAGATTTTTGAGAAAGCGGATGAGATATCATCTTTAAGAAGCCTGCTTATCCAACAGCATGGAGAACTGCTTGGGGAGTCTTTCTTTAATGGGCGCTCTCCAAATCGGGCTTTCAATATTAAGTCTGCTTCGAAAAGTATTATTGGCCTTCTAGTTGGTATCGCTATCGAAGAAGGGTTTATACCATCTGTTGATGAACCTATCAGTACTTACTTCCCCGAATATTTTGAAGAAAACCCCGATCCAAAAAAAGAACAAATCACTGTTCGCAATCTATTGAGCATGCAAACCGGGTTACGCTCTACCAGTTCAGGAAATTACGGAGCCTGGGTAATGAGCGATAATTGGGTCGAATATGCTCTCGATCAGGATTTTGTTTCTCAAATTGATGGCCGGATGGTATATAGCACCGGGACTTCGCATCTCCTTTCCGTAATTATTACTAAAGCGGCAGGAATGAGTACCAAAGCTTTTGCCGAAAAGTTTTTATTTGCTCCTCTTGATGTCACCGTTGGTGGCTGGGACCGTGACCCACAAGGATATTATATGGGTGGAAATAATCTTGCGCTGAAACCATCTGACATGCTGAAAATTGGTCAAATGCTTATTGATAAAGGCGTTTGGGAGGGAGAGCAAATTATCTCGATGGATTGGATTATTGACTCCTTCAAAACTTATACCTACAGCAATTATAATCCTTATGGCTACGGTTACCAGTGGTGGAATAAGCGTACAGGAAAATACACCACCCTTTTTGCGTGGGGGCATGGCGGCCAATATATCATGATGATCCCGGAACTTGATGCTGTTGTTGTTATGACCTCCTCCGTTACCAATGCAAGCCGCAGGAGAACCTACAAACGCCCTGTATTTGTCTTACTCGAAGATCATATCATCCCATATTTGGAAAGCAGGCTGGAATTAAATTGACCTATTATTTTAGGCTACTCTCTTTTCCTCCTAGCTGCGCTTTCCTTACCTTTGGTACTCAAAATTGAATTTGGATGGTATAACTTCATGAAAAAGTGCAGAATTATTTTTTTGGGTTTGTTAATCGCCTTACCGACTCAACTATTTGGGTTTCAGGTTGGAGAAGGTTCAGATCAGAATGGATATTTATCTAACCCTAGAAGAGCCGTTCATACATTCTTGCACTGGCAGCAACAAGGGCATCAAAACCTGGACCGGGTAATTCTACCTTTTAAGCTTTCTGATGAATCCAAAGATGAAAAAGTAGAACTGGCCACAGAACTGAGAAAGATACTTGATGCACGAGGCTTATTAGTTGTGTATGAGGATGTGCCGAATAATCCTAGTCACACAGACAGCCTTTCCGGTCTCCATCAGTATATTTTATTTGAAGAGCTCCCCGAAGTCTATCTGATAAGGCAAAATAATCAATGGGTATTCTCTTCCGCTACCATCCAGCAAATTCCGGACTTGTACCAAGCCACTTTTTCAGGGATAGTAGAAGCACTTCTTGATCAACTCCCCGAATGGACAAAACACGAGTGGTTAGGTGTTGAAGTCTGGCAATACCTCGCTGTATTTATATGGCTGCTGCTTGGAATTGTACTAAGAAAAGTGTTTGAATTCATTCTCGACAACTATATAAGAAGAATAACAAAGAAGACTCGTTTTAGCTGGGATGATGATTTATTGGATGGCGTTGAACGTCCTGCGGGCTTCATCTTCTTAATGACATTCTTTCTTGTAAGCTATACAAACCTCCAGCTTTCGGTTACTGTAAACCTTTACCTGTCCACCATCCTAGAGATCACAATTTCTGCAGGATTTGTATGGCTATTCTATAATTTGGCTGATGTGTTTGCAAAGTATTTGAGCGTCATCACTTCAAAAACAGAAAATAAGCTGGATGATCAACTTGTACCACTCATCCGCAAAACACTGCGTTTCTTTATTGTAGTAATGGGAGTAATCCTGATCCTTCAAAATAACGGATATAATGTTGCTTCCTTAATTGCCGGACTTGGAATTGGAGGTCTTGCTGTTGCCCTTGCTGCGAAAGATACGCTCGCTAACTTCTTCGGATCAATTACCATTTTTGCAGACCGCCCCTTTAAAATCGGGGACTGGATTAAAGTAGGTAATGTGGAAGGTGTAGTTGAAGAAGTAGGTTTCCGAACCACAAGAGTTCGTACGTTTTATAATTCTTTGGTTTCTGTTCCAAACTCCCAGGTTGCTACTACCGATATCGACAACTATGGAATGCGCGAATATCGCAGATTGAGAACTGTTCTCAACTTGACCTATTCTACTTCTCCTGAACAAATGGAAGCCTTTGTAGAGGGCATAAAAGGCATTATCAAAGCGAATAAACATTTCCGGCAGGATTTTTACGAAGTACATTTCAATTCTTTTGGTGCCCACTCTTTGGATGTGCTTATTTATGTATTCTTTGATGTGCCTGACTGGAGTACGGAACTTCAACAGCGGCATAATTTCTTTTTAGAGATCCTTCGTCTCGCTAAAGAGGTTGGTGTAGAGTTCGCCTTCCCAACACAAACGCTTCATGTAGATTCTTTCTTTAAAGATCAGCCCAGAGAAGTTGGGCAATCCCGAACGGAAGATGAGCTGGCAACCGGTGTACAAGCTTTTGGTCCCGGTGGAAATAAAGGAAACCCGGATGGATTAAGAATATTCAAAGATGGAAAAGAAGTAGACTTTGGAGCTGGCAAATAATCATGCAACCTGATTATCCACCATTTCATTAACGGCATCTTTTAGTTTCTGTTCTGAAATCGGTTTTACAAGGAATTTTGAATTTGATACTTTTTTAGCCCTTTCCACATGTTCATTTCCTGAATTTCCGGTAATAAATAAAATCGGAACGGTAGTAAAATCACGAATCTGATGAGCTGCCTGAATGCCGTCCATATCTCCTTCCAGCATAATATCCATTATTATTACGTCGGGAGCGTACTTTCGGATCAATTTAACCGCTGTTTCTCCATCCCGAATTTCTCCAACGGTTTTAAATACCATCTCTTTCATCATGTTCTCATAGAGAATTGAAAGGATGAGATTATCCTCAACAATAATAGCCTTCTTTGATATTTGTTCCATAAAAGTCCTGTAATTTATTGGGACCCTTAAGCATAAAAAAACCCGCTACACGAATGTAGCGGGTTTTTATTAAAGTAACTTTAGAATAATTTTATTTTTCTTCAGCTTCACTTTCTTTATTTGCGAAGGCTTCAAATACCATTTTTAAGTCAGCAGCTACATCCTGACTGGTTCTTCCCTCGATCCTGTGACGGGGAATCATTGCTTTGATTTCTCCATCCACAAAATAAGCGAATGAAGGTGAAGAAGGCGGAAATTCGCTGAAATACGCACGGGCATGCGCCGTTGCTTCTTTATCCTGACCTGCAAATACAGTAACCATGTGATCCGGTTTCGCCTCAGAATTCTCAAGAGCGATCCCTAATCCAGGACGTGCATTTCCTGCAGCACAACCGCACACCGAGTTAATTGCCATTAGCATCGTGCCTTTATATTCTTTCATCGCACGATCTACATCTTCCGTTGTTTTTAGCTCCTCAACTCCGTATTTGGTGAGCTCCTCCCTCATCCACGAAGTATCCGGGCCCATTCCAAATCCAAATTGCATAATTTTTCTCCAGGTTTAATTCAATAATAATTTAAGTAAATAATTGCCCTTAATCGACCTACCTTCTATCCCCTCCTTATCAAAGAAGGAAAGCTCTGTATCGTAACTGAGAATTTGACTCAAATTAGGGGAGGCAGTTAAAGACGAAATGCCATTGACCTAAGACTAATGATAATAAAAAAACCGACGAAAGAAAGTCTTTCGTCGGCTGTCCAAGGTCGTTGGTCAAAAGTTACGCGTTACCGTAGTTCTCTGCTACCGCATCCCAGTTTACTACATTCCAGAAAGCTGAAACGTAATCGGGGCGTCGATTTTGATAGTTCAGGTAATATGCGTGCTCCCAAACATCCAATCCTAGAATTGGAGTTAATCCGTTCATAATCGGACTATCTTGGTTTGCAGTTGAAATTACTTTAAGATCGCCATTGTCAACCACTAACCAAGCCCAGCCTGAGCCGAATCTGGTTCCTGCCGCTGTGCTGAATTCGTCTTTGAAAGCATCAAAGCTGCCAAACGCTTTATCAATTGCAGCTGCAAGATCACCTGATGGACTTCCACCGCCTTTTGGTGAAAGAACACTCCAGAATAGAGAGTGATTTGCAAATCCACCACCGTTGTTGATTACAGCTTGTTGCTTGTCAGCTGGAAGCGCATCAATATTTGAAAGCACATCTTCTATATCTTTTCCTTCAAATTCGGTTCCTTCTAAGGCTGCGTTTACTTTGTTAGTGTATCCCTGATGGTGTTTCGTATGGTGAATCTCCATCGTACGCGCGTCAAAATGTGGTTCTAAAGCGTCATAAGCATATGGGAGATCAGGTAGTGAATAAGCCATATTTTCCTCTTTTAAATTGATTGTTCTATCGCTCAATCCAAATGTTACTCGTTGAACGACAATTATTTAACTGCACTAAAATAATCAATCTAAACCCCAAAATCGTTCCTGAGACTATACAAAGAATCTATCTTAGCGATTTGTTAACACTATAAGAACAGTTGAGCATCGATCAGAGAACTATGAACTTCGAAGTTTGATGTTCTACGTTCCTTGTTCAATGTTTAAACCAAGTGTATCGCTTTGGGCAGGCCTTCAGAGTCGTAGCTCACTTCTGTTGGAATAGTTCGGATGCCATCGGTTTGAGATTTCTTAGCGTAATAGGCCATTACCATTGCATCCACGATATCATCTTCACCCACGTCACTTCTTCGCCATTCTTCTTTTATGTCCCGGAAGAAATCATCCGCGATGGGTTCTTCTTCTTTTATAAGCCCTAAACGATGCCTGATTCCTTTTTTCAGGTTCTTCTTCTGAAAGATCATCCCATCGTTCAGCTTTTGAAACAAAAGTTCAGGGTGACTCTCCAATACTTTCTCTTTGAGCTCTTCATTCTCTCTTAACAACCGGTCCAGCATTTTTATTTTTGGGGTGATGTTCCATGCCTGTAGCGAAAGCTTTTTCTCTGTCCATTCAAAACTGATCATATTAGCCTCTACATAACTCGGAGCATCAAGCGCAGGACGGATCGGTGGAGTAAATACACTGGACGCGTACTCTCCTCCCAGCTCTTTTCTCAACAATGCATCGCACTCCCGGGTATATTCTTCATCTTCCAGACCGATAGGCATATCGATAAAGATCCGGTCGTATAATGCAAAAGCAGTTTTTAAATCTTCTTCTGTTTCGATAACCTGGTATTTCTCCTCATTCTTATCAAAGCTGATGAGAATCCAACCTAGTTTACAACCGTCAATACCTGCTGTTTTCATAAATAATGCTAACTAATATCTGCCACTAAAGCACAAAATCACTAAACGTATTTGTGTTTTAGTGTTTCCGAGGCTAATCAACCAACGTTCCTACTTCAACGTTCTTTTTAAAGAAATATGAAGTTCATTCAATTGTTCAATATCTACTTCCGCCGGAGAGTTGTCCATCATACTTTGAGCACGTTGATTTTTTGGGAACGCAATAACATCCCGCAAACTTCCCGCTCCTGTTAATAGCATTACAATCCTATCCAATCCCAGTGCTATTCCACCATGTGGAGGCGCTCCGTATTTGAAAGCGTCAAGTAAGAATCCGAATTTCTCTTCCGCCTCTTCTGCTCCGATTCCTAAAAGTTCAAACATTTTTTGTTGTACGCCTCTGTTGTGAATCCGGATTGAACCCCCACCAATTTCAGAACCGTTAAGAACCAAATCATAAGCACGGGCATTAACCGAAGCAGGGTCGGAATCCAGTTTGTCCATGTCTTCTTCTTTTGGAGAAGTGAACGGGTGATGCATCGCATGATATCTTCGAGTCTCCTCGTCCCATTCCAACAATGGGAAATCTGTTACCCAAAGCAAATTGAACGCTTTTTTATCAATCAGATCAAAAGCTTCACCAATCATTAAACGAAGATGTCCGAGTTGCTCCAATACCTCTGGTTTTGGTCCGGCCAACATGAAAACAAGATCTCCGGTTTTTGCTCCTGATGCCTCAACCATCTCATTTACAATTTCGGGTGTAAGGAACTTTCCAACACTACAAAGCGGACCATCTTCCAGCATTTTAATGTAAATCAATCCACCAGCTCCCGCCTCTTTCTTTGCGCGATCTGTCCAGCGATCTATTTCACCACGACCCATTGTTCCTAATCCCGGAATCGTAAATCCTACAACACCTCCTCCATTGGCTACGGTGCCTGAGAATACTTTAAATTCAGCATCCTTTACAATTTCTGAAAAATCAACAAATTCCAAACCAAAACGAGTATCCGGTTTATCAGAACCATAGGTATTCATGGCGTCTTCATAGCTCATTCTCGGAAACGGAGCTTCAATGTCCTCACCAATTGTTTCCTTGAAAATCCTTTGCATTAATCCTTCATGATGAGAAAACACGGCTTCTTCATCTACAAAGCTCATCTCCACATCAATCTGTGTGAATTCCGGCTGGCGGTCAGCTCGTAAATCCTCATCTCTGAAACATTTAGTAATCTGGAAATAACGGTCGTACCCCGAAACCATTAATAATTGTTTGTAGGTCTGCGGACTTTGAGGAAGTGCAAAAAACTTACCTGCATTTACCCTACTCGGAACCAGATAATCACGTGCTCCTTCAGGAGTGCTTTTCATCAATACGGGAGTTTCAACCTCTGCAAAATCATGCTCATGGTAATATGAACGAATCGCCTGATACGCTTTTGAACGCAGCATTAATTTTTGCTGCATTTCCGGACGACGCAGATCCAGATATCGATATTTTAACCGAACTTCTTCATTGGTTGCAATCCCATCTTTGATTTCAAAAGGCGGAGTTTCGGCTTCAGAGTAAATCACTAGTTCGTTTACCTCGATCTCTATTTCACCGGTAATCAAATTCGGGTTGATGTTTTCGTCACCACGCTCAATTACTTTTCCCTTAATGCCTATTACATATTCTGCTCTCAAATCTTCGGCTCGGGAATGTAACTTTGCATCTTCTTCAGTAAATACAATTTGTGTAACTCCGTATCTGTCGCGGAGATCAATAAAAATAAGTCCGCCCAGGTCTCTTCTTGGCCCAACCCATCCATTAAGGGTTACTTCCTGCCCAATATGTTCTGCTTTTAACTCGCCACAGGTATGTGTTCTTTTTAAGGTCATTGTTGTTCGATGAATCGTGGAGTGATATTTTATGTTGCAAAGGCGCAGAAAATACGCATTATGAAAACGAATCGCTTGCTTCCGTGGACTTAAACCTCATTTTTCTCATAAATCTTTCGGCTTCTCTTTTCCTTACCGGGCTAATCTGGACGATTCAGTTGGTACACTACCCTGCTTTTCACTTTGTTGATGAAGCTGATTTTTTAAATTTCCACCCTTTTCATAACAGAAGAATCAGCTTTATCGTAATTCCAGTGATGATTACTGAACTGATCACCTCTGGTTTTCTCTGGTGGAATGATGAGTTATTCAGCCTGAATGCGATTGGCTTTTACTTAGTATGCCTGATCTGGACTTCTACCTTTCTTTTATCTGTGCCAAACCACGCTAAACTAGCCAAAGGCAAAGATGACATTGTTATAACCAGTCTTGTAAATACAAATTGGGTGCGAACTATACTTTGGACTGTGAAGGCTGGGTTGTCTGTTTTTATATGTATTTCCATTTGACGTCATCCTGAATACTGAATCGAGTTCAGCACAGGCTTGTTTCAGGATTTTATGTAAAGGCTTTGATCTTAGGCTAAGCTCATAATCTAATTTTAAACCTCTCTAGGATCCCGGATCAAGTCCGGGATGACCTTAAAGAGTTACCACAAGCAAACATAATTTTTGCCAAACTGATTTTTTTAACTACTTTAGCAGTCCTTTTTAAAGATATCAGATACAACTCATTGAGCCTGGGGAGGTCTTAAATGGGGACAATCAAAACGATTGTTGCAGACGGCAACGAAATATTCCGGCATGGACTAAGCTCCATCCTTCGCGAAGCCGACTTCGAAATTTGCAGTGAAGTCGACAATGGTGCGTTGGTACTTACCGCTTATGAAAGTGTGAAGCCTGATTTGTGCGTCTTATCTTTTTCAATGCCTGAAATAAGCGGAATTCAGCTGGCTAATAAAATTATAGAAAAATATCCCGACGCCAACGTATTAATGATGGCAGACTCTGATAACGATGCCATTCTGAATGACTTTCTCGATTCCGGTGCGAATGGACTTCTGTTAAAATCCGCACATCGAATTGAGTTGATCGACGCCGCTTTAAAAGTAGCGAATGGCGAGAATTTCCTGGGTAAACAATTTTCAAAAATGATGACCCGTGAGTACCTGCGTCTGGCCAGAATGCGAAAAGGCAAAAAACAGATTACCCATCGCGAAAAAGAAGTTTTGTCATTGTTAGTAGAAGGAATGACCAGCTCTGAGATTGCGAAAAAGTTATTTATTAGCCCCAGAACCGTAGATAAACACCGTACTAACCTCCTCAAAAAACTTGGGCAGAAAAACACGGCCGGTTTAGTCCGATACGCTCTTCAGAATAAACATTTGGTTTAATATTTCTTTTGTTTTTACATGCACCTTTTGAGTGCACAAAAGTCGCGCAAAAGTCGCCAGAAATAATGAAGATTTCGTTTTCACGAAACGTTGTTAATCAGAACGATTACGATCCTCACTCCCTTTAATTTCAGGGCTTGCCCATTTTTTCTGGACTAAGTTTTGAAGGCATTTAATTTAATCTGAAGTAAAAATTACCGGCATAGGAATTATGAAGGAATAGCAGATATTCATCACAGCTTCAGAGATGCAAAAAATCAGTTCTGTACTCAGAACATTTGATTATTCGCCTGAAGCGGAGAATAGCTGCCCCGAATAAATCCTCGCCGGTGGGTTTTGCTCCACTTTTAACTAGGTAAAAGTGGAAAGAAAGACTTTTGAGTTCGGCTCATAAGATCCTGAAACGAGTTAAGGATTGACCATTATAGAAAATGAGACGTCTATTACGTATAAATACGTAGTCAAATTACGTAAAAGCATCTATTGAGCAATCGCCGACATTCAGGTATGTTTTAACTGCAAATGGGGTAATAGCCGTCTGTAGATGATATTAGCCGTCAACCATTGATTTGGGGACGGCTTTTTTATTGGCTAGTATTTTTATCCGACAACGACTTCAGCTTCACTTCTCTTAACTGGTTCATATAATTCTGATCATCTACCATACCGGATAAGGCAAATAAATCATACGCTGCACCAAGAAAGAAAGCTCCCCCTGTAAATAACCATCCTATTCCAGTTCCGATTCTTCCGAGATAAAACCGATGAAGTCCTAAGGTCCCAAACCCACCAAAAAACCAAAGCAGATAAGCAATCGCTTTTGATTTCTGCTTAGAGCTGTACTGATTAACCACAACATCCCTGACCTTTCTTTTCTTTCCACCTGTTTTTGAAATAAAATCTTTAATACTCTGAAGTAACCGCTTTGCAAAACGCTTTAACTGGACATGACTATTCGTTTGAATCTCCAGTTCTCCCGAAATCATTTCTTCTTCAAAAATAAATTCATCCATCAACTTATTCAGGTCGATATTACCGACTTGAAATGCATTGACCTTACGGTTCAGGTTTTTAAGTGAATCTGAAATAGTAATAGCCAGACTTGTAGTACGTACCGATTCTGTCTCATCCAGATTGGAAAGCAACCCTTCATATCTCTTGGAAGCTTCTTCAAAAACTTGT
The DNA here is from genome assembly GCA_017640665.1 of Balneolaceae bacterium. GTDB lineage: Bacteria > Bacteroidota > Rhodothermia > Balneolales > Balneolaceae > RHLJ01. Next base: position 1,482,939 of record JAEPQE010000001.1, on the reverse strand, counting down.
CTCGCCTGCGCTACTAATTCAAACTGATCAGATTTTTTCAAGATGGTTGATACTTTTTTGTGGATTTAAATGCTGAACTCCTTCGATGAATAAGAAAATAAGTTTCTTCATAAATGTCGACTAGGAAAAATACCCTTGATTAGTTATTTAATTAGCATCATTTGTTTGGAAATAACACCATCCGGAGTACTTAGGCGATAGATGTAAGTTCCTGAAGTAAGCTCACCTGCATCAAAATTAATGGAATGTGAACCTGCAGTTTTCACTTCATCCAAAAGAACCGCTACTTGCTGACCAAGCATATTATAAACAGAAAACTTTACTCTACCTGTTTCAGGAAGATCAAATTGAATCTGTGTACTTGGATTGAACGGGTTTGGATAGTTTTGCAGAAGCTTATATTTCTCTGGAATATTCTCACTGTATTCATTCGATACAGGTTCCGGACATGTACCCCAAATGGGTTTGTTAGCTTCTGTAAGGGCGCTTTCAGTTGAAAAACCTATTGGCTCAGAAGTAATTTTTTCAACACACCAATTTGTTAGATCCTGATTAAAAATGGTTGCTCCATCAAACATATTGAGCATAGTAGTGACTGCGCTTACGTCCCAACTTCCAATATCTTGGTTGAAAGAAGTAGCCTGTCGAAACATTAGCCTCATATTCACAACTGAACCAACATCCCAATTACCAATATTTTGATTAAAGTTAGTCGCTCTACTAAACATTGCCTGCATTTTGGTCACTGAGCTTACGTCCCAAGCACTTATATCTTGATTAAAAGATGAAGCACCGGAAAACATTGCAAACATGTCAGTAACTAAACTAACATCCCAACTTCCGATATCCTGATCAAATGCGAGCGCTGCATTAAATACCCCTTCCATATTTGTAACCGAGCTAACATCCCAATTGCCAATATCCTGATTGAATAGATTTGTTTGCGCAAATAAACTACTCATATTTGTAACAGAACTAACATCCCAACTACTAATGTCATGATTAAAAGAATTGGCTCTAAAGAAAAGTTCTTCCATATTTTCCACTGAACTTACGTCCCAATTACTAATATCCTGATTAAAAGACTCTGCTTGTGAAAAAAGCGAATTCATTACTACTACCGAACTTACATCCCAGACACTTATATTCTGATTAAAAGATATATTGCCCTCAAATAATTCAGACAAGTTTGTCACCAAACTAGTACAAACCTCTGTCAAATCAGCTCCTGTACTCACACTATCCCGAAGTGAATTATCATCAACAGCGGTATAGATAGTCCCTCCTACTTCGCCAGTAACTCCAACACTTGCACCATCACATGTTATTGTAACTCCATTTTCATCGAGCTGGAAGGTTTGAGCTTTCGTTTCTCTTGATTGTGCTGTTAGTACTATTAAGGCGACAAGGATAATAATTCTATTCATATCTAAGCATAAATTTTTTCTTTGGAAAGAGTCTATATAAAGTTATCTGTATATCACACTAAATAAAAATGAAGAACATAAAAAAAGCCCTGCTCATTTCATTGAACCGGGCTCTAAATTTCTTTGGTAGCGTGGGGCGGAATTGAACCGCCGACCTCACGATTATGAGTCGTGCGCTCTAACCATCTGAGCTACCACGCCAATTTGTTAAACCACAAATTTCGAAAATCAAAATGCAACCATTTTGTATTTCTATGCTTTTGTGGCTCAATAATTTCAAAGAGCATCAAATATAAGGCTTTCCTCGCTTAGTCGTAACAATTTTTTAGTTAAATCTCCCAAATCTCATTTCTAAGTTTGTTACCTTCAATTCTATCATTTGAACGCAGCTAACAACAGATAATGGCACAAAAGATTACGAAAAGAGAACAGGATTATTCGCAGTGGTACCTGGATGTAGTAAAGGAAGCAAAACTGGCGGAACACTCTCCGGTCCGGGGATGTATGGTTATCCGACCAAACGGAATGGCGCTTTGGGAAAACATGCAAGCCGGACTGGATGGCATGTTTAAAGAAACCGGACATGAGAATGCCTATTTCCCTCTTTTTATCCCAAAATCTTTTCTGAGCAAAGAAGCTCAACATGTAGAAGGATTTGCCAAAGAATGTGCTGTGATTACCCATAGTCGCTTAAAGGCCGTTGACGGTGGTGTAGAAGTAGATCCTGAATCAAAATTGGAAGAAGAGCTGATTGTTCGTCCTACTTCAGAAACCATTATCTGGGATACTTATCGAAACTGGATACAATCCTTTCGTGACCTCCCGATTCTGATTAATCAATGGGCGAATGTGGTTCGATGGGAAATGAGAACACGGTTGTTTCTCCGAACCATGGAATTCCTTTGGCAGGAAGGGCATACCGCGCATGCCACCAAACAGGAAGCGGTTGACGAAACCCTTCAAATGCTGGAAGTATATCGTACGTTTGCCGAAGACTATATGGCAATGCCGGTGATTACCGGAGTTAAAACCGAAAGCGAACGCTTTGCCGGAGCAGAAGACACCTACTGCATTGAGGCATTAATGCAAGACGGAAAAGCACTTCAGGCAGGAACTTCACATTTCCTTGGACAGAATTTTGCCAAAGCCTTTGATGTGAAATTCCAGGATAGTGATGGCGATCACAAGCTAGTTTGGGCAACAAGCTGGGGCGTTTCAACCCGATTGATTGGTGGATTAATTATGACTCATTCAGATGATCAGGGCCTAGTTCTTCCTCCTAAACTGGCTCCAACTCAGGTTGTAATAGTTCCTATTTATCGTGATGACGAACAACGGGCTGTCGTTCTTGAATATGGAGATTCCATCTACAATGAATTGAAAGAATTAGGAATCCGTGTGAAATTGGATGATCGCGACAATTACAAACCCGGCTTTAAGTTTGCCGAACACGAAGCCACCGGAATACCTCTTCGAATTGCTGTTGGCCCACGTGATGTTGAAAAAGGAAATGTGGAGCTTGCCCGCCGTGACACCAAAAACAAAAGCTTCGAATCCAGAGAGGGAATTGGAACACTGGTTCAGGAACTCCTTGGAACCATTCAAAATGATCTGTTTGAAACGGCTAAAAAGCGCCGGGATGAAAAGACTTCAGAAGTAGATTCTTATGAGGAATTTAAATCTGTTCTGGAAGAAAAAGGAGGGTTTGTTTACGCCCATTGGGACGGAACTGCTGAGACTGAAGAACTCATCAAGAATGAAACCAAGGCAACGATTCGCTGCATCCCTTTAACTGAAGGCAAAGCAGGTAAATGTATGGTTACCGGAAATCCATCGAAGCAAAAAGTTTTGTTCGCGAAAGCGTATTAAACCAATTTCATGAAGATACCACACTCATATCAGCTGTTCACTGCCAAAGGGAGTAGGAAGCTTGATGAGCGTACTATTTCTGAATTTGGAATTGATGGCTTTACCCTAATGGAAATCGCGGGGACTCGCGCCGCTGATTTTATCCTTCAACAAGTTACAACCGATACTCATGGTCTTTTTATTTGTGGGAAAGGAAATAATGCCGGAGATGCGCTGGTTGTAGCCCGAATACTTAGAGAGCATGGTATCAAAAGTTCTGTTCTTTTTGTTTCGGGGATGGAGGGCTTATCTAAAGATTGCAGCAAAAACCTGAAGCTCCTTCAAAAGCTCGATCATGATATTCATTTCTATTCCTCTCCGGATGAGCTACCAATGAACGCATCTTTCGACTTCATGATAGATGGGATGCTGGGCACGGGATTAAATTCGGAAGTCAGATCACCTTACAAAAAGGTTATCGAATGGGTAAATGATCAAGATTTTCCGGTTTTTGCAATGGATATCCCAACAGGCTTGTGTTCAGATTCAGGAAAAGTTCTTGGAATGGCAATTAAAGCGGATTATACGCTTGCCTTTGGAACATTAAAGCAGGGATTCTTTATGAATTCAGGATATGAGTATTGCGGAGAGATTATTTTCTGTGAACTACCTTTTCCTTCATCGTTCAAAAATTCCGATACCTTCCTTATCGATGTTGAATGGGTAGACAGGCTTCGTACTTCATCACCCCAAAGAAAGCATAAATATGATGGTGGTGTGTTATATGTAATAGCCGGATCAGAAGGGTTAACCGGAGCCGCAGTACTTGCAACCAAAAGTGCCTGGTCGACCGGGCTTGGAGGCGTGGTACTCATCACCCCAAAAGGTTTGCTTGAGATTTATGAGAAGAACCTTGTTCAGATTATCAAAAAACCGGTTGGGGATTCTACTGACTCCTATTTCTCCTCGAATCATTTAAAGGATGTTACCTCCTTAGTTTCTGAGAAGCAAGGTTCTGTGTTGATTGGCCCTGGTTTAGGGAGAAACCCAGAGACTGTTAGTTTTGTAAGATATTTTCTTTCTGAGTTTTCAGGTAAAGTTGTAATTGATGCAGACGCTCTGTTTGCTTTATCTGAAGAAAGCTTGTTACAAAAACCGAAATATGCTGAATGGATCCTTACCCCTCACCCCGGCGAACTAAAAACGCTTACAGGGATCGATTCGGATGACAGATTAACCATAGCTCGAAATTTAGCATCGCAACTTGATGCAACTATCCTTTCAAAAGGGCTACCTTCTGTAATTGTGAGTGAAAACCAAACCTTAGTTACCGGGTATGATACCCGTATATTTTCCCGAGCTGGTTTTGGGGATGTCTTGGCTGGAAAAACAGCCGGATTCTGGCTTCAGGAAAAAAAACCGGAACTTGCGGCAGTTTTTGCACTTTTAGATGGAAAAGAAAAAGCAGACCACCATATATTATCCTCCAATAAAACGTTGGAGCCACTGGATCTTATTTAAGACACAATCATCAAGACGCTATTATTTAAATACCGAAAGCTAACAGTTTTACTATTTGTTCTGGTTACTATAGTAATTCTTGTAGGAACGCTATTCCCTGCAAATAGCCTTTCCAACATCAATATTTGGAGCTATGACAAAGTAGCCCATCTATTTGCGTTCGCTGCCTGGACTTTTCTATTTGGAGTAGTCCGCGCACTCTGGAAACAAACAAAACCCAACCTGTTCAATGTATTTGCTCTGGGACTTTTTTACGGATTATTGATTGAACTCTTTCAGTTCATCCTGCCTACAAATCGTAGTCCTGAATTGTATGACTTCATAGCCGATGCGCTTGGTTCCGGGTTAGCAGTTTTACTTCTCAAACCCATCTTTAAACGAATGTTTGAAGAATAGTTCTTCCCCTGCATGTTAATGTGATGTTATAAAGCATTCTGCTTCTGTTTCTTGATACAGGCATTAACAAGATAAAGAGAGGTGCAAGATGATCAAGAAAAGTCCAAAAGCTGATTTACGCTCTAAACACACACTTTTTATAGAAGTGGGAATTATTTGTTCGTTGTTATTTATGATAGCGGCTACAAATATTGATTTTGAACCAAAGGTAATTGATATAAGTGATATAATACCTGAACCAGACTTTACCCCACTTATATTACCTCCCATTCTACCACCAGATACTCCACCACCTCCAATAAAACCTTCAGTATTTAATGTGCTCCCCCAAGATAGCCCTATTGAACCTGATCCGATAGATTTTGGTCCCACAGAATTTGGTGATGCAATACCTTTACCACCACCGCCAATTAAATTGGACAATAAGTTCGAACTCTTACCAGAAATCATGCCCGAAATGAAGGGAGGAATTGCTAAGCTTTACAGTGAAATCATTTACCCTAAGGAAGCTATTTCGGTTGGCATTGAAGGAAAAGTGATTGTACAGTTTGTTGTAAATAAAAAAGGAGAAATCGAAAATCCAGTAATTTTGAGGGGAATAGGCGGCGGATGTGATGAGGAAGTGATGCGCGTAATCAAGCTAATGAACTTTACTCCGGGCATTCAGAATGGAAATTTTGTTGATGTAAAAATGACTCAGACTGTCATTTTCAGGCTTCAAAAATGAGTGAATAAACGAAATACACACTATTTTCGTTACGAAACTATAATTGTTAAATAAATGACTTGCGGACTTACTAAAAAAACCCGTTCTTTTTTAGTCCCCAAAAATCATTTGAAATCAGGATAGAATATGATTAATGAAAGAAAACATGCAGGAGTAGATTTAAGAAGATCTTATAACATTCTTCTTCAATCTGGTCTGATTGTCGCACTACTATTTATCATTGGTTTGGTTAAAATTAACTTGTACAGTGAACCACCAACTCCACCAGCTGTTGAAGAACAAGAGGAAGTTGTGATGGAGGAAGTAATACAAACCAAACAAATTGAAACCCCTCCCCCACCTCCGCGTCCACCGGTACCTGTTGAAGTACCAAACGACGAGATTATTGAGGATGAAATTCTGGATTTGGATGCCGAGCTAGACCTTGATGGTCCGCTTGACCTTCCACCTCCACCTCCACCGTCTGATGATGAAGAAGAAGATTTCTTTGTAGTGGTAGAAACTATGCCTACGCTGAAAGGTGGGCTTGCAGACCTTCAAAGAAAGGTAAAATACCCTGAAATGGCTCGAAGAGCTGGTATTGAAGGTCGTGTTACCGTCCAGTTTATTGTTAATGAGCAAGGGCAGGTTGAAAATCCTCGTGTAATTCGTGGAATTGGTGGTGGCTGTGATGAAGCTGCACTTGAAGCAGTGAAACAAGCTAAGTTCACTCCGGGTATGCAACGCGGACGTCCGGTTCGGGTTCAATACAGTTTACCGATTGTATTCAGACTGCAAAACTAAAATTTAGTTTTTCGAAATTCGAAAGGCATGATTTATAAATCATGCCTTTTTTTATGTCTGTGATTTTCAAATCGGTACAGGACTTCTCTCAGGTTTTCAAAGCCTACACTTTCTTTTGCTTTAGACAATTCAACCCATTCAATTTTTTCGATTCCCTCGCTTCTTTGTGGCTTTAAATCCTGTGATCGTGGGTAAATCATTGAATACCAATAGGTGGTTTTTCCAAAATGGTTTTTCTTTTCCTTATACTCGTGATAAGTAGTTCCTAATGATGCAATAATTACCGGGAGCTCAGAGCCTGTTTCTTCTGCCACTTCTCTTGCAGCGCACATTGGAATTGATTCTCCCTTTTCGAGCTTGCCTTTCGGGAGATCCCAAAACCCGTTTCTATAAATCAGCAGTACAAAGAAGTTATTATCTTCCGGTTTAACATGAAAAAGAACACCCCCTGCCGCAATAACTGGTTTAAGCATCCGAATCTTTTTCAGATTCTTCCGGAGCTGTGTCATCTCCCTTTTTAAGCTCGTCAGCATAATTTAACCTGAGAGTAGTAAGCGTTTGATCTAAATAGCCTTTTAATTCTTTTGGGAGATTCCCAGCCGTATATCTTTCCAGAGCATTTAAGGTATCAATAGCATACTTCGCAGAGGAAAGGTCTCTTTCCATTTCATCGGTTACAGGGTTTTTGATTTTACCTAGCCCCATCATCCCAATTTGCTGATGTTGCTGTATAAGCATCATAAAAAGTAATTGATCCTGTTGATCCGCGTTTAAATTTTCTCCACTAATCATATTCCTAGCTTTTTTTGTTTAAGTCAGTTAAAGTTTTAGCTGATTTAAAATTAATAAACTTCTTTTTTCTTTACCTTGTCTGCCCTAATTAAACAAGATTTGTACCTATAAAATATGGCCATTATTAAGCCTTTCAAAGCGTGGAGACCAAAAGAAGAAATTGTGCATGAAGTTTCTTCCGTTCCCTATGATGTGATAAATACACAAGAGGCTTTAAAACTAGCTGAAAATAATCCGACTAGTTTTCTTCATATCATCAGACCTGAGATTGACCTCTCTTCTGATGTTGATATATATGCTGCCGAAGTCTATGAGCAAGGAAAAGATAATTTATCTTCCCTTTTGAGCTCACCCTATTTTTTACAGGAAGAAACCGACGCACTTTATATTTACCGATTGGGTTGGGAAGGTAATTCTAAAACAGGCGTTTTCGGGTGCGTTAGTGTAAAAGATTACGATCACGAAATTATCCTAAAACACGAGCTAACCAGGCCAGATAAAGAAGACGACCGTACCAAGCACATTCTTACTCAGCAAGCACATGCCGAGCCTGTTATGCTTACCTATAAGGATAATGATCACATAAACAATCTCATAAAAGAACATTGTAAATCGAACACCCCTCTTTATGATTTTGAATCCGATGATGGTGTTAAACATTCTTTCTGGAGGGTAGATGAAGTTACCGCAATTGTGCTGGCATTCTCTGATATCCCAAAATTCTACATAGCTGATGGACATCATCGTTGCGCAAGTGCCGCTCGAGCCGCTCATGAAATGGAATCTCAGAATCCGGAACACAATGGCAAAGAGGAATACAATTTCTTTCCTGCGGTACTATTTCCAAAATCAGAAACGAGCATACTTTCCTACAACCGGGTTGTTCATTCATTGCCTGAAGACTTTCTTCAAAAACTTAGAAATGATTTTACCATTACGGAAAAGGCTTCTCCGATTCCTGCTGCCAAAGGCAATATTTCGCTGTATAAAGAAGGAACCTGGTTTGGGTTAACACTTCCGGAATCGAAAAAGAAAGATGTTTCTTCTTCACTTGATGTGGCTCGGTTACAAGAATACATTCTTGAACCTTATTTAAACATTACCAATCAGAGAACAGACAAGAATATTGATTTTGTTGGTGGAATCAGGGGCACCAAAGAATTAGAAAAACTTGTAGATTCAGGAAAAGCAGAACTAGGTATAAGTATGTTTCCGACAAGCGTAAGTGAACTTATTGCAGTTTCTGATGCTGGTTTACTGATGCCTCCTAAATCGACTTGGTTTGAGCCTAAATTACGTTCAGGAGTTTTAATTCACACATTTTAATCATCACTCACACTCAAAAAGTAAATGAAACGAGTACACAATTTTAGCGCAGGACCTGCGATTCTGCCTTTAGAAGTTTTACAGAAAGCACAAGAAGAGTTTATTGACTATCAGGGAACCGGAACATCCATTATGGAGAAAAGTCACCGCGGACCAGAATATACCAAAGTAGATGCTGAAGCCAGGGAACGGCTTTCCAACATTCTTGGACTTGGCGATGACTTCGAGATTATGTTCCTTCAGGGCGGGGCGAGCACTCAGTTTTTCACAATTCCATTCAATTTTTTAGGCGAAGGAGAAACAGCCGATTATATGAATACCGGGGCGTGGTCAAAAAAGGCTATTAAAGAAGCTAACACCTTTGGAAATGTACATGAAGCTTTCACCAGCGCTGAATCTAATTTCAACAGAGTACCCGGTGCAGGAGAGTTGGATTTATCTTCGGATGCTAAATACGTTCACATCACTTCTAATAACACCATTTTTGGAACTCAGTTTGCCACCGAACCGGAGACTAATGGCATACCTCTTGTTTGTGATGCTTCCTCTGATTTTCTTTCCCGCCCGATTAGCCTGGATAAGTATGGAATCATTTATTCCGGAGCACAAAAAAATCTTGGTCCGGCCGGTGTAACCGTGGTAATTATCCGAAAAAACTTTCTCGAAAAGGCGAATAAGCCTGGCCTACCAACTATGATTGATTACCGTACTCACGCGAATGGAGCAATGTTTAATACTCCTCCAACCTTTGCGGTATATATGGTGAATCTGGTTTTAGAATGGATTGAAGAAAAAGGAGGACTTGAGTATTTCAAGACTTTTAATGAAGACAAAGCCGCCCTTCTGTATAATGAAATCGATTCGGATGATTTTTACCGAGGAACTGCTGAATTGGCTTCCCGTTCAAATATGAATGTGTGTTTCAGGTTGGGAACTGAGGAATTAGAGGCTGAATTTCTCAAAGAAGCTAATACCCGGAATCTGGTTGCTCTGAAAGGTCACCGTAGCGTAGGCGGAATCCGTGCCAGTATCTATAATGCTTGCCCTCGTGAGAGTGTGGAAGCACTGGTAAGCTTCATGAAAGAGTTCAGAGCAAAGAAAGGATAATTACAAACCAACCTTATGGCTTTAACCTCTTAGTTCGTAAGGGTAGTTCATGAATTACCCTTACGAACTATACTATTTACTCTTTATAAAACCCCGATCATGGTCAAAAAATGATCGATGGTATTGGGTACAAAAGCAAACATGTAGATCAGTCCCCAGGCTGCTCCACCGATGTGCGCTTCGTGATTGATCTTTCCCTCTTTTTTACTCGCCCAAATACTATATCCAATGAATAGAAAACCAAAAATGAACGCTGGAATTCCGATCGGGATAAACATCAGATATAAATTCTCGAATGGATAAAGAATAATAAATGCGAACAGCACGCTTTCCACAGCACCGGAAGCACCAATAGTAGCATACTCGGGATTATCTTTATGCCGGATTAGAGAAGGTACTGAAGAAGCCAGCAATCCTGTAAAATAAAGAATAACAAAGTGCTCTTTCCCAATCGTTTGCTCCAGAATCGGACCAAAGAAAAATAGTGTTATCATATTGAACGCCAGGTGAGTCCACCCGCCATGCAAAAAGCCCGAAGTAATCAACTCATACCAGGTATTCTGTCGCATAGTTCTGTAAGGCATGAACATCCCAATTTCCATAATTCTAGGGACCGAGAAAGCGGCCAGCGAAACTACTACGTTAATGGCAATAATTGTATAAGTAAGGGGCATAAGAGATTTAAGCTAATAAAAAAACCCCCGCTTATTTAATAAACGGGGGTCCGTAAAATACGACAAACTGAGACTATTTCTTCTCCGATTTTAAGCGCTCTACTTCTTTTGTTAAGCGATCAATTTCTTCCTGTTGTTCCTGAACCGCTTTAATCAACACCGGAATAAGCTCTGTATAGTTCATAGTTTTATAATCCATGGTTTTTATAACTTCATCCCCATTGCTTTGATTTGGACCAGTTGTACTATTCACAGATTCTGAATAAGTATGAACATTGTCCTTCACAAGTGAGGGAAGTACTTGTTCTACTTCCTGGGCAATTAATCCATAGTGGATACCCATAGATAGCTTTAGACCATTATACTCTCCATTACCACGGAAATTATAGGTGGTAGGATTTAGCTTCATTATGGTTTCCAGCCCGTTTTGAAGTGGTTGAATATTTTCTTTCAGATTCCGATCTGATGTATTGTTCAGCGCTCCTGAATAGTTTAAATCGCCATTAATAAACACATTGCCGTTTAACTCAGCAGCAGTAGCTGCATTAACTATTAAACCGATATTGTCTGTGGTTCCGTTGGATACTTCAAGCTTCATACCGGTATTGTTTGGCGCTACTCCATCCACACTTGCCCAAAGCCCTATGTTTTCGCCACTCGCCTGGTTATTGACTTCAAGTCTGGTTCCATAATTATTGATTGAGTTGTTTCCTGATCCATCGTCAAACATTAGCGCGTGAAATCCGATATTATCAGACTGAGAACTATGTGTTATCGTTTGAGCACCAATATTTCTTCCTGTTCCTGTGGCAACTGCTTCTCCCGAAACCCCTCTGTTTTCTCTACCACCTTCAGTGCCGTATACATAGCCTCTTATGCCAACATTTCCATTCACATTATCTCTTGCAAATCCTACGAGACCAATATTAAAGCCTCCAACGTTGAAATCACCGCCCGCAAATTCATCACCTAGAGCAATAACTTCCCCATCACCGGCCCCGCGACCTATTCCAAATCCACCGATGTTTTCTCTTCCGGTAGATCTTGCCGAACCGTATAAACCATATCTTCTTCCCACATCACCGGATCCAGATTCCGGGCCTGTAGCAACTCCATATACCCCCATATGTGTACCTGTTCCTTCTCCGGCCGCTTCGCCATAAGTGCCAACTTGAAGATTATCGTTTCCTGACCCTGAGTCTGAATGTCCCTCAAGCCCTGCATTTATACCATCAGAAGTTGCCGTTGAAATCAAACCTGTTGCATTATTCGGACCTGTCACGTTAATCTTAAAAGCAGAATCAGGATTTGTGGTATCAAAATCATACTTAGTTACGGCTCCGCCTCCCGAGCTACTCCCATTATGAACAAGGGCTCCATTAATAATTACATCTCCATTCAATATTGCGGCGGTATCTGCATTTACTTCCATACCTATGTTAGAGGAGCCGTCATAAACATTTAGTCTCAAACCAAGATTTTTGGTTCCCGCCCCATTTGCTTCACCTTCCAACGCTGTATTAAAAGATTGCGAACCTCTTGCTTCTCCACGTACTCCTACATTAAATCCTTCTGCAGTAGACCTAGACGTACCAATTACACCAAAGTTAATTCTACTTCCATCGTCTCCTGAAGCAATACCTTCGACTCCTACATTTCCATTTAGGTTTCCACTTGAGTAGAAACCGCCACCAATATTGTATGAACCGAAATCTCCGTCAACCTCTTCTCCAACCGCTACCAGATCACCTGATCCATCACCTTGAACTAAACCCCGTACTCCGTAATTAAACTTAGCCTTTGATGCAGCCTGACCATACGCTCCAGTTCTGGAACCTCCTGTTCCGTCAAAATTAACTGCGCCACCAAATAGTCCAATGTGTTGTCCTGTTCCATTTCCATTCGCCATTCCATACGTACCACGTTGGTTTGCAGGATTTGAACCGTCGCTTATTGCTTCGCCCCATACTGCTCCGTTAAACCCAGTCGATTTACTGAATACTTGAAACGGCTTCGCTGTACTAGTACCATCAATATTTATAATAAAAGACGAATCGGTATCAGCAGTATTCAGATTAATAGTTAGCGGGAAGCCTCCTCCTGAGCCACCATTTACTACATTCTCAGCTAAAATTGCGTACGGAACTGAAAGAAGTTGTGAAGTACCCAATTCTTCAAATTCAGTACCTCCTGCAGGGTCGATTTCAAGTTTTACATAGTTATCAAAACCTGACCAATTTACATCACCAAATGATGATTCGACAGGTGTACCCTGCCCAATTACCAACTGCAAGAGCCCAGCTGTGTTTGTAGTTAACGTATGCGTTTCCACATAAGTAGCTGTACCTGTTTCTGACCCTTCAAGTACACTTATTCGTACACTTAATTCCTGATTAATTAGTGGCAAGCCATCTACTCCGCGGGCTATCGCCTGAAAATTAAATCCCTGAGGAACCTGAGCATAAATATTCACAGAAAAGAGAGCTATAAACAACAAAAATGTTGTAAATTTTATCCTATTAAACATATTAAACATATTAGATATATTTGATAATTATTTGATTAAAATCATTTTCTTTGTGGATACAATATTCCCATCTGCAGTAAGGCGATAGAAATACATACCACTTGAGTATGAAGAAGCGTCAAACCGGGCTGTGTGGTATCCTGCATGTTTATTCTCATCGACGAGAACCGCCACCTTCATTCCTATGGAATTAAAAACTTCCAGCTTTACTTCTGCTTGTTTTGGAAGAGTAAACTCAATATTTGTAGTAGGGTTAAAAGGGTTTGGGTAATTCTGACTCAGTTTTAACTGCCTTGGCAAGTTATTACCCAAGAGCTCATTTGAAATCAATACCCCACCATTTATTCCGGCAAAACCTGCAGTGAAAGAAAAAGATTCTGAGTCAAAATCTCCCGAAACTACTTCACCTACAGAGAATGCCAGCGAGATATTTCCGTTTTCTTGAAATCCGGAAAGAGGAGAAATTAGTGTTTGACCGTTTACATTTATAGAGATAAGCGCTAAAAAAACGATCCCCGAAAAAGCCCAAATTTGTTTTATACCCACTTTAAAACGTAATTAATTTAAAAATGAATTACTTGATTATTTTTTGAAAAAACAAATTGAAAATGTTTAAAAAAAACAAGCTGAATTTAAAATTTATATAACCGAATTAAGTGTTAAATCTAATTGAGCTTACAGAAATCAAAAAAGGAATCTTTACTATTTAAAACTTATATTAAGCCTGACTAACGACTTTAGGTAATTACAATTTTAGGTGAGTTTTAAGCTAGAAGACTATTTTAATCATGGGCTTGCTATAGCCGTATGTATGGTTTTTTTAAACCTAACAGTCATTTCTCTGTCAGCCCAAAATATTGAATATACTATACCTGATGAGAAGAGACTTATTAGCCCCCAACTACCTGCACATCAAAATCAGTTTTTTTATCAAATTAATGACACTTTTAAAACTGATACCGATTTACAAGCCGCAGAGGATAGACTTGAAGAGCTTCAAATCTATTTTTTTGTGGTACTTGTTCTATTGTTAATTTCTCTAGCGCTAGCTGTCTGGTCATATCGGTTAATGAGGTCAAGAGATCAGGCTTCTAAAGAAATTTCGAGAATTAATAAAGATAAAGATCATTTTATTGGTGTTGTTTCGCATGATTTAAGAAGCCCGTTAAATTCAATAATGGCGCTATCTAGCCTTATGGTTGAAGATTCGAAAACCTCCGAAAAAGAGGTTAGTGAGTTCAGCTCTATTATCCTCAGTTCCAGTAAAAGAATGGAAAGCCTGATTAACAACATGCTTGATGCAAATAAAATTGAAACCGGAAACACAAAGCTAATTCTCGAACCTGTTTCTATTACTCAAGCCATTGGAGAGATCGCTGATTCAACCACTTTATTAGGAAGTGAAAAAGACATAAAAACAAATATCGAAATTGATGAAGATCTCCCGGATGTAATTGCAGATTTTGACGCGGTACAACGCGTGCTTGAAAACCTGATCAGTAATGCCTATAAGTTTTCTCCAAAAGGAAGTACCGTTACTATCTCTGCGACAAAAGAAGGTAATCAGGTTCAGGTTGCGGTAATTGATCATGGTCCGGGTATGTCTGAGCTTGATCGTTCTAAGCTTTTTACCAAGTTCGAAAAGCTATCTGCTTCGCCTACTGGTAATGAAAAATCTACCGGTCTTGGGTTATTTATTGTGAAGAATCTAATGACCGAAATGAAAAGTACAATCCTTGTTGAAAGCGAATTAGATAAAGGGACTACATTTAAAATACTTTTTAATATCGCCTGATTTTAATTTTCATGATTTGAGAATATATTTACGGAACGGCTTAATTATCATCTACTACTTATGAATCGTTTATCACTTCCTGCATTTCTGCTGGCGATACTTTTCCTCCTTAATGCTTGCGGCGTAACAAATCGAATGGGTTCTGGTACGTCTGATTCTATTTCGTCCCGGTCTACAAAAGACATAAGTGCTATAGAAACTGGTGTGGCAAGTTGGTATGGACCTGATTTCCACGGCAGACAAACTGCCAATGGAGAAAAATATGACATGAACGGGCTTACTGCTGCCCATCGAACTTTACCATTTAATACCCAGGTACTGGTAGAAAATCTTGATAATGGAAAAAGTATTCAGGTTCGTATTAATGATCGTGGTCCTTTTGCAAAAGACCGTATCATAGATTTATCTAAAGGTGCCGCTGAAAAGGTGGAAATGATTGGCCCTGGTACTGCGAGAGTACGAATTTATGTGGTAGGTGGAACAGAAAACCTTCCTGAGAATATCAAAAAGGCGCAATACACCGTGCAGCTCGGGTCTTATAATGACAGAGCCGCGGCTGAAAAAAAGTCTGATGAAATTCGAAGCAGCTATGTAGAAGAAGTTACTGTTAAAGGCGAAAAATATTACCGGGTATACTTTGGCGACTTCTACAATCCCGCTATTGCTCTTGAAGCCCAACAACGCCTTGAAGGCCTTGGACACAAAGGCTTCGTCAAGCAAAAGGGAAACGATTAATTTCTTCGGGATTGATTGATGGAAGATTTGGGTTATGTGCCTGAATTAAAGATCATTCATTTATGAAGAAAAAGATTATTGTTATCGGAAGCGGCTTCGGAGGTCTTGGCGCTGCTTCGCGTCTACTCTCTGCGGGACATGAAGTCACCATTTTGGAAAAACGAGATAAGTTGGGCGGGCGAGCGTATGTATACGAGCAAAACGGTTTTAAATTTGATGGTGGTCCAACTGTTATTACTGCTCCCTTTATGTTTGATGATATATGGGATGCCGCCGGTAAGAAGCGTTCCGATTATGTAGAGTTTGTACCTTGCGACCCCTTCTATCGTATTTTTGACCATAACGGAGAAAGTTTTGATTACAACAACGATCATGACTTCACACTAAAAGAAATTGAGAAAAGAAACCCTTCTGATAAAGAAGGATATAAAGAGTTCCTTGGAACTACGAAAGCTATTTTTGATAAAGGCTTTACTGAACTTGCAGACCAGCCTTTTTTGAAGTTCACAGATATGCTGAAAGTAGCGCCGGATTTGATAAGACTTCAATCTTATAAGAATGTGTACAAATATGTCTCTCAATTTATTAAAGATGATTTCCTTCGTCAGTGCTTCTCTTTTCATCCACTTTTAGTCGGCGGCAACCCGTTTGATACCACCGCTATTTACGCGATGATCCATTATCTGGAGCGAGAATGGGGAGTTCATTACGCGATGGGTGGAACCGGTGCTATTGTAAATGCTTTTGAACGACTGATTACAGAACAGGGTGGAAAATTTAATCTTGAAACCGAAGTAGATGAAATCCTTGTCAAAAATGGAAAAGCGGTAGGAGTTCAACTTAAGAATGGTGAAAAGCTGGAGGCTGACATCGTGGTCTCCAATGCGGATGTTGGATTCACTTATAAAAATATGATTAACCCGAAGCACCGCAGAAAGTATACTGATCGTAAAATTGATCGTACCAAGTACAGCATGTCGTTATTTGTGATTTATTTTGGAACCAAAAAGCGATATTTAGATTCTGGATTAGCACATCACAATATCATTCTGGGGAAACGCTACAAAGGATTACTAGACGATATCTTCCACAAAAAACATGTAGCAGATGATTTCTCCCTTTATTTACACATGCCAACTATCACAGATTCAAGCATAGCGCCAGAAGGTCATGAGGGTTTCTATGTACTTTCTCCTGTTCCACATTTAGATAGTGGAACGGACTGGAATACGTTTGCTCCAAAATATCGGGATGCAATTATGAACTTCCTCGAAGAAAACTACCTTCCTGATTTACAGGAAAATCTGGTAGCCGAGCATTATATCGATCCACTTCATTTTCAGGATGTATTAAATAGCCATAAAGGATCTGCCTTTTCAGTTGAACCCATTCTTACTCAATCTGCCTGGTTTCGGCCTCACAATAAATCTGAAGATGTAGACAATCTCTATTTTGTAGGAGCGGGTACTCATCCGGGTGCCGGACTTCCAGGAGTACTTTCTTCCAGTATTATCGCCCAAAACTTGATTGGGGAGGCCTAAGTTCCCGGAAAAACAGATTGCCCATTACTCCAAAATGTTTTGAAAACAAAGGTCTGATTTTCAATTTTATCTATTACTTCTCCTGTTTGCTTACTTGTGGAAACATTACACGAACTACCGTCACAAGCTGAAATTAGAAGCCATAAAAAGACAACCAGAATACCTGTACTCTTGAACGATGTCTTCTTTTCGATTCTCATCATAAAATTACTCTTAGATTTAAAAATTAAACTTTTCGATAATTCCTAGTTTTACTGCTTGCATAATCTCCAGAGTAGATCTTGCATTATCCCAATGACCTGTAGTTACCACCACTAGCTCTTTAGAAGGAACTACGAAAATATGATGTCCTCCGGAACCTCCGGCAAAGAAAAAAGAGGGCTGGTCATCTTTTGAAAGCATCCAGTGAAATCCATAATCCATAAGTGAGTTTCCTTCTGCCTGATAAGTAGTCATCTGTGCAATCCAGCTTTTAGAAACCACTCTATTTTTTTTATAGATGCCTTCATTTAAGAGCATTTCACCAATCTTGATCATATCTCTGGGTAACAAATATAACTCTGAATTCCCCCGGTATTCTCCTGCATTATCAGTTTGCCAATAAAAACCTTTAATCTCTAATGGATCAAAAAGATATTTCGTTGCAAAATCTTTAGTAGAGATTCCGCTACTTCTTGAAATAATTCCAGATAGCAAATGAGAAACAGCTGAATTGTATGAGAATTTAGCTCCAGGCTCTGAGTCCATTGGAAAGTTATTTAGCACAAAACAGTGTGGGGAATCACTGAACCACCAATCATCTTTAATTAATGCTCTGTTATTCCACTCAATACCCGATTGCATAGACAACAGGTCTCGTATCTTTATATTTTTCTTCTCATGAAACAATTCTTCAGCTTCGCAATCATCAAAAAAAGAAAGTATAGGCTGCTCTATATCTTTTATGAATCCCTCATCGATAGCTATGCCTATAAGTAGCCCAACAATGCTTTTTGTAACAGATTTAATATTGTTTAAGCTGTCTTTTGTAAACCCATTGTAGTAATACTCAGCTTCAAGCCTGCCACTTTTACTAACCAACAGACTATGTATATCCTCATTTAAGATCGGTGTATCGGTATACTGCTTATTTACTTCATCAGCCAGTTCCAGAAGCAATTCATTTCCTGTCAAAGTTTGAGCTTTTGTTACAGTACTAAGTACAAAGAAGCCTAAGGCTAACTGGAACAGAATTCTCATCTAAACCTCAATATTTTCGAAACACCAAAAAATATCTAATAAAACCCACTTACCATCTATTTTTGCTAAGTTAATATACTCCTTCCATCTGGTATTGGGGTATCCTGTATCAAGTACAGCTGTTGCAACATGTTGTTTATCAATAAAAATTTTCGATACCGTGTTTTTCTGCATCGTCAATGGCATTGCCCATTTATTACTCATCATAGTCTTTAAATCTTGTTTCGACACATCAACATTTAATGAACCATCAGCATTGATTCCTCTCTTAGATAGCCTATCGTGCAAAAAAACTTCCATCTTCTCGTAGTCATTAAGAAAAAAATTCTCGATATATCCTATAATTGCTCTTTCGATTTCTTCCTTATCTGATGTCTCTGTTTGACTCTCTTCTTTATCAAAACCCTGGGCAAAAGGAAATAGTAGCAAGATTACGAATAAACTTATTTTATTAAATGTATTTTTTTTGACAGCGATCATTGTTTCATTATTTATGGAAATTACATGAGGACAATGAGGCATGAAGAATCAAAGGACATTGAATTTATGTTTTGATTTACCTATTCAAACAAATTTTGCTTTTTAATGGCTTCTCAAATTTCAAAGTGATGTAACATTTTAAGTGATCACATGTAATAATTTTGGTTTACTTTATTCATAGTATATGATCAGTTTATCAGTAGTCATCACAATAATAGGTATCGTTCAGGCCCTTTTTCTTTTAGGGTTAATAGTACCGCGATTAAATAAAAATGACCCTATCGCTTATGCAGCCCTTCTGCTTCTGATATTTGTGATCGACTTTTCAATGTATCTTCTTATCAATATCCGACTTACTGAAAGCGGATATTTTCTGCTGGGACTTGGCGAAACAACATTATTTCTTTACGGTCCTGTTATATATCTCTATTCAAAATCTTTGCTGGGAATAAAAAATGAATCGAAAGTAAAATACTCTGAGCTCATTCATTTTATGCCGGCGGTGATTGTCTACATTTTACTGTCTCCCTTTTTATTTAGAGAAGCTACCTTTTCGGGATTAAACAGTCTGCGTGAAAATCTGCCTTTTCTTGTTTCGGTGTATACAGCTGAAGAATTAGTTTTTGATTTTCTCTTATGGTACTTACACGTGCTGATATATTTTTCGATTTCACTTAAACTTTTGGCAAATCAGAAAAAGAAAAAAAATGATCCGGAATCTTCATCTCACATAAAATGGATAAAAAGCCTCTTACTAGGATATTTTTTGTTTGCATTTATAAATACCATTGGAATTCTCCTTGATCCCTATTTTGATTTTCGCTTTACATCATACAAGGTTTTAAATGCATTCCTTGCCTTCCATGTTTTTGTAATCAGCTATATCGGCTTTAAAAATCAAAGCATTCTTTTTACTCCCATAAACAAACTCAGATACTCTAAATCAACTTTATCTGATAATAAAAAAAAGGAATATCTTGCAACGATCCTTAATTACTTCGAACATAGCCAACCGTACTTAGATCAAGATCTGACCCTTAAAAAAGTAGCCTCTCATTTAGACATTTTGCAAAACCATGTTTCTCAGGTTATAAATGAAGAGCTTGGTAAACGTTTTAGTGAGTTCGTAAATAGTTATAGAATACAACTGGCAAAAAAACATCTGGCTGATCCTTCCAAGAACATGCTGACTATTGAAGGGATTGCATCAGAAGTAGGGTTTAAATCAAAATCCTCATTCAATACTGCCTTTAAGAGAGATACTGGTGTAACACCTTCGTCTTTTAAAAAGAACCTGACTAGTAAAGGGAACTCTATCTAGTTTTTGTATACAGGTTAACCTTGCCCTGAAGCCGCACCAAAAGGTACATACATTACTATTCCCACTACTTCGAAATCGTTCGGATTCATACATAACTACGCATTTGATGAAATAGTAATTCAAATATTCAATAACTATGCATTGCTAAATAACCAAACTATACGCAATGACCTTAACCTTTACTAAGATCGTACCAGTAGTTTTAGCTCTACTATTCTTTTCTGATATATATGCTCAGAACGTAGACATACCTCAATCCAGTCAAAGAGGAGCAGTTTCCCAAAGGTTAGGGCTTTCATACATCACCATAGAATATAGTAGCCCCAATGTAAGAGACAGGGCTATCTTTGGAGGATTGGTCCCTTATGGAAGTCCATGGGGTGCAGGTGACAGGGAAAATACGACTATACAATTTGAACATGATGCGTTGCTGGAAGGGCAAGAAATCAAAGCGGGGAAATACGGGTTATTTATGATCCCAGATGAAGATCACTTCGTGATCCTTTTATCTAAATATCATGAATCATGGAGTCAAACCTATCCAACAGAACAAGAAACTGTACTGAAAGTAAGTGTAGCGCCTCAGGAAATTCCTCATCGAGAATGGCTTACCTACGATTTTATTGATAAAAGCAGCAAAATCCTTACCGCTGCCTTGGAATGGGAAAATACCCAGGTACCGTTCACAATTGAAATTTTAAACCCAAACGATGTACTCTTTGAAAGCTTAAAAGCAGAAGTGAAAGGCAGGGGCCAGTTTTTATGGGGTGCAAATTATGATGCCGCTGTCGCATTATTTTCCAGAAATATTCATTTAGACCAGGCATTAGAATGGGTTGATGCCTCCTTAGCCCTCGAGCCCAAAGGAAATCCGAATTGGAGAAGGGGTCTTTCTCTGTACATAAAGTCCAGAATCATTATTAATAAAGAAGGATACAATACTGAAGCTAAAAATTTGATGCACGAAGCTATTACATTAATTGAGCATCCCAGCGAACTGAATAGAGCGGTGTATATTCTTCTTGAAAACGGAGATACCAAGAAGGCCATTGAAGCAGCTACAAAGCTGGTTTCTGATCATTCACAACACCCTTCTATTTGGGCGTTTATGGACTCTTTGGCAGAAACGCATCTGGAAGATGGGAATAAAAAACAGGCTCTGCACTATTACAAAAAAGCAAGATCTATGGCTCCCGAAAATCAACATGAATACTTTGATAGTGTAATAGCATCAATAGAGAACAACAATGACTAGATTTATAATTGCATCAATGATCCTTTGCTTTTTGAGTCTTGAGGGTCTCGCTCAGTCGAAAATTCTTTTTTCAAAAAGCTCCGGAAAGTTAAATTCGGGCGGCACCCTTGATTTGATGATCTATGACCCCATCACTAAAAGTACAAACCTACTGGTGAAGGGTTCAGTTAAAGGAAGAGGGGAATACAATGCCGCAACTTCTCCTGATAACTCAAAGATCATTTTTAATACCTACAGATTTAGCGGGTGGAAGCTTGGCATAGCAGATTTCAAAGATGGGAAGCTGAGCAATACCCGAAAAGCTACCGGTCGATCAAATTACGAATACAATGCTAAGTATTCGCCGGATGGAAATAGAATAGTCTATGAAGAGTTTAATTGGGGGACCAGGAGAACAACTATTTTTGTAGCAAACAAAGATGGAAAAAAAGTAACCCCGTTAAAGAATGCCTCGGATTATGATGTTACCCCGGATTGGACGCAAAACGGTAAAGAAATTGTTTTCGCTTCAGGAAGGAATGACAATTACGATATTTTTATCCAACCATTTCAAGGGGAAATTGCTACTAATCTTACTTCTGGTGATGCAAATGAATTTGCGCCTTCTACTTCACGATCGAGTAATAAAATTGCATTTCTTTCGGATCGGGAAGGAAAGATTAACCTCTTTGTGATGAATACTGATGGAGGTGAGTTAAAGAACTTAACTCCTGAATTAAACACCGATTCGTTTAATAATGAAGGCTTTTGGGCTTATAAAACGTCTTGGTCACCTAGCGGTCAACAAATAGTCTTTAACGCATTACAAGGAGGGGATTTAGAACTCTTTATTGTTAATGCTGATGGAACTGGCTTGACACAGGTTACAAAGAATAATGATACAGACATGACTCCATTTTGGATGAACTGAAGAATCTAATCCTTAACCATTCAAGCTTGTTGCTCCTGTTTAAGCCGTGTTAATGACTGTTTTTCTCTCATAAATTAAACTTTAAAGTTAATATTTAACCTCTCTATTGTGGATATGAAATATACTTCGATGGCTTTATTCTTCTTCTATTTGCTGATGCTTTCACCGAGCATTTCAGCTCAAAATAGTAATACCGAGTTCGACGCTGTTGTAAAAGAATACTTATCACTTTATACCCGTATGGATTTTGATGAGTTAAGGGAATTTTATACCGAAGAGTCCGTATTCGAAGATCCTACAACTTCTGTATTTGACGCAGACGGAAATTATCAAAGACTTAAAGGTCCGGATGATATCACCGCTTTTCTTGTAAAAGGTTTTGCCGGTATGTCTGATATCTGTTTTGAAATTCAGGAGGAGTATACCTCCGGGGTTGTAGCCTTCCAATATGGAATTCTCCATTATAGCTCTACCATTGGTACTACCAAGGATGGTCAACCTTTTCAATTCGACCTGCCACTTTCTATAGTTCTTATCATCAAAAACGGAAAAGTAATACATCACCAGGATTTTGCTGATTATAAAACCTGGAACCAGCAATATGTGAACCAGTTAGAAAAATCCAGACAGTAGAGTGGTCTTCTAAAATGAACCCCATCAAATCTATACTTTTACTTTGCTTCTTAGTTCTGATTGCTTCCTCTGCCAGTTCGCAAGAACATCACTCAATTTCATCTTTATCGTTTAAGCTGGGTACATGGAAATGGGAAGCCCAAGGACTTAACAAACCCGGTGATTCCAATGTTTATTCAGGCGAAGGTTATTCGAATGTATTTTATGTTAATGACTCCACTTCTATTATTGATGATCATAGAATTTTCTGGGAAAATGGAATCGACTACAAAGCGATTACTTACAGAACTTATGATCCTGCTTCAAAGAAGTATATGGTTGTATGGGCGCAAGCGAACAGCGGTAATACCACTAAGATTGAAGGACATTGGGAAGGTGAAAAATTCATAGAGCTTGAAACCGGTACCGATAGCTACGGAAGCTGGACAAACCGCCTCGAACTCTACGATATAAAGCCTAACTCACATAAAGCTAAACTTGTGAGAACATACGAGAGCGGTTTCCGCCTTACTATACTAGAATACAGTGCAAACAGAATCGGGGATCAACAATAAGTGGATAGTACCTTTTTTAATATCATAATGGCAATTCTTGCCATAGTGCTTGTCTTTTTTATTGTAATGAAAAAAAAGCTTTCATTAAAAGAAGACATTGGCTTGGTTATTCCAGGATTAAACCATGTATTGATTTGGTTGCTTGGTTTTATAATTTTGATAGGTATAGAGGAGTTTTTCTATAATTTAGAAGATGGAGGAGCTGGAGCGGAATTATGGACCGAAAAGTATACTACCTTCGAAATTATATTACGCTTTTTTGGAGTTGTTCTGCTCGCACCAATATCAGAAGAATTACTTTTCAGAGGACTAATATTTTCGCAAATAAATAAAACCAGGCTTAAAGTAGTTGGTGCAATAGTAATACCTGCCCTCATTTTTTCACTAATTCATATTCAATATTCATCGATACTGATTCTGGGTTTAATATTCGTTGATGGGCTGTTTTATGGTATGGCTCGTCATTATACGAAGTCTGTTCTGGTTCCTATTATATTACACTTGTATTCTAATCTGGGTGCGGTTTTAGAGAGGCTATTATGAAGGAAGAAAGAAAAAAATCGGTAGTTCTCACCATTATTGGTATTGTTATTGGGTGTACTATGAGTATCGTTTTTTCCTCATCAAAAATGATTGTAGCGCTTATTCCTGTACTAGGCGCACTTGGAGGGTTAACAGGTACATTGATAGATAAGAGACGATCGAAAAACCAGCAGTAATATCAGATTGAAAAAACTAACTGTGCACCTGTGTCACTTAATAACAACACCAGACACTACTGACTAATGAAAGATATTTCTGAGTTTAAGTTTCAAAAAAGCGACCCTGAACGCAGCTTGGAACCCTTAAAAAAAAGCTGGCGGGAAAGCTTAACATCCCCTCAAGACGGCATGTGGGAATCCCTTACGAACGAATCCAACCATTGGAGTATAAACTTCGCTAATCAAACTATTGGATATGCTTGTGTTGATGATGATGGTTGTATGTTGCAGTTTTTTGTACTCCCTTCCTGGTTAGATAAAGGTCGCGATATTTTTAAAAAATTCGTTACGGAGAATACTGTGACTTCGGCAATTGTTGGAACAAACAATCCTGTATTTCTTTCTTTGATCACGCATTTTCAGAAATCAGTAGAAGTGCATACCTATTTGTTTACGGATGTTATCGAAACCAGTGTACCAGAAAAAACACCTATACTAAAAGTATCAGAAAAAGAGGACCTCTCCAGAATAGTCGATTTTTGCCACAACAGTATGGGAGCTCCCAAGGACTGGCTTACCGGTTATATAAGTGATTTGATAGAAACAGGAGAAGTCTTTTTGTTGCTGGAAAATGAAACCTCAATAATAGGCACTTGTGAAGTAAGAAAAAGCCATAGTAACCCTGAAGTAGCCGACCTGGGGATGATCATTTCCCTTGATTGCAGAGGTGAAGGCTGGGGAACATACTTATTGGGTAAAGCAAAAGAGATTGCAACCCAATGGAACAGAAAACCAATATGTTCTTGTGAAAAAGAAAATATCGGTTCTTTAAAATGTATTCAGAACAATGGGTTCAGAAGTTATCATCAGATGTTAGCATGTAAACTTTAGCCTATCTCTATACCTCACTAAATTCCAGGGTTGGGAAATATTAGTTTCGTTCGCGCACCAAGTATTACTGATCAGAATTTGATTGGGAAAGCTTAGAAACTGACTGATTTTTTATTAAACCATCCTGCCCTTGCTTTTTCAAAAGAAATTGTCTCTTTTCTGAGTCTTAAATTATGGCTTTAAAGAAATGAGGTTTCTGATGACCAAACAACGACGACTACTACTATGCCTTACTTTGACTTTGGGGGCACTTTTCACTCAACAAACCAATGCACAAACCCATGCTTCAAATGGTATGGTAGTTTCTACCAGTGATATCGCCTCTCAAATTGGGGTAGATATTCTAAAACAAGGAGGAAATGCTATCGATGCTTCTATAGCGACTGCATTTGCTTTAGCAGTTACGCACCCGCCCGCTGGGAATATTGGCGGGGGTGGATTTATCGTCTTCCTTGATTCTGAAGGAACTTCAACAACTATTGATTTCCGGGAAAAAGCCCCTCTCGCTGCTACCGAGGATATGTTTTTAGGCGAAGATGGTGAAGTGAAGGATAACTCAAACCACAGAGGGGCTCTATCAATTGGCGTGCCGGGAACTGTTGCGGGAATGTATCTGGCTCATCAAAAGTATGGTTCTTTACCTTGGGAAGTATTGGTCGACCCTGCTGTTAAACTTGCCAGAGATGGATTTCCTTTAAACTGGATGTTAAAAGATCACGCAGAACGATATGCCGCACAACCAGATGAGTATCCCTTTATGGCAACTTTCTTTGATAATGACCAAGGTAAACAGGTAGAAGTTGGAGAGCTTTGGAAGCAACCAGCCCTGGCAAAAACATTAACGCTCATACGTGATCATGGTCACGATGGGTTTTATAAAGGAGAAGTAGCTAAAGGCATAGCCAAATTTATGCGGGAAAATGGTGGCATGATTACTGAGGAAGATCTGGCTGCTTATCAGGCGGTGGAACGGGAACCGATGAAAGGAACCTATAAAGGATATGATATCATTTCTATGCCTCCTCCGAGTTCAGGTGGTGTTGCCCTTATTGAAATGATGAATATCATGGAACAGGCAGATTTGCAGGAAATTGAATTCAACTCAACGGGTTACTTCCATTTGGTGGCTGAAGCAATGCGCCGTGCTTATGCCGATCGGGCCCAGTTTTT
Source organism: Balneolaceae bacterium (assembly GCA_017640665.1). GTDB lineage: Bacteria > Bacteroidota > Rhodothermia > Balneolales > Balneolaceae > RHLJ01. The sequence continues at coordinate 1,456,586 of JAEPQE010000001.1, read as the reverse complement.
AGGCGATCCCGATTTTAATCCCGAAATGCCGCTCGATCATCTTACTTCTAAGGAACACGCAAAAAACCGGTTCGAGAATATCGATTTCGAAAAAGCTTCCCCTAGTGATTCTTCTAAATTTGGTCAGATTTATGATGGCACAAATACCACACATTTTTCAGTTATTGACAGTGACGGAAACGCTGTTTCAGTAACCTATACTCTTGAACAAAGCTATGGATCTAAAATGGGTTCTGATGAGCTCGGCTTTATCTTTAATAATGAAATGGGAGACTTCAATCCACAGCCTGGTGTTACCAACCGTAGTGGGCGAATTGGAAGTACTCCAAATCTTGTTGAACCTGAGAAACGTATGCTTTCGAGCATGACTCCAACTATCGTGGCCAAAAATGGCAAGCCAGTATTGGTTATTGGAACACCCGGAGGAAGAACCATCATTAATACGGTTTTTCAAACAGTACTGAATGTATTGGAGTACGACATGCGGATTGACCGTGCTATTGAAGCGGTTAAAATTCATCATCAATGGTTGCCGGATCGAATTCTTTACGAAGAATACCTTATGTCTCCTGATACAAGAAAGGCTCTGGAAGCAATGGGCCATACCCTGCAGTCCAGAACGAGATTAGGAAACCTGATGGGTATCACCATCGACCACGAACGGGGATTGATTTTGGGTCATTCAGATTCTTCGAGTCCGAATGGCGCCGCTATCGGGTATTAACTATTAATCAGATCCTGAAAAAATAAAAAAGCGAAGATATTATCCCTTCGCTTTTTTTAATGTAATTAACTGTATTGGCTTATTTAAAACTATTCTGAAGATCTTCCCAATCTTTCAGGAATCGGGCAAGCCCTGAGTCAGTTAAAGGATGATTTAGCATCGCAGTAATTACATTCAGGGGCATAGTTCCTACATCAGCTCCTGCTTTTGCACATTCAACCACATGCATCGGATGACGGATACTTGCAGCAAGTACCTCGGTTGGATATCCATAGTTAAGATAAATTTGAACGATATCGCGGATTAACTGCATACCTTCTGTGGAAATATCATCTAACCTTCCCAGGAAAGGAGAAATGTAGGTAGCTCCTGCTTTTGCAGCAATCAATGCCTGAGTTGGCGAAAAGCATAGTGTACAATTGGTCTTAATTCCCTCGTCTGAAAAGGTCTTAATCGCTTTAATCCCATCTTTAATCAGAGGAACTTTAACTACCACATTATCTGCAATCTTTGCAATCTTTCTACCTTCCTCAACCATTTCATTATAAGTGGTTGAAACTACTTCTGCGGATACATCTCCTTCTACAATATCACAGATTTTCTTTATATGTCCTTCAAAATCTCTTACTCCAACTTTAGCGCAAAGGCTCGGATTGGTAGTTACACCATCAAGAACTCCCAGGTCATTAGCTTCTTGGATTTCTTCAAGATTAGCAGTGTCAATAAAAAATTTCATGTGTAAGTGATTTCGAGGTTTAGATTCAGGTCAAAATACGAAAACTGGTTCTTCAATCCATTTCGAATTGTAAACTTATCATTGCTTTTTTTTACAACCTGATGTTATCTAATACTGAACTATTTCCCGAAATTATAGGTCTTATCGGTACGCATTCATAACAAGACAAAAACAGTGAAAAATCTATTCTTTACGGCGTTATTTATTACCATTATCCTATCAGGTTGTGGCAACTCGGATTCAAATCAAAGCAGTAGTCAAGGCGGAGGTTGGGCCTCCGGAGGATTTGGTGCACAGTCAAGAGTCACAAGTGTAGAAACTCAAAATGTAGCATTTAGCTCTATTGCAGATCAGGTACGCTCATTCGGAACTATCAAAGCTCAGGATGTAATCGTGATTACACCACAAGTCAGTAATCGAATAACTCGTTTTTATGTAGATCTTGGAGATACCGTTCGACAGGGGCAAATCCTTGCTAAAATTTATGACGCCACCTATCGTGACCAATTAAATCAAGCTAAAGCACAGCTTGAGCAGAGTAAAATTGCTATGCAGAGAGACAGCTCTCAGTTTGATCGGCAAAAAATACTACTGGAAAGAGAATTAATAAGTGAATCTGAGTACGACATAGCCTTCGCAACTTTCCGGAACTCTTTAGCTCAGTTTGAGTCTGCTAAAGCTCAACTTACTCAGGCTCAGGAAAATTTTAATTTTACGGAAGTTCGTTCGCCTGTTCGCGGAGTAATTATTTCCCGCACAGGTGAGGAAGGCGATATCGCAACTACAGGTCAGGCTCTGTTTGAAGTTGCTAACCTGGTTGGATACGAAACCCGCATCTATCTGCCCGTTCAGGATTGGAGATTTGTGAAAATTGGCCAACCCGTAAAACTCCGCGTTTCTAACGAAGCCGAAGCTACTGCTGAAGGTGTTGTATCAAGAAAAAGCCCGCAGCTTGATGCTACAACCGGGCTTGGTGAGGTTGTTATCACGCTCACCCAGGTTGGAAATTCCATCTACCCCGGGGTACTTACTGAGAATGTGATTGATATCGTGAATAAACCCAGAGCAATTGTAATTCCCAGAAGTGCTCTTGTTGAGAAAGTTGAAACCGTTGTTGATCCTGAATCCAACACCATACAGCTGGATCGAACTTATTCCGTATTTGTATCTCAAGGCGATTCTGTTGCCGAACTTCGTGCTTTAGAACTCGGAATTGAACAAGGAGATCGGCTGGAAGTACTTTCAGGATTGCGCCCCGGTGAACAGATTGTAGTTACCGGCCAACAAAGCCTGCAGGATGGTGGTCGCATCCGTGTTGCAACAGGTTCTACATTTTCGTCACCTGAGCAATCTCTTACTGATGGACAATCTTCAGCGCCTCAACGTGGTGTTGGTCAGGGTGGCAATCGACCTGGTAGAGCAGCCTTTGCAAACATGAGTGACGAAGAACGCCAAAAGATGCAGACACGGATGCAAAATATGAGTCAGGAAGAACGCCGTACGCTTATGGACAGTATTCGTACTGCTAATTCTTCATCCGAATAATATGGGCGGTTTATCTAAATTAGCAGTTCAGCGTCCCATTACGTTTTTAATGACCAGCCTGATCCTGATTGGGTTTGGGATTTTTGGGGTTCTTCAGCTGCGGCTGAATTTATATCCGGATGTTAGTTTTCCAACCATCACTATTTTTACCGGTTACGAAGGCGTAGCTCCGGAAGATATTGAAGCACTTGTAACCCGACCGATCGAAGAGCAAGTGGGAAGTATTAGCGGAATCAGAAGAGTGCGCTCACTTTCCAGCCAAGGGGCCTCTGTTGTAAAGCTTAATTTTAATTGGGGAACTGATTTATATGAAGCTGAGAATGACGTTAGAAAACAACTTGGGTTTGTAGAACGGTCTATCCCAAGAGATGCTGAAACCCCTCTTGTTTTCAGCTATGATCCGAATCAGGAACCTATTGTAGTGCTTGCTGTAACCTCAGACGTACGTTCCTCCCGTGACTTAAGAACGTATGCAACACAGGTACTAGAACAGCGCATTGAACGAATTAACGGCATTGCATCTGCGGAAACTTCCGGCGGATTGGAGCGCCAGATTAATGTGGTGATCAATAATGAGAAAATGAGATTGTACAACATAACAATCTCAGAAATTTCAAACCGGTTAAATGCTGAGAATATTCAGGTTCCTGCCGGACAGCTAACCGAAGGAAATACCGTGTATTCACTTCGTACTATGGGCGAATTGAAGAGTGTGGAACAAATACAAAATACCGTTATCGCTGTACGTGATGGTCGCTCTTTGTACTTAAAGGATGTAGCTGATGTACAGGACGGCATCGCTCAACCCATCGGAAATGTTCAGGTAAATGGTGAAGATGGTATCATCATCAACATCTACCGACAAAGTGATGCCAATGTTGTTGTTGCAGCCGACGAAGTGATTTCCAGCCTTGATGATATCAAAGAAAGCCTACCCATTGATGTGGAAGTAGACGTGCTTACCAATAAAGCAGAGTTTATCAAGCTTTCCATTCAAAATCTGCTGTTAACGGGTCTACAGGCTATTTTTCTTGTTGTGCTGATTTTGTTGGCATTCCTGAGAAGTGGACGCTCTGCCCTTATCATTGCCATTTCGATCCCCGTTTCTATCGTAACCACTTTTGCGGTAATGAACTTTGCAGATTTAAGTCTCAACATTATTTCACTTTCCGGACTTACCTTAGCAGTTGGGCTTGTTGTTGATGACGCGGTAGTGGTGCTCGAAAATATTTTCAGATTCCGTGAGGAGGGAAAAAGTGGTAAAGATGCTGCTGTATTCGGAGCCAAAGAGGTAGCCGTTCCGGTTGTTATCTCTACCCTTACTACCTTGGTGGTATTCCTACCTATATTATTTGTACCTGGAATTGCAGGTTTTCTGTTTCGTGATTTGGCTCTAACCATATCCTTCTCTCTTTCTGTTTCCTCTCTTGTAGCTCTTACACTCATCCCAATGATGACGTCACAGTTTTTTAAAGAGAAAGAGGCTTCATTTCAAGCAAATAATAAACTCGCTAATTACTTCGGTAATCTCCTTGATCAATTAGAAAGCAGATACGCTCGTCAACTTGATTCTGCTTTAAAGCGAAGCGGATTAATTGTTCTCATCTCTGTTGTTTTCTTCGGGGCTACCCTTCCCATTTTCTATCAGCTCGGAGGAGAGTTCTTCCCCCGTGTAGATGAAAGTGCCTTTACACTTGAAGTAAGCCGTGAGGCCGGAGTAAGCTTGCTTGAGTTGGAGCGATCCTTCAAACAAGTGGAAAGTGTAATCCGGCAGGAAGTTCCCGAAGCCCGCATGGTCGTTTCCGATTATGGGGATAAAGAAGGCATCGAGGGAGCTGACAATCCTGGTGGATTTACCGGCTCGGTTCGGGTTGAACTGGTTCCTTTAAATGAACGAAATCGTAGCCAGTTTGAAATTGTTAGCGATTTACTGAACGAGTTAACTATTGTGCCCGGAATTGATGTTCAGGAAATCATCCAGGACCCCTTAAGTCCTGATGGTGAGAATGGATTAATCGTTCAGATATTCGGTTATGAAGCCGATGTTAAAAAAGAGCTCTCAGATGGAGTTAAAGAACGCATCACACAAATTGACGGAGTTGTAAGCGCCTATAGTACAGCCGATCAAGGGCGACCAGAACTCAGGCTTATCATGGATCGCGAGCGAATCTCCTTAGTAGGAATGACAACCAATCAGGTAGCAAGTACGGTAAGTGATGCCATTCAGGGAAGTGTAGCTACCAGTTTTGTGGATCAGGGTGTGGAATTCGAAGTGAAAGTGGAACTCGATCCAACACAAAAAGCAGCCTCGACAGATTTAGAAAATATCCAGATTCAAACCCCGGGGGGGCAATGGATGCCGCTCAGCAATCTTGCCCGAATTGAACGCTATACCGGACCAAGTAATGTAACACGAATTGATCAGGAGCGAGTGATCGAAATTTTTACCGAACTGGATGGTGTGGATTTGAAATCAGCATCCGTCCAAGCACGAGCATTACTTGATGAAGTAGAATGGCCGGATGGATACCGTTACGCCCTTGCAGGTTCCGCAGAGGAACAGGCTGAGTCCTTTAACTTTTTGTTGATTGCTTTTGCGATTGCAGGGATTCTTACTTACATGGTTATGGCTTCTCAATTTGAAAGCCTGGTTGAGCCTTTTATTATCATTTTCACTATTCCATTGGCGCTTTCAGGAGTCTTGATTATGCTGGGGATTACAGCTACTCCGATTAGTGTAACCTCAATGGTTGGACTAATCCTTCTATCAGGGATTGTAGTTAACAACGGAATTGTGATGATTGATTATATCAAGATTCTGCAAGCACGTGGTCTCAACCGACACGAGGCAATCGTTCAGGGAGCAACCCGAAGATTACGCCCTATTTTGATGACTGCGCTAACCACCATCCTATCGATGGTTCCTCTTGCTTTAGAGCTCGGTTCTGGTTCAGAAACCTGGAGCCCTATGGCGAGAACCGTAATTGGTGGGCTCACGATGTCTACGATATTGATGTTGTTTGTTGTGCCAAGCATTTACAAATTGGTGAATGAGGGGGTAGCTAAACTGGGTTTTGATGATATACATAAATTGGATCCACTTGAAGAAGAACAACAAGAGGTACTCGCATGAGAAAATTTTCGCTTACCGGAGGAATTTTAAATCGACCGATCACAGTGATAATGTGTACGTTGATTGTAGTTGGTTTTGGAGTTTTTTCCCTTACTAATCTTCGGGTTACACTCTTCCCAAGTCTGAATATTCCTGTATTAGCAGTTTCCTCAGGATATCAAAATGTTGCCCCTGAAGATATAGATAGAATCATTGTAACTCCGATTGAAGGTGCTGTTGCAGCCATTGAAGGCATTGAGAGTCTTGAAGCGCGGGTAAGCCGTGGAAATGCCTTTGTAATTCTTCGCCTTTATGAAGGAACCGATATCCGTAAAACGGAACTTAAAGTTCAAAAGGCGATCGATCAGATAAGAGCTGATTTACCTGAGCAAGCACAAGAACCAACTATTTTCCAGTTTGATCCTGAGAACCGACCCATTATGCAGTTAAGTATTAATTCGGGTTTAAAGGGATTGGATGAGCTTCGAAATCTTGCCATCGATGTAGTTGAACCTAGCCTTGAACGAATCGTTGGGCTGGCTTCAGCCGATACCCGTGGCGGACTCGAGCGTCGAATCTATGTTGATGTCTCTCCAATGCAATTAGCTCAACACAATATTGTACCTCAGGAACTGGAAAACGCCATTAGAAGCAACAATACGCAATTACCGATGGGGAATGTGATTGCTCAGAATATAAGCTACAGCGTTCGGGCGGAGTCTATGTATGAAACGGTAGATGAGATCAAAAAAACGATCATCAAAGTTTCCGATAGTGGTATCCCAATCCGAGTTGAAGACGTTGCTGATGTGTCCGATGGATTTACGGAAGTCACCAGCCTTATCAATGTAAACGGAAATAACAGTGTATCCATTGAGGTACAAAAAAACTCTGATTCCAATACATTGGATGTGGTAAATGCAGTTAAAGCTGTGGTGCCTGAAATTAATGAGATTCTTCCACCCGGAGTGGAACTTCGAATCCTTTCAGATGAAGGTCGCGCAATAGATGACTCTATAAACAATCTTGCTCAATCCTCTTTATTTGCTCTTATCGTTGTAGTACTTGTTATTCTCGTTTTTATGGGAGGATGGAGGATTTCATTGGTGGTAGCTCTCTCTATTCCCGTTTCGATCGCGGCAAGTTTTGCGACTATGTATGCTGCCAATCTTACATTGAATATCTTTACTATTTCGGCTCTAGCTTTAGCAATTGGGCTTTTGGTGGATAATGCCATTGTTGTTGCGGAGAGTATTGCGCGGAAACTTGAAGACGGAATGACCCGGTATCAGGCTGCATTTACAGGAACCAACGAGGTAATCGGACCACTATTTGGTTCCACCCTAACTACCCTGGGTGTTTTTATCCCAATAACATTGATTTCCGGTATTCAAGGAGTGTTCTTCCGTGAGTTTGCTCTTACCATCAGTTTCGCCATTGCTATTTCTTTTATCTCCTCGATTGTACTAGTACCCGTGCTGTCTATTCTGGTATTAGACAGAGATCAATTCAATAAGCGAAGTTTTATGTTTTCTGCGCTTCACAAACTGGAAGACAGTTATAGTTTCATTCTCAGATGGATTTTGAAACACAAATGGATTCCTACCTTGCTCCTGTTAGGGATTATCACAGGTACATTCTTTATGTATCAAAATATTGCTAAAGAGGGTTTCCCTGAAACTGATTCCGGTGAAATTGATGTAGACATCACCCTGCAGGAAGGAACAAAGTTGGTTCGTACTGTTGAAGTGATGGAAAATTTCGAAAACCAACTTCTACAAAAGCCTGAAATTGAAACGCTCATCTCATCAATAGGAAGAAGCCGGTGGACGGCACAATCTAATCGCGGGAGTTTTACACTTCAATTAGTCCCGGTAGAAGAACGTGAAATCACCAGCAGTGAATTGGCTGCCGCCCTGCGTCAGGAATTAGTGGCGCCGGGTGTAACTGTTCGCGCTTCGGTTGAGGGCGGTGGAATTCGGTTCGGAGGGCGTGGATTCCGTTCAGGTGGAGGTTCGGTCCGCCTTAGTCTGATTGGTCCCGAAATGACCGAACTACTTCGCATTTCCAAGCAAATTGAAGATAAGTTCCTGGAAGACCCGAATATCATTTCTGTTGATAATGGCAGAACTGATCCAACCCCTGAGCTACAGTTTATTGTTGATCGCAATAGGGTTGGAATGATGAATGCTGGTATTAGTGAAGTTGCCGGCAACCTCCGTACTCAAACCTTAGGAAATCAAGCAGGATTTTTCAGAACCGGTGGAAGAGAAATTCCTATTGAAGTTCGAACTGCAAAAACCGCTTTACAATCCCGGGAAGATTTGTTTGACCTCGAAGTACTTCAATATGAAGACCAACGAATTCCGGTAGTAGCCGTTGGCGAGTTTAAAGAAACCAAAGGTGTTGATTCCTACTCTAAGCGAGACCGTGAAATATTACTGGATGTAAGCATTCAGTTTGATGGGGATGCTAATGTATATCGTGAATTAATTACAGACTTTGTAAATACTGAAGTGATTATGCCCGAAGGCTATCGGTATGAATTTACCGGAGCAAGCCGCGAAGCTCAGGATGGTGCTCAACAGTTCTTATTCGCCGGACTTGCAGCCTTGGTATTAATGTTTATGATTATGGCTTCCCTCTTTGAAAATTTCAGAGACCCATTTGTAATCTGGCTTTGTATTCCGATGGCATTATTTGGAGCATTAGCAGGGTTAATGATTTTAGGAACACCGCTCAGCACTACCGGAAATATCGGGTTGTTTATGTTGGTAGGTATCATCGTAAACAATGGAATTGTACTGGTTGATTATATGCATCTGCGAACTAAAGGAATGGAATTCGATATTGGTACTAATTCAGACTTTATGAATGCGATTCTTGAAGCATGCAAACGCCGTATGCGCCCTGTGCTGCTAACTGCCATAACAACAATCTGTTCAATGATTCCTTTATCACTGGAATTTGGAGCAGGTGCAGAAATTTGGTCTCCACTTGCAAAAACCGTTATCGGCGGGTTGTTCTTTGGTGTTCTTTTCACCTTGTTTATTACACCTGCAATTTCAGTAGGTTTCAAACAGGTAATAGTTTGGATTTCAAACCTCTTTCAAAGATCAGAATCTCCTATCCCACAACCAACTTAAATGCATTTTAACGTTCAGAAGTGGTATTTGGATGTCTTTTTAGGTATTCTTAATTCATTGAACATCAGATATAAATAATAATGTCATGAGTAAATCAGGAAATTTTATAGCAGGACTTCTAACAGGCGCAATGGCTGGTACCGTATTGGCATTACTTTATGCTCCGGATACTGGAAAAAATACAAGAGACCGTCTTTCGTATCGCCTTAGCAACTACAGGGATGAGTTAACCGATTTAATTGCTGAGCTTAGAAAAGAAAAGCAAAAGCTAATGTCTGAAGCTAAAGAAAAAGGTGAAAAAGTAGTAGTTGAGGCTAAAGAAAAAGCTGAAGATTTGATCAAAGAAGCAGAAAGTTTACTAGCTTCCATTGACAAAGTTGAAGAAAACTAGACCTATTTAGCTATTCTCTTTTTTCTTATTTAGATCATACATACCATTGAATAACGCTGTATCTACCTTCATTTCAGTAGATTCCCGCAAGCTTTCAATTTCATTACTTAAATACCGGTATACTTTATAGCGTCTTTGCATTTGACTGCTTACCTGGTCACCAGTAGTTTCGCGTATTTCCCTGTTCAACACATTAATGATCAGCCAACCTTCCTCTTCAGAAAAGGCAATAACCGGAGTTCCAACCAGTGCTTTTCTAATAAGACTGAATTTAGGATCAGAGTTTGGTAGTTCCGAGACCGAAAACTCCTGATACGTTGATCTTTGTTCCGGATTAAATTCCCCAGCTTCCAATTCTTGTTTCAACTTTAATCCTTCATCCACCCCTGAAATGGAAACTTGCCAGTAAGAGGCATCCATAGCAAAAGTCCGATTCCCGATGAGCCTGATTTTTATATCCTCAGGGATTTCAACTTTAGAAGTATCCTGTAGTGCCTGCCGGGTTAAATCTCTCTGATAAAGCTCAGAAAGTACTTCATATCCTTTGAACCTTACTTCTTTTTGTACCCGCTCATCAGCCTGATACCCTGCCTGATCTGCCAGCATGTAAAATACTTCATTTCTCAGTCCTTTTCCTACGGATGCCGCTGTCCTAGCTTTAGATTCTGCATAGGATAAATAGGGTAACCATTTCATATAGTCATCAAAAGTGAACTCTTTTCTTTCCCCTTGAAAAATGTACGTGGCAAGAACAGTAGCTCCGTCCATTGCCGATTGAAGTTGCCTGAAGTCTGCGTCTTTCCAAGTATCAGATGACTGGTTTTCATTCTGGTTACTATTATTTATGATAGCATTTTCTGCCAATCCATCGATCACCTTTTTAAGACTTAATATATTTTCTTCCGAAACTTCAACAAGTAATGATTCCATTAAGTCTCTGATGTATTCATTTGCCTCAAGTTCCTGGTTCCTTAACCGAACCTGACTAGCAATTCCCGGCTTTCTGAATTGATAATCATCTTCAGTAAGAATTGCTGGTAACTCTAAATACTCCACATATACAATGTGATACCCAAAATCTGAGCGAACGGGTTCAGAGAACTCTCCCTGGTTTGTAGAAAAAGCGGCTTCTGCAAATGCATCATCTACTGAGTAGTATTTAACCGGACCAATATACCCAGCTGAAGAATCGTAAGCGTTTGTTTCATAAAGTTCGTTAGCCAGATCAATAAAATGCTCACCTTCAAGTAATCGCTCGTAGTATTCCTTTATTTCTGTTTCGTTTTGAGAATATAAATGCCTGACATACGCTTTTCTCTTTGATTTTGCATAGGCAAGCCGAATTTCTTCATCTGTTGCTGGTTCTAGTTTTTCTTCCATTTCATCTATAAAAAAGAAATCAACCATTGCTTTTCTCTGCTCAAAAGAAATAGTTCGCTGGTATGTTGGATGATCCAAAAAGCCTGATTCAGCTGCTTTATTGGCTAAAAGAATCTCATCCTGAAATTGATTTAAATAAGCGTAGCGTTCTTTTGGGGTGTCATTTCGTCCGGTCTGGATTAAATGCCTTACGTACTTGGCTTCAAAAATTTCAATATTGATTGGCTCCCCTTCAACCAATGTAATAATCTCGTTTCCAGGTTCGAATTTATCAGAACACGAAGTGGACAGAACTAGAATAAAGCATGAAACCAGAATAAATAAGAAAGGCCGCTTAAAACTAAAGCAGCCTTTAAAGAAACTATGTTTAAAAAACATTTAGAAGAATAACTTTAAATCTACAATTGTGGTTTGACCTAAATACTCAAATGGAACCTGAGCAAAATCAACTCCAATCGCAAGGCCAGAAGACGTTTTTAATACAAATCCGGCTCCATAAGTTATATGAGAATCTACTCTGTCTCCAAGTAATAAGTCTTTATACCCACCTCTTATATGGAATTTCACAGTATTAGAGATATAACTTATCTCTGAACCTGAATCAACGTTCAGATCATTATCACTTGTTTGTTGAGCTTCTGACAAAATCAGCCATTCCAGATTTTCCTGCTTAATTACAGGCAGGGATAACCCAACCTTAAATGAAAGAGGCAAATCCCATTGGTCCATTTTTACCCTACCCAAAATATTTTCGTTGTCCCCTTCACTTGTTCCATCAATGTCGATAAAATACTCGGAGTTAATACCATCCATTTGCATTTTTCCACCAAAATTACTGATAGAAGCCCCAATAGTAAGTCCATTGAAGTAATTAGTTTTCAAAATGAATCCCAGATCAACAGCGAATGTCTCAGCATGCATATCATATATCTTCTGCTGAATAAATTTTGCGGTACCGCCAAAATGAAAGGATTCGGTTAAGTTCTGTGCGTAAGTGATTCCTAAACTCAAATCATTAGCCCCATAGGTCGCTCCAGTACCATCTTGAAGTTCAACCGTTCTAACTTTCTGTCGACCATAGTCTACATAGTTGATACTTAAGCCAAAGTTCTTACCAGAACCTTCACTGAATGGTAGAACAATTCCTGCTCCATAAGCTTCTACATCAACAAAAAGTTGATTCACCGTAAAAAATCCTGAACCAAAAGTTCCACCACCGTTCTCAATAGAAATAGCAGCCGGATTCCAAAATAAAGCTTCGGCACCGGATGTGTTTATGGTATTCGCATGCCCTAAAGCCTGACCTTTGGCTCCAACTCCCATAGTTAGAAACGGTGCTGCAGAAGTTCCAACTCTACTTTGTGCAAGAACTTGAACACTACCTACTAATGCAATCAGGACAAATAATGTTAATGTATTTTTCATTGTTTTTAAGCTGAATTTCATAGACTCATTATTTAACGATTGCAAATTTTCCTGTGAATTCTCCTATGCCCTTCGCTTCTACGTGATAGAAGTAAACACCGTAAGCAACATCTTCATTGTTATCTGTGAGTAGATCCCATGAAGCCGAACCATCATTGAAGTCTCCTTCATGTTCAATGGATCTTACTAACTCGCCTCTGATATTGAAAATCCTGATTGTACAAACTCTCGGAAGGTTGAAAAATTCAATTTTCCTTTCTCCTCTACCAATTGAGTTGGACCGTCTTTCCCATGAAGCAGTACCTATGTAAGGATCCGGAGCCACGAATATATCATCCATCTCCGACCTTGCTAATGAATCACTCACTGAGCCACTCTGTACACTAAATTGGAATGTATCTCCACTTCCGAACTGTTTTGTAGTAGAAACATAAATTTTTTCACCCGGGTCTGGAGGGTTGTTACCATCCGGATCTATCGTAATGGTATATCTATATACATATACACTAGTATTGACTTCTTCAGCTAGTACCAGTTGATCTCCGGCAGTTAATGATTCCGACTCATCGGTATCGAGTAAAAAGAGTTCCGCAGGAGTCCCTTTCGTTACATTCCTTGCAAATACAGGCATATCTGCCCGTTCAAAGTCCGACCCAAATAAACGTGGCGGGGTATACAAGGAATCCGCTGGATCAACAAAAAGAAGTTCGAAATCGCTATCAGTTTTCTCAAAATTATCTTCGACCCCACCTATTCTTGGAAGAATAAATAATTCCCAATCTGTAGAAACACCGTCTAAATTGTTCGGGTTTTGAGCGTACATCTCATTGTTCGTTCCTGCATTTGACCTATATCCCGTCCTCAACTCATCCAGATCAGCAGGTGAAGAGTTTGTCATTTCCACAGTAAAACCATCAACTACTTTGGTTGTAGTTGAAAAAGAAGTTTCTTCAATTAACGTACTATCACCAGAAGGGGTTTTAAGCACTAATCGATAATTTTCAGTATACCGGGCATCTCCAAATTCAGGAGGTGCCGCACTATCTGTAAACTGAATTTCATAAATATTTTCATCTTTTAGTAAAGCTTCATTTATGATATTTACCTTGGCTGAACCTGTTGCTGTCCCTAATGTTACAGAACTTAAATCAGAAGATGAACCCCCTGCAATAAACCCAGCCGGCGGTGTTGTTGGAACAACGGCAGCTGTATTTTTAGAAGTACCTGAAACCAGTCCTTGTTGATTTACAGTGACTCTGAATGGGCTTTCCTGAGGATCTATACCAGGTGCACCCCCTTCGCCTAAGATACCTCTATCATAAGAAACCAAGGCGTAGTAGTATGTCTTACCATTTGTAACATCATCATCTATGTATGAAAATGCTAATCCGGAATTAGATCCAAGATCGTAAATTGCTTCTCCTTCTAATACAGGTACAGGCCCACTTATATCGTTATTTAAATCCCATTGAGCAAGAGGCTCATAAAACTTTGGCGTACCATTTACATCAGAAATAGTTCTGATATCATTAAAAATATTATTTGAAGATCTATACAATCTAAATCCTTCAAAATCAAAATCCTGAAGAAACCTGTCATAACTTTGTAAAGCTACATCATCCCAAGATAGTATCACTCTGTTATCTGCAGCAACTGCTGTAAGTTCCGGGGTTAACGGCGGTTGTGCAAAATTGTAATCTGCATTATAAATATTTTGAACAACTCTTCTATTCTTGAAAAAATCTTCTTCATCATCACCAAATATCCAGGCTGTAGAGAAAAAATCAGTAGATTTTTCTGCTGATCCTTCATTGGCAAGTTCTACTGCACCTGATACAAATAATACAAATGGTTCTTCATCCGCTAAAGGACTAACCAGTGGTGGTTGATTTGGATCATCAAATAAATGCTCCTCAATTTTACCCCATAACCAAGTATCATCTCTCAGGTTATCTCCTGATTCATACTCCGGCCGTGTACCCAAGTCAAAACCTGTAAGACCTATCTGATCTGATTCATCAACATCAATTTGATTATAGTTTGGCTCTCCATCAGTAGGTATTCCATCTCCTTCACCTTCATCTGGTCCCGGGTAACCAAAATCGAAGTTACTCAGCCCATCCCTACCTACGTCGTTATTAAGCACTTCTCCTTCATCCCGGATGCCATTGTTATTTGCATCATCAAAGCCTACCCAGTCAAGGTTTTCATCTGTTGTATACCAAATGCCAGCCCGGTAAGCAGGGCGTTCTTCTACTGTTTCGCCATTAAACTCTTCAAATGCATCCCTGTCATAATTGGCATCTACATAGGCATCGATTTCTGCCTGAGAACTTAATACGATATAATTGTTATCAAATCTTGACTCATCAGTGATTCCATCAACGTCATCATCAATACCATTCAAATCATTAGCAGGAGACTCAAGGAAAGCAAAACCTGTATACCCTAAGTCATAAGTGCCCTGACCTGCAAAAGTTGGTTCACCAATACCGTCTCTATCCCAACCATATACTACATCCAAAAGAGGATCATAGTTGGCATTATCATCTGCTTCTTCAAAACCCAATCCATAATCGACAATTTGAGCGAAATACAAGCTATCCTGTTTGTAATCCCCTTTATTTGTAATTCGATAAATAAGAAAAGCTGTGTCCTCAGCTAAAATATTTGCCCATTGGAAAATTCTTACCTGCATTTGCATTGCAAGACCACCTATCGTTGAATCCATATCGCTTGGATGATAGACTCCATCTTCACTGTGAGGACCGGTTCCTTCGATACCAAATGCATATTCTAAATCTGAGAAATCATCCATCACATAGAAAGACTCTAAGTCTGCACTTGCAAATCTTCCATCTCTACCATTCCATGTGCCTGGCCAACAAGGATCTTCTTCTTCACATCTATCCGGCCAAAAGTCTGGCCATGAGCTTGGATCGTTAGATAAGGCAGGAACAGGTTCTGCTTGTCCTAAATCATTTGTTCTGCTTCGATTGTTAAATCCGGGTAGAGGAAGCCAGCCATAGATATCTCCCGTTCTGGGACTTTGTCTCAATCCGGCTTGTCTATAATGGATACTAAGTGGATTAAGTATAGTATCAGTAGTCGCTGTAAAGTATGGGGCTACGTCAGGAGTAGTTCTGTTACCAACTACCTTACCAGCTACAAGAACACCTACTCCATCAATATGTCTACCTCCAACGTCTCTCGGCCAAACTCCCCAGGGAATATCCATCCATCTGGAAAGTTCTCCATGATTTCTAAAGTTTGTTTGTATAAGGTTACCATCAAGAACCCCTCTTGCTATAGAGTTTTCGCTCCCCCGGTAGATTACCCCATTCAACGAATCAGGAATGGATTGTGCCATCACAGTATCCATGAAGAACAGAGAAGCTGTAAGAACAAAAATTTTCGTGATATTCCGCATATAAATATTCCTTGTACTAATCATTCTTTTTTAAAATTTTAAGCTTATTCCAACCCTTACTGTTCTTGGAGCTCCAACACTCTGAGGGTTTAAGAACCACTCAGTAAGTGTATTCAATCCCCCTGGTTCTGCTCCACCTTCAATCCTTCTATTTAGCTCTGTAGATTCAGTAGCGAGTCCGGTATCACTGAATACACCAAACTCGGGAGTAGAATCGAATACGTTGTTAACCTGAACGAACAATTCAATATCCTGCTTTAATACGGGTGGTTTATAGAACACTCTTGCATTTGAGTTGAACCATGCAGGAGTATCTTCATTATTAGGTATGTTGGATTGTCTGAAATCTCTTTGTGACGTATATGGACTACCTGATTGCAAGGAGTTAATAAATGATACTGTTAAACCATAAGGGCTATTCCAAGTGATGGTGTTATTTAACACATTTCTTCTATCCCAGTTTAATCTGTTGATTCTTATTACAGGATCTTGACCATTCAGCGCTCTTTGTAGAGTTTCTTGTGGATCTGATGCCGATCCATTAGCAAACTGCAATGTATAATCTAATGTCCAGCTCACAGGTCCAGCTCCGCGTTGATAGAGTGATAATGTAAATCCTTTCACCGTACCATAATCAAGATTTACGAGCTGAGCTGTATATTGTCCGTTAAAATTCCGAAAAAATTCAAGCCCGGATAAGTTACGTATATCTTTAGAGTATAAGGTCAGGTCCATTCCTAATGTCTCTGACAATCCCTGCTGAAGACCAACCTCAAATGAAAGGGTTCTTTCAGGTTTTAGAGATGCATTTCCGTACGTAATGCTGGCATTCGCCGGATTAGCTTCGAATTCATTATTGGTATAAAGTAAATTCAATTGAGGAGTTTGGAAGAATAAACCGGCAGAAAACCGCATTACACCTCGTTCTGAGATTGGAAATGCAATTCCTAAACGAGGACTTAGCTGAAAAGAATCGTCAGCATCAATACGATTTGAAATTGAATCTCCTACAGCTGGTGTACTTACATCAGCAATTACTTCACTTTCCCCTTGCGAAATATCACGCACTACAACAAAATCGGGTTGGAAATAATCGAAACGTAAGCCTGCGTTTACAATCAGATTCTCAAATTCTAATTTAACCTGTGAATATCCCGCCGCCTCATAAGGTGTGACTTCTAAAGAATTATTGGAGTACACATTTGGAGCGCGAATAGCCGGAAAGTTTCCAATCTTAGTAATTCCAAAGCTTTCGTTATCTAAGCTATGAAAACGTGCGGAAAGTCCTGTTTTAAATAAAACGATATTATTAATCTGCGACGTAAAATCAGTAACAATAGTATGTGTTTTGGTAATTCCCTGTCCTGACCCCAGATAATTACCGCCCATGTTAAACGCAAACTGACCTTGCTGGTTCGCAAAGTTGTTGGAAACATATCTCTGATCTAAATCCGTAGCTGTAGCATCGTTGTATAGGTAGCTTTCTCCCTTATCGTAAAGATAACTGTACGAGAAGTTAGCAAATGAATTTTGCCCTATTGAGTATCTTAAACCAAGAATATGGTTTTGTGAAAAGTTATAATACTGATTAATACCGTCCGGCGTATACTTATAACTGTGATCATAATTTCTTCCGTCATTCTGTTGAAGAAAAAGATTATAATCGATTTTAAATCTACTGTTGAGCTCGTAAACCAGCGAAGTATTTAAAGAATATCTGTCGTTGAAATTTAAACCAACTAGTTCACCACTCCCTGTTGACTCAATAATCCAGTCCTCTCTTTCCTCAGAAGTAATAGTCTCATTCTGATCATCGTCAGGGCTGAATAAATCTCGTCCTATTAGAGTACCAGGATCAGAAACATATCTCAAGGTAGCCTGGATACCTAGTTTATCTTTAATAATCGGACCACCTACAGAGAATTGAACATCTCTACTGCCAAATGTCTCATAAGCCTCTGTATAAGTAATTCTTTCGTTCACAAAATCATCAGCACTTAAAAAAGCTCCTGGTCCAGTAGTTCTGTTTACCATTTCGAGTTCTCTGTCGCTAACGACAGTACCTACATATCCTAAAAAGCTTGCTGTCCACTCACTGGCCACCCCTTTTGTTACAATATTTACAACACCACTCAAGGCCTGACCATACTCTGCATTAAAAACTCCACTGATTACTTCAAGGCTGGAAACCATATTTTGCTCCACCTCAAAGGCCGCATTATTATTGAATGCGTTATTAATAGGCACACCATTTACCAGGTATGCCACCTCACCAATTCTACCTCCTCTAAAGTGACCGTCTACAACCCCTGCCTGCTGATTTACTGCTTCATTCAAACTTACAATTGGCAATTCTTCTAACTGTTCCGAACTTACATACGCTGTAGTGGTAGTTCGATCTTTTTCAACAATAGGACGTTCTGCAGTAACTACAATTTCCTGTCCTTCAATTACTTCTTCTCTTAATACGACATCTATTTCAGTAGTACGATCCAGACGTACCTCAACTTCTTCAACTCTGGTAGTAGCGAACCCAATATATCTGAACACTATTACATAAGTACCTGCCTCCAGATTTATTATGGAGTAGTTACCATCCAAATCTGTTAATACACCTCGTGTTGTTCCTTCGATTAGAACTTGCACACCAATTAATGGCTCGCCTGATTCATCTTCAACTATCCCACTTATCTTACCTTTTGATTGAGCAAATACGGTTGAACTAGTGAAAAGGATGACAAATAGTGAAAGGAGGGCATACTTTGATAAGAATAGTTTAATCATGGCTAAAAAATTTAATTCGGGCACAGCATAAATGCTGTGCCCGAAATTATTTAATAAAAAATCAGTCTTTACTTATTTGATAAGCATCATTTTTCGAGACTGAGTAAATGACTCTGTACTAATACGGTACACATACAATCCTGAAGCCAATCTTGAAGCATCAAACTTCTGACTATGAGAACCAGCACTTAGCTTTTGGTTCTGTAGTATTGTAGCAACTTTTTGACCTAGCAGGTTATAAACTTCTAGAGTTACGTTACTCGATGTACCTAACTTAAATGAGATATTAGTAGTAGGGTTGAATGGATTCGGATAGTTTTGGTCAAGCGAGAACTCACTAACTCTATCTTGTCCTTCATCTTCGTTAGAAGTTGGAATCGCATCGGCTCCAACTAATGCTACTGTTTCCCAGCGTGCTGGTGTGTTCCACCAGTCATCCTGCCCACCTTTGGTAGACCATCCAACCTGAGTATCTCGGGTACCCGCATCAGCGTCATTTATAGTCCAGGTAAACGGAATAGTGCTAACTCCCGTACCTGTTGGAAAAACGAAGGCAGCTGCTTCAGCATTATATGTTTGAAATGCATTAGTATTTACAATAGAGAGTAATCTATACATCCCAGTTGGACTATCATCACCTATTGTTGCTGAATTGTTGATATTATCTACATCAAACGATGTTCCTCCGTCGTTACCATGCATGTAATCAGCTGTATCTGCCCTTATACCAGCTCTAAGCTGAAAATCAGGCTCATCCGCACCTTCAAAGCTTTGATGGTCTGATCCATTAATAAATGATTCTGGAGAGTAAGCACCTATACCCATTTCCCAGCTATCATATTGCCATCCACCACCACCGGTAGTTGTTTTTGGAGTTGGAACTAACACATCATCAGTTATTTCTGCATAGATAAACAAATAAGATGAAGCGGCATCGAAACCTATCCACATTTTCCCGGAAATATCGGCGTCGTCATCTCCACCACTTCCATTTTCTATGATTTTACGACCGCTACTTTCACTGATTTCAAATGGCTTATACCCATCAGGGAAAAAGCCTGCTAGAACAGACGCTTCCGGTACTGTCCCGGCATCAATTGCATCAAATACCGCGTCTGCCGCAGTTCCTGAAAGCTCAACAATGTAGTTCTCAGCTGCGGTCATTCCTGTTTCAATCGAGCTAACAGTTACTTCACTTGCAGAACCTTTTTCTGTTTTTGCAACTAAACCATAGTGTGCTGTAAAATCAGTAGCTAAACTTGGGTGAGGAGCATCCGTTGAGTGCTGAAATGTTAATCCCTCACTTGCAAGAAAAGTACCAACAGAGGTAGCACCATCAGTTGACGTGAAGGCTGAATCTGCAAAATACACTTCGTATTCAAAACCTCCTTCTAATCCGTCAGCAGTTATTGTAACCACTCCATCAGTGGTTGCCAGAGTAAAGTTTGGAGCTTCAGGGGCAACTTCACGAACTCTTCGAAGTATGATGTTATCAAACCATACAGAAGATGTATCAGCTGAAACTTCGAAACCAACCTTCATTCCAGTCCAGTTTTGAGAAGCATCTACATTCAATTTATATCTTCTCATGGTATCATCAAGCATAACAGTTGGTGCAAAGTTTGTCCAGTCACCATCTGTACCATTATTACCAAAATAAGCTTGTATTTGCTTCTCGCTAGCTGAGGTTCTAGCATCAAAAATAAATTCGTATGGACCAGCATAGATTGAGTCTACCTGTTCTTCATTCAAAATCTGAATGAACTGAACATCGTAAGAATTTACAATTCCGGATATTTCTGAAATCTTTACCGCACCATTAGCAACAGAAAATGTTGCTGAGGCTGGAGATGTAAGCTGAGTCCAAGCAGTACTTAGTGAATCTTCACCGATTACAACTTCACCGTCAATTAGGATATTATCTTCAACTCTTCTTAGACTAATATTATCAAGGAAAAGATCTGATGTGTCGCCAGCTACTTCAAATCCTAATCTCATGGCATCCCATGCTTGCTCAACATTGGTAGTTAAAGTATATCTTTGTGTCTCATTAGTAACGGTAACGTCTCCGTCAGCACCCGGCTGCCAGTAACGTGCCCAACTTCCTCCAACTTCACCCAGAAACACGTGAAATGTTTTTTCAGAAAGCTCAGAACGGGCATCAAATGAAACCTCGAAAGTACCACCTTTTGCTAATTCTGCAATATCTTCTGCACTTAAATTTTGATTTACCTGAAAGTCATAAATGTTCGCGACTTCAGCAAGATCAGTAATAGCAAGCTCACCGTTAACTACAGCTGCCATACCATTAGCTCCGCCTTCAACATTCCAGCTTGCTGCCAACGTATCTCCAGCAAAATCACCCTGGTCGATAAGTTCCGGGCCCATTAAAGTATTTTGAGCCTGAGCTGTACTAGTAGAAATAACTGCCAGCAAAATCATTAAAGAAAATGATGCTAACCGTTTTATAGTAGCTTTAATCATGTTTTATCCTAAGTTTATTAAAAATTTATTAATGGTCTTTTAACGTTATGAAAATGCTGATTTAATACAAATCCAATCTGAATTACCATTAATACCCATTTTATAGAAACCCTTCCAAAGAAACAACAATAAAAAGCTAAAATTTTCAGCTTTTGTGAGAAATTTTCTCACGGACATGCTATGGATTATTTTTTTAAGTAGAAAAGCGCTACCAGTACTAAAATAGTTAACCTATCTAATAAAGATACCTGAAAGCGCTTCCTGAATTGGGCAACTTTTCTCCTATTTTTTAGAAATTTTATCATGAATTTGGTTATTATTCTATATGATTAAAGCAACACTACATGACATAGCAGAGAAGACAGGCCTCTCAGTTTCAACTGTTTCGAGGATTTTGCGCGGAGAATCTAAGACAAGCCCAGAAAATGTTGAATTAACAATTAAAGTCGCTCAAGAAATTAATTATCCAATTAATACCAGATTACTAAACGGTAAATATAATTACAGGAAGAGAATACAGGTCGCATTAATCACCAACTTTTATCCAGATGAATTTTACTCCACCTTTTTCTGCGGCTTTAATGAGGCGTCATTAGATTTTAATGTTACTATTTCTTTGTATTCTTTTGATCCCCAAAAAAACAACCTATCCGATTTTATTACTCAGTTGAGCTATAACTCAATAGACGCAGCAATTTTATTTCTCCCTTTATTCCAGGACAAAGACTATGAAGAGCTGCTTAGGTCAGCACCTAAAGATTTCACCATACTTTCTGTAGCCCCTTTGTTTAATCCTATTCTTGACACCGTTACTTTTGACTCTTATCGAGGTGGATATATTGTTGCTAAGCATTTTTATGACAGAACATATAGGGATGTTGGAATAATAACCGGACCAATGAACAAGAACGAAGCTTTACTAAGAAAAAACGGGTTCCTAGATTTTATAAATCAAAAAGATGACATGAACCAGATCTGGAAATTTGTAGGTGATTATAGTTTCGAATCAGGGAAAAAGGCGTTTGAGTCATATAATTCACTTAGAAAAAAACCTCGAGCAATTTTTTCCAGTAACGATTACATGGCTTTAGGTTTTCTCGAGCAAGCAGCAATGAATGGACTTAAAGTACCAGATGATGTAGCAGTAGCCGGCTACGATGATTTACCGATCTGTAATTATTTGCACCCAGCTATTACTTCGGTACATACAGACTATGAAGTGCTGGCAAAAAAAACGCTTAATATTCTTACCGAAAAAATGGTTTCAGAGAATTCCTCCTCTCATAGCGGAATTTTAAGTGTTATTCCGGTCTCCCTGTCGATAAGAAATTCAACTTAATATTCTTATATATACTAAGGATTGATATGAGATGAAATTTACTCACATATCAAGTTCCCAGATATATAGTACGTATCCCAATTAATTGGACTGCTGAGACTGTCTAAATCTATTATAATACCCGCTAGCTTTTACAGTATCACCTTTTAAAATATGATAGCGTGCCAAATTATAATATAACATTGGTGTATTTGAACCCATACGCTCACTTTCATCCAGCCAATATTTTGCTTTATCTAATTCTCCGTTAATGATATAAACTGCTGAAAGGACATCCATATATCTGGGGTCATATTGACCTTCATTTAGAATCTGAGAGAGAATGTTTATAAGATAATTATCAATTGATCTATTGTTTACGGTATACTCAATACCTTTATCAATTAGCTCTGTTGAATTTAATTGCCACTTTAGGAGTTCATAATAATGAGATACAACCGTAAGTGTATCATTTCTATTTCTCCCTTCATTTATGACTTTCGTTAAGGCTTCGGCTACTACATGACGATTTCTAGCCGCTGAAGCAGCAATTGAATCTATGTAAGATGATTTTAAATAGGTGGTATAGATTTTATCGAAGCGCCTAAGTTCTTCCTCCTGTGACAGGTTTTTTTGAAATGGATATCCCATAAGAAGACGAGAAATCGAGGTATTTGAATAGGTTTCCTCAAATTTACTTACTGACTGAGGCACCTTAAAATCAGTGGGGCGATAATGATCTTTGATTATTTCTAATTCCAATAAATGATCAAAAAATTTACTCGCAATTAGTTTATGACCTTTAGAGTTCGGATGCAGGTGATCAATAAACAATGAAGCATCTTCAATTTTACTGTCCGACTTTTCCCTGAGCAAAGACTCAACTTCCACCAACTCAACGTTACTTGTTTTTGCGAAATCCCTAATTGCTTCATTTACTCTTTCAGGAGCTCGAAACCTGATGCCGTCTAATTCTTTTGCTTCAATAAAACTGGCTAATGCCAAAGAATATTCACTATTCGAATAAAAGCTCTGAGCCTCCTCAAACTTTTGTATAGCCTCCCGGTTATCACTTAAAGGAGCTTGATCCTTTAGGTTTGAAGCAATTGTACTTAAATAAACAGGGACTTTCTCTTTTTCATATAAATCCAGAACGTCATTCATATTTTGTTCGAACTGTTCGACCCCGTCCCTGAAAATTGACCCTTTGAGCGCAATATCTGATTCTTTTACCACCTTAGCCATCAAAGTCCTTCTGTCATTAGTTGGGGAATGGCTCTGCTTTAATAAACTCTCTAAATATTGATAAAGCCTTAGATTTTTAAGACCTAAAATACAAAGCTTCAGTCTTCTGCTATTCATTAATCCAAACTGAGTTGACCCGACCCCAAATGAACCATAGTATTCATTGTGACCGGCATAGATTAATATTGCATCTGGCTGATATGGCAATGTTCTATATGATAAATCCCTAATCACGTAACTGTTCACTGCTGTCATCCCTAGATTGATCACTTCAACAGTTAAACCTTCTGTATTAAGTAGCAACTTTTGTTCTAATTGTTCAGCAAAGCTATAGTAGAAATTATAAGGAAAACCCTGAGCTGACGACCCGCCGAACACAAATACTCTAAAGGTATTGGGTTTCTTTTCTTTCCTAAAAGGATTGGGCGCTACAGTAGGTGTGAATGCGGGAAAGTACCTTCCAATAAATGAAGAGTTTGTAACCAAAAAATTAGAATCACTTGGAGCTTCAATAAATAATTCCTGAGCTTCTTCATTATAACCACCTATTCTAAGTCCTACCTCTACTAGTAAGAGAAAAAGAAAGGGAAATAAAATTGTTATTCCCCAAAAGATAATTTTTTTAGAAGATGTTAATGACATGCTCTTATTGGCTGAAGCTTCCATATTATAGAACGAGTGTTGTAACAGCACCTTTCGGAAGAGTGACCGAATACGTTTCACCGTCAGCAGAAAGATTAACTTTTTTATTATTTGATGAATCGTTTAATATAATTAATACTAGTTCATCTTCAGGGGTAGTGAAGGCCACATTTGGTAAGTCTTCGGGGTAAGAAGAATCTACCCTTATTGAACCAGGTCTTACAAATTTTGAGGCATGAGCGATTATATAATATCCAGGGTTTCTTGTCACTAAATTGCCTTCTATAGTAACTCCACCTAAACAACTGTCGCAACCCCCAACCGTATGTGGTTCTTGATTGGCATCAGAAGCGAGATTCCATTGTAATATGGTTTTACTCCAATTTCTTGTAGCCCCCACAATCAGGTTTCTGGTATGCCATGCCAAATCTTGACTAAAATTTCCCGGCGCACCAATCCATTGCTCTGTAAAGTAGATATTTTTATCAGGGTGTGCATTATGTACTTCACTTAACGAAGTGATTTCTCCCGCATATAAATGAAACGCGGAACCGTTAATGTACTTATTTGCATCAGGATCGTTTAGAATGCTAATCGGGTAATCAGGGTTATCAGCGTTATGGTCCCAGATAATTATTTTTGTGTCGATATTTTCTTCCGCAAATTTTGGCCCTAAGTGGTTTTTAATGAATACTTTTTGTTCTTCGCTAGTCATTACCATACTAGGATTATTCCCCCCGTGCTCCGGCTCATTTTGTACGGTTATTGCCTCAATTGAGATTCCTTCTTCTTCCATTGCTTTGATATACTTAACAAAATAGTTAGCATATACATCATAATATTCTGTTCTTAATCTACCGCCAATAGTTGAGTTATTTGTCTTCATCCATACAGGAGGAGACCAAGATGAACCCATGATTTTCAATTTAGGATTAATTGCAAGGATCTCTTTGAGCACCGGAATTAAATTATTCTGATCTCGCTCTATACTGAAATTATTCAAATCCATATCTGTCTCACCTTGCGGTAAATCATTATAGGAAAACGGTTCAGGATCGAGATCAGAAGCACCAATGCTGACCCGCAAATAACTTATTCCTATTTCCCCATCTGCGGTTCCAAAGAGTTCTTTTAATAGTTTCTCCCTTTCAGAGTCTTCCATTCCATTAATGTGGATAGCACTACCGCCGGTTAATGAAAAACCATAACCGTCTATTTCCTGATAGGTAATACTCGTATTTACTTCTATTAACGGGTCGTCAGCGCCTGTACTAGCAGGAGAAATACCTCCCTCAATCTTTTCAAATAGCACTTCTTGATTTGCTGTAGTCAACCACATCATATTTTTTTCTGAAACATTAGTATTGGCAGACTTGCAGTTAATAAACCATATAAATAATGCTAAGAATAAGATCGTTTTTAAAGCTTTCACAGAGAGACTTTCATTATGGTTAATTCAAACAAAATAAGTAAACATGTTTTGATTTACATTTTAAATCGCGGCTATAAAAAAAGCCATCTTGAATTTACAAGATGGCTTTTCAAATTAATAATCAGTTTCAGGCTTATTCTTCCCCTTCTACTGTTTCTGCATCTTCTCCACCAAGGGCTTCGAATACTTTTGCGATTTCTTCGTCGCCTTCTTCCATGTCTCTTTTAGAGCCAACAATAATATCGTTGTACTCTCGAAGACCAGTACCTGCAGGCACCTTATGACCAACAACCACGTTTTCTTTAAGTCCACGTAGCCAGTCTTTCTTAGCTTCGATAGAAGCCTGAGTAAGAACTTTAGTTGTCTCCTGAAAAGATGCGGCCGATAACCAACTTTCAGTAGAAAGTGCAGCTCTTGTAATACCTAGAAGAATCGGCTTAGAAATTGCCGGTTCTGCTTCTCGTGTCTGAAGCTCATCTTTTCCTTCTTTGATCAATGTGTTGTTAACGTCTCGTACTTCACGTCGATCAAGAATGGTACCTTTCTTAAGCTCACTTCCACCAGCATCAGTAATCACAAATTTACCAATCAACTCATCGTTGCGAACATTCACTTCAAAACGATCTACTTTATCGCCTTCAAGGAACATGGTGTCGCCCGGATCAGTGATTTCTACTTTCTGCATCATGGTGCTCACGATAACCTCAATATGCTTATCGTTAATTTTCACACCCTGAAGTCGGTATACCTCCTGGATCTCATTCACCAGATACGATTGTACCGCATAAGGTCCGAGGATATTCAGGATATCCTGTGCCGGAATGGTTCCATCAGAAAGCGGCTGTCCTGCTCTAACGAAATCGTTAGACTGAACAAGAATGTGCTTGCTTAGGGAAATGAGGTATTTCTTCTCGTCAGTACCGTCTTTAGACTTAACGATTACCTCCTGAGAACCTCTCTTTCTTCCACCCATTTCCACGATACCATCAATCTCAGATACTGCAGCCGGATCGCTTGGTGAACGAGCCTCAAAGAGCTCAGTAACACGCGGAAGACCCGCAGTAATATCTTTCGATTTTGAAGTAGCACGTGGAATCTTAGCGATTACCTGTCCTGAAGCAACCTTTTCACCATCTTCAACGGTAATATGTGTGTCTACAGGGAGCGTACTTTCTCTTAAGATGTCGCCTTTCCCTTTCACAACAAGTGTTGGAACAAGTGAACGATCTTTCGAATCTACAATTACTTTTTCGCGGTGACCAGTTTGAGCATCGGTATCATCGGTAAAGGTGATTCCTTCGATAATATCCTTGTACTCAAGGGTACCTTCAATTTCTGAGAAGATCAGTGCGTTGTATGGATCCCACTTACAGAGCTGAGCTCCTTTTGGCACCATATCACCTTCTTCAACCATCATTTCACAACCATACGGCACATTGTAGCTGATAAGTACTTTGCCTTCATCATCTACAATCTTCAATTCACCCGCACGGCTAAGAACAACATTATGTTCTTCTTCACCATCATCATACACAACCACACGTACATTTTCGAATTCAACTTTACCGTCGAATTTCGCTTTGTGTTGTGAGTCCGCCTCAAGACGGGAAGCCGTACCACCAACGTGGAAAGTACGAAGTGTAAGCTGAGTACCCGGCTCACCAATAGACTGAGCTGCGATAACACCTACTGCTTCCCCTTTCTCCACTACAGTTCCACGGGCAAGGTCACGGCCATAACATTTGGCACATACACCGCGTCCGGTTTCACAGGTAAGTACAGAACGGATATCTACTTCTTCGATGGAAGTTTCTGCAATCTTCTTTGCAACTTCTTCATCAATCATTTGATTTGCTTCACAAATCGTCTCATCAGAAATAGGATCAACTACATCATACAGAGAGTAACGACCGATAATACGATCTTCCAGCCGCTCGATGATATCCTCGTTGTCTTTCAATGCAGACATCTTAATACCACGGAGAGTACCACAATCTTCTTCTGTAATAATTACATCCTGAGAAACATCAACAAGTCGACGAGTCAGGTAACCTGCATCGGCAGTTTTAAGAGCCGTATCAGCAAGACCTTTACGAGCACCGTGTGTAGAGATGAAGTACTCAAGTACCGTCAATCCTTCTTTGAATGATGAAAGAATCGGGTTTTCGATAACCTCGTTTCCTTGTTGCATGGAGCTTTTTTGAGGCTTCGCCATCAATCCACGCATACCACCTAACTGGCGAATCTGCTCTTTCGAGCCTCTCGCGCCAGAGTCGGCCATCATGAACACAGGGTTAAATCCTTCGCGATCATCAGCTAATGCCTGGAATAAGGTTTCAGATACACGGTTTGTGGTACTTGTCCACTTATCAATAACCTGATTGTATCGCTCATTATCAGTAATGAAGCCCATTTCGTAGCGACCTTGAATATCAGTCACTTCATCTTTGGCTCCGGTAATTAAATTCGCTTTAGCATCCGGGATGATAATGTCTTCGAGAGAGAATGAAAGACCACCAAGGGTAGCGTTTTCATATCCAATCTTCTTCATATCATCAAGGAAAGTAGCTGTTCTGGCTGTTCCACATTTTCCATGGATATCACCGATCAACACACGAAGCTCTTTCTTACCAAGTGTTTTGTTGATGAAGCCCATTTCTTCAGGAACAATCGCATTAAAGATCACGCGTCCTGTTGAAGTCTTAACTACTTCAGAAACGGTTTCACCTTCTTCATTTTTGGTGTCAATCCGAACGTTAATCTTTGTGTGAACATCAATACGATCCTGATCGAATGCAATAATTACTTCGTCGGCTGATGCAAAAGTCTTTCCTTCTCCACGCTGTCCACTTCTTGGCTTTGTGAGATAGTACAGACCCAAAATCATGTCCTGAGAAGGAACCGCAATCGGTCCACCACTTGCAGGGCTCATAATGTTGTGTGAACCAAGCATCAATACAGAAGCTTCAAGTACCGCGTCATGGCTCAGTGGTAAGTGAACCGCCATCTGGTCACCATCAAAGTCAGCGTTGAACGCTGTACATGCTAATGGATGGAGGCGAATCGCTTTCTCTTCGATAAGTACCGGCTGAAATGCCTGAATACCTAAACGGTGAAGTGTTGGAGCACGGTTTAGCATTACCGGGTGTCCATCAATTACATTTTCGAGAACCTCCCAAACTACAGCGTCTCTGCGATCAACTACTTTCTTCGCGCTTTTCACGGTTTTTACATACCCGCGCTCAATCAAACGACGAATGATAAATGGCTTGTACAGCTCAACCGCCATTTCTTTTGGAAGACCACACTCATGCATTTTGAGCTCAGGTC
The DNA here is from genome assembly GCA_017640665.1 of Balneolaceae bacterium. Lineage (GTDB taxonomy): Bacteria > Bacteroidota > Rhodothermia > Balneolales > Balneolaceae > RHLJ01. Next base: position 1,427,462 of record JAEPQE010000001.1, on the reverse strand, counting down.
CTACCACAATTACAGAACGTCCGGAATAATCAACACGCTTACCAAGAAGGTTTTGACGGAAACGACCACTCTTTCCTTTCAGCATGTCTGAAAGTGATTTAAGAGGACGGTTGTTGTTTCGTACTGCGTTAGATTTTCTGGAGTTGTCGTAGAGAGAGTCAACAGCTTCCTGTAGCATGCGTTTCTCGTTACGGAGAATTACATCAGGAGCTTTGATGTCAATCAGTCTCTTAAGACGGTTGTTTCTGATAATTACACGACGGTATAAGTCATTTAAATCCGAAGTCGCAAATCGACCACCTTCAAGAGGTACAAGTGGACGTAATTCCGGTGGAATTACAGGAATCACACTTTGGCACATCCACTCAGGGCGGTTTTCAGTATGCTTTGCCGCTGCACGGAAAGACTCAATTACCTGAAGTCGTTTCAATTTCTTTTTCTTACGCATCTGCGAAGTTTCATGCTTCACTTCATAACGTAATTGGTATGCAAGTTCGTCCAGATCAAGGTCAGCAAGCATGGAGGCAAGTGCGTCTGCTCCTTCCTTCACGATGAATTTGTCATCATCGTCATCATCAAGATCAAAGTTGTCTTCCGGAAGTTGATCAAAGATGTCATACTTCTCTTCTTCCGAAATCAGATCACCTTTCGCGTAACCAAGATCACGAGCAAGACCCGGATTAATGATTACAAAAGTCTCATAATACACGATACGATCAAGGTTCTTTGAAGAAAGACCAAGAAGGTAAGCGATTTTGTTTGGCAGAGATTTGAAATACCAGATATGAACCACAGGCACCGTTAAGGTGATGTGCCCCATTCGCTCGCGGCGAACTGCTTTTCTGGTTACTTCAACACCACAACGGTCACAGATGATCCCTTTATAACGGATACGCTTGTATTTACCGCAATGGCATTCGTAATCCTTAACCGGTCCGAAAATCTTTTCACAGAAAAGACCGTCCATCTCTGGCTTAAAGGTTCTGTAGTTGATGGTCTCTGGTGTTAATACTTCACCATGAGAACGTGATAATATAGTTTCAGCAGAAGCAAGGGAGATTCCAATGCTTTTAAAGTCGTTCGTTACTGCTAATGTTTGTGTAATTGGCAAGGGTGTTTCCTCCGAATTTAATTAACAGTGATTAGTCTAAGTGGATTTCAAGACCGAGACCCATAAGCTCTCGTAGTAATACCTTGAATGATTCCGGCACGTCTCCATCAGGAAGGTTTTCACCTTTTACAATGGCTTCATAAACTTTGGAACGCCCTTTTACGTCATCACTTTTTACAGTGAGCATTTCTTTCAGGATGCTGGAAGCACCATATGCATACAGTGCCCAAACCTCCATCTCACCAAGTCGCTGGCCACCAAACTGAGCTTTACCGCCCAATGGTTGCTGTGTAATCAGCGAGTATGGCCCGATTGAACGGGAGTGCATCTTGTCCTGAACCAAGTGATTCAGTTTGATCATGTAGATGTAACCGACTGTAGTTTTCTGAGAGAATGGCTCTCCACTTCTACCGTCATAAAGGTTAACACGACCATCTTCCGGAAGACCTGCTGCACGAAGCTGTTCTTTCACATCATCCATGCTTGCACCATCAAAAATTGGTGAAGCAAATGTGGTTCCAAGCTTTTTCGCTGCCCATCCCAGAATGGTTTCGTAAATCTGACCAAGGTTCATACGAGAAGGTACACCAAGTGGGTTCAGACAGATGTCTACCGGGGTGCCGTCTTCCATGAATGGCATATCTTCAACCGGTACAATTTTAGCAACAACACCTTTATTACCGTGGCGACCCGCCATCTTATCGCCTACCTGTAGTTTACGCTTTTTAGCAATGTAAACTTTGGCTTTCTGGATGATTCCCGGAGGAAGCTCGTCTCCTACCTGAATCGCAAATGTTCTTCTCTTCGCTTCACTATCGATTTCACGACGAAGCTCTCTGTAATTATGGAACAACAATTTAACATGCTCAACAAGGTCTTTGTCTGTCGCCCAATCAATATTTTCATTGATGTTTACAGGATCAATTTCTTCGAATACAGATTTCTTGTACTTCTCACCTTTCGGAATAAGCTCATAGTTGCTGTAATCAAGAACACCGGGAGAAGTTTTATCACGCAGTAGTGAGTACATCTTATCCGCCCATTGCTGATTCAATTCAGCAAGTTTTTGAGCATGACGCTCTTGCTCCTGCTCAACGCGTTTCTTTTCTTCTTTTCTTGAAACGAGCTCATCACGCTTACGGCTGAATAGCTTGGTATTGATAACTGTTCCCGAAACGCCCGGAGGTGTTTTCAGTGAAGCATCTTTTACATCTCCCGCTTTATCACCAAAGATTGCACGAAGCAATTTCTCTTCAGGAGTTGGATCTGTTTCCCCTTTTGGAGTGATTTTACCAACAAGAATGTCACCTGGATTGATTTTCGCACCTACGCGAATCATTCCCTGCTCATTCAGATTACGAGTAGCTTCTTCACTTACGTTTGGAATCTCACGAGTCAGCTCTTCTTCACCACGCTTGGTGTCTCGTACCTGTTGCTCGAATTCTGTTACGTGAATAGAGGTGTAAATATCTTCCTGAACGATACGCTCGGAAATTACAATCGCATCCTCAAAGTTATATCCTCTCCAAGGCATGAATGCCACAAGCAGGTTACGACCAAGAGCAAGCTCTCCACCATCAGTAGAACAACCATCAACAATTGCCTGACCTTTTTTAACCTTGTCCCCAACTTTAACAATTGGTCGCTGGTTAGTAGCCGTATCCTGATTCGTTCTGGTAAACTTCTCCAGCTTGTAGGATTTAATACCACCATCAAAATAACAGTGTTGCTCGGTTTCACTTCGCTCGTATTTAACACGAACTTCCGTTGCGCTTACATATACTACTTCACCGTTAGCTTCTGCAGTAACAATAGCTCGCGAATCTCGCGCAGCACGATGCTCCAGACCGGTTCCAACTACAGGTGCTTCAGGGCGAAGCAGAGGAACGGCCTGACGCTGCATGTTAGAGCCCATCAAAGCACGGTTTGCATCATCATGCTCAATAAATGGAATCAATGCTGCTGCCAACGAAGTAATCTGGTTGGTAGCAACGTCCATATATTCGATTTCATCCTTTCGCGCATTGTTGTAGTTACCTTCGCGCATACGAGAGAAAACCATCTCGTTTTTAAACATTCCTTTGTCGTCGAGTTCAGCATTCGCCTGAGCAATTACCGTCTCATCTTCTTGCTCAGCAGCAAGATACTCAACCGACTTACTCACTTTACCATCTTTCACTTTTCGATAAGGAGTTTCGATAAACCCGAAGTCATTCACTTTTGCGTGGATACACAGAGAAGATATCAAACCAATGTTTGGACCTTCCGGGGTTTCAATCGGACACAGACGACCGTAGTGAGTATAATGTACATCACGAACCTCAAAACCAGCACGTTCACGAGTCAAACCACCAGGGCCAAGCGCTGACATACGACGCTTGTGCGTCAACTCCGCAAGTGGGTTTGTTTGATCCATGAACTGAGAAAGCTGATTGGTACCAAAGAACGTGTTGATTACACTCGAAATAGTACGTGCGTTCACTAGGTCCTGTGGTGTCAACTGCTCAGCATCCCGAGAGTTCATTCTCTCTTTGATGGTACGTGCCATACGGGCGAGACCGATCGCGAATTGCTGACCAAGTTGCTCCCCTACAGTTCTGATACGTCTGTTACTCAGGTGATCAATATCATCAACCTGAGATTTCATATTCTTAAGACGAATAACCTCTTTAATGATGGCTACAATGTCTTCTTTTGTTAGATATTGAACATCAGTATCGTCAAGGCGAAGTCTTTTATTAAGTCGGTAACGACCTACTTCACCAAGATCATATTTTTTATCACTGAAGAACAATCGTTCAAGGATTGCACGTGAGGTTTCCGGATCCGGCATTTCGCCAGAACGAATTTGTTGATAAACTTCACCAAGTGCAGAGTGCTCATCCCAGGTTGGATCTTTTCTAAGCGTATTCATTACTACAGAACGCTCAGATTCTTCAGCAGTGATTTTCTGTACAAGAACCGTTTTAACTTCCGCTTCTTTCAACATGCCGTAATCATCTTCTGTGAGCTTGTGATCACGTTCGAAAATTACCTTTCTATTGAGTGCTTCGGTTACTTCACCGGTTTCATCGTCAACTACTTCTTCCATTTCTTCAACGATGATGTTCTGAGCAAGACGCTGATCAACCAGCTTCTTGTTGTAGTCTGCCTTAGTTCCGAACTTAATTTCATCAGAAAGTTCGAACAAGCTTAGCAACTCAATATCAGAAGAATATCCTAATGCTCGAAGCAGAGTAGTTGCCGGAATCTTTTTCTTTCGGTCGATGTATGCCCAAAGTACGTCACGGATGTCGGTAGTAAATTCAATCCATGATCCTTTAAATGGAATAACCCGCGCGGAATATAATTGTGTACCATTCGGGTGAACAGACTGGCCAAAGAATACACCAGGTGAACGGTGTAACTGGCTTACGATAACTCGTTCAGCCCCATTAATGATAAAAGTACCACGATTGGTCATCCAGGGAAGGTCTCCTAAGAAAACTTCCTGTTCGATGGTTTCGCTGGCTTCGTCGCTGTCATCCACAGATGATAGACGAAGTTTTGCTTTCAATGGTACCGAATAAGTTAAGCCACGATCCTGGCATTCTTTAATTGTGTAACGGGGCACGTCAACATTGAAATAAAGAAATTCAAGAATGTGAGTCTCTCGAGTATCCTGTATTGGGAAATTCTCGTTAAAGATTCGTTGCAGCCCTTGATTTGCACGCTCGTTAGGAGCGATATCAAGTTGTACGAAATTTTCGAAAGACTCTAATTGGATATCCAGAAAATCCGGATAGTCTAAAACATGTTGTGTGCGCCCAAAAGATTGGCGTTCCGTATTAGGAATAATTTGCATCTTCTTGCTCAAAAGGAACCTCTCCTTTTAGTTGAAGGGTGATTGTACAGTAAAAACCCTTGAAAACTCAGGGGTTAAATGATATAGACGCCAATAGCCAATGCCGTTTTCACGACATTGGCTACCAACGAAATGTAAACAAAGTGCTTATTTGAGCTCTACAGTTGCTCCAGCTTCTTCAAGCTTTCCTTTGATCTCTTCAGCTTCGTCTTTAGCAACAGCTTCCTTAATGGTATTAGGAGCGCCGTCTACTAGTTCCTTAGCTTCTTTAAGACCTAAGCCAGTAATACCGCGTACTTCTTTAATTACAGCGATTTTCTTAGCTCCAGCAGACTCAAGAACTACATCAAACTCAGTTTTTTCTTCAGCTCCACCAGCAGCGTCTCCACCACCAGCAGGTCCGGCTACAGCAACAGCTGCAGCAGCAGGTTTGATATCGTATTCTTCTTCGAGAACTTTAGCAAGTTCGTTAGCTTCTTTGATAGTTAGGTTGACAAGCTCTTCAGCTAGTTTGTTAACGTCAGCCATTTTTATCTCCAGTTGTTTTTTTAAGTAAAATTCTTAGTTGATATAAGGGGTTAATTTTCGCCTTTTTCAGCGATTGCTTTTACAGCACCGACAAGGTTAGATCCCTGCGAGTTCAGAGCACCAAGTACATTCGACATTGGGGCAGCAAGTAAACCAAGGATATCGCCAATGATCTCATTTTTAGATTTCATTGCGGCAAGCGCTTCAAGCTTGTCCTCGCCATAAAATTCGCCATCAACGATGGCTCCTTTAAATTGCGGCTTATTATTGTCCTTGATAAAATCTTTTAAAACCTTTGCAGGTGCAGATAATTCTTCTTCAACAAATGCGAATGCATTTTGCTCGTTAAGAGATGGAATTACAGAGTCGTAACCTCCAACCTCTTGCATAGCAAGTTTCATCAGTTTGTTTTTATATACTTTGAAGAAGACATTTCCCTTACGAAATGCACCACGCAGCTCGTTAGCTTCATCTACAGACATTCCGGAATAGTTGGTAACATAGATGGCGTTAGCACTATTCAGTCTTTCTGCGATTTCATCTAAAACTGCTTTCTTTTCTGCAGTTGGCATAATTTAATTCCTCCTAATTAAGAGATGTAACTGCGGTTCTGCTTATCGGAATGCTTGGTCCCATCGTGCTGCTCATGTATACGCTTTTCACGTAAATACCTTTCGCAGAAGCAGGCTTCATTCGCATCACAGTCTGAAGAAATGCTTCTGCATTTTCTTTCAGGTCGCTAGCTCCGAAACTTACTTTACCAACAGATGTATGGAGGATTCCGGCTTTATCAACACGGAAATCAATCTGACCGGCTTTAACCTGCTTTACAGCAGCAGCCACATCCATTGTTACAGTTCCACTTTTGGGGTTTGGCATCAATCCACGAGGACCTAAAAAGCGTCCAAGCTTACCGAGTTTGCCCATTACATCCGGCGTAGCGATAATCACGTCGATTTCCGCCCAGCCTTCTTCAATTTTTGCGATATATTCATCCAGACCTACAAAGTCTGCGCCAGCTTCAGTAGCTTCGCCTTGTTTAGCCTCGTTTACGAGAGCCAAAACCCGAACTTCTTTACCGGTTCCGTGAGGCAAACTCACAGTTCCACGTACCATTTGATCTGCATGTCGAGGATCAACACCCAAACGGATATCGATATCGACAGAAGCATCAAAATTGGTGCTCGATGTTTTTTTAACAAGGTCACAAGCTTCTTCCAAAGTATATTCCAACTCCGGATTTACCAGCGCTGCGGCCTGTTCATATTTTTTTCCTCTTTTTGCCATGAGTTCTATTTCCTTTACCTGTCGCGATTAACTCTAAGACCCATACTACGAGCCGTTCCTGCAATCATTTCTGCAGCAGCTTCAACGTCGAACGCGTTTAAGTCCTCCATTTTCTCCTCCGCAATTTCTTTGCATTGGCTCCAGGTTACCGTTCCCACTTTAACACGGTTTGGTTCGCCTGAGCCGGATTTGATTTTCGCTGCCTTTTTGAGAAGTACAGGTGCTGGCGGGGTTTTTGTCTTAAATGTAAAAGACTTATCCGCGAACACAGTAATCTCAACAGGGATAACCGTTCCGGCTTTGTCCTGAGTCTTAGCATTAAAGGCTTTGCAAAACTCCATAATGTTGATACCTGCCTGACCGAGCGCCGGTCCTACAGGGGGAGCAGGGTTTGCCTGTCCACCAACAATTTGGAGCTTCAGGATTCTTTCAACTTTTTTAGCCATGGATTTTCAGGATCCTAATCTATTTATATAACTTCAGTTTATCGCGTAATAGCTAGTGTTGCATCAACTAGGTTCTTTATGTTGCGGACTCGACTTGATTCACATCCACTTCCACAGGGGTACGTCGTCCAAATATGCTCACCAAAACGCGGAGCTTTAATTTCTCTGGATTAACTTCCTGTACCGTTCCATCAAAATCTTTAAACGGTCCGGATATTACTTTTACCAAGTCGCCTTCGCTGTACGGAATTTCAACATTCCGTAATTCATCTCCAGCTTCTTGCACTCGCCCAATGATGCGTTGAACTTCGTGCTTTTTCAGCGGAGAGGGCACCGTATCAGTCTTGCCTTTTAAAAATCCTAAACAGGACGGTGCACTTTGTATGAGGTTATTTACCTCTTCGTCATAATGAGTATTCACTAAAATGTATCCCGGAAAGAAATTCTTCTCTCTGGTTCGTTTCTTTCCACCGCGAATTTCAACCACAGTTTCGGTTGGAACAAGAACGTCAATGATCTTGTCGCCCAAATCCTGGTCTTCGATTTCACGATCGAGAAACTCTTTTACTTTTTTTTCATGACTGGAAAAGCAGCGAACCACATACCAGCCATGTTCTAGTTCTTTACTCATTATTGATAAATAGCTTCTAGTACTGTGCTGTACACCTGATCAACACCGAAAATAAATGCGGATATAATGATCGAGAATACCACTACAATAATTGTATTGTCTACTAATTCCTTCTGAGTTGGCCAAGACACTTTCTTGAACTCGTTACCAACACTCTCAAAAAAATTTATGATTTTTTCCATGTTACAGTACTAATATGTTTGCACGGGTGGAGAGACTCGAACTCCCGACACCTGGTTTTGGAGACCAGTGCTCTACCAACTGAGCTACACCCGTAGATACACACAAGAGTAGGCGACCAAAGTCACCTACTCCAGATGTGCTGTCAATATGTTTCTCAGATTAATCTAAGATTTTAGTTACAACACCGGCACCTACGGTACGGCCTCCTTCACGGATCGCAAATCGCAATCCTTCTTCCATCGCTACCGGCTGGATGAGCTCCACAGATAACTTCACATTATCCCCAGGCATTACCATCTCTACCCCGGATGGAAGCTCGCACGCTCCGGTCACATCCGTGGTTCTGAAATAGAACTGCGGGCGGTAGCCTTTGAAGAACGGCGTGTGTCGCCCGCCTTCGTCTTTCGATAGTACGTATACCTCACACTCAAACTTCTTGTGTGGGTTGATCGAGCCTGGCTTACACAATACCATTCCACGCTGAATCTGCTCTTTGTTGATTCCCCGAAGCAGAATACCTGCATTGTCACCCGCTTGTCCCTGATCAAGTAATCTTCGGAACATTTCGATTCCGGTTACCACACTCTTTAACGGATCTTCTACAATCCCTACGATCTCGATCTCATCGTTCAGCTTTAGAACACCACGCTCGATACGACCTGTTGCTACGGTTCCACGTCCAGTAATACTGAATACATCTTCTACCGGCATCAGGAATGGCTTGTCTACATCACGCTCCGGCGTTGGAATGGTCTCGTCAACCGCAGTGATTAACTCTACAATTTTCTCTTCCCACTGCGCTTCCCCGTTCAGGGCGCCAAGGGCTGATCCCTGGATCACAGGAATATCGTCTCCGTCAAACTCGTAGCTCGAGAGTAACTCACGTACTTCAAGCTCTACCAGCTCCAGAAGTTCTTCATCGTCTACCAGGTCAACTTTGTTCATGAATACCACGATCTGAGGCACTCCTACCTGACGGGCTAGCAGGATGTGCTCGCGGGTCTGTGGCATAGGACCATCCGTGGCAGCTACTACTAAAATAGCTCCATCCATTTGAGCCGCACCCGTTACCATGTTCTTCACATAGTCGGCGTGACCCGGGCAGTCTACGTGGGCGTAGTGACGAGCGTCTGACTCATACTCCACATGCGCCGTCGCAATGGTAATCCCACGCTCGCGCTCTTCCGGGGCGTTGTCAATCTGATCAAACGCCTGCGCTACTCCACCGTAGGTCTTCGCCATTACGGTAGTAATCGCCGCTGTCAATGTTGTCTTTCCGTGATCTACGTGACCAATGGTTCCCACATTCACGTGGGGCTTGGTGCGTTGAAAGGTCTCTTTTGCCATGATTAAATCTAATTATGTGTATTGTTAAAAAATTGTTTTCCGCATCTACCAACAACAGAGCCGATAGTCGGACTTGAACCGACGACCCCTTCCTTACCATGGAAGTGCTCTACCACTGAGCTATATCGGCTTAGTTTTTTTGAGCGAGCGACCGGGATCGAACCGGCAACATTCAGCTTGGAAGGCTGACACTCTACCAATTGAGTTACGCTCGCTTGTCAATATGTCAATGTGGGGAGAGCAGGATTCGAACCTACGAAGTCGTAAGACAACAGATTTACAGTCTGCCCCAGTTGGCCGCTTTGGTATCTCCCCATTCACAGAAAGAGCCAGTGACCGGATTTGAACCGATGACCGACGGTTTACAAAACCGTTGCTCTACCAACTGAGCTACACTGGCTTTTTGCGAAAGACTCCAAAAATACCTATGTCTTTAAAGATTGTCAATATTTAAAGCATAAAATTTTTGAGATTTCTACATCTCTTCGTTAGAGTTGTCAGACTTCTTTTTAGACCAGAAAATTCGGATAATGATAAGTAGCCCGATACAAACCAGTATAACTTTACCATAGGTTGAAAGATACCCCCCGATAACTTGCCAATTATCCCGAATAAACCACCCCATAAATAATAGAATTGAGTTCCATAAAGCGGAGCTTATCAGGGAATTAGCTACTGTATGACTGATTTTGAGGTGTGACATCCCTGCCGTTAATGAGATTACTGAGCGTGTACCAGCTAAAAAGCGATTTCCAAAAATTACCCATTGTCCATATTTATACATCCAGAATTTTCCTTTTCTGAAGTACCGGTAATTGATGAACCGAAGCAGAAAATGCTCATCTTTTTTATCCTCAATTTGCCCGCCAAGCTTATAGCCAATCCAGTACATGTTCATAAAACCTACTACGGAGGCTAAAACTGTGAGTATCCAGATGAGAGGAAGTGAGAGCAAACCATCTGCAGCGAGGTACCCCCCAAATGCGAGAAGTATATCACCGGGAACAGGAGGTAACACATTTTCGAGGTAAGCGATTACGGTAAAAATAAGATATACGCCAATAGGCGGGACTACACTTATCCAATCAACTATTGCTTGTACAACCTGATCCGCCATTATCTTTTTTCGATTAGAACTACTGCAGTTGCCGAGATCCCTTCCTCTCTTCCAACGAACCCCATCTTTTCAGAAGTTGTAGCCTTTACAGAAACCTGATTAAGATCAACCTGAAGGTCTGTGGCTATTATCTTTCTTATTTGTGAAAGATGAGGCATCAGCTTTGGACGTTCGGCAACAATAGTAGCGTCCAGGTTTGAGAGATGATATCCCCTCTCTTTCACTAGCTCATAACAATACTTAAGAAGAGCTCTACTATCAGCATCTTTATGCTCCGGATCGGTATCCGGGAAGTGTTGACCGATATCTCCCAATGCGAGAGCGCCAAGCAAGGCGTCTGTAATTGCATGAAGCAGCACATCTGCATCAGAATGACCAAGCAGACCTTTTTCAAATGGAATTTCCATTCCACCCAATATCAATTTTCTTCCTTCTGCTAATTGGTGAATATCAAATCCGTATCCTATTCTCATTCTTCACCTCGTTCATCCAAAATTAATTCTGCGACCTTAAGATCTATCGGATAAGTAATCTTCAGGTTTCGCCGATCACCTTCAATAATTTTAACGACTCCTCCAATTCGCTCTACCAATGAAGCGTCATCAGTACCCATAAATTTTTCTTGAATTGCAGAGTCGTACGCCTCTATCAACAGATTTTTCTGAAAAATCTGAGGGGTCTGGGCCTGCCACAAGTCACTTCTATCGGGAGTACTATTTATTACCAAATCGATATTTACTTTCTTGATGGTATCTTTAGCCGGAACAGCAACGATAGCACCGCCCACTGCCGAAGCAGTCTCGCAGCATTCTTTGATCAGCTCTTTACAGATAAATGGCCTTACAGCATCGTGCACTGCAATTAAATCAATCTCTACTGATATTTTTGAAAAGGCATTATAAATGGAATCCTGACGTTCCTTCCCTCCTACTACTACATCCAGACTTTTAACTTCACCTTTAAAATTTTCCAGAATAGTTTTTACCTCAATAATCCACTCACTTGAGGTTGAAACTATAATCTGATCAACTTCATCAACTCTTGCGAAAGCCCGAATGGTATGCTCCAGAATTGAAACACCTCGAAGTTTTAGAAATGGCTTAGGAACGCGAGCCCCCATACGGGAGCCCGAACCGGCAGCCGGAATTATGACCGCCAGCTTAGACATTTAAATAATCAGCATTGCATCGCCAAAGGAAAACAGGCGGTAATCTTTTTCTTTAGCTTCTTCATACGCCTTCATAAGGAAATCATATCCGGCGAAGGCAGCCCCTAACATCAAGAGTGTTGATTCCGGGCGATGAAAATTCGTAATCAGCGCCTCAGTGATTTTGAACTGGTAAGGTGGGTAGATGAATTTATCAGTCCAGCCTGTTCCCATTTTAGACATCCCACTCGCCATCACACTGGTTTCGATTGTACGTACAGCGCTTGTTCCAATCGCAACTACTTTGTTCTTTTTCTTTTTTAGGGCAGTATTAATTTTATCAGAAGTATCTTTTGAAATGAAATAGTTTTCTGAATCCATTCTGTGTTTGGTCAAATCTTCAACCTCCACATTTCTGAAAGTACCCCAACCTATATGAAGTGTGATTGGAAGAAACTCCACTCCCTTCTTCTCAATTTTTTCTACCAACTCGGGAGTAAAATGCATTCCAGCTGTAGGGGCAGCTACTGCGCCACGCTCTGTTGCAAATACCGTTTGGTAGCGTTCTTTATCTGCATCTACTGGCTCACGCTCTATATAAGGAGGGAGTGGCATTTTACCTAACTCATCAAGCTTGTCATACAACTCATCATTTGGACCCTCATACAAGAAACGAATTGTTCGTCCGCGTGAAGTTGTATTATCGACTACTTCAGCCATTAACTCATCATCACCTTCGCCAAAGTACAATTTGTTTCCAATTCGAATTTTTCGGGCAGGCTCAACCAATACATCCCAAAGCATGTTTTCCGGCTGAAGCTCACGAAGTAAAAACACTTCAATATCAGCTTCTGTCTTTTCCTTCTTACCATTCAGGCGGGCAGGAAAAACCTTGGTGTTATTATAGATAATTACATCGCCTTCATTCAGATACTTATGAATATCAGAGAATTTTTTATGCTCTATGGTTTGCTCTGCACGGTTCAACACCATAAGTTTGGCGGAATCTCGTTTTTTTAAAGGTTCTTCAGGCACATTAAGCCCTTCAATCTCGTATCTAAAATCGGTGAGTTTCATCTCTCCTCAGCTTGTTGTTGGAGTGTTAGTTTGCTTTTTCGAAAAGAGAGCAAAAATAGTGTTTTTTTCGATGTATATCAATGCGAGTATGTAGTTACCTTTTTTATTAAATGATTTAAACTGAAAGCAAACTTTTCACCTCTCACAGGCGTTAGTTTTTACTAAGAACAAGATTAGTGCTTTATAAACGATGTGCTTTTTGTTTTTCCTAATGTTCAACATCACAAAAATTAACGTTTCAATAGCGAACATAAGTTTATTATTTACCTTCAATTCATTATAATGTGCATTCAGTTCTGGTGTTCATTTATAATTCAGGAGCCCATGAAAAGAACTCTACTATCACTCACATTTTTCTCATTTTTATTTGTTGGTATTGCCAATGCTCAGCTTCGTTCTGAGTTGTCTTCACCGTATGATTATAGCGGTCCAATCATAAACAGAAGCGCCCCTACAGTTGAATCGGGTTTAAACCGTTTTTTTAACAGCATAGATATGAGTCATTCTTACAGCATGAGTTTTTCTGCGTATGGTGGCGGGTATCAAAATGTAAATGCTTACACCAATACACTAACCTTCGACATCAGCCCAAGAATGGACGGTCGTGTTGACGTTTCTTTTCTACACTCTCCATTTGGAAATAATCTGGCGCAAGGACAAAACAGTTTTCAAAATCAGGTAATTATTCGAAACGCAGAACTGAACTATAAAATCAGTGATAACGCAACCATTCGGTTTCAGTATCAACAATTACCTGCCGGTTATTATGGATACGGTGGTTACGGCTATGATCCATTTGGGTATAGCCGGTTTGGAAGATATAACAACAGATATGACCGCTACGGGTTTTGGTATTAAGAGTATGTTGAATGGGTGAAAACCAACCAGAAAAACCTTCCAGTTCCGAAAACCTTTTTTTAAATGCAGCTATAGGATTTCTAAGCATCCTTTTAATCGTACTTTTGGTTGCACTCTCTACACGGATTATATATCCAAGAATTTTCAACCAACGCGTTGAAGCATCTTCTCAGCTTATTAGCGAGATTATCCAAATTGAAGTATTAAATGGTTGTGGAATTCCAGGAATCGCAAATGCCTACACCGGCGTGTTACGATCAAATGGATTTGATGTGGTTGAAACAGGAAATTTTGATCACTTTAACCTCGAGAAAACAATCGTAATTTCAAGAAGCGGGGTATTGGATAACGCAAAACGAGTTGCCAGCGCACTTGGAGTTGAACCGATTCATGTTATAAGAGAAGAATCACCTGATTATTTTTTAGATGTAACCGTGGTAATTGGTCACGATTACGAACAGCTTAACAGAGAATAAATGACAGATATAAAAAAACCAGCAAACAATCAGTTTATCGACGCAAAGCCTGAATCAAAGAAGTTGGTAGAATTAATTATAGAGGGATTACGAAAAAGAAAAGCGCAGGATATTGTCATTCTTGATGTCTCTGAATTGACCACCCTCACCGATTACTTTGTTGTATGTAGTGGTAACTCAGATACACAGATCAAGGCGATTGCAGATTCTGTGGAAGAGGAATTATTAGAAGAGGCAGGTGAAAAAGCCTGGAAAAAGGAAGGACTACAAGCTCGTTCATGGATTATTCTGGATTTTATCAATACGGTTGTGCATGTAATGAGTAAAGAGAAGCGCGAGTTCTATAATATCGAGAATATGTGGAACGATGCTAAAGTTACTTATATCGAAAATGAAAGCTGATTTGAAATGAAAAATCCCCGGATTCTTATCACCGAGCCTATCCCACAAACGGTGATTTCTCATCTCAAAGAGTTCGGTGAAGTTACAGTTGGAGAGAAAGGACAATACAATTCTGAAGAAGCATTAATTGATGTACTCAAGAACTATGATGCACTTCTTTGTATGCTCTCGACTCCTGTAACCAAAAAGGTGTTACGTTCTGCCCCTAACTTGAAAATTGTCGCAAACTTTGCCGTTGGCTACAACAATATTGACGTAAAAACTGCAACTAATCTGGATATTAAAGTTGCCAATACTCCGGATGTGCTTACTGAAGCCTGCGGTGATTTCGCTATGGCTTTACTGATGGCAACAACACGTAATTTCTATCAAGCGGAAACCTATTTACGTGAGGGAAAATTTAAAGGATGGGAGCCGCTTGGTTTTCTGGGAATGGAATTACGTGGCAAAACTCTGGGTATAGTAGGCATGGGTAGAATCGGCCAGGCCTTTGCGCACCGTGCAAAAGCATTCGGAATGAACATCAGCTATCACAACCGCTCCAGATTACCCAAACAAATTGAAGAAGAACTGGACTGCTCTTTTATTTCTACAACTGAGGAACTTGCCCGCCAAAGTGATGTATTAAGTTTGAATTGTCCGTTAACTTCAGAAACCCATCACTTAGTTGATAAAGATATTCTTACCACTATGCCCAAACATGCCATCCTGATAAATATATCCAGAGGACCTGTGGTTGATGAGGAGGCATTGGCTGAAGCCCTTCACAATAAAGAAATTGCAGGAGCGGGACTTGATGTATTTGAACGTGAACCTGAAGTTCACCCCCGTTTACTTTCAGCACCAAATTGTACTATGCTGCCGCACATAGCCAGCGCCACTTTCGAAACCAGAGAAGCTATTGGTATGCTAGCAGCCAAAGCGATCATAAAAGTCTTTAATGGGGTTCCTGATAAAGAGATTTCAAATCTGGTTACCGGTTAGTAACTTTTTAACTAGCTTGAACTGTGAGTATCCTAAAAAAAAATAGAACCTCAATCCTTTTTGGATTGCTTTGTCTGCTAGCCCTTGGGTACAGTCTTTTTGAGTGGTTAAACTTTCAAAATGCACCGCAAGATAATGAAGTCGTATCTCTTGCCGAAGAATCTGTTGCATCTGCTTCCGAAAACTTTAAACAATTTGTTTTCCAGTTCACAAATAACTCTACCGATTTTACTAATAAGTTAAAAACAGCAATAGAGAATAACGAAAACGCTGAGTTGTACTTTGATCAAGCGCATCAGACGTATTCTTTTTGGGGGTCTGTTATCTTCAAAGAGGGTAAGAAAATAGCTTGGGACGGATTTGTTCCGGATAGTCTTCCTTATCCATCATACAATAATGATGAATCTCTGCATATCTCTATAGATACAGAGAACAATGTAACTTTCTTGTTTAGCTTGATTCCCTTTTTTGTGGAACAACAGGATACCGTGGTTAGGTATGATGTCTATAATCGGGTAAAAATTTCTCAGGTAAATATTCTTTCCATCGGTAAAAACCTTGAGCTATCCCCGGAACGGTTGTTCACAAACCCTGATAAATATCCTGTTGTTTTTGATTTCAATGAGTTCACCCAGCCAGACGCATTGGCATCGTCTGTTATATCTACCGTAAGTTCTGATTCTCTTGGCGAGATATACACTCTCCATGCAGGTTATGAACAATACAAAGCTTATCACCTCGAAACTGCAGGTATTTTTCGAGCACTTTTTCTTGCTTGTTTCTTAATTCTAATTGGAACACTTGCTTTTTCCTTTTCAAAAGAATTAGATGGTTGGACAGGAATATTCGTTCAACTAGCTGCCTTTACATGTATCTGGCTCTTGATAAAAACACTATATCCCCTTATCAATATTCAGGCATTTAATATTCCTTTATTAGCCAACCTGTACCTGGTTAATTATCTAGTTAATTCCATTTATACATTACTGATCTGTTTTTCAATTACTTCTTTTCTTATAACAAAGAAGAAGTCTAAGATTTCTGTCAGCCCTGCCGGGTTTGTGATCATCGGAATAATAGTAAGTGCATCAGCTGGTGCTATCTTTTTTGATTTTCTCTCCAATACCACGTCAGTAATCATTAATTCTAATATCAAGGTGATGGATCTTGAGCTGTTGCCTTCTTTATCTACTTTGATTTTCTACCTTTGCTCAAGCATTTCATTCATTTCTTTATTTATACTTTTCATTGCTATTAGTTGGTTCACTTTAAAGAGCACGGCTAAATATTCTTGGTATTATGTTTTAGGTTTGATTCTTGGGGTAGCAACCTTTGCCATAATTAGTAAGGTGAGTTTTGCTCAGGAAAGCAATCTTAACTGGATTGTTGTAATAACGACGCTATTTGTTTTCTTAACGATAGTTTTTTCAGTATATGTGACTAGGAAAAAACCGGTCTTTATAAAATCATCAAAACTTAGATCATTAATCTTCGTCAGCTACTTGGCCGTTTGCTTCGTATACATAGCTTATGCTAGTGGGAATACAGCTCGCCAGGATTTAAGAATGCTCGAAGCGGCAGAGACATTTTCCCTTGATGAAAAAAATCAAATCCAAAACATCACCGTAGATTTACTTCTGGCTTTGAGTAGTGAACTTAGCAATACCCCTCAAAGCGCTTTCGATGATGCTTTCTTCGATCAATTTATTGAAGATTTTCTCAAACCTGACTGGCTCAGGTACTCAATCTCTGTTCAGATTATTGATTCTGAAGGAGACAGGTTTACCGACTATACCACCAGTCTTTCCCCGCCGCAATGGAGTACTGCATTCAGAATAGCCGAGCTTGAAATCCCTTTTGAAGACGAACAAATACGAAGGGAAAATCTGAGGCCGGTACTACGTCGTCGTCCTATCAACACAATAAATGCCAGTTACTCCTCTTTTATACGTGGTTGGATTCCCATTTTTGAAAGTTCAGAATCAGACAATAGAATCGGTTGGATTTTGTGTTCTGTATATGAAGAACTTCCTCAACTTGATCGGCCTCTAAGAACAGTAATATCATCCCAACAATCCGGAAACTGGGGAGAAACTTTACTCTCTTCAGAATATGAAAACGGAGTTGCTATTCGGAGCATGTTAACCGGAATCCCGTTAGAAATTCCTGAACCCTCTATTCTTTCTGAACAAATCAGAACTATAGTCTACAGAGATTCAATTTATACCTCTTCTTTCTCTTATGGAGGAGGTGAAATTAAGGAGCTATTTGTTAAAAAAAGTGAGGAAAACATAGTTCGGGTTGCCAGCAGACGAATCAGCGTGGCTCAACACACGTTTTCTTTCCTGAGATTATTTTTTGTTCTTATCATTCTGGGAATCATTGTTATGTTCCTTTTCTCCTGGAACCCGAACTGGCAGATTTTTGGATCTTCCCGGCGATTCAAAGATCGACTTATAGACCGCTTTATCTTAGCCAGCCTTGTCTGTTTACTGGCCCTGGTGGGTGCTTCCTACTTTGTGCTAAATCAACAAAATAATGAAGATGTAGAGGATCAGTTATTTAACAGGCTTGAAAATCTGGTTTCAAACCTTGAAAGCGAATCTTCTTCTGCTGCAACCGATCCTTCCGAACTTCAGAGAATCACATCCATTCTGGATGTAGACGCATCCCTTTATACTGAAGCGGTGCTGATGAATTCTACAACTTCCCAAATTTTTACTCAGCATTTACTACCCACTACCATACCCTGGGAAGTGTATACCCGAATTCTGAATAACGAGAGTAACCGGGAATTATCAATAGTCGAACTTGATAACCAGCAAATGATGATCGGATACCAACCCTGGTTTGATCAGAACAATCAAATTGCCGGGATCGCATCAATTCCTACTTTCCTTAAAGCTCCAAAATTTTATGAACGATTACTCTCCACCACCAGCTATTTAATTGCCTTTTATACGGTAATTTTTGGGCTGTTAATGATGGTGGTTGGTTTTATTTCTTCCCAGCTCACTTCACCGCTTGAAGAAATTAGTAATGCCCTCAAAAAAATCTCGGATGGTGACCTGGATATAAAACTCCCTGTTAACAGTGAAGATGAAATTGGAACTTTAACCAAAGCGTATAATCTGATGACTAAGCGCTTGAAAACGGTTCAAAAAGAACTAGCAGAGACCGAACGGGAAGCAGCCTGGAAAGAAATGGCTCAGCAAATCGCGCATGAAATCAAAAACCCGCTCACTCCCATGAAGTTAAACCTTCAACATCTGGAACGGCAACTTGAAGGTACTGAAAAAGATCTTACTTCTTTAAAACCAAAAGTAGCTAAGATTGCTTCCAATATGATTGAACAGATCGATTCGCTTAATAAAATTGCGTCTGATTTCTCTAAGTTTGCCAAACCTATCGAACATGAATTCACTCGAATTGATCTGAATGATCTCGCACATTCGGTTGCAGATATGTATAAGGCAGACGAAAGCTTTATCCTTTTAACAGATTTCTCAAAAAAAGAACTACCTGTTTTAGGGGCTAAAGAAGAGTTAAGAAGGGTGCTCGTGAACCTCATCAAAAATGCAAAAGAAGCCTTAGACGATCAGGGAAAGATTTCCATTTCTACTTTTTCTGATGCAAAGAACAGCCATGCATTTGTTACCGTTACAGATAACGGAGAAGGCATTTCGTTGGAAGATCAGGATAAGATTTTTGTCCCGAATTTTTCTACCAAATCGAGTGGAACGGGGTTGGGGCTCGCCATCACCAAAAAAATTATTGAAGAGCATGATGGCGAAATCAGCTTTATCTCCACAAGTGGTCAGGGGACTTCTTTTACCGTTCGAATCCCACTTTCGCGAAAGTAGCTAAGTAATTTTCAGGGAACTTCCTTACCATAGATTTCCATTTACTCTGCCTTGAAAACACATCTTCCAGACATAAAAAAAGAAACCTCAACTCTGCTCAAAATCGGAGTTCCTATTGTTGGTACTCAGCTACTTTCGATGGGGTTGAACGTAACAGATACAATTATGGCAGGGCAACTTTCAGCTGCCGATCTGGCCGGAGTTGCCGTTGGAAACGCCTTATACCTTCCTGTTACTTTGTTTGGAATGGCAACCTTAGTTGCAATCAATCCAATTGTTTCGCAATACCTTGGTGCAAGAAAGTTTTTTGAAATTGGAAAAAGTGTCCGCCAAATGCTTTGGTTGATTTTCTTTCTCGCGATTCCTTCTTTTTTTGTGGTTAGAAACCTGGATTTCATTATGCATCTGGTAAAGGTAGACCCGGAAATCATTCCACTCTCAAGCAAATACCTTAAAGCTGTAGCCTGGGGTATTCCCGGGTTACTTATTTTTGCAGGTCTTAGATATTTCAGTGAAGGACTCGCAATTACCAAACCAGCCATGTATTTGTCGTTTCTAATGCTCCTTCTCAACATCCCCGCTGATTATGTTCTGATGTACGGTAAGCTTGGGTTTCCAGCGATGGGAGCTGAAGGTACCGGTTACGCTACAACGGTAGTACAACTGGCATCGGCAATAACAATGGTTATTTTTGCCGCCTCCTTTAAGCCTTTTAAAAGGTTCAATATTTTTGCCCGTACCCGAGGTCCTGAATGGAGATATATTAAAGAACTGCTCTATGTTGGGCTTCCTAATGGAGCAAGTTCTACTTTAGAAGTGTTACTATTTGCTTCAGTTAGTGTATTGATGGGAACGTTAAGCGTAACCGCGTCTGCCGCGCATCAAATTTCTATAAGCATAGCTGCAACAGTATTTATGATTCCGTTTGGTCTTTCTATGGCCATTTCCCAGCGGGTAGGCTTAGCTGCAGGTCAGGGTTCCATAGAAAAAGCCCGTTTCAGGGGGTTCGTTGGAACAGCAATTTGTACGCTCATCATGGTTTTCACTGCTGTATTAATTTTCACTATACCAGACCCTATAGTTGGAATTTATACCAGCGATCCTGACGTGAAAAAATTAGCGGTTTCATTGGTATTTATGGCTGGGCTTTTCCAGATCTCAGACGGTTTACAGGTTGGTGGTTTCGGTGCACTTCGAGGGTTAAAAGATACCCGGGTGCCCATGGTAGTAAATTTCATTTCGTACTGGCTGATAGGATTTTCAGTAGGCTACTATTTAGGAATTCATACACATCTTGGACCGAAAGGACTCTGGATTGGCTTGATTTCCGGGCTCTCTGTAGCCGCTATTTTACACAATCTTAGGTTTCATCTTCTTACTAAAAATGCATAACCTATGGCATATCTTTTTTTGACCCGGGATTTTAATTTAGAACAAAAGTTGTACCCTGGATTATGGGCATTTATATACACGACATAGTAACGGCAAACCCAGAAACATCTACCGATCAGATTACTATCCGTAATCTTATGAAAGAAGGGCTTGGAAAAGACCGGCTTACGCAGGCTATAATTCATCGCTTGTATTCCCAATCGGGTATTAATAAGCGATACACTTTCCTTAATTATCTACATAAAGATTCAGCAGATACATTTGTTGAACGTGCTTTATCTGTTGACGACCAGCCTACCACGTATGAGCGAAATGAGATTTATAAGATTGAAGCTTCCAAACTTTTTCTCGAAATAGGAGAAAAGCTTTTAGATCAAAACCCTTCTATCCAGAAGAAGGATATTACACATGTGATTACCGTTTCATGTACTGGTTTTTATGCTCCCGGTCCAGATTTTGATGTGGTTCAAGGTCTCGGATTAAGCCCAAACACCCATCGATTTCACCTCGGTTTTATGGGGTGTTATGCTGCACTTCCGGCTTTAAAAATGGCAAAATCTTTTTGTGAGGCAGACGCCGATGCCACCGTGCTTGTAATTTGTAATGAGCTTTGTACCCTTCACCTTCAAAATAAAAGTGATTCTGATAGCCTGATTGCATTTTCAGTTTTTGCTGATGGTGCGGCCGGGGCTTTAGTTTCTACAAAACAACCTGCAAAAAGAGGGTACGACATGGTAGATTTTGCCACTTCATTAGCCTACGAGGGTGAGAAAGATATGGCATGGACTATAGGAAATACTGGATTCAATATGATTCTTTCAAGTTATGTACCCGATATAATAGCCTCAAATTTAGAAAATGTATTAGCTCCCTTGTTTGAAAAACTTTCTATCTCAAAAAATGATGTGGATCTTTGGGCGGTCCATCCCGGCGGTCGTGCTATCGTTGATAAAGTTGAACAAGGTATGGAACTTAGTGAAAATCAGGTAAGTGCATCCCGAAAAGTATTAGCTGAATTTGGCAATATGAGTAGTGTCACGGTACTTTTTGTTTTAAAAGAGATACTTAATTCTAAGCCTGAGGCTGGTTCCACTGTTCTTCCTATGGCGTTTGGACCAGGCCTAACCATAGAGTCGGGGCTACTTAAAGTAACTTCATAATATGCCAGTTTTCCTGTCCCGCCGGCAACCTGATTTAGTCGAACAGATGGACAAGAAGGATTGTGACCCTGTAAAACTGAATAATACGTACAACCAGTTTTCAGTAATCAATGGAATGCTTTCCAATTGGAAGCGAATTTACAGAAACCAAATACGACCTATTCTAAGCATTACCCCTGAAAAAGAATGTTCTTTACTGGATATTGGCTTTGGCGGGGGAGATATCCCTATTTCGATTTCTAAGTGGGCAACACAGGATGGCTATCATCTGAAAATAACTGCCATTGAAACAGATGACAGAGCGTTTGAGTTCGCTAAAAGTCTGCCCGAAAGTTCCTCGGTTGCTTTTTTAAACTGTAGTTCTACCGATTTGGTAAAACAACAACAAAAATTTGATATCGTAATTTCGAATCATGTACTTCATCACCTTGATGAGCAAAACACACTTCAGATTCTTGATGAAGCAAAAAGCCTGGCAACTTCTCTTGTTATCTTCAATGATATTGAACGAAGTGATATCGGCTACTCGCTGTTCAATGTGCTTTCCCGGCCTCTTTTTTGGAATTCGTTTATAACCGAAGACGGACTTACCTCCATCAAGCGGTGTTACACTAAAAAAGAACTTACAGAAATAGCCCCTTCCGACTGGAAGGTTGAACGTTCCTTTCCTTTTAGATTGTTGCTCAGCTATGAACACTGAAGATGTACTTATTGTAGGTGGTGGTCCCGTTGGCTTATTCATGGGTATTTGCCTTCATCACCATGGCATTCCCTGTACTATTATTGAACAAAGAACAGAGACAGTAAAAGAGTCCCGTTCATTGGGAATCCACCCTGTGTCTCTTGAGCTTTTTGAAAAATTGGGCATTGTTGACGAGTTCCTCAAAAGCGGGATTAACGTTGAAAAAGGAATTGCTCACAATGGAACAAAAGAAATTGGATCCATTGATTTTAAATCCTGTCCTACTCCCTATCAATACATTCTGATTAACCCACAATTCGAAACCGAACGTATTCTAAGAGATCGTTTTTTGAATCTGAATCCTGATTCTTTAATTAACGGAGCTGAAGTAATCGGGCTTGAAGAGGAGTTTGGATGTGTCTCGCTCACTATAAAAAAGGAAGGAAAAGAACATACTCTGGAAGCAGGTTACGTGATTGGGTGTGATGGAAAAAGTAGCTTTGTAAGGAAAGCAGCAGGAATCGGCTTCAGAGGAAAAAGATATCCCGACTCCTATATAATGGGTGATTTTGAAGATTCAACCTCTTATGGAAGTGATGCAGTTGTATACCTCACCAAAGAAGGGCTGGTAGAATGCTTTCCTCTCCCTAATCAAAAAAGAAGATGGGTGGTTAAGACCTCGGATTATATTTCTGAACCAACACCAGAGCTTATCGCACAACTTATTAAAGATCGGGTTTCGAAGGAAGTTGATCCGGCTTCTAATTCAATGGTAAGCGGCTTCGGAGTATCTCATTTCATAGCTGATCATTTTGTAAAGGATCGGATTTTACTTGCAGGCGATGCGGCTCACGTAGTAAGCCCGATTGGCGGACAGGGAATGAATCTGGGCTGGCTGGATGCCTGGCACCTTGCGAATGTAATGTCCTTCTGTCGGGGTATTTCCAAAGATCTCCCCATTGCCGATTTGTTTGTGTATGAAGCCAAGCAACGACCCATCGCCAAAAAAGTAACTCGACGAGCCGCTTTTAATATGTCTCTTGGTAAAAAGACCATACTCCACCCTTTCCGAACAGCTCTGGTAAAAGCCATGCTTAAAAAACCTTTTCATGATAAAATGGCAAAACTGTTTACCATGCGGGGACTTGAGGAAGTTGGGTTCTGATAAAAAAGGCATTGTTTTTACTTTACAGATCTATCTGAAAGCTAGTCGACTATATTTATACTCCTTCGATGAGATATTAAATAATTACATGTATTTTGGTATGTTGGATTTACTGAGAAAACAACTGATTTTGGAAGCTTTAAAAAGAAACTAAATGGGTTTGTTCATCGGGTTGAAGGAGAATTTTTGAGGCTTCAAAATCCAGTCTCTACCTTAGAATTAGAAATTAATTAAATGAATTTTACGGATGGTTGAAAATATACTCAAACACGAATCAGACGTTTGGAAAACAGCCGACCTACTCATTGGAGCAGGAATAAAACAGTCAGATTTTCCAAAATACATGATGCCCTTTTTCGCTCTTGTAATGGTGGAAAGTAGATTAATTCGTGAATCAAAAAGACTAGAAGAAGAGATCGGGAAAGACAACATGGATGATTTCGTTGAAATGTTTCAGCTCGAAGGTCTTGGATACAACGACTATGCCATTCGAGAAGGGAAAACATTGAAAACCATTTGTCAGAACGACAAAACTTTTGATGTGGACTTCTATGCTTATATCAGAGCCTTTGACCCTGAAACCCGCTACTTACTTGGAGTAGACAAAGGAACTGATGAAGAGAAGTTCTTGGACATTTCAGGAATTGCAGGACTGCTCAAAAAGAAAGACATACTCTTTGATACAGTTAAAGCTTGGAGTGAAATTGACCTAACGCCTTTTAACAACTCTGAAATCACAACGCTTGAAGAACACATAAAAAGAAGATGGGCGGATATCTCAGCAGAAACCGCAGGGGAACAATACACTCCCGAAGATATCATTGACTTAATTACTGAGATCATTGCTTCAAAGATTGATGATAATGACAAGTTCTTAACTATTTATGACCCAACCTGTGGTGGTGCAAACTTGCTATTTGGTGTTGAAGACAAAATCCAACAAAAGTTCAACCGCCCAACCAAAACGCATGGTGATGAATGGAACGACACTTTATACGCCTTGGCTAAAATTGAAAGTCGTTTTAGAAATGATAGTGAAATCAGACATGGGAATACGCTAACCAGCATTTTCCACATTGAAAAGAAATTTGACATTGTGGTAGCCAATCCACCTTATGGTGTTGATTGGAAAGGCTACAAAAAAGATATTGAAAATGACACAACCGAAAGGTTTGTTGCCCTCCCCTCTATTTCTGATGGCCAATTCCTTTTTACACAACACATTTTACACCACTTAGCGGATGACGGTTTATCAGTTGTAGTACACAACGGTTCTACCCTTTTCAGTGGAGATGCAGGTGGAGGAGAAAGCAATATCAGAAAACACTTCTTTGAAAACGATTGGGTAGAAGCCATTATCCAAATGCCCACCGATGAATTCTTCAACACGGGAATTTATACCTATTTGTGGATTTTCAACAAGAACAAGCCTGCTGACAGAAAAGATAAATTGATCCTGATTGACGGTAGTAACCTTTGGGAACAGCTTAAAAAGAGCAAGGGTAAAAAGCGCAGGCAAATGAACCCAGACCACCGAGCTAAAATTGTTAACGCCTTTACTCAATTTGAAGACAACGATTTTGCCAAGGTCTTTGATAAATGGAACTTCTACTATAACAAGCAGTCAATCATGTTGACTAACATAGATGAAGACGGCAACAGCATTAATATGCCAACTAAAACCAACCGGGCTGGAGATGTTGTAGAAGCCAAGTCTGTCAAACTCAATCCCACAAAACTTGTATATGAGCTCAACGGTGAAGCTTATGAAATCTCGAAGTTTGTTATTAAAGAGTTTGATGACAAAAACTTTAAGAATTTAAAAGAATACTACAGCAAGATACTTAAACCCAAAATTGATAATATCGACTATAAGGAATCCGACTTAAAAGTGATTTCAAAAGGTGTAACCCATTGGTATGATAATGACCGAGAAACCATTATAGAAGATGATGGTACCCAAACAGTGTTAGGTTGTGGTAAAATAGTAGTGAAAGCCAGTTATAAGAAAGTAACCAAAACCAAAAAGGAGCACATTGCCATTACGGTTGAATTGACCAAAGATTTAGAAAAGGATTACGAGATTATTCCTTACAGCCCTGTCGAAGCAACCAACCAACAAAACATTGCCGATTTCATGGCAAAGTATGTTACCCGACCGTTTGAGTATTTAGACAATGTAATTGGCGTTGAGCTCAACTTCAATAAGGTTTTCTATCAGCCAGAGCAATTAAGAACGGTATCAGAAATAACAGCTGATATTGACGATTTAGAAAACGCTTTGAAAAACCTAGAAGCAGAATTGGCCTTATGATGACCTATAAGAGTTATAAAGAAATAGATTCGGATCGGTTGTCAAGAATACCAAGTCATTGGAATTTAAAAAGACATAAAGACCTCTCACTCGTAAACAGAAAGTCTTTATCTAAAGATACAGAGCCATTTTATCAATTCAGATATATTGATATTAGCAATGTCAATCAACAGGGAATTGAAAATGATCCTGAATTAATGGAGTTTCATGAAGCTCCGAGCCGAGCAAGAAGAATACTTCGTGAAAAGGACATTATCATTTCTACAGTACGAACATATTTAAAGGCCGTTGCTTTTATTGATTTTCAGCCAAAGAACTATATAGCTTCCACGGGTTTTGCTGTTCTTTCCCCAAGGCATGTTGTGAGGCCACAGTTTCTTGCATTTTATTGTCAAAGTGACTCTTTC
This sequence comes from Balneolaceae bacterium, assembly GCA_017640665.1. Taxonomy (GTDB): domain Bacteria; phylum Bacteroidota; class Rhodothermia; order Balneolales; family Balneolaceae; genus RHLJ01. The sequence continues at coordinate 1,401,041 of JAEPQE010000001.1, read as the reverse complement.
ATTGACTTGGTTGTTAAAAACAGTAAAGGGGTGAGCTACCCAGCAATAAATGCAACCGAACTCTCCAGCTTAACCTGTATTTATCCTCCTCTCTCCGAACAACAAGCTATTGCTCAATATTTAGACGCCAAGACCAACGCCATTGACAAAAAAGTAACCCTACTTGAGCAAAAAATAGACTACTACAAAGAGCTGCGAAAATCGCTTATCAACGAAGCTGTTACAAAAGGCTTGGATAAATCGGTTATACTCAAAGACAGCGGCATTGATTGGATTGGTCAGATTCCTGAGCATTGGGGTCAAATTAGGATGAAAGATTTGTATCAAATCGATAAGGTTCAAGTGGGAGAGAATTCAAGCGATTTCACTTTACTTTCTTTAACTCAGAAAGGCGTAATTGTTAGAGATGTTGAAAGTAATGAAGGTAAGTTTCCAGCTGAATTTAATACATATCAAATTGTTAAGCCTGAAGACTTAGTATTCTGTCTGTTTGATTTAGATGTAACGCCAAGAACAGTAGGTATTGCAAGGCACAAAGGAATGATAACCGGAGCATATACGATTATCAAGAACAAAGGAAATGGAGCTATAAATAACTATTTCTATTATTTGTACTTGATGGCCGATCAATCTAAAAAGCTCTCCTTTATGTACACGGGTTTAAGAAACACTATTAAGAAAGATAGATTTCTTTCAATGGTTGTTCCTTTTCCATCAGAAGAAGAACAAACCAAAATAGCCGAATTCCTTGACCAGAAAACTGTAACCATTGACAAAATCATCCAAAATATTACGAATCAGATAGACCAATTAAAGGAATTGCGCAAGACTTTAATCAACAATGTGGTAACGGGCAAAATACGAGTGTATGAGCCAGCCGAAAACAAAGTGCAAGCATGAAAGAATTAGACTTACAGGATAAATACCTGATGAACTTCCTGTGCAAGCGTGCAGATGGCTTGCAATACAATGAAGCAAAGGCTAATACTGTTTCGTCTAATTTCTTCGTCATTGAAGACCTCAAGCAGCTTCTATCAGAAACAGAGCTGAACAAAGTCAACTATAAAAAGCTTCTCCGAAAATTCGATTCAGAAAAAGAATTACTTACTGCATTTACCCAATTCCTGGACGAGCGAATTAGTTCTTCTATGAATATGGCAATCTTCATTCACAACAACCAATCGGTAACGTTTGAAGGTACCAAACTGCATTTGTTCTACCCTAGTGGTACCGAAACACATGGAGACAAATTATTCAATCAGAATATTTTTTCGGTTGTTCAGGAATTACCCTACACTTTTAAGCATAAAGACAAACAACTCTTTTCCTTCCGCCCTGACCTTACGTTTTTTATCAATGGAATTTACTTAGGCTACAGCGAGCTTAAAAGCAATTACAACAATCAGAGCGCACGCAAACAAGGCAGGAAGAAAGTAGCCAAAGATTATCTCACAGCTATTCAGGAATATCTGCAAATCGCCAAAGACAATGACCTAAACCAGACCATACGTAAGCGATTTCTAAAAATCTTTGAAAAGGCCATTCATATCACAGCAACAGATATCAATGAGACCTTTGTAATAAGAACTATTGCCAACCATTTCGATGAGATAAAGTCCACCATAAATGCAGGTAGTTATGATTTTGAGAACTACGAAAAGAAGGTTTTCAAAGACTTTAAGCCCTATCCATTAAGAGAGAAACATGAAGTAAAAACAGAGCGTTTTGAAGAAGTTTTCAAGGCACTGTATGACAAGAGAATGATTGAAAAAGAGATTCTCTATTACAACTTCATAGAGCGTGAACTCATTAAAAAGGAAGGCAGTAAAACCAAGGAATACAAACACAATGACGGTCGCTTAATTGCTCCCAGACCCAAACAAAAATTCGGAACAGATAAAGTACTCAGCAAGATTGATGAGTTTTTAGCACACGAAAACGAACCCGATTATTTTCTCAAAAAACTAGAAGCCGAACTAAAAGAACGGGGCTTGGGTGAAGAGCAGATCAAAGAATTAGTACACAAAAGGAGCAAGTATCAGAACAACAAAACCGTTTACTCCCTGCTCTTGCAATATGCCGCAGGCTTTGGTAAGAGCAATATCATTGGCTGGACCGCGCTTCAACTCAAAGACCTCAGGCGGAATGATGCTTATGTGTATGATAAAATCATGTTGGTGGTTGACAGGCTTCAACTAAGAGACCAGCTTGATAGCAAAATGCACAACATGAACATTCAAAAAGGGATGTTTATAGAAGCTTCAGACAAAAAGAGCTTTATCAAGGCACTTTCCAGCGATAAGAGGATTGTGGTTGTTAATGTTCAGAAGTTTTCTTCAATCACTGACATTCTTGATACAGACCTAACAGCAAAACTCTCTAAGCTACGTATCGCATTTTTGATTGATGAAATACACAGAAGCCAGAGCGGAGTTCAACACTCCGAAATGGTTAGTGTATTTGATGAACTGCAATCGAGTTTTGACAATAGTAAGACTTACAAAGAACTAGCAACCAAGAAAAACCTGATTGTTGGTTTCACTGCAACGCCAAGCGACCACACATTAGCTCGCTTTGGAGAATACAACAAATACGCAGAAGCAGAAAAAATTTGGGTTCCATTCGATAGCTACACGATGAAGGAAGCCATCATGGACGGTTACATTCTTAACCCCATTAAAGGCATTGTTCCCGTTTCAGCCAAAATGTTCTTTGAAATTCCTGATAATGAACTAGAAGGTTTTAAAGGCGACACAGGTTATGAAGAAATACCCGACAACACCGACACAGGCATTGATGAAGAAGGCAGAAAATATGCCATTCGGAAAAAGCGAATCTATGCGAACACTGAAAGAATTGAAGCTATTTCAAAGTTCACTGCCAAAAGATTGGTAACAGCCGTTTATCCAAATATTCGGGGAACAGCAAAGGCCATGCTAGCCGCTTCTTCTATTCCTGCAGCCATCAAGTACAAAGGGTTTATTACAAAGTATTTCAATGAGCTAGTGCAGGAACAGAAATACGAACGATTCAAAGATGCTCCGATTTACATTGTGTATTCAGATAGCCAGGAGCATCAGAGTAGTCGCAGCCTGAATGATGGATTAAATGAGAAAACGGTACTACAAAGCTTTAAGCTGGCAAAAAATGGGTTAATGATTGTCGTGGACAAGCTTCAAACAGGTTTTGATGAACCTAAACTGCACACCCTTTTTCTTGACAAAGAAATCAGGGGAATCAATGCTATTCAAACTATTTCAAGAGTAAACAGAACAGCCAAATATAAGAATGACTGTAAGATTGTTGATTTCTCTTATAAGAATATCAATGTCAAGAATATTAAGTCTGCATTTGAGCATTTTAGTAACGTAGTGGTTTCTGATTTTGACCCATTGGGCGATGAAGAGAAGTTGGGTGTTTACCTTGACGAGCTCAAAGCCCACAGCCTTTATGAAGACCATTTTAAGAAGTTTGAAGTTTACCAAAAAGACAGCAAGGACATTTCCATAATTCTAAATATGGAAGAAGCATTTGAAAGATATATCAATGCTTCACCGAAAGAAGCCAAACACCTCAAAAAAACTATCGGCTCCTATTTCAAAATCCTAAATCTTATCGAATTTGTTATTGAGCTAAATCCAATTTACAGCGATGCCGTATTCCTTGAATTTTGGAGAAAGTATAACACTCTCTATAACTACATTAATAGATCTGACGAACTTATTGATGATGTAGAAATCTACTTTGACAATCGAATAGGTATTGTTGCACCCGGAGAAGAGAAAGAAACAAAGAATAAACCACGAAATCCCAATCCAACAGACTCTGACGCACCAAATAAATATAAATACAACATTCTCAAGGTAATTGAGAAGCGGAATCAGGAAGAAGAAGCGATAGCAGAATTGATCAAAGACTTTGAAGATAAGATTACCAGCTTCTTTGCCTATATAAAATCTGATAATATTGGGAAAAGATTAGTTGCTAAAATTACAGATCATGGCTCTGCTTTTACACAAGAAGAAATTTATTCGGATTTTGAAAGACTTTATAGGAAGTATACCATAATCAACAAGAATCTTGGCGACTTTTTTAAAAGCGAAACTAAAGATATTCTTAATCAGCTTTGTGATGATTTTGAAAGAGCTTTAAAGAAACCAAGCATTATATTCCCAACTGATGATACTATTTCATTAGCTGCTGAACCTAAAACTTATATTAATATGGAGGAAACAGGAAGTAGTCAGGAAATCGCTGAATATGCAATGGTAATTGCAGCAAGTAAAATTGGTGAAGTACCTGAAGGTTCGATAGGTTCTGTGGTTCATATTTACGAAAAAAGGAAAGCATATGAAGTAGAATTTATAGTTAATGGTTCCAGTTTCATTGAAACAGTAATGGGCGATCAAATCAAATTGAAGTAAGCCCGTGAAAATTCCGAATAACACAGAAGCCGTTGTGGACATAAATAAGATTATGGATTATTTACTAAGCGACACACACGATCTAGGAAAACATAAAGCTGCTTTTTTCAAAAGCTTTGGATTTGATAAAAGTTCGCCAGCCTTTTTTGAAGAAGCATTGAAAACACATGCGATTGTAAGGGAAGTTGTCAATAAAAATGACTCTCCTTTTGGAAAGAAATATCAAATCGAATGTGACATTGAGACACCAGATGAAAGAAACCCGTGTATCGTTTCAGTTTGGATAATTGAAAATGACTCGGAAGTGCCAAGATTGATAACAGCTTATCCTGCGAAATGAGAAAGTGTTTGAATAATGCCAACGCTAAATTCGAGCACATTGCAATTACCCCACTAGCACGAGTTGCCTGTGCCGAACTTGATCCAGTATCCGCTTGTGCTACCCCAACAGCTCATTCACTTTCATCTTGTACACTTTTCCGATTGGGATGATATGTTCTCCCAGGAATATCCGGTTTCCCTGAACGCTTTTGATGTGTTTTATGGCAATGGCAAAGGATTTGTGTACCTGGATGAACTCGGTATCAGGTAGCATTTCCAGAAGCCCAGAGATTTTATCTCTTACCGTGATTGTTTCGGTTCCGGCAATAACTTTTACATAGTTTCCGGAGGACTCGACGTATTGAATATCATCAATAACAACCTGTACGTATTTCTTGTTTTCCCGAAGAAAAATAGCTTTAAGTCTTTCTTCAACAGCAGTAGAGATCGAAGCTTTGCTGGAAGGTTTAGCTCCTCCTATCGCTTTATTTACTGCTTTCAAAAACCGTTCAAAACTGAACGGTTTTAACAGATAATCCACCACATTCAACTCATATCCTTCCAGGGCAAACTCACTGTAGGCCGTGGTAACAATTACCTTGGGAGGTGCGGAAAGTGTTTTCAGAAAATCAAAGCCTTTTAGCTTGGGCATATTCAAGTCCAGGAAAATCAGATCTACAGAATGATTGCTCAAATACTCCAGGGCTTCCAAGGCATTGTAACAGTTCTTTTGCAACTGCATGTTGGGTAGCATATCACAGTAATCCTTGATCACCTCATGTGCCAGATATTCATCGTCTATGATCAGGTATGTAATCATGTGAGCTTGATGGATAGTTGAGCTTTAAAAATACCATCCACCTTCGAAGTAGTAAGAAAATGCTTTTTGGGATATGCCAATTCCAGTCTGCGCTTTAAGTTTTTCAATCCTATCCCCTCCTCATCATCCAGCGAATCATCATAATTATTTTCAATAGAAAAGTTAAGCAGTTTCTTATTAGCGATCATATTCAGCTTTACATAGGCTCCTTCTTTCAGTTTTTCTGCTCCATGCTTAAATGCGTTTTCAAGAAGTATGATAAATAATAAAGGCATGATTCGATATCCTTCTTCCTGAACATCAACGTTGAAAGAAATATCTATTTCTTTGTGATATCGCATTTTATGTAGCTCAATATAATTTTGGAGATATTCTATTTCTTCCTCCAATGTAACCCAGTCTTTTTGTCCTTCATAAATGCTATACCGCATCATATCAGATAATTTCAGGATCATCTCTTTTGCCTTATCTGTATCTCTGCCTACAAGAGCGTACAAATTATTCAGCGTGTTGAAAAAGAAGTGGGGGTTCACCTGGCTTTTGAGATGCAAAAGCTCCGTTTTCGCCTTTTCATGCTTTAGCTGCATCAGCGATCGGATCTTCCAGATAACCCAGGGAATAGTCACCACCAAGGTGAAAATAAACATTCCGAGAGCTGAGAATGCTTCCATATCTCCTCCGTTCTCCATCCCTTCCGATACCACCATCATAACAAAAAGTGTGAAGTATCCCAGAATGATAAATAGTAAGCCGCGCTTTTTAATGAATGAGATCATCAATAAAAGTAGTCATGTATCTGGCATCAATCAAAGAAGTTGATGAACGGATTTAACCTGCATACAAACATACTCCTTAGTGGTATGAAGTACCTTCGAATATCGGATTCAGGTTTCTAAGCCCTGATGTACTCCGTTTGTCCCTGTCCCTTCTTCGCACAGAGTCCCTATGGTAGATTTGTTCAAAACGAATCCATGTTATGAACAATCTTACTATTACAAATCTTTCAAAAACATACTCAAACGGAGTACGGGCACTTAATAATGTCTCGCTTGAAATACCTACCGGCATGTTTGGCTTACTCGGTCCAAACGGAGCGGGAAAGTCCACACTCATGCGAACCATTGCTACTCTTCAGGAAGCAGATACTGGCTCCATCACTTTCGGAGAAATTGATGTACTAAAACAGAAAAATGAGGTTAGAAAAATTACCGGCTACCTCCCACAGGAATTCGGGGTGTATCCTAAAGTTTCTGCAGAATTTTTACTTGATCATCTGGCAGTTTTGAAAGGCATCCGAAAAACGAAAGAGCGCAAAGAACTGGTTGAAACTCTGCTTCATAAAACGAACCTATATATCCATCGGAAGAAAAAACTAAAGGAGTATTCCGGGGGAATGAAGCAGCGCTTTGGAATTGCGCAGGCATTGTTATCAAATCCAAAACTCATCATTGTGGATGAACCTACTGCGGGACTCGATCCGGCAGAACGGAATAGGTTCCACAACATTCTTTGTGAATTGGGTGAACATACTGTGGTGATTCTTTCAACACACATTGTTGATGATGTGAAAGAATTATGCCCCAATATGGCCATTATCAATAATGGGGAAGTATTGCTACAGGATAATCCACTTCGAGCAATCGAACAGGTAAAAGGGAATGTGTATTCAAAAACAATCAAGAAAGAAGGATTGGAGGCATATCAACAGGCGTACAATGTGATTGCAGAACGTCTCTTTCAGGGAAGAAAAGTGATTCACATTTACTCAGATAGTAATCCGGGTAACGGGTTTGTACCCATAGAAGCGGACCTAAATGACGTGTACTTCTCCCAGATCTTTGGAGACAAGTCACTATCCGGAACCGCCTGATCAATTATCATTTTAATCCTTCTATCATGTTATTCGAAATATTCAAATTTGAAATTAGGTACCGCCTTAGGCGTCCTGAAACGTATATATTTTTTGCTGCGCTCTTTTTGTATTCCCTGATTGCTGTTGACTCCTTATTCGGGGGTTTTCCTGACTCAATTAAAATGAATGCACCTGTTATCATTGCCCGGACGATGGGTATTGTTACTGCCTTCTTTATGGTAGTTGTTTCCATGGTAATGGGAGTATCCATCCTTCGAGACTTTGAGCATAATATGGAATCGCTCATGTTCATCAACCCGGTACAAAAAAGTGCCTATCTGGGCGGTCGTTACCTGGGTTCTTTTGTGGTTTTGCTTGGCATTTTCAGTGCTTTGTTAATTGGGACTATGCTGGGAGATTTTATGCCCTGGAAAGATTCTGAAACCTTAATCCCTTTCCATTTCTGGAATTATCTGCAGCCTTTTCTTACCGTGGTTTTGCCTACGTTATTTTTTGGAGGATCGTTCTTTTTTGTAACAGGTGCATTAAGCAGAAAAATGATGGTTGTATATGCACAGGGCATTCTATTTTTGATTCTTTATATCTTTACACTTCAGCTTGCTGAAGGCTCAGGAAACCAAACTAGTGTGACACTTCTTGATCCGTTTTCTTTTCAAACAATTCGAGAGTTAACGGAGTTTTGGACTCCTTTAGAAAAGAACAGCCAATTGGTTCCATTTACTGGAATGCTTCTGTACAATCGGTTGATATGGATCACGGGCGGAGTTTTAGCTTTGATTGCAGGTTATTCCAGGTTCAACTTTAACGTTGTTCGTGATAAATCTTCAAAGAAAACATCTCAGACGAACGGGTTTAAAGAACTACTAAATGAACCTTCAAATCTTCAAATCCCAACTATTTCGATTCGGTTTGATATCAAAACCAAAATCTGGCAACTCATAAAGCATGCCGCGTTCTACTGCAAATTAATTCTGAAAGAATCGTCCTTCTGGGTAATTGCAGCCTGTGCAGTAGCGACCATTTTCATCAACTCGATTAACCTGAGCACCATTTATGGTGTTAACAGTTACCCGGGAACTTACCTGATCATAAGTGAGCTGATTGAGCTTTCTATTTTCTTCTTCCTGCTCATCATCATCTTCTATTCCGGAGAACTGATCTGGAAAGAGCGGGATTCTAAATTCGATCAGATACATGATGCCCTGCCTGTTTCAGACTTCACTAGCTTTGCCGGAAAGTTTATAGGACTGGCTTTAATTCTGGCTCTACTTCTTTTATTTATGGTATCAGCAGGAATCCTGTTCCAGACATTTGAAGGATATCATAACTACGATTTGAGATTGTACTTCATGGAGTTTTTTGCAGGAATTTTTGTCTTTCTTCTTCTTTTGACATTCCTCTCCTTTTTCTTTCAATCCGTTCTGAATAACAAATATGCATTGCATATTGGTGTAGCAGCTTTCCTATTCACAGGAATTGGCTTGTTGAATCAATTTGGATGGAGTCATCCCTTATACTTATTCGGAGGGAGTTTCCTACCCACTTTTTCTGAAATGAACGGGTACGGACATTTATTGGAGCCTTATTTTTGGATCAAAGCATACTGGTTCTCATTTTCCGTTATGCTATTTGTTATGGCCACTCTTTTAATGGTAAGAGGAACAGAGATCGGCTTTATAACCAGGATAAAATTAGCGAAACAGAGATTCACAAAGCCTTTGGTTCGGACAGCGTTAGGTGCATTCCTCTTTTTTGTGTGTTCGGGAAGCTACATTTTCTACAATACAAACATTCTAAATGAGTTTTCTTTTCCTTCTACTCAGAAAGAATACCGGGCGAATTATGAGAAAGAGCTAAAGAAATTCGAGCATCTCCCCCAACCAAAAATCGTTGCTGGTAATCTGAATGTGGACTTATACCCCCATGAGAGAGACTTCATTGCAGAAGGCTATTTTATACTAGTAAACAAGCATGATCATCCTATAAAAGAAGTACACATCCAAAAGCCTCCTACAAATTCCATCACTCTTCACTCTGTGTATTTCGAAAGAGCATCAACCCTAAATAATACCTTCGAAAACTATGGTTACTACATCTATACTTTAGAGAATCCTTTATTGCCGGGGGATTCACTTAAAATGACGTTTAAGCAAACATTCACAACTAAGGGATTTGAAGATAATTCGAATACCGATATTGTATACAATGGCACATTTTTCAGCAATACTTACTTTCCCTCACTAGGATATGATGAGGACATCGAACTGGAAGACATTGCCGATCGAAAAGAGCATGGGTTAGAACCAAAGAAAAGGAGAGCAAGCATACATGACCCAATCGCACTTAAAGAAGGTATGGCTGAAGATGATGGAGAAGAAATCCATTTTGAAGTGACAATAGGTACAGATAAGAACCAGATAGCTATTGCACCCGGTCGCCTGCAAAATCAGTGGACAGAAGGAAACCGATCTTACTTTCGGTATAAAACAGACCAACCAATTACCAACTTCTACTCCATCGTTTCTGCCGATTATGAAGTGACAAAAGATGTTTGGTTTCAAGAGCCGAATGAGCCTGTAAACCTGGAAATATATTATCAAAAGGGGCATGAATATAACCTGGAAAGGATGATGAATGGGATGAAGAAATCCCTCAATTATTTCAGTGAAAACTTTAGCCCGTACCAGTACCGGCAAATGCGAATCATGGAATTTCCAAGGTACCGGAGTTTTGCTCAATCCTTTCCAAATACAGTTCCATTTTCAGAGGCATTGGGATTTGTGATGGATATTGATGATGAAAAAGATGTGGATATGGCATTTGTTGTAACTGCTCATGAAGTTGCCCATCAATGGTGGGGACACCAGGTGAACCCGGCAAATGTTCAGGGAAAATCAATGATTTCTGAGTCATTGGCACAGTACGCTGCTTTAATGGTATTGAAGAGTGAGTATCCGCAAGAGAAAGTGCACCAACTTTTGAAGCATCAAATGAATCGTTATTTGAAAGGGAGATCTAATGAGGAACAACAGGAAGTGCCGCTTGTATTGGTAGAATCCGGACAGGATTACATTCACTATGGTAAAGGAGGTGTTACTTTATATGCGCTTCAGGATTATATTTCGGAAGACAGCGTAAACCTGGCGCTCCATCGCTTTTTGAGGGATTGGAATAGTACAACCGGTTTATTGAAACTACAAACAGATCGCTATGCCACAACCAAAGATCTGTTAGACTACTTCCGTGCTATTACCCCGGACAGTTTACAGTATGTGATTGAAGATTTATTTGAGACCATTACTCTATATGAGAATAAAGCTGTTTCGGCCAGCTATGAAGAGTCTTCAAAGAATCAATTCGTGGTAAAACTGGAAATAGATGTAACCAAACTCAGGGTGAATGAATCCGGAGCTGAAGAGACAGTAGCTATAAATGACTGGATTGATATCGGGATTTATGGTACAAATGAATATGGAGATGAAGAACTGATCTATCTAAAAAAGCACCGAATCACAGACGAGTTTACAGAAATAGAAATCACTGTAAACCAAAAACCAACCAAAGCAGGTATTGATCCATTGGAAAAGCTCATCGATCGAAAACCCGAGGATAATGCTGTAACTATCTCCGGAGTTCGTAGTAATACGGCTCACTTTTAAAAACAGTTAAATATGCATCCGAATTTCTTAGAAAATAACAAAGCTCTCATCACAGCGTCATTCACTCTGCTTGTTCTGGCACATTTGCTAATTGAACATTTCCAAGGCGGTGTTGTAACCCACTATTTCTTTCAGAATGATAGTCTCCCCGGCATTTCAAATTGGTGGGGTTTATTAACTGTTCCCATCACATCATGGTTGGTACTTCTTAGAATAGAGAAAAGGAATAACTCGAACGAATCAGAAACCTCACAAAACCAGGTTGTTATATATCGGTTTATTTCAGGTATAATATTTGGAGTTTTGCTGACTTATTTCTTCTCCATTGGTTCTAAGGCTCCCGAATACATGATGCTTGGACTATTTGCTATATCCCTTTTCATTCCTTTGCATTTTGGAGAATATCTAATGGGTTTTGTCCTGGGTGCTATGTATGTGCTTGGTGCCAATATTCCAATTACCGCAGGAATCATTCTGATGATTTTATTCTTTACAATTTATAAGCTGCCCAGATTTATTTATAGCTTCATTACTCAAAAAAATAACAGCAAGGAATAACGATTAGCCAAGACTACCCATTTGTAAGATTGACTTCAGAATTACATATTCAATCTGATTACTATTATCTGCACCAAAATTATTTTTCAAATATTTACCGCTATGCCTGAAAAAATATATACCTACGAATCCGATGAAATTGAAGTAACATGGGATAAATTCAAATGTATTCATGCCAAGGAATGTGTACATGGTTTGCCCGGAGTGTTTAATATTGATGAAAAACCCTGGATCCAGCCTGGAAAATCTGCCGCTGATAAAGTTGCTAAGGTAATTACTAAATGCCCAACGGGTGCGCTGCAGTTTAAAAGAAAAGATGGGGGTGAGAAAGAACCCATCCCTCGCAGAAATGATCTGACTTTGGTTGAAGATGGTCCGGTTTATCTGAAGGGAAATCTTAATATCAAGAATCTGGATGGAGAAGTGATTGCTGAAGAAACCCGGGCAGCCTTTTGTAGGTGTGGAAAATCGACAAACAAACCTTATTGCGATAATTCACACATCAAAGCAGAATTTAAAGCAGGAACTGAGTATAACCCAGAGCGACTTCTTTTGGAAGAAACTGACGAAAGTGGTGGCGAACTGTCTGTTACGATATTCCCTAATGCACCTTTTGTTGTTGAAGGAAATTATACTCTAAATGGATCGGATCAGGCTATTTCAACCCAAAAGAAAATGAGTTTTTGCAGATGCGGTGCTTCTTCCAATAAACCGTTCTGTGATGGTAGCCATAAAGAGGCAGAATTTAGATCAGAAGAATAATCCCTGGAAGAAATAACTGTACAAGGTGATAATAAGAATACAGGTTATGTTCAGAATAATTCCTACTCTTGCCATCTGATTCATATTGATATAGCCACTCGAAAAAACAATCGCATTGGGTGGTGTTGATATGGGAAACATGAATGCACAACTTGCGCCAATAGTAAGAGGAATAGCAAGCTGAAGTTCACTAAATCCAAAGTTCTGGGCAATTACAAAAGAGACCGGTATAAATACTGCTACCAGAGCTACATTGCTCATTACTTCTGTTAGAAATACCGCAAACGCACATACCACCAGAATTACTAATAGTGGATTTGGAGCTACCGTAGTGCTGATCCAATCTCCTAAAATCCCCACTACATTGGTTATTTCAAGCCCTTTTGCAAGCGAAATCCCACCCCCAAAAAGTAGGAGGATATCCCATGGAAGTTTTTTCGTATCTGACCAAACTAGTATAGGCGTTGACTTTTTCTCAGAAGGCCAGATAAACAACATTATGGAAGCAAAAATGGCGATGATTGTGTCATTTAATCCCTCTAGCCAAATGATCTTTGTAAGTTGAGCTCGAAAAATCCACAGTAGAGCGGTTACTACTAATATCATCAACACATTGCGCTCGCTTTTTCCTATTTTCCCGAGCCCTTTCAGTTCTCCTGAAATCAGTTCACTTATTCCTTCCAGCTTTTTGATTCGAACCGGGAACACCAGCTTTGTATTAATGAGATAAACTGCGGTAAATAGAATAATCACTAAAGGGAATGCAAAAAACAGCCACTCAGAAAACCCGAGTGGGTCGAGTCCTGTCTCATCCACAATACTAGCCAGTACCAAGTTTGGTGGGGTCCCGATAAGGGTAGTGATTCCCCCGATATTCGCAGCATAAGCAATGCCCAGCATCAAGGTAAGGGCAAAGTTTTTTGCTCCGGCTCCATCATCAATTTTGTCTTTGAGCAATGCTACTACCGACATCCCAATGGGTAACATCATTACTGTAGTTGCGGTATTGCTAATCCACATAGAAAGAAGAGAAGTTGCCAGCATACATCCCAAAATCACTCTCGAAGGTTTCTCTCCCGCAAGATTCATTATGTTAAGAGCGATTCGTTTGTGTAACCCCCACTTTTCGATGGCCAGCCCAAGTACAAATCCCCCGAAGAATAAATAGATTACCGGGTTCGCATAATTGATGGTGGTTTCCCTAAGCTCAAGTATTCCCGCCATCGGGAACAAAATCATTGGAAGGAGAGCGGTAACTGCTAAAGGAACCACTTCTGTTATCCACCAACTCAACATCCAAAGCATGATACCAATCATCAGGGCCTGGTCATTATCGAATCCACCAATAGCCGCGCCTGCAAAGAAAAGTATCGGCCCCAATAAAAGTTTAAATAGACGTGCTAATTCCATCTCGATGAAAATAGGGGTTTGAGATTTAAGATCAGCTTTAAGTTATTCAGTTATAAAACAGTATCGTAAAAGTAGTCCCACCTGCATCGTTAGTGCGCTGGGTGAGCGTGGCATCCAATTTACTGGCCAGTGTTTTTATAATTATTGACCCGAGGGAATCTTCCTCACTACCATCCAGATTTGATTTAAGTCCGCCTCCATCATCAGAAATGCTGATGGCTACACAGTTCTGTTCATCTTTTTTTACAGCCAGCGTAATTTTTCCATAAGATTCGATCACAAAAGCATCCTTGTACATATTTACAAGTACTTCGTTTACAATTAAACCTACCGTTAGCGCCACACTCGCTTTCAGAGCAATTTTATCCATATCTAAAAGAAGGCTTATTTCTTTTCCCTCCTGCTCAAAAATTTCAGAAACGATCGATGTCAAACGGCCTAAATAAAGTCCTAAGTCCAGATATTCGAACTCATCCTGATTATAAAGTATATGATGTGCGTTGGAAATCGCCTCTATTCTTGAACCGGTAGCTTTTAGTACAAACTGAGCAAGTTCATCATCTATAGTTGGCACCTCTAATTGTATAAGTGCATTTATCGCTGCAAGATTGCTTTTCAAACCCTGGTGAACTTCTTTTAGCTTCGACTCTTTTTCTTTGATCTTTTTTTTGAGGTCATCTACTTCCTTCACCTTTTCAATAGAAAGCGCTACATGACCTGCCAATGTTTCGAATACCGGAATCTCTTCTTTCTTAAATTCCTTTCCATTCAACTTATTCAATACCTGAAGCACCCCAATGGCTTCTTTTTTTGAATTGAGAAGAGGCACACACATAATGCTTTGGCTGCTAAACTCTGAGCTGAGTTCTCCCCAGAAAATATCAGAATCTTTAAGCTCATTTGTGAAATAAGGTTCTTTGGATTTAAGCACCCATCCGGCAACCCCTTTATCCCTGGGAATGCTCATCCCTTTAATTTTATCTTTAATCGGTCCTGTTGGGATACTCACATGAAGTTCTCCTGTGACTTCATCAATCAGCATTAGTGAGCTGGCCTCGGCTTCCATCACCTGGCAAGCAGAGTTCATACATTTTAGCAACAGAGACTTAAGCTCCATAGTACGATTGATTCCTTCAATCGCGTGAAGCAACAACTGCATGTGTTTATAATTTTCTGCCATTCACAAATTATACGTTTTGGGAAAATAATTTCTGAAGATGATGTTTACACTTCAGAAAAACAAAAAATCCCCGATCAAAAGTGACCGGGGATTTAGTGAATGAAAACCTAAGATTTGCTCTTTTTCAGGTAATCGAGTAATACCGTATGGAGAATACCTCCATTTCGGTAGTAGTCAACCTCAACGGGAGTATCAATTCTGCTGGTGGTTGTGAAGTTGATTTCTTCGCCACCTTCTTTAACAGCAGTTACTTTCACTTCGCCACGGGCTTTGATATCATCGCTTAAATGAATAGTAAAGGTTTCTGAACCATCAAGTCCTAAAGACTCCGGTGTATCACCTTCTTTAAACTGTAGAGGAATCACACCCATCTGAACAAGGTTAGATCGGTGAATCCGCTCATAAGATTCTGCGATTACTGCTTTCACGCCAAGTAAGTTGGTTCCTTTAGCAGCCCAATCACGTGATGATCCGGTACCGTATTGATTTCCTGCAATAGCAATAAGCGGAGTATTACTTTCTTTGTATTTCAGTGACGCGTCGTAGATCGTAGTCACTTCTCCAGTAGGATGGTACTTAGTAAATCCACCTTCGGTACCGGGAGCAAGCTGATTTTTAAATCGAACATTTGCGAAAGTACCTCTGGTCATCACCCGATCGTTACCACGTCGCGAACCATAAGAGTTGAAGTCTTTCTTCTCGACGCCATGTTCTTTCAAGTATACACCAGCAGGGGCGTCTTCTTTGATGTTTCCAGCTGGTGATATATGATCTGTTGTGATGGAATCTCCCACTTTTACAAGAACACGGGCTCCTTCAATGGATTTAATCGGCTCTGGTTCTTCACTCATATTCATGAAGAATGGAGGCTCCTGAATGTAGGTGGATTTTTCATCCCAATTGAATAAGTCACCACCAGAAACCGGAATTTCTTCCCAGGCCGGGGATTCAAAAATATCCGCATATAACTTATCAAACAATTCCGGGCGAATAGCACTATCCAAATGCTCCGCAATTTCTTCAGTCGTAGGCCACAAATCTTTCAGGTAAACATCATTTCCATCCTTGTCTTTTCCAAGAGGCTCGTTGCTCAGGTCTATATCAACCGTGCCCGCAAGAGCATAAGCTACTACCAATGGTGGGGAAGCCAGGAAGTTTGCTTTCACCCAAGGGTGAATCCGACCTTCAAAATTTCGGTTACCTGAGAGTACTCCAGCTGCAATTAAATCACCCTCACGAATGGCCTTCTCAACAGGCTCAGGAAGCGGGCCTGAGTTACCGATACAGGTTGTACATCCGTAACCAACAAGGTTAAATCCAAGCTGGTCCATATAATCAGTCAATCCAGCTTCGTTTAAATATTCTGTTACTACACGCGACCCAGGTGCCAACGAAGTTTTTACATAAGCCGGTACTTTCAATCCTTTTTCTACAGCCTTCTTAGCAACAATCCCTGCACCTAACATTACGCTTGGGTTAGAAGTGTTCGTGCAACTGGTGATGGCAGCAATAACCACATCCCCGTGCTTCATTTCAATTTCCTGGCCGTTTTTATACAGCCCTTTATTTGAAAGCTTTTCTTTTGCAAGGTTGAAACCCATTGTTGGGTTATCGCTGGTTAGCGAATTTTCAAACGCACGCTTCATATTGTTTAATGTGATACGATCGTGCGGAAGCTTTGGGCCTGCCAAAGAAGTTTCAACTGTTCCAAGATCTAATTCCAGTGTAGATGTGAATTCCGGATCAGGTGTGTCATCAGTTCTGAATAACCTTTGTGCTTTAGTATAATTTTCAACCAACTTAACGAGCTCCTCAGATCGACCCGTTCTGCTCATGTATCTTAAGGATTCATCATCAATCGGAAAAAATCCCATTGTTGCTCCATATTCAGGGGCCATGTTTGCGATAGTTGCGCGATCAGGCAAACTCATGTTGCTGATTCCATCACCATAAAATTCTACAAATTTACCTACTACTTTATGCTTTCTAAGCATCTGAGTTACCGTAAGCGTAAGATCGGTAGCTGTAACTCCTTCACGAAGTTTTCCGGTTAATTTCATTCCAACCACTTCGGGAACTAACATAGAAATAGGCTGACCAAGCATTGCAGCTTCTGCTTCAATACCACCAACACCCCAGCCAAGAATTCCAAGTCCGTTGATCATCGTAGTATGGGAATCGGTTCCAACCAATGTATCAGGATATGCCGTAATTGTACCATCAGCCTCTTCTCGTGTAAATACGCCTCGTCCTAAGTACTCAAGATTAACCTGGTGAACGATTCCACGCCCCGGAGGAACAACACGGAAATTATCAAAGGCTTCTTTACCCCATTTCAAAAACTCATAGCGCTCGTTGTTACGCTCCATTTCTTTTTCAACATTAAACATGAGCGCCGCATCCTGACCAAACATATCTACTTGGACAGAGTGATCAATTACTAAATCAACCGGAACCTGAGGATTGATATCGGTAGGACTTCCCCCCATTCTTTTCATTGCGGATCTTAGTGCTGCCAAATCAACTACTGCAGGTACGCCTGTAAAATCCTGCAGAACCACACGTGAAGGTTTGAAGGGAATTTCTCCTTCGGGCTTTGCTGCATTGTAGGTTGCCAGTGTTTCGATATCCGCATCGGTAATAGCATATCCATCATTTTCCCTTAACACTGCTTCCAGAAGCAGCTTTATAGAGAACGGGAGTTTATCAACAGAATACCCTAACTCTTTCAATTTTGGCAGGCTGTAAAAAGTAGCTTCGCCGCTTCCGGTGTTAAAGGTTTGTTTGGTGCTTTTAAATTTGTCGCTCATTTCAACTGTCTTTTTAAAATTCGAGTAGATTTGTAAGATACAAATCTTTTAGTGCATTGTCTTTGGGGTAATAACCTTTTCACTTGCTTCTTCATTTCAACTTAATAAATAAGAGGCATAAGCCTCTCAACATTTCGACAACAAAAGTACAAATAGTTGTTGATATGGAAATATTTTTGCCGTATTTTTTGTGTCTTTCCAAAAAAGCAAATAAACGAGTTATCGTGAATACTTTAAGTTTTAAAACATACTCAGCAAAGCCCAGCGACATCGAGAAGAAGTGGGTATTAGTTGACGCAGAAGATGTACCCTTGGGTAGATTGAGTACTGTTGTAGCATCTATTTTGAGAGGCAAGACCAAGCCCACATTCACTCCTCACATGGATACCGGAGACAATGTAATTGTTATCAATGCCGAAAAGGTGAAATTGACCGGAAAAAAAATGACTGATAAAATGTATTTCCGTCATACGTTCTATCCTGGTGGTGAGCGCTTTACAAGTGCAGAAGATATGTTGGCTAAAGATCCTACCTCACTAGTTATGAAAGCTGTTAAAGGAATGCTTCCGAAGAATAAAATTGGTCGTAAGATATTGACCAACCTTCGTGTGTATGCAGGTCCTGTACATGAGCAAACGGCACAGAACCCCGAAACCATCGAGATTTAATCGATTTTTATAATGGCACAAGCTAATTACATCGGACGACGAAAAACCTCTACAGCTCGCTTGTACATCAAGCCGGGTAAAGGCGAGTTCCTCGTTAACAAAACTCCTATTGAAGAATATCTTCCTGTAAAATCTATCCGCAACATTGCACTACTTCCTATGCACGTTACTGAAACGGAAGGAAAGTACGACATCAAAGTTACTGTACGCGGTGGCGGGAAAGCTGGTCAGGCTGGTGCAATTTCGCACGCTCTGGCTCGTGGACTTGATGGAGAGAATGAAGAAATGCACTCTATTTTGAAGGAGCATGGTCTTCTTACCCGTGATTCAAGAATGGTTGAGCGTAAAAAACCGGGTCAGCCAAAAGCACGTAAGAAATTCCAGTTCTCTAAGCGTTAATACTTACGCTGTACAATTTAAATCACACATGTGTGGTGACTCAAAGCCTGGTGTCAGTCGATTGACTGATTGGTTTTTTGGGGCAGACCCACACAGCGGACAAACCTAAACATACATACTACTAAAATGCCTAAAGCAGCATCTATTGAAAACCTGTTAAAATCAGGTGCACATTTCGGTCACTTAACCCGCCGTTGGAATCCAAAAATGAAGGATTTCATCTTTATGTCACGTAACGGGATTCACATCATTGACCTCAAAAAAACTCAAAATTACCTACAGGAAGCACTTGACGAAGTTCAAAAACTTTCCCGTGCCGGTAAAACTATTCTTTTTGTAGGAACTAAAAAACAGTCTACCGATATCATCAAAACAGAAGCAATCCGCGCAGGAATGCCTTATGTAACTCACCGATGGTTAGGTGGAATGTTGACTAACTTTTCTACCGTTCGTAAAAGCATCTCTCGTATGGAAGAGATTGAGCGTATGAAAACTGATGGTACGTTTGCTGAGCTAACTAAAAAGGAGGGTTTAATGCTTACCCGTGAGCAAGGCAAACTTGAAGATACTTTAGGTGGTATTGCGAACATGAGCCGACTTCCAGGTGCAATCTTCGTTGTTGATATCATCAAAGAACACCTTGCTGTAAGTGAAGCCATCAAACTTCACATCCCTATCATTGCTATGGTTGATACCAATAGTGATCCTGATGTTCCTGATTTCATTATTCCTTGTAATGATGACTCTGCACGAACTATCCAGTTGATTAGTTCACAAGTTGCTGACGCTATTATTGAAGGCGCTGCAGAGCGCGAAGCCCACAATGAAGAAGAAGTTCTAGAGCAAGCATCTGTTGAAGCCAAAGAAGCTCAGGAAGGCGAAGAAGTTGAAGCAAAAACTAAACTTCGATCAAGAAGAAAAAGAAAGAAAGTTGCTGAACCTACATTAGAAGCTAGCGATGATTCAGCTTCCGATGATACTAGTGATACCAGCAACGAAGAAGAATAATTGTAACCATTTTAAAAAGATTTTAAACTCATGAGCATTTCTGCTGCTGACGTAAAAAAACTAAGAGACATGACCGGTGCCGGCATGATGGATTGCAAAAAGGCATTGGCTGAGGCTGACGGCGATTTCGAAAAAGCTGTTGAAATCCTTCGCAAAAAAGGTCAAAAAGTAGCCGACAAGCGTTCTGATCGTGAAGCGAAAGAAGGTTTGATCCTTACCCGTATCAGCGACGACGCTAAAAAGGCTGCTGCTATCGAAATTAACTGCGAAACTGACTTCGTAGCTCGTAATGATGATTTTCAGGCACAAGCTGAGGCATTTCTAAATGCCGCTTACGATAACGACATCGACAATGTAAAAGACCTGTATGCTTTTGAAGTAGATGGGCGTTCAATCGAACTTCATCTTCAGGACATGACCGGTAAAATCGGTGAGAAAATCCAGATCAGTACTGTTGTTTTAGCTAAAACTGACGGCTCTCTCGTTTCTTATATCCACCCTGGTAACCAGCTAGGTGTATTGGTAGAGTTTGATGGTGATATCAACGACGAAGAAATCGGAAAAGATGTTGCTATGCAGGTTGCTGCCATGAAGCCTCTTGCGGTAACGCAGGACGAAGTTGATGCTTCTGTAGTTGAGAAAGAACTTGAAATTGCTAAAGAGCAATTGATCAACGAAGGCAAGCCTGCTGAAATCGCTGAGAAAGCAGCGAAAGGTAAACTTCGAAGATTCTACGAAGAACGCGTTCTTTTGAACCAGAAATTCGTGAAAGATAACGGCGTTACGGTGAAGCAATATCTCGAGCAAAACGATGCACCGTTAGCAAAAGCCTTCCACCGTATTCAATTAGGGGAAGACGCTTAATTCTTTTTTTTATACCTTAGGCTGTTTCGATTTTCGGAACAGCCTTTTTTTTGATCTATATTTTCTGAACCCAATTAAAACTACCTGTGGCAAATAAGTACAAACGCATTCTGTTAAAATTAAGCGGCGAAGCTTTACTCGGAGAAAAAGGACATGGTATTGATGGTGACATTCTCACCCAATACGCCAGAGAAATTAAATCGGTTCAGGAGCAAGGGGTAGAGGTTTCCATAGTGATTGGAGGTGGAAATATTTTTAGGGGCGTTAAAGGCGCGACTGAAGGAATGGATCGCGTTCAGGGTGATTATATGGGCATGCTTGCCACTATGATCAACTCCATGGCTTTGCAGGATGCGCTTGAACATCAGGATGTAAAAACCCGATTACTCAGTGCCATTCGAATGGAAGCTATTGCAGAGCCCTTTATTCGACGTCGTGCAGTTCGCCACCTCGAAAAAGGTCGGGTTGTTATCTTTGGGGCCGGAACCGGAAACCCTTACTTCACTACCGATACTGCCGGAGCTCTCCGCGCCATTGAGGTTGAAGCAGATGTAATCCTGAAAGGAACACGGGTAGACGGTATCTATGATTCCGATCCCGAGAAAAACCCGGATGCCACTAAATTTGATACCATTACCGGAGACGAAGTACTTACCCGTCGTCTTAACGTGATGGACCTAACCGCTTTCACCCTCTGCCGAGAAAACAATACGCCTATCATAGTATTCAACATGAATACCGAAGGAAACTTCAAGAAAATTGTTTGTGATGGCGAGGATTTGGGGACTACTGTTGTTTGGGAGTTAGATTAATTATCAATTAAGAATTGATCAATGAAATACCTGCTTTTTCTAGTTGTCCCGATTATCTCGACTTTTGCATTGTTGTTTCTCCAAAAGCTTGGAGAGAATTACTGGCAAAAGCAGCACTCTGATTCTTCAGCTTCTGATTTAGACCAGTTCTATAATAAATACGGTCAATACAATAACTCAAAAGATTTTCGGGTATATATAAAGAAGGAAAAAGGAAAAGGATACGATATCAATTATGGAAATCCGATTTTAATAATCATGACATTCTTAATTGTGATCTCTTTCCCTATTGTTAATTCATTTATTAGGGACTTGTAAGCTCTTCTTAAGATTCTGAAACGAGTTCAGGATGACAGCGTTAAGTTATTTTCCAGATAGAGAATGTCCCTCTTTGGAGAGGGACAGAGTCAAAACTTGTTTTGGCTCAGGGAGAGGACGGGCGACCACATGGTTCCGAGCCACCACGGTCCTCTCTCTTGCCGAAGGCATCTCTGCGGGAGATTTCCCGCAGGCAGGAAATCGGTCTCCCTTATCTGCTGACAGGCGGACTCCAAAAGGGAGACAGTTGTTGCTTGACTTGTCATCCTGAGCTCCCGGAATTCGATGAAAAGTCAATGTCTCTCAGCGAAGGATATCAAATTAACTCAAACTCATGAAGAAACTACGTTTGATACCCTTCGTGACAAACCCGAGTTCTCAAATTATATTGGGGCACTCAGGGTGACAGCATAAAAAGAAGTCAATGCGCATGGTGCCAGGTAGTTACCGCTACTTTGGCCGGACCTCCTTTGCTGAATGAAGCATCAAGCGTGCCAGAATAGCATTTAATCATCCATGGATAGGAATCCGTTACATAATATCCGTACTGACCGTTTACTTCCATTCCGTTACACGCGTCCAGATCACCATTCCCGGTAAATTCGTAATCATCGATATATTTACCATTGTAGGTACCACCCGGATCATTATCATCGGGGCCGGGGCGTGAGCCGGATTTTAGTTCGTATCCGGAAATGGCTTTACGAACTGTATTGGTTTCAGGATCAAGAAAATAACTACCGAAGATTGGAAATCCATCCGCAGCAAAGCCGATTACCGGAGAGCCATTTTCTCCGGGGTTGTCATCAAACATTGCATTAGGGTCTCCATGATAGTGATACGTTCCATCGGGTTGAGTATGTGCGTTATTCCCGTCTGCTCCAAATTTAGTATCTGTTCCTAAAGGATCTAATAACCATCCATCATTCGCTGTACAGCCAATTTGTACATTTCCATCCTCGTCGGCGTTATTGGCTGAGGGATCATAACATCCCGCTGAAAGCATATCTACCACTATTCCATTGAGCATGATCGCATCATAGTATTGCTGAGAAAGCGCCGTTGACTGAGCAGCTAATGACGGAGAGGAAGGAATATTGAAGGTGCGCTCAACTTCCTGAACATCAGCGGCGAAAGAAGCTGACTCATCATTAAAATCATGGTTTGGAATTCCATTTACTGAGATCGTGCAGCCATTGGAAGAACCGGTTATTTCAACGTCCCCCTCAAAATTCATATTTCTCTTAATATCACTAACCATCGAAAAATATTCTTCAATGTAGTTACTGCAATCTGAACTGGTCTTGGTAAAAATCGCGTCTGTTATATCTGTCCCGGATTCATCAGGCACATTATCCGTTCCTGATTCAGAGGAACATCCTGTAAACTGAATAAGGAAGAATGCTAGTAACATGAATTCAAAAAAGCAGATTCGTTTCATGGTTAATTTATTTTGAGTTGGTAATCCCTGTGAATTACCTCTATTACACCTGGGTTTGGGTTGACCCCTAATGCAAAATGAGTTTGTATCGGAATTTTAAATCATCATACCCACATGAATTCATAAATCTCCTACCTGCAGATTTTTGTAGCCCTGTTTAACATCTCTTTTTTTGGTTACGATGGTCTGAACCTTCTGTTTGCCTTTATAATCGCTCCAACTCAGAGCATTGGAGCAAGAAAGTTTATCAAAGCTAGTAAACCCACCTTAAGATCCTGAAACGAGTTCAGGATGACGACTTTAAGTTATTTTTGGGATAAGAACTGTCCCTCCTCGGGAGGGACGAGTCAAAACTTGTTTTGGCTCAGGCCTGCCTGCACGAAGCCGTTTCGGCGAAGGCAGGGAGGGACGGAGCAAGCTCGACTGTAACTAGCCCTCACTCTCCTCTCTCTTGCCGAAGGCATCCCTGCGGGAAATCAGTCTCCCTTGTCTACTGACAGGCGGGCTCCAAAAGGGAGACAGTTGTTGCTTGACTTGTCATCCTGAGCTCCCGGAATTCGATGAAAAGTCAATGTCTCTCAGCGAAGGATATCAAATGAATTCAAACTCATGAATGAAACTACGTTTGATACCCTTCGTGACAAACCCGAGTTCTCAAATTATATTGGGGCACTCAGGGTGACAGCTCTTTTAGATATACTGAGTTCAGAATCGAAGTCTAAATGAAGCTTTTCATTAAGATTTAACCCTCACTTTTATTAACTTCACAGAATTGAAAATCAGGGTTAAGAAGCCCGTTTTGAACCAAATTTGAAGTTATGATAGCGGACGAATTACAGGAAATTATAGACGAAGCAGATATAAAAATGGATGACGCCGTTCAGTATCTGAAAAGTGAATTCTCACACATACGTACAGGTAAAGCTAACCCGGCACTTATATCAGGAGTTAAAGTTGAATATTACGGAGCACAAACCCCTCTTCAACAATTGGGAAATGTGACAGTGCCGGAACCACGATTGCTGATGGTTTCTCCTTATGATAAATCTACCCTTCCGGATATCGAAAAAGCAATTATGGCGGCCGGACTGGGACTTAATCCAATGAATGATGGTGACTTCATCCGCATTCCCCTTCCAATTTTAACAGAAGAACGCAGAAAGGAATTGGTGAAAGTAGCCAGAGATAAAGCTGAGCAAGCCAGAATCAGTATTCGAAACTCCCGGCGTGATGCTAATGATACAGTAAAAAAAACCGTGGAATCTGAGTCGCTACCTGAGGATTCTAAGTTCGAAGCAGAAGACGAAATCCAAAAGGTTACAGACAATCACACCAAAGCCGTAGATGATATGCTTGCTCACAAAGAAACTGAAATAATGACGGTTTAGGAAAAGCATCAACATTCAAAGAACAAATGACAAACAACTTCAAAGCTTCAATATTTGAAATTATAATTTGTTTGAGTTTTGAAATTTGCCATTTGAGATTTTAAACATTGTATATATCCGAACTCAATTTACAGGGATTTAAAAGTTTTGCTCACAAGACTAAGGTGAGCTTCGATAGCGGGATTACCTCTATCGTTGGGCCTAATGGTTGCGGGAAATCAAATATTGTAGATGCACTTCGCTGGGTACTTGGTGAGCAACGTCCTTCCCTTCTACGCTCATCGGCAATGAGTAATGTGATCTTTAACGGAACAGCGAAGAAGAAAGCCCTTGGGATGGCGGAGGTTTCCCTCACTTTTGTGAATGATAAAGGCATTCTTCCTATTGAATATAGTGAAGTAACCATTACGCGCCGTTTATTCCGTTCCGGAGATTCTGAGTATCTCATCAACAACACTTCCTGTCGACTGAAAGACATTATGGAGCTTTTTATGGATACCGGAATGGGCTCTGATGCTTATTCCGTGATTGAGCTCAAAATGGTAGAAGAGATTCTGAATGATAAGAATAACGATCGCCGCCGATTATTTGAAGAAGCAGCCGGAGTTACCCGATATAAAGATCAACGGAAAAAAACGCTTCGGAAGCTGGATGAGACCAAAAAAGATCTCCAACGAGTTGATGACTTGTTGATTGAACTTCGAAAGAAAGCTCGTTCTCTGGAAATCCAGGCTGAAAAAGCCGAAAAGGCAAAAGTCTACAAAGACGAGCTTGAAACTCTGGACAAAGCACTTACTCTGCACGATTTCAATAAGATTCAGGAAGAGCTTGAGCCGCTTCAGGAGCGAATCGGAAACGCAGAAAAAGAGAAAAAAGAGATTGCAAAAAATGCTGAAGAGCTTGAATCCTCTGATGAAAAATTCAGAGCTCAACTTATAGAAAAAGAACGGCAACAATCGGAAGCACAACGACAAGTAAGTCAGTTGCATAATGCTATTCGTGAAGCAGATACCAATATCCGAATCACCAAAGAAAAAATTGAGAACGAGAAAAAGGTGATCACTGAATATAGCAAGGATATTGAGCAAGGCGAGCTTGATCTTAAAGAATTGATGGATTTGCTGGCTAACAGCCGTTCTAAGCTTGAATCTTTTGATGAAGATTTGGAGAAATCTGAGAAGGCCCTCGAAGATTCAAAGAAGAAGTATTCTCAAATCCAGCAGCAATACAATCGTGAGCGCCATGAGTTGTACGAAGTAGAAGTTCAACTGAGTGCTACTAATAATGAGTTAAACCAGCTGGAAACCAAGCGAATCAAAATTGAGTCACGGCTCGAAAACACAGAAGGGGATCTGGAGCGCATCAATGATGAAATCGTTGATTTGAATGACGAAATTGATTCCTTGAATACTGAGCAAGGATCTATCGAAGGAAAGCTTGGAAATCTCGTTGAAGAGCGTGATGAGCTGGAGAAAGAATTGGAAACGGCTCGTGAAAAAAGGGAAGGATTCGCTGAAAAACAGAATGAAATTAAGGACGAACTGAGATCGCTCCACAGTAATCACTCTTCGCTTTTGAGTGAAGTTCGACTGATGAACGATCTTGCAAACTCGAATGAAGCATTCCCAAACAGTGTAAAGTATTTGCTTGAAAATCATCGATTCGATTTCAAGGAAATGACAACCGTAGCTGAAGTTTTTAACACTGATGAAAAACATGCGATTGCTTTGGAGTCGGTTCTGGGGGGGGCACTGAACTTTGTAATTCTTCCAACTCTCGATGAAGCAAAACGGGCAGCTGAAGCTTTGAAGAAAGCAAATAAGGGCCGTGCAACTTTCATCCCTCTAGACAAACTTTCTGCTAAGTATGATGTAGTTGATGGCGGACTGTTTGATCACGTTAAAACAAAGCCTCAATATTCTGCATTGAAGCAGTTACTGCTTGGCAATGTTTTGGTTTTTGATTCGGTTGAAGATGCTTATAGAGGACTTAAGAAAACGAAAGCGATTGGAGTTACTTATGATGGGGAAGTTATCAACCGAAACCGGTTCTTCAAGAGTGGTAGTAAAAATAAGAACACCGGAGTGCGGGTTGGTTTACAAGATAAGATTGATCGCCTTGAGAAAGAGAAAGCGACCGTACTCAAAGAAATTGATAAACTCACGGATTATCTCAAGCAAATCGTTGAAAAGTATGAGAAGCTCGACATCAGCAAGTTAAGCGCCGGATTAAAAGAGAAAGAGCAGGAAGTCCGACGATTGGAGCAACAGCAGCACAGCCTAAGTTCTAAAGTCCAAGTCTATCAAAAGAATATCACGGAATTGGTAAACCGAAAAGATTACCTGAAAAGCAGCGAAGGAACTGCCCAGGAAGAACTGGATTCTATGCAGCCCAGGCAGAAAGAGCTTCAAAAGAAAATGGAAGAGCTTGATGCTGAGCAGAACAAAAAGAAAGATCTACTGGAGGCACTCGAAGAAGAACGCGCTATTGCGCAGGGAAGATATAATGATGCCCAACTTCAGCACCAGGATTTAAAGAACAAAGTGGATAACCACGAGCGAGACGTTAAGCGTGCCGAAACCGGAATCCAAAGCGTTCAATCCCGTATTGAAAATCGTACAAAGCTGACGGAACAGTCGAAGAAGAACATTGAAGAATCTACTTCTTATATTGAAAAACTTGAGAAAGAACTCTCAACGAACAAAGAATTGAAGAGTGAAGCAGACGAAGCACTTCAGAAAGCAGAAGAAGCAGCTGCCAAACAACGTGGGCAGATTAACGAGATTGAGAAGAACCTCAAAGAAGTCCGACGACAGAAAGAAGTGAATATGGAGCTGGTTCATCACCTTTCCATGGCAAAAGAGAAAATGGAAATGCAGGTTCAGGGACTTTCAGATCATATCTGGGAAACCTATGGCATTCTGATGAAGCAGATTGAAGGCGCTGAGATGCCGGAGAATAAAACCCCTGATGAAGTGAAACAACGCATCGGCTGGCTTCGACAGAAATTGAACAGTATCGGAGATGTAAACCCGCTTGCCATCGATGAATATAAAGTGGAGAAAGAGCGACTCGATTTTTATGAGGAGCAAATTGAGGATTTGGATAAAGCAGAGAAGCAGCTTCTGGAAACCATTGATGAAATAAATACTACTGCCACAGAGCGCTTCAATGAAACCTTTGAGCTGATTCGTGTCAACTTCCAAAAAGTATTTAAAACCTTGTTTTTCGAGGACGATTATTGTGATCTTCTGATTGAAGAAAATGTGGAAGATCCACTGGAAGCCCGAATTGAGATTAAAGCTCAGCCCAGAGGAAAACGTCCCTCAGGGATTTCTCAGCTTTCTGGTGGAGAGAAAACGCTCACGGCAATAGCCCTGCTATTTGCTATCTATTTGGTGAAACCTTCTCCTTTCTGTGTGCTGGATGAGGTGGATGCTCCGCTGGATGATGCCAACATCGAACGCTTTGCGAAGATGATCAAGAACTTCAGCGAAGAAACCCAGTTCATCATTATTACCCACAATAAGAAGACGATGAGTAAAGCCGAAATGATGTACGGTGTAACCATGCCGGAAACAGGTGTAAGTCGTTTGGTGGGCGTTAGGATGGATCAGGTTGATGATGCAGCGTGATTTGTTATTAGTTTTCAGTTATTTATCCCATGGGAAAGCTATATCAAAATATAGAGTCTTTTGAAGATTTAGAAGTTTGGAAAGCGAGTCGTCTGTTAAGAAAAAGAATTTCAAAATTTGTAGACTCATTACCTAAAGACGAAAAGTATAGGTTATCGGACCAGCTCATCAGAGCTTCAAGATCGGTAACAGCAAATATTGCTGAAGGCTACGGACGGTTTCATTTCCAAGAAAATATTCAATATTGTCGACAAGCTCGTGGTTCGCTATATGAAATTATCGATCATTTATTAGTTGCTTTGGATCAGGATTGGATAACACAAAAAGGCTATGATTCTTTAAAAAAACAAACGATTAGTTGTATCAAACTTGTTAATGGTTACATTGGCTACTTAAAAAGATCTAAGGCTAATTATGTAAAAGAAGCTGATATTAAATATAGCACTGATACCATTAACTAATAACCACTAACCAACCTTTGGCTAGAAAGAAATTCCAAATACCTGATATGTACAAGTCGCCGATTATCCGAAAGGTGAAGGAGGCGACAAAGATTACCGATCCTATGAAGAAGGACCTGGAGCCTACCCGGCTAAACTTTGGTCCGGTTCAGTTTTATATCCCTCGGTTTTTTGGGTTTTGTTACGGTGTAGAGAATGCTATCGATATCGCTTACCGGGCAGTAGACGAACATCCAGATAAAAATATCTATCTGCTCAGCGAAATGATTCACAATCCTACGGTGAATGAGGACTTGCTCAAGCGAGGAGTGAAATTTCTGCATCATACCGATGGCTCTGAGATCATCCCTATTTCATCTCTGAATAAAGAAGACATTGTGATTGTTCCTGCTTTTGGAACTACCAGAGAAATTGAAGAAGAGCTGAAAGTAAAAGGGATTAATCCTTACGAGTTCAATACTACCTGTCCGTTTGTAGAGAAAGTCTGGAAGCGCGGTAAGCAGTTGGGTAAAAAAGAATACAGCCTGGTTGTACACGGTAAGCATACTCATGAAGAAACTCGGGCCACTTTTTCGCACAGTGCAGAGCATTCTGCGGTGGTCGTTGTTTTAAATCCTGGGGAAGCTACTATTCTTGCAGAAATTATGACAGAAGATCGACCAACTTCAGAATTTGAAAAATACTTTGGGCATAAATCCACTCCGGGATTTGATCCGCATAAAGATTTACAGCGATTTGGGGTAATCAATCAAACGACCATGCTAGCTACCGAAACGCAGGAAGTGATGGATATCCTGAAGGAAGCGGCCATCAAAATTCATGGCGAAACTGACATTCTTAATCACTTCGCTGATACCTCTGATACTTTGTGTTACGCAACCAATGAGAATCAGTCCGCAACTCTTGCATTGGCTGAAATGGATGCAGATATCGCCCTCGTTGTAGGTGGATACAATTCTTCTAATACAATGCACTTGGTAGAAATTCTGGAGCATTCTTTCCCGACCTTTCATGTGCGGGACGCGGGAGAAATTAAATCCGATACTTTGGTTCATCATTTCAATCAGTGGAAAAAGGAAATCCTGGAAACAGATAGATGGCTTCCTAAAGATAAAACTCCCTTAAAAGTCGCTCTTACTTCAGGCGCTTCCTGCCCGGATGTGTTAGTAGATGAAGTGCTGCTTCGAGTTCTCGAATTCTTTGATGACGCGAAAGAGGTGGATGAGGTTATTTCTCCTTTTGAAATCACTGTTAAAGATTAAGTTTGTAAGCCCTTCGTAAGATCCTGAAAGAAGTTCAGGATGACGAATACCTCACAGCTCAAAGCTAGTTCTGATCTACCACACTAAAATAAGCAACTGCTTTGGGCTGGAAGCTTCGGAGTTTGATCTGGTATTGAGTGGCTGTTAGTTCGATGTCTGGCGTTACGAAGCCTGTAGAGTCTTCCAGGATTTCTGAATAAGGAACATAAACTTCATAGGGTCTTAGATTCTGAATCTCGGCATACTGCTCTAAAGGCACATCAAAACGAATAAGAACCGCAGAGGGGTTGTAGTTGATTACCTGCCCTCGGGGCAAACCTCTGGTTCTGATATACACACTCGTTTCTCCTTCCGTAAACTCTGAGACATTTGCAGAAAAAATAATTTCTTCCAAAGAAGGTTCAATTAAAGGATCAATTGGTTCGATGGGAATCGTTACCGAAATATCGTCGCGAACATTAGTTAACAAAAGTGTATCAGGAATTGTCCATTCTGAGATATCACTGACTTGAGAAGCAGCTCCGGTAATAGTAATACTGTCCGGACTAATAGAAGATTGTCCTATCAACCCATAACGAGTCATAAATTCTATCTCTGAATTAAGACGAATGGGCACTTTTTTCGAAATTTTTGGTTCCAAACCAATGCTCACAACCAGAGGCTGAACTTTTAAAACAGAAACATCCTGCTCTACTGTAAATCGTTGCCTTACCTGGTCGAATAGGTTTACATCACCTTCTGTTACATCAACAATTACACTGGGGGGATTATTGAACAGATTTACCAGTTTCCATCCATCACCACTTACTTCAACCTGAACAAATTCTGGAAGGTCGTCAACCAGGGCCATATCATTTGGAATGCTTCCTGGCTCTATGGGTACATTAATACTGATATTATAGTCTCCATTCAGGTTCACAATAAACCATAAGCTCATCGCCATAATATACGCCACGGCAAAAACTGCAATACGCTCACGACGTGCCGCACGCATATCTTCCTCGGTTGTACCCGGAGGAATACCAAACTTAAGTATACGTTTAATTCGCTGTAGAATTGATTCTTTTAACTCAGGAGCCATAAAATGAATATAGAATCACATTGGGGTTATTACAACTATCCACGAACGATAATGTCTCCAACTACCTGCCCTTTCACTTTCGCGTTTAATCGTTTTGCAATACTGAATCGGTTCGCATGAATTTCATGTCTCCATACCGGGTTTTTTACTCTGCAAACCAGCTTTTCTCCTTCAAAGTGCAGATCGTCGGTCTGTGAGGCAATTCGTTCTCCTACTACTTGCTCCCATGCGGACAAAATCATCCCCTGCTTCAGTTTTTTCTTTTGCGGAAATTTATCCAGAAAATCCTGAAGTGCTGAACTGATCGGTTTTGGTTTGTCGAAACGCAATTCGTTATTCGTTATTTGTTAAAGTGTAGTTGATCGATTCCTCTCTGACAAAGTTTACTCTAGTCGATTTTAAATAATTGATCCTTCAATCGGTACTCTTCATTCTTTGGCAGAGTTTTACAGAAGCTAGAAATACTAACTCTTAATGCTCTACATTTCTTCCAAACAAGTAGGTCTTCAAATGATTGTATATGTGAAATCTTCTCTTCCAAACGATTCAACGATTCAACGATTCAACGATTACCGAATCTTCAACTTTAAAAAAACGATTTCGTTCGCCATCAAAATGTACGTAATTCTCGAATGGAATGGGGTTTGCTGCTGTAATAAAGGTCTGCCCTTCATGGTGTTGTAGTGCTTTCAGCAAAATCTCTGTTTTAGGAAAATCCAAATCTCCAAATACATCATCCAGCATAAATATGGGTAAGTCATCCAGTTCATCCGAATAATAGTGAAGCTGAGCCAGTTTTAGTGACAACGCAAAAAGGCGATGCTGCCCCTGAGACCCAAAGCGTCGAAGCTCAAAATCCCCTAGATAAAAAACCACTTCATCCCGATGAGGTCCA
The DNA here is from genome assembly GCA_017640665.1 of Balneolaceae bacterium. Taxonomy (GTDB): domain Bacteria; phylum Bacteroidota; class Rhodothermia; order Balneolales; family Balneolaceae; genus RHLJ01. The sequence continues at coordinate 1,368,992 of JAEPQE010000001.1, read as the reverse complement.
ATCAATGTTTGCTCTCTTTCCAACTCTTTTTCGTGATTTTCTTTAAGAGCGACCCGATATCGTTCTTCGATATCCTTGGAATTAATTGATGGCTCACAAAACGTTTGATACTTAAGACCTGTAGTAAGATTCATTCCTGAAATCATCGCATAATCCTTTGCCAGATATTCTTTGAATTTTTCCAACACTTCATAGCGTTTGGCGATAATTCGCGAACCAGTTTCTACCAATTGATTATCCCACGGCTCAAGATACATCTCAAGCATGTGAGGTGCATTGCTGTAATTCTGAAGAAGCGTATTTCGCTGTTTTCTGATTTTACGATAATCCAGTAAATCTCTGAGATATACCGATGAAATCTGACTAATAAATGAATCCAGAAATGAGCGTCTTTCTGCCGGGCCTTCCAGCGTTAGTTTTTTATCGTCGGGAGATAGCACCACTACCGGAACCATTCCAATCAAATCAGAAAGACGATCAAGCGGGCCGTCATTGACAAAAATCTTCTTTCCATCTCCTCTTGAAAAGGTACAACTAACCTCAAATTCTGACCGAATTTCACCCTGAAAATTACCCTTCAACATAAAGTAACTTTCTCCCTGATGGATCACATACATATCGGATGTAGAAACGAAACTACGAGACATACACAGATAGTGAATCGCATCAATCAGACTGGTCTTACCCGCGCCATTTGGTCCCGTAATTACATTTAGGTGAGGTGCCCACTCCACTTCATTTTTTTGGTGATTCCTGAAATGGAGGAGTTCTAGCTTTGTGACTAACATGCATCAATAGTAGTGATATTTGATGCAGAATTAAACGTTAGATTGGAAAAAAAGCCCGTCGGTTATTTATCCGGTTGTCTCTATTCATCGGGTCATGATTCGCTTAGTATGGATGCATCCCCGACGGGTCTTCCGTTGCGTTATTCTTTTGTCTTGAACCTCAGCTCAAATAATGATTTTGCATTTTCTTTGCCTTTCGAATAGCCCATCAATTTTAAATGCTCACTTCGTGTATTTTTGCTCAATTGTTTAATTGGTATGAGATTACCATCGATTACCTCCGTTTCTTCGCCAAACCTCGAATCATAAAAAAACAACTTCCATTTGGACAAAAACTTATCCAGCCCTTTAAAACTGATATTCCCATATAATCCACAATCACATTTCTCAAGTGGGATAGGTACTTTCAACTCCTCTTTTCCACTTTTCGGAATTGAATTAATAGATATCTGATTTTCGAACATTGGCGAAGTAATTCCAATCATTAGGTATTTATCACTTAACGAGTATCCCATAAATGCCTGATGAACCCCAAGATCTGTTAGTTCTATCGTCCAAAGCTTTGTAGTAGGATTTAGCGCCTCTGCCATCTCGGTTGTTGTTGGTTCCATAACAATAGATTGTTTGTTCGCTTGAGAATCTACCTAAGAAGAATTAGTATTTTATAAATAGTAGAGATTTTGTAGAGATAGAATTTTACTAACTCACCCAAACTCGTAGAGTTTTTCAACAAAGCACTTCACTAAAAGCTACAATTATCTGCATGATAAATCTTATAAAGATCCAGTATTAGCTAGTTAATTGATGTTTTTTGTTGAATACTACTATTCTTGGCAATTTTGGTTGTAGAGATTTTGTAGAGATTTTGACGACAGATTTACAGAGCTAAATTGTATATGATAGAGATATAAACTGGACATCTTTTCGTTACGCTCATGAAATATATACTCTACATCCTTGCTATCCTTTTTTTAACCGGGAATGTTAATGACCTGGTATATGGTCAGTCATCTTATAGAGATACTTTACTTACTAAGATTAACATTACTGAAAATGACAGTATAAAAGCACATCTATTAATAGATGTTTCCTTGAGCTTTACTCAGACTAATCCTGACTCTGCTACCTACTATGCACTTCAGGCAAAAAGTATTTCTGATAAGACGGATAAACTTATGCTAAAAGTGCAAACAGCAAACCATCTTGGAAGAGTATATATCCGAAAAGGATCCTATGCTCAGGCTTTAACTGTTTTTGAAGAAGCTCTTGCTTATGTAGAGCAATTACCCAATAACCCGGCATTAAAAGCAGGTACTCTTCGTGGGATAGGGAATATCTACTTCATCCAATATAAATATGATGAAGCTCTTAGTTTTTTTGATGAAGCTCTTGAGAATTTCCGTCTCGCCGGAGATTCTTCTGGAGTAAATTTGGTATACGGGGGTTTTGCTAATACATATTTTGAGACCGGGGAAAAAGAATTCGCCACTAAATATTATAAAAAACAGCTCCAATTCTATATTCAGGGTGGAGATGAAATGAAGATTGGTTCAACCTCATTAAACTTGGGAATGCTCTATGATACGATGGATTCTTTAAGCCTTGCTATAGACTATAGCGAAAAAGCACTAGAGATTGCGGAAAGAAATAATGCTCTAGTAATGATGACCTATCCCCTAAAAGTGCTGAGCTCAGTATCGAATAGAATGGAAAATTTTGAGCAGGGCATCGATTATGGGCAACGGAGTTTAGATATTGCTGAAGAGTTGGGAATCATTTACGAACAAAAAGATGCCCATTTGAATATATCTTACAGCTATGAAAAACTGGGCCGTTTTGAAACCGCTTTGGAACATTACAAATCTTATAAAGAGCTTAACGACAGTCTTCTGAACGAGGACTCGAATACACAGCTTGCGGAGATGCGTGCGAAATATGAAACTGAGAAAAAGGAACAGGAGATTTCTGTTCTTGAAACAGAAAATGATTTGCAAGAAGCCAGAATTGTCGCTGTTTCAACCTCATCGGGGCTCTTAGTAACCCTGACTTTAATTGGTATAGTTTGGTTTGCTGCTAAAAAAAGAAGAGAAATTGCCCTTTTGGAAAAAGATAAATTAATTGCTGAATCAAAACAGAAACTTGCTAAAGAAGAATTGGAAAACTCTCGTTTGAGAGAAGAAAGTTTACAAAGTGAACTAACAAATTTCGCTCTTCAAATTGTAGAAAAGAACGACTTTCTTGAAGAAGTAAAAACCGAAATGTCAGGAATCCGATCGGAGATAAGAAATAGAGAAGCTTTAAGTCACATCAATAAGCTTGGATCTAAGATTTATCAAAACCTCATGCTAAATAAAGATCGACAAGAATTTGAACTTAAGGTAGATCAGGTTTGTGAAGGCTTTTATAAAAAACTGGAGCAAAGATATCCCGAATTGACTCCTCAGGAACGCAGACTTGCTGCTTTATTAAGGTTGAATCTGTCTTCTAAAGAAATTTCAGGGATTATGAATATATCTCCAAAAAGTGTTGATCAGGGAAGATACAGACTTAGAAAGAAACTCACTCTTCAGAAAAAGAAAAACCTTTCTCTTTTTCTGAACCAGATTTAATTTGTTGGAGAAGTTTTTTCTAAATGAAGCTCGAAATAGGATTTACTTTTCTCCGGATTCTGATCAGAAAAGCCCATTCGCATAAGTTTATTAAGTTCAATGACGGGCTCAATGGCAAACACTGTTTCGGTGGTAACTACTTTCCTGATGTCGTTTCTGTTGTCTTTAAGTATCACTTGCCAGTGCTCGAAAAAAGTATCCGAAGCCTTTACAAGAATTTCAGAAATTCTTGTTTGATCGATTTCCTCAAAATTCAACCCAACTACTATTCCTGTTTCTGAATCATTAGGGACTGTATTATAGAGTATAGATTTTTCGCCTAATGGAGAAATGATATCCGTTGTGATATACTTATCGGTAAGCGGTTTGCCAAAATTAAATTTGTTAAGTCCTGGATCTGTTAAAAGAACTTCCCAGTAACCGTTTTTCACAAACTGTTTAAGTTCTGATTTTTTTGCTTGAACCTTTTGTATCATGAAATACCCTACTGTGATTGCTAAATCTTTGCTAATAATAGCTATTTAAATTCAAACTTGGTAGGCTGTAAACCAACTTAACTACTTGATCAACAGCATTTTACCTAACCTGATTTCCCCTTCAGTTGCTAATTGATATACATATAATCCACTAGGAAGCCCCGAACCATCGAATCTGACTTCATGCTTTCCTACCGATATCAACTCATCCACCAGTGTGGACACTTCTCTTCCAAGAACATCGTACACTTTCAATGTAACATCTCCAGTTTTAGCTAAGGTGTAGGAAATGACGGTCCCCGGGTTAAATGGATTAGGGTAGTTCTGTAGCAGTTTAATCGTTTCAGGGGTTTCCTTTATGTTATCAATAGCATTATTGATTGTCATTCCGGGATCGTAAGTACCCACTGGAAATGGTGATTCTGCACCTGCATTTGAACTCTCTCCTTCCAGAGCGTCCACACCTGAATAATTCCAGTTACTACTATTGAATAAAGTGCTGTCCGGTCCAGTAAAGTTCTTTCTATACGCCCAGCCATCCGTATACTCCCAGGAAGTACCAGTGCCATCCTCATCGATTTCCCCAAATATATCGACTACTACTTCGCTCCCTGAAAAGGCCTTAGTAGTATCATAAAATAATTCAATGGCGTCATCTCCATTGATTGCAACAGAGGCGTCATCTACAAAATCCGGAGTAAAACCAAACCAGGTATCAAAATTAGCGCTTTCAGTGGCGATGTAAATATAACTTCCTTTTGCAACAGAGCCGGATAGCATAAACTCAACTCCATCTGAGCCTCCACCGTTGTTTGCAGACCCAATTCCGAATACGCCTAAATCGGGAATATCCTCAACAACAAAAAGTTCTACAGCTTTCGGTGTTCCTCCGGTAAGTGTTCCATCCATCACCCCGGAAAATAGTAGTGCACCACTTGATGCTTTTGGTCCTGCAATTACCGTATCGCCCTTCTCTGCAAACCTGATAACGGAAAAAGAGGTTGCGATCTGTTCGTCATCACTGCTTCCGGCCTCCCATTCGACTTCCACCTCCAGAATCGTATCATAATCAGTAAGAGTGAAAGGATTTCCAGCGGTATCGCTTGTAGTTAGCGAATTCTGATACTGAAAAAGAATGGTTCTCTCCTGATCATTTTCCAAATAGGTTAAATTAAAAGTAGATGCTTCTATGCTATCCACGATTCCTGTTACAGGATTTGGTATGGGATCCGGTTCAACTATTGTTCCATCAAAAAATGCCCTTCTTACGAGCGTGGTATCGTGTACAAATGGGTTTCGGTTTCCTTGAACCATTTCTATCTCAATACTTCTGCTCACTTCAATACTATCTACAGGGTCAAGATCATGCCAGGTTAAGAGGACCTCTTTCATTCCCTCAAAGAAAGCTTCATTATCAGTGTTATCAGAAGTAATAGAGTTGTCATCCTGATAAATAGTCCAGAAATAAAATATTGATCTGGCTACGTTGCCTTTCAAATCTTCTCGGGGCTCGAAGGAAGTATTGTTTAAAAGTTCGCTGTATTCATCAATGTTTTCAGTTGGAACAGAAGATTGCTTTGAATTTTCACGAAACCAGGTATTTGTTTGGTTATCCGGAATTTCATCAAATTTAAAATTACTTCTTGCCCCATTTACATCTACTCTGGTTGGATATAAGTGATGGATATCGCTACGCATTGGTAAGTCACTATCAAAGAAACTTTGCGGCCAAATGTGTTCTGTATTAAAGTCATTTGCTGCCTGACTGCCCTGAGCATCCTGCCGATCTGTAAATGAAATAGTATAGCCTGTGTATACACAAGTAATCTCTCCGTTCTTACCATCAATATCTTCAAACATGGCATCACGAGCAGCATTATAACTCTGGGCATTGGTAACAGAATAATTATCCTGTAAAAAACTGATTAATTCAGCTTTTGTAAGGTCAGGAGCAATTTGATCACTCTGAGCAAATACTAATATAGAGGAGAATAGCGCTATAAGTAGCAGAGAAACTTTTTTCATAAAGAACATCTTTAATTTTCATAAAGATAACATATCATTGCTATCTATTCATCAAAGACTCATCCATATCATTTTATAAGCAACATTCTTCGGGTTAACACTTCATCCCCAACTTCCAGCCTGTAAAAATATACTCCGCTTGAGAGTTCTCCTGCATTCCAATTGATGGTATGAGATCCTGCCGATCGTACTTCATCTGTAAGATTGGAAACTTTCCTGCCAAGCATATCAAAAACAGTGAGCTTTATTCTTGATTGTTCAGGAAGTTCGAACGTTATATTTGTAGATGGGTTAAATGGGTTGGGATAGTTTTGCAGAAGGGAAATACTGGTTGGAATATTTTCGTCTTCTTCGTTCGAAACCAAAATACTATTAGCAGCTCCCGGAGACCCCCCTGATTGTACCGATGCCACCCAGTAGATAGCCTCTGAGTTGTCTATTGTGGCGTCTTTAAGTTCGAGCGTATAACCAGTTCCATCAGCATTAGCATCCCACGGGGCTTCATCCTGATACTCCACTGAGTCGACTAATATTCCTGAGGCATCATATAAACGAACCTGATCGCTTCCACCGGCTAAGCTGAATCCCAATTCGCCGTAAAGATCTGACCCTATTTGATAAACAGAATTGAAATCCTGTAAATCGGCCGCAATTACTATGTAAGAATCTGAAGCGATACCGGCACCATTTGCGAATGTAAATTGATGAGTATCATCATCATCTTTTATTACCCAGCCACTAAGATCAATATCATAATCTCTAGTGTTATAAAGTTCTATCCAATCTCCCGAGTTAAACTCTTCAGAATCGTTATACATGATTTCGTTAATAACAATATCTCTTAACTCACCTTCAGCTGGTGCGAAGTTAGCCATATAAGTAGATCCGGCACTTCCTTCTATAGAATGATCGGTAGCAGTAGAAGCCCCACTCCAGCCTGTAAATGTATGGCCACGCTTTGGTATTGCAATAAGAGTTACTGGTAAACCACCAAAATACTGCCCAGACCATGGATAAGTATCCGGTTCAATACGGTTCACTCTTATTATACCGTGGTTTTTATCAGATGTATGAACCGTAATATTTCTAGAGATTGAAAGTCCGAACTCGTCCCTAAGAAACTCTCTCATATTGGAACTACGATTATTTGCAAAGTTCTTAAGACCATTAACTCTACTATTCCAACTTTCTACCGATCCTCCCCATCTTTCTTTGTGAGCAGGCATCTCCGAATCAATTATTTGAGATAAAGAATCTATTACAGTATTCACATAAGGTGCTTTAAAAGAAGTATTCATTAAGTCTGACATACGATTTACGAACTTTTTTATGAACTCTTCATTTTGCACAAATTTTCTAAATATCAGAGTGCTCCAAGGATATGTTGGCCATTGATTTCGATTGGAGAGTAAAGCAAAACGGAGTGTATTATGGCCTTCCCAATCACCCAATGAACCGTCATGATTACCCCCATTGAAGTGATTAAAGCCAAAATCAGTATCATATAAAATCCAACGCCATTTGCCGTTGGTGGCACCATTCCTCCAATACTTAATATTATTGCCCGGCCAATCAGTATTCGCATAATAGATTTGAGCTGCCATATAATCTATATAATTATTTATATCGACTAGTCTTTCAATGGATTCATATTCAGCTTGATCCTGCATATCTGCAGCATTTATTTCGTCATAAAATTCCCTGAAAGCACCCTCTTGCCCGAAAATATAATCGTCTATATAAGGTCCAGCTAAATCAACATCATCACTTTTAACATTACTGTTTGAATCAAGAAAGTGCTCATTTACTTTTTCTCTAATATTATGAATACCCCAATATTCGCCATTTAAGTATACTACAGAAGGACGAAAAGCCTGATAATCTATCTCTGACCCTTCAACTAACGTTTTCATCAATCCATCGCGAAAATGGGTATCATTAAAATCATTACCTGAATTTCTTAATACAAATGCCTGGAATCTGTCTATGTCTTTCTCTTCAAAAAGCTTATAATTGAGCTCTGAGTTACCATACTCTCCCCGGAAGAAAATGGATAAGGATTTTTGAGGCTGACCTCTACTACATCCACCAAATATTTTAGCCCCAGCTCTTGAATTGAAGCCCAGAGTACCATCGGATTCAAAAAGCTCAATGTTGATAGGAATTTCCCAATCCTGATTCCAGTTTCTTGGTCCTGTACAATTCCCTTCAATCCCATTTGTTCCTTCTACATAAATTCCGGATTGATCACTCCAGAGATTAATTGGATTTGTACTCACCGAAACAATAGGTAAGTTGTGGTCTTCCCCGATCAGGTACGTATGAGTAACCACATTGCTTGAGAGTTTGCCGGTCTCTGTGGCTATAAATTTAAACGTGGTTGTAGAGGAAACTGTTCTTGAAATCGTTCCAAATACTTCAGAGTTAGTGTTTGGAATACTTCCGTCAGTAGTGAAATGAACAATATTTCCTGTAGATGTTCCGGTAATTGTCAACTCAATACTTTCCGGATATAAACCACCACTCAAATTCATTTCGGGATTTTCAAGCCTTTCCGAAAAGCCTTCGGTGTTGTTCGGTCCTAAAGGTGTTGGTGATGGAAATATGTGAAAAGTACTATCACTTTGTTGTGACCTACCGTATGATTCATTTGGCCTTAAAAAGGGATATAGAAGCGAATCAATAAGTACACTATCCGGATTAGTCAAAAATACTGTTTCACCTTCAGAACTCAGCTTAAAGTTCAGGTGTGGATATGATAATCCTGAAGATATGATAGTTATTTCTTCTGCTACTCCCCTTGATTCCGAAGGCTGTTCACTTCGTGAAACGCTTAGAAATGGAATAAGTGACAAATCGGAAGATTGAGCATTGGTATTATGCACCTGAATAGCCAATATGTTTTCACCCTCTACAAGTAGTTCCTTAAACTCTCCCAGCTCAATAGTCGGAAGTTCTTCTCCCCTAACCAGCCAGGGATCGGTAATGAAATCCGGAGTTCCATAATCAAATGGTAGGGGGGCATCGCCATTCATGTTGAAACGAGATATCTCCTGACCATTCAGGTAGGCTACATACCCATCATCAAAATCGATATGAAGTAAAAGGTCATTTATTATCGAAACATCTTCAATAGAAAATGTAGCTCGAGTAAAAACCGAAATGGTTCCATTTGGTACTTCCGTAGCATCATCGTCATCGCCATAACCAAAGCCAAAAGTTCCATCCTGCCAGGCAGAATCATCAAATTCGGGATCAATCCAGGAAGAAGAAACTGATGAGGTTGGAACAATATATCTTGCGGTATCGCCCTGCCTTACAACTGTCTCCCAAAACTTAGGTTCGTTCTCTGAGTTACTGCCCCGATCTTTATCGCTGGCAAATAACAGGTAATATTCATTAGCAGCCAGTTCAATGTTGGGTAAAACATACTTGAAAGGATTTTCTGCATCATCAGAGATTCCATAGCCCTGAAGATTTATTACGTCCCCGGTGGAATTATAGAGTTCAATCCAATCGGGGAAATCTCCATCTTCATCGAAAATACCCACACTATTGCTGGCTACAACTTCATTGATGAAGACCTGGGCTTTAGTTTCGGTTGCCGTTACAAGTAAAGCCGTAAAGATAAGCACAGCCATTTTTGACAGTACTGATGCTGATCTGTATTTCATAAAAAATTCTACTCTAAAGCGTTTGGAACCAAGCCTTAAAAATATACTATTTCAAACGAAATACGAAGGTGAAAGATTTTCTCACCGAATACGCTGCGAGTAATAATTTTAGAATTTCGGTGAAGAGGTCAATAGGTGCTTAAACTCTTCTTTGAATTTTTTCACTTTTGGAGCGATCACATATGAGCAGTATCCGGCATTAGGATTATTCTCAAAATAGTTCTGATGGTAGTTTTCGGCTACATAGTAGTTTGTAAGTGGTTCGATAGTCGTTACAATTGGATCATCCCAGAGACCTGAAGCATCGGTTTCTTTGAGGGATTTCTCAGCAATAGATTTTTGCTCCTCGTTATGGTAAAAAATAACTGATCGATACATTGGCCCAACATCATTTCCCTGTCGGTTTAAAGTAGTTGGATTATGGGTATGCCATAGTACAGTAAGTAACTCCTCATAAGAGATAACTTCCGGATCAAAATGAATACGAGCTACTTCTACATGGCCGGTTCTTCCGGTTGTAACTTCGCGATAGCTTGGATCTTCCACATGACCACCAGAATAACCTGATTCAACATGGTCAATCCCTTCCACTAATTCATAAATGGCTTCCACACACCAGAAACAACCTGCGCCAAAGGTTGCTTGTTCTAAATTCTTTTTCATTTCCTGTGCAAAACTTAATGATGTAAGACTTACAAAAAGTCCTGTTAAAATAACTTTCTTAAACATAATGATTGATCTTTTTGTGTTCAGATCAAAAAACGATTTTTTTTACTCTTGAGTATCACAGAAAAGTAACATCTTTAAGCGGCATTACATTTCATAAAAGGAAAATATCATTCAACTTTTACCATTTTAATGAATGTGTTGTTTTCTCTAAACGTTACATTTAATTCGTTTATAGCCCTTCGAATAGGGAAACGTGTTGTTCCATATTGAAGCCAAAATTGATCCCGTATTCTCCAATCATGGGAGTATTCGTTGGTCACATTTCCAGAACAATCTTGTTCAACAAAATTAACTGTTTTATCAGAATTAAATGTGACTGTTTGATATGCTTCAGAATATTCAACATAGGTTGGGTTTCCCAATTCCCAAGGATCGAAAGCAACTAACTCTAGTGGATCATGACTTTCTCTTTCAGAACATTCAGGAGTGCTTCCACCGAAGGGAGTATTTTGATAGGTTCCAACATAAAAACGCCATCTTCCTTCTATATCAGATTCTTCAAGTGGAACATTGTACAAATCGAAAACGATACTGGATTCATCAGAACCCTTACTATTGGTAACACGGTATACAACGCTATCAAAACCTGCAAAACCCTCTTCGTATGCATACGAATATGCACCAAATTCATCTTCACTAAACTCGAAGGTTCCATTTTCGGGGCCAGAAACAATTTCGTATGAGCTAGTTCCTTCTATATCGAGTTTCCCCTCTGATGGAAAAGTCGCGTATTGATCCTGAGCAGGAAAATATACCCGATTTGCCTCTCGCCAGTTAACAATCCTTTCAGCGACAGGAGGAGAGTCAGCTGTTATTTTAAAATATAATTGAGTAGTGGCAACTCTGTAAGACCCATCCGAAAAACTTCTATCATATACATCATACCAAGGCAGAGAGATTATATGGTCTTCTGCTTCGAATTTACTGCTATAACTGAAGACCCAGGAACTACCAATATTTAAGTCGTTATTTATCAGGTTTACAAAATATTCATCCAAAGTTCCAAAGTCGGTAACAAAACCAAACGAGGGTATTGAAACATAATCAAAATACAATGTGTCTCTAGCGAGCTCACTCGTACTGATTTCATAGTACTGATCCTCCGGATAATTATACTCAGGATATCTAAGACTAGCCGTTACATTATCCTGTAATATCCTGTTGCCATTATCAAAAACTCCAATAACATCAAATTGAAATTCAACTGGATCTATCGGTAACACTGCTCCACTTCCAAAAGTCCAGCTGACTGTGATTAATGAATCCCTTGTTGAGAAGTGTTCTACATAGATATTATTTTCATTTGAGCTGGGGTTATTTATGATTTCAATATTATCTACCTCAAATTCTACAAAACCTTCTCCAAGATCTATTGGCTCAACTAGATCAGATTCATCAGGTTCAGGAACTGTACTATATTCGCCTGGCATATACTCATCGATACTATAAAGTAGTTGTTGAAATTTGTCTAATAACTGCTGAAAACCGGGGTCTACTTCTAATTGTTGCGAAAAACTAAATGTTCGTTTTGAAAATTCTCTAAACTCAATATTATTTGCTCGCATTTTGCTTACTGGATTCAATATGGTGAGTTCTGCTACATAGCAAAGATCGATGAAATCATTTGTCATCTTATATAATTGCTTTATATCCTGATGTAAAAGTGCCAGAGAAAATGTTCCTGCAACTAAGCCAATCAGTGGATTTACAGTTGCTGAAATAGCTGTAACAGTTCCAAGGGACGCTACAAGCCTAATCGTGGTTTTGATTTCTGCATCAAACGCCTCAGTGGCTTCTTCACAATTAATTGGTTCGTCAAATAATACCTTCCTTTTTTGTTGCTCCCTTTCTGCTATCAATTGATTGATAATCCGGGCCAATAACACCTGATCTTCTTCAGGTAGCTGAGCAACCTCTTCAAGTTGTAACTCTAATCTGAGTTTAACCGCATTCAGGGTATCAAGTAAATCAGGACTCGTTGTTTCTATAATGATTTCATCTAAAGCAGTTATTACTTCACTGCTTGTATTATTTATATATCCTTGGGGATCTGGAATTTCTTCATATTCATCCACGGTAATAGATATTACACTTTCAGAACCAACGGCTTCAAAATTAATCTCATACTGTAAAGGGGAAATTTCCTGAACCAGAAACAATAAATGTTGCCCTCCCAGCGAATCTTTAAAGCTTGTCATTTCAAACTCAATGCTGTCGTTTGCAATCAACGTGTAGGTCTCTTCTACAAGAACGGTGTTGAAAACATTAAACTGAATGATTGCTCCGGGTTGATATCCAGGTTGTTCTTCCTGAAGGCTAACCGTAATTGGGTCCGGTTCATTTATCGGAGGGTCATTGCCATCGTCATCGGGAGCATTAATAGAAATGGGATTCGAATCTTTTCCACAAGAAATAATTACAAAGCTCGCAAAAAAAATCCAGCAAAGGATTTTCAGACTTTTCTTAAACATATTTAAAATAACTACACTAAATAATTTTAAATAAGCTATGAAAAAAGCCCGGTTTCTAAAAGAAACCGGGCTTTTAAAAAGTGCTCACGAATGGAGTCGAACCATCACGACCGTTAGGTCACACGCCCCTCAAGCGTGCGCGTCTACCAATTCCGCCACGTGAGCAGGAAAGGGCTGCAAAGATAGCTCTTTTATCCCCCAAAATTCAATGGGAAAACAAAAAACCCAGCACTTGATGTAGTGCCGGGTTACCTTCTAGTTACCATCTTTTGCATGGTCTTTCAGGCGTTGGCGAATGTCGTACTGGATGGCTTCTTTTTTTTCAAGATAGACGGCATATTGCTCTTTGGTAAGAATCTCATGAATGGCTTTTTGATGCTCGCTCCTCAATTCTCTTGCCATCGTCATTTTCTTTCTTCGGTTGATTTTCTCTTCACGAAGTTCTGCTCCTTTTTGGGCAAATTCTGCATCTGCTGCTTTAATTTGCTCTTCCTGAGTTTCTGTGAGTTCCAGGTACTCATCAAATACAGCGACATGGGCTTCTGATCTTACTTCGGGAGATACATCCCTCATCATCCCTCTTTCAGCATTTCTTCCTCTGTCTCCATGTTTAGGTTGGGCGAAAACAGGAGATGCTACGAGAGCTACAATAGCTAAGATCAGTGTAATTTTGATTGTTCGTTTCATGATATTCAATGTTGAGTTTTGCGACCAAGCGTTCAACGTTGCATCAAAGACGAATCAATCCCGGAAATAGTTTAATGGAAATGATTTTTTAAAAAAATACCTCTGGGAAGAGACTAAAATTCTAAAAGAAGTTTAAAACATATATTAAGTCATTCCCGTGCAGGCAGGAATGACTTTCTTAGCTAAAGAAGGAAGTTTCTAACTATCCTAGACTTTTCTCTTAAAACTCGAGAATTTTAAGGTGAAATTATTCCTCGAGCTGTCGCTGAGCATATTCGTTGTCAGGATCAATCTTGAGTGCTTGCTCGTAGTATGTACGGGCTTTGTCATCCTGACCACCACGCTTGATCATGTCTCCCATCAAAATCCAGTTCTCAGCATCATGCGGATCTGCTTTGATACGACCTATTAAATAAGGAATGGCATCCGGACCACGATCTGTCATCAGCATGAGCATCACCTTACTTCGATGAGCTGAAGGGGAATCAGAAATCTCAATAGCTTTATCAAAATCTGCTTCTGCTTTTTTCAGGTCTTCTTTTTGGAGATGTAGATTCCCTCTTAAATTATAATAAGCTGCATTATCCTCACCAAATTCCATCGCCTTCTCAATGGCTGTAAAGCTCATATCATACTGGTTGAGCTGCTGCATGATGAGTGCCTCCAGATAAAAAGCCTCGTCAGATTCCGGGTTTTCTTTTTGTAGTTCTCTGGCTATATCTAAACTGTGATCAATGTCTTTGTCTTGTAATAATTCAAAGCCACGATTTAGTTTCTCTTCAAAATTCATGTAGTTATTTATTTTTGTCGGATAAGTCTTCGTATTCCGCTTCCTCGATTTGGTCGAATTTGTTGGCGCCTTTTCTTTTGGTTCCCTGGAACGGATTAAATTGCTGTTTTCGACCACCGGAAGGTAAGAACATTCGTCCTATATATCTCATCAGAACGAAAAAAAGAGCCATAAAAAATAAGAATTTAAAAAGCATGACTAAGGTGCAATGTGAATATGTGTATTGGAATGAATTGGTCGTTCAAAAATTTGCTCTTCGATATACGCCAAATGGTTCGGATTGTTCACAAAATCAATCTCGGTTGTATTTATAAAAATAACAGGTGTTTTATTGAAATGATAAAAAAAGTGATTATAAGCGTTGTTCAAATCTCGTAAATAATCAGGAGTTATATGCTGTTCATACTCCCTACCCCTTTTGTTGATGTTCTCCATCAACCGATCTACCGAAGCCTGAATAAACACAATGAGATTTGGCTGAGCAGCAATTCCGGTCATAATATTGAAAATGGAATCATAGAGTGCCAGTTCATCTTCCTGAAGATTCAATCGTGCAAAAATTCGATCTTTTTCGAAGACGTAATCTGAAATCGTAATCTGATGAAACAGGTCTTGTGCCATCATGTTCTGCTGCTGCTTGAATCTACTCGCTAAAAAAGCTAGCTGTGTTTGGAAGGCGTAACGCTCGCGATCTTCATAAAACTTTGGGAGAAATGGGTTGTCTTCAAACTCTTCTAAAACCAATCTGGCTTGCCTTCGTTCTGAAAGTAAAGTAGCTAAAGAAGTCTTTCCTGCTCCAATCACTCCTTCAACGGCAATAAAATCTAATGGGTTGGACATCTACCAGTTCAATTTGGTCTTCGAGATTCTGATCATTGGTGCCTCTTCAATCAACTCACCAATTGTTTGAGCAGTTTTGGGATCTTTCCAATCCGGCAAAACATCCTTCAGAGGCAAAAGAACAAACAATCGCTTGGTGTATTCGTTATGTGGAATGATAAGGCTATCTGTATGAAGCACCAAGTGATCGCAGGCAATTATATCCAGATCGATAGTTCGTGCCGTCCATTTTGGGTAGCGGGATGGCCGTCCCTGATTTTTCTCCTGAGCTTTCAGTTTCTCAAAAAGCTCAACTGTACTTAGCCTCGATTCAATAACAATCACAGCATTTAAAAAATCTTGGTCGGAAGGACCAATAGGTTCTGACGAATAGATAGGCGAGCTCAACACTTCCTTTTCAGAAATTGATTTCAAAAATTGTTTAGCTTTTTTAAGCTGAGCATGTGGATCATCAAGATTTGAGCCCAGAGCAATTACTATCTGGGCCATGACATCGTAACTTCGGAATACTCCGTTTCACCAGGCATGGGTGGATTCATTTTTCTTACTTTCACTTCCAGGGATTCTACATCTGGGAAGAAAGAATATAGTTTTTGCCCTATCAGAAAAGTGAGCGTTTCAATCAGTTTTTTCGACTCCCCATAAATTACTGAAGCTATAATTTCCTGTGCTTTGGAATAGTCGATTGTTTTTGAGATATCATCCTTTTTCGCTGATTCTTCAAGAGAAATAACAAAAATTACATCTACTTCGAAGTCGTTTCCTTCAACACGCTCTTCATCAAAAAAGCCATGTAAGCCTCTGAATTTGAGCCCTTTCAGAACCAGTTTGTCCATAATTAAAGACTGGCTACTTCAATACGCTGATGAAGTTCTTCCAGAATTCGTTTGTGCTTAGGACTGGTCGTGATTCGCTCTTCCACCGTAGAAATGGCATGGATCACCGTTGAATGATCTCTTCCGCCAAAGTGAAGCCCAATAGTTTTAAGGCTTGATTTTGTAAACCGTTTAGACAAATACATTGCAATTTGCCGGGCTTCCACAATTTCCTGTTTTCGGGTTTTCTCACGGACCTTGTTGGTGTCAATCCCGAAGTAATCACACACGTAATTTTGGATAGATTCAATGGAAATCTGAGTGTGAGACTCTTTCACCATGTCTTTGAGCACACGCTTAGCCATAGCCAAATCGATATCATCAATATTCTGAAGAGAAGCATGAGCTAGAAGTTTGATGATTGCTCCCTCTAAATCACGAACATTTGATTTAAAATTGTGTGCAATAAACTCAATAATTTCCGGATCAATCTCGATGCCATTATCATTGGCTTTCCGTTCAAGAATCGCATAACGAGTTTCATATTCCGGCATTTGAAGATCTGCACTCAATCCCCAGCTGAATCTTGAAATCAATCGCTCCTGGATATCAGGAACATCCTTTGGAGCACGGTCGCTACTTAGAATAATTTGCTTACCATCCTGATGAAGAGCATTAAAGATGTGGAAGAATTCTTCCTGAGTTTTTTCCTTTCCGCTAAAGAATTGAATGTCATCTACAATCAGTACATCAATATTCCGATAGAACATGGAGAACTCACTGGCTCTGTTATTTCTGATTGCGTGAACAAACTCATTGGTAAAAGCTTCGGAAGAAATATAAAGGACTGATTTCTCATCCCCGAACTTTTGCTTCACACGGTTTCCAATGCTTTGGATTAGGTGAGTTTTACCAAGACCGGTTGGCCCATAAGTAAAAAATGGATTGAAAGAATTGTTTCCGGGATTATCTGCAATCGCCATTGCTGCAGAACGTGCAAGTCGATTGCAATCTCCTTCTATATAGCGCTCAAATACGTAAGAACTATTCAGGTTTGAATCAATCTTAGTTTTTCGAATCCCGGGAATTACGAATGGGTTTTCAATTCGCTCCGGATATCTTTCGGGATATCCTTGTATTTGCTGATCCTGAACTGGAGGCATAGGTCGCTGTGGTAAGCGAACAGATCGGTTGTTTTCAAACTGCTCAGACTTCTCCATTAAAATAGAATACTCAAGCTTGCCTTCCGGACCAAGAACTTTTGCCAATGTTGAACGAAGCATATTATAATAGTGCTCTTCCAACCACTCATACCAGAATTGACTGGGAACCTGAATGGTTAAGGTATCTTCCGTCAGATTTACCGGTTTAATCGGTTCGAACCAAGACTTATATTTTTGGTAACTGATGTTATCTTTAATAATCTCCAGGCATTTGTCCCAAGCCGCCTCAGCCGATACCATTTGCAATGTTCTCTTATCCTCCCGGAAAAAGTTGAAGTTTCAAAAAAGTGATTAGTTATCCACAGCCAAAAAAAGATTTTTTGACCTAAAGCTTGATTGAAAATGAAGAATTATAACCGTCTTGTCAAACCTTAGTTTGGGAACTTTTTAAAAGTTATCCACAATCACAAAACACAGTTAAACTATTGAACAGCAATAGATTAGTAAAAAAAATAGGTAAATCTATTTTCTAACTTGACAGAAGGTAACATTGCCTTAACAAGCAGAATAGTGGTCTTGACAATGGGGGAGTGAACAAGAAAAATCTTTTCCACAAGTTTTCCACATTTTTTATGATTGGAAAAAAATTTTTATTTCAAAATTAGAATCCATTTTTATTTCATTTTTTTAGCAACTAAAAAACGGTTCTTCCCATCATAGTCTTTCCTGATTCTTGTCGACCATTTTTCCTTATTAAATATGGCGTTTACTTCATCGCCATTATTCTCATGAAGCTCAAGATATAGTTTACCTTCATTCTTTAGTTTTTGACAAGAAAAATCATGAATAGCACGATACATTAAATCTGTGCTTTTACAGAACAGTGCTTGTGCTGGCTCATAGTTTTTCACTTCATCATCCAGTGCTTCCCTCTCTTCTTCTAAAATATAAGGAGGATTAGAAATAATAAGATCGAACTCAACTTCCTTTGAAAAAGCCTTATTGCTAAATACGTCATCTCTGAAAAAATCAATCTCAACCTCATTATAACTGGCATTTGATTTTGCAATATCAAGAGCAGCATCTGATATATCAGTAGCTTTAACTTTCCAGTCTGGCTTCTCTTTTTTTATTGCGATTGGAATACAACCTGAACCCGTACCAATATCCAACACTGTTTTAGCTTCTGAATTATCATGTTCCAAAAGAAGCATTTCTACAAGCTGCTCGGTCTCCATCCTTGGGATCAAGACCCCTGGTTTGACTTTAATTTTAGTATTCAAAAAATCGGTTTCGCCCGTTATGTATTGAAGAGGTTCGTGAGCCGCTCTTCTCTTAATAAAAGGTTTTAGTGTTGCCAAATCTTCGTTGGTGAGAGGACGGTCGAAGATGAGATATAAATCAAGACGCTTGATGCTCAGCACATGAGAAAGCAACCATTCAATGCTGAATCTCGAATTTTTTATTCCCTTATCATCAAAATAATCAGTAGCCCACTTGAGCATGGACAGCACCGTCCACTCAGATGTTGGCTTGGACATAAACTATTCTTCTTCTTTTTGATCTGAAATCATTTCTTCCTGTACAGTAAGTCCGAAACGCTTAGAAAAATCAAAAATAAAATCCATAACATTTGACTCAACATTTCTCTCTTCCGACAATGAACTCCCTCTAAATCCCATTCGCCCACCGGTTTTCTTGAGCACAATTTTATTTAATTTTGGGGTATTTTCGAAAATACAGGTAAGAGTAACGCTGGAATTTATCTGTTTTTCATACTCTTCATAAACTGCAATAAAGAAATCAGTTTGAATCTCACCAAAAGCTTTGGTGTACAAAAACTTGGGTTCATGCTCATCAAACAGCTTTTTTGCCATTCTTTTTAATGTTGCTGATGGGCCAAAAACAAGATAGGTAGTATGTGAGTTCATCCTTTGAGTAAGACTTTTAATTCAAAAATTTACTTCTTTTAAAATGCGAGAGGAAAATAACAGGATATATACTTAACACAATAAGAAAATGAAGTTTTTTTCGTTTAAACTTTGTTGATTACCTTTGTATATCCCTTAGAAGAGAAAATATGAAAAAAAATAGACCATTTTATTTACTGTTTTTACTGGCCTTGATTGCCAATCCCGCAATTGCACAATACGGAGAGCCTGAAATCCAAAGTATCGAAGCCCCGAAAAATCTTTATGACGAAGGATATAAGGCTGGTTTTGGATTTAGCTTCAATTTAAATGATTTCGGTTTTGGTGTTGGTTCTCAGTTCCGGCTGGGTCTCGGACCATACACTGAAGGGCTAATAAATTTTAAGATTGCTGGACTCAGAGACCCAAGTGAGCAAACTTACATCGATTACTATTTTGGTAGCAGGACTATTCCAAGCAAATATAAACGAGTAGTCACTTTTCCCCTAACCGTAGGGCTAAAACGTAGAGTTTTTGCACGCCAGATTTCAGACAACTTCAGAGTTCACACCTCGATGAGTTTTGGTCCCACTATGGCTTTAACTACTCCTTATTTTAAGGATCTGAATAATAACGGCTTTAGAGAAGCAAACATAACTCAATTCAGCATTTACGAGCCTGTTCAGGATATTTTTTCGGGATTGAAAGATGCTGAAACCAAATGGGGCTGGACCGGGGATTTGGTACTTGGCATCGACTTCGGCGATAATTTTGCGCGCCTGCAAACTTTTCAATTCGGATACTCTTTCTACTATTTTGAAGATGGATTACAAATTCTTGAACCGTTCAAGCCATTCAGAAACACGAATGGAAATTACATAGACAATAATAATGATGGCATTGCTGATGTTTTTGAATCTGCAAATGACAAAATCAATTATTTCGGTTCAGCTCAAATCACCTTCATCTTTGGCTGGATGTGGTGACAATGATCTAAATATGTTTGTCGGTTAACTCCTGGAACCATTTCTCCGGTTCTGATAAGTCTTCGATAATTAAATCGGGATTATGCTTTGCAAGTTCTATTGCGCCAAATTGGCCAGTAGTTACTGAAACACATTTCATGCCTGCACTTTTAGCACAGATAATATCCCTGGGAGTATCTCCTACTATAATAAACCGGGAAGGATCTACTTCGGTATCCAACATTTCTTTTGCTAAAGCCAGTGCAAGTTGGGGCAGCATATTTCGATCTTTGTGGAATTCTCCAAAAGCACCAATCTCAAATTCATGGTGAATTTCTGCACCTTTTAGTTTGATAGCTGCAGCATCCGGATAATTACCAGTCAGAAGTCCTGTAATGAATCCCGGTCTGGAAAAGAATTTAATAATTTCATCTACATGCTTATGCCGCAATACATGCTTTCCTGTTATCTCGTTGTTCAAACGCTCTAAATAAATATCTTTGAATGTTTGATACAAATCTTCATCATAATCATGATTTACCAAAAAGGACGTAATAATATCATAATCAGTTCTTCCTGAAAATGAATCCTTTTCCATATCTGGATAATCAATATTTAAATCATCGATTATACTCCGCAGAAGTGGTCGGTTAAAATTTCTGTCTACTGTAAGAAGGGTTCCATCTATATCAAAAAGAATTACCCACGGATGTATTTCAGACAAAATTTAATAGGATTCATTCGAAATTTATATTCAAAAAGGAATTTACATAAACTTAGTATGTCTTCCCTTTAAGAACATATTAATTCGTAGTACCTTTAGAGCTACTTACTTATCGCAAACATAAAGGAGAAAAAATGAGTTTTATCGAAGATATTAATGCCAGACAAATCATAGACTCACGGGGTAATCCAACCGTAGAAGTTGATGTAATTCTCGATTCTGGTGCAATGGGACGTGCGGCTGTCCCTTCAGGTGCTTCTACCGGAGAACATGAAGCTGTTGAATTACGAGATGGAGATAAGACCGTCTTTTTGGGAAAAGGGGTTACTCAGGCAGTGGAAAATGTAAATACTATAATTGCATCAGAGCTTGAAGGCCTGCCTGTATTTAATCAAACTGAGCTAGACTCTCTTCTTCTGGAAATTGACGGCACTCCCAACAAAGGGAAACTTGGCGCTAATGCTATTCTGGGTGTTTCTCTGGCTTTAGCAAAAGCCGCATCAAGCGAATTAGGGATGCCGCTCTGGAGATATGTAGGCGGTGTCAACTCAAAGGTAATGCCCCTTCCGATGATGAATATTATTAACGGAGGTTCTCATGCCGATAATAGCGTTGATCTTCAGGAATTTATGATTATGCCTGCCGGAGCAGAATCTTTTTCTCATGCTCTTCAAATTGGGGCAGAAGTTTTCCATACGTTAAAAAAGGTACTAAGCGAGAAAGGATACAGCACTGCAGTTGGAGATGAAGGTGGTTTTGCACCAAACCTGAAATCTAATGAAGAAGCCCTCGAAGTAATTATGTCTGCTATTGAGAAAGCAGGCTATACACCAAAAGATGATGTGCTTATCGCGCTTGACCCCGCTTCTTCTGAATTCTTCAACAAAGAATCCGGGCTTTATGAATTTAAGTGGAGTGATGGCTCTAAAAAAGATACCGATGCCATGGTTGAATTTTGGGCAAATTGGGCAGCAAAATATCCGATCATTTCTATTGAAGATGGAATGGCTGAAGATGATTGGGATGCCTGGAAAAAGCTAACTGAAGCAATTGGGGATAAAGTTCAACTCGTTGGTGACGACCTATTTGTAACAAATACGGAACGTCTTGCAACAGGAATTGAAAAAGGTATTGCAAACTCCATCCTAATAAAAGTGAATCAAATTGGTACCCTGACCGAAACGCTTGATGCAATTGAAATGGCTCATAAAAATAGCTATACAGCTGTAATCTCACACCGCTCCGGAGAGACAGAAGATGTAACCATAGCCGATCTTTCGGTAGCTACCAACGCTGGCCAGATAAAGACAGGATCAATGAGTCGAACTGATCGTATTGCAAAGTATAACCAGCTTCTTCGAATTGAGGAGGAATTAGGTGATTCCGCTATATTCCTAGGGCATGATGCATTCGGTTTATAATTTTTTTACCCTCAACTTAGTTTAAAGCCCTGAAGAATATTTTCAGGGCTTTTTTACATCAATCAATTAAGCTTATCTATCTTTATATTATTTAAATGTTGAAAAGAATCACCATCCTTATTGTTTTAGTATTATTTATTGGGATACAAGATGGACTATCTCAAGCCTCTTTGGTTCCTGTATATCATCAAGTGTACGACTGGATGCATTACCAGCGAGTTCGAGGAAATGCTCCTCTTTATAATTACGAGGCACTACCTTTAACAAGGGGTCAGATCACTTCCATTTTGGCACAAATAGATGAGTCTAAATTAAACTCAGGCGATCAACATGTCCGAAATAGTTATTTGCGTGAATTTTCGGTGGACAGCCTGAGGAAATACGAGACCAATTCTTTTATTCAGGGCTCCGATAAGTTTTATAATCGTGGGAAAGACATCCTTTTTTCTGATGAAGAACCTCACCTCTATGTTTGGGATGACGAAAATGCGACAATCGCTTTCGATTGGTTTCCTGGTCGTGGAGCAGTTTTTGTAGAAGATGGAGACCTAATCTACAATGCACCATATTACACAATTGGAGGAGTTCGATCTTATGGTACTTTCTCTGGAACTTTGGGGTTCCATCATGAACAATGGCGCGCCGTAGAAGTAGGAGACGATGAAGCTTTTTTATACCTGCCTTTTCTTAGTAGAAACTGGAAAACTTTAAATAATACTGGATCCAATAAATATCATATGAATACCTCTGCAGGCTTTCATAAAAGCTATTGGTCTCTACATATTGGACGGGGCATGCTTAAATACGGGGTTGGACAGCGTAATAACTTAGTTTATTCGCGCGAGAGTATTCCTTTTGATTGGGTTCGTTTAAATATTAATTCTAAGTATGTGCGGTATTCATTAATTCATGGGTTTTTATCCTGGGACAGTGGCCGACAAAGAGAAATTGAAGGCTTTGATAACTTATATACCAGAACATCACCTAACAGATTTACTGTTCACCAAAAATTTCAATTTCAACCAGCTGAATGGATTTCTATTGGCTACTATGAGCTAATAAATTATAGTAATAGGAAAATAGAGTTGGCCTACATTAATCCGGTCAATCGTTTAGCTTATATGGAGTGGGAACTTCAGGATCAGGATAATGGCTTTGCAGGCTTTGAAGGTGTGTTAAGACCTTTTGATGGACTAGAATTATTTGGAGAGATATTAGTTGATGATTTGGGAGATGCAAAGGATTTATTCAGGTGGGAAGAAAAAAAAGCTTCCAATAGCACTTTTGCAAGATACCTTGGCTTTAGCTATGCTATGAAAACAGGAACTGTTCTGAGTTCTAGTTATCAAAGAGTTGAGCCCGCTATTTACGCGCACAAATTTCAATTAAATTCACACTCCGAAAAAGGCATTAGTCTTGGAAGCCAGATTGGTCCTAATGGAGATGAACTGTCTTTTCAGATTGAACAGTGGTTTTCTCATCGAACCCGAATAACATTTCGTTATGATTATGACCGGCAAGGGTTAAACTATTTCGATGGAAACGGTGAGTTCGTTGATGTAGGTGGGGATATATTAGACAGCTATCAACCTGACCCTGTTACAGGTGGGGTTATAAAGCCTTCAGAATTTCTTGCAGGCGACCTTCACCGTTGGAACCGATTTACAGTTGAAGCAACTTATGAACCATGGAGGGGAATTAGGTTGAGAGGAGAATACTCATTACGTTCTATGCTGGAAGGCGAACAGCTTAATGATCTTTCAATTTTTAATTTTACGCTACAAGTAGGTTACTGATATGAATCTCAACACCTTAACAAAAGGTTTATTCCTTTCCACTTCTTTTGCTTTGTTAAGCAATTCCTTAGCTGCTCAGGACTCAACTATGACTATGGATTTTGAGCGATATAACCCCAAATCAACTCTTGTTGTACCAGGAGGTGATATCAAATCTGCAAAATTTCCATTTATTGATGTTCATAGTCATCATTGGAGAATGGCTTCCCAAAATAATGCTTTGGTAGCGAAGCAAATGGACAGTCTGAATATGGTGGCATTAGTTAATCTAAGTGGAAGATCGGGCGACAGACTTAAAGCCATGGTTGATTCTGCGAACGCGCAAGCCCCCGGTCGTTTTATTGTCTTTGCTAATATTGATTTTAATGGAATTGATGATCCTGATTGGACGGAAAGAACCGTTGCCCAACTTCAGGAAGACTATGATAATGGTGCCAGAGGAATTAAGATTTTCAAAAATCTCGGACTAACCGTTTTAGACTCGGAAGGAAACCGGGTTCATACTGATGATGAAAGAATCGACCCTGTATGGGCAAAAGCCGGAGAACTCGGCATTCCTGTACTCATCCATACTGGCGAGCCTGCAGTGTTTTGGGATCCCATTGATGAACACAATGAACGATGGCTCGAAATGAAACAGTTCCCAAATCGCCACCGGGGTGATACCACCCGTTTCCCAAGCTGGGAAGTTGTGATGAAAGAGCAATGGAATCTTTTCCGAAAACATCCTGAAACTATTTTTATTAACGCTCATTTTGGGTGGATGGCGAACGACCTAGACCGACTTGGCGAGCACCTCGATGAATTTCCAAATGTATATACAGAAATAGCTGCGATCATAGCTGAGTTGGGTCGACAACCCAGGTTTGCAAAAGAATTCTTTATAAAATATCAGGATCGTCTTTTATTTGGTAAAGACACCTATCGACCAGAAGAATACTATACCTATTTCAGGGTTCTGGAAAGTAATGATGAATATTTCGACTATTTCAGAAAACGTCATGCATTCTGGAAAATGTACGGGCTTGACCTGCCCGATGAAGTACTTAAAAAAGTGTACTATAAAAATGCTTTAAAAATAATTCCCGGGATCGACCCTTCTTTATTCCCATCGGACTAAATAAAAAATTATTTTAAATTGAATTATTTCCTTGAAAGTATTTGTTAAACTCTTGTTACAATTTGACTCATCGAATTATATAATTTCCACTAACTACTAATTCTAAACTTTCTACTATGAAAACTTTTCTTAAAATCGGAGTTCTTGCTGCTTTTGCTCTTTTATTGACTTCAGAACTTACTATTGCTCAGGAACGAGGAGGCGGTGTACGACCAAGCCCTAATGCAGCGAACAGCCAGAATATTGGAGCCACTGTTGTTAATGTTACTTATGGACGTCCTGCACTAAAGGGCAGAACTCATTTTGCTAATGGATCTCAGCTCGCACCTTTAGGCAGGGTATGGAGAACAGGAGCAAATGAATCTACCGCTATCACTTTCTCAACTGATGTTATGTTCGGTGACCAGGAAATCCCGGCCGGAACTTATTCACTGTATTCTATTCCCGGAGAAAATGAGTGGACCATCATCATTAACGAGAAGCTATCCTGGGGAACTCAGTATGATGAAGCTATGGATGTAGCCAGAACAACCGTCGCAGTAGGTGAGGGTTCTAACCTGGAATGGTTCGAAATTTATTTTGATACACTTTCTGCTGAAAAGGCGCATTTAAATCTGCATTGGGGAACCACTAAAGTCGCAATCCCGATTACCGTAGAGTAAGTTTTTTAAAACGTTATTTTAAACCAGATTAGGCGATCGAATTACGATTGCCTTTTTTTGTTTCGGGGAATAGAAAATAAAAAAAGCTTGATGCTCGGTGGGTAAGTTTCCTATTATAAATAGTTGGTCATCTATGTTATATATTAGGGCTTGAGCATCAAGCTTTGATCTAATATAAGAGAGAGAATTGACGCTTAGCAATAAATGTGACGACCTGCTATATATTGGTACGAATTACAAACTTTTGATGAGCGACTTATAATTACGGCTCATTTTTAAGTCGGCTCCATTTTTGAGAATCACCTTATAATCTCCATAACTCCATTCTTCTATTCGCTCTACATAATTTAGATTTACGATGGTAGAACGATGAATCTGATAAAATGAGTCCTTATCTAACCGATTGATTAACCCACTCATTGTGCTTCTAAGAAGGTATTTCTTATTCTCGGTAATAATATTTACGTAATTTCCGGCTGCTTCAATCCATAAAACATCCTCTGCCTTTACTATAAAAATGTTGGAGCCACTCTTGATAACAAACCGCTCAATATGATCTTCTTTTAAAGAGTCGGAATTAAGCAGCTTATCAAGCCTTTCCCTCATTTGTTGCTCATCATAAGATTCCAGAGCAGATTTAGCTTTATCTACTGCTTTTGTAAGCCGTTCTTTATCAAATGGTTTATGAATATAGTCGATTGCGTTTACTTCAAAAGCTTTTACTGCATATTCGCTAAAAGCAGTAACAAAAATGACAAATGGCATATTATCCACTTCCATATTGGAAATTACATCAAAGCCACATATCTCAGGCATTTCAATATCAAGGAAAACAAGAGCCGGTTTTTCTTTTTCAATAGTCTTAATGGCTTCGATCCCATTTTTACACTCCCCAATCAAGTCTATCTCACCTAGCTCTTTGAGCATAGAACTCAACCGGTCCCTGGCATGCTTCTCATCATCAACTAGTAATGTTTTAATCATAATCGGTAAGGTATCTCTTTGGAATTAGTATGGAAGACTTAAAACCTTTGTTTTCGAAAGCATTTAAATCAAGAAATGCGTGCTCTCCGAAATATAGCTTAAGTCGCTCATCTATATTTCTGAGACCTATACTCCAATTTGCTTTCTCAGGTTTCTTTTTTATTGCATCTGCGTTATCAGAAACTTCGATAATCAGAAAATCTCCTTTAAATCGTGATGAAATGGATATAGTACATTCGCCAATCGATTTACCAATCCCATGTTTAATTGAGTTTTCAACAAGTGGCTGAATCAAATAACACGGAATTTGAATTTCTTTGGTCTCTTCATCTATGTTAAACTCCAGAGATAGCCGGTCACTAAACCTTGCTTTCTCAATATCCAGATATTTTTTAAGGAATATAGCCTCTTCTTTAATGGTACATTCATTAGGGCGATTTTGATCAAACGTACTTTTGATTAAGTCTTCGAGCTGGGTTACAGTTTTAACAGCTTTACGGGGATTTGTATGAATCAAATGATCAACCATATTTAGTGTATTAAACAGAAAATGAGGTTTTAGCTGCGCCTTAAGTGTTGATAGTGTAGCCTTCGATAGTTGAGATTCAAGCGCGTTTGTTTTATCCGTTAAAGATGAAACCTTGCTGTAATAAGCTCCTACTCCAGTTAAAATTGAAATCCCCCAGTAAAGAAGAAAAGAGGATGACCCAACAAGCAAAAACTGCCTCCTTACCATATTTAGAATGGTATCCAGTGATTCGTCAAACATATAGTATCCCGCTATATATAAGAGAATAAACTGAACAATGAAGGTACATACCATCGCGTAAATTAAACTCACAAACAAATGAATTAGAACATTTCTCCAATGTTCCAGTAGCGAAACCCTGGTCGAAAACCATATAAGCAGAGGAAATGAAATGACAGGGGTAGTAAAAGTGACTAATGACCTTATGAGCACATATCTAACAGACGTGTCATAAAAATCCATTCGGTATTTATAGTTTACTATAAACATTAAAACAAATAGTACCCCAGATACCAGTAGTAACGCTTTTTTGAAATCATTATATTTTAATGAGCTACTAAGCGACAACGAATTCTCTCTCTTCTTTTTTTGATTTTAGTTTTAATGCCAGCGCCGACCCTTCCATATATGGGGCAAACGAAAATACACCGTGTGGTAAATCTTCGAGCATTTCATTTAGGTTTTTGATCAACGAACTCTTTTTAAGTGAATCAATCAGCTTATCTCCATCAAGCACTTCAACAAACGAAATTACTTCCTCAATTTCATTCTCTGCAACTTTCTGAGCGGTAAAACTGATTTCCTGCACTGACTTTAGATGCTCTTTGTACTCCCCAAAAAACAGAGCTTCGAAAAGAGGAATTATTAAAATCAGCGAAGGAACTCTTTCGTTTAATAATGCGGAAGGAATTTTAACTATAGCTTCTATATTACATTCTTTCCTGAGTTTTAGAAGCTCACCATATTTTTTAAAAAATATAGATTCGTCAGAAAGTTTAGCCTGCTCATTTTCGATATTATCTACCAGCTTTCTTAAAATCCCTGCCATCAAAATAACCATTTGAGAAGCCAGTTCGGGTTGGGTTTCCGCTTTATTACGTATGAACCCTAAATTTGGATAAATAATCTCGGGATTCATTTTCAATTCCAGCTCCTTCAATCGGGCTTTCTGAAGCTTTAGATTAAGCTCCGACTGCTTAACAACAATGTCTCTTTGCTCTCTTATTTTTATAAGCCCGCTAACCAAGCCAACAATAATCACATAGATTAGAAACCTCATTTCTATGAATACTACGAAGTCATTCAATGAACGGTCTAATGTATACGGATAATCAAAGAAGAAAAGACTTACATACGGTTGCCAAAGCGAATGAATGATAAAGATGGTTAACGCAATTAATACGTGCTTAGAAATAGTTTTATAGGTTAGTCTAGTAAAAAGATCAGGCGATTTCTTTCCCAACCACATAATTACAACCATTGCTATACCTAAAGGGATAAAAGCAACACATTCAACAAAGAAAATGTACCCAAAACCAAAGTCCAATGAATCAATTCTGGCAATAACCAGGCTGGTTAGTACAGCATGGTATAGGGTAAAAATAAATGCCGTAATTGCGGCAATAATATAATCAAGGCGGTTTATCAAAAGAGCATAGAAATTTTCAATCAGGAAATATCGGTACTGCTGGGATAAATTGTATGTTTTTGTGATGAAAAGCTTATATGTGAATGTAGGGCGCTTTAATCTGTTTCAAATGCTTAGGGTGTTTTCTCATCTAAAGTGGAATTAATTGAGGCACTATCTGTTACCATTTTGTACCTTTTATCCATGAAAAAAACATTCTTTATTTTTTTACTTACGCTGGTCTTTTTCCGGATTGGATTTACACAGACCTCTGAAGAATGGGTGTTTGATGATACCGTTCTTTCTGAAGTTTATATCATTATTGAACCAGACTCTCTGGCTGAAATCTTAGACTTTGATAACCGCTATAGTGATTACGAATACCCTGCCACTTTTGTGTTTGTAAAAGGTGAAGAGCGCGACACAGTTGAAAATATAGGATTTCGTCTGCGGGGGAACACATCCAGAGATTCTCAAAAAAAGTCCTTTAAAGTTTCATTTAATACCTTTGTTCCAGGGCGTGAATATCATGGTTTGGACAAAATGAATCTGAATGGAGAGCATAACGATCCTTCAATTATCAGGTCGAAGCTGAGCTGGGATATTTTTGAGAATTATGATGTACCTGCGCCCAGAGCAAATCATGTTAAGCTTTACATTAACGAAGAATATTTCGGGCTCTATATAAATGTAGAACACATTGATAATGAATTTGTGCAAGACCGATTTGAAGGAGACGAAGGTAATTTATATAAAAATCTGTGGCCGGCTGACCTGTCTTACATTAGCGAGAACCCGAATGATTATAAGTGGAGCCCTGATTGGGCTGACCGAAGAGTTTATGATTTAAAGACCAATACAGAAGACGATGATTATTCTGATTTAGCATCTCTAATCAGCTTTCTGGAACATTCGGATCAAACAGAATTCATAAACCAAATAGAAGATTACATCAATGTTGATGGCGTCCTATTGTGGATGGCTGTTGACGTTTTAACCGGAAACTGGGACAACTACTGGTACAATCAGAATAATTACTACTTGTATTTTAATACCTCAGATCAACGGTTGGAATTTATCCCCTACGATTATGACAACACCTTTGGGATTGACTGGGTTGGTCAGGACTGGGGTGAGCGAGATATAAATAACTGGGGGCGGGATGATAAGCCACTTACCAACAGAATACTTGAGGTTACCGAATATAGAAACCGGCTGCACTTCTACATAAACAAAATCATAGAGGAATATTTTAACGAGGAAGTTCTTTTTGGTGAAATAGACAGATTAAAAGCTATGACTGAAACAGCGGCGGAAGCTGATACTTTTCGCACCCTCGATTACGACTATGGCATTGCGGAATATCATGCGTCTTTTAATTCTGCGCTTGGTGGGCATGTTGATTACGGCTTAAAACCATACATAACAGCAAGAGTTACTTCCGCCCTGGAACAGCTGAGCGTTGTTAATATCACTCCCATCATAAAAAAAGTAAAAACCAACTTCACTTTTTTTAATGATCAGGAAACGCTAACGATCAAAGCAACACTTCTTGATGACAACAGTGAACTATCCGTTAAAGCTGAAGTAACAATCGACGTTACAACTACCATAGATCTGCTTGATGATGGTAATGGAAGAGATAAGGAGGCTAATGATGGGATTTATACAGGTACTTTTATTCCCGGAGACTATGAAGGCATAATTAGCTACTTCATCACTGCAACCGATCCATCCGCTAAAACTCAAAGGTTTCCAAACAATCCTGATGATGTATTAGAGGAACAAGTCGGGCAAAGCTCTTCACCATTAGTGATCAATGAACTCATGGCAAGTAACAGCTCTACCATCGCTGATGAAGGCGGAGCTTTTGCTGATTGGCTGGAGATTTACAATCCGGGGGATATTCCGGTTTCACTAAATGGATATTATTTAAGTGATAATCTTACCAGAAAGGATAAATGGGCTTTTCCGGACACGACCATAGCGCCAAATGAGTATTTGCTGGTTTGGGTTGATGACGATGAAAAGGAAGGGCCACTTCATGCATCATTCAACCTTAGTAAAGATGGAGAGGATATTGGACTTTTTGAATTATCAGGAGAAACCTTCTTAACGGTTGATGCCTTTTCTTTTTCTGAACAGCAAACAGATATTTCTTATGGAAGAAACGGGGACGGAGGAGAGGAGTTTGTATTGTTTGATAGTCCTACCCCTGGGGGGCAAAATGGACTTATTAATTCTAATGAATCTGGACAAGAAAACCCCTCAGAAATTCAGTTGCTCCAGAATTACCCTAACCCCTTTAATCCATCTACCAACATTACATTCGAGCTTGAGAAAACATCCAACGTAAAGCTGGAAGTTTTTTCTGTGGAAGGACGGCTCATTCAAACACTGGCTGATTCGCGTTATAATTCCGGAGCTCATTCCATCCGTTTTGACGCTTCTTCCCTTTCAAGCGGAATTTACTTCTATCGTTTGAGTTCAGAATCCCAATCAATCACAAGAAGGTTGGTGCTGATTAAATAAAAACACACCCCTAAATTTCTTCTTAAAAGTGGTTTAGGAGTGTGCTAATTAACTAATTAAAACTCCCACTTTACTTGAAACAAGAAGTTTCTTCCGGCTTGTGGATAGTAATAATTGAAACGCTGCTCTCCACCAGCTATAAATCCAAATGTATACCCATTGGTTTCGTACTCGTGATTGAGAACATTGTTAATTAGTAAGTTTGCTGATACCGCCTTGGCAAAACCAATCTCACTTAACTTGTAGCTCAACCTCACGTCATTTACCAGATATGGGTCAATAGACCGGTCATCATTCTGGGTGTTATCCAGGTATTGTTTGGAGACATATTTTGTTGTGAGTTCGCCTGTAAATCCATCCTGTGTAAAACTGATGATAGAATTAGAAATCAAGTTTGGAGAAAACGCAATATCAGAGTCGGCAAAAGTACGCTCTATCTGACCACCATTATCGTAATCATCGATGAACTCTGATATCTGCTCTATTTTATTTTGGCTGAGTGTGGCATTCGCTGCCCACTGTAGTTGATCTGTAAGTTGAACCGCACCTTCAAGCTCAAGCCCAATCCGGTAACTGTTCTCTACATTATCCCGGATGTACGCACCCACATCGTTCACCTGCCCGGTTAGCACCAGTTGATTATCATAGAACATCCCGTATGCGCTCACTCCAAACCGAAAGTCTGACATATCTTTAGTATATCCAGCTTCGATATTATACAGAGTTTCGTGATCCGGTCGACTTTGAATGGTTGAGTTCACATACTCATCACGCGTAGGTTCTTTACTTGCCACACCAAAAGATAGAAACGCGCGATCACCTGTTAGTACATTTCGATAAACAATTCCCGCTTTGGGGTTAAAGAAAGTGAGTTTATCAGTTTGATCGATAGGAATAAGATTTCCTGTTCCATCATTTCCAATTCCAACAAAATCATAGCTAATAAACCTGATTTGAGCATCGGCATACACATTGAATACCTCTGTTAATTCATAGTTAAACTTCGCGTACACATTCATGTCCAGCTTGTCGCCATCGTTATCGTAGTAGCGATCTTCAACTTCGCTATTTCCTGCAAAGCGAGCCCAGATCACTTCCCCGAAATGAGCTCCATCATACTGATGAATCCCTCCACCAAAAGTCAGTTCCCAGTTATAGCTATCATACTTAGAAGAAAACACTCCACCGTAATAATGATTGTCCAGCCAGCGACGACGGACAAGATCAGAATTCGAGGTGTCCGCGGTAATGCCGTATTCACTGAGGTCTTCTCCGGCTTTGTATTCCTCAAAGTAACCTTCTCCTCTCGTGTAGTGGAGGGACGCATTAGCGGTCCAGTTGTAAGCGAGTTCATAGGAATAATGAAGCTGATAGTAATCCTGCCGGTAGTTGTCTACCTGATTCTCATAAGGTTCGCCGGACTTCTCGGTACCGGCTTCGTTAAACGTCCGGTTTCCGGCTTCCAAAACGCTCTCTTCCACTCCATACCACGCCTGATAGGTGATTTCCTTCCCTGAAAACACATCGGCTCTCAGGATGCTTTTTTCTCCTCTTTTCGAACCGGAAAGATAGAACGAATTCAAGTCTGCACTCGCCCGATCGATGTACCCATCAGACAAAATCTTAGACAAACGCCCCTCAAACATCCAGCCATTTTCCATCAAACCTGAGCCCAATTGAATATTGGCTTTTCGGGTGTTGAAAGATCCAATTCCGGTATTTATTTCAGCAAAGGCTTCTGTTCTGGAGGTATTTGTTTGAAGGTTGATGGAACCTCCGAAAGCTGCCGCACCATTTGTTGACGTCCCTACTCCCCTCTGGATTTGAATATTCTCGATGGATGAAGCGATATCAGGTAAATCCACCCAAAACACGCCGTGTGATTCCGCATCATTTACCGGAATTCCATTTATAGTCACATTGATTCTCGCCGGGTCTACTCCACGAATCCGAATACCAGTATAGCCAATTCCTGCTCCTGCATCGGAAGTCGTTACAACCGATGGGGCCAGGTTTAAGAGGTACGGCACATCCTGACCTAAATTCCGTTCTTCCAGCTCTTCCCGGGTAATATTAGTGTAGGTAAAGGGAGTGCTTTCGTCTACACGAGTGGCTTCAACAATTATTCCAGAGAAAGGTTCCCCATCGACAAATGGTTCTGACCAAGCATACTCATCTAAGTAAATCTCATAGAAAGTTTTCGGACTGTTAAGTTCGATTATTTTCGTGTCAAACCCAACGTGTGATACTTGAAGTGTAAACTTATCAGACTCAACTAAATCAAGTTCGAAAAACCCCTCTCTATTTGCAGTCGTTCCATTTGTTGTACCAACCTGAAGTATATTTGCTCCCGGTAGAGCCTCCCTCATCTCTGCATCATACACATACCCGGAAATGCTTTGGGAATAAACTTGTGAAAAAATAAACAGTGAAAAAAGTGCCGCCCACAGCGACGTAGAAAAGAATGTTTTGGTAAACATTATTCCTCCGATTAAAAAAATTAGTGATTAATTAATGGGAGGAGGTCAACAAAAATGCGACGTGCATTGGTTTTCCTCCGCCGGAATTACCCGGATCAGGTATTAGGGTATAATCTCAGCCTCCACACTTTGAGGAAGCACCCCTAACCGATGGATTAAAGGTAGGGAGTTTGTTTTTCAATCGGTAGTACCTTTTTTTTGACCACTCTGACTCCTGCTATATTATTTAGCTGTCTTGCTGAACTTTGCCGAAGGCACTCCTTCGGAGGGTTCAGCATCTGTAAAGGAACCCGCGCTGTAAAAGTTCTCATCCAAATCAAAGATTCTCTCCCTACAGATCCCGGATCAAGTCCGGGATGACAACTTCATAAAATTTGGGTGATTTTAAACGAAGGGTTTACCCTTCGCTGGTGTAACCACAATTTTCACAAAATTTACATCAAACAGTCTTACCTTTAAGCCTTCTCGAAAAACACTATAAATCTATGCTTAACATAAAATATTCTGCTCTTCCCGCTCTCTTTATCCTCGCAATGTTTGCATGCTCTCCTTCACAATCTGAACCTGAGGTCATCTTATCAGTAAATATTACTCCTGATGATGTCGAAACTCACATTACTTTTCTAGCTGCGGATGAACTAAATGGACGTGAAGCAGGAACTCCAGATGAGGCAAAGGCAGCCAATTATATTGCTGATTATTTCAGGGATTTCGGTCTGGAACCGGCCGGAGATGACCGTACTTTTTTCCAGGAGTTCACCATTAATACGGCTTTATTGAATAATCCACATGCATCGGAAGACGATACGACTGGTGAGAAAAGACTTTCAAAAAACGTAGCCGGCTTACTTCAGGGAACCGGAGATTCTGATGAGTTCATCATAATCGGAGCTCATTACGACCATCTTGGATATGGCGAGTTTGGTTCTTTGTATCGTGGAGAGGTTAAGCGCATTCACAATGGTGCCGATGACAACGCTTCGGGTACAACCGGTTTGTTGGAGCTTGCTCAGTATTTTTCAGAGAATCGTCCTTCAACCGACATTCTGTTCCTTGCTTTTTCCGGAGAGGAAATGGGCTTATTGGGTTCGGCTCACTATGCAAATAATCCTACTGTTGATCTGGATAATGCTCTGGCTATGATCAACATGGATATGATTGGGCGAATGAATGAGGAAAAGAAGCTGATTATTTTTGGAGTTGGAACTGCTGAAAAGTGGACAGCTTTGGTTGATTCTGCGAACACAGGAAACCTGAACCTTGATCTTGTTGAAGATGGAACCGGAGCCAGCGATCACACCAGTTTTTATTACAAAGATATCCCTGTACTCCACTACTTCACTGATACGCATTCTGATTATCACAGACCTTCTGACGATACCGAGTACATAAACCATAATGGCGTGGCCTTGGCTCTTCATCATCTTGTTCGTGTAATTGTTCAACTGGATGAATTGGACAAATCTGACATGGAATTCATTGCAGCGCCGGGCGAACAACGACAAAGTATGCGACTGGAAGGCCCTACCTTAGGTGTTCTCCCTGATTACGGATACGATGGAGAAGGGATGAAAATCACAGGCACAAATGACGGTGGAGCCGCCGCTAATGCAGGTCTTGAGAGCGGTGATATCATTGTTGGATTGGGTGGTAAAAGCCTTGAAGACATTTATGGTTATATGGAAGCATTGAACGGCCTCAAAAAAGGCCAGCTTACCACCGTGACGGTATTACGAAATGGGGAAAGGCTTACGCTGGATTTACAGTTGTAAGACAAAAGAATCTAAATCAAACTTTAGCTAAGAATTATTATGTTCCAACATGAAATTCTTAGCTTTTTTTATATCGTGTTTTCTGGTTACTTCATGTCAGGATTTACCAGAACCCTCCTTTAAAGCAATCCCGGAGAACAGCCCGGTTGAAGCTATCTCTCTCCTTGGAGATTCTCTCCGTGCTCCCACTTTTAGTGACAGCATACGCGCGGTTTTTGTTCAAAACCTGGTAGAATCGGGCGAAGATTATAAAGCAGATTCAACTAATATAGATAACATTATTTGGTATGGCAGAAGACTGGCTTATCTGGGAGAATATCAAAAAGCGATAGAAGTGTTTAGCAAAGGAATTGAACTGCACAAAAACGAACCCCGACTTTATCGCCATCGGGGACATCGCTACATCACCCTCAGAGCTTTTGATTATGCTATCGCAGATTTTGAAAAAGCCGGGGAACTCATCACAGGAAAAGAAGATATCGTGGAACCCGATGGTCTACCCAATGCTCGTAATATGCCAAGAAGTTCTCTTCATACGAATATCTGGTATCACCTGGGATTATCTTATTATCTTACTGGAGATCTGGAAAGTGCAGCCAAAGCTTATCAAAAATGTATCATGGCGAGCACAAACGATGATATGCTGGTAGCCGCTGTTTACTGGTACTACATGACCTTAAAACGAAACGGACAGGATGAACTTGCCGGTAAAATTATTGAACCCATTCATGCGGATATGGACATTATCGAAAATGACAGCTACCTGAAGTTACTGCTGGTTTTTAAAGCTGAATTCGATCCCGAATTAATTCTTAATGAAAACTCTGATGCCCTCTCAAATGCTACCACAGGCTATGGGATCGGAAACTGGCACTACATCAATAGTCGAAAAGAACGAGCTTCGGAAATCTGGAGCCAAGTATACAAAGGAAACAGTTGGGCTTCGTTCGGATATATAGCCAGTGAAGCGGAATTAGCCGGAAAACATGAGTAGTTTTATCGGAGTTTATGGTGAAGATTCTTCGATAAGAAACAAGATAGAAGCACTCACTCAAAACTCTGACTTCTCTTTTCAAAATGAGTCTCTTTTTATTGCTTCAGAAGTTCACCCTCAAACAACTCATATACATACAAACCCGGACCAGGAATCCGGCTGGATTGTATGTGGAATAGGGATTGATTCAGAGCAATCGAAAGTCTTAAGTAAAAAAGAATGGGCTTCTTTTTTTACAGAAGGTATTGATGTTCAAACCGGGTTAGATGGTCATTTTGCAATAGCCAAATGGGGCCAGAATACAGTAGAGCTCATTACTGACCAGGTTGGGATGAGAAACATATTCATCTATCGGAATAAAGAGTTCACTCTTTTCTCAACCCGACTGGATTGGATGATTAAACTTATTCCAAATCCATCTATAAACTGGCATCATTTCGGGAGCAATTGGCTGGGAATCACTCCTTTTTCTTCCGGGTGTCTCATTAATAAAATCGACCGGTTAGCTCAGGGTGGAAAAGCTATAGTTACAAATTCTGAGTATAATTTTACGAACTCAAGATGGAGCCCTTCGCCGAAAAAGGAGTCTGCACCAAATATGGAACGAGTGTTGACCTCTGTTTCACTTGCTGCGCTTAATACATTCTCCGATACTTCCCTTGGACTTTCAGGCGGGTTAGACTCAAGGGTCCTTTTCGGGATATTACTAGGTCAGAATTCTAACCAATGGGATATCTACACTTTTGATAATTTTGCTCATCCCGATGTTAAAACCGCTCAGCTATTAAATCAACCTTTTGGAAAGAACCATCAGATATTTCCGGTTTCTCTTCCAGCTCCTGAGGAAATTATTGGCAAGATGGAAGATCTGACGGTCAGATCTCAGTTTACATCAAGTATTGCTGCACTCCCTGCTCACTTTGGATATCAACAATTAGGTAAAAAAGAACAAATCACGATTGATGGAGCGTTTGGAGAAATAGGGCGAAGGCGTTTTTTACGAGGTGCTGAGCTTCGTGAAAAGAAACGAATTGAAGATTGGGGCGTTGATCGATTACTACCCTATTTCAGAGAAACCAAGGCTGATATTTTTACTAATGACATCATAAAACAGATGGAGAAGGGATTTAAGCAAAGTTTTGAAAATGAATTTGAGGAAATGCCTCATGTAAAAGAACTTGGAACTGCCAATTGGTTCGATCTATTAACGATTCGGACCCGTGCTCAAAACCTGTACGGGCCGAAGCAAGGAATTTCAGATGAAATGCTTTTCCATTACATGCCTTTTGTTCAACCTTCTTTTCTGAATACGATTTTTTTAACTCCGGAGAAGCACCGGGTTAATGCGAACCTATTCCGGTCTATTATTAAGAAGAGTGCCCCTGAATTAGGGAAAGTAAACCTCGTTAAAGGTGATGATAGCTATCCGTATTGGATGAAAGACATAAGTGCCATGCTTTGGATGAAAACAACTAGTAAACTTGGAATGAGATTCAATGAAACAACTCTCATAAAGATGCTCTTTTCACTGGAAGAATATATGTTCGATACGATCAACTCCAGGCACTTTAAGGAATGTTCTTACTATGACTTACTTAAGGTTCAAGCATTGATAAGTGATTTTTACAAGGGTAAGGATTACTCTAAAACCAGTCAGCTAAACTGGCTCATCAATTTCGAGATTTTTAGAAAACAGATATAAGTTTTATTCTGTTGTTTTTATTTTTGTTGTAATTAAAAATACAGAATGAGATTATTTTTTTTAATTTTTTCGGTTTTTCTGCTTACATGTTCGGGATCTAAAGAGAGTTCTCCGCCTGTAGTGTGGAGCTTTGATATGGCAAAAACTGAGTTTGAAAAAATTAAAAATGATGATCCTGAGATATTTGAGAATGCAAGATTCTTAAATACTGGTGAAGCATGTCAATTAGAAATCAGTTCAATGGCATTCCCTGAAGCAGGAACAAGGGCATTTACTCGCAGAGTTACATATCCACCTGAACTACGAAGAAAAGGAATACAGGGTGTGGTTAAAGCAGAGTTTATCGTATATGAAAATGGTCGAACTGGTGAAGTGAAAACACTTTTTTCGCGGTCACCGGAATTAAGCAGAATAGTGCGTGAAGCTATTTTAAGTACTAAATATGTTCCGGCTTATTGTAATAAAAAACCTGCTGCTTCTATCGCTTATATCGAGATTTCATTCAGAACTGGTTTTTAAAAAATGAGTTGTAAGCTTAATCAGCTCACAACTCACTCCTCAAAACTTACTTCTCAATTCCCAACCATAAACACAGCGTTGGCTACTATCAGCTTTCCATTGTGCCAGAATGCGCGGTATAATGGGTTATCTACCATGTAAACCACGTTACCCCTGCCTATATTCTGAACACCAAACGAAACGGATTGCTCCAAAGCTTCCTGAGCTCGTGAACCAACAAATCCACTACGTGGAGCCCCGCTTTTGGCAACACCTACATTCCAACCTCCATCAAGGTACTCATACGCTGTAGAACCAAGTTTTAACGACATGTAGGTATCATCATAGCCGAATCCAAGCGGATGAGTAGTATCCATACTTAATTCATAAATAGAACCCGCATTTATATTTGAAGCCGAACCTCTTCGTGCATCCGCATAGCTTCGGAGTCTGGATTCCGGGTCGTCGCTTTCTTCGTTATCCGTCCGTTTCACAGTGAGGTTAAATCCATCCTGACTTGAGAGAAAACGATTGGCTCCTTCAAGCGCAATTAAAGTACCACCACTTCTAACCCAATTCACTACGGCATCCATACCACTTTCACCAAGTGCATTGCTATAGTTCCCAGATGGCATAAACATTACATCGTAATTACTCCAATCAATACT
Organism: Balneolaceae bacterium; assembly: GCA_017640665.1. Classification (GTDB taxonomy): domain Bacteria; phylum Bacteroidota; class Rhodothermia; order Balneolales; family Balneolaceae; genus RHLJ01. The sequence goes on along the minus strand of JAEPQE010000001.1, from coordinate 1,329,541 downwards.
ACTTGCTTCATCCAAATCGATAAGTGTTACAGGGTATTCGAGTTGTTGATCGAAGAAATGCCAAATCTGTCCTACGGTATACGAGCTTGTTCCTTCCCCTGCAATAACTCCTACATTTGGAGCTTTCACGAATCGAACATTCGATGAGCCGAAATCAGATCCTGAAGAAACCAAACCGGTAGAAACCGGAGTAAGGGTTCGGTTGTACAGGCTCGCTGCATCCTTTACGATTTCGTCAAATTGATCGCCAAGGTTTTCGTTTCCGTTTCGGGTAATGATCAAGGTTCCTGCTGCATAATCTTCCCCATTCATGGAAAAATCGTCTTCAGCAAAACGGGCATCAACACCGTGTTTAAGGATATGACCCAGGAATTTAGCATCATCAAAGGAATTCCATTTTGAGAGGTATGCATATGGCTTTTCAATACTGGGAGTGAGCATTGGTTCTGTTTCCATCGAAACTCCGGTCACAGCAACATCTCCGGTTAATGCAAAACCATCCACGCCGTAAGCATAATGTGTTTCCCAGGCCGTAAGATCATAAGTCAGTGAGTCTTCTAATTCCGGCTTTGGCTCAAAAAGCGCTCGTACCATATTGCCCATAGGCTGATTAGTACTTATTACATAATCGCCTTCTTCAATCGAAACCCTTTCAACATTACCATTGGCAAAATTGTAGCCACTGGGTCTGCTTGCTCCTGATGCGGCTCCTACTTCAATTTTTTGATCCAGTAAGTATCTCATCAAATGAGCAACTTTATCAGGATTGCTGTTCTTCTTTACCACAAAGGTTTTATACTGCCCTGAACCATTCTCCCGGGCGTTTCTGAAATAATCAGCGAATTCTGATAATACACGATCCTTATTCATCACTGTGATTTCTACGGTAGAAAGTCCGGTGGTATTGTGATGAGTCAATCGATCCAATAACGTAAGTGTGTCGCCTTCCGCCGTTTCGATGGCTAAACTAGCGGTTCCTCCCCCTGCTTGCTCGTAGGTCATCCCAATTGAACCGTTATACGTTGGCCAGGTATCTCCATAACTCGGGTAAAACAAATCAAACACTTCACGGGTAAAGTACAACCAGCTGTTTTCATCAAAATATTTAGCGTGGTTCTCACCGATAATCTTCTGATATTCACGCTGCCATTCCGTAATCACTGCATGATACGGTCTTGCCGCGGGAGCAAAATAATAAGGAGAGTTGTATGATTGCTCATGGAAATCAACATGAACATGCGGCATCCATTCTAAATACGCCTGAATTCTTTCCTGACTTTCTTTTTGTGTTTGCCACGCCCAATCTCTGTTCAAATCAAACATATAGTGATTGGTTCGTCCACCCGGCCAAGGCTCATTGTGTTCCCGGGCATCGGGATTCGCATTAGCGTTGGCTCCGATTTGTGTTCGGTTCCAGTTTACATATCGGTCGCGACCATCAGGATTGATCATCGGATCCATGATGACAACCACATCATCCAGCCAAGCTGTTTTTTCGGTAACGAGTTCGTAAATGCTCTGCAGAGCCGCTTCACTTGAGGAAGTTTCGTTCCCATGCACGTTATAACTCAGCCAAACAATCGCTTTCTGGTTTTCAGTAGGCTCACCTTCTTCGAAACCTACAAGTTTGAGGTTGTTAGTTCTGATTTCCTCAATATTCCCCTGATTTTCTTCAGAAGTAACCACCACAAACACCAGCTCTCTTCCTTCATAGGTGGAGCCATACTGATGAAAGGTTACTAAATCAGAATTTTCAGAAACGTGCTTATAATAATTATGCACTTTATAATGAGGAGTCCATTGTTCGCCTAATTCATAGCCAAGAAACTCCGCCGGCGATTGTAATTGAGCTAGTGTTGGAAGGCTGATGAAGGTCATCAGCAATAAAAAAAAGACAGCTTTTTTCATGTTAAACAGTTTATTTAGGTGGAGAAAGATGTGAAGCTTATCGAATATAATCAGCTCGATCAATCCCTAGTTAGTTTAGATGTTATTTTACAGCATACAAATGGAATGAACAACCCTTTTGAATAAGTTTTACGTTACTATCTAAACTCTTTATTTACGATCTAAAAAAATCACTATGCAGCTTCCGGTTTTTCTAATTACTGTCTTAGTATTCTTGTCTAATTTGCTTCCACCTATTGTTATGAGGCATGATGTAGATGAGTCTGAGTATATTGAGCTGGCGGAAAAGTATGCAGGATCAGTTGTAAACCTTAGTGCCGGAAATGGAACATTTATTCAGGATAATGTAATCATAACTGCTGCTCATGTAGCAGATTACATCGATATGGATAATCCAGTATTTGTTGATGGAGCTGAATATCCGATTCAGGATATTATTATTCATCCTGAATTTGACATGACTAGAAGCATCGATAATGATATCGCAATTCTGATTTTGGAAGAAAGTGTTCCTGATATTGAGATTGCTAAACTGTACTCGGGTCAGAATGAACTTGGTAAAGATATTATCTTTGCAGGCACGGGATGGGCTGGGACTGGAGATATAGGAATGATTGATGGATCTATTATCAAAGATAATGTGATGCGTGCAGCGCAAAACAGAGTAGACGGAATAACTGAAAATGGTTTCATACGATTTACTTTTGATGAGCCCGGCTCAGAAGATGCTTTGCCCTTAGAGGGGATTAGCGGACCAGGCGATAGCGGAGGCCCCGCATTGTGGTTTGACGGGGATCAACCATACCTCATCGGAGTAAGCTCACACCAAAATGGAAGAGGATTACAAAGACCACAGGGAGTGTATGGCGTCTATGAATATTATACCCGTATTTCTGAATACAAAGACTGGATCCGTGAGGAAATAGAAAATTGAATTAACGTTGATCTTCAGCTTATGAAATCTATTTGGGAAAGGCTTTTCAAAACCATCATAGCATGTTGTTTTGCATTTATCCTCTTATTAAGCACAGATGTCAAATCTCAGACATTTTCAAAACTGGATATTGGATTAGGTTATAATTCTGCTTTTTTGATTAACGACAAATTTTCTTCAAGATGGGATATTGAAAACAGCATATCATTCTCCATACTTACTCCCTTTTATATCGGAACAGCAGGTTTAGGAGTTGATTATTTCTTTTATTCCTCTCCCGATGATCAGAATATTGAATACAAATCATTTGTGTATACTTTCGGACTTTTCTTTGAACAGAAAATAACTAAACACTTTTCGATTACTTTAGGGCCTTATGTTGGTATACAAGATTTGAGAGCCACTGAAACTATAGATAATGTGGAAGAAAGAGAGTTGCTCTATGGAGCAAAGTTTGAACCGGCTTTTAAATTCAGCCGAATTTCTATTTTTCTATCGGCTGAAACTACCCGAACCTTCTTTTATCACCCACAGGATATTGTGTCCTTTGGCGGGGGACTTCGCTACGAATTTAAACTTCCTGAAACGCTTCAGAATATTATAAAGTAGTGATGAATTTTAAATCAATTCTGTTTTTACTCTACTTATGCTTTTTATTCTCCAGTTTAGTATCCGGTCAATCGGTCACTTTAAAACCATCCGAAGAAATTACTGATTGGTATAACTTTAAAGAATGGATTTTTACAAATACTAACACCGGATATAACAGTTTGGATTTAGTTCATTTCGAGCCTTATCAAATCGGCTTTTCCGGAGATAAAAAACAGCAATACCGATTTTTTATTGATGATGTAGAGCTACAAACAAAGTGGCTGAATAATCCACTTTTCAGCATTCCGAACTATGCAGTGGGTGATTTAGATTCTGTAGTAATTTTTGAAGATCAGTACTTATCAGGTACAACCAATATCTATATATATCCTCGTTCTGAGAACAACAATATTTCTCTTTTTATTGGTAGAATTAATCAAATTAATGATCCAGGACCGTTGACCCAAACATCAGATGCTTCACCAAATGTAGAATATGTCAATAAACCTTATTCGGTCTTTATTAATCAAAAATTTGGCTCAGTAAATGCCAATTTATTATATACCTATCAAGATTATTCCCGTACAGGAGTTTTAGGCTATTCAAAATCATATACTTATACTTCAAGAACAAATATTTTCAAGAGGACAAGCTATAGTACACCTGATGTTGATTTTACTTTACCAAGAAATATTTTTTACAATCTTCATTCAAAAATTACTCACACTAATAAAAAAAGAGAGATGTCATTTCTCTTTGGATTGAATGCCACTCCTGAAAACTATGACTGGAATGACTTAGGAGGAATTGAAGTACCCGTTAAGTTATTTCAGTATCAGGTAATCGGAACATATAAGAGTAAAGGCAATTCCTTTCATGATAATACACACATTGGATTTTCAACTGCATCAGCAGACACACTGCTCTATCAGGAATTGGATGTTTTATATCGCTTAGAAGAAAACAGACTGGCCCATGAGTCCAGCTTTTCATTTAATCTTTTCAATAAACCCGGTTATCTTACCATCAAGAATACTTTTTATGAAATATCGGATGAAGTGAGTAAGAACAGTAGTGCTTTTCTTGACAATCAAGTTTCCATCCAGCAAAGCTTCGGAGGCAACGTTTCTCTCTATGCTACTTTGGGAAATATAAACAACTCCATAGGTGCTTCTAAAAAAATAAGTGGCTCTCATCTGATCCGGTTAGGCTTCGAAAGTCATGTGCTCAACAAGGGCACCTTTCATAACACAATGATCACAAGGAATATTGGTTTTGTTGTTGATGATCCTGACACATACTCCCTTTCGAATAAATCATCACAAATTGATAAGCTTGGTTTCGCCGAATATTCGATAAAAGTAAAAGAAGAAAACTATAGAGCTTCAGCAAAGCTCATTTATAAGCATTTTTGGAACTATGTAAATGAAGATGTCAACCATTTCTACCTTGGAAACCGCCCCAGACTCGGGTCATCGGTCTATTATTTTGATACAAACAACGCAGGCGCTTTGGGGCTCTTTACTCAGTACACGTTGCAAGTGAGTCCTAAAATCAGATTTAAAACCATGTTAAGTGGAAACCTTGAACTTTATGGGAACACATCATTTAAAGAATATTATAAACGCCTTCCTGGCTATATTTTTTCAGAAATTATCCAATATAAAGCTGACGAAAACTTCATTCTGGAATTGTTTTTCAGATATATACCTACAAGAAGAATTATTGAATATGAAAATCTGGAACAAGAAACAGGATTCCCTCCCAGCAGAGTTCGCCCTATTCCTCTCTTGAATTTTAGTACAGGTATGTGGTTTTTTAAACGTCGTTTGGAAACGAAACTTACCTTGCGAAACCTTTTGAATAAAGCCGAGGCATATGATACTCATGGTCAGTATTATTTCATGAGTATTAATGTATCTGGAAGAATAAATTTTCAATATTGAGTTCTTATTTTTAAAAATCTAATGCCATGCCAACCAATCAAGATGTAGCCGATCAACTTAATCTGGTATTTCAACTGATGCAGCTGGCCGGTGAAAACCGGTTTAAAGCTATTGCGTTCGATAAAGCCTCACAAACTATCAAGGGGTTAAGTGATGATATAAACGAATACATCAAAAACGAAAACCTGACCGATATTAAAGGGATTGGGAAGTCGATCGCCGAGGACATCTATGCCTATGCTGAAACTGGAAAGATGCCCGTACTGGAAGCTTTCAAAGAAAAAGTGCCTCTTGGTTTGATTAAATGGCTGGACATTTCAGGATTGGGCCCCAAAAACATCCTCAAAATTCATGAGCAGTTTGGCATTACCGAGATTGATGAATTAAAGGGATTAATTGAAAGTGGTGAGTTAGCAAAGCTTCCGGGTCTGGGAGGTAAATCAGCAGAGAAAATTGCCAAATCCATTGAGTGGATGGAGAAGTTCGATGAACGCTGTCGTCTGGATGAGGCCACTAAAATTGCAGATGCGATTTATGAAAGCCTGAAAGACCTGGAAGGTGTTCAGAAAATTGAAGTCGCAGGGTCACTGCGTCGCGCCAAAGAAACCATTGGCGATATCGATATTCTGATTGCTGCTGAAGAACAACACATCTCAAATCTATTTGAGGTGTTTACTTCACATGAACGAGTCACCGAAGTGCTGGGCAGAGGCGACACCAAAAGCTCGGTACGAACCAAAGAAGGCCGACAAGTGGATCTTCGGATAGTGAAGCCAGAAAATTTTGCAGCGGCCTTGATGTACTTCACCGGAAGTAAAGAACACAATGTGGTAATGCGATCCCGGGCCAGAGAACGAAAGATGAGTTTGAATGAATACGGTTTATACGACCTATTCGAAAATGGAGAAACAAATTGGGATGCGCCCCACCCTTTCGAAAACGAAAGTGATATCTACAAACTTCTTGGAATGAATTGGGTACCACCCGAGCTTCGAGAAGACCGTGGCGAGTTCGATATTTACAAAGATCAGGAAGAACTCCCTTTAGTTACTGATTCAGACATCCGTGGGGTGATTCATGCACATAGTACCTGGAGTGACGGAAAGTTCTCGATTAAAGAGATGGCAGAAGCTTGTATAGAGCGGGGCTATGAATACCTGGGAATTACCGATCACTCCAGAACAGCCGCTTATGCGGGCGGACTTTCGGAAGATGAAGTAAAACAACAGTGGGAAGAAATCGATCAGCTGAACGAAGCGTTTAAAAGTGCTGGCACCAATTTTGTGATTATGAAAGGGATTGAATCTGATATTCTTGCGGATGGAAGTCTGGATTACTCCGATGAAATTCTTGAAGGATTCGATTTTATAATCGCCAGTGTGCACCAAACACTGGACATGCCTCGTGAAAAGATGATGGAGCGCTTCCGAAATGCAATTAAGAATCCTTACACCAGAATGGTAGGTCATCCAACCGGGCGTTTACTACTCAAAAGAAACGGCAGCGATATCGACTTGAATGAGCTGGTCGCTTTGGCCGCCAAGCATAATACTTCTATCGAAATCAATGCCAATCCATTGCGTCTTGACTTAGACTGGAGCTTCGGCAACAAAGCGAAAGAAGTAAATTTAATGACTTCAATCAATCCGGATGCTCACAGCATTGACGGTATCGACTTAATGAAATACGGGGTGATGATTGCCCGCAAAGGTAAATATGAAAAAGAGCGCGTGCTCAATACCAAAAGCGCTGAAGAAGTGATGGGGTTTTTTAGGGCACGGTAGTTCTGAGTTCAGAGAAGTGAGGTGAGAGGTTTAGCTCAGGAGCTTCATACCCTCTAGTTTTGCAGCTTTCCGATCGAAAGTGAAAGTCTTCAATTTTCTGTCTAGATTTATCTGGTTGATAAGACAATCCGTAAAATCAGCAGTTGAGTTTAAGTAATCTGCCATTGCTCTCCGGATAACACCTTGATCAAAGAATACAAAACCCTCAGTTTCAAGTAATGCATCTAAAGTAGTTAAAAATTCAATTTTTGAATATTCATAAAGCCGAACCAATACCCAATATAGTTCCGATAATACTACTGGATTAATATAACCTTCTTCCCCACTGTTCAGTAGATCGTTCACCCTTTGAAAATGCTCAGGGACATCTTTGATCAAAAACCGGGCAAGTAAATTCGTATCCGCAGCAATCATTTTTTGTATTTCTCTTTCAGGTATTCCACGATTCCCTCATTCATTTCTTCTATGGAACGTGGTCTTTGTCCCTCACGATATAGTATTCCTGCAACTTCACTATGGTGACGTTTCTTTGTCGCAATTCTAATGCTATTTGGAGAATCTACTTCAAAGTCGATAGTATCCCCAGGCTTCAAATTAAGCTGTTCCCTTATTTTTTTTGGTATGGTAACCTGACCTTTTGATGTAATTGTTGCTGAGGGCATAATCCTTACTTTTCTTACTTTATGTAAGGAATATTCAGAATAATTACTTTAAAATCAATCTGAAGCTCCGTTTGAATCATACTCAATCCTGTTCCCTAATAAATACCCGTAAGGTTTCACCCCTTCAATTTCCTCAAAGATAACCCTGAGAATTCCAATCAGAGGTACGAAAAGTATCATTCCGGAGATCCCCCAAACCTCGCCACCTATAATTAATGCCAGCAACGCCATAAACGGATTTATCGAAACTTTAGAGCCCACTATTCTCGGGGAGATGAAGTTTCCTTCCAGGAACTGAACGGTTCCAAATACGGCAATAACTAACAATGGAGTGATGAGTGAATCCCCTAACAAAAAGGCGAAAAGTAATGGGGGAAGCGCCCCAATGATGATTCCGATATAAGGAATTACTGCCAATAGTGACGCAAAAACGCCAAAGAAAATGGCATGTTCGAGTCCAATGATAAATAGTCCGGTGGTATTTAAAATGGCGAGAATCCCGATTACGGTTAGCATTCCTACCAGATAATTCTGTGTAACTTCCTGAACATCAGTAAGAACGATATCAATTCTGGAGCTGCCCTCTTTTTGCTCAAATAACTTCTCGAAGAAGGTTTGATACATCTCTTTGTAGTAGAGCATAAAGAAGATGAAAATCGGAATCAGCGACATCAATGTGAAGGCATTCGTGGTTGCTCCTAAAAACGAGCTCGCGTACTGACCACTGCTATCAATCAAGTTTGTTAGCCCTTGCTGCAGGTAATTGGTACGCTGTTCCTGAGATAAACCTACCGTTTCTTCAAGAAACTGAATCCCATCCGCAGTGACTGACTTGAGACGTTCCGTTACTTCCGGAATACGCTCTGCAAACTGTACAAACTGAGCCGAAATTAATGTGATGATTCCAGCAAATACTACTAACACTAATAAAATGGTAAGTAGAATGCTGAATGCCCGCCCAAGCTTCCAGCTTTCCAGTTTACTCACAATTGGATTTAACAGCATGGATAAAAAAGCAGCAAAAGCTAATGGCATCAGAATGAACTTGCCGTAACTCATAATTACAAAAAGCAGGGAAAGCCCGATTAGAGTGACCGAAGCCTTTAGCCAAAATGGATATTCACGAACTGTTTTTATTGGATGGTGTTTCATTTATTTTACCAACAACATTTTTTTAACTTCATAAGTCTTTCCGTCTATCTTAAACTGATAAAAATATACCCCACTGGAAAGACTACGAGCGTCCAGTGAAATACTATACCTGCCAGCGGATTTAAAATCATCAACCAGTGTTAATACTTCCTGCCCAATGGAGTTATAAACCATTAAAAGCACATTACCTGCTTTTGGCAATCCGTATTGAATTGTTGTTGTGGGATTAAAAGGGTTTGGGTAATTCTGACTTAATTCAACATTTTCGGGTATGCCATGTTCAAACTCGGCAGAAGTAGGCATTGTTACAGTTAACAAAAAAGGAATTTGAATTGAAGGGTTGGCAGAAGCATTCGAATGAAGGATAAGCTCAGATTCGTATACACCGGGATCCAAATCCTCAGTTCTAACCGTAAAGTTAATCTCTCTCGTAGAATTAAAGCCAAGTGTATCATAGCCAGGTGAATCAAACTCTACATAACTGGTAATCAGATTTGATTCATCCGTTGCTAATCCAGTAAGATATTGCCCGTGAAGTTCTATCCTTTGGATTTCCTCTCCTGTATCCGCATCTATTTCAACAAGCCTAGCTACTGATTCTCCTGAGTCATCATCCAAAATTTGAACTAAAACAGAGTTTCTGGAATAAGAATACCCGATATTACTTAAACTATGCCTTGTTGGAATTACTGCTAAATTAGAAAGTCGCTCTTTTGTTTCGATATCAAAAACCCTTACCAAGCCATCAAAATAATTGGCTGTAAATACTAGATTTCTGTTTGTATTTACTGTTGATGAGACGAATTGGATATCACTTGCCTCAGTAATAATAAGTGTGTCTAAAATACTTCCTGAAAACTCATCAATCTCAACTAAACTCCTATTTTCTCCCAGTCTCATAATGCTGTAAATAGAACTTCCCGTATGGGAAAATGATTGAACTGGCCCACCAATTTCTGTATTAATATCTGCGTTTATTGAAATCTTCTTTCTTATAGCTTTTTCCGCTATATCAAAAACTAAAATTTCTTTTCCATTCGCAGGATTATTGAAATATAGGTGGTTTCCATTAACAGCAAGTGCTCTGATGAAATCTATATCGTGCGAAACAGTGTAAAGTGTATCCAATACTTCTCCCGTACTGTATGACTTTTTGATGATATACGAACCCTCATCAGATTCCAGTTGACTTGTAATAGATGCATAAAAAAAGTCCGTTTCCTCACCAGGCCGTTGCTCCCTTACAGTACCCCGGAATTCTCCTCTGTAAATAAGGTCTCTTCCTCCTGTATTGCTGATACTTATACTGCCATAAGCAGAATCTCCCTGTTCAACAGTAAATTCAAGTTGTCCCGACTCTATTGAAATAATAGACGGTTCTACAATAGTGAGATTTATTGGAATTTTTAATTCTCTCTTTTCGGGATCATTTGAGGTTACTTTAAGTTCTGCATAGTACTCCCCCGCTGGTAATTGAGTAGCATCTACTTCAAAAGTAACTTCCTGAGAATATCCGGGCGACATACTCCCTCCTGACTCCCAAAAATCTTCAATAAATGGCGGAATGCCCGTTTCATCGAAAACAAGTGCACCAACTTCATGATGAAAACTAATGAATTCTATCTCATCAGTTACATTAGGGTCGATTACAAAAATACCCAGGTTTTCGCCTTCCGGTTTGGTGAGATCATACCCAGACACATAAAGTTTATCTTCTGTATAAGAATATCCGGAATGATGAAATCTCAGGTTTACATTTTCTGGAATAAGCTCGCGTGTTTCGCCATTCATGAGGTTTTTAATGTGAATAGAAGAACCAGATAGCACATATAACTCATTTCTTTCCGGGTTTACCGAAAAAGAATGAATTTGAATATTACCGAATTCCGAATTTCTTGCGAGTGTATCTCTGAATTCTGCATGCCTAAGACTTACAGAAATCACTGACTGTTGGTTTCTTTCATGATCAAAGTTTAAGGAAAGCAACTGGCTATTATAATGAGCCAGAGAAAGCACCTCAGGATACCCCACAAATTCCGTTTTTCCTGTTATCTCATAGTTGTTAACATCAATTTTCAGAATCTCGAAGTCGTCCTTGTCATCAATAAAAAACAGCTCATTTTTATACAAACTCATTCCTCTTATACCCCATGCTCCAAATGGTCTGGAATAAAGGGTATCCTTCATAAGGATAGTCCCTCCGGATAATGAATACTCAATTATGTTGGTGTTGTCATCTACTTCAGCCGTATAAAAAGTAACTTCTTCTCCTGCCTTTTTTGTATGTATGCTTGTTTGGTACTCCAGCGTTGACAACCCGGTATTCGTGACATCAAAACTTAAAAGCAAAGAATCTTCTTTTTCAAACACAAGATCGAAAAAACTTTGACTTACTTCGATTTTAGGACTTCCCACCACACTCATTGTCAACGGAATTATAATTCGGGAATTTTCCACATCATTAGACTCTAATATGATCTCAGAATTGTACAATCCCAGTTCAAGCTTCTTCAATGCTTTAACCTTGAATTGAATAAATACAACCGAATCAGGAGTAATTATTCCTTTTTTGTTTTCTGAGATAATCTCAAAGTAGTCAACATATGAAGACTCATTAGCTGTTATATCGGCAAAAAAATATTCCGGGTACTCAAATTCCCTTATTAATTCACCATTTTCCGCATCGAATTCGAAAAAAGAATATGGACCTCTGTTACCTAAGGCCAGAATAGTATTGCTTTTTACAGAGTAACTGAGGTTGTATAGATAGAAGCCTTCTCCTGATACTAATGTATCTAATTCCGTATTTGTATTTAAATCAAAAGCTTTAACCACACTTGAAGTGTGATCTGTTGTATATAAAAGTTCCTTAAGTGGATTTACAGAAACAGAAGCTATATTGGTGAGCTCATTGTTCGAATATGATAATGTATCCGTAAATCCTCCTGTGTTTTCATCTACCTCAACCAGATATTCAATCTTCTCATCTTTACTATAGAATACCATGAACAACTTTTTTCCAGAATGGGCAAGAGAACTTATATAATTCTCCGTGTCTTGAGCGAAACCCAGTTCCAATTCCCTATCTATTATTCCTTTTCTGAGATTTAGAACAGAAATTTTGTTTCGGTCCTCCGGATGGTTGAAATATAGTTCCTCTCCTTTTTGAGCAAGGGCATCGATCGTAACTGAGTTATCAACTACAATAAAAACTGTATCCAAAACCAAACCAGTATTTTTTGAGATTTGTAAGATAAGGTCAACATTCTCACCCGACTCAGGAAAATAGGCTTCTCTAACCCCATAATAGCTGGGTTCTTCAGGCAACGGTGTGGAGGTAATTCCCATAGAGTATTCTAGGTTAGTCCCACCAGAATTCCAGATACCTAGTTCGCCTAAAACTGAATCACCTGTTGCTATAGTGTAGAAATAACTTGACCCCGTAGGAGCTCCAATTTTAGCAGGCAATACCCTTTTAGCACTTAAACTGATACTTACATTATTGGAAGTGGTGTAAATTGTAAGGGTATCTATATAATCACCGGGTTCCTCAGATTTAAAATAGACAACAAGCTTCAAAGAATCATTACCAACGATTAAAGAATCTTTTATTGTTTCTTCGGTTAACCCTCTAACCCAAAAAAATGAACTCTCTGTTTTCACCGAATCAATATTGAAAACACTTTCTGTATCATTATAGATTAATACTTCTTGAATTAAGGTGTCACTCGTTGTGATCGATCCAAAATCTATACTATCTGGTTTGGTATTAATTTCCTGAAACTCAATAGTACTATCCCCACCAAAAACGATACAGGGTAACAAAGTGAGCGTTATAATTATGAGTTTTTGTCTCAAAAGATGACTTTTTAATTAATTTAACTTAAAGGTACTAAATCAACAGTGAATGTGACTCTTTTAAGTCTTAATCCAGAATGGATAGATTCGTTGAGTTTTAATGGGGTGGTGTTTCATTTATTTTATTTTGATAAGAATATCAGTAGTAATATTGGACACTGTGGTATCGAAGTTAAATGATCCGGAAATAGTATTCACATATAATCGGGTCATTAAATCCACATTTTCAAAATCGAAAGCCAACTCTGAAATTGGAATAGAATAATTATCTTCAAAATTTATGCTTTTTTGTTGCAGCTTAATAATGATTGGTGTCACATCAATATTAATTTCTTTTTGAGAGCTTTCCTCTCTGACAGTATATCTATTTTTCTCTTTATCCATAGATATAATCCAGGTTTTTTCGCCTGATTCAATTTCAGTCTGAGTATTTGTTGAAGGATTTAGAATGATATTATTTAAATACACATCAAACCCTGATATATCTCCTGCCCATGTATTTTTACTTGAGAAATAATAGGTATTCATTTCATGATCTATGTTTGCCCATCTTACAACATAAGTAAGTCCCATCAAGTCGAATACTTCCTGAGGATTATCCACTGAATCTGAGAAATCTTCAAAATAAGATTCGAACAGACTCGCTCCATGTGATTCTGTTATATATGAAACTATAGAACTCAACTCTTTTCTGTCTTCAAAAGAAACTTCGGTTTCTGATTTCTGAAACCTGAATTCCTGATTCAATAAATTATTCCTCGATAACATCTCCTCAAATCTTCCCAACTGACTTCTCTCTGACACTGTAAAAGCTCCCATTGGGCCGAAGGAAACTCCGAGTGCAATAAGACACAAGGAAACCGGAATCACTTTAATGCTTTTGGTTTTGCTAATAATGAAGTAGATCACAATTCCGGTTAGCCAGACTCCCAGTGTAGCCACAAAGTATCGGTTAATGGTTGCCCCATATTCTGAGATACGAACCCAGATCGAAAACATGAGCAAACCAATTAATGGAATCAGCGCCAGGTAATAGCCCTTCGAATAAATATGAATCCATTCATACTCTTTGCTATTCCGAATCGGGTAAAGCAGTAAAAGCGAAAGAATACCGGCTATAGAAAAAGTAAGTACCAGATTTGAAACCCAGCCATTGGGCAGCTCCCATTGCAGAATGATTTTCCCCAGATAAAGATATAAAATTACAATATATACCGTGACCAATGGAATGAGTACATACTGGACAAATACCCGGAGACCTTTTGGGTACGTAGTTTCTTTTTCCTGAATAGCATCTTTTTCAGGTACGCCTGTTAAGAAAAACCAGGTGTTAAAAATCCCTCCCAGAAAAAGAAATAGCTGGAAATAGGTTTCACCATCTACATCTAAATCCAACAAATTATCGAGTGCCAGCAATGCGACACTTAAGCCAACAAAGAGTACACCTGAATATAATGCCGAAAGTAAAATCCTGAGAAAGAGTGTTTTATTGTATTCCCAGAACTGATCAACGTTCCCCGAATTCAAAAAAGGAGCAAAAGCCACAAAAAGGTGTGAAGCCAATGCAAACAGAAAAAACCGATACCATACTTCCGAAGGACCTTCCATCATCTTATCTCCCAAAAGAATCCAATAAAGAGCCATAAGAAGCAATCCTGAGAATTGAATTCCGTATTTAGCAATGGCACTCCAGTTCTTTTGCTCTAGAAATGTTGCCAGACCAAATAAAAACGAAATACCTAACCCACTGCAAAATGCCAGTGCAAGTATTCCCGGATGGTTATCCTGCTCAGCATATGATAACTCTGCTAGCCATATAGCAGAAACACTGCCGATCACAGATACAAATATTACGACCGGAAACCGTTTATATATACGAAACAAATCGGCTCCGACCTGATCAAGAGATGGCAATGATAGTTTCATAATAGAACTTACTTATTTGTACAGTATAAAATATATGCCCGGTTGACAATGCAAAACCAAAACATTTACTCAATCATACTCAATTCGTTCCACCTCATTTCCTAGTGAGTCGTATTCAATCCAGGTTCCTGATTCAACTCCGTTCAGGTATTGCCCTACCGCCTGTAACTGTCCGTTTGAATGCCATCTTTTTACTATTCCTTCACGGGTTCCGTTATGCCATATAGGTAGCTGAAAGCGTGGGGAACCATCCCCATAATATTGGTAGTAAACAGAATCGTTTCGCGTAGTGTAGTAATCCAGTTCTCCCTCGAAATCAAAATAGTAGCTGATACTGTCATTACTGATCGATTTAATTTTGCCTGTAAGATGATTTCTGGTTTGCACCTCTTCCCTGTCCCAGCTCACAGATAATTGTCCTGAGAAGGTCCACACATTTCCTACTCCGGTCGTAAAATCAGCATCCATCGCCAGCTGCCGGTTTGGATGCCAGTACCTAAGCCGTTTTACTTTGCCTTCTTCAAAAATCCCTTCAATGTTGTATATATCCCAGTGGTAAATCCTAATAAATCCGGTGTAAGGTTCTCTGGATTTTCGGTACACTAAAGTTAATGAAGTGTCCTGAACCTGATATACCGACATCCCGTTTTGGTTAATATGCTGTACAAAAAAACTTGTGGGAACGGGATTTCCATCATTATTTACAAAAAAAAGCTCCGGGTATCCATCCAGAAAGAAATGGACTCTTTCATTATTCCTATTACACCCCGTACAGACGACCAATGCAAAAAGAATAATATAAAGCCGGTTTAGATTCATGAGCCTTAATTATAGGAATAACCAAACTCCTTGGTAATGGCTTCTTTTTTCATTTCTTCAACTCGTACTTCCATCATGATTTTTTCCAAGGGTCGGTCTGCCTGACCGGTTTGCTTCACAGCAATTGAGTCTATCACGGAGACCCCTTTAATAACCTCCCCAAAAACAGTGTAGCTTCCATCTAAAGGGGCATATCCACCCAGGCTGTTATAAATCTCTCGTTGATCTGTAGTGTATGTTCTTGGAATGAACCCTTCGGTAGCGAGTGGTTCTATTCGCTCGATAATTGCCTGAACACTATCGATTCTTCCCGCCCTTTGATTTTCCTGTAGAGCCTGCAGTACACTCATATTCTCAGGAGCCTGAACATATTTACGAATCATATTCTGGCGCTCTGCATTGTTGGCATTTCCAAGAATCTGATCTAACTGAAGGCTTGGAAAAATTTGACCGTGAACGATGTAGAACTGAGAACCGCTGGATTTTCTATCCGGGTTTTGTTGGTCTCCCAGACGTGCCGCCGCAAGAGCACCTTTTTTATGAATAAATTTTGAGTTGAACTCTGCATCAATGGTATAACCCGGCCCACCCTGACCATCATTAAAGGGAATGTCGTCTTTTGAGTTTGGGTCTCCACCCTGAATCATAAAACCTTCAATTACCCTATGGAAAGTGGTACTATCGTAAAAACCCTCTTTGGCAAGTTTCAGGAAATTCTCTTTATGAAGTGGCGTTTCGTCATAAAGAAGAACATACATATCTCCGAAGTCTGTACGTATTATGGCTATTTGATCGGTTTCAGGTTCGCTTTCGTCGGATTTATTACATGCCAGGGTTACAGTAATCAGCAAAAGTAATAAGGAAATTTTTTTCATCAGGTAGTAAGATTTGATAAGTTCAGCTGTATATTTCGTGCGCCTGATAGTACGAAATACCTCACTTTTAATCTGCCTTAATTCAACCAATCATGCATATCGATCATATAGGAATAGCAGTGAGAGATTTAGAATCAGCTATTTCCACATACGAAACCATTCTTAATTCAACCTGTAATAAAAGGGAGATTGTTGAGTCGGAAAAAGTAGAAACAGCTTTTTTTGAAACCGGAGAATCTAAAGTTGAGTTATTAGGAGCTACTTCTTCAGACTCAGTAATTGCAAAATACGTAGAGAAGAAAGGAGAAGGACTCCATCACGTAGCATTTGAAGTTGAAAATATCCGTGCAGAACTGGAACGATTGAGGGAAGAAGGATTTACTGTTCTGAACGAACAACCCAAAAAAGGAGCTGACAATAAATTGGTAGCCTTTATTCATCCGAAAGATAATTGTGGCGTTTTGGTAGAGCTCTGTCAATCCGTTTAGAAGAATCTTTGTTGATACACATTGAGTTTACCCGTGATTTCATAGTATCTTTTAGTCAACGAGGCGTGGCGTAGTCCGGTAGCGCACTCGGCTGGGGGCCGAGGGGTCGCAGGTTCAAATCCTGTCGCCTCGACTAAAAAAGGTGCTGTTTTTAAATCAGCACCTTTTTTTGCCTTATCTCTCTAAAACATCATTCCTACGCCTCTTTCTTATCTAAATAGTAAAGGCCTTTCTATTTAAACACCTTAAAAAATAGAGATTACTGAAAAGAATCTTTACTCACTGGCACTTAGAAAATTATACACCATCAATCCTTTCACACAAGTCTTTTGCAAACAAGGTGATTAAGAAATAAAAAAATATTGCAAATTCTTAATATTAAAATTTTCTAATGTTAATATTTTATAATATATTGCTCCCGGATAAAAAACTGCATGCAAAAACTCTTCTACATATTAATTTTCGTTCTTCTATTTAGCTTAAATGCTTTTGCTCAGAAAACGGCCACTGCTACAATGAGAATTTCTGCAACAATTCTAAGCGGCGTTACTCTTAATCATGTTAAAGCTATTGATGTGGATGTGAATGAAGGAAATCAAGCTATAAGCAGCTTTGAGTTTACAACTCCCAGGCATCTTGACTCTGACGTTGAAGTAAAAGAAAAAATTATTCTCAAAAATGAATTTGGAGATCAAATTGAATTTATTTCTGAAAGTGAGCATCAGGCCAGAAATGGGAAACATCGTATAATTTTAAAAGCATCTGTTGAACTTCCATCAACTCAACACATGCACGGTCATTATCAGGGAGATTTGACCACTACCATCAATTATTTATAAGCATTTTTATTCTGTACCCCAAGCCTCAATCGGTTGAAACCGTTGAGGCTTTTTTTATGCCTTTTTGTGAATAGATTTTATCTACATTCAGGCAACCTGAAATTTATCTGTTTCTATGCTAAAAGGCTTAAGAACTGTTATATATCCAGCTCCTGATATTGAAAAGGCTAAAAATTGGTACACCCAGATCACCGGAGAAGACCCGTATTTCGATGAATCGTACTATGTAGGTTTTGATATTGGGGGATACGAACTCGGACTTCAACCTGATCGCAAACCAGGAAGTCAGGGTAGTATTGTCTATTGGGGCGTAGGTAATATAAAAGATGCATGGAAAAAACTTATGGATCTGGGAGCCCAACCCGATGAAGAAATCATGCATGTAGGAGGGGAAGTGTACGTGGCTACTGTGATTGATCCATTTGGAAATCTGCTTGGTATAATTCAGAATCCAAACTTTGAAACACGATCTTAAACAAAAAAAGCCACGCTGTTAGGCGTGGCTTTAATCTCTAAGCAATTTGCTTATTGAAGTCTGTAAACATCAACAGCACTCAAGCCTTTTGGAGTCTCAGAAATAGTAAACTCTACTTCTTCGCCATCCTGAAGACTTTCTTCAAAGCCTAAGTTTTCGATGTTATTTCGGTGTACAAATACATCTTTGCCACCATTGTCCGGCTTGATAAATCCAAATCCTTTTTCAGTATCAAACCATTTTACTTTACCGTATTCCATTATATAAAAATATGTGTATTGGGCCCTGCAGGTACAGTGGAAAGCACATAGTAAACTGTGCTTTGTAATCAATTCGGCTGTAGGGTTAAAAATTTAGTTAAACAAACTAGAGAAGGGAAAACAAATACTGTACTGAGTTACCGATTCCTGACCTTTAACTTGCATCTAAAGGTCTCCTTTATTCGAGTCAATACCAAATCTTATGCTATATAATTATCTCTTATTCCTCCCTTAATTTGGATTAATGAATGATTATTTCAATAATTTACTTTTCGATTTGAGAAATCACCTTCAAAACCTCGCGCTACCATGAATAAAAAAATTATACTTTTTCTTTTAGGGATCACACTAGGCTTTATTTCTGCATTTACCCTGTTGAAAAACTCTGATGCCCCAATTACTAAAGCCGTCATTACTAAAGCATCGACTATTATTGGGCTTGAATTTACTGCTGCAGAAGCTGACTCCATGATTAGTAGCCTGGAAAGTACACGCAACAGACTCCAGACAATAAGAGAAATGAAACTGGATAATTCCGTTCCTCCGGCATTGGTCTTTAATCCGGTTCCTGTTGGTAAAAATTTTGAGACGGCTCAGCATGATATAAAATGGGATCTTCCGGAAAACGTAGAGCTTCCACAGAATAGAGATGATCTGGCTTTCTACTCTGTTGCCAAACTTTCTTCTCTTATCAAAGAAAAGAAGCTTACTTCTGTTGAACTCACAGAGTTTTTTCTTTCCAGAATTGAAGAGTATGACCCTCAGCTCCACGCGATTGTAACGGTTACCAGAGAGCGAGCATTAGAACAGGCTGGAAAAATGGATGAGGAACTGGCCAGAGGAATGTACCGGGGGCCACTGCATGGAATACCTTATGGTGCTAAAGACTTGTTTGCCGTAGAAGGTTATAAAACTACCTGGGGCGCTACTCCATTTAAAGATCAGGTGATTGATGAAACTGCAACTGTAATTCAAAAACTGGATGAAGCCGGGGCAGTTTTAATTGCAAAGACAACTCTTGGAGCGCTGGCATCAGGTGATGTCTGGTTTGGCGGACGCACCAGAAATCCATGGGATTTAGATCAGGGATCAAGCGGTTCTTCCGCTGGTTCTGCTTCAGGAACCTCTGCAGGACTTTTCCCTTTCGCCATCGGTACCGAAACACTGGGGTCTATTGTTTCACCATCAAACAGAAACGGAGCTACCGGGCTCCGACCTACTTATGGTCGTGTAAGCAGACATGGAGCTATGGCGCTGAGCTGGACGATGGATAAAATCGGCCCGATTACCCGTAATGTGGAAGATCTTGCATTGGTGTTCAACGCGATTTACGGTCCCGATGGAGTTGACCAAACAATTATCGATTTACCTTTTAACTATAATGCTGAGCTAGACATCAAATCGTTAAAAATTGGTTACCTGAAATCAGCTTTTGAAAGGGACTATCGAACAAAAAAACAAGATAGCTTGGTTTTAGACGTGCTAAGAAATCTTGGCGTTGAGTTGATTCCTATTGAACTTCCTGATGTTAATGTGAATGCTTTACGAATCATCTTAGCTTCTGAGGCAGCAGCAGCTTTTGATCAACTTACCTTATCGAATGACGATGACATGCTGGTACGGCAGACCCCCAATGCATGGCCTAACCGATTCAGATCAGCTCGTTTTACACCAGCGGTTGAATATATAAATGCAAACAGGGCTCGGTACCAACTTATCCAGGAAATGGATAAACTTATGCAGACCGTAGATGTTTATATTACACCTTCTTTCGGAAACAGTAACTTGGTTACCACAAATTTAACCAGTCACCCAACGGTTGTACTACCTAATGGTTTTGATGAGAACGGAAGACCAACTAGCATCACTTTTATGGGAGATTTGTTTGATGAAGCTACGGTACTTTCTGTTGCAAAAGCGTATCAGGAAGCAACCAACCATCATAAAAAACACCCTCCTTTATTTTCAAATTAATACGATTCATCAATGAATGAAATAACTCAAAGTTTTGAAGGCTTTTTTCTATCAATTAAAGAATCTGCACCCGAGATACTGCTTGGACTAATTATCCTGACTCTCTTTATTTTTATCGGGCTTACTGCCGGGAGAGGAGCAAAAAAAATCCTTGAACGCACGAGCACATCTCCAAAAAGAATCCTTCTCATAAGAAGGTTCACACGATGGGTTTTCTACCTTGTTGGGATTATCATCTCGCTCCATCTCATGGGCTTGACAAAAGCTGCTTCAGGTTTACTGGCTGCAGGTGGTATACTTACTGTGGTGCTGGGTTTTGCTTTCCGTGAAATCGGAGAGAATTTATTAGCAGGACTTTTCATGTCATTTAGCAGAGCTTTTGATGTTGGGGATTTGATCGAGAGCAATGGAATTCTGGGAATCGTGAAAACCATCAACATCAGAGATGTACATGTGCGGGCGGGTGACGGAATTGATATTTTTATACCAAGTGCGAACATCTTCAAAAATCCACTTTATAATTACACAAAAGATGGGCTGCGCAGGGGTAAATTTACGATCGGCATAGATTTCAGGGATGACTCCAGAGATGCCCGAAAACTCATTTTAGAAACAATCAAAAAAATAAATGGAGTTTTAAGCGATCCTGCCCCTAATATTCAAGTCGCTAACTTCACGGCTAACTATATTGAATTGGAAATCTTTTTCTGGATAAATACCTTTTCAGAATTCTCGAGTTTGGGAGATGTAAAAACCCAAGTTATGGAGAACACTAAGGAACAGCTTTTGAAAAATAACTTTACGGTAAGTTCTGAAGTAAGTACTGCAATCGAAATTTTAAAGAATTGAGCATCAGGGTACATGTATAAAGTTATAGGCCTGGCCAAAGAAATTGAATCTCCTGAAAATCCGGGAGCTTTAGAGAACCGGGTGGCACTCATCCCCGAAGATGTAAAGAAACTCGTGGATTATGGCTGCGAAGTATTTGTTGAATATGGAGCAGGGGAAGGAGTTGGTTTTTCTGATGAAGAATATCTAACCGCCGGCGCATCTCTTCAATCCAATAAAGAACTATACCAAGACAAAGATCTTGTCATTAAATTCAAAGGACCTGCCATGCAAAGCATTCCTTTGATGAAGCCCGGGTGTACTTTGTTTTGTATGGCGCATTTCAGCTCATTTCCAGAGCGAGCAAAATTACTTGAGAAGCATAAGATCAATGTAGTAGCGATGGAATATGTGGTTCAGTCGCCTGAAAAACTCCCGAAGGAATTAGTCTTGGGACTTATGGCCGCAGATAACTGTGTGGAGATTGACCTGCGCCGTGCCGGTGTTGACATGGATGAGTTCCACGTGATTGGTTATAACGAGCGCATGAGCGGGGTTATTCGCCGATTGATGAATCATACGCCTGCAAGCCTTACTCTTCACCCTGTGGACGTTTCCATTGCAGAACTTGGGGAACTTACTTACAACTCGATTATCGTATTCGATTCTGGATTCTTAAAAGATGATCACAGTCTGGTTGATAACCTGAAAGAAACAGGAGCCCGATTGTATGACGTTCAACCATTTGTAGAAGATCATGGTCGTGAGGCATTAAAATATTACCGACATGTAAATCCAGCCCCGGAATTTGGGAAGCGTAAAATTGAAGCGTTACATGAAACCGGCCGTGCAGGTGCACGATATGGACTGAAACTGCTGAGTGAAACCAGCCCAAAAAGAAAAGCGGCATCTGAAGTTACTGCGACTGTTTTAGGTTATGGAAATGTTGGAATGGGTGCCATCCATGAATGTTATGATGCCGGGGTGAGATCGATTCGGGTACTCGGAAAAGCTCAAACTAAGAAAGGTGTAATCGAAGCGTATCTGGAAAATGCTGACTTAATTATCAATGGAGCCGAACAACCTCCACATCTCCGCGGTGTGAATTATTTGGTTACCCGCGAACACGCTAAATCACTCCTTGAAAATGGCACGGTAGTCATAGACTTAGTAGGTGGTAGTGCTACCAACCGAAGCGCGGTAGAGAACGTAATTGAATGCACCTACCTCACCGATCCTTACTTTGAGGAGGATGGGGTTTTATTCTCAGCTCTTTGGGGATGGCCCATGATGGGTTTTATGCGTGAAACTGCCATCAAATACAGCGGACAAATTGCAGAAATTCTTCTGGGAGAAGATCAGTTCATTCGTGGGCTTGATTACTTAGCACCCGGAGTGAAAAAAGCCCTGGTGTGTGGAAAATTTGACTGAATTCATGCTTAAAAAAATACCTCTTTTTTTTCTGTTGATGATTTCTTTCCGAGGTCAGGCTCAGGAGCCTCTCCTACGAAACCTGCAAACTAGTTTTACTTATTCCGGGGATGTGTATGCCAACCTATCCGGTGGACTTGAAACCGGGGTTCGGTATATGGATAACATCGATGTTAAAGCTGGTTTTGATATTAAGGGAGCAAACTTCTTTTTCTATGGGTTGGGAAATCAGGGAAAAAGTATCTCTGAAATCGTTGGCGATATCCAAACCGTTTCCAATATTGATGCCCTGAATTCGTGGAGATTATATGAGGCGTGGATTAATAAGCCAATGCAGTCAATCAAAAGCTCTGTGCTATTTGGCCTGTATAATCTGAATTCGGAATTTGATGTTATTAATACCGGCAGTTTATTCATTAACAGTTCGCATGGTATCGGAAGAGCATTTTCTTCTTCCGGGATAACCGGTCCTTCGATTTTTCCATTAACCTCTTTAGCCGCCCGGCTTAAAATAAACCCAGTCAAAGGGATCGTTTTTAAGTTTGCTGTACTTGATGCTGTTCCTTCCGATCCGACAAACACAAAGGGTACTTCGGTGTATTTAAGGGAAAGTGAAGGTGCTTTGTTGGTTTCGGAGATCTCGGTATCAAAACCGGGAGAAAATACCGAAGCACTATTGGGCAGAGGTATAAATAGGGACACTCCTTTTCGTCTGGTTTTAGGTGGGTGGAAGTATACCGAAGAACGAACCGGCTGGCTTGATGAGTCGGAATCAGACCATGGGGTATATGCCTTTGGAGAAATTACGCTGCAAAATGGATTCTCCTTTTTTGGAAGAGCAGGAGCAGCTAACCGGGATATCAATCGTTTCAATTATTATTTGGGAGCAGGACTAAATTATTCCGGCTTGTTCAAAAACAGATTTGATGACATGCTTGGATTGGCGGTAGCGTTACCCATCAATAGCGATGATTTTGTATTAGTTGAAGAACGTCGGGGAAATGATTTTTCGCGGAATGAGTTAAACATTGAACTTACGTACTTAATGAGCATCTCCGAACATGTCAGCTTCCAGTTTGATACGCAGTACATCCAACACCCAAACCAGGCTCCGGATATTGAAGATGCTTTTCTAGTAGGCATTCGAAGTGTGTTTGGGTTTTAACATTCCGATAAGAAAATATCCCCTTTGTTATTCTACGCCAAAGGCATCCCTTCGGAAGAATCTGAAAATGTACGATCGGTGAAAAGCGGGGATTTAAAATCATCTACTCAAAAATTATTCTGGAAACATTGGCAAAAAGTGAGAATCTTGGATCACCTTTTTACTCCTAATTGGATCATTCCTAATTCTTAATTGACCTGTAATAATCCGTGCGATTTTGTAACTAATGCAGTATCGTTGGATGCAATGTTACCCGGACAAAAAACTAACTACTTATGAAGCTTTCACTATCTAATATTTCCAAGACTTACAAAAACGGGGTAAAAGCCCTTGATGATGTATCCATCGAAATTGAAGCCGGGATGTTTGGCTTGCTTGGACCTAACGGTGCCGGTAAATCAACGTTAATGAGAACGATTGCCACCCTTCAAGCTCCCGATAGTGGAACTGCTTTTTTAGATGATCTTGATATCCTTAGCGATCAGATCTCACTTCGGAAATTACTTGGCTATTTACCACAATCGTTTGGTGTATACCCGAAAATGAGTGCCGAAGATTTGTTGGATTACTTCGCAAAGCTTAAAGGGATATCAGATAAAACCGATCGAAAAAAGATTGTTACAGCTGCGCTGGAAGTAACAAACCTGTATGAAGTCCGCAGAAAACATGTAGCCGGATATTCAGGAGGGATGAAGCAGCGTTTCGGGATTGCCCAACTACTGCTTAACGACCCTAAACTTATCATTGTAGACGAACCTACCGCTGGGCTTGATCCGGCAGAACGGCAACGATTCCTGAATGTACTTCGGGAAATTGGAACCAATAATATTGTGATTTTCTCTACGCATATTGTGGATGATGTGAAAGAGCTTTGCACCGATATGGCCATTTTGAACGGCGGAAAAATACTTTCCCATCAAACACCGAGAGAAGCTACTCAAAGTTTATCGGGTCAAATCTGGACTAAAGATATCCCACGGGAGGAACTCGATAGCTATGAAGCAAGCTTCAATGTGATTTCTTCTAACTTCAATGAGGATAACAGCCTAAATATTCGGGTACACAGCCTCGAACGCCCTGATGAAAGCTTCACCCCTAAAATCCCCGAACTGGAAGATGTCTATTTTGTGACACTACATGAGGGTGAAAACGTCTTAACTACAGAGGGATAAGATGTTTCTGAATATTTTTGTATACGAAATCAGGGCTTGGTTCAAGAGGCCGCTATTTTATGTGTACGGTGGAATTATTTTCATGTTTGCCACTTTTACTATGGCTGCGGCAGCCGGTATTTTTGAAGGTATCACTGTAGCCATTAACTCTGTCACTATTGTTAACTCCGCATCGGCTATAAATGCTTTGTTGAACGAAATGATATTGTTCATTTATTTTCTGCTCCCTTCCATTGTTGGTGGAACCATCTACAAAGACTTTAAATATGAGATGTATTCCATCACCTTTTCCTACCCGTTCAGGAAATGGGAATACCTGCTTGCAAAGTTCTTCAGTGGATTGGTAATCGCTCTTTTTATCGTGGTTTTTGCAGCGATTGGAATTATGATTGGAAGCGTGATGCCGGGGACAAACCCTGACTTGCTGGGACCCTTCGAATTGATGAATTATATCCAGTCTTTCATCATCTACATTATACCAAACCTGTTTTTTTATGGGGCGATTGTCTTCGCTGTGGTTACTTTTTCAAGAAGTGTGAGTGTAGGTTTTATCACTGTGCTTACCCTGATTCTGCTCCAAATAGTTGCCAGCAATCTTACTTCCGGTCTCGATAATAAAATTTTCTCGGCAATGCTTGACCCTTTCGGAGCAGCAGCAAATCAATATTACACAGAGTATTGGTCGGTGTATGAACAAAATGAAAACCCACTCCCATTTGGCCCGATCATAATCTATAACCGTTTGCTTTGGACCGGTATTGGGTTACTTGTTTTTGGCTTTGTGTACCGAACCTTCAGTTTTAGTCAACAAGCATTTTCTTTTAGCTTTTTCCGAAAGAAGGGAGAAGCCGTTCTGAAGAAAAACTTCGGTAGTATTATGGCGGTACAGCTTCCGAAAGTAAAATTTGATCACTCTTTTGTTCAGCATTTAAAATTATCCTGGAGCATTTCTAATACCGATTTGCTCTACATCATTAAGGGCTGGCCATTCATTATTATTTCGATCATCGGAGTATTAATTTCGTTGCTTACCATTACCATCAGCGGCGAGATCTTTGGGACGGACACCCTTCCGGTAACCTGGCAAATGCTCGAACTTCCCGGCACATTCTTCGGGCTGTTCATCAATTTACTAACGTTCCTATACGCAGGAATTCTGCTACACAGAAGCCAAACTTATAATGTAGATCAACTCCTGCACGCTACTCCCATCCCCAACTGGGCGTTGCTGCTCTCTACCCTTTTCTCTGTGGTAAAAATGCAAGCCATCCTTCTTAGTACCATCATGTTTGTTGGAGTAGGAGTACAAATTTATAGTGGATACTCCAATTTTGAGCTCGGTCTCTACCTGTTTGATCTTTACGGAATCCAGCTCATTCATGTGGTGATTTGGGCGCTACTCGGAATTTTTGTTCACACCTGGTTCAAGAATTACTACATCGGATTTTTCCTCCTTCTTTTGATTTCGATAGGAATCACGTTTTTGGATGGAGTAGGTATTGAACAGGATATATTTAAATACAACCAGGCTCCGGGAACTCCATATTCTGATATGAATGGATACGGAAGCTCTCTGGCTCCGTATTTTGTGTATAAAATTTACTGGTTGATGCTGGGGGTTTTCTTTTATGTGGTATCTATTATGTTTTTTAGAAGAGGGATAACCGACCGGTTTAAGCAACGATGGCAAAATGCTAAGAAGGAATTCTCTCCACTGCTCTCTCTTATTTTTATGTTTTCTCTGGGTTCTTTCTTCTTTATCGGAGGATACATCTATTATGTAAACAATATTGAGAATGAGTATATCTCTTCCAAAGAGGCGGAAGCTCTGAGAGCTCAATGGGAAATTACTTACGGGAAATATGAGCACATTCCACAACCCAGAATAACAAGTGCAAAAATTAATCTCGATATCTATCCTGAGGCAAAAGATTTTAAGGCAAAGGGAACGTATGTGCTTAAAAACAAGACTCCTTTTGCCATAGACTCCATTCACATCGATCACAGTAGCAGCGAGACCGTCTTCAGTTTTGAGACTGATTACGAACTGGTGATGGAAGACGATACCATGAACTACGACATCTTCCTGCTTGCCGAGGCTCTGCAACCCGGTGATTCAATAGTCTTCAATTTTGAAGTTTGGAATGAGCCTAATACCATCCTGAGAAATAACTCGCCGATCCTTGAAAATGGCACGTTCATCAACAACGGACTTTTCCCAAGAATAGGATATAATCCTCAAAGCGAGCTTATCGGAGAATCATCCCGCGAGAAATTCGGACTTCCTCCAAAAGACCGGATGCCTCCTCAATCTGACAGTGCTTCGCTACAAAACAATTACATTTCTTACGATGCAGATTGGATTGACTTTGAAACCACTATCAGCACCTCTCCTGATCAAATTGCGATAGCCCCGGGGTATCTTCAGGATGAATGGGAAGAAGATGGTCGGCGATATTTCCATTACAAAATGGATTCCAAAATGCTCAATTTCTATTCGTTTATCTCCGCCAGGTATGAAGTAGCAAAAGATGAATGGAATGGCATGCCAATCGAAGTCTATTATCACAACGAGCATGATTACAATATTGATCGTATGATCAGTGGAGTGAAGCGCGGTTTAGATTATTATACCGAAGAGTTCAGTCCATACCAGCATAAACAGGTTAGAATTCTGGAATTTCCTCGAACAAGCGGGGGCTTTGCTCAATCGTTTGCGAATACCATTCCATACTCAGAGGCTATCGGTTTTATCGCCCAGGTTGATGACGAAGACGACTCCGGTGTTGATTATCCGTTCAACATTACTGCACATGAGGTGGCGCACCAGTGGTGGGCGCACCAGGTAATTGGAGCCAATGTTCAAGGCGCTACGGTGATGTCAGAAAGTATGTCTGAGTACAGTGCACTTAAAGTACTGGAAAAAGAACATGGTGAAACTCAGATGCGAGTATTCCTGAAAGATGCGCTGGATAGTTATCTGCTGGGACGTGCATCTGAGGGCATCAAAGAAAAACCATTGTTATACAATGAAAACCAACCGTACATCCACTACAACAAAGGTTCGCTGGTGTTGTATGCTTTGAGTGATTACATCGGAGAAGAGAATATGAATGCTGCTTTGAGCAGATATATTGATGCAGTTGCTTTCCAAAACGCACCATACACCACTTCTACTGAGTTCCTGAGTTATTTGGACGAAGCCACGCCTGATTCTCTGAAATACCTGCTCCATGACATGTTCGAAACCATCACGTTGTATGATAACCAGGTAAAAGAATCGACCTTCACAGAAACCGAAGATGGCATGTATGAAGTCAGCTTGACAGTTCAGACTTCTAAATATGCTAACAGTCCACAAGGGAGACGAATTTATAAAGATGCTTACGGCGACAGTCTGGCTCTGGAAGTAGAAGGACTTTCGAAGCCAATTCAATCTCTTCCGCTTCAAGACTGGATTGATGTAGGAGTTTTTGGTGTGGATGAGGATGGAAATGAAACCGTGCTCTACCTCCAGAAACACAAATTCGATACCATAGAAACCACTTTGACCATCACTGTTGATGAAGAACCTAAATCTGCCGGAATTGATCCCTACAACAAACTCATTGATACCGTTTCGGAGGATAATAGAAGGCCTTTGAAGGAGGAAGAGTAAGGTTTGAGGGCCTGTCCCTCTTTTGGAGAAGGACAAGATCAGCGCACTTGGGTGTTGATCAGAGAGAAGGCGGAGCTGCTTCATAACCACTTCCTACCCCAGTCCTGCCTCGAACAGGACTTTTCTCCTGTCATTCCGAAGGAGTATAGCTACTGAGAAATCTAAAGAATCCTTTCTCGGTACTCACTCTTTAGATTTCTCGCATTCGCTCGAAATGACAAGCCAAAATTAATTGATCATTGATTAATTGTACTAATCAATCCCCAAAATCTTCTTATTGGTTGCCTCATCCACATCGCCACCGGCAAAGTCATCGAAGGCTTTTTCGGTTACGTTGATAATATGGGCATCAATAAAAGGCGCACCTTCTTCAGCCCCTTGTTGCGGTGATTTAATGCAGCACTCCCATTCCATTACGGCCCAGCCATCAAACCCATACTGACTTAGCTTAGAGAAAATCGCTGCAAAATCAACCTGACCGTCGCCTAAAGAACGGAATCTTCCCGGGCGATCTGCCCAGCCCTGGTATCCACCATAAACACCTGATTTTCCAGTTGGGTTGAATTCTGCGTCCTTTACATGAAACATGCGGATGTGCTCGTGATAAAAGTCGATGTGTTGTAAGTAATCCAGTTGCTGAAGCACATAATGACTCGGATCATACAACATCTTTACCGCACTATGATTATTTGTTGCTTCAAGAAAACGCTCAAAAGTTACCCCATCGTGCAGATCTTCTCCGGGATGGATTTCATAGCATACATCCACACCTTCGTTTTTACAATGATCTAAAACAGGCATCCAACGTTTCGCTAATTCTTCGAAAGCATTTTCTATTAATCCAGCCGGTCGCTGCGGCCAGGGATACACAAACGGCCACGCTAAGGCGCCGGAGAAACTTGCCATTACATCAATGCCAAAATGTTTACTCGCCGTAGCTGCCCACTTCACCTGTTGTTTTGCCCATTCCGTTCTTTCTTTTGGTTTGCCGTGAAGGTGTTCCGGAGCAAATCCATCAAACATCGTATCGAAAGCAGGATGCACAGCAACTAACTGTCCCTGCAAATGAGTAGAAAGTTCCGAAATTTCTACTCCGGCTTCGTTGGCAATGCCTTTTATTTCATCGCAATAGTCTTTGCTTGTTCCCGCTTTTTCTAAGTCGATCACACGAGCATCCCAGCTCGGAATCTGAACGGCTTTATAGCCTAATCCGGATGCCCATTCACATATATTTTTAAGGTTATTGAATGGCTCGGTATCGTCCATAAATTGAGCTAAAAAAATTGCGGGACCTTTTATAGTCTTCATAATTCTCCAATTTTGAATGCTAAATGTAAAGTGTTAAATGAAACATTCAGCATTAATCACTTAACAGTTAAAATTTCACTTCCGTCCATAGATTTCCATTTTCGGTAGATTCTACTACTGCATCCACCATGCTCATCCCATGAACTCCTTCGTCAATATCCGGATAGTCATAGATTTCCATGTCATGTTTTTCGCCTGCTGCCCGAGCTCTGAGATGCATCACAAAATTCCGGTAGATGTTAGCGAATGCTTCCAAGTATCCCTCGGGATGTCCTGCCGGTGTTCTTGAATTCGCTTGCGCTGCTTCAGATACATAACCTGTTCCGGTTCGATAGGTCTCGTGTGGTTTATCTCCCCAGGTTACAATCAGGCTATTTGGGTCACGCTGAGTCCAGATCACTCCGCCCTTTTCGCCATATACTCTTACTTTGATGGCGTTCTCTTCTCCCGCAGAAACCTGCGACACAGAAAGCACGCCCGGAACCCCGCCTTCAAATTCGAGGAGAGCATTGGCATCGTCATCCAATAACCGACCGGGAACTACCTTTGTAAGTTGAGAAAGCACTTTAGTGACCTTTAATCCTGATACATACTCAGCCATATTAGCTGCATGGGTTCCAATATCTCCGTAAGCTCCGCTCTTCCCGGAACGTTTAGGATCGGTTCTCCAGGCAGCCTGCTTTTGGTCAGAATCTTCGAGTTTCTCTGCTAACCATCCTTGTGGGTATTCCACCATAATTTTCCTGATTTCCCCGAACTTCCCGGACTTCACTTGTTGTCTGGCTTCCTTCACCATAGGATAACCTGTATAGGTATGGGTGAGTGCGAATGGCAATCCTGTCTCCTTCACTTTATTACGAATTGCAAAGGCTTCTTCCATATTGAAGCAAAGTGGCTTATCAATAATTACAGGGAAACCATGTTCAAGCGCCATTAGTGCCGGGTCGGCGTGTACGTGATTTGGAGTAACAATCGAAACAAAATCCATCCGAACATCCTCGGGAAGCCCCGCTTCGGTTTCAATCATTTCTTTAAAGCTTCCATACACTCGTGTAGGATCTAAATAAAGCTCTTCGCCGGTTAGCTTTGACTTCTCGGGACTACTGCTGAATGCCCCGCAAACTAATTCAATTTGTCCATCCAGGTTTGCAGCCAATCGATGAACCGCGCCAATAAATGCGCCAACTCCTCCACCTACCATGCCCATTCTTAACTTTCTGTTCTTCATGTCTCCAATGTGTTTAGTGATCCATATTTTGGTTGTTTAAGAACGTGTGCTCCCGCAAACCACGGCTAATAAATGAAGAAAGATTTTAAATTGAAAGGAGATGTTGAATGATAACTTTGGATTGTTCACTTTCATGGAATACAAAAATGGTTTATATAGACTTTAATGAACAACACACTGCTCAAAAAACTTCAAATAAAAGAAGAGTTTTCTGTTTTACTAATGAACTCTAACCCATCTATTCATCCTCTTTTTGAAGGGGTTCGCGTTGAGTTTAATGCAGCTACTGATCAGGATTACGACTCTGTGATCTTATTCACGCGGAGTGAAGAAGAACTAAAAAAATGGATTCCTCAAGCGTCTGATCTCCCCAAAAAAGACGGTCAACTTTGGTTGAGTTATCCGAAGAAATCCGGAGATATTGAAACTGATCTAAACCGGGATATTACCTGGAATGCATTAAAGGTGTTTGGAATGGAGCCTGTCCGGTTGATTTCAATGAATGAAAACTGGTCGAGCATGCGACTAGTCAAAAAGAAGGACCGTAAGAAACCCTCTAAACTTGGGCAGGATCCTCCCGGGGTAGACCGCAAAACTAAAACGGTAATTCCTCCTGATGACTTGATTGCTGAATTTAATTTAAATCCAGAGGTCAGGAAATTTTTTGATGAGCTTGCCTTCAGTCACAAAAGAGAATATGTGGGGTGGATTCATGATGCTAAAAAGGAAGAAACCCGAAAGCACAGAATCAAAAAAACAATCCAACTTTTAAGCGAGGGCAAGAAATTAAAATGAGTCAGATACAAAAAAAATCCTATCAATTTCTGGAAGACCTTAAAAAGAATAACAACCGGGAGTGGTTTACAGAGAACAAACCAATTTATCTGAAAGCTCATCAAAACATTATCCATTTCATAGACGCCTTAATAGCCGAGATGAAAAAGATAGACAACATTGAAAATGATTCTGGAAAGAAAGCGATGTTCAGAATCTACCGGGATGTTCGTTTTGCGAAAGATAAATCACCCTATAAAACTCATTTTGCCGCTTCCCTGAAGCGGGCTACACGATGGCTGCGTGGAGGATATTACATTCATTTTGAGCCGGGAAAAACCTTTATAGCAGCAGGGTTCTGGCAGCCTGACAAAGACGACATTAAGCTTATTCGCGATGAGTTATCCCACGATGCCAACCCTTTCCGGGAAATCATCAATAACCCGGGCTTCAAAAAAGTGTGGGGTGAACTGGAAGGAGAAACGGTTAAAACGGCTCCTCGTGGATATGCAAAAGACGACCCCAACATAGATTTGATCCGGCATAAGGGGTACATTTTCTCAAAGCAGTTTACTGAGAAGGAAGTCTTTTCGGAGGATTTCGTTTTCGAAGTAACTAAATCATTCTTAACTATCCGTCCATTTTTTGACTATATGAGTGAAGTACTAACACGCCACTTTCAGGATTAGCTAGTTCTTATTGAGAGCCTTTTCTGCAAGTTCAATCGCTTTATCGAGTGCATCTTCACTGGAAGTTAAAATATGTGGCACCACTCCAACACCCTCCCAGTTTTTTTTTGTGATTGGGTTGATAGCCCGACCCCTTGGAATATTCACAATAAACCCATCACCGAATACAGAAGGACCGCCCGGATGAGCGCCTCCCCCAGTTACTTCTCCCACAATGGTTGCCCGTTTTGTATGCTTCAAATTGTAGGTAAATTCCTCGGCAGCTGAGAAAGTGTAGTCGCTGGTAAGCACAAAAACAGGGATATCCGGTTTTCGTACTGAAGCAAATTCGGGATTAGTCCAGGTTTCGGAATAGCTATCGCCGGGCCTCCAGTAAAACGTATTTAAGTGAACTGGTACGTCCCCGAAAATATAACTGGATATGAACCTAATCATAGAGGGAGATCCTCCACCATTTTGTCGTAAATCAAAGATTATGGCATCCGCCTGAATGAGTTTATCCATCGCCGGTATTGCATCGTCTTCCGCATAACGAATGTCAACAAATCCTCTTAAATCAAGATATCCGATATTATGCTCTAGAATTTCTACTTTCTCGAACCCGCTATTCGCCAAGGGTTCCCTGCCTCCATTTGGGTCTCTGTTTTGAATTCGGTTTGCACGCTCCCGATCAAAACTCACTCGTATATGTTTATCGTAAACAACTGACTTTAGGTCAGCATCTAACGCGCTGGCCAGCTCTTTTTTGGTTTCAAACTGATCGTATTCCCCGTTATTCAGTTTGTTGATCAGTAACGTATACATGGCTTCCCCATGTTCAGGGTACACATAGTTTCGATTCATTAAATCTGCTAGCTCTGTAACCACCGATGTGGCATCAAACTCCTGGGCGGATACAAATATTGAAAAAGTAGTTAGGCAAAAAGTTAGTAATATTTTTCTCATAGCATGATTTTTCAACCCTAAACGAAATGCCGCTATGAGAGATGCAGTCTCTACAATTTTTTACAGAACATCTGTGATTATTAATTATTGAAACAATTAGTGCTCTTTTCGCCTTTCTATATATATATAAATACTAACTAATCACACGCATTATGAAAAAAACAATAGGAAGCATTTTAGCAGGAGGAGGATTATTAGGTGTTCTGTATTTCGGATACCAATATTTCCAGGATTCAGAATCATTTGAAGCCCTCGGAGCAGATGTCGCAATAAGTACCGGTGATTATGTTCCCGTTCTTGTTTCTGCCATTGTTATGCTGGCAGGAATCGTAATTACAAGAGTTAAATAGGAGAAAATTATGTTAAGATGGAGTATTACCTTTTTTGTAGTCGCATTAATTGCAGCCATACTTGGATTTGGAGGAATTGCGGGAGCGGCCGTAGGAATAGCAAAAATTTTCTTTTATGTATTTGTTGTTCTTTTTGTGGTTTCGCTTATTATGGGAAAGAAACCCAAAACCTAGCACTCCTATAATTGGATAGTCAAAAAGTTTTAGAACAAACGATCGGAATTCCCTTTTCTGAAGGGAATTCCGTTTCTGTTTTAAAAAATGGTGATCGGATTTTTCCTGCCATGCTGGGTGCTATAAAGGAAGCTACCTCCAGCATCGACTTTCTTACCTTTGTTTATTGGAAAGGAGATATAGCTACTGAATTTGCTAAAGCATTATCGAAAAAAGCTCAAAACGGTGTTACTGTACGGGTACTTTTGGATGCGTACGGTGCACTGCCCATGGAGCAGAAGCTGGTAGACATGATGAGCGAATCCGGGGTGAATGTTATTTGGTTCCGACCTTTAATTCGATGGAAAATCTGGAAAACGGATAACCGGACCCATCGCAAGATTTTGATTTGTGATGATAAGGTTGCTTTCACCGGCGGTGTTGGAATAGCCGAAGAGTGGGAAGGTGATGCCCGAAATCCTTCTGAATGGAGAGACACCCATTTTAAAATAACCGGCCCGGCAGTTTCGGGAATTAAATCGGCTTTTATTGAAAACTGGATTGAAGCAAATGATAATCTCAATCTGGAAGTGGTCGGAGAAGATCAATCAGAAGAAAAAGGTGCTACCTTAATTCAAACCGTTCGCACCTCTTCTTCGGTACGATGGAGCGATATTGTATTACTATATCAATCGCTCATCAAACTAGCTAAAAAAAGAATCTGGATTTGTACCGCTTATTTTAATCCGGATCGTGCTATGATAGACTTACTTACTTCTGCATCAGAATCCGGAATTGACGTTCGGATTCTGATTCCCGGAAACCATACCGATCAACCAGTAACCAAAGTAATAGCCGAGGATTCGTTCGAGGAACTATTAGGCGCAGGTGTACAAGTTTTTTACTACACAAAAACTATGCTTCATGCTAAGATCATTTTGGTGGATGACGAACTTAGCTGCGTCGGCTCAGGAAATTTCAATCAACGTTCTATGCTTAAAGACGATGAAATTAATCTTGTTCTGATTGATGAAAAGATCAACAAAGAGCTTTCCGGGCATTATGAAGAAGATCTTTCCAACTCAGAAAAAGTGCTACCCCGAAGGTGGAAAAAACGTAGCATTTTCAGAAGAGCCACAGAAGGTTTTATGCGGATTTTTAAGCAGGAACTCTAGTTCATGTCACATAATTCTTCACTAATCTCCCAAAGCTTTTCAGCAGCTTCTTTGTCAAAGGCGTGATCCGCCGGAGCTGTAACTTTGCTGTTCTTGAAATATGCTCCATTTACCTCTTCAACCTCATCAGAAGTAGCCAGATAAATCGTTGTTTGTGCTCCCTGCTTATTCGACTTCATAAAAGGTGCCGCCAGCTTCCAAAATATTTGAATCAGTAAGGTGCTATTGCTACCAAAATTTGATTTGATTACACCCGGATGCAGACAATTAGCAGTTATTCCGGCTCCTTTTAGGCGTTCTGCTAGCTCGATGGTGAAAAGAATATTGAATAATTTAGAGTTCTGATATGCCTTCCAGTAACTGTAATTTTCCTTTAATTGGAGGGTATCCGGATTGAATTCTCCTCCTTTGTGCGCATCTGAGGCAACATTAATTATACGTGCATTTCCGGCAGCTTTAACAGAATCCAACAACAAATTGGTAAACAGAAAATATCCAATGTGATTTACTCCGAAAGTTTCCTCTAAACCATCTACGGTTTCATTATAAGATCCAGCTATGAAACCATGGTTATTGATCAGCACATCTATCTTTTCATACGATGTTTTTATCTTATCTGCAGCCGCTCTGATTTCATCCTGAATGGAAAAATCACATATAATGATGTCAATTCCACTACTCGGACTTTCTTGCAAAATCTCCCTTTTAGCTGACTCGGCTTTATCCTCATTCCTACACACCATCACAATAAAAGCGCCTTGTTTTGCCAATTCTTTTGCTGTTTCGAAACCTATTCCGGAATTAGCTCCCGTTATCACACAGAGTTTGTTATTCATATCCATTATTAAAAATATTTGTTTGAACTAAGAGTATAACACGAGGTTGAACAGAAAAGGTTCGTAATTTGTATCTTCGCTAAAAAAAATTCAATGATTCAGGAATATCTTAATTCTATTGACAAGTTTGTGGTAGTAGGCGACCGGGTATTGATAAAGCCACGTGATATGGAAACCCATACCCGCAGCGGCTTAGTGCTGCCTGCATCCGTTAAAGAGAAAGAAGAAATCCAAAGCGGTTATATCCTTAAAACCGGTCCGGGTTACCCGATTCCCAATCCCGAGGTTGATGAAGCCTGGAAAGCTTCCGAAGACACAAAATACATTGGAATGCAGGCTGATGAAGGCGATCTTGCCATTTTCCTGAAAAGCCGTTCTTTTGAAATTGAATTTGAGAACGAGAAGTATCTTATTGTCCCGCACAGTTCTATTCTTCTATTAATTCGCGACCATTAGATGAAGTCTTTCTTCAAAAAAATCCTTTATCTAATTTATTTAGTTCTTGTTTCTTTAATCATCCTCGAGTCGCTTTTACATCTCTATGTTAATTTCTCAGGCGACACCAGGGGCTTTTATTCTTTTTTTCAATTAACCCCGGATAAAACATATTGGGAAGAACTCACATCCGAGATTAGTAAATCAGAATACTTTGTGTTGGACGACACATTAGGTTGGAGAATAAAAGAACGTGGTACATTCCGTGATTCACTTTATGTATCGAACTCTAACGGCGTACGATCTTTTAAAGAATTTGGAGCAAAAAGTGACTCTGTTATCAGAATCGGATTATTTGGTGATTCTTTTATGCATAGCGATGATGTTTATTTTGATGAATCACTGGCTTTTCACTTAGAAAATGAGTTGCAAAAAAAAGGAGTTTCTACAGAAATAATCAATTTTGGGGTAAGTGGCTACGATATGACCCAAGCCTATTTGCGATACAAAACTGAAGGAGTAGATTACGAATTAGATATCGTCTTATTTGGGCTTCAAATAGAAAATTTTTGGCGGAATTTGAATGTATACCGCCCGAATTATTATTTATATACCGGCTTCCCATTTGTAAAACCGAGGCTTTATTCCCGGAATGACTCTTTAGCTTTTATCGATATTTCTGAGGTTGACCTGAAATACTTAAAAACGCTGCCGCTTGCCTTCGGCCAGTCAAAATTTTATGACTATGAGTACTTCACCAATAACAAACTGATGGCGGAAGAACATCTCTTAAGTTGGTCTTATACATACAGAATTATGAATTCATTTTTTTCAGAGGCTGCTTCCGCTGAAGGTGAACAAATAGAGGATAACTCAGAAGGATTGAAAATTATGTACTACATCATGGATCAGTTCAATACGGTTTCGACGGAGCATAATTCACAATTTACTATGGTTCAACTGCCAAATAATGACCTCAATAATTTTGTAATAGAGCATAGAGCCCATCCAAACCCTAAAGTAATTGACAGTATTTCTGCACGGTATACATTAATCCGTACAGATAGTTTGTTAGCCAAATATCCCATTGAAAAAACCTATAATTACCATTACACTGGTTTTGGCAACCAACTAATCAGTAAAAAAATAGTTTCCGATTTTCTGGATCGTGGCATCATCAACATTACTGCAACTGATTCATTATTAAAATAAACGAAAAAGACAGATCTTCTTAAGATTTCAACCTTTTAAAAAATCACCCTTATGGATCGCCGAAAATTCCTTCTCAATACCGCTCTGGCAAGCGCCGGAACCATGCTCCCACTTAATGCTTTTTCAAACCTCTTTTTTCGAAGGGATTTTTCTACCATCAGAAGAAATGTAGGGGTCTATACTGAAAGAGGTGGGACCATCGGCTGGTTGATTAATGACAATGCATTGGTTGCAGTAGACTCCCAATTTCCGAATTCGGCTGCAAACTGTATTGCACGCCTTAAGGAGCGTACCACTCGTAAAATGGATTATCTGATCAATACTCATCATCACGGAGATCACACGGCAGGTAATTCAGAGTTTAAAGATTACACGGAGCATATAGTGGCCCATGAAAATGTACCGGGCTATCAAATGAAAGCTGCGGAGAATCGAGGGCAGGAAGCTGTTGATGCTCAGGTTACAGCAGACATGACTTTTGCAGAAAAATGGAGTCAGGATGTGGGTGATGAAACTGTTCACGCAACACATTACGGACCAGCTCATACGGGTGGTGATTCCGTGATTTATTTTGAAAAGGCCAATATTGCGCACATGGGTGACCTGGTATTCAATCGCGCGTATCCTTATATCGATCCGGGCGCCGGTGCGATTATCGAAAACTGGGTGAAAGTACTTAG
Organism: Balneolaceae bacterium; assembly: GCA_017640665.1. Taxonomy (GTDB): domain Bacteria; phylum Bacteroidota; class Rhodothermia; order Balneolales; family Balneolaceae; genus RHLJ01. The sequence goes on along the minus strand of JAEPQE010000001.1, from coordinate 1,291,011 downwards.
AACGGCTGCTGATGAGCTCCCTTCTGATGCTATTTATATATGTGGTCACGGAAATGCAAACTATGGAATTCAAGCCTCGAAGGGTGATGTGCTAAGAAAAGCAGACTTCCTTGAAGAACTTCTCGCATTCACTCAAAAAGGAATTGATGCCGGACAATCCAAAGAAGAAATTGCAAGCACTCCAGTACTTAAGGGCTTCGAAGATTTCCAGGCTCCCGGTTGGGGACTTACTTTGGAATTCAGTATCAACACTGCTTATGATGAACTTACCACAAGCTGATTCTAAAGAGCCCAAAAAGCAGGCGCAACAACCCAGAAGGTGTGTTTATTGTGGTCAACATGCCGAACTGGTATGGGTGCATGGTCACGGGCAGTGTTCGGCGTGTGGCATCAATACTGAGGAGTGTTGCAGGGGTGAGAGTTGTGCGTTTGATCAGTAATCGTGCTGGAACCTGAAATCGATTCCTCGTCTGTTATCATCACCCTGAGTCATAATCAAATCCCATTTTTCCGAGAGTATATATTCCAGCATGAAAAGCGTTTTTGGTGACGAACCTGAAATCTCATTAATGATTGCAAAGAAAGTGCGCTGATTCAGATACCAACCTGTTTTAATCGCGGTTCCACCTGAAGCTCCGGAGTTATCGATTTGCACTACATCTACACCTAGCCTTTGAGTAGCTAAAGCTTCTACTTCATCTAAGAGTACATCAGCCAGTACATCGGTTGCTGAAGTTCCGCCGCCGGATGCCAGTACACTTTGCCACGACTCAGTACATGGCCCATTAAATAAAGCGTAGCAAATTATATCTCCTTCATCCATATACGGGTCGCTTTCGAATTTAAAATCCGGGTCTTGTGCAGTACCTTGAATTATATAGTACAGTACTACCGGCTCTCCTTTTTGCCGTGTTGGCGGGGTGTACCGGCTCTTAATATTTAAATCAGGATCTTCGATTGGACCACTGAAGGTGAAATTTGCTTCTTCCATAATGAAAAGCTTACCAAGTGGGCGAACGTAACCATCCACTCCATTCAAACTTCCAAATAATGAAAGATCGCCATTGGTTTCCTTTTGAGCATCCAACTCTCCGATAAGCTCAATTTCCATATCCAAATAAGTCCTGTTCCGCACATAAAAATTGCGTTCTATTTCAATTTCCATATCCATGGCAAGAGAGTCATATGGGCTAAAAGAAGCAGGTTCTTCACCATCAAGGGTTACCTCCTCGACATTGTTTTCACCAAAGTCCTGTAAGTACACAAACCCGTTTCGAACTGTTAATTTACCTGTAGCTTTTGGGGTGAGCGCTTTTCCTGTCAACCGGCTATCCAGATCGATAACAAGATTGTAATCCTCTGTATTTGCTAATCTGAACTGACTCGCCTTAGCAGTAAGATTTATAGTGTTTGGTATAATCCCTTCTAAACTAATTGTACCATTTGCATTAAAAGAACCTCGCCCACTTCTGGCTACAAATTCTTTCACTCTAAGTCCTGCTTCTGTGAATTCAACGTCTGATTTTACCCCTTCTAACGTAATGCCGGCCTTGGGAACCGAAACTTTAGCTCCGGTTAACCTCAGGTAACCTGAAGGTACTAGGCTTTCACTGACCCCTTCTAATTTGAGATCTGCGTTAAGGATGCCGGTTAACCCCATTAAATACTCTTTATCAAGGAAGTCATTGAATACTGCAATGTTAAAATTTTCGGTTTTCGCAGTTACCTGAATTATTTCTTCTCCCTCAGGTAAAACCACCTCAAACCTTCTAAAGTCGTACTCAACCGGGTAGTTGATAGAAACCTGTGCGGCTTTTTGATTCGCCGCAATAATTTCGCTTTCAATTATCAAGCCGCTTTGGTTGTTATCATACTTGAAACTGGCGTTTACGGTATCCACTCTGATTCCGGACAGCACAGGTTCGTTCAGAATAAATCGCCCTTCAAAACTTGGCTCTCCTGCTGTTCCAGACATGCTTCCATTAAAGCTCAGGATTCCATCCGTATTACTTACACCGAAGTCATTGAGTAATGCTTTAAAGCGGGTTAGCTCTGAAGGATTGATTCGTAAACTTCCTTCTACTGGTTTATCATAAAACTCATCGTCCAGTTTTGATTGATCCTCAAGGATAAATGGTATATCCAGGCTTCCAATTACCCGCTCCTCATTGTCCCAGCTAAGCAGCCCGTTCCCCTTGAGGCGTTCGTTAAAGATTTCGAATCGTAAATCCAGAGAATCAGCTTCAGTATCCCCATATTTCAGTCGGGTTAAATTGAACGCTCCATTTCCGGAAGTTTGCTCTTCCGACCGATTAAAAAACAACTCTCCCGAAAGTACTCCATCCAGAAACCGTTCTCCGAAAATTACTTCCTGTATAATTCCAAAATCAAAATTTTGACCGTTCATCCAGCCATATTGTTCTACACTGTCGGCATAAGGAACGGAAAACTTCAGAAACGCGCCGGTAGTTGAACTCAGGTCTAAGGTATCAGTTCCGATTGACTGTCCCTTGAGCCTGATATTGAATGGCCGGGTCATGGATAGTTCTGATTCTGGTGTAATAAAATCGAACTGATCAAACCTAACATCAATTAACTCTTCCGAAATATCCATTACGAGCGATCCGTCTTGTATCAACTTACCACGATCACTACCCACTATATCCAGATTAAAGTTGGCATTCAGGGTGTCCTGATTAGCAATACCATTGGAAACGAGCTCAATATCCTGAAATATGATCCCTGAAATAACCGGCGACTCAATTTCGAGATTCAAATCAAATGTTCTGAATTCTTGCATGGACACATTAGTACTACCTGAAATTCGGGAAGCCGTTATTAACGAATCAACGATTATATTCTGAAAGTCGATACTCATATTTCCTTTAAGAACCCCGGTTGTATCCTGAGTAATTCTTCCTGAAACATCTCCCCGGGCGTTTAGCACTTCCAGATTTGCCAAAGGAGCCAGAGGCTGGATGTCTTTCACCCTCATATCCAGGCTAAGCCAGTTCTCCGGGTCGGTTTCATCCATTACATTTTTACGCCCGGTAAATTCACCTTCGATAATATCGCTGTTTAATAAGCCTTCCGTAATGGAAAGAACACCGTCGCTAAACGTAGCCGAAGCATCCAGCTTCTGGAAACGTGCGCCATTAATGATACTGGAATCAACTCTAACGGAAGTGGTAATTGTGCATTCTTCAGGATCGGTCCCACGACCTTCTCCTTCCAATGTCATTGTAAGGTAAGTGGGGAAATCGGAAAGTTGATTAATCTCTTCCAGATTAAATCCTTTTGTAGAAACGAGGTAATTATATTGCGGTATATCAAGATACTCTAATGCATCAAACTCAAAATCGACCCGATTTTCTTCCAACGTTATATGACCTTTTCCAGTTAATATGTTCTTATTTACCTCACCTATCAGCAAATATTCGCCAAATTCCTGATCATTTACACTGTTTTTAGAAAACCTATTTAGCCGGATTCTACTCCTTTCATTTTGATTCAGAGATTTCACAAATGTTTCAAAGCTGTTAGTCAATGAATACGTCCAAAGTTTATCGGAAAGTTCAAATCCTTCTCCTTCTAAACTGATACCAAAACTCAGATCGGTGCTAACACCCAATTCTACCCAATTTGATATATCCAGGTTTCTGAACAATGCATTGAAGTGCCATTCAGGGGTTTCTGAAGAAAGTTTGTAAATGCTTGGATAGACTTCAAGCTGCTGATCAACTTGGGGATGAACTCCAACATGCCCAATCAGATTATCGTCGTTTAGTGTTCCACTTCCATTAACCTTATTCAAGTAGTAATTTTGAAATCTTAATTCCGTAAATGTAAACCCCCATACTACAAACGCCTCTTCGATTTCAGGGGTGATGAGACCGTTTGCTGCGATCCTGAATTCACCAAACTCCGCATCTATTGAATCATTTGTGAAAGCGGTAATGTCAATCCCATCCCCATTTACCCCAAACTGGTACAGCGAGGGTTCTCCGGTAAATCCTACACCAGCTACTAACTCCATGTTAGGCGCATATTCGTGGTCTATCAATAATCTAATCTTCAAGCTATCCAATGATCCTGATGCAAAAAACTGTAGGTCGATCTCCTCTTCCGGTATATCTGCATCCAGATAGGGTTGAATGTCTGCAAGAGAAAATGGATTGGTCGATGCTTCGGCCTCGAACGTTGAATCTGAAATGTTTGCAGAGGCAGAAGTCTTTAAGATCGACCGGCTCGATTCAATCACCAATTCTTGTAAAGTGATTTGGTCTTCAAGAATATTCGCTGAGGTGTTTACTTTTATGGGTTCAGGCAACCTACCCTCTTCCAGCCAAAAACTGAGGGATGAAAGTGAAAACGCAAGAGTATCTGTTTTACTGAAAGAAGCATTCGCATTCAGGTTTTGGATACTCACCAATGAGTCGGGCAAATACGAAGGCGAGTAAACCCTTGCATTAATATCCTGCAGGTTTATAGAACTAATGATCAACTCCAGAGGCTCTGACGCTTCAACTGAATCGGGACTGTCCTTAACAAGCTGTTGGATATTGAACACGGTATCTTGACGTTCTTTGATTTGTGATTGTATTCCGGTCAAATCAATGGTGTTGATGGTGTACGGACCTCTTAAGAAACTCCAAATATTGTAATTGGCATATATCGTGTCTGCCGAAAAAATGGTATCCCTGTCAACCACAGACAGGTTAGTCAATCGAACTTCAGTCCATAAGTCTCCTTCCAAATCACCAATAAAAAGCGTTCCATTTAACTGCTCGTTTGCAATCGATTCTATCTTATTCTTGGCTATTTGGTGCACCCAGTTTGTAGTAAGCAGATATCTACCCAGTAACTGTAGCCCAACAAATACAACAAGAACAGTCAGGAAAATCCTTAATGCTTTATGTTTATTATGTTGTTTGTTTTCACTCATTAAAATGCCTGACCTATAGTGAAATGAATATCCCAACGTTCGAGATTACTCCCTCTATCAATGCCACCAGGGAACTGTTTGAGATCCTGTAAGTTGGGATTTACTTTGTACCCAACATCTATTCTAATGGGACCTATCGGAGACTCATATCTTATACCTCCCCCAATCCCAAACTGAAGATTCTCAAGGTTTATGTCACTTGTTCTCCTCCAAACCTGCCCTCCATCTAAAAAGGCAGCTACTCCAAACCCTTTTAAAAGTCCATCTAATTGCTGCCTGAATTCAACATTAAAATTAAGTAAAGCACGACCACCAACCGGAATATAACTCAAAGTAGTATCTGTGGTTTCAACTCCATCTTTAGAATCAGAGGATATAATCTCAACTATGCGTTTTGGACCCAGAAACTGAGTAGACCAACCCCGTACTGAGTTCGTTCCTCCTACAAAGTATTTCACATCAGAAGGAAGTGAATCCTGGCCGGCGGTATAAATAGCCCCACCTCTTACCCGGGTTGCCATCACTAAGCTCCGGTTTAACTCGGTATACTTACGAATATCTAGCGAAGCTTTATTAAAACTAAAAGTAGACTCACCAAATAGTCCTGAGAATTCCATAAAGGGTTGAATAATAAATCCCCTTCGCCCCCTTCTCAGGTTTTTTGTGTAATACAGGTTTAGTGCAAATGAAGAAATATTATAGGATAAAAACTCATCAGGCAAAACTTCTTCTACACTCATTCGCTCGTTGGTACTTACAATATTAGACTCATTATTGATTGCGAATTCATAGGAAAAAGTGCCCGTCAAATTCTGGTTGTATTCATATCCGAATGTATTAATGATTCCTCCGGTAAGTATATCATAACTACGTTCGTCCCTGAACTGATAAAACGGATTAATATTGATGCTACTCTTCGTGTTATATACATACGGAAACAGATACTCAGCACTCAATTTCCGATCATAAAAAGATAATTTAGCAGAGGTACTAAACTGTTCCCCTCTCCCTCTTACATTCCGATATATCCAGGTAGTCTGAGTTCTGAACAGATGCCAAAAATTATTCGCGGTAATTCTATCATCATCTTCTACCACCCGATCGAAATCACCCGCCCCAAACTGCCATTGAATGGAACGAAGTGGGAGTTCTTTAACTCTCAATAAAACATTTAGAGTGGTATCCTTTGGTTGATCAGGAATAGAAACTAACGCTAACCTGAATAAGTGATGTTTAAATACCTCTCTTTGTGCCTCCCGCATATCTCTTTCGTTGTAATAATCACCTTTCTTTATTCCGGTCTCTCTTATGATGTACTTATCGGCTAATGTGGTTTCTCCTTCCACTAAAATACTATCAAAACGTGCTCTTGGCCCCGCTTCCATTTTAATTACCAAATCTGTTCTTTTAGCAACTGAATCAGTATAAGCTGTGATCGCGGTATTTGAATATGGATACCCGGTTTGGCGTAACGATTGTTCAAACCGGGCAATAACTTCTGTTTCTTCAATTGGTTCATAAATTCTCCCTTTCCGGTAAGGAGAACGCTGAAGTGTGCGGGTAAAATCCAAATGATTTCGAATAAACAGACTATCCTCTTGTGTAGCAGATAATTGTAAATCCACAGAATCGATTCGGATAGGGAGGTTCTCTGTAACTAAAAAAGTGATGTGCTTTTTCCAGCCCTTTCGCTTCGGTTTAACCTGATATGATACTTCAACGTCATTAAAGCCCCGCCGCTGATAAAAGCGTTCTATCCGAATTACGTCCTTTCTTATTTCAGTTTCTGAAAATCTAAACCCACTTCTGTTCCAAAACGTGAGTTTTTTCCAGATGGATGGCTGCTCGGTAGCGATATATTTTTTGATTACAATATCTTCAAATCTCTCGTTTCCACTAATGCTCACTTTCCAGACGCGATCGGTCTTACCTTCATCCGTTTCCTGGGCAGAAATGGATATGGAAATAAATAACAGAGCACAAATGGTTAGTAGCAGCCGAACGATATATTTTATCCGATAAATGGTTAAACCTCACAACATTTAAAAGATAAAGTATAACCTGAAGTTTTATTATTCAAAATGAGGTGAAAAAGTTTACGACTATTCATTACTATTAGAGAATTAAAAGGGCTCATATATGTTTAAAACAAAATTTCTTCTGTTTGTTCCATTTATTCTAATGGCGTGCAAATCATCATCAAATTTTACAGGATTTTCTTATGATCCTCCGGGGGTAACAAACACGGTTGGCAAAACCACTGAACCGCAAAACCGAAGGGTAATCGGAGCAGGAACACCAAAGATATGGATAAGCAATGAGTTTGGAGGGGCTCGTGCGAGCGACTTCTATCAAATAGACGCTAATACGTTCGAGATATTAATCCGTCCTGAGAATGCACCTATCAATAATAGTCCCTGGTTTGCATTTAAAATCTGGAGCGATTCTTCTCATGCTGTGAATCTGCGCCTTAGCTACAAATCCGGTAAACATCGTTACCTTCCTAAAATTAGTGGTACCCAGGGTTCTATAATATATTCGCATGTAATTCAGGATGCCGAATACGATACCGCAACCGGAAGCACATCCTTTAGTTTACATGTCGATCAACAGCCGAAAACAGTCTCTGCTCATTTTCTTGAAGGGATTCGTTACTCTGATCTGGTTGCTAAAGCCAAACGGACGCAAAAACCATTCGTAACTATAGATACAGTTGGGTATACCCACGAAAACAGACCTGTTTTTGAGTTTACTGCTAACGAAACTGACGCCCCGAAAGCAGGTGTACTGGTTTTACTGAGCAGACAACATCCCCCCGAAGTTTCGGGCTACCGAACCTATCAGGCTTTCTGGAACGAATTAATCTCTGATTCAGAGTTAGCCAGAAGGTTTCGTTCACATTTCATTATCAAAGCTTACCCTATGGTTAATCCGGATGGAGTTGCAAACGGGCATTGGAGGCATAATGTTCGGGGCGTTGACCTTAACAGAGATTGGGAAAATTTCAATCAACCTGAAACACAAGCCATCCGGGATGCTCTTTTATCTTTGAAAGAAGATGCATCCAAAAAAGTGCTTTATGGGATCGACTTTCATTCAACTAATGAAAACATTTTTTATCCGATTAATGAAGAAATAGAAACAAAACCCGATAACCTCACCCAGCGATGGTCGGTCTTTATTAAGGAAGATAACCCGGACCTTAATTTCAGAAATGAAGAATTTGATACCAGTTCTCCTATTTCGAAAAACTGGATATACAAAACCTTTGGTTCTGATGCGGTCACTTTTGAGGTAGATGATGAGCTGGATGAGTTTGAAACCCGCGAACTTGGAGCGAATGCAGCTCGTTCACTTATGAAATTGTTGATAGAAGAGTGGCAGCGCATGGAAACCGAGGAATAATGTATTTGTGATGAACGTGCTATCCGAAGGACTTACGAACTGGAAGTTGCGACTTATACTCAGCGCTTTGCTCTGTATGATGGGGCTTGCTGCAATGACTAGTATGCTTCTTGGTCTTTTTCTGGAATTAACCGTATTTGATAAGACCATTGTAGCAATAGCAGTCTTTATGGTTGGGGTGCCTACCTATCTAATCTTAAGCAGGCTCGCAAGTATCGATGAACATACCATTGCTATTTTTCTGAATGAGCAGGTCGATGAACTTTCTGCTAACCCCGAAGTTTTGGTAAAAAAAGAGATAGAGCTTACTGATGAAGAGCGCACCATGCGGGACCAATTATTGGCTATTTTTTCTGAAAAACCTGTATATCAGTTTTTGCCGGATAAACCTGTTAAACAAGCTTACTTTTTAATGCTTTCTTCTTTAGTGGTTAGCTTTCTGATATGGTTTTTGGGTTGATAACTGACCCAATCAATTTTAATTTCTGCTAATGGCTCACGATCACAAACATCACCATCATCATCACCCAAATATAGATGATACCTCAATTTGGAAACTTTGGATTTCCATCTTTCTCAACCTAGCCATTACACTGGCAGAATTTGTTGGCGGAATTTTATCGAATAGTCTCGCCCTTCTTTCCGATGCGGTTCACAATCTTAATGATACCCTCTCATTAATCATCAGCCTTGTTGCCCGGAAAATTTCAAGAAAAGGAGTTAATGAGGATAAAACTTTTGGCTATAAAAGAGCAGAGATTATTGGAGCTTTTATAAACCTGATCACCCTGGTAATTGTGGCATTATTTCTGATTAAGGAAGGGGTAGAACGTTTTTTCGATCCACAACCCATAGATGGCTTCACCATGTTTTGGGTGGCTATTGTAGGGTTATTCGGAAATTTCATCACGGCTGCGCTGCTTTTCAAGGAGTCGAAGGAAAATCTGAATATGCGTAGCGCATACATTCACATACTTTCAGATGGACTTTCATCAGTTGGTGTAATCATTGGCGGATGGCTGATTTACAAGTACGAGTGGTTTATTGTAGATACGATTTTAACCATTGGAATCGGGGCATATATTTTATATCACTCCTATCACATGCTTCGCGAAACAATCGATATTTTGATGCAAGCTAAACCTACCGGACTCGATCTGACTGAACTACAGACCGCAATGCAAACCATTGATGGAGTTTGCGGGGTTCATCATATACATGTTTGGCAACTGGATGAAACACAGGCAATGCTCGAATGTCATGTAGTTATTAAAGAAGAAGATCTTCGGCGAATGGAAGAAGTGAAATCACGCCTGAAAAAAATCCTGCACGATGATTTTAATATCTATCATTCTACCCTCGAGTTCGAGTTTGAGCCTTGTGGCGCAGCTCATCACGAGCTTGAGCATCATCACCATTAAATCCTGTAAATTTACCCCTTGTCTACTTCTTTGATTAGGCATTTTGTACTTAATGCCCGTATTTTTGATTCGTGAAAAAATCAGGGTCTATACTGCTCTTAGCGTTATACATGTTTTCGATGATTCAAACATTGATTCCCGTAATCAGCTTTCACATGAATCATGAATACATCAAAACACATTTGTGCCGATCACTCACTCAGCCAGAGTTTAGCGATTGTGACGGATTCTGTTACCTGAAGAAGCAAATCGATGAACATAAGGATCACGATATGGATTCCCATAGCACACCTGCTACTGTTCCGAAGGTTCCATACGTTTATCTTCCCGAAATCCGTTCTGAAAACCTGGCTTCAATGCATCTGAACGAACGAAAAAAACGATTTATTCATCACGATTCTCTACCTCAGGATATCTATTTGGAAGTCTCCTCCCCACCTCCCAAGGCTTAGTCTTTTCATCAAACTTATTAGCTCAATATTTAAGAATTATTCCAGGATAAATATCTGTTTTGATGGTAATTCCGTCTGACCAATAGATCAGTATTTCCGTTAGGCGATGTATCCGTCAGATGGAAGAAAGGGATGTTTAATGTGCACACCTTTATCTCGTTGCCTTGTTGAGCTAGTTTAATTCCAAAAATTTTAATTCAATCAACTAAGGATATGAAAAGACTATTTCTTTGTGCAACTATTATGTTTGCAACTACAACCTTAACTTTTGCCCAGTGGTCGTCCGGCAGGCCTGATGGACATGCTCCTATACAAGTTATGGGAGATCACACACACACTAGGGGAGAAATCATGTTCTCCTACCGGTTCATGCTTATGAATATGGACGGAAATGGAGATGGAACCGATGAAGTTTCAGCCGCCAGCTTACTTCGCCCTAATGGTGGTGCATATATGGTTGCTCCCGAAACTATGCCCATGCAAATGCACATGCTTGGTGCCATGTACGCAGTTTCGAACGATCTCACCTTAATGCTGATGCTGCCCTATCAATCATCAGAAATGGATCACGTTACCGCAATGGGTGGAACCTTCACTACCGAATCTTCCGGCCTGGGAGATATCAAGCTTTCCGGAATGTATAATGTGTATGCCGGAGGAAGATCCAAGTCTCACATACAATTAGGTGTTAGTATACCAACAGGTTCTACCGAAGAAAAAGATGTAACCCCAATGAGTAACGGCAATGAAGTCACTCTTCCTTATCCAATGCAAATTGGTTCCGGCACCTTCGATCTGCTTCCGGGGATCACTTACCTCGCTCAAAGCGATGATTTCTCGTTCGGATCTCAATTGAACGGTGTTATTCGTTTAGGTGAGAATGATCAAGAGTATTCCTTTGGAAACCGATTGGGCTTCACCAACTGGCTGGGCTACAGGCTCTCTGATGTATTTAGCCCACAGTTGAGCCTCACTTTTTTAAACTGGGGTGATATCAGCGGGGAAAGCCCTGATTTGGCTATGGCTAATGCAAACGATGTAGTGCATACTGTTGATCCAGATTTAAAAGCCGGATCCAGACTAGATCTTGGATTAGGGCTAAACATTCAGGGACCGGAAGGACCGCTTCATGATTTGCGCCTCGGAGTGAACTTTGATCTACCGATTTATCAAAATCTGGATGGACCCCAAATGTGGAACAAAGGAATCCTTACCTTTGGGTTGCAGTATACCATACACTAACATTTAAAATTTAAAAGTCATTCTGAGCGATTAGCGAAGGATCTGCACAACCGGTAATTTTGCAGATCCTTCGGAAGTATCCTCAGGATGACTAATAACTCATTATGAAGCAATTACTTATATTATTTTTTCCTTTAGTAGTACTCATAAACTGCCAATCCGGTCCTGAAGTAATCGATGACCTGAGTGACACCTCCTTTAAACTTCTTAATCAGGATAGCGTGACGGTTACGTTCCCTGATGATTACCAAGGTAAATATATAGTGATGGGCTTCATCTACACTAACTGCCCTGATATCTGTCCACTTATCACCCAAAACCTGATTAAAATTCAGCGAGAGCTTGGCTATCCGGAAGACGTTCAATTTCTAGGCGTCACTTTCGATCCTGAAAGAGATACTCCTTCTGTACTTGCAGATTATAAAGAGGTGTTTAAGCTTGACGAAAACTTTGATTTCTTAACGGGTACTTCGGAAACCATCAGCGCGTTTATGGATAGCGTTCGGGTTAGAAGCCAGGTTTCCCTTTCAACAATAACCAGTGAAGGAAAAGAAATCTACTTCATGAACCACTCTGATAAGATTATGGTACTTGATCCTAAATCACGGGTAATTATAGAATATGGCGGCAGTATGCCTCAGGTCCCCAATCTTATAATCGAAGACTTTCAATCATTAAAATGAAAATACTTTCTTTTTTAACACTTTCATGCTTTTTGCTGTTCAACTGTACATCACCAAAAAAAAAAGCCTCTTCCGGTGTCATTGAAATAACGGATGGATGGGTTCGCCCCACTAAGGCCGGAAAGATGAGCGCAGCGTATTTCAAACTAAAAAACGAGACTGCAACTACTGATACCCTGTTAAGGATTTCATCTGATGTAACTTCCACGACTCAAATCCATGAGTCTTTTGAAACTGATGACGGTTTGATGGGAATGAGAGAACAGAAGTTTGTAGCACTTCCTAAAGGTGAAACCATAGCCTTTAAGCAAGGTGGGCTTCATGTGATGATTATCCAGCCCGATCTAGACTTGGTAGAAGGTGATAGTGTAACACTTACGCTTCAGTTTTCATCTTCAAAAGATCTGGAGATTTCACTTCCAATAAAAGCTTCCGGAAACTAAAAGCCCGAACGGTTCAGATTCGGGCTTTTCTCGGTTTTGAGTTATTCGGAGTATGAATAATAACACTTATGAGTGTTCAATAAATCATACGAAATACTAGTAATGTCGGATTGGTTAGTGGGATGCGAATACGGTGGTAGATCCGTCTTTTGCAATTAATAGAACATCATAGTTATCCGGTTCGCGTCCTGGAACTTCCATTCCCGGTGAGCCAATAGGCATTCCCGGAACAGTTAGCCCAATAGCGTCCGGGCGTTCTTCCAGCAAGCGTTCCACATCTTCAATCGGCACATGACCTTCTACAATGTATCCATCAACAAAAGCGGTATGGCAGGATGCTAGCTCGCGGCTGATTCCATTTTCTGCTTTAATCTCGCCGAGATTAGGAACCGGCTTTTCAATTACTGCAAATTCTGCCTCATTCATTTGAGCTGCCCATTTTGTACAACACTGGCAGCCTTCATTTTTATACATTACTACTTCCAGTTTTCCTTCCTCAACGGTTGGTACCTGTTGTTCTGATTTCTCGCCACCGGATAGAAACAGCGCCGCTGTAAATCCAACAGTAAAAAGGAGTCCGAGTATTAAAATCTTGTTATTAGTCATGGATAATTAATTTCATTCAGGATTTATTTAAAGATAGGAATCATTTACTGAGTAACCTTATTTTGAATCAAAAAAGAATACAGTCTTTACATTTTCTTTCAAATAGTTATTATTTCCGATTAACATAAAAGCGCTTCAATGAGTTCACCTGATAAAATTCTTAGCTTTGCGGGCCTGCTGATGGCTCTTGCAATTGCGCTGGGCGCATTTGGAGCGCATGCGTTCGAAGATGTCCTAAGCCCCGAACGGCTTCAAACCTGGGAAACTGCCGTTCAATATCAGGCCTGGAATGCCTTGGGAATTATATTGATGGTATTGACAGGAAAATCATTCATGGTTGATATAAAAGCTTCCACCATTCTTTTATTAACAGGGATTTTAATCTTCTCCGGAAGCTTATATGTACTATGCCTAACCGATCTCGGATGGTTTGGTGCGATTACTCCCATCGGGGGGATACTTTTTATTATTGGGTGGAGTTTATTTGGATGGAAGCTACTAACTCTGAAAAAGTAACAGCAATGAAAGTCCTCATGCTCTTTTCTGTTGTATTATTATCTGCCTGCTCAGTATTCGATAATGAGCAAAGTATATCTGATGCGGACGTAATAGCTACCGCTAACGAACCTTTGTTTTCCGTTCTGAATAAATCTGAAAAACCGATTCTCTATCTGGTTATTGAAACTAACCTTGCAAGTGTTATCGATTTGGCTGATCCTTGTGCAGATTTTAGTCCTAATTTGGAGGCCCGAAGTAGCTCCCAATTAAGCTACTCTGATATTGCAGGATGGGAAGAAGGAGCAGAATCTGTTTGGTTTATGTGGACAGATTGTAGAGGTTCAGGAGATTCAAAAACTATTAAACTGTAATTCTAACTTATAGTATTATGAAAGCAATCTGGAATGGTAAAGTACTTGCCGAAAGCGACCACACTGAGGTTGTCGAGAACAATCATTATTTTCCGGCTGACTCAATCAATAGAGACTTTTTTGTGGAATCAGACCATCATACCACTTGCCCATGGAAAGGTTTAGCCAGTTATTATTCTATTAACGTAGATGGGCGAACTAATCAAAATGCGGCGTGGTACTATCCGGAACCAAAAGACGCTGCTAAGCAAATAAAAGACCATGTTGCTTTTTGGAAAGGTGTTGAAGTGACGGAGTAACACCTATCTTCACAAACTATTCATAAATCTTTTTTACTGTTAATAGGTGTAGTTCGCTCTTCTTCACAAAATCTTCATAAAACTCTCGTTTATTTGGACCGAATCTAAACAATGTGAGTTTTACCTGCGTGTACTTATTAAAACACTTCCTTCTGGGAAGTATTTTTTTTGCTGTCAGTTTGAGTGTGAAAGCACAATCAACTTCTTCCCTTAGTGGGCAGATTTTATCTGCTACAGGAGAGTCTGTTGCTGAAGCAAATATTTATCTCAGTGCTTCAAAATGGGCTGTTTCTAATTCGGATGGCTCTTTCCAAATTCCTTCACTCCCTCCTGGTGAGTATACGATAAAAGTAAGCCGGGTTGGATTTAAGTCCGCTTCAAAAATGATTGAAATTGAAGAAGACAAGAATGCATTTATAGAAATAATCTTAGAAGAGATTATTTATGAATCCGGTTCTGCGGTTGTTACCGCAACGCGTACCGTTCAGGATATTGAAGATGTTTCTATTGCTGTAGATGTGATCTCCGAAGATGAAATCCAGTATTCAGGATCCACAAATCTAAAAGATATTTTGCTTGAGCAGGCAGGGATTTCTCTCTCTCCTAATGAAGGGAATGCCATTCAGGTACAAGGTTTTGAATCGGATTACACGCTTATACTCATTGATGGCCAACCTCTGGTTGGCCGTGTTCGCGGCGCGATGGATATAAGTCGCATCAATACTTCAAATATCCAGCAAATTGAAATTGTAAAAGGTCCATCATCAGCGTTATGGGGTAGTGATGCACTGGCTGGTGTGATTAATATTATCACAAAAAAACCAAATGAAGCTATTTCGGGAAATGCGTTTACACAATATGGTTCCCGGGCAAGTTACAACGGTGGAGCAACCATTTCTTTTAACAAAAATAAGCTTTCCGGTACTGCTGGTTTTGTGATAGACGGAAGTGATGGCTTTGATCTGGATAAAGAGGAGTTTGGGCAGAATCAAAATCCGTATGATAATTTCACGATTAATTCTTCACTTAAATACGAGTTTTCTGATCTGACATCACTTAGTGCTTCCAGTCGGTACTACAAAAATAATTTCTCCGGTCTAACTATCGCCTCTGTACAAGGACAACAACTTGGCGTTGGAGAAGAAGGTTGGCAGGATGACTTGTCTTTTCAACTACAGCTTGACTCTTCACCTTTCTCCAGGTTTCAAACCTCTGTAAATCTTTATTCTACGTTATATGAAGACTATTCTGAAACCGTTTTTGAAGACTCTAACTTTGAGAATGTTACCAACAACAACCAACAGGGGTTTAACAAGATAGAAGTCCAGAATAATTACTCTTGGGCTAATAATCATATTTCTACCTTTGGCACTGGCTTTACTAAAGAGTTCGTTGATGCCGAACGTTATCAGGGTCGGCGAAATCAGGAAGGCCTTTTTCTCTTTGCCCAACATCAGTTTCTTGTTGGTGAAAAGCTGAACATAGTAGCCGGCGCTCGTCTCGACAATCACTCCTCCTATACTTCTTATTTGAGCCCAAAGCTTTCGCTAAGGTATGAGATTTTTGAAAATCTGGCTTTTAAGGCATCCGCGGGTAACGGATTCAAAGCTCCGGATTTCAGAACGTTATATCTCGATTTTGATAATGCGGGAAGTGGATACCTTATTTATGGAGTGAAAAATATTGGGGCTCAATTAACTTCCTTTGAAAATCAAGGCTTAGTCCGACAATACTTTATCAATCCTGATTTAAGCACTGATTTAGACCCTGAGTATTCCACTGCATATAATGCCGGTTTTTTAATCAAGACCTCAGATTCCAGATTAACGAGTAACATCAACTTTTTCAGAAATAATGCTCAGAATCTGATCGAAGCAATAGAAATTGCTGAGCTCACTAATAACAATACCATTTTCGGGTATGTAAATATTAATAAGGCACAGACTCAGGGCATTGAATCTGATCTAAATTACTTTGTTACTAATGATCTGCAAATTTCACTGGGTTATCAATATCTCGATGCCATCCAAATTGCTCAAGAATCCAGAACGGTAATTGAAAATGGCCAGGTTGTTACCAAAGATGTAGAATATGAAATCCCACTCACAAAGCGTCCGAAGCATTCCGGTTCGATAAAGCTATTCTACGAAGAACCATTTTTTGATACTCAGATTTCTATACGTGGAGTACTTAAAAGTAAATATTTCTTTAACGATAGCAATGCGAACAGACGTGCTGATAGTAATGAGTTTACCGACCCATACAGCATCTGGAATTTCTCTTTATCAAAACAGTTTACAACCAAAATTCGAGCTCAGGCCGGCGTAAATAATGTATTCAACTACACGAATCCTGAGTTTTTAAGATTTCAGCCCGGGATCTCGTTTTTCACAAAAATTTTATTTGAATTCTAAAATCAAACCAAAGATAAAATGCAAAATAACGCACTAACTCTATTCATCTTAATGTTTGCAGTACTTTTTACAGCCTGCGACGATAACAAAACTAAAGACACATTTACCGGAGAGTTCGAAACTGCGTCTGATATTCAGGCAGGAACAAATGGGTTCACTTTCTACAATCTCTCAAACGGAGAAGTGGTTTCTGATTCCAACTCAACCAACTGGGATATCGGCTTTAAAGATGCCGGGTTCGAAATCTTTATAATTACAAACGGTGGTGTTCGTGGTCCTGGTAATGGTGGTGCCGTTCTGCTTGACGTGGCCTTCGATGAGATTCTGGAAGTCCCTGCTAACGATCAGTTTAATGTTGAGGCGGATGGCGAATATGCCATTAACCCGGCTCCGGGCGGATGGTGGATTTACACTGGCGAAAACCCTGCTTACGAAGCTAACCATGCCGTATTACCTAAAACACCTCATACTATTCTGGTACGTACTGCTAATGGCGATTACGCAAAAATCGAAGTAATGAGTTACTACGAAGGCAACCCGGATACTTCATCTCCTGAGTTTGTTGATTTAAGAACCCGACCTGAATCAGGATACTTCACGTTTAAATATGAAGTAATTAACTGATCTATTTTATCTCAATTCTAAAGGCAGCAAGTTTTTTACTTGTTGCCTTTTTTTGTGCAATATATTTCATTGAGGGAAGAGCGCTTTTCTAACATCAAATTATTTAACTATGAAAAAAGTAGTTTTTCTGTGTTTGATTGGGATTTTTACTTATCAAGCCAGCTACGCCCAAAACGAAATTGCGAGAGAACGAGCATCGCTAAGAGGGCTTCAGGAACTTGGTATTGTAGTAAATGTAGAAAAGTCCATAGGATTGAGTCACGAATCTCTAAATACTGGTCTAATCCGAAAAGCCATCATAGAAAATTTTGAAGGCTTACCTCTCACCATCCTAAGTGATCGAACACTACGACAATCGGATGAATTTCCTATTCTTCATGTGCACATAAATATTATGCGTGCTTCCAATCAAACCTATCCTTTTTCTATCGAAATGAACTTTTACCAACCTGTGAAACTGGTGTTGAACAGAGACTTGCAGACAATGGCATCTACCTGGAATAAAGGACAGGTTGGAGTGGTTTCAGAAAATATGATGCATATAATTGCAGCTGAAGCTGTGAATGCTACTAATTTATTTAAAGACGAATTCGAAGAGGTTAATTAATGAATATCGAAGAGTTCCGTGATTATTGCCTTTCCTTTCCCGGTGTTACTGAAGGCTTACCTTTTGGTGATGATACTCTGGTGTATAAAGTAATGGGCAAAATATTCGCAATTACCGGAGTTGATGATTTTGAATTCATCAACTTAAAGTGTGATCCTGACCGCGCCGTAATCCTTAGAGAACAGCATGAAGAAATAAAGCCGGGCTGGCACATGAATAAGGCCCACTGGAATTCGGTATATCCTGATGGGATGCTCGATGACGAAATGATTCAGGAATTAATTACCCATTCGTATGAGCTCATTGTAGAAAGTCTCACCAAAAAGAAAAAAGAGGAGCTTAAGGCTCTGAAGTAACTTTTTTTCCTTTACCGGGTACAAAGCGCCCAAATGTTTTCTTGAGAAACCACCAGAAAAATTCACGCTGACCAAATAAAGTTCCGTAAATAATAAGCAGCAGATTATAGAGCGGAAGAATAGTAACCAACCAGATAAGAATTCTAAGCCATAAAGGAAGATCTGGAGTCACTCCCAATATGTTGAACACAAAATCTTTCGCATACATAGCACTAAAACCTGTACAGGAAAATACAATAAGTATTATGATTACCTGCCAGTTGCTTTCGATTTGCCAACGTTTTTTTAGACGGTCGAATATGTTCATCAGGAAAATTTAAAACTTTGAAAATACAAGATTAATGACTTTAATAAAGTTAATCCTTGTCAATTTAATGTGCTTTTCAAAAACTAAACCATCAGAAATAGGTTGCAATTCCATGTTGGGGGGAGTAGTTTCCGCTAAATTTGGAAGGATTTATTTACTTAAAATTACGGGTTGAGAATGCGTAAATATGTTATGGAAGCCATTGGAGCGTTTTTCCTGACGTTGGCGATGGGGCTTTCCGGGGATGCCTTTGGAATAGGCCTGATGCTAGCTGCATTAGTTTATGCCGGTATGCATATATCCGGAGCACATTATAATCCGGCTATTTCCTTCGCTTATTTTATCCGTAGAAAAATTTCTTTCAACACCTTCTCAGGGTACCTGACCAGCCAGATTTTAGGAGTCTTTGCATCGGCAGGTGTAATTCTTTTTTTATCAAAAGACGTTTTCTATATAGAGCCCCCCGCTTCAACCGATATTTATCAACAGGGGATTGTGGAACTACTTCTCACCTTTGTGCTGGTGTTTACCTATTTAAGCGTAACTACTTCTAAAATTCTTGCCTCAAATAAGGCTTATGGTTTGGCAATCGGTTTTGTACTTACAGGGCTGATTTTACTTGGAGAAGGAATTTCCGGCTCAATATTTAATCCCGCCATTTCTATTGGAGTTGCTGCTGTCGATTTTCTAGCAACACAGGGTGGCTCTTTTAAGTACATCCCGTTATATACACTGGCTCCAATTGCCGGCGCTTCACTTGCAGCTCTCGCTCATCAATACCTTAACGATTAGCGGGTTACTACATCCAGGTAAAAGTAGAAACGTGAGCCTTTTTCAACCTCGCTCTCAACATAAATATCTTTTTTATGCGCGCTGAGAATTCCTTTGACTACGGATAATCCCAGGCCTGTCCCTCCCTTATCTCTTGATCGGGCTTTGTCTGTTCTATAAAAACGATCAAATAGTCGCTCTAAATGAACCTTACCAATCCCGATACCGGAATCCGAAATCGAAATTTCCGCTTCACTACTCTTACTAACACACCCAACCAGAATATTTCCTTCATTGGTGTACTTAACCGCATTTGAGATCAGATTATCCAGCACCTGTTCAATCTTATCCCGATCGGCTTTAACGAAAACCTTCGATTCAATATCCAACTGAAATGTTAGTTCTTTTTCGGCTGCAATCGGAGTATAAGTACCCACTACTTCTTGAAGGAGAATCCCTATTTCAAACTCAGATTTTCTTATAAAACTTTCATCGTAATCATAGCGTTGAAGTGATTTAATATCCTCAAACAAACGAACCACACGTTCTACCTGCTTTTGAGCTGTAGCCATATATTGTGATTTCTTCTCATTATCCAGATTCGGAACCTGAATCATCTCCAAAGCTCCCGAAATAGTATGGAGTGGATTGCGAACTTCATGGGTAATATCCGCGAAAAACTGATTCTGCTTTTCATTGAGTTTCTTGAGTTGGTCGTTATCGGCTTTTAATGTGCCTGCCATTTTGTTCAAAGATTCTGCAAGCATTCCAAACTCATCATTACGATTTACATTCAGTTCTTTGTCTAAATTACCGTCAGCTATTTCCAGAGCTGCTTCATTTAATTGCTTAATGGGTCTGGCCAGATATCGGGCAAAGAAAAAACTCACGATCACAACTACTAAAATAGACCCTATCATTGCTCCGTAAATCAGATGACGAATACTCGCCTCTGCAGCATACAAATCATTTTTATATTGACTGATTCTGAGATACTGAGCATCCGAACCATTGTCGCCAATCCGACGAAATGAAATCAATTTATCCAGCGCTTCTTCATTTATAATCACCTGATTTTCAGATCCATCAAGTTGATTTTGTAGTGCATCATTTAAAAACTCTCTGGAATTGGCCAGCTCTGAATCCTGAAAGGGCGTAGAAACTAATACGTTACCAATTGAATCAAATAAAGCCACATTATATCCGGTAAGTTCAGAAACAAAGGAAGTCTTCTTTAAAAGCTCTTCGTTGGTGGTAGTTTCTTCGAAAGACTGGGCAAACGTGCGGGCATCATTCTCAAATTTCTGGATGGCTTCATCTAGTAAAAAAGATCTAATACTAAGTATGGCATACGAGCTAATTACAACCACTCCTATAGATAGCAATGTGATGTATACAAATGCCAGTTTAGCCTGAATATTCATCTAGTCAAATAATCTCGATTGAAACCGTACCCAACACCGCGATAGGTTTTAATAAGCTTCCCCTCATCTTTCATTTTTATGCGCAGATTTTTGATGTGAACATCTACTGTTCTGTCAAAGATATATTTCTCTTCGTCGGTGATATGTTCCAGGATTTCATGCCGACTATATACCAGCTTTGGGTGTTGGAAAAATAACTCCGCAATGATGTATTCAGTATGCGTCAGATCAATCTTTTCTTCATGGATATACATCTCTTTGGTGTCTACGTCTAAATATACATGATCGTATTGCAACCAGTTACTCTTCTCGGGGTTTTGTCTGCGTAGTTGACTTTCCACGTGTGCTTTAATCAAATTCAGGCTTGCGGGTTTTTTGATGTAGTCATCGCCACCAAGCTCCAAACCTTCAATCTCATCCTTTTCTTCATCCCTGGCTGTTAAAAAAAGAACAGGAATTTCATTTACTACAGGATGCTGACGAATATGGGTACAAATCTCCTTCCCGTCGTGATACGGAACCATGATATCAAGAATGGCAAGTTCCAATTCATTGGCATGATCATCAATATATCTATAGGCTTCTTTACCGTCCTTCGCCCAATAAACTTTATAATCATTGAGCTCCAGAAAATTAGCCAGCATTTCGCCGGATTCGATCTCGTCTTCCACCAACAAAAGAGTATGCTTATGATTCATTCTTACTTGCGGTTTTGAAATTGTTTAAGTTTAGAAGAAAGTACACAGAATGGATTACAAAAATAAAACCATTTGGATTACCGGCGCCTCTTCTGGGATTGGAGAAGCTTTTGCTAAGAAGTTTTTTAAAGAAGGAGCAAAGCTGATTCTTTCCTCACGTAGAAAAGAAGAACTAGAGAGAGTTAAAGAAGATTTAGGTGCTGATGAAAGCAATTGTTTCATACTACCTCTTGACCTGGCTGATTCTGATTCTCTCCAACGAAAAGCCAAAGAAGCTCTGGCAGCCTTTGGCAAAATCGATGTGCTTGTAAATAATGGCGGAATTAGTCAGCGCTCACTATTTGCAGAAACCGATATGAAAACTATTCGCCGTTTAATGGAAGTGAATTTCTTTGGCTCCGCTGAATTAACCCGCGCTGTTCTTCCATCCATGATGGAACAGAAAAGCGGACATATCATCGTAATCAGCAGTGTGGCGGGGAAATTCGGCACTAAATTCCGATCAGGCTATGCAGCCAGTAAGCATGCATTACAGGGCTTGTTTGACTGCATACGCCAGGAAATGTACGAGTACAATGTTGGAGTAACTATGGTTTGCCCCGGTCCGATTAAAACCAATATCACCCAAAATTCATTAACTGCAGATGGCACTAACTTTGGTAAAATGGGGGATCTCCACAAATCTGCTATGGATGCAGATGAGATGGTTACCCGAATCTGGAGTGATCTTAAAAAACAGAAAGAAGAGATTTATGTTTCCAGCCCAAAGGAGAAACTAGCCTTACTTGTTAAACGAATTTCTCCTCGATTACTGAATATCATTTTGAAGAATAGTAAAGTGACTTAATTTTATGCAACGAAGTCTTTGATCAATTAACGATCAAACCTCTACCCCAATCTCCTTCTCTTATTCAAATACGCCAGTAACGATAAATCAAACTGCCCTTCTGTATCCATTTCCTCGAAGTCGATTTCGAATTCACTGCATGCCATCCTGAAAGCTTTTGTGTATTCAGCTACTTTGGCTTTATAATCTTCCCGAACCTGTGCCGGAAGCACTTCAATCTCAGCTTCGTTTTCCATGTCTTCAAATATGATTCGATTGTCTGAAAATGCGAGCTCCCGCTCGCTTCGTTTTTCAAGTACATTGAATAATAAGACTTCATGTTTTCTATGACGAAGATGTTTCAGAGCAGAAATCAAAGCCTCATGCTGTTCCACATTCTCGAATAAATCGGTGATAATCACCACCAGGCTTCTGTGGCTTAACCGTTCGGCGACTTCGTGGATCACCTGTGCAGATGCGGTCTTTCTTTTTTCTTCGGATGCATCCCGTTCGCGAACCAATTGCTTTTCAAGTTCAAGATAAATCTGTCGCAAATGAGCATACGTTCCTTTTGCTGGGATAAAGGTCTCAATTTCAGAATTGAAAGGAATCAACCCACTGGCATCCCTTTGCCGATGCATCAGGTACATCAATGAAGCTGCATAGTGAATCCCATACCTGAGCTTACTCCACTCACCGAAGTGTTTAAAATTCATTGAGGAGCTTGTATCCAGAAGCACATAACAGCGAAGGTTAGTTTCCTCTTCATACTGCTTCACATAAAACCGTTCTTTCTTCCCATATTGCTTCCAGTCGATGTGTTTGAAGTCGTCTCCGGGATTATAAGGTCGGTGTTCAGCAAACTCTACGCTAAAACCATGGTACGGACTCCGGTGCAGTCCGGAAATAAATCCCTCCACGATTTTCTTAGCACGTAACTCCAGCGATGAAAGCTTTGATAGTATTTCCGGTTTTAAAATCATAATGGATGGTAAAGCTAATTACAGAAAAAAGTGAATTTCTTTTGATTTGGAATCGCTTCCAGCCCATTTTGGTCTATTTCCTTCACACAAACTTCTTATAGCACCGCTAATCTATCTGTGCAAATGATAGAGGTTATACAAATCATTCACTCAGCCATGAAATTTAAATCAGGCTTTTCATCAACTTTAATTTTCGCTTGTTTATTGCTCTTCTCGTTTACCGTAACAGCTCAGGAAATGCAAGCTCCTGTAATCTCGCTAAGTCCTGAAAGGGGATTCTGGATTGAAAGTCAGGATGGATTCATGGGACTTAAACTTGGTTTCCGGTTACAACAACAACTGATCATTGAAACACCATATTCTGAAGATGAATCTATTCAAACAAACTTCTTCATTCGGAGAGGGAGACTACTTTTTAAAGGATATGTTTTTGACAAAAAGCTCAACTACTTCATTCAACTTGGGGTGGATCGCGGTCAAATTACTTTGCTAAATGCAGAGTACCGTTGGAAACCAAACTCAACCACACAGGTTTCATTTGGGCAACTATTTCCTACTACAGGCAGGCAATTTCAAACCTCTTCAAAAAATCTTCAACTTGCAGACCGATCTGATGTTACCAGATTCTTTTTTACCGATTGGGATCTGGGAATCTCAGCCCGGAAATCTTTTTTAGTAAATGATCACCTTGCTTTCAAAGTAGGAATTTCGATAACTCATGGAGAAGGAAAAAATATGGCTACTGCTCCCGGTGGCTGGGCCTATGCCTCCCGGTTTGAAGTGTTACCTTTTGGGCTTTTTAATGCAAACGGTGACTATTCAGAGAGTGATCTTTACCACGAACCAACTCCAAAACTATCTATTGGTGCTGCTTACTATTTTAATCAGGATGCCTACACCAAATACGGAAATACGGAGTGGAAAGGCCTGAATGACAACATCAATGAGTATTATCTGGATGCCATATTTAAGTACAATGGGTTTTCTTTTTTGGGGGAATTCATTCATCGCACTGTAGAAAATGAACTACTGGTGACACCATTTAATACCCTACTTTTTTCTGAAAAAGTAAGCGGAAAGGGGTTATACATTCAGGGAGGAAAATTTATATCCGAAAATCTTGAACCTGTATTCAGAATCAGCTTCTTGAATCCAGATGATAGAGCCCAGACTTCTCGAAATAAATTTATCGAACAGCAAAAGTTCGTCCTTGGACTAAATTATTTTATGCTTTTGCATAATCTGAAGTTCCAATATCAACTTGGATATATTCAGCAAAAATTTATGGATCAGGGCTCAAAATCATACCTTGAGTCGCTGGC
This sequence comes from Balneolaceae bacterium, assembly GCA_017640665.1. Lineage (GTDB taxonomy): Bacteria > Bacteroidota > Rhodothermia > Balneolales > Balneolaceae > RHLJ01. The sequence goes on along the minus strand of JAEPQE010000001.1, from coordinate 1,266,314 downwards.
ACAATTCACTATTAGTTTTTAATGAGAAAGTAAGTGAAGCTCAATAACACACAACGAATCGGATTATTTGCAGGCATTATCGGCCTGATCATCCCTTTTTTCCTGAACATCCCTGGACTTTCAGAAGCCGGTCATGTAGCCCTTGGCATTTTCTTTCTCGCAGCTGCTTTCTGGATGTTTGAACCTTTTCCAATTTACGCAACTTCCATGTTGGTTATTTTTCTCCAAGTGCTGCTGCTTAGCAAAGAAGGATTGATTTTCACTTCCCCTGATGCAACCTATTCTCCTGACAGTTATACCGCTTTTGTCGGAACGCTTGCCAACCCGATTATTATCCTGTTTCTAGGGGGATTTGTACTAGCTGATGCCGCCGTAAAATATAATCTGGATAAAAACCTCACCCGAATTCTCCTCCATCCGTTTGGCTCAAAACCAAAGTATATTCTTCTTGGATTGATGGTGGTCACCGGACTCCTTTCTGCTTTTATGAGCAATACAGCCACTACCGCCATGATGATGACAGTGATCCTTCCTATTATCGCTCGTCTTAAGAAAACAGATCCTCTTAAAATAGGGTTGGCTCTTTCGATTCCTTTTGCCGCAAATATTGGTGGTATCGCTACTCCAATTGGAACTCCACCTAACGCGGTAGTTATTGGAGCGCTTTCTCAACAAGGCATAAATATTCCTTTCGGCGAATGGATGATTCTGGCAGTTCCACTTGTAATTGTTGCACTCATTTTTGCATGGATGCTACTGCTTGGGATGTTCAAACCTGAAACCGATTCTATACAGATTGATATGAGTGGTTCATTTAACACCTCAAAAAACGCGCTGATTCTTTATATCGCCTTTGGACTCACCGTGTTGTTCTGGATAACCGAAAGTTTTCATGGTATTAAAAGTGCCATCATAGCTCTTATCCCGGTAGTATTTTTAACATTGACCGGAGTGGTTACTAAAGACGATATCCGAAAGCTACCATGGGAGGTGCTTTGGTTAGTTGCCGGCGGTATCTCTTTAGGAATTTCCATGAAAAGTACTGGTCTGGCTGAATGGATTGTAGGCAGCATAGAGTGGAGTGCTTTTGGAGCAATTACGCTACTATTTGTATTTAGTGCTGTCGCTATCGTGATGTCGAATTTTTTATCGAATACAGTAACTGCTACTTTATTAATACCACTTGCGGTCAGTCTTGCTACTTCAGGAGTTGCTGGAGATGGGTTTAATTTGATTATCGTTAGTCTGGTGATTGGAGTAAGTGCAAGTATGGCGATGATGCTACCTATTTCAACTCCACCCAACGCGATTGCGATGAGTACCGGAACCATCGAAACCAAACAAATGGCAAAAGCAGGAATTTCTGTAGGACTATTTGGGCTGATTTTAGTCGTTGTATACGCGATTTTCTATTGGCCGTTATTTTTAAACTGAGAGGAACTTATGGATCATCAAATCTACATATTAGTTATTGAAGATGAGCTTGAGGTGATGGACGCCCTGATCAAAGACCTTGAAGAGTTCGAACAAACCTTCCCCATCGAGTCTGCTAATAATGCGGAGGAGGCAGAGCAGGTTGTTAAAAGCATTGCCGATTCCGGAGATGAGATCGGGCTAATTTTGTGTGATCATGTGCTTCCTGGAAAAAACGGGGTGGAATTTTTGATCGAACTGGAGTCGGATAAGAAATTTGGACACGCCCGCAAAGTGCTGGTTACCGGTCAAGCCGGACTCGAAGACACAATCCAGGCGATTAATAAAGCGCATCTGGATCATTACATAGCTAAGCCTTGGAATATGGAAGAGTTTCAAAAAGTTGTTATCGATCAGCTTACGGGTTTCGTAATTGAGAAAAAGTACAATCCTATGGAGTTTATGGCGGTTCTTGATAGCGTTCGTTTGGCTGAAGCTTTGCGTGGAAGTAAATTAACTGATCACTGATTATGGAACGAGGATTCCTCAATAACAGAGAAGTAATTCTCAAATTTATACACCGGGCGGTCTCCGAATCTGAAGAGCTTCGTTCGCTGGTGGTTCCATTTAGAAAAGGAGATGTGCTCTTCAGACAAGGTGATTCTCTTAAATATTTGTATCTGCTTCTGAAAGGTTCTGTTGGGTTAAAACGTCTGAATGAAGACGAATCTTCACTGAACTTGTTAAAACTTGAACCCGGGCATTTTGTAGGGATTATGGCCTTTTCAACAGGAAATGATTCTTTAACAACAGCGGAAGCTCTGGAAGATTCAAAAGCGCTTAAAATTGGTCAGGCTGAGTTCGAAACGTACCTGAACGATAACCCGAGACTGCGTCACCCACTTCAGCAGTTGATGATGAGCAATATGGCTGATCGGTTTATGAAGAACCTTCAGTTGGAGTCTAAAATGCATCAACTCAATCAAAAACTGGAAGAAGAGAGGGAGCAACTCAAGGAAGCCTATCAACAATTAGAAAACTCACATCAAAAGCTTGTTCATCAGGAAAAAATGGCAACTCTTGGCGAATTAGTTGCCGGCTTTGCCCACGAAGTAAATAATCCCGCTTCGGCTTTGCTAAGGTCATCGGAAGCTCTCATCACGAATTTTGAAATGATATCCACTGATGATGCACTTTCGACTGTGTTTAGCTTAGGGCTCAAATCAACCCCTATGAGTAGTACAGAAGTGAGGAAACGGATGCTTTTTGTTCAAAAGCGATTCCCCTGGGTTGCTGAACGATCTCTGGTTCGAAAACTAGCCCAGATGCCTGAAGAAGCTTATGAGATCATAGAATCAAGGCGTAAGAGAATCCCTGTCGAGAAACTGATCCAACAGTTTGAAGCAGGTAAGTTTATACACAATATCCAGGTAGCCAGCGAGCGGATTGCAAATCTGGTAAAAAGCCTGAAGAGTTATAGCAGACAGGATAGTAACGAAGCAGAACTAATTGATGTACGTGATGGAATTAATGATACCATATTGGTGCTGAGCAACCGACTAAAGTATTTGGATGTAACCCTTGAATTACTTGACATCCCCAAAACAAAAGGGCATTTAGGAGAACTCAATCAGGTTTGGACGAATATTATTGTAAATGCCTGCGATGTGCTGCCCAATGGCGGCAAGCTTACCATAAAAACTAAAGAAGAGGGCGATTATAAAATTATTGTAGAGATTTCCGATAACGGACCGGGTATCCCTGAAGACCTCATCAATCGTATTTTTGAGCCTAATTTTACTACTAAAAATCAGGGAGCGAAGTTCGGACTGGGTCTGGGGCTTGCCATCTCCAATGAGATTGTTCGCCAACACGGCGGTTTTATCCGGGCATCTAATAAAAAAGAAGGTGGTGCTAAGTTTGAGATAATATTACCAGTTAAAGAGAGTTAGTTTTATATGAAACAACTACTCCTCTTCTTCCTTTTATTTATTGGAATCCCGACCTATGCACAAACTTCCCTTGGAATTGAAGCACAAGCTTATCCGGCAGGGGTTGTTCCCGGACTTCGGTTTGATTTAGGTATCTCGGAAACTCTGACCCTGACTTCAAGAATTGGTTACAACTTCACCGATCGTCGTGATTGGGGTGAACATGATAATGAAGAAGGTGGCGGCCCGGGTTTTAGTCTTGGTTTTGAGAGAACTGGTTTTCTAACGGAAAAGCTTTCTGTTTATGCCCGAACTGACCTTTGGTTTATGGATATTGATTGGAGAGATACCCAATACATCTGTCCTGTCGCTCCTCCATGTGGTAATATTGAGTCTGCCGGAGCGACAAATATTACCGTGCTACAGCCAACTTTGGGAATTGGGTATAGTTTTCCTCTTTCGGGAAACTATTTTGTCAAACCCTCTCTTTCTTTTGGGTATGAGATCAATGTCAAAACTGATGGTGAAGATGTGGGTCAGGGACCTATTTTGCTGGCAGGATTTCAGCTCGGTAGATTGCACCAATAATCTGGCGGGTTGTTATATGGATTCCTGTCAAGGTAGGAATGACTGGATGCACCTATTTTGTTGTTTCGAGCAGAGCGAGAGATCTAGAAAATGAGCATTGCTTACAGTAAGTAGATTTCTCACATTCGTTCGAAATGACAAAGAACTAATCTTCGCTCATCAATAGATATTCTTATTATTTCTTACTCGCTAAATAAAACAGCTGTATAATGCGTAGCTCATCATAGCCGATCTGCTTGTTCAGTAAATCGTATACCGGACGTAGCATCAGTGGACTTTTATCGTCCATGGCTTTCATAACCTGATCCCGTTGTCGGTCTGAGAGGCTTGATGCTTCCAGTAAACCGTCTAGCCGAAGCTCGTTGTCTTCGTCCATGAATTTCTTTAAGTGTGTAAGAATGGTGACTTCCTTAACTCCATGCTCTTCGGCTAATAAAGCGATCGATTGACCTTCATTAAAAGCTTCACCTACAATTTCATGTTTCGCCGTAGCGGTCGTTTTCTTGATCTTTTTCTGGAGTGATTTCTGCCGCTCCATAATATCATGCTCGGCAGTAAAGGTTTTGATGATCCCGATAAAGGAATCCCCAAACTTCTCTTTCTTAACCTTACCCACTCCATAGAGTGCTTCCAATGCATCTTTATTTTGAGGGAAGTAGTAGGCCATTTCGATAAGGGTAGTATCCGGAAAAATGGCATACGGAGGAACATCATCAGCATCAGCGAGTTCTTTTCGTTTCACGCGCAGAAGCTCGAACAATTCTTCATTGTAGTTATTTTCCACATCACTGGACGTCCGGACTACCGTTTCGCCATCAATAGAGGTACTGGAGCGGTCCAATGTTCCGAATACGTTTTCGTCTCCTTTTAGTACGGCATGACCTCGTTCTTCCATATTCAGGCTACCAAACTCTCCTTTGCTGATGTAATTCTGGCGAAGCAATAACCTGGAGAGCTGGGTCCATTGATCCTTCGACCACTCCATGCCAATTTCATAAGTCGACAGTTGATCATGCTCGTGCTCTAATACTTTTTGGTTTTTTGATCCTCGAAGAATATCGATCACATGTCCGGCTCCAAAAGTCTCGCCGCTCTTGATCATACAGCTCATGAACTTCTGAGCCTGAATCGTCATGTCTTCTACATCATCATCTACAGAAAGACAGTTATCACACATTCCGCATTCGTCATTCAGATAAGTTTCTCCGAAGTAACTCAACAACGGTTTCCGTCTACAATCGAGCGATTCCAGGTACTTCACCAACTCCTTCAGGTGATTCTCGGCTACTTCTTTTTCATTCCCGCTTTTTTGATTGATGAAGTATTTAATCTTTTGCGTATCGGAATAACCAAAAAGGAGAATGCAATCTGATCTAAGTCCGTCTCGACCTGCTCTACCAATTTGCTGGTAATACGATTCGATATTCTGTGGCATATCGTAATGAACTACGAAGCGCACATTCGGCTTGTTAATCCCCATCCCAAAAGCGATAGTGGCGACAATGATGCGCACATCATCCCGAATAAATTCTCTTTGGTTTATTGAGCGTTCTCTGGAATTGAGCCCGGCATGGTAGGGTTTTACGGAATATCCTTCCTGATCCAGTAAGTAAGCGAGTTCATCAACTTGTCTTCTTGAGAAACAGTAAATAATCCCTGATTGATTCTTTCGGGTATACAGAAAATCCAGCAGCTGATTTTCCGCATCTTTTTTGTCAGCGATCTTCAGGAAAAGATTCTTTCTATCGAAACTGGAAATAAAGGCTTCGGAATCGGTCAGATTCAAACTTTCTTTGATGTCTTCCTGAACACGCGGAGTAGCAGTGGCGGTTAACGCTATACAAACTGCTTCAGGAAAATCTTTTCTTACCTCTGCCATTTGCCGGTACTCGGGACGAAAATCATGCCCCCATTCCGAAATACAGTGCGCCTCGTCAATAGTAAAACAATCAATTTGTAGCTCTTTCAACATGTCCCGGGTTCGGTCCATCATCAGGGTTTCCGGGGCCAGATAAAGAAGCTTCACATCTCCCCGCATCACTCGTTTCACGTTGTAATCATATTCTTCAGGGCGAAGAGAACTGTTCAGATAAACAGCTGGGATTTCATATTCACGAAGCTGTTCTACCTGATCCTTCATTAGTGAAATGAGCGGAGAAACCACGATAGTCATTCCATCAAAAATCATGGCAGGAATCTGGTAGACAATTGACTTCCCTCCCCCGGTTGGCATAATCACAAGTGCATCTTTCTTGTTTAGCACCTGACTGATGGCGGCTTCCTGTTGAAGCCTGAAGCTGTCGTAGCCGAACGTCTCTTTTAAAATACTCTTCGCCTGATGAATCATGAAAAAACTTAACCTGTAAACTGACATTATTAAGTATTTAAAATACCCAACAATTCACTAAAAAGAGAGCGCTTTATTATCAAACTGTTAGCGTCATATTTTAATTTTGAACTTCGGGTGCCAATGAATATAATATTTGAGCTTTAAGGGATTTAGACATAAGACCACATATTTGAGTAGTGATTGTTAGTTGATGCGTAGCTTTTTTAGAAATCAACATTAATTAATCGTGCAATTATGTTTGGGATTGAAGCACTTGATATAGTCATCGGGCTGATCTTTATCTATCTGCTCTTCAGTTTATTTGTGAGCATAATCAACGAAATGCTCAGTAGCATTCTTCAGGTTCGTGGAAAAGAATTGAAGTTTTCCATTGAACGGATGATTGGACTGAAACTCAAAAATATCCTCTACGGCAATTCGAGGATAAACAAAGTTAAATATCGCTCCAGCATTTTTTATGGCTCTCCATTCTGGGGGATTTATAAATGGCTGATAAACTTCTTTTCTTCAGGGGTTGAGCTCAGGTCCAATCAGATCGAAAAGAAAATTACCAATCAGGCTCTTCCCTCAAAAATATCCCGTGAGACTTTTGCTGATGCTCTTATTGATATAGTTGGAGACGAAGAACTAAGGGAAGAACTCTTTAAACAAGCTCCTTTTTTAGAAAAAGCTTACAAAAAGGCAAAAGGAGGAACTGACGATTTTAAAAAAGAAGTAGAAAAATGGTTCGATGAAATAATGACCTACACCAGCGAATGGTATAAGCAAAAACTACGAATTGTACTTATTGTCCTTGGGTTTCTCACTGCCGCTTTTTTTAATGTGGATACGTTTTCCATAGTTAAAAAACTTAATGATGATCCTCAAGCCCGCGCTGCCATCGTAGCCCAGGCACGCCAGTTCATAGATTCTTACGAAAATGAGCAAGGCCGGATTGTTCTTAAAGAAGACAGTACCAATACCTATGAACCAAATGAAACCGTGATTTCCAAAGAGCTCGGTGAAATAAAAAAAAGCTATTCGAGCCAATATTCTGATACCATAAAAAAGACTCTCAAAGCGACTGACTTTATAGAGTTAACCACCATTACTGATTCAGTGAAGAAGGATTCTTTAATTATTGCACTCAATAAAGCAGTGGATGATTCTTTGGCCAATTTATTGAAAGAAAATTACCCAAATCTCATAGCAATCGACTCAGTATATCAGCAAATCGCAAGACTAAAACAGGAAGAAATTGCTATGGCTTCTTCGGTTTTGGGATTGGGCTGGGACATAGAAACGCATGGAAGCTATTGGGAGGCTATTCGAAATCAGTTGCACTGGTATTCCATAATTGGGTGGCTGATTACCGCACTCGCTATTAGCATGGGAGCTCCTTTCTGGTTCGACCTGCTTAAAAAAGTCATAAACATAAAGGAAGAACTTAAACCAAAAGAGGAAAAATGAGCCAAAGAAAAACCTACCGATATAAAAACCTTTCTGTAGCTGTTCAAGATAATGAAGACGTAACCTTCACGGTCGATTTTATTTCTGACGTAAACACCTCCTACACCTTAGTTGATATACCTGGTAATAATGATCCTGAAATTGATGATGAAGGATCGGCATTATTAGGAAAGGGAAGTGACCTTCGTTCGGAAAAGACCATTGTTGTATGTGATGTAGATAACCTTGCTGATCAGGAAGACCGAATCACTATTAACTTTTTAGTAAATGGCGAGGTAATCGTTCCTTTTGATAAACCGAAATCAGAGGAACCAAGGCCTATTATTGTTTTAAAAATTAAATTTCCTGAGCCATGAAAAAAATATTTCTTTGTTTTGGAGGGCTGATTCTTAGCTCAGGAATTATTCTGGGACAAGAAAATTCTACCGGAATTAACGATATCAAAGCTCCTTCTTCCCCTGCTTCCGTTGTTCTTGGAGTACAGCCAAGTGCTTTTTTATATCCGAAATCAGCCAAAGCTTTAGAAACAACCTTACTATCTAATTTTATGGATGAAAATAACGAAATTGTTGTACCCGATAATTTCGGGATGGAATTCTCCCCTTACTGGTTTAAAGATCATAGCCTTAGCCTGGAAAAGTATCTCTATTCTACTTCTTTTGAAGAATACCTGGCTCAACTTTGGAGGAACTCCTCTTTTTCGATCGCCAGTACACAAAACTTTTTATTGGAAGACAGTACCTCAACAAATGCAATTGGGATAGGTTACAGAACTACGATCTACTTTAGTAACGAGAGCGACAAGAAAACAGTAGCCAGCTATCGGGAGGAAATCCGTGAACTAAAAAAAATGAGCTCCAGAATTATTGCGGAAGCAGAAAAGATCGATTTCGAAACCCGGGAAGAATTTCTTGAGAAAATGTCTCCCTTCATTAGAGGAATTGTCTACACTAGCTTTGGACCCGAGAAAGAAGATCAGGCTAACAAACAATCTGATTTAGTCATTGCTTCTGCAACAACACTTGAATTCAATCCCAACGATACCGACTCCTATCTTGACGCCTTTAATGCAATGGTGACGGGAACTTTATCAAACCCGGAAACAGGACTTGCAGCCGATTCACTTGTAGGTCAATTCAAAGAATATTTGAATCTTCGGGACGGTCTTTCTATAGATATTGGGTATGCCACTCTCTTAAACTTTCCAACCAATACTTTTGATGATACTTTTGCCCCAAAACGAAGCCTATGGATTACCCCAGGATTCCGTTTTAAAAGCGAGCAATGGAAGTTTCTAAAAATTTTGGGCGTTTTCAGAAGCACCTCATACGATCTTGATTACTACAAAACCTATTTCCCTACCCAGGAAGTCTTCCAAACTAGTACGGATTTTGGACTAGCTGCATCAGGGGATTTTAACCGAATTTCTTTTCGTTTGGAATTTGTAAGCAGAAATAGTGAAACAGAAACACCTACAAGTACAAATGGCGGTGGAACAATTCAATATTCCGTTAGCAAGAAATCAGATTTTCAGTCGATAGGTACCATTAGCTATGAACTGAGTAAAGATATCATACTAACGTACAGTCTAGGTGAACGATTTGATGAAGTCCTTTCAAACAACAACATTGTATCATTATTGACATTGAATGTTGGTTTTGGAGGCCTTACTAAAAGTACTTTAAACTAACCCTACTTACTCAAGTACAAACTCTTAAACTCATAGGGTTTTCTGAAGTGTTCGTCCTCGAAGTCATCGGCGAAGTAAATGCTTTCCCCCGTGGATTTCATCTCAGGACCTAGTTCTTTCTTTACTCCCGGGAATTTATCGAATGGAAATACCGGCTCTTTAATGGCCCAATTGGTGAGTTTGGATTTAAGATCGAAGTCTTTGAGCTTAGCACCCAGCATTACTTTGGTTCCGATGGCTGCCTCAGGCACCTGATTCGCTTTTGCTAAAAATGGTACGGTTCTGGTAGTTCTTGGGTTTGCTTCGAGCACATACACCTTATCATCTTTAACCGCGTACTGAACATTCAGGAACCCCTGAATTTCCATTGCCTCGGCGATCCGCTCCTGATACGCAGCAATCGTATCCTGAATCTCCTGACTTAATGAATACGGTGGTAATACGGCTGTAGAATCCCCAGAATGAACTCCGGCCGGTTCAATGTGCTGCATCATTCCCGATATATGGAGCTGGTCACCATCATAAACTGAGTCTACATCAACTTCGATTGCATGCTCTAAATATTTGTCGATTAGAAAGGCATTTTCAGGATGTGTTTTAAGAATATTGGCTACATATTTTTCAAGCTCTTCTTGCTTCACAGCAATTCTCATTCCTTGTCCCCCCAATACATAGCTTGGACGTATTAGAACCGGATACCCGATTCTATCTGCTATTTTAAGGGCTCCATCTACATCTGTTGCCGTTCCATATTGAGGGAATGGAATATCCAATCGGGTGAGCAGATCAGAAAATTCCCCACGATCTTCCGCGAAATCTATCATCTCGAAATCGGTACCAAAAATTTTAATTCCGGCTTCTACAAATCGCTTTCCTAATTTCAGGGCAGTCTGCCCTCCAACCTGAATAATCACTCCTTCCGCTTTTTCATGCTCATAAATATCCAGTACTCTTTCCCAAAACACCGGCTCAAAATATAGCTTGTCGGCAATATCGAAGTCGGTGGAAACCGTTTCCGGATTACAGTTAATCATAATCGCTTCGTAACCCATTTCTTTTGTTGCAAGTACAGCGTGCACGCAAGAGTAATCGAACTCAATTCCCTGACCGATTCTGTTCGGACCACTCCCCAGGATAATTACTTTCTTACGGTCTGAAACCACACTTTCGTTCTCGCCTTCGTAAGCGGAATAGTAGTATGGCGTCTGCGCAGGAAACTCTGCCGCACAGGTATCTACCAATTTGAAGGATGGTTTTAAACCAAGTTCGAGTCTTCTGGTTCTGACTTCATTCTCTGTTACTTTTTCCCCGCTTTTGCTCGATAACCAGGCAATTTGAGCATCAGAAAAACCAGCTTGTTTGAGTTCAAAGAAATCATCTTTAGAAATTTCATCCAGACTTTGTCCTTCGGTACGGTTTTCCAAAGAAACCATATATCTGATTTGCTGTAGGAACCAGGAATCCACCTTGGTGATGTCGGCTATCTCTTCAACTGAAGCTCCAAGTTTAAAAGCATTCCGAATCTGTAGCGAGCGATCCCAATAGGGCTTCATCAATCGCTCCCTCACTTCTTTCCGGTTGATTTCTTCGTAGCCATCAGCGCCAAGACCATCACGGCCAACTTCCATGCTCTGCCAGGCTTTGTTCAGTGCTTCCGGAAAATTTCGCCCAATACTCATCACTTCACCTACCGCTTTCATCTGAGTGGAAAGTTCTTCATCTACTCCAGGAAATTTGTCGAAGTTGAAGCGTGGAACTTTACACACCACATAATCAATGGAAGGCTCGAAACATGCAGATGTTGTTCCGGTAATTTGATTCTTTAATTCGTCTAAAGTGTAACCCACAGCCAGTTTAGTAGCCACTTTTGCAATCGGATACCCGGTTGCTTTAGAAGCAAGTGCCGAAGATCGACTTACCCTCGGGTTGATCTCAATCGCTACAAAACGATCACTTCCGGGCTCCATCGCGAACTGCACATTACATCCTCCAGCAAAGGTTCCTATCGACCGCATCATTTTGATTGCGGCATCTCTCAGAATCTGAAGTTGTTTATCGGTGAGTGTTTGAGTTGGAGCAACTGTAACGGAATCTCCTGTATGAACTCCCATCGGGTCCATATTTTCAATGGAACAGATGATAACCACATTGTCATTGGCATCTCTGAGTAGCTCCAGCTCATATTCCTTCCAACCAAAAATACATTCTTCAATTAATACAGAATGTACCGGACTCATTTCCAGTCCACGAAGCACCATTTTGTCGAAGTCTTTTTCATCCCAAACGATACCCCCTCCGGCACCTCCCATCGTAAATGAAGGTCGGATTACAATCGGAAGTCCACCAAGTTCTTCTTTGATTTCTTTTGCATCTAGAAGCGACTCCGCCTGACGACTACGACATTGTTCGATCCCGATTTCTTCCATTTTATCACGAAACAGCTGACGATCTTCAGTCAATTCAACCGCATCAATATCAACCCCAATGATCTTGATGCCACGTTCATCCCAAAAACCTTGCTTCTCCAAATCCCTGCAAAGATTCAGACCGGTCTGACCTCCCATTGTAGGAAGTACCGCATCCGGCTTTTCTTTCTCGACAATCTCTCGTATCGATGCGGTTGTCATTGGCAGCATGTAAATGGCATCTGCCATAATGGGATCCGTCATTATGGTAGCCGGATTCGAATTTATGAGCACAATCTCGTAACCCTCTTCCTGTAATGAACGGCAGGCTTGTGATCCGGAATAATCAAATTCGCATGCCTGACCAATTACAATTGGTCCTGATCCGATAATAAGAATTTTGTGTATGTCGTCGCGTCTTGGCATTGTTCGTATGTTTGTTGAAGGATTAAAACCCTTCGCTTGTTTACAATCTATGTTCAGGTTTTTGACATTCCCCTCTTTTAGAGGGGATGATCATTTTGTGTTTAGCAAAATGATCTGGGGTGTCCCAATCTTTCGACTACCCCGTCCTCGCCATTCGGCTCAGACACCCCTTCAATCCTGAAGGGGAATTTTTGAATCATATTTCAACTCCTTTCTTTTCTTCCATCAAATCTATAAACTGATCGAAGAGGTAAGCGGAATCATGTGGTCCGGGTGATGCTTCCGGGTGATATTGTACTGAAAACCCCGGAAAGTTCTTAAATCGTAGTCCTTCCACAGTCTGATCATTCAGGTTGATGTGGGTAACTTCTGCTACTTCGGATTTCACACTACTTTCAGTCACGGCGAAACCATGATTTTGAGTTGAAATTTCCACCAGTCCTGTTTCCAGATTTTTGACGGGATGATTCGCACCACGGTGTCCTACAAACATCTTCCCAACTTCAATACCTTCGCTCATAGCCATCAACTGGTGACCCAAACAGATTCCAAACATGGGCTTTCCGGTTGACTTTGCATAGTTCACTATTTCAAGGGCATAATCTCCTGTTGGGTTGGGATCGCCGGGACCATTCGAGAAAAAGAATCCATCAGCATCCCAGGCTTTCACTTCTTCGAGCGAAGACTGCGCCGGAAATACTCTCAACGTACATCCTCTGGCAACCAGACTGTTTATGATATTCTGTTTGATTCCGTAATCAAACGCTGCCACTTTAAAATCGGATTCTCCTTCCGGTTGGAAAGTTTGGGCTTCGGCGCGCGTTACTTTAGTCGCCAATTCCAGACCTTCCATATCATCCCAGTCTTTTGCCATTTGAACTAGCTTTTCCTCATCCAGTTCAGTGGATGAAATTACCGCATTCATCACTCCCTTCTCACGGATGTGGCGAACCAGAGCCCGTGTATCTACACCCGAAATCCCTACAATTTCGTTGTCTTCGAGATACTCCTGCAGGCTTCGATCTGCCATTGGATTGCTAAACTCCCAGGAAAAAGCCCGGGTAATGATTCCAGCTACCATCACTTTTCTATGCTCGTCGTCTCTGGGCATAGTCCCGTAATTTCCGATATGAGGATAGGTCATCATCATGAGCTGACCGTAATAACTAGGGTCGGTAAAAATTTCTTGGTAGCCGGTCATACTGGTATTAAAACACAACTCTCCGCCGGTGATGCCTTCGTATCCGACAGCCCAGCCGTGCGCTACCGTTCCATCACTTAATGCAAGGATGGCTTTTTTTCTTGGTTGGAGTGACATGGTTAACTTTTGGTTTGAATGAGTAGGGGATCAAAAAAAATCCGACTACGTAACACGCGTCGGATTTTTTGAAAATATGTTGAACTAAAAAAATGCATCAACTCTGCGACCTGTTTTTGGTTCGCTTGGTTGATTTCTCAAAGCTATGGGTTGCTAACAATAAAATGGGTATAAAAGCTTTGTTGAAGTTTCGTTAAGATAACAAGTGAGGGGAATTGATTCAATTTGAAACTAATTTACTTTTCCACATTTAATGCACATTCTTTCTGAAATTAATTTTAACAGAATAAGGATAATAATTCTGGTTCCTTTCACTTCCTTTCAGTAAAAAATCAGCCCGATTCTATTTTTTCTGTAACTAATGATTCGATGATTCGTGTTAGATGTGCATTTGTCTTACAAATACGATAGAAATAGATTTATGAAAATTACAGAACTCGGAGCTTTTGAGGAGCTGGTTTTAATTACAGCAGTGGTGCTGGGAAATGAAGCTTATACGGTAACAATAGCTAAAGAGCTTGAAACTCATACCGGTAAGTTAATGAGCATCAGCTCTATTCATACAACACTCTATCGTTTAGAAAAAAAAGGGTTCTTGATTTCTAAAATGGGTGGGGCTACTTCAGAAAGGGGTGGTCGCCAAAAAAGATTATTCGAATGCACTGAAAAGGGAATGGATGCTTTAGAAGCGGCAAAAGCATTACGAGCCAGTCTCTGGAAGCTTATACCAAAAACATCATAAGACTGAGGTGAACTTGACTCCAGAACCTGAAGAATATCAAAACAAACCACCTGAATGGTTAAACAGGTTGCTTTCTATTTGCTGCCCGAATGAACTGGATGAGCAGATACGAGGTGATCTTGAAGAGATGTATCGGTACCGAAGAACTCAATATTCAAAACCTATTTCTGACTTCATTCACGTATGGGAGGTCATCAGTACCCTGAAGCTACGATTTATCATTGAGAAGACTCCCTCAACTTTACACTATCAAAAAGACCACTTTGCCATGATTTCGAACTACTTTAAAATTGCCTACCGAAACATTCTTAAACACAAAGCATACTCGTTTATTAATATTTCCGGTCTGGCTATCGGACTCACCTGTTTTATGCTCATATTTCTATGGATTCGTGACGAAGTGAGCTATGATTCCTTTCATGATAATTCTGACCGAATTGCTAAAGTGGGTATGACCTGGGTGTTTGGTGAAACTCAAATCCCGACTGCAAGAGCCACTACTTTTGCTGGCCCAGGTCTGAAAGAAGGGATCCCATACGTGCAGGAGTTTGTCCGTTTAAAAAAGAACAGCGCCAAAGAATCGCGGGTTAATGTGGATGGACAGATTTTTCATGAGTCAATGTTCTTCTTCGCTGACTCAACGTTCTTTGATGTCTTCTCTTTTGAATTGCTTTATGGTAATCCCGATGATGCCCTTACCAAACCTAACTCTATTGTTCTTACAAAAAGCACTGCAGAAAAATACTTTGACAACATAAATGTAGTTGGTGAAACACTTATTGCAGGAAGTGACCAACAGGTGTATCAGGTGGCTGGTGTTGTTGAAGACGTCCCGAACAACTCACATATACAATTCGATCTCCTGGCTTCTTTTTCTTCGTTACCAGAGGCTTCTACTTTAGCCTGGAATCGATCTGCCTATCATACCTATTTGTTGCTTAAAAGCGCTGATCAGATGAATCTTCTTCAGGAGGATATAGACCGGGAAGTTTCAGCATATTTTGGGGGTCGGGATGCTCAACCTTTTCTCACCGCTATCCCTTTTAATAATGTTTACCTGAAATCGCCCTTTAATGGTGAAATTATTCCGGGCGGAGATATACGGTATGTGTACATATTCTCAGGCATCGCGTTTCTTATCGTTATCATAGCTTGCATCAACTATATGAATCTTGCTACCGCCAGAGCCAGTGACCGGGCTAAAGAAGTTGGGATGAGAAAAACTCTCGGGGCATACCGAAATCAGTTGATTGGTCAGTTTATGGGAGAAACCGTGTTTATTACACTAATTGGACTTTTTATATCCATACTGGCGGTTAGCTATCTTACACCCTTTTTTAATGATCTGACCGGAAAGGAGTTATCATTGAACTGGTTTGAAAATTACACCTTGCTGATCCTCCTAATCTCTATAGGTTTGGGCGTGAGTTTTTTATCCGGAAGTTATCCGTCGTTTATGCTATCGCGATTTGAACCTGCACGCGTACTAAAGGGAAGTCATAAAGCTTCTGGTTCAGGAGCGTGGTTAAGGAAAGGTCTGGTTGTAATTCAGTTCTGTATCTCGATAATTTTAATTGTGAGTACGCTCGTTATTTATGAGCAGCTCGACTTCATACAGAACAAAAAACTGGGATACACTAAAGAACAGGTACTAACACTATCTGTTGACAAGCCAGACGATTCGGGCGTTTCGCTGGAAACTCTTAAACAAGAAATTGCCACACTTGATGGAATATCTCAGGTTTCTCTGGCTTCCCATTTACCTATTAGAGGAGTTGGAGCGAGAACCTTTAATAAAGGTCAGACAGAAGAAACCCGCCAAATCGTAAATACTATGGAAATTGATGAGGACTTTTTATCAACCATGGAAATCAATCTTATAGCCGGTGGTAATATTATTCCAGGAAGTGCCCGGGGTGAACGGATGTCGTTAATCATAAATGAAGCAGCCGCGGAATTATTTGGATGGTCTCCTGAAGAAGCTGTGGATCAGGAATTAAGAAGCAGAGCGTATGGCGAAAATAGCTATGGAAAGGTTTATGGTGTAGTAGAAAACTTTAATTACGAGTCTCTTCATAAATCCGTCGAGCCTCTTATTCTTGTAAACTACGAGGGCTTCTCCTATTCCAGTCTTAAAGTTCTTGCACGTGTACAAACTAAAGATCTCTCTGATTTAATTACCTCCATTGAAAACACAGTTAGCTCCATTCTTCCCGAAACGTTTTTTGAGTATAGTTTCCTTAATGATGAGTTCAACAGTATCTATAACTCCGAACAACAAACCGGAACGTTGTTCAGCTTATTTGCAACAATAGCGATTTTCATTGCCTGTTTAGGTCTGTTTGGATTGGCATCGTATACAGCTGTTCAACGATCAAAAGAAATCGGGATACGTAAAGTGTTAGGAGCAACAGTGACCAATATTGTGCTTCTAATTTCTTATGATTTTGCAAAACTCATTCTAATTGCGATTGGTATTTCTCTCCCGATCTCATGGCTGGTTATGAATCGCTGGCTGGGTGAGTTTGCCTATCAAATTCAAATTGGATGGCAAATTCTGTTGCTGGGCAGCATAATCACAGTATTAATCGCATGGTTCACCATAGGTTTCCAATCTGTGAACGCGGCCAGAGCAAACCCTATAAAGAACTTGAAGAGTGAGTAGAACGGTTATTGCTTTTAGTGTAAAAACCTCAATTCATCATTCTTCGACCTCTTTTCCATCCTGCCCAAACTGGTCGCCCGGTATCATCCCTCAGGGTTAATGTATCTTCTTTTAGTTTTACAGTTTTGGCAATGAGTGCTTCACTGCCTTCGAAAGTGATCATCGAACCGGTTATTTCCAGTTCATCTCCTTCAATAATTTGTAATTCCTGATTTTTAATAAACCATGCCGGTCCCAGATGTACGTTAAGCAGCTCATCATTCAGATTGGCTGTTAGGTGAATCCCCATTGACATTCCTTTTTCAGGGGTAAATATTTCCACTTTTTGGACCGTGACTGTTACTGTTTGAACCGTTTGAGGATTATACATTCTTACATAGGGAGTATCACTACTCCAGTTTACCATTCCCCTGTTGGGGCGGTTTTGCGCGCATACTAGTATTGGAAGGATCAGGAGGATTATAGTTAACCAGCCTAATCGTGCTTTTGCTGTCATGGAAAGCCTCTCTTTTTTTGATTTAAGATTGAGACAGCTAGCTAGTCAATAAATGTGAAGGGAAGATGAAGGTAGAAGCTCAGGCTTCATCCTTTATTCCAATTTGGCTTATGTTCTCTTACACTTGGGAATCAGGGTCACTCAAGAAGGGACTTTCTTATTAAACAGCGTTCCAGTCAAAGTAGCAAATCCACTTACCAAACCTCCAAGAACTCCGGTAATTAAAATCACTAAGTATGGAGAACCCACTCCTAACATTTCAGCGATTCTTGTAGAAAGAATTCCGTTGTTTGCGAAATGGATGTAGAGCGCCTGTCCTCCCCAAAGTAGAAAGACAGCTAAAAATCCCCAGCCAAAAGAAACATGTGCTTTTTTCTTAAACAAATATCCAAAAATTAATCCTGGAATAGCAATACTCCACCAAGGGAAGATGATATTTAGAAGAAAGGCAGTAATTGCAATGAGTACAGTTTGTAGCATAGTAAAATTTTAAATGCTTAATGCTCAATGTTAAATGAAAGTCTATCATTTAACATTGAGCATTTAAAATTAATCATTAGAAGAAAATTTCAGTTCGTACAGATATTCTTCCGGTGGTTCTTTCATAAATTTCAATTCATAAAGTTCACCAACCCGCCAGGCTTCGAGCATTGAATCGTAATTTGGAGAGCCGGGATTTCCGGAAGCTCCACCGGGATATACTCCCCAGCCCTTTACTTCGAGACCAAGCTCTACCACCATTCGCCAGGACGGCCCCCAACTTCCACGAGTCGCATTAATCGATTCTGAATTCCCACTGGAATACACATTTTCAGCTCCGAATCCAGGTATAAAAGCAATATGGTCAACATCGTTATTGATTACCACACCCCAATTCCAGTTATCACCAAATTCACCGTAAGCATCCGTAAGCTCTTCTACTGTTTCTTTAAAAGCATCGGTAACAACTCGTTGTCTGGATTCCACTTCTTCTGTTTCGATGTTATCAAAAAATTCAAACTCTGGTTCCGACTTTATGACTTCAATCAACCGGTCTCTGGACGGCCAGCGCAACGACGCATCGGTTGTACTATATTCATCGCTCAAGATTCCATTATAGAAGTTACTCCACCACCAACGAAAAATTCCCGGAGCTTTTAACTCCGCCTTATTTAAATAATCCCAAGCTTCTGCCTCGGCTAGAATTTCAAGCTCTGTATCCGATAAACGCTCACGATTAATCCATTCCAGCATCTCTGGCAAAATGGTTGCTGCGTGATAGCTATAGTTGTCCATCTGCATCCTGCGAATATCTTCTTTGGTGATATTTTCCATCCCTGCCAGCAACTCATTGATGCGCCGCCCTCGTTCGAAGGGAGCAAAATCATCGTCTAAATAGTAGGGATAATCAGGTGCCGCAGATTCCTGATTCGCGGAGCTTACGAAACCACGCTCTGGATTTTTGATGTTCGGATTATGCTCGGTTGGAATCCATCCCTGCCAGTCGTACAGCGGATCAGTACCATCACCCACTGTTCTGCCCTGAAATTTCCATTTATTAGGAAACTTCCCGCTGATCCAGGTCGCAATGTCACCTTCATTATTAGAAAAAATAAAATTCTGAGCCGGAGCTACAAAATGGGAAGCTGCCTCTTTGAAATCATCATAGCTTTCCATTCGGTTAAACCCGAAAAAAGTCTTTAGATCGTTGGATGGTTCATGGGCAATCCATCGCAAAGCGTGGTACGTTGGCTCACGCTCTTCGTTGATGTCAGATTCTATCTCGGATACCGGACCATGATGGGTGTAAATTACTGTATCGAAAACCGTTTCCTGTCCACGCACTTTAATTTCCTCAACCCTCATGGTTGTAGGTTTCCACTCCCCATCATACCAGTATTCCTGCTTTGAGCCGTCTTTGAATTTGATTTCATACCAATCCATCACATCTGCGCCGGTATTAGTTGTTCCCCAAGCCGCGTTTTCATTGAAACCAATAATTACACCTGGTGCTCCTTGTAACGAAACCCCGTAAGTATTTAAACCCGGGGCATGAAGTTGAACTTCGTACCAGATGGAAGGAAGTGTTAGCCCAAGATGCGGATCATTTGAGAGAATGGGAAAACCTGATGCAGTTTTTTCTCCACTAACCGCCCAGTTATTACTTCCAACTCCTTCGGGGCGATCAAAATTTTCCAACTCCAAAGCCGATGCAGGCTTAAACAAGGTATCCGGAGTATGAACAGGAACCCGATCGAAATCCCAGGTTTTAGAAGGTGGAATGATCGGATCATTTAGCCCAGGTTTGACATCGAAAAACTTCTCGATAAAATCATCTCCAAAGTAAGCCATCGTGTTGCTGGTGCGATCATCATTGCTCCCACCGGCGAGCGTTCGCGTCATATTCTTTAACAGATGAGCCGTTTTGATGGGAGTCCATTCTTCAGGAGCAAAATCCAGAATTTTATATTCTATGGGATACTTCTTTGGGGAAAGTGAAGAGATATATGCATTTACTCCTTCTGAATATGCATTCAATGCTGACCAGGTTTTCTCGTCTTCTTTTATTAACTCAATGGCCTTTTCTGCACCATAAGGCATCCCCATTCTCCGGGTGCTTAAATCTCTATTAAGAGTTCGGTCTCCTAAGCGTTCTGATAACCGACCGGCAGCATCATACGTCTGCATTTCCATCTGGAACAACCGATCTCGGGCTGTGACATAGCCTTGTACGAAGTACAGGTCGTATTCACTTTCAGCAAAGATGTGAGGTACTCTGCGTTCATCAAAATAGACGGAAACTTCTCCCTGAATTGCATCGAGGTTTAATTCATCCGTATCAGGAAGAGAGCGCTCCGCGTTTGCCCAAAACCCGGCATCAGGATCAAAAAACTTTCCAAGTGGGGGAACTGAACCGAATTTGGTGTTGAGTGAGATTGCAAGTACAACCAATACTATTAACGAAATAAGAGGCTTTACTAAGCTCATTCTTAATTTTGAATTTTGAATTTTGAATTATTTGGATTTAACATTCATAATTTAAAATTCAAAATTAATCATTACCACAACAGCATTTTCATACAAAAAACACTGCCACCGCTTTTCAGGAATTCATCGGTATTAAATTCGTGAACGGTGAAACCCGCTTCTCTCATTGCCTGATTAGCTTCTGTACATCCTTTTTGAATAAACACATTTTTGCCATCGGGACATGTTGCATTACAAGCGAAAAGCTCTGCAGCTTCGTGATCATTAGTGTCAATCACCTTCGGGAACATCGAATGAATTAATTGAAGCCCTTCCTCAGTAAACGCTTTCGAATAAATCATCACCGTTTCTTCATTCAAAACACAAAAGCATGTATCCAGATGGTAAAATCTCGGATCAGTAAGTTCGAGGGCAATAACCGGGGTATTAAAAATCTCAGAGATCATATCGTATACATCTATCGAAGTCCGATATCCATACCCTCCCCAAATCAGTCTCTTTTTAAAATGCCAGATGGCATCTCCCATTCCTTCAAAACTCTGGAATTTATCTTCATCCAGATACGAAAACTCGTAACTGCTGTCTCTGTATACTTTCTCAATCAACGGGACTTCACCTTTTCGTTGATCCGCATTCATCACGCTCATTACCACCTGTTTGGTACCATCAGCCGTAATATTAGGAAGGCTCTGGTTTGCACAAAATACCATATCAGGAAACTCTTTAGCGCCGGGGACTTCATGTACGTACAACCCTAAACTTCTATACGCTTCTTTCAGCCTGATCCACTCCTCCATGGCTACTTGTTTGTCGATACTCCCAACATGCCCTTCCATGTGAGGATTTATGATGTACTTAACCTCAAAATACTGAGGGTTTACCAGCATAACCTTTTCAGGAACCGGCATATCCTCTAAATCTGACAGTGTAAAGTCAATTTGATCTGTTGTTGTAATTACTTTTTTCATGTTTTGAAAAGCGCTTCCATATTTGTTAATCCAATCAAATTATGAATAATCTTCACCAGGATAAATCATTTTTTATTAGAAATTCTTCTATCAATCTGGCTACGTATTCATGCCCTTCTTCGTTCCAGTGCCATCCTCTTAAGAAGTTATTCTCTACATTCACATAACCTATATCTTCACTTTCCAGAAACTGTTCGATTAAATTATCCCCTTTTTGAAGTCCAACGAAAAAAGCACTCCCTCTTTGTTCAGAATAGCTTTTCATTGATTTAATGAGCGCGAACGTTGGGTCTGAATCAAGATAAATTTTGGACCCCTTTAAATTGTAGTAGGAACTTGCTGCCAAGCGAACCAGATAAAATTTGGAAGCATAAGGATGATCATTTACAAACTGCCGGTATCCGGTGGGAACGGGTATTCCTTTAGCAACTAACGAACCTTTCTCCTCAACAAAGTACGGCTTATAGAAATACTGGTAGCGCAGATTCATTCGGTTATCCAACCGATCGTTATCTGTGCAGAACATCAGGAATACCACATCGGGTTGATAAAAGTCATAGTTCTTCTGAAGCAACAGCCATTCCTGATCAGTCCCGAATCCACTTATCCCAAGATTAAATACCTCTGTATCTTCCAGCTTTTCGTCCAAAACCTCTGTGAACCTATCCTCTTCCTCTACATCATAGCCCCACACAAAAGAATCACCCAGTACTAACATTCTCTTTTTTTCTCCGGGGATATGCTCCTCATCCCGAAACCCTCTTGAGTTATGCCGCACCGAAACTTCATTAAGTCCTTTAAATGTACCGGTCGAGTTCTTTGATGGAAGCCAGCCCAAGGTATCATCATGTGTGTACATGAGAGAACGTTCATCGTTAATAACGCTGAGTTCTGTTTTCATCGTAGCTCGGAGCATTACTTCTGCAACAATCAGACAGGCAATGACCGGTACAATCACCAATAACACATTTGCTAATACGAGCTTCTTCTTTTTCAAAGATCAAATACTTTTTAATTGGAACAAGACGAACATAAACCTGTTTATAGAGAACCCAAAATAGAGTCTGTGTCTAAATTATTTCAATTTGATCTAATCTGCCTTAATTCACAGCTCGTTTCTCTCTATATTTGACCCGAATTAATAAACCAGCTACTTAAATGTCTGCCAAAAATTTAATCGTTGCTTTCGGTGGAGCTTCCCCGGAACATGAAGTTTCTGTACTAAGCGCCATGCAGGTGATGTCTTCTCTGGAAGAAAGTTCTTATCAAATTATTCCACTCTACATTACTAAATCAGGGCGCTGGCTAACAGGAGAATCACTCAAGGATTTATCTCAATACAAAGACATAAAGAAGCTGGAAGAAAACGCTTTATCCTGCGCGTTTGTAAAAGATGCTATTGGCAGAACACTTCTCAAAGAACAGGAAAAGAGCGGACTTTTCTCAAAACCTCAATCTTTTCCGGTATACTCATTGGTTTGTGCATTTCATGGCAGTGAGGGTGAGAATGGGTCGTTTCAAGGTGTTTGTGAGATGTTTAACATTCCATATACAGGAAGCGGAGTGCTCGGTTCTTCGGTAGGAATGGATAAAGTGAAAGCCAAACAGCTTTGTGAAGCGAATGATATTCCCGTAACAAATAGCTTAGACTTTTACGAAAGTGACTGGGAACAGCATCAGAATACTATTTTAGATGAAGCCAAATTGCTGGGGTTTCCGTTAGTGGTGAAGCCTGCAAACCTTGGAAGTAGTATAGGCGTTAAAAAAGTAGATGATCGGGATGAGCTGATTGAAGCTGTTGAAACTGCCTTTCGTTATGATGCTCATTTACTAGTGGAAGAAGCCATACATCCATTGATGGAAATTAACTGCTCGGTCTTAGGAACTGCTGAAAATTGCAGAGCGAGTGTTTGTGAACGACCACTTGGAATCACCGAAACGCTTTCTTTCGAGGATAAATATCAAAGTGGAGGCGGTGCGGAGAAGGGAATGGCTTCTGCCGATCGTGTGATTCCTGCTGATATTTCTTCTGAGCTGACCGAGCAAATTCGCACTCTTGCCGTTCATACGTTCAAAACCTTTGATGCGGCTGGTGTGGCACGACTCGACTTCCTCGTGAATGCCGATACCAAAGAAGTATACTTCAATGAAATAAATACCATTCCGGGCTCATTCTCTTTTTATCTGTGGGATAAATCAGATCTGAACTTCACCCAATTGATGGAAGAGTTAATTGATATCGGGGTGAAAAGACATCAAGCTAAAAATGGCCGAATCCGAAGTTATGACACAAACTTACTAAGTGAGAAAGCCGCTAAAGGGATTAAAGGCCTGAAGGGAATTAAAGGCTAAGATCATTACCTTCTTTTATTATGAAACTCGCCGTTGTAGCAAATCCGGGTAAGTACGAAGTAAAAGATGTCATTCACTCCACCATTGAATGGGCCGGGAAGAACAACGCTCATTTATTACTGAGTAATGAAGTTTGTACCCAGCTTCAGATCGAGTCTTCTGAATCACTCTCCATCACTACATCAGATAAAGATTCAATTAATCAAAGCGATGTAGTTGTGGTGATGGGCGGAGATGGTACCATTTTATATACTGCCAGAATTTCAAGAACAGCAGGAAAACCCATTCTGGGAATTAACAGTGGGCGGCTCGGATTTATGACCAACATCCAGTCTGATGAGTTGGAAGGAGCGCTGGATCAGGTCTTGAAAGGGGATTACACACTGGATAAACGCCATTACCTGAAAGCTACTGATAATTACGGGAATCAGTTTTATGCGTTGAATGAATTCCTTTTTACCCGCAAAGACACCACTTCTATGGTAAATATCCGTGCTGAGTATGACGGTGACCTCATCAATACTTATTGGGCTGATGGACTAATTGTAGCTTCATCCACAGGATCAACCGCCTATAATCTGTCTTCGGGAGGGCCGATTGTTGTTCCGGGTTCCGGAGTGGTATTAGTTACTCCTATTAATCCACATACGCTTACAACCCGACCATTGGTTTTAAGAGCGGACAAACCTTTAACGGTGAAAGTGGAGCCTCAGCAAAGCGGAGTTCTTTTTTCTTATGATGGTGTAGTTTGTGAGGAGCAGGATCTCCCATTGGAAGTAGAAATTATTAAATCAAAACTCGCGTTTAATCTAATCAATCTCCCGGGTCAGAATTATTTTGAAACACTCAGAAAAAAACTGATGTGGGGACAAGATTCCAGACGAAACAAGAATTGATCAATTAAAAATTAAGAATAGTAAAAGCGTCTTCATTAATTCTACATTCTTATTTTTTAATTTTAAATTTAGACAGAACAAAGAAAGGCTTATCGTTTAGACAAAAGCCTCTTAACATTTTAAAAGCAAAAATCCATGAAAGTAACAGTAGTAGGAGCGGGGGGTAACGTAGGGTCAACCGTGGCACTAAGTGTAGCTCAACGTGATTTCGCCAAAGAAGTAATTGCCGTAGATCTTGAGAGAAAAGACGGCGACAAAACATTTTATCCATCTAAAGGTCGGGCACTTGACCAATGGCAGGTTTCTCCGATTTCTCTTTTTGATACCCGTGTGAAAGGAACAACTGATTACGCTGATACAGCCGGTTCTGATGTATGTGTGATAACCGCAGGAGTACCTCGCCGACCTGGAATGAGCCGTGATGACCTGCTTTCTATAAACGCAAATATTGTAAGAAGTGTGACTGAGCAGCTAGTTAAATACTCTCCTGACACCATTATCATCGTGGTTTCAAATCCGCTGGATGTGATGGTGCAGGTTGCCAAAGATGCTTCCGGACTTCCTTATGAAAAAGTCATGGGAATGGCGGGAATTCTTGATACTGCACGATACCGTGCGTTCATCGCCGAAGAGTTAAATGTATCGCCAAAAGATATCCAGGCATTATTGATGGGTGGGCATGGTGATACCATGGTTCCTCTTCCAAGATTTACTACCCTTTCCGGGATGCCAATCACTCACTTCATTAAAGAAGAGCGATTGAATGAAATCGTTGACCGTGCAAAAAAAGGCGGCGGCGAATTGGTTGGTTTGATGGGAACTTCAGCATGGTATGCACCGGGAGCAGCTGCTGCTCAAATGGTTGAAGCAATTTTACTAGATCAGAATCGTATTTTCCCGGTATGCGCTCATATCGATGGCGAATACGGAATTGAGGATCTCTACATCGGCGTACCGGTTAAACTGGGCAAAGGTGGAATTAAAGAAGTAATTGAAGTTGAATTAACCGATTCAGAAAGCGATCTTCTTAAAGAATCTGCGAAAGCAGTACGAGGTACTTTGGAAGAATTCAAAGCACTTCAAAACAAATAAGTAACAAACGAGGACTAAGGTCTTCACTACTTGCACTTTAAATCCCGCTTATGATTCATTTCGTAAGCGGGATTTTTTTGTTTAAATGCCACAAAAACACGGAAGCACTAAAGTTTGAATCATAGAAGTGAGGGGGGCCGCTATTGCTTTCATTCAATTTGAACTTGTTACCATGCTCTTGCTTCGCAACCATTACACTCCAACGCAGAGCATTGGAGCGAAGTGAAAAAAAAATTTAATAAGCTCCTGCGCTAATTAACTCAAAACTTGAATTGAAAACGAAAAGGGGACTAAATCCTAATATATTCCCATCATACCATCTTGACAAAAAATAGGTTGATCCTACTTTATAATAGGTATACTTCCAATTCGAGTCTCTATCTAACCATTGATCTGCAAAAGAGTTCAACTTATTACATGCATAGCCATCTGAACTAGTTTTCATCACAGTAACCTGCTCGATTCTCATCTCTGCAATTTCGTCATTATTTTTCTTGATTTCATATCCTTCTGAATTTAAGAATACTTCAATAACTTCTAGAGAATGATTATTCGAGTTTTCAAGATTATCAGGGCATTTATAGTTAGAACTTGTAATAAAATCTACTGCCAATTCTTTTGAATAAGACTCCTTGGAAGTATTCCACTCTGTCTTAGTTAAGCTAATACTACTAATCATGGAAATAATAGTAGAAGTATAAAAAAACAGTCGTATTACTTGCATTTTAAATGTCACGATGAAAAAAATAAACTAAAGAATCGCTATTAACTCCTATATCAACAATTCCACCAGAGCCTGGTTCCAAGTACACTTCTACCGTTTCTTTGTCCCTACCTTTTATTCTGATTTCAATATCCGATTCTCCAGTTACATCAACTTTTAATTCTCTTTTTTCTTTTGGAAGTATATTTAATACTAGATAAGTATTCCCCGTAACAAATACTTCGAGAGTATCAATTTTTACCTCACTTTCATTAGAAATATTTACTAATGTAGAATTTGATGTGCATGAAATAAATAACAATACCAGAATAAAGATATTTAACCGCATTTTGTAAAATCCACACATAATTCACCATTCCTTGAAGCATTAAGTATTGCTTCTTTAAGATTATTTCTAGGCTCATTCTGATTTTTTAGCTCTTCACCTATTTCTCTCCCTACCGAGTTGTTATATAAATCCATTATCGTTTCTCTGGGATCGCTTGATCCCGATTCATGGGCATCACCCCATTTTTTTGCATATTCTTTGTCATAGTCATAGGTCATTAATGCGTTCCACATTGCATGCCTAAGTGCATCTTGAGTCCCATTATGTGCTCCAGATGTATGAACGCTAGCTGCCCATTCAAAAGCCTCAATAGATAAGTTATAAACACCTATACATCTCGTTGGGTTTTGCCAGCACAGTTTCTTTTCTTCAACGGTTAATCGATCATAGACATCTACGGGCACTCCAGAAGGAGGGCCACAAAGATATAGTTCCAATGGATTACAATCTGTTTTGGTATTTTCCTCTATTCCACCAGAACCACTACCACCACTTTTATCTCCATCATCAGTTGGCCAATTCCAAGATGGATTACTAGAGCCTCCTCCGCTACAATCCCACTCATAAATAGGTGGATAGTACGTACATCCTCCTCTCCAGCATACCGTAGCAGCAGGTGCTACTTTTACATATTCACAGGTACTTTTGAGCTTCTCCTGCTCTGGTTCTGTATCAACTTTGGGTAAGATCCAATTTTCCATTTCTTCAAATGCCTGTTCACCTTTAGGTATAACCGCAATTGCAATTCTTGGAACAGAGCCAATACCATCTTTATCTAGCTCATACACAAAAAGTTGTGTTTTGCCATTCGCTTCTTCCATTGCTTGTGGTGAAAAGCCTAACGGTTGTAAATAATAATTATACCATACTCCCATAGAGTCTCTTATACTAAATACGGCTATTAATTCTGCTTCTGTTTGGTCCTGGGCTTGTTTAAGAAGTTTTTCAATAGATTCCCACTCAATCGTTGTGGCACCCTCAGTTTTTGATCTGATTTCACCTCCTAAAGAATTTTCGGGAATAAATTTTTCCATATTTAGATTTGGGAGCAATGTTTTTCCTTTTTCTTTAATTGGACTAAAATCATTATCACTATTTGTGGTACATGCTTGACCTGTTATCAAAAAAATACTCAAAATAAGCACCCTAACCAGCCATTTTCTTTTATTCATTTCTGTACACTTGCTTTAATATTTAACAATTACAATTAATAAGAGGTAAATGAGTCCTGATTGTTACATATATAAAAATATATTTTTTATACGTCTATGGATAAGGCACATATCTACTCTAGTAAACTAGGACAAAGAGCTGAATAGGTATCGGCTTGACAACAAAGTTCAAAGTACCTGCTTGAACTTTCATCTCCCCTCAAGGGGTGATTTTTGTATAACAATATCAGAATAACCCGGAACTGGAGTTATGAAGGAATAGCAGGTTTTGCTCCACTTTTGCCTGAACAAAAGTGGGAAGAAATAACTTATGGATTATGAGCTACTCCTTAAGACCCTGAATCATGTTCAGGTTGACCCCATTTTTAACTCATGAGCTTTATATAAGACTAATAGTTTTTTTATACCTTAAACCCATGAATAAAATCAAATGGGGAATTATTGGTTGCGGGGATGTCTGTGAGGTAAAAAGCGGACCGGCTTTTTCAAAAATTGAGCATTCTGAGCTGGTGACCGTTATGCGCCGGAATGCAGAGAGAGCTGAAGATTATGCGTACCGTCATCAAGTTCCGGTCTGGTATTCTGATGCTGATGACCTCATCAATGACCCGGAAGTAAATGCTGTTTATGTAGCTACCCCACCAAACTCACATCTTGAATATGTGTTGAAAGTTGCTCAAGCGGGAAAACCGATCTATGTAGAAAAACCAATGGGCAGAACCTACGCAGAATGTCAGCAGATGATTGAAGCCTGTGAGAAAGCTGGTGTCCCACTTTTTGTTGCTTATTATCGTCGGCAACTCCCTTATTTTTTAAAAGTAAAAGAACTGATTGAGTCCGGGATAATTGGAACCATTACCGTGGTAAACCTGACACTACTAAAATCTCCAAAAATCGCTGATGCTGATCCTAACTTAAACTGGAGAGTAAATCCTGAAATTTCCGGCGGTGGACATTTTCATGATCTCGCTTCTCATCAATTGGATTTGTTGGCTTACTATTTTGGTGATTTTGTTGATATAGTCGGAATAGCTTCCAATGCGCTTAGACAAAATGCAGCTGAAGATACTGTTACCGCTTCCTTCAAATTTGAAAGTGGTTTGATTGGGAGTGGAAGCTGGACATTCACCTCTTTAGCCAGCCATCAGAAAGATCAGGTGCAGATTATCGGAGATAAAGGAACAATTACATTCTGTTGTTTTAATGATACAACTCCAATAGTTCTCGAGACTGATTCAAAACGACAGGAGTTTAGTATCCCATATCCTCAACATGTTCAACAACCATTGATCCAAACCATTGTGGATGAACTAAGAGGAATAGGTAATTGTCCAAGTACTGGTCATACCGGAGCTAAAGCAAATTGGGTGATGGATAAGGTTTTGGGGAAGATTTGATCTTTATTTGAAAAGAAGTAATCTGTCCCTCCTTAGGGAGGGACAGATTCATGCGCTTGCGTATGAATCAGGGAGAGGACCATGTCTGGCTCTTAATTTCTTTCTGCCACCATCCTCCCTCTGAAACCCCGTATGCGTGATTTCTGTCTCCCTCCAAAGGGAGATAGTCTTAGATACCAATTATATATAAAGCTTATTTGATCAAAAAAATCAATTCCCACTCACCAACACGATATTCTCAGCGACGAGACCTTTATCATTTTCGATGATATCGAATTCGAAGATTAAGTCACGACTGGGGATGTGGTTGGAATCAAGGTCGTCTTCGAACTGGGAGATGTGGGCAAACACGGTTTTATAGGGAGAGTCACAGTCACGGGAATCTGTGATCCAAAGATTGTCGCTGAATTCCGACTGGAATCTCATAAAGCCGTATCCATCCTGATGGGAGAAATCATAGCAAACCCCCCGCACCCGGGAGCCGGCATCGCCCCAGGGATATGGCGATTCAACCGGAAGCATTTTTGGAATCAGATAGCCAGAAACATAGGAATCGACAGATTTTTTAAGACCGGATGAGACGTTATCAAATCCAATTAACTCTACCTTGCAGCCTTTGTTCTGAATGGCATTTACTGCACTACAATAACTCCCGTTGCTACTCAATAACACAATTTTATCTAAATAATCTGCCTGAACCAACATATCCACCGCCATATCCATATCGATGGTTGATTTAGAGGATTTCTCACCGGTTTCATTATTGGTATAAACCTGAATGGGTTTCTCAATTACCTTGTACTCGAAGTCACGGAGCATTTCGCAAAAGCGTTTATTCCGTGCTTTATATTCCGAATCTGTTTTGAGGCGCTCTTCATCATAACATAAATACACATTCAGGCGGGAAGGTAGCCCCCCTCCACGACAAGCAAATTTTCGAAGTGTATCGTATCTCAACCCATATCCGCCATTCATAGTCACATTAACGGCGTCTACATATATTCCAACTTTGTATTGGCTACTCATTGTAATCCCTTTTTAAACCGACTTTATACTATCAGGATCAGCTGTCTTTTTTTACTATCAATCGATCTCCGAAACTCAATACGCTGATCAAAAACAAAGCACTTATAAATAATAGTACTGAAGTGGTAATGTCTGAAAAAAATCGGTCAGATAAAAAGGACTTTCCAAAAACGGCAAGCGCTGTAACTCCAACTACGGCAAATCCTTGCCACAGTTTATAGGGTACATCAAAGGATGAAACCGAATATCGATAAATCAGCATTGCCATTACTAAATAACTAAGCAATGTTGCCAGCGCAGACCCCAGCATGCCGTATATAGGAATCAGTATCAGGTTAACAATAATAGTAACAGCTGCTCCCGTTAAGGTAATTTGAGCAAGTCGTTTTGTTTTTTCGGCGATGAAAATTCCTGCTGAGAAGTTTACGTACCAGCCCTGAAACCAATAAGCCATCAACAAAAACGGAACGATGGATAGCCCCATCCAATAATCTTTCCCAATCAAGTAAGCATCCAGAAATGGAATTTTAATGGACACGATCTGCTCCAGAAACAGGGAAACCATCAAAAAGATAACTGCAGCAGCTACATTGAAAAAAGTGAAGGTTTGGGCAAACAGGGAGGGAGCATCTTCTTCTTCACTTTGGCGCATAAAAAACGGTTGCCATGCCATGCGAAACATCTGAACCAGTAACAGCATGAACACTGCCAGTTTGTAACATGCGCTGTAAATACCGATAAGATCTTCGGAAGTGAAACCTGCACCATAAATATCCAGAATTTCGGATTCGGACATCCCCTTAAGAAAGAAACGATCCAACCCCTCATTTATAGCATATCCTAATCCGGCTGGAATGAAGGGAAGTCCAAATGAAAATGCTTTCTGTAAAAATTCAGTATTCCATGCGCCTTTGAACATGGGAAATGTAATCAGCAAAATAACTGCCGTTGTTATCCCTGAGGCAGCCAAATTACTGATGAAAACAGCTTCGATCCCATAATTCAAACTTAGTATCAAATACAAGTTCAGTCCGATATTGATCAGCACATTCCCGGTTCTTAGGGCAGCAAAAAGCCACGCTCGTTGTGAAAGTCTGAGTTCGGCAAAAGGAACAATCGACAGGGTATCAAAGAACAGGATTCCGAGCATCATCAGAAATATAGAATGCTCATCAACCCCAAGGCTCAGTAATGGAGAAAGTAAGGGCTCGAAAAGCCACAGAATGGTAACAAGTACTATTGATGCTCCAAAAAGGAATAGCTGAATGGTTTTAAAATACCCCTTGGCTTGCTCACGATCTTTTCCATACCGGATATAAGACGATTCCATCCCCATAGTAAAGAAAATATTGAGCAGCACAATAGCTACATAGACTAAACTGATAACACCATAGCGATCAGGCTCAAAAACTCCAGTGTAGAGTGGAACAAGGAGATAGTTTATAAAACGGGCAAACACACTGCTGATGCCGTAAATAAGTGTATCAGAAAATAGTTCTTTGAGTTTTCTCACCCGTTGGAGGATAGATGTTCCACAGCCTGAATCCCAAGCACATAACTGTGCTTCCCAAAACCGGTAATGATGCCATTCATTACTTCACCGGTCAGAGATTTTTCACGGAATTCTTCACGTGCATGAATATTGGAAATATGAACTTCTACTTTTGGAAAGGTGATTGGTTCCAGGGCATCCCGAAGAGCAACCGAGGTATGAGTGTAAGCTCCCAGGTTCGTAACCAGACCTCGTGTTCCATCCGTCATTGCCTGTTGCAGCTTGTTGACAATTTCACCTTCCACATTGCTTTGGAAAAATTCTAAGTCATGTTCTGGAAAGCTTTCCTGCAAAAAAGTATTCAGCTCGTCCAGCGTGCCAGTACCGTATACATTGGTATCGCGGGTGCCCAGTAAATTCAAATTCGGACCATTTATGATTAAAATCTTCATGCTTTCACCGACTTACTGATTAATTGTGCGAGTTCTTCCATCCGTTCTTTGCTCACTTCTGTTTTACGTCCAAGGCTCACTGGTTGACCTTCATAGTAAATTGGAACCAAATGAATGTGCGCATGCGGAACTTCCATTCCTTCTACAATAACCCCTGTTCGAATGGTACCCAGTGCATCATCAATTGCGAGTGCTACTTTCTTAGAAAAACTCATCAATCCTGAAAGAACTTCATCTTCCAGATCAAAAACGTAATCCACTTCCTTTTTAGGAACTATCAGTGTATGCCCCTCAGCAATCGGATTGATATCCAAAAAAGCGAAATAAGCTTCATTTTCTGCAATTTTGTAACAGGGGATTTCGCCGTTTATGATTTTGGTAAAAATACTTGCCATCTTATTTATTTAGTAAACACTATCTTGCTGAAGATACTATCTGGAAAACAGAATTGCTTATGCACAAAATAATGAAGCGCACATTTTTCTTTATCCTTTTTTTGATGATGCTTTTTACCTCTATTTCATCAATTGCCCAAACACCTGATATCATCGGGCCAACAACTGCCGAAGAAGTTCGCACTCAACATCGGGTTTTTGATATTTATACTAAACGATATTCCCCGAACCCCGAAGCGATTAAATATCTTAGTGAAATTCAGGATTCGGTTACTATTCATGTGCTTTTTGGAACCTGGTGCCACGACAGCAAAAAACAAATTCCGGCTTTTATAAAAACTCTTGAGGAGGCTAACAACGCAAAAATCAAGGTTGAGTACATTGCTGTTAGCAGAAAAAAAGCAGAGCCAAGTGATCTCGTAGAGCGTTGGGACTTGAAGCTTACTCCAACTTTTATTATTGTCAGGCGAAATAAAGAATATGGAAGGATAATAGAAGAACCTATTTCCAGCTTAGAGGAAGATTTGGTTGTCATTTTAAAATCCGGACCAAATTCAGATCAATGAAGAACTTTTAATAAGGTTTTCTCAATTTTGAATTGAAAAGAACCTAGTAAAAGCCTTATCTTTGGAGTCTGTGACCGATCCGGTAGCTCAGTTGGTAGAGCAACTGCCTTTTAAGCCGTGGGTCGAGGGTTCGAGTCCCTCCCGGATCACACAAATTTATATATCCCCTTAAAGAGTTCATATTGACTCTCTCTTGACCAACCCCGTTCGATTGACCTCGGACGGGGTTTTCTTTTTAAATAGTCACAACCGGGCGAAGTCGTTGCAGCCTTTTTTCACCGATTCCACGAATCTTCATAAGTTCGTTGATGGATTTAAAGCCACCGTTTTGCTCACGGTATTCTATGATTCTTTTAGCATATGCTTCACCTATTCCAGGAAGCAACTGGAGTGTAGCCTGATCTGCTGTATTTATGTTGATGGGATATACAACCTCGGCAACATCACCTTTACCAGCTTCTTTTAGTCGTGGGACTATTGTTCCTACCTTATCCGGATATCTCCACATTCCTTCTTTAGCTTCCTGTGCGGCAGATTGATAGGACTGAAACGCCGCGACAGAATCAGGGTGCTGGGCGTAATACCTGGAATAAACCCCATATCCGTTTTTGAGCATCGTTTGATTTAGCGGTAAAGAATTTCCATCGTAGTCCACCTCAACATAGGCACGAAATGCACCATACCATGACTCCGGAGCTTCTTTTCCGGCACCCTTAACCTTTACTTTTCTTCCTTCAACCAGATTTCGGAGGTACTCGGCAGCCGGACCTGAGAAGTACTCGGAAGAGTCTTCTCCTGCAAAAATGGAAGGGACATCTACCCCAAGTAAACGAACAGGGTATCCGAACCCTGGCAGGATTTCAATTTCAAAAAAGCCCCCATCTCTGATCGCGTATATTGAGTACCATTTATTTTGATCTACAGGTGGAGCCGGGGCTTCCATTTCTTCTTTGGCTCTTAATAGAGCACCTGAAAAATCTGCTGCATATTGTTCTGCTATTTCATCTGAATAGATGATCAAAATATTTTCGTCGTTATTGAATTCCGCATTGTTCGAAAAGTTGTACGACCCGGTTACTACCACTGCTACATCATCAGGGTCAGGGTTTTCTGCATCAATTAACATAACCTTATGATGCAGTTTACGTGTCTCCTTTGCGGGCAAAATCATTCGATTTGAGAGCCTTGCCTCCGGCGAACCCCAGATATCGCCTGCATTTCGATAACGACTATAAAACGCCGGGTCAATCACCCCTTCTAGCTTTATTTCTCCTGTAGAAGATGCCTCCCACATTGCCTTACTTAATGGAATGTTTGGAGTAATCGAAAATGCCTGAAATTTGATATCGGTCTGCGCTTCTTCTTTTATCAAATTAACAAGCCGATCACTAATGCTTGGCTTACTCTTATCACGATTAATTGGGGCAAAATAAATTTCGATCTTTGTGCCATTTACATCGAATATATGCTTACTTACATCTCTTTTGTCTTTATGAAACAGCGATTGGGAAGGATCTGGCATACTTCCTTCACTTCCCCACATTTGGTTGAACTCCTCAATATATACCTGAGCAACTTCATCATCTTTAATCACTACCACGTTGTTGGTATTATAGGCACCAGTGTACGTCAGATTCGTTGAGCCTGTCCATACAATATCATCATTTTTTGAAGGGGAGAGGTAATCAATGACCGCAAATTTATTATGCATATCCGCTCCGGCGTTCACTAGATTATTGTCTTCGATATTGCCGGTCTCCCAGTAAACGTCTCCGTCATCATCAATAGATATTATTCCTGCTGATCCCAAAACCTTCCACATTTCTGCATCTACTTCTCTGCTGTCATCCCTATTGTGGTTGTCCGTAACGATTCGAATTCGTACTCCCCGTTCTTTGGCACGAACCAAAGCATAAGCTACCCTTGGATGCTCTAAATCATAAATATTTAAATCTACACTGGTTTTGGCAGAATCGATCAAGGATTCAAGCGTACCTATTAAATCCCATTCATGATTTCCTTCAGAAAATTCAGTTCCAGCAGGCATATTAAAGTATACCTTAATCCACTCTTCGCCAGAGTTTTGTGCCATGCCTTCGCGTAGAAATGCTACCGAGATCAATCCAAAAAGAAGAAATATTTTACGAATCATGGATTCGGGTGTATTGAATTATTATTAAATATCAAATTAATGTATTTTTCTGTACCCTCAAGTTAATTCTATATAAATCATCTATGAGTTCGGATCTATTCAATCCCCTTCGTTGGAATAAATCTTTTCTAGCCATGCTTTTAACTGCATTTGTCCTAGTTTGGTTTTCTTTTATTGATGTGTATAGCCTGAAGACAAGATGGGAGCTTAACGATCGGAAACAAGAGTTAGAGTTGCGTACCGAGGAATTAGCGGTAAAATCAGAAGAATTGAAGGAAAAGACGGAATTACTGGAAAAAGATCCTGCTCTTTTGGAGAAAATTGCCCGCGAAGAGTATGGAATGCGTAAACCCGGAGAGACTGTATACAAAATAAAACCGGAAAACTAACCTGGTTTACAAAGAAACACTGATTGACAGACTAAATTTTTGTGAATGAAAGCGATTGCTATTGATCTTGGCGGTACAAATATTAAAACCGCTGTTGTAGATAAAGAACTTGGTATCATTGAACAGAGCTCGACACCTACCCATGCTGATCTTGGTAAGGATCATCTTTTAGACCGTATTGGTGGCACTATTCTGGAGTTAACTAAAAAAGAAGGTGTCATCGGTATTGGAATGGGATTGCCTGGAATGATTAATAATGAACAAACCACGGTTACTCATGCCCCAAATCTGGCTGGGTGGGAGAATATTAACGCCGCTGATGAAATAAGCTCGAGAACTGGACTACCGTGTAGGATTGAAAATGATGCTAATGTTGCAGCATTAGGTTCTTTACACTTTGGAATTGGTCAAAAGTATGACAGTTTTATTATGATTACGCTAGGAACCGGCGTTGGCGGGGGGATCATCTTTAATAAAAAGCTCTTCAAAGGAACCCGGGGAATGGCTGCAGAACTTGGTCATGTAATTATTGATTATCATGGACCCTTATCTAATAGCGTAACTCGTGGAACTATTGAGGCCTATTTGGGACAAAGGTTTTTGAGCCGTTTTGCTTCGGATATGATTATTCAAAATCCTGATAATGATCTGTATAGAAAATTTAACCGCGATTTCGATAAGCTGGAGCCTGTAGATTTAACGCAGGAAGCAAATCTTGGCAACGAATTAGCAATCGAAATACTCGAGAAAACGGGTCAACGCCTTGGATACGCTATCATCAATTATACGCACATGATGGATATTCGAAAATATGTGTTAAGTGGTGGCGTTTCTAAAGCTGGCAAATGGTTGTTTGATCCTGCCCGGGAAATTGTCAAAAAACATATGATGGCACCTTTTCAGGATGGATTTGAACTGGTATATGAAGACCTCGGTAATGATAGTTCTCTGCTTGGAGCCGCAGGATTGGCTTTCAATTCTTTTTCTTAATTAATTTTTCACATGCGGGATGGTCCGGTCACATACATAGGTAGATATGTTTTCAGTATTGGCCTGATCTGCTTTTTTACCGCTTCCGCACTCTCAGCGCAACAAACTAGTCCTGATTCTACTAATAGTCGTCCACAAGTAACTCCTCCATCTAATGACCGAACTACCCCCCCCGATGCGGTAGAATTTCAATCTAACGATTCTCTTATTGTTGATTTCAGAACCGGAAGAACTGCCACCTTATTTGGATCTTCTAAAGTCACCCACCCTTCTGGAACGTTAACTTCAGGTGAAATTGAAATGGATCTTGAACTTAATACGGTTGAAGCCACTGCTTCAGCCCCCGAAGACACCCTATCTATGCCCGTGCTTACTCGCGACAGCGATGAAATTCGAAGTAATCGTATTCTTTTCAACTATAAAACCAAAAAAGGAAAGTTTGAAGCTGCACGAGTAGAGGTGGGAGAAGGTCATCTTATTGGCTCCAAAGTAAAGAATGTTAGTGAGACCGAAGTATTTATTGAAGATGGTATTTACTCAACTTGCCCACCCGATTACTTGTATTACTACATCAAAGCAAAAAAAATGAAAGTAGTAGATCAGGACGAGATTTTCTTTACCAATGCCCGGCTTTATATTTTGGATATTCCTTATCCGCTTGTTTTTCCATTTGGGTACGTCCCATCCGGGATTGATCAAAAGCAGTCTGGTTTGCTTACACCAACTTATATTTTTGATGCTCAGGCTTCACGTGGGATTGGATTGAATAATGTTGGGTGGTTTCAATATGTAAGTGATTATTTCACTACTCTGGTAAGTGCTGATATTTATACTTCCGGGACCTTTGCAGTACAAAACCGAAATCAATACCGAAAAACGGATAAATATAATGGGTCTATTAACCTCGGATACTCAAGAGACCAGGGATTAGAGTCCACTGATCCCGGTTTTACTCGTCAAATCAACAAATCGCTGGGAATTCAACATAGCCAAACTATTTCGCCCTATGCTTCGCTATCTGCAAATATTAACCTTCGTACGCAGGACTATTATCGCCAGAACTCCCTTGATATAGAAGAACGAGCAAATGCTACTTCAAACTCAAAAGCTAGTTATACCTATAAACACCCCGAAGGACTATTTAATTTGGGTACAAGTGCGCAGTTAGTTCAGAATTTTTCGAATAATTCTACCTCCCTTACAGGGCCTAATGCTAACTTCAGTTTGAAAACTTTCTCACCTTTTAAAGGTTCCGCATCCGGTAATGAGCCTAAGTGGTACGAAAATATTTCCATCCGATATAACAACAGCCTAAAATCTGATTTTGATTATCAGCCAATTGATGCAGACTCTGCCGAAACCACTTTTTTAGACGCTCTTTTTGATCCATCAGCCTATCAGGAAGCCACAGGTGATAATGACCACTTCCGTTTTGGTTTCCAACAAACAGCAGCCTTAAGTATTGGGCAGCTATTTCCAAGTCAGTTTATCAATTCTTCTGCCAGCATAAACGTCAATGAATACTGGTATCCTACTTCTATTCGTCAGACGTTTAATGCAGATTCGAACAGAATAGAAACAGAAAAGATAAATGGATTTGAAGCTGCACGTGATTTCAGTACTTCCTTTTCCCTTTCTACAACTATTTATGGATTATCAAATCGCAAAATTGGAAGCATGGAAGGCTTCAGACATACGTTTCAACCCAGACTGAGTCTTAGTTACCGCCCCGATTTCAGCGAAGAACAATTCGGATATTACAGAACCGTACAAACCGATACGCTAGGCAATACTCGTCAGTACAGCATCTTCCAGAATGAGGTTTTTAGTGGGCCAGGAAGTGGGGAGCAGCGGACTCTTTCAGTAAATATTCAGAATATTTTTGAAACCAAGATTGTAAAAAGAGATACTACCGGAGAAGTGACCGAAAAGAACTTAAAGCTGATTGATAACCTCTCGTTAAGCTCTTCTTATAATTTTGCCGCTGATAGTTTGAACCTTAGTCAACTAACTACCTCATTCCGATCCAGTGCCATCGATGGGATCAGCATTGTAGCCGGGGCCCGTTTCTCCTTTTATCAAAGAAATGAGTCTGGTGGTACTATTGATCGCCTTCTAATTAAAGAAGAAGGGCGGCTCGCACAAATCGAGAATTTTAATATCTCTGCCAGTACTTCTTTTAGAGGAGGAAATGGGAGGTTAAATACCTTTACTCCAATTTATCGCCGTACCTACGACCCATTTAACCAAGGGATTTTCAGTACGATAGACCCGGGATTTGGCTATGAACCTGTAGCTCCGCTTAACTCCCCCTGGAGTTTAACACTCCGATTCAGATATGACTGGACCTACCGTTTTAATCAATCTCCACGTAAAAATGCCACCATCAATGCAAGCAATATTAGCTTTAACCTGACTCCAAAGTGGCGTTTTAGCACTAGTCTGGGTTACGATTTTATAGAGGAGAAATTAACCCCTACCCAATTTGCATTAAACCGAAATCTTGAGTGTTGGGATTTGTCCTTCCGGATCAGTCCTTTCGGAGAAAACCAATTCTATTTATTCCGACTTACAGTGAATAGCTCACAGATTCAAACCCTCTTTCAAAAGCTACCTGTGCTTAAAAATCTGGAGAGAGGCTCTGATCGTCCCAGGAATTAATTACAGGCTGTCTCGCCCAATACTTGCAAGATATTTTACAACGTACTTTCCAATTACATCGAACTCCAGATTCACGTGATCTCCAATCTTCTTATTTTTCAGATTGGTGTGCTCCCAGGTATATGGGATGATCGCCACTATGAACTCATTCCCTTCTTCTCTTGCGATGGTAAGGCTGATTCCCTCCATTGTGATACTACCCCGACCCACAATCATATTTTCAAATTCCTTGCCGAATTGAACTGAGATAAGCCAGCCAGTTTCTTCCTTTTCCATCGAAGAAATTTCACCTACTGTATCCACATGTCCCTGAACAAGGTGCCCCTCAATCCCGGTTTGAAGAGTTAAAGAGCGTTCAAGGTTCACTTCCTCATTCTCTGATAAATCTCCCATCGTTGTCTTGCGAAGTGTTTCTTCCACACTTTGTACTGTAAAAGTGTGTTTATCAAAAGAAGTTACCGTGTGGCAAGCTCCATTAATGGCAATACTTTCATCAATGTGACAGGTTTCTGCAAAAGAACATGAAATCGTAGTTTCCTGTCCACCTCCATTTAAGCTCTTAACTGAGGTTATTTTTCCTGTTTCCTGAACAATTCCTGTAAACATAATTCTGAGTTTTTAAAAATATCCGGTTAGCAGCATATCATCTCCGACTTTCGTCCACTTCACATCTTTAAGTCCGGCAATATCCCGCATTTTGTTGATACCCAAATTTAATACCGATCGGGTTCCTGCGCCTAACAGTTTTGGAGCGATAAATAATTCAAGTTTATCAACCAGTCCTTCTCTTAACAAAGCTGAAGAAAGCTGCTGACCACCTTCCACTAATATGGATGTAACCCCGCGCTGCCCTAACTCTTTAAAAGCCTGTTTCAGGTTCGCATGGCTCTCTTTCTTTGAAACCTGAATAACTCCACCCCGGAAATAATTCTGCTTCATTAGTTTTAGCATCGGATCGGCATCTGTTTCAGAGGCTTTTTTATTCCAGGTGATCACGATAGTCTTTTCCTCAAATTTATCAGAAAACAGATTCAGCTCTTTGGGTAACTCATAAGGGCCATCAATTACGATTCTTTTTGGCTGCCTGCCTGATACATGCCGTACCGTTAAGGAAGGATTGTCAGCTATTGCCGTCGCTCTGCCAACTAAAACTGCGTCGTATTTAGCTCTCCAAATGTGAACCAATCTTCTCGATTCTTTACACGATATCCATTTCGAATCTCCATCTGCTGCTGCAGTGAATCCATCGGCTGTTTGGGCTATTTTTAATGTGATAAAAGGTCTGCCATAGGTTTGGTGATGGATAAAAAACTCGTTCAACCTTTCCGCTTCTTCTTTCATCACTCCCACATCAACCTGAATACCCGCGTTTCTGATTTCCGAAAGTCCGGCTCCATTTACCTTCGCATTCGGATCCTGATGGGCTACAACCACTCTGGATATAGGTAACTTGGCAAGCATGGTGGAGCAGGGTGGAGTTTTACCAAAATGAGCGCAAGGTTCCAGGGTTACATATACTGTTGCTCCCTTGAGTTCTTTCTT
This sequence comes from Balneolaceae bacterium, assembly GCA_017640665.1. Classification (GTDB taxonomy): domain Bacteria; phylum Bacteroidota; class Rhodothermia; order Balneolales; family Balneolaceae; genus RHLJ01. The sequence goes on along the minus strand of JAEPQE010000001.1, from coordinate 1,225,280 downwards.
ATTCTTTATTGATTCAACCGCATTCACTTCGGCATGAGACTCACCATATTTCTGGTGATATCCGGCCCCTATCCGCTCCCCGTCTTTTGAAACAATCACACAACCCACCATAGGATTTGGTGAAACGTAACCTTCTCCCTTTCGGGCAAGGTCTAACGCCTGCTGCATCCAGAGTATATCTTTTTCATTTTTGGTGACTTCTTTCATACCCTTAAATTACCAAGCTTATTGCTGGTGTAAAACTTAAATCAATAAAAAAGGCGAAAACTAATGTCTTCGCCTTTCAAATTCTGTTCAGAAAATTTATCTCAGAACGCGGGCTCTGTTATCAGTAATCTCTGCTTCGTCTTTCAATTCTTCTAACCAAATAGAAAGGTACTTCTGATTTACCTGCTGCTCCAGCTGAGTTCTGATTTGATTAGCAGTAGTTGCATCCAATGTAGAAGGATCAGGCTTTGTTAATCCAGTCACTTCAACAACATAGGCTCCGTTCAACCCTTCCAATACACCTGAAGTCTGTCCTTCATTCATGCTGAAAATTGCACCAATAATTCCCGGCTCTCTTCCTGCTCCGGTAATAACCACACTGCTTGCCGCCAGGTTATCCATACTTTGCACTTCCTTAGAAGAGGCTGAACTTAAAGCTTCGAGAGATCCGTTACCGGCCATCATATCTTTGATTTTAGCAACGGTAGCTTCTTTTCGTTTATCGTTTTTAACCTGAATTTCAATTTGAGCTCTTACTTCGTCAAATGGACGATATCCTGCCGGGGTTTTCTCTTCAAGTTTGATAACAACGAATCTCGAATCCAATTCAAGGGGAGTAGACACATCGCCTTCATCCGCACGGTCGAAAAAGTCTAGTGCTTGCTGGCTTGATCCTAACCCTGAAATGAAAGAGTTGCCTTTGGTTGCAAAAACTTCCTGAACGGTTAGTCCTGCGCGTTCAGCTTCTTCTTCAAAACTACTTTCTTCGGTAGCGAAATACTGGAATTCATCCGCATTTTCTGCGGCATCGTCAACAGTAGATGGAAGTGCTTCAAATTGTCGTGAAAGAACAGCGAATTTAATTTCATCACCTTGCTCAGCAATTTTCTTAATTACCGCCGCACTGGTTGACAAGTTTATCACCTGAGTAACCTCACCAACTGCAACATCGAGTACGGGAGCATAGTCTTCACGAATTTCAGACTCTTTCACAAATACGTTATTAAACGCAGTTGTTGATTGCTGACGAATCAGGAAGGCTGAGTCTTCTTCGGCTGCGGCGAAGTCTTCTCTGAGGTCCGAAACCTCATCAATAATCGTAGCTGAATCTTCAGCCGTAGGAAGTGTGCTGAATGAAACAAATTTTGCACGGTAAGATTCTTCCTGCTCGTACTTCTCTTTATTGTCGTTATAATAAGCCCGAAGATCAGAGTCTGATACTTCGATTTCAGTTTCAGCAATTTCATTATACGGGAAGCGGATGTATGAGAACTCTGCAAAACTGTTTCTCTTGATGTACTCGTTCATTACATCCTGATCGGTAACCTGAAGTCCGGCAGTAATAAAGTTTCTAAGTTTATCCTGACGTCTCTTTTGCCGAAGCTGAAGTTCGATAGCAATTGCTTCCTGTGTATAGTCTCCTGAACCCAGGATATTTTGTACTGCAAAAGGATCAATGGTACCATCTTCACGTGCAAAATATTGCCGAATTAATGGATCAGGATTATCACCATATACCATATCAAGCAATTCCTGATCGGTTACTGTGATTCCAAGCTCATCCATTTTTTGTTCAAGCAAAGCAGCACTCACCAAATCTTCCCAAACCTGAGACTCGTACACAGCACGTGTTTCGGCAGACATTGAAGCTCCCGTTTGCTGTGTGTATGCATTAGAATAATATTGAATGCGGCTATTGTATTCGTCGTAGCTAATTGCTTCACCATTTACAGTTCCTAATGCTCTTGGAGTTGCTGATAGCGCATTTGGATCAAAAACATCCATTACTACCCATAAAAGTCCAAAAGAACCAATCAGAATCCATAAGACAACTCCGGTGTTGTCTCTAAATTTTCCCATTACACCCATAATAGGTATCCTCTAAATCGTACTTAAAATATTTGTATTTCAATTTCTTTCATGGAGCAACTACCGCTCCAAGTCGTAAGCTGGGAAATATAAGCCAATACCTAAGTAATTGAAAGCCTGTGATGCCTGATAAGTATTAAAATATCTCTACGAGGCGCATGTGCTTAAGGTAGCGCTTAGGATCTTCCTGTATTCCTTTGATAAGCTCATTGAGATTTACGGTAAGACTATCCAGATTATTGTACAGTGAAGGGTCGTTCACCATTTTACCAAGCGAACCCTCACCAATATCAATTTTAGATAGAATACTGTTGATAGACTCAGAACTCGCTTGTAGTTCTGAGCTCAAGGCATCCAACTCGTTGCTGAATTTTTCCAGATTTGCTAGTGTACTCTCAAGATTCCCCTTAGAACCATCACTCAGTTCGCTTAGTGTGCCCATTGTTTTTCTGGCATCAATGATCATAGAATCAATATCAGCTTGTCTTTTTGTGATGATTTCTTGAATAGTCTCTCCTGTTTCCCTAAAGCTGCTTATGGTACTATTTATTTCTGTTTCGTCAATAGATTCAGCTTTCGTAAGAATAGAGTTTATTTTGTTGATGGAAATTGCAACAGAATCACTCATCGAAGATGCCTTCTCTGTGAACGATTCAAGTAACCCTTCTTTTTGAATTCCTTCTATATAATCTCCCCACTCTATAATTTGCTGATTATCGGATTTTATAATTTCGATGGTTGCAGTTCCAATAAAATCGGGCGTAGCTAATCTTGCTTTTGATCCGACAGGTATAGTTATAGGCTCGGTGATACTCATAGCAACCAATGTGCTATCTCCATCCGGAATGAAACTCATTTCTTTTACAGTTCCTACCTTAAACCCATTTAGAAAAACGTTGCTCCCTTTTATTAGTCCATCAACTTTCTGGTACTTAGTGTAAACCATATTTGTACTGGAAAAGAAAGGCTCATCCTTCATTATACGGAAACCGAGATAGGCAATAAAAATAGATGCCAGTACAACCAATCCGATTTTCAGTTCATTACTTAACTTATTCAAAGTGTATTCCTTTAGAATGTTTGCGATTTCGTAATCTGATATTCACTTGCCGTAGTAAATTCCACTAATGGTTCGTAATCACTGTCTTGTAATTCTTCTACCGTTCCAAACCAACTTAGTTTCTGTTCGTCTAAAAAAGCAACTTTTTCGGCAATAGTTAACACGCTATGCATATCATGTGTAATAACCACAGAAGTAATATCCAGGCTATCAGCCATGTGAACAATTAGTTCATTTATTTCTTCTGATGTTTGAGGATCAAGACCAGATGTGGGTTCGTCATATAGCAAATACTGAGGCTTTAAAATAATAGCCCGAGCTACTCCCACCCGTTTTCTCATTCCTCCCGAAAGGGAGGATGTTGGTTTATCTCCAGCTCCAACCAGATTTACCATCTCAAGTGCTTCTTCCACATTTGCCCGGATTTCATCCTCACTCTGATCAGTAAAGTACCGAAGAGGAAACGCTATGTTTTCAAAAGTACTAATCGAATCAAATAGAGCCGCACCCTGAAAAAGAATTCCAAAGCGCTGCCTCATTTTTCTTAATTCTGAATAGGAAAGGCAAAAGAGATCACTCCCATCAATATAAATTTTGCCAGAATCAGGATATAATAATGCATTCAAGTGTTTTAGCATTACCGATTTACCACAGCCTGATTTGCCAATTATTGCTAGAGTCTCTCCATCTTCAATCTGAAAAGAAACATCTTCCCAAATCAGGTTATCTCCAAAACTTTTAGTAAGATTTTTAATTTCAATCATATTCTAAAGCAATATGGCTGCAAGTACAAAATCTGATAACAATACAAAGATACAACCTAGTACCGTTGCCTGGGTAGTCGCCGTTCCAACCCCTTCTGCTCCGCCAAAGGCAAAATATCCTTTGTAGCATGAAATAGAGGTAATCACAAAACCAAAAACGAATGATTTTACGGTTCCAAAAATCACGTCTTCGGGATAGAAAAACTGCCGTGCTCCCTGCATAAATTCGGCTGCAGGTAAAATCCCATCCAAAGAACCTGCCAGAATCCCACCAAGAATCCCCGTTGTTGCAGCAACTACATACAGTACCGGAAACATACAAATTCCCGCCAGCACTCTCGGCACCACTAAAAAGGTTACCGAATTGAAGCCCATAGATTCCAGAGCATCAATCTGTTCACTTACTCGCATCGTGCCGAGTTCTGTAGATATTCTGGCTCCTACTTTTCCCGCAAGTACCAATCCACCGATTACAGCAGCTAACTCAATTACAATAGACTGACCAACGATTGAACCCACTATTGATGTAGGATATAAATCAGTATCCAGCTGATACGCAGTTTGAAGAGTTAACACAGCTCCAGTAAAAAATCCCGTGAGTATAATAATAGGGATAGACTCATAGCCAACTTTTACGAACTCGCTGAAAAGATTCTTGCGATAAGTACTAAACTCCGGGATAGATCGTAAAGCTTGATAAAGTAAGACCGAATACTGGCCAAATTGTTTAATTGAATCCATCAAATAAAAGCTTCGTTCTCTCCGGAGTTGGTAATAATTATGTTAAATACTTGCCTAATCATTTAATTATATTACAAAACATTAGTATTAATTGTCATTCGTAAAAACATGCTTAAGATACGCAACATCTTTTGTTTGTCGATCTTCTTTTTTATTGGGTCACAAGCTTTTGCACAAACCAATAATTCGGCAATTTTCAGGTTTTTAGAAATTACTCCTTCTGCAAATGCTGCGGCTCTGGGTGGAAATCATGTTGGGCTTTTTGATGCTAATTCCTCTGTCTTTTATTTAAATCCTGCCTACTTAACACCTGCATCTTCTAAAAATGTTTCTGCTACTTTTGTAAACTATCTGGCCGATTCACGAATTGGTTTTGCTAACGGCGCATATGATATAAAAAATATTGGGACTTTGGGATTTGGAATCCGATACGCCGGTTATGGAGACTTGAATGAATTTGATGAGGATGGAAATAACTTAGGTAGCCTTCGTGCCGGCGACTTATCATTTACGACCGGCTTAAGTACTATGCTTTCTGAAAAACTATCAGCCGGAGTTGCTGTTGATTTTATCCACTCTTCTTATCAGAACTATAATTCCAGCGCTGTTACCGCCTCTGGTGGATTATTCTATCTCGACCGGGAATCCAATTTTAGTGCCGGCGTTTCATTTAGAAATCTTGGCGATCAAATCGATTATTACAACGGTTTCCGGGAAGATATTCCTTTCGATATCTCAGCTGGGATTTCGAAAAAGCCGGAAAATTTTCCTTTTCACCTGCATCTTACCCTCCGCCAATTAAACGATTGGGATTTACGAGTGCCTGGAGAAACCGAACAACCTTCGTTCACAGATAACCTTTTTCGTCATGTGATTTTTGGTGGAGAAGCCGCATTTAGTGATAATTTTAAGCTGAGACTGGGCTACAACCGTCTGCTTCATGAGCAAACCAAAACGAGCGACTCATTTGATTTTGCCGGAGTAAGTCTGGGCGTAGGTCTCAAAGTTCGGGGAATTGATATCGATCTAAGCCGAAGCTCGTATAGCAGCGTTGGAGGAATTGTTCAAATTAGTGTGAGCTCTCAATTAGATTAACATGAACAACAAGCTCTATTCTGCGGTTGTTGAAAACCCTGCTTTAATTCGTATAAGCATTGCCTCTCTTGTAATGATCGTAATATTTATAATAGGCACAATCGGCTATCATTTCATCGAGAACATGCAGTTTTTTGATGGCTTGTATATGACCTTTATTACTATTTCTACTATTGGCTTTACCGAAATTAAATCTCTTTCTATTGAAGGTCGCCTTTTCACCATGGGTATCTTTATATTTGGCACTTGTGTGATGTCATATATAGCCTCGCAAACTCTTCTTCTATCCGGAAGTGAGTTATTTATACAATGTGCTATGCAGAAAAAACTCGAAAATTTAGAAACTAACTGATGATCAGATATTTTACAGCCGGTGAGTCTCATGGACCCGGTTTAACCGGCATTGTTGAAGGACTTCCGGCAGGTTTAGCAATCACAGAAGATGAAATTGCTGAGCACCTCGCACGAAGACAAGAAGGATATGGACGAGGTGGCCGCATGGCTTTCGAGAAAGACAGAGCCATTATAAGTTCAGGAGTGCGATTTGGAAAAACCATTGGCGGTCCGGTTGCTTTGTATATGGAAAATCGCGCTTTCCAAAAAGATAAAGATGGCTGGCCGGTTGTAATGAATAAAGAAACCGAAGCTGACGGCATTGAAAAAATCACATTACCCAGACCCGGACATGCTGATTTAGTTGGGGCTCAAAAGTACCGGTTTGATGACATTCGTCCTGTAATTGAGCGTTCAAGTGCACGGGAAACTGGAATGCGTGTTGCATGCACCGGAATTGCCCGAAAATTTCTCAAGCACTTTGGAATTGAAATTGGCGGCCACGTTCTCAGAATTGGAGAAGCTGGGTATACTTCATGGAATCAGGTTCGCGAAATAACAGACCCGATCGCTGAAAAAGGAGCTGAGCTAGTGTATAAGACAGCTGACGAATCCGATGTTCGCTGCCTGGATTCGAAGCTCTCAGATGCTATGGTTGATGAAATCAAAAAATATCGAAAGGCGGGTTCTTCACTGGGTGGAGTCTATGAGATTGTTATCACCGGAGTTCCTGTGGGACTGGGGAGTTACACCCAATGGGACCGAAAGCTAGATGGAATGATCGCCCAGGCTATTATGGGAACCCAGGCAATGAAAGGGGTTGAAATCGGACTTGGGTTCGAGTCTGGAGCAAGACCCGGGCATAATGTCCATGATGAAATCACCCATAATGGAGATACGTTCAAGCGTAGAACTAACCGAATGGGAGGGATCGAAGGAGGAATGAGCACCGGCATGCCTATCATTGTGCGCGGAGTGATGAAGCCCATTCCAACCATGTTAAATCCGCTCAGTACTATAGATATGCATTCGCTAACAGAAACAGAGACCCGATACGAGCGATCTGATGTTTGTGCCCTCCCTCGTGCTGTTGTTGTTGCAGAGTGTGCTTTAGCGCCGGTAATCGCGAATGCTTTTCTTGAGAAATTTGGTGGAGATTCCATCAGTGAAATTGAAGAGCGGTTTAAAAATTATAATCCATAGTGAGCTCAAAAATTCCAACATTGGCAGCGCGGGTTAAAGAGAATCCCAATGATTCTTTTTCCAGGTTTGCACTTGCTTTGGAACTTCTCAAAATCAATCAGGTAACTAAAGCACTGGTTCTTTTTGAAAACATTGTGAATACTGATCCAGGCTATGTGGGCGTTTATTATCATCTCGCCAAATTGTATACTGAAATTAATGAGAACAAAAAGGCGCTGAATACCTATAAAGAAGGGATCAAAATTGCTGAACAGGCAAATGATCAACATGCGAAATCAGAACTTCAGGGAGCTTTACTTGCTCTGGAATTAGAATTAGAAGATTAATTATGAAGCTTTCTCTCTCTTTTTTTGGATTAATATTTTTACTGAGTATTTCTCTTTCAGCTCAGGAGCAACAAACGTACACGGTTAAACAAGGCGAAACTTTGTACGGGATTTCCAAACTCCTGAATGTTACTGTAGCCGAGTTGCAGCAATGGAATAACTTGTCTGACAATGCTATCTCTATAGGAGATGAACTAATCTATTACACTTCGGTAAGCGATCAGCCCGCGGCTACAGAGCCCCCTGCTAAGTCATTAATTGAGATTTCAGCTCCACAAGAGAATACCTATTACACCGTAAAAAGCGGAGATAATCTTACCGTAATTGCCCGGCAACATACCATGACCGTTCAGGAATTGAAAGACCTGAATAACCTTACAAGTGATTTATTAAGTATTGGGCAACAGTTAAGTGTTCGCAAGTTGGTAGATAGCGTGGCTCCATCTGCTTCTGAATTTTCTGAAGAGTCCCAGCCACAAGGTTCCTTTGCTGTATATACTGTTCAAAGTGGGGAGACTTCAACCTCAATTCTGGAAAAATTTAAAATGACACAACGGGAGCTTCAGGAATTAAATCCGCAAGTAAATATTGCTGCTCTCGACCGCAATCAAAAAATTACGGTACTTCTACCACCATCCCGCTCGTATGACAACCCGTATGAGAATAAAGCTTCTCTTCAGGATTTAGGAAGTGTAGGTGTTTCTTCTTACGGCTCTGATGAGTTGGGAAACACTACTACCAACGGTGAGTTATACGATCCCAAAGAACTCACAGCTGCTCATTCAAATATTGCACTGGGAACCATCATCTATATCGAAAATCCTGAAACTAAAAGCGGACTTTACGTACGGATTAACGATCGTATTACAGAATCCGGTTTGAAACTTTCTGCGCAGGCTTTCCGAATATTAGGTCTCGACTCAATTTCTAACCCAACAGTTTCTATATATACCGAAAGTTGATGAGCAACCCTGTAAAGCAATACCTGTCAAACACCCACACCCTGCTTTACAGCTTCCTGTTTAGCCTTCCTCTTTTTCTTATTTATGAAGGTCTTATTCTAATTTCCCAACCCAATGCTGAACATATTGTTCGAATAAGTGTGGATGTATGGATGAAATCCCTCTTCACTTACTTTGGAGTTAATGCCGTCTCTTTTTCTTTGTTGGTGATGATGTTGCTCGGCTTTTTTATCCTATACAAAGAACGGGAGCGCCTTAAAGAACTTCGATTTTCGTATTTCCCGATTATGCTGATTGAATGCCTGGTTTATGCTATTGTAGTGGCTTTCATCAGTAATACGCTTGTTTCCCTCATTTTCAATATGAGTGCAAGTGACCCGATTCAATCTCTTTCCTATTTACAGAAGTTGGCGCTTTCTTTGGGAGCAGGATTGTATGAAGAACTTTTTTTCAGGGTTATTCTGGTCTCTTTGTTCGTGCTTCTGTTTAACAAGATTTTTGGAAAGAAGTGGGCTGCCGTTACAGCAGCAATTACTCTTTCCGCACTTCTTTTTAGTGCCGTTCACTATGTAGGCTCGATGGGTGATCTTTTTACTTTCAGTTCTTTTGCCTATCGTTTTCTCTTCGGTCTTATTTTAAATGGGTTATATATATGGAGAGGCTTTGGAGTAGCTGCCTGGACACACGCGTTATATGATGTTTTGGTGATTAGTTTTCTCGGCGCTTAGTCTATAACAAACCTTATCATCAACAATTTCTATTATCCTCTTGGTACTTAGTTAGTTATAATATTGGTGTATTATTATTAAATTTCTAAAAAATAATTTATATAAGTATCAAAAATTTACGTACTTACTATTGTATTATTTTTAAAAGGGTAGAATTTGAGCAAGAACCATAAAAAAAAACAACAAGAGTTTAACGATGAGATAATTCCTCACTTAGATTCGCTATATAATTTTGGGCTCAGGCTTACTTCTGATCCAAGCGACTCGGAAGATCTTGTTCAGGATACTATTGTAAAAGCATTTCGATTTTTTGACAGCTATGAGAAAGGAACCAATGCCAAGGCATGGCTTTTCAGGATTCTCAAGAACTCATTCATCAACAACTATCGTAAGAACTTAAAGAAGCCCCAGCAGGTTGATTACGATGAGGTATCTTCTTTCTACGAGAATATTCGTGCAGAACGCACTGATACATCCGATTTAGAGCATCTCATCTTTCGGGATTTAATGGATGACAATTTCTCAAAGGCGTTAGCTAAGCTACCCGAAGATTTCAGAACAGTTGTTCTTTTGTGTGATGTGGATGGCTTCACCTACGAAGAGATTTCGAATATGCTGGACGTTCCAATTGGTACTATACGTTCAAGGCTTCATCGTGGCAGAAATCTGCTTAAAACAGAGCTCTACGAATACGCAAAAAAGCGTGGATATACTGACGATTAGCTGATTAATCCTGAACTTTCAGGATAATCCGCATCGTAGTTCCGTTGCCAGGCTCTGATTTAAACACAAAAACTTTACCTGAGTGATACTCTTCAATAATTCTTTTGGTGAGACTCAACCCTAATCCCCATCCTCTCTTTTTTGTACTAAAACCCGGACGAAATACCGTTTTAAATTGATTAAGTTCGATGCCGCTTCCGGAATCTTCGATATCAATAATTACATCTGAGCCCTTTACTTCAGAACTAATTGATATAAATGCATTTTTGTCTTTTTTATTCAGGGCATCCATCGCATTCTTAACCAGATTTTCAATCGCCCACTGGAATAACTCAGGATTTAGGCTGACTTTGGCCTCTGCGTTTAACGATTTCCTTACTTCAACTCCTTTGCCAAGTTTTGGAAGTCGGCGCTCCATATAGCTAACAACTTCTTCCAGGCTAGGGTGAATTTCAATAACATTAAGTTCAGGTGAAGACCCAATTTTTCCAAAACGTTCAGCCACATCACTCAGGCGCTGTACATCATTTTCAATTTCGGTGATTAATTTTGACGCAGATTCATCTTCTCCGTATTCGTCTTTAAACAAGTGAATCCAGCCGTACAAACTCGAAATTGGTGTTCCCAGTTGATGAGCTGCTTCTTTAGCCATCCCCACCCAAAGGTTGGATTGCTCAGTACGGGTTATGCTTTTATAGGTAGTATAACCGATTCCAAGCAGTAAGCTCAGTATCACAATTTGAAGGTAAGGAAAATACCTCAACAGACGTACCGTAGGGCTTTCTCCATAATACACAAATTGAGCTAGTTCCGTATTCTCATCACCGATCACAATTTTAACAGGGGTATTAAACTCTTTCAGGTTCCGTACTAAAGCAATGCTATCCCTCTGAGTTTTCAGTTTCGACGCCTCTACATTGCGATATCCCAGAAGTACATCGTTGGAATCAACCAGTACTGCCGGAACCTTAAAGTTCCCGGCTTCATCAAGAATTAGCTCATCGGTCACGAAATCGCGCGAACTCCGGAGACTTTCCACCTCAAGTAATTTCTCTACTAAACTATCAGGAACATCCGGGTTCTGCTGTAATGCTATAGCAACATCAATCAACTGTGCATTCGCCTGTTGATGAACCGGGAGTGCATTAAACTCAATCGCCTTCGCCCATAGTTCTACACTAACGCGCTCCTGATCCAGAATCTTCCCAACCAGATAATTATTGTACACCAAAGATCCTGCTCCCAACAGCAGAAGAAATACAATCAGTAAAAGTTTAATCCAGCCGGATTGCGCGAAGAGATTCATAGAATGATTTAGTTGGGTGGCAATATAATGAAGCGGGAGGAATCACCTAAAACAAAAAAGTCAGCATTGTGGTGCCGACTTCTAAACTCATGCAGAAGCTTTCTGCTTTTCGTACACAGGCGGTGCTTTCTTTTCAATGGTCTCTTTGGTGATGATACACTTCTTCACATTCTTCATGGATGGAAGGGTGAACATAATATCGAGCATGGATGCCTCAAGAATAGAGCGCAATCCACGGGCGCCGGTTTTTCGGGCTTTCGCCTTTTTAACAATAGCTTTCAGGGCTTCCTCTTCAAACTCAAGCTCAACACTCTCCATTTTGAACAGCTTTTTGTACTGCTTTACAATGGCGTTTTTTGGAGTTTGAAGGATATCGAGTAAAGCTTCATCAGAAAGTTCATGTAATCCACTGATAACAGGAATTCGACCAATCAGTTCAGGAATTAAGCCGAACTTTTGTAAGTCTTCCGGCTCGATGTAGGTGAAAATCTCAGGGTCTTCTTTATCAAACTTAACCTGTTCTTTGGTATGGAAGCCCATCGCGCTGGTTGAAAGTCGGCGCGAAATAATTTCTTCCAATCCTGCAAAAGCTCCACCACAAATGAATAGAATGTTGGAGGTATCCAGCTGAATAAAACTTTGCTCAGGATGCTTTCTTCCTCCTTTAGGTGGAATATTGGCTACTGTTCCCTCTAAAATCTTTAGCAGCGCTTGTTGAACTCCTTCTCCACTTACATCTCTTGTAATGGAAGGGTTATCACTTTTGCGGGCTACTTTGTCTACTTCATCAATATAAACGATACCACGCTTGGCTCGCTCTACATCATAATCTGCAGCTTGTAGCAAATTGCTTAAAATACTTTCAACATCTTCGCCCACATAACCGGCTTCGGTAAGAACGGTGGCATCAGCAATAGTGAATGGAACATCAATCACTTTAGCAAGCGTACGGGCAAGCAACGTTTTTCCGCTTCCTGTGGGTCCAAGCAGAGCAATATTACTTTTTTCGATAAGCGTATCGTCCAGTTCCAGACTTTCGTTGCTGATTCTTTTGTAGTGATTGTATACCGCAACAGATAGCGTCTTCTTAGCTTGCTCCTGACCAATTACATACTCGTCAAGCTTTGCCTTAATCTCAACCGGTTTAAGAAGGGGTTTGTATGTTTTTTCGCGACGACGAGCCAAAGAAGCTAAATCACTTTTGATTATGCTTGAAGCGTCTTCCACACATCGGTCGCAAACATATACGCCCGGACCTGCAACCATACTGTTTACTTCGAGGCTGGAGCGCCCGCAAAACGAACAATTTACGATGTCGTTATTTTTTTCGTTATCGCTCATATCAGCTAAACTTAATAAAAATCTTACTATTTAGCAGCTGGTGCCCGTGCAATCACATTATCAACTAAGCCATATTTCTTAGCTTCGTCAGCCGTCATCCAGTTATTTCGGTCAGAATCCTGCAGGATATCATCCAGTGTTTTACCAGCGTGGTCTGCAATGATCTGACTTAGTTGTTTTTTGGTACGCAGAATTTCTCTGGCTTCAATTTCGATATCGCTGGCCTGACCCTGAACGCCACCCAAAGGCTGGTGAATCATCACCCGTGCATTTGGAAGACAACTTCTTTTTCCTGCAGTTCCGGCTGTAAGTAGCACTGCGCCCATACTTGCTGCCATACCCATGCACGTGGTGGCAACATCGCATTTGATGTGCTGCATAGTATCATAAATCGCCAAGCCGGAAGACACAACTCCACCGGGGCTGTTGATATAAAGATTAATGTCTTTTTCGGGATCTTCAGATTCTAAAAATAACATCTGTGCCACAATGGTACTTGCAACCACATCATTGATTGCGCTCCCCAAAATGATAATCCGGTCTTTTAATAAGCGCGAGTAAATGTCATAGGCTCGCTCTCCACGGCTTGTGGTTTCAATCACCATCGGAACCAAATTGCTCTCTATGGCGTGATGACCGTTTTCGTAAAGGGGTTGTTCAAAAATAGGTTGCTTAATCATGGCTGTCTAAATGAATTATTTCTTTTTCTTCGACTTCTTTTCCTGATACTTCTGATAGGCGTCTTTGTCCAGCTCTTTGATGGTTACCTCATCCTGAAGTTTGTCGAATACTTTATTCTCTCTGATACTACTTCGGAGTGATTCGAGCATATTCGGGTTTTGAGCGTAATAGCCTTTCAGCTGATCAACAGTCGCACCATATCGTGCAGCTTCAATGGAAATGAACTCATCGATATCTTCGGGTTTTATTTCGATATCTTCAAATGTTTCTTGCAATTTCTGGCTGATGAAGTACCACTTGGATTCCGTCTTAGCCTGTTCGCTCATTTCTTCTCTATATGACTGCTCATCAAAGTCTTCCGGTAGTTTATCGCCATACTGTTGCTTTAGCTGTTGCACATACGAGCTCTTAACCTGCTCGGCAAATGCATCCGGCACATCAAATTCGTGCGCATCAACTAAGGTTTCAACTACTTCACTCTTGAACATATCGTCTGCAGTCTGGTCGTAATACTGCTGCATTCTGCTTTTGATGAAACTCTTGAATTCATCTTCGTTCTTGGCTTCGCCGTTACTATTCTTTTTGATGAATTCTTCATCCAGTTCAGCTTTTATAGGCTTTTGAACTTTTTTAACGGTTATTTTAATCTCGTCTTTATGATCATCGTGATCCATCTTCATTTCAGCAACATCGCCAACCTTATGCCCTTTCAACGCCTTCAGAAAATCTGCTGTACTTTCTTCACGTAAATCCAGTGTCTGATCTTCATCCACATCGCCATGTGTAACAGACTCAACATCCACTACTACGCGATGGTCTTTGGAGATTTTGGCATCTACATCTTCCCAGCTACTCTCACGCTCAAGACTTCGCTCAATCTCTTCTTCAACTTCTTTATCGGTCACGTCATGAACCATCTTATTCACTTTTGCCTTTTTGAGATCAATAAGCTCAATCTCCGGCTTTGCACCAATTTTGAAGACTACTTCCAACTCGTCGTTTTCCCATTGGAAATCAATCATCTGAGTTTCACCAACCGGTTTGTGCTCTTCTACTACATCCTTTTCAAAAACCTCCTGAATGTATTTATTGATTTCTTCAATCTCGATGTCGTTCCCAAACCTCTTCTTCACCAGAGATAGAGGTACCCTGCCCGGACGGAAGCCCGGCAATGTAATTTGCCCCTGATATTTTTTAAAGGCTTTATCGAATTTTGGCTGTAGTTCTTCCCGGTTAGCTTTAAGGGTTACTTCTTTATCTACAGAAGTAATTTCTTTCACAGAAATGTTCACGTGTGCTCCGCTTTGTTTTGTGGATTCAATAAGTAAAAAACAGGATAGTTTAGATAGGAAAGTACGAGAGGGGGGACTCGAACCCCCACATCGATTAAGATACTAGATCCTAAATCTAGCGCGTCTACCAATTCCGCCACTCTCGCAAATTTCAGAGCTTGCAAAGTTAAGGGTTATAGAATTTAAAATCCATTTTTGATACCCAATTAATTCTACTTTCTCTTCTTAGTAAGAATTCTATTTTAAGGATACTTCTGCTCACTTTAACTAATCATTATGTACTACAATCTTCGATACATTTATATCACCACATCAAACAAAAAAGAAGCAAAAAAAATTGGCCTCGATTTAGTAGAAAACCATCTGGTGGCCTGCGTCAATATTATTGATGGGATGGAATCGATATACCGCTGGCAGGGGAAAGTTGAAGAAGCAAAGGAGTGTGTTTTAATTGCAAAAACGCACTACTCGAAAGTTCAAAAGCTTACAGAGCGGGTTAAAGAATTGCATAGTTACGATTGTCCCTGTGTGGTGTCTATGACCATTACTGAAGATGAAGGAAACAAAGATTACCTCGACTGGCTCACTACAGAATCGAAAGCTGAATTAAGTATGTAGGCCACACTCAGACTTATCTAACCCACTCCACCTACCATCTCTGCCCGTTCCCTTAACGGTACAATGCGTACACCCCAAAGAGCTGAAACCCATTCGTTCTAACGGATGGTGTGGCAGTCCAAAGTATTCAAAATAGTCTTTCACCTGAGCTTCAGTCCAATCAATTAATGGATAGAAACGGTAGATATCACTCCTCTCCTGAAAGATATCT
Source organism: Balneolaceae bacterium (assembly GCA_017640665.1). Classification (GTDB taxonomy): domain Bacteria; phylum Bacteroidota; class Rhodothermia; order Balneolales; family Balneolaceae; genus RHLJ01. The sequence continues at coordinate 1,209,820 of JAEPQE010000001.1, read as the reverse complement.
AAGCCCGAACGATACCCATTCTGGTAACCCAATAACCCTGAAATCCAGACAGCATGTTTCTCCTTTACTTTTTCTAAGGGAGCTACCTTATTTGTGCCGCAGCAAGCATCCGGATCGGTTTCCCACAGGCGCTCGATTTTTGCAGCTTCGTGTTTGCTTACATCGGGTTTGTGTGTTATTACATTTAGGTCGAGCATGCGGATAAGCCCTTCCATATATTCGTGGGTTTCCTGAAATAAAAACCCTGTATCTACAAAGTGAATTGGAAATCCCGGTTTTACACGGGCAAGAATGTGGAGGAGTAAAACAGAGGTTGCTCCAAACGAGGTGGTTACTAATGCTCTGTTCATAAACTTGTTTAAAATGTAGGCAAGCCGGGCATCTACAAGAGACGAAGATAAAGACTGATTTAGCTTTTCAAGTTTGAGTGAGTGCATGCCTCAAACTGCAATTTATACTTCTTGAAATCAATCTTTTTCAATCGAAAAACCTACTTTAAAGTACTGTAAGCGCTTTTTTGAGCTGTATGTTCGACTATTTTGTTAAAAATTTAATATAAAAATAGTCCTCCTTTTCAAGGCAAGCTATTTATCTTATTGTGAAAGCAATTTGCTATTTAATAAGCATCATCTTCTTCACTTTCCGGAAAGTGCCTGACCGAATTTCATAGAAATAAATTCCTGTAGAAAGTGTAGAAGCGTTAAAGTTGACTGTATAACTTCCCACATTATGTTGCCTGTCGATAAGTATCTGAACCACTCTTCCGGTGATATCATAAACTTTTATTGAAACATCAGAAGTATAGGGCACTGAGTAAGCTATCTGAGTAGAAGGATTGAAAGGATTTGGATAGTTTTGGGATAATTCGAAACTATCGGCTGATAACTTGCTATCTGAGCTTTCCTCATTAGACACGATCAACTCAGTACTTTCAACGTATTCCCGCAACCATGTAAGTGCTGGTCTTTCTTCATTATTAGCGTGTATAATGAATGCCTCCTGTTCGGTTCTCCAATGCCCGATTTGCCACCCCCAAAGTGTTATTCCTTCTACAAATTCGTGCTCCCAAAACAGTGGAAATATTCGTTTATATTCATCGAGCTGCGCCTGATCAGATTGAGCGTTACTCCCGTCTGGATTTCCATCTATATCCAGCTCTGTAATCTGGATTGGTAAACCTGTTTCTCCAAGTGAATTTAAGCTGTTATTTAATCCAAACTCATTGGAATTTTTTGTAGAAAAAGCATGTGCCTGAACACCGATTCCATCAATAAGATCACGATCCTGAAGCAACTCAATTATGCTTTTATAAGCGGCTGTATTTGATGTATTCCCCAGAATACTATAATCGTTCATAATCAACTTTACGGAATCCGGGAAAATTTCCCGTGCCATTTCAAAAGAAGTAATGATCCAATCCCAGCCTGTTGTTCCGGAACCTCCAAGTGCTTCAATATAACCTCCACTATCATCATCGTTGGGATCGTCAGAAGGTGGATCGTGCAGAGGCTCATTAACCACTTCAACCCATTCCAGCTGAGGATACCGTTCAGCGACTGCTTCAAACCATTCTGTAATTTCTTTCAGTTGCTCTTCCTGTGACAGTGATTTTAGCCAAAGAGGTTGTTGATCTCCCCAAACCAGTACATGGAATTTTAAAGGAAATCCATTTTCCTGAGCCAAACTCGCAGCGTCATCCATTTGCGACCAGTTCATCACGTCTCTTGTATCTTCAACCGAGCCCCACTTCCCGGCATTTTCGGGTGTTACCTGATTCCAGTATTGCTCAAACCTTGGCGCCTGATTAGGGCTATAAACATTGCCTAAAAACTTTGGTTTGTCTCTGGCTATTGGCTGGTAGACCGTATCCGGTTCAATGGGTTTTTGGATTCTAACACTGTCAATCCAAATACTTTTTCCAGCATTTCCTGCTAAGCTCAAGTGAATAGGAGCTCGCCCTACTGTATCTGAAGTACCGCCCTCAAACTTAAATGAAAACTCCTGCCATTCGGTAGTTAAACTCACTTGTTCACTACCAATCCTTCCAAATTCCATGAAAGCCGGATTTCCAACGGTAAAACTTGCAGTTCCTCCTGCCTCACTGGCTTTAGCCCAAGCCGAAAAAGTATATTCAACACCTTCTTCTACTCTAAACAGCTCATTGATAGCCTGTATACTCCAATCATTTGAGCCCTGAGTCGTTATATCTACTCTTAATGCCCTTTCGCCATCTTTAACTATGTCATCTACAATGGCGAAAGTAGCTTCACCTGTATCCTGAAGCTCGAACACCCAGCCAGTAACCTCCGCAGTATCTGCCCTTTCTGTAACCTCTGAATCTTCAAAACTACCGTTTGGGTTTTGTGGTCCATCAGGATCAACTCCAAGTACTTTCAGGTTATCGACATAAATAGCTCCACCTGTGTTGTCTGCAAAGTTTAGCGGGATCTCGAACCTCATTGTATTTTCTTCATCTAGCTGAGTAGCAGTGTATTCAAGTTCATACTTTGTCCAAACGGTATCCAAGACAGCATCAAATTGGCCAAACCTTGCCCAATCACCACTAGCTGGCAGCCCCATATACATCCTTGCAGTGCGACTTATTAAATCTGCTTTTAACCAAACAGAGATACTGTATGTAATACCTGCAGTTACCACCAGATTATCATTTACTGCTTCGATATTCCAGTCATCCCCATTATTAAAATCTCCAATAGATATTTTTAAAGCTCTTCCATCGCTATCCTGGGAATCTTCAATAATTTCAAAAGTACTTATTGCTCCATTTGCATTTGTGTTAAAAGTCCAGCCTAAATCGCTTCCGGATAAAACACCTGTAGCAAAGTCTTCAAAACTTCCATTGTTTGCATAATCGATTGCTGACTGAGCTTGCACATCTTTTATTGAATAAAATATTAAGACTATGAGTAGAACTGATTGTATGAACGAGCGGTTTCTTAAATACATATTACTTTTTTTCTGAATACAGTTATTCTGAGGCAATCCCTCTTCGAGCTATTAAATCCGCTTCGATCTCTTTCATCTTTTGGTTGGTAAGCGGATAGAAAAACATAATCACAAAACATGCCACTCCAAATATGGCCGGGATGATGCTTACCAGCATTAAAATACCTTCGAGAGATTCGGTAGTTTGGTCAACCCCGGATTCGAACCCATAACCTGAAAGAACCCAGCCCGTAATAGCTCCGCCGAGAGCAACCCCGAGTTTAAGAGCAAAAAGAGAGGCCGCCATAATTAATCCCGTAGCCCGACGACCAAATTTCCATTCTCCGTAATCGGCAGTATCAGTATACATTGCCCATTGCAATACAGCCACTGGTCCGAGTAAAAAACTCGCAACTATATTTACTCCGTAAATCAGACCTATTTGGTCAGGACTTAAAAAGAAAAAAGCGATACTTAGTAGTGCTGCTATCCCTAAAAAAGCTCCATAAGAGTATTTCTTATCGATCAGGTTGGTAACCTTACTTGTTAAAATTGCACCAACTAAGGTTGCCAAAGCACCGGATGTAAGAAAATAATTTAACCCCAGTTCGATGGTTTGACCAAATAGGGTAAGCGAGTGATCGCCAATGTAGTAATTAATATAAAAGGCAAAAGATCCCCCCCGAATTACCAAAAAAGTAAGCTGGAAAACGGTTGAGAGTCCTATCAACACCCAGGGAATGTTTCCAAATAAGTCTTTTCCATCTGCTTTGAAATCAATCTCCTGATCTTTTGGTGGAAGAACCCGCTCTTTAGTAGAAAAAAATGAAAATAGAAACAAACCGGCAGCGATAGCTCCGTAAAGTCCCATCGTCCACATCCAGCCAATTCGTTTGCTTGCAATGTCATCCCCTCCACCAAAAAATTCTACCAAAGGCTCGGTGAATCCGGTTACGATTAACAACCCACAATATGCGGCCACAAAACGATAAGAAGAAACAACGGTACGCTCTTCTGCATTGGGAGTAATTACTCCCATAAGTGCTGAATAGGGCACATTGATCGCCGTGTACATAATCATCATCAATGTATAAGTGATATAGGCATATACAATTTTTCCACCTTCCGAAAAGTCTGGGGTCATAAACATGAAAAAACCGAGCACACCAAAAGGTATTGCTAACCACATCAAATAGGGTCTGAATTTCCCGTACTTTGTTTGTGTACGATCAGCGATCATTCCCATTACTGGATCGTTTACCGCATCGAAAATTCGTGTCACCAAAAACATGGTTCCGGCTGCTGCTGCAGATATCCCAAATATATCCGTGTAAAAGAAAAGCAGATATACGATAAAAGTTTGGAAAAAGAGATTAGATGCCGCGTCTCCAGCACTATAACCTACTTTTTCAATAAATGAAACGTGTTTCGAATTGGTGCTCATAGTTCCGCCTCTTTGTGTGAATGATTACTCTTTCACGGTTAGGGTTAGTTTGGTGAGATCTTCATCCCGGGAAGAAGTCCCAATCATGATATCAAAATCACCTGGTTCCACTACGTAATTCATACTGATATCATAAAACGCTAGTGATTTTTTAGTAATGGGGATGGAAAGAGTTTTGGTTTCTCCAGGCTTCAACCACACTTTTTGGAAGCCCTTTAGTTCTTTAACGGGACGTGTAACCGAACTAAAACAGTCTCGGATGTACATCTGAACCACTTCGGAGCCTTCACAATCGCCGGTATTGGTCACATCCACAGAAACTGAAGTTGAGCCTTCAGCTCTAATAGTACTTTCGTTCAGTTTTGCATTCGAGAGCTCAAAGCTGGTGTAGCTCAATCCATACCCAAACGTGAATAAAGGCTTGGCATCATCAAACAAAAATCCGCGCCTGGCAGAAGGCCGATGATTATAATAAACAGGCAGCTGACCTACAGATTTCGGAATTGAGATTGGAAGTTTTCCTCCTGGATTGTATTCCCCGAAAAGCACTTCTGCCACTGCATTCCCACCTTCCTGACCCAAATACCAACACTCAAAAATTCCCTGCGCTTTCTCAGCCACATTATTTATACTGAGTGGCCGACCGTTAACAACTAAAGCGATCACTGGTTTTCCGGTGGCGACCATCGCATCTACTAATTCATCCTGTTCACCGAACAAATCCAACTCCGTTCGATCTCCCATATGATGAGCGCTCCACGCTTCGCGGGATGTCTGATCGTTACCTCCGATGGCAAGTACAATTACTTCAGCATCTTCCACATCCTTTACTGCCTGGGCAATTCTGACTCTGTTTTCTTCAGGAGTTGGAACAACAACTGCGTCTTCTTCCCACCGACCGCCGACCGTTATTTTGCAACCTTCACTATATATGACATCCACACCGAGTTCCTTAGCTTTGGATTGGATTCCGTCTAAAATGGTTATATTAGTTTTTGGAGCACCGCTGTATCCACCCAAAAGACTTCGGGTAGCATTTGGACCAATAACAGCAATTTTTTTGGTAGAAGTTGGGTCAAGAGGAAGTATATCACCTTCATTCTTTAACAACGTGAGCGTTTCCCGGGCCGCTTGAAGAGCAAGTTCTTTATTCGTTTCTGATCCGGAGATTTTTTCTGCATGCTCAGGATCGAGATAAGGGTCATCGAACAAACCCATTTTAAATTTCCAGTAGAGCATTGGACCGACTAATTCGTCGAGCATAGCTTCACTCAAACGGTCTTCACCAACTAATTCTTCAATATGATTATAGCAATCCGGTTCCGGGAGCTCAATATTGACCCCGGCTTTTATTGCCAATTCGGCTGCATGCTTTTTGTCTTTGGCAATGCCGTGCCCATGCGTGTCCGGACGATCATTCAGTTCCCAGATGGCATAATAATCGGAAACCACAAAGCCTTTAAATCCCCATTCGTCTCGTAGCACATCTTTTAATAACCAGGGATTTGCGTGGGAAGGAATGGCATCAATTTCGTTGTAAGAGGCCATGATACTGACCACATTCGCTTGTTCTACAGATTCCTTGAACGGCACCAGAAAAGTTTCTCTAAGCACTCGTTCGGAAATATTGACCGGACCACAATTCTGCCCGGATTCCGGCTCACCATGCGCTGCAAAATGTTTGAGCGTAGCCATCACATGTTTTTTATTATCGAATTCCGCATCCCCTTGAAAGCCTTTAACTGCTGCAACTCCTAATTGAGAAACCAGAAATGGGTCTTCCCCGAAGGTCTCTTCCACTCGTCCCCAGCGAGGATCTCTGGCAACATCAACTACCGGAGTCAACGCCTGGTGCGCCCCCCTTACCCGGGCTTCTTCAGCCGTCGTAGCATAGAGTTTCTCTACTAGTTCCGGATTGAAGGTTCCTCCTAAACCGATTGGTTGAGGGAAGCTTGTTGCCCATTTTGAAGCAAGGCCATGAAGGCATTCTTCATGAAAAACCACAGGAATTCCCAATCGACTTTCCTCAATAAAAAACTTCTGGATGGCATTGGTTAACTCCACCGTTTGGCGGGCATCAAACCCGGCTTCATGACTAGCTTCTTCATCTTTACCCGCATCACTTGGTCGACCTACCTGGCCAATTCCGTTCCCGTGACCAAAATGCTTACGGGCTTTTTCGATATCAAAATGACCACTCTCACTTACCAGTGTATCTTTTTTCTCATTCCAAATCCCTACCATTTGCGCAGCTTTTTCTGCCAATGTCATTTGAGATAATAAGTCTTTTACCCGTTCTTCCGGGCTTTTTGAAGGGTCTTTATATAGAGGTGTATCCAAAGCTAAGTTCTTAAATCTATTCTTATTTTTTTGATGGGAGTTCCATCAATACTTTTGCTACTTCTTTTTCATTTCCCTGGCGATCGAATAGTAAGGCGTAGTTCGTTCTACCCGAAACCGGCCAACCATTTTTCCAGGAATCACCATCGGTAACTCCCCAGGTAGTAACTCTGTTGATAGCGTCTCTGTGTCTCATAAATACTTCAAAGTACTCTGTATATCGGTCGATCTGGGCTTGTTTGATGGAGTCAGGCATGCCCTCGGTATAAGGGTTCAATTCATCTCGTAGATCAGCCCTCATACTTATATCAGCTCCCATAAATTGAAATGCTGCTGGAAGTACATCCACATCCAGTTCTGTGATTGCTACAACTCCCAATTCTTTGAACTTTTTGATACTGGTCTCTACTTCTTCTCCAGAAGGTCCGCCAATCATATAATGTCCCTGAATTCCAATTCCGGTTACTTTTATTCCTTGTTCCTGAATTTCTTTTACAAGTCGAACGGCTCCATCAGCTTTTTCAGGAAGAAACAGACTATAATCGTTGTAATAGAGTTCGGCATCCGGATCGGCTGCCTGAGCAAACTCGAAAGCTTTGGCTATGAAGTCAGCCCCGATAATTTGATACCACTTTGATTCACGAAGACTCCCATCATCGTTCAAAGCTTCGTTCACAACATCCCAACCATTTACCCGGCCTTTATATCTGGTAACGATTGTAGTGATATGATTTTCCATCCGTTCGAGCAATGCTTCTCTAGAAAGCTCCTCCCCATTTTCATCCTCGAACACCCAATCAGGAGTTTGGCTATGCCATACCAAAACGTGACCTACTATGAACATGTCATTTTTTTCTCCGAACTCTACGAATTGATCAGCTTCCTCAAAGTTGAATCGGTTTGGCTGCGGGTGGATACGATCCCATTTTAAATCATTTTCAGGAGTAATGGAATTGAAGTGCTTTTTAACAATAGGAATTCCACGTTGATCAGTGCCATTATACTGGCTTGTGTTGAGTGCTGCACCGATATAGAAATAATCCTGATATGCAGATGCCAAAGTTTGTTCGGTTTCTGGTTTTTCTTGAGGTGAGCAGGTAACAATAAGGGCTGCAAGAAAAAGAAAGAATGATTTACTCATAAAGTATCCAGGTTTACTAAGATTTTAAAAAACAAAAAGCCTATTGACTTACATCAATAGGCTTGATTTGGATCAAACAAACTGATTTATAATATTCTCGTAGAGTTCCTGCTTGCCACTCTTCTGCTCAATATCCTGGTTTTCTACTGCGTGATTGTACAGGTCTTCGAAGGAAAGTTTGCCTGCTTCAAATTCAGCTCCTTTACCTGAATCGAACGAACTGTAGCGCTCTGTTCTCATAGCTTTGAACGGGGATTTAGTTAGGATTGCATCCGCAGCAATTAATGCTCTCGCAAATACATCCATACCCCCAATGTGTGCGTGGAACAAATCAACCAAATCGGTTGAATTCCTTCTTGTTTTCGCATCAAAATTGATGCCGCCACCCTGAAGTCCACCTGCCTGAAGAATAACGAGCATCGCTTGTGTAATTTCGAATACATCAACAGGGAACTGATCAGTATCCCACCCGTTTTGGTAGTCACCACGGTTCGCATCAATACTACCAAGAAGACCGTTATCGGCAGCTATCTGAAGTTCATGCTCAAATGTATGCTGTGCGAGCGTTGCATGATTCACTTCAATATTTAGCTTGAAATCATCCATCAGGTCGTATTTAGTGAGGAAGCCAAGAACTGTAGCAGAATCAAAGTCATATTGGTGCTTAGACGGCTCCATCGGCTTAGGCTCAATAAAAAATGTTCCTTCAAAGCCCTGAGCTCTTGCGTAATCTTTCGCCATGTGAAGAAACTTCGCCATGTGATCCAACTCGCGTCCCATTTGCGTATTCAACAGAGACATATATCCTTCGCGACCTCCCCAGAACACATAGTTTTCGCCACCCAGTTTGATGGTAGCATCCAGCGCGTTTTTAATTTGCGCTCCTGCAAAAGCAACCACATCAAACTCCGGATTAGTTGACGCTCCATTCATATATCTTGGATTGCTGAAGCAATTTGCCGTTCCCCAAAGAAGCTTTACACCAGAAGCATCCTGCTTTTCTTTTGCGTAATCGGTGATGTAGTCTAATCTTTTTTCTGATTCAGCAATGGTATCGCCTTCACCTATTAAGTCGAAATCGTGAAAACAATAGTAGGGTACACCCAGCTTAGTGATGAACTCAAAAGCAGCATCCATTTTGTCTTTAGCATTTTGATACGGATCTGAATTCACTGCCCATGGAAACTCTTTCGTTCCGGGACCAAATGGGTCGCCGCCGGTTCCGGTAAGTGTATGCCAGTAAGCAACCGCAAATTTAAAGTGCTCCTTCATTGATTTTCCGGCCACTACTTTATTCTCGTCGTAGTATTTAAATGCTAATGGATTGTCCGAATCTTTTCCTTCAAATTCGATTTTCCCAACTCCTTTAAAATATTCTTTATCTCCAATCAGTGGTTTCATACGCGTTTTGTTATTCAGAATGTTCTTCTGTTTTAATTAAAATGAGTGTTTTTCAATTTCTTGCTTCCAGGCTTCAAAAAGTTCTTTATACGTTTCAACCAATTTGGAATCAGGTTCAATTACAGCTATTTGCTCCAGGTTTGAAAAGGCTTCTTCCGGTGATGAGTAAAAGCCCGAACCTAATGCTGCACCCCGGGCTGCACCGGCTGCTCCGTCAGTGTTATAAAGTTCCAGGGGAAGGCCTGTAACGTTCACAAATATTTCCCGGAACGTTTGGCTCAGAAACAAATTTGCATGCCCCGCTCGTATCCTTTTTTGCGGAATTCCAAGATCTTTCAACATTTCAAAACCTAGATTCAGAGCGTACACTATACCCTCAACTGACGCTCTGAGAATATGGCTGGTTTGGTGTCGGTTGAAATCCATATTCAGCAGATGGGAACCTACAATTCGGTTTTCAAAAATTCGCTCAGATCCATTTCCAAAGGGAAGGCAAGTAAGTCCATCTGAGCCTGGTGCTATCGAGCCCACCATTTCGTTCATTTGGATGTAATCGATATTACCATTGCCGGTGTTAAGAATTCTTCGAAGCCAGTTATAAAGAATACCTGTTCCATTAATGCAAATCAGCACACCATTTCGTGGAGTCTCAACTGTATCGTTTACATGCAAAAAAGTATTAATTCGGGATTTTTGATCGTAGGCGTTTTTATCGGTCACAGCATATATCACCCCGGATGTGCCTGCGGTTGACGCTGTTTCTCCTGGATTGAGTACATTCAATGAAAAGGCGTTATTAGGCTGATCCCCGCCCCGATAGGTAATTGCTACGCCCTCAGAAAGACCCAGCTTATTTGCTATACTTTTCTGAATCTTTAAGTCTGAACCAATTGCAGGTACGATTTCCGGGATCAAATCTTCAGAGATTTCATATTCACTAAGTAGTTCTTTGCTTACTTCTCTATTCTTGAAATCCCAAAAAACACCCTCTGACAGCCCTGCTTCAGTAGTTGTTGGCGTCCCTGTTAATCGCATGGCGATATAATCACCGGGAAGCATAAACTTAAATCCTTTAGCGTAAACTTCGGGTTCGTTTTGTTTTACCCATGCCAGTTTAGAAGCTGTAAAGTTTCCGGGAGAGTTTAACAAGTGCGGCAAACAATACTCTGATCCTAAAGACTCAAACGCTTTATTGCCTACTTCCACAGCCCGGCTATCGCACCAAATGATTGACGCTCGTAATACTTCAAAGTTCTTGTCTACAAGTACAAGCCCATGCATTTGGTAAGAGATGCCTATAGCTTGAATTTTTCTAGTATCGATCGAATGTTCTTTAACCAAAATGGAGTAGGCTTCCAGAAAATTGCGCCACCACATTTCGGGCTCCTGTTCTGCCCACCCTTGGTGGGGAGCATTTATAGCAAGTTCTTCTTTAGGGTATCCAAGAGAGGCGATTACTCTTCCTTCTGCTGCATCAAGCAGGGAGAGTTTTATTGAGGAACTTCCTAAATCAATACCAAGAAACATCGTTAATCTTGCTTTAAGGTTTTCTTTTCAAAAACATTTCTATGTAGCCACTCCAACTTTCCGGCACATATCTGACTTCATATTCTGATTTATCTAGCTTTGGAAAAGAGCCGAAGTATATTTAATTGAGGAGAAAAAAGAAACAATAATGAGCAAATTTTTCCGTAATAATGGTAAAATTTGCTCATTGCCACGCGCCTCCTAACTCGACTCCCTGGCTATTAACGTAACAGGTACCAGGCTCACAATCCCCTGATGCTCGTCAGGCTTTTCTAATCTTGAAAGCAGGTTATCTATAGTATTTTCGGCAAGGCGAGTATAGTCCGTATTTACAGAAGTTATTTTCGGATAATGGCTTTCGCATATCGGAAGGTTATCGTACCCGGCTACTGCTACATCTTCTGGAATTTTATATCCATATTTACTGGCAGTTTCCATAAAACCCAACGCCATTGCATCGTTTGTTGCAAAAACTGCTTCTGGTTTTTCCTCTAAACCGTGAAACACTTCAAATGCATGATTACCAGATTCCAGCGTATAGTCCCCACGGTAGCTCCAGATAAGGTTTTCATCGGCAACATGAGTAACAAAATCATTAAACCCATTTGAGCGGAATCTTGATTCCGGCATTTCGGAAGGGCCTTCTATAATTCCCAGTTTTTTATATCCTTTGGAATGGAAGTGCTTTGCCACTAATGCTGCCCCCTGATAGGCATCAAAAGTTACAGTATCAAGTATAGAATTGTCAATATTTGAACATGAAATGATAGGGAAATCACTGGGTGTGGAGTGCAGAATATGACGGTATTCTTCTTCGCTCAACTCAGGAGCAAAAATTACGGCACCGGTATAGCCTATTGCTCTTAGTTGTTCAATTAATTTCGAAACAGATTTAAGATCCTGATCAACCCCGAATACACTCAGGATGATTTTCTTTTTATGGGCTGCCTTCATAAATCCTAAGCTGAATGAGGAGTAAAACTCTCCTTCTCTGAATTGGGTAATTAACGCCACATAAGGTGGTTGATCTTCAGGCATTGATCTTCCATTGATAGGTAATGGATAGCCCAATTCGTGAGCACTTGCCAGAATTTTCCTTCTGTTTTCTTCAGAAATTCGCCCCTCGCCTCTAACAGCTCTGGAGATAGTAGAAACTGAAAAGCCAGTTGCATCTGATATATCCTTCAGCGTAACCTTCATAAATCCTCTGTTTAAATTTGAGCAAATTTTGCACAAAAGATAGGAAATCGTTTACTCAGTAAAAACCTGATCCTTAATATTCGAGAACCAAAAGGTTTTAACTACACAAAGTGAGTATTTGATAAAATAATTTTATTAATTCCGTCAATTATACTTTTTATGATTTCACGAAAAGAATTTATCAATAAAGCGGGCCTGTTTACTTCCGGAGCCTTACTTGTACCCCAACTTAGTAAACTTAAGTCTATGATCAATCAGAGTTTTAATTTTACTATTTCTTTAGCAGAATGGTGCCTGAATAAAGAATTATTCTCTGGGGAAATAGATCATCTTAATTTCCCGGTAATAGCCAAAAAAGAGTATGGAATAGGTGCCGTTGAATATGTAACCCAGTTCTTTCCTGATAAGGCAACTGATTTTAAATATCTGGCGGATCTTAAAAACAGGGCTGATGATCATGGTGTAACCTCTGTCTTAATCATGGTTGATCACGGGGGCTTTCTTTCTTCTGAAGATGAAAGCGTGAGAAAAGAAAGTGTCGAAAAACATTTCAAATGGATCGACGCAGCAAAATTTCTTGAATGTCATTCCGTGCGAGTTAATCTTCACGGAGCCTTGGATTTAGAAACATGGACTGAAGCCTCGATTAATAGCCTGGGTACTTTGGCTGAATATGGAAAGAATGCAGGCGTTTCGGTAATCGTTGAAAATCATGGAAGTCATTCTTCTCATGGTGGCAGATTAGCTCATGTTTTGAAACAGGTAAATAGTGACTGGGCGGGTACTTTACCTGATTTTGGGAATTTCTGTTATAAACGTGAGGGGGATGCCTTATGGAATACTCCGTGCGTTGCTCAATATGATATTTATGAAGGGACAAAAGAACTGATGCCTTACGCGAAAGGTGTAAGTGCTAAAACATTTAATTTTGATGAAGACGGGAATGAATCGAGCATGGACTATATCCGTCTCTTTAAAATCATTAAGGAATCGGGATTTAACAACGGGTATGTTGGGATAGAATATGAAGGGGATTCTATTCCTGCCAATCAAGGCATAAAACTCACTAAATCTCTTCTGGAAAAAGTACGAGAAGAGCTCAATTAACTTGTGGAAGCAACTAACCTTAATCTAAAAGCAAAAAAGCAGAACCATTTCGATGCGATCGTTATTGGAGCCGGGATGTCTGGTAGCTGGGTGGCGAAAGAGTTTTGTGAAAAAGGATTAAAAACGCTCGTTTTGGAGCGGGGTAGAAATATTGAGCATATCTCAGGCTATGAAACAGCAATGAAAGAAGTTTGGGAATTTCCATATCGAAATACGTTAAGCCCGAAAATAGTGAAAGACAACCCTGTGGTAAGTAAATGCTATGCATTTCGGGAAGCAACTCAACATCATTTCGTAAAAGATTCTGAACACCCTTATGTACAAACTAAGCCATTCGACTGGATCAGAGGATATCAGGTTGGTGGCAAGTCATTGATGTGGGCCCGTCATGTACAACGATGGGCGAAGTTTGATTTCGAGGCTAACTCAAAAGATGGGCATGGCGTTGACTGGCCGATTCGATACGAAGATCTGGCTCCCTGGTATTCTCATGTAGAAAAATTTGCCGGAATAAGTGGAAATAAAGACGGACTAGATGCCGTACCGGATGGCGAGTTTTTGCCGCCAATGCCATTCAATGATATTGAAAAGCACTGTATTTCAAGTATTGAGAGTTCCTTTCCAGAGAGAAACGTAATTTTTGCCCGTGTAGCTAATCTATCACAACCTCATAACGGCAGAGTATGTATGTACCGAAGCAGGTGCGAAAGAGGTTGCCCTTATGGAGGATATTTCAGCGCTAATTCAGTAACAATACCGGCAGCCGCGGCAACAGGGAATATGACCTTACGCCCTTTTTCTGTAGTACAGGAAATCATGTATAACAATGAAACAAGAAGGGCATCAGGTGTTCGCGTTATCGATTCAAATACGAAAGAAGTAATAGAATATACTGCAAATGTGATCTCGATAAACGCTGGAGCAATTAACTCTCTGTTACTTCTCATGAACTCAAAAAGCGACCGCTTCCCAAATGGGATTGGGAATGATAGTGGCACCTTAGGTCATTATCTGATGTTCCATAATTACAGAATCCGAGCCAGTGGACAGATTGATGATTTTAAAGATTCGTACTTCTTTGGACGAAAGCCAACCAGTCTGTATATACCACGCTTCCGAAATGTTGGTGATAATACACAGAAAGACTTTCTACGAGGATATTCCTTTGGGATGTGGAGTGGACGAGGTTTAGGAAGTATGGATAAGAATAAGTCTCCAATCGGGGCAGACCTAAAAGACCAAATTTCCGAATTAGGAGGATGGAGCATTGGCATGACCGCCATGGGTGAAGTACTCCCAAGGTTTGAAAACAAAATTAGTCTGAGTAAAACAGATACAGATGAATGGGGTATGCCATTAGTTGAGATTGATATCGATTACTCTGAAAATGAAGAATCCATGTGTAAAGACATGATGGAAACCGGGGCTGAAATGCTGGAAGCTGCCGGCGCAAAAAATGTGCGGGTCAGTGACTCTAAGCAAGCTCCCGGATTAGACATTCATGAGATGGGAGGGTGCCGAATGGGAAAAGACCCATCAACCTCTATGCTTAATAAATGGAATCAAATGCATGCAGTATCCAATGTTCTGGTAACAGATGGGGCTTGTATGAGCTCTACAGCATGTCAAAACCCTTCTATAACCTATATGGCATTAAGTGCACGTGCAGCAACACACGCTGTTGAAGAACTCAAAAAAGGAAACTTATAGTATGGATCGCAGAGACGCCCTAACCAGAATGAGTCTATTATTGGGAGGCTCAATTATTGGAGCTCCCGCTTTTTTATCTGGATGCTCACCTTACGACCATTCCTCTTTTGCCCCTTTTACTCCTGATCAGATTGAATTACTGAATGAGCTTGGGGAAGTTATTATCCCAACTACATCTGATAGTGAGGGAGCTAAAGCTGCGAATGTGGGGGAATTCATGAATACTATAGTCTCCGACTTTTATAACGAAGAAGAACAGAACCTTTTCATAGCAGGGTTATCCCGATTGGAAAATGAAGCGTTTAGTTTGATGAATCAGAACGAGAAGATTGATTTTGCTATGATGCTCGAACAGGAAGCTTCAAATACAGACAAACCTACTTCGTATCTAATGATGAAACAGTTAACCATCTGGGGGTATCTGACTTCAGAACCAGGGTTAACCGGCTTATTCGATTTTGCTCCAGTCCCCGGTCAATATATTCCAACTGTAAAATATACTCCGGGCGATAAGGTTATGCATCCAAGAGTGGCTGACTGGCAGGCAAGAAGTTTTGCTAATTTTCATTCCAGTTAAGTTAGACACTCACAGAGTTTATCTTCCTGCTACGCTCTTCCTTAAAGTCATTTCGGCTTCGTATTCTTTTCCGTCACGATGAAGTTGAATCACCATCTTTTCACCTTCTTCAAATTCACGCATTAAGGCCCAGGCATGCATTTCACTGCTAACCCGTTCTTCTCCAATTCGAATGATGATATCACCCGGCATAATCCCACATTCGTAAGCAGGTCCGTCTTTATTAACAGTAGTTACTAACAGACCAGGGATTGGATTAAGCCCATATTGATATACAAGCTGGCGAGTCATCGGGGTGAATTCCATCCCCGGATCAAAAGCCAGAGAAACTGAACCTGATTCTTTCAATTGATTGATGATTTTCTGCACCCGGTCACTTGGGATTGCAAATCCTAATCCCACAAATCCATTGCTGGTGCCCCCGGTAAAAATGAAGGTATTTACACCGATCACTTCTCCCTCACTGTTAACTAATGGTCCGCCTGAGTTTCCGCGATTAATCGATGCATCGGTTTGAATCATATCCATATAAAGACGTGGTTCTTCCGGATCAGGGCGAAAATCTCGTTTGGTTGCGCTTACTACCCCAACTGTAACGGAAGGCTGTCCGTCTGCAAAAAGCCCGAACGGATTTCCCATAGCAATTGCCCATTCACCCACCATCACTTCTTCAGAGTTAGCAAACTTAATATATGGGAAGTCGTTTTTATCGCCTTTAATTTTTAGTAGCGCCAAATCAGCAAGTTCATCTGAACCTAATAACTCTGCATCGTGAACTTCGCCATTTGCAAGCGACACTTTTATTGTCTTTGCGCTCTCGCTGGCAACATGTTCGTTGGTTACCACCAAACCATCTTCGCTGATGATAAATCCCGAACCCATACTTTGTACCTCACGTTGTACCGGTCTTGAGAAGAAAAAAGAAAAGAAGGGGTCCTGACTTCTTGTATACCCGGTCTGAAGTTCCGTAACAGTAATACTCACAATCGCCGGGCTTGCTTTTTCTACCGCATTGGTAATTGCATTGGTCCGGCTTCTGCTTATTGATTCAGTAGGATCTACCTGCTCTTGAGGTTCTTCCACTTTTTCAGCCTCAGATACAGCAGGAACGGAACTAGCCGAGGTAGAGATTACATCATTAATCTCTGATCCGGGTTTAGAGCAGTACGTGGTAAATAATAATAAAGATAAAAGTATAGTAGCGGTTCGCTTCATACAGTAGGTTTTTACTTCTAAAGCTGTTCTTCTCCCAGCTTAATTACATCTTTAATTGCTTGTTCAAGAGGTCCGTTATGCCAGCCTGCTGCTGCTTTCTTGTGACCACCGCCACCCAGTTGCCGCGCCCAGACATTCACATCAATGTCACTTCTCGAACGAAGACTTAGCTTAATTCGATCTCCATCTTCCCGAAACAATGCACAAGCTTTAACTCCTGAGATGCTGAGCGGATAACTCACAAACCCCTCGGTATCTTCTTTGCTTGTCTCTGTTTCTTCAAACATAGCTTTGGTAACGCAGATAATTGCGATTTGTTGGTTCGCAAATAACGTTATTGTTTCCAGTGCTTTGCTTAACAGGTGAAGTTGGCCAATCGTTTTCGTTGAATAAATTCGTTCAACCACTTCATTGGGTTTAAAACTTCCTCTCTGTAACAGAGTTGAAGCGGCATTTAGTGTGTTAGGGGTTACACTATCAAACTGAAACGATCCGGTATCAGTTACGATGCCGGTATACATCGCTTTGGCTGATTGTTCATCGATCTGATCAGGATTATGTTCTACATACAATTCGTAAATCAACTCGCATGTTGAAGAGTAATCCACTCTGGATACAAACTCTTCGTAAATATCATCCGGCTGGGGATGGTGATCAATCATATAGATTGGTTTTCCTAGATCGGCAATGCCTTCCGCTATCTCTCCAAAACGATGGAGTGCATTCCCATCAACCACAACAAATGCATCAAAAGCTGATAAGTCCTCATCATTCGGCTTTACCACAGGGAAGAAATCCAGAAGCCATTTTAGATTATCTCCGGCTTCATCCTCATTAAAAGCTGTAGCATCTACTCCATTTTTTTCGAGCCATAAACACAACGCAATTTGTGAGCCCAGGCAATCTCCATCCGGACGTATATGTGAAAAAACTGCAACTTTCTTGTGTGTAGTAATTTTTGAAATAAACTCTTTGAACATAAATCTCCTTTCCCCAAAAATAGACTTATCAGAAAGCAATTCCATTTCTTTTTGAAAGTAAACCAATTCTTGTTGTCATTTCGAATGAATCATCGAAGGTAAGGATTGAGAAATCTAACGAGTAACTCAAAGAAGCATTTTAGATTTCTCACTTCGTTCGAAATGACAGGCAGATATCATTATCTTGTAAATATGAACGCATTAATTGTAGCAGGAGGGACTCCTCCCACCAAAAAATTACTGGAAAAAGAAATTAACTCCGCTAATTTAGTGATTGGCGCAGACAGCGGAGGACATGCATTACTGGGCTATGGCTTTACTCCGGATATCGTGATTGGCGACATGGATAGTTTCAAATACACCAATCATGAAGGCATAAATATTCTGGAAGATCCCGATCAGGAAACCAATGACCTTGAAAAGGCTTTGAGCTATGCGCTCAAAAAAGGGGCAACACATGCTGTGGTTCTGGGAGCTTTAGGCAAACGTATCGACCACCTTATGAAAAACATGTCGGTGCTCCAACAATTCTGGCCAACGTTTGAAACAATTATCTTTCGGGATGATTACGGCGATACTATGCTTGTTCGATCTCCCTACAAACCGGAATTACCAGTTGGAACCATCATCTCCTTTTTTCCAGTTCGGAATCCCGTTGAAGAGTTTACTTCAAAAGACGTTCTCTATCCTCTCACAGACAGTGTTCTGGAAATGGGAGGACAGGATGGAAGCTCAAATGAAATTACAGGCAAAAATCCCATCATCACCTTCAAAGAAGGATTTCTTGGAGTGTTTATTGGGAATGGTTCAAAGATAAAGCGGGGATAGTATAGTAGTACTGTTTCTTTCTACCTCCTCTTTCTCCTCCCAGCCTGCCAGACAGTAGGCTTCAAAAAGGGGCAGAACTTCTGTATTATAACATGACCTTAATCTAAGAGTATCCCTCTCTTTAAAAAGAAGAGGGAACGAGGGAGAGACCGAAACTCTCATTAAATAATTCTTCATTCTTAATTGAACATTGATATGCATCACCTACACCGCGAAAAGCTTTTTTCTTTATTTGATGACAACCAGAGTGGCGTTGTTTTTATCCAGGGCGCTGAAACCATGTATCGTTACCAAACGGATTATGAATTTCCCTTCCGGCAAGAATCCAACTTCTGGTATTTAACCGGGGCTAATGAAACAGATTGCTCCCTGATTCTGGATTTAAAAAAAGAAGAATATCACTTGTTTGTCCCAAAGCGGGACGCACAGTACGCGGTATGGCATGGCTATGTGAAAACAAAAGAGCAATATCAGGAGCAGTATAAACCAGATCACCTGCATTATCAGAACGATATTCTAAGTGTGTTAAATAAGCTGAAGCCGGAAGTTGTCTATTGCCTTAATGATGAACAAGCGGAGTTTATCGAAGATTTGGATCGCGGATTTAATGTGGAAACCGATGCGCTAGCTGACGCGCTAACTTACTGCCGGGTGTTAAAAACAGAGTGGGAACTAGATCAGATGAGGGAAGCTTGTCGGGTGAATAATCTCGCTTATGAAGCAGTTATGAAAGCAATTAAGCCGGGAATGTATGAGTACGAACTGAAAGCCATCTTCAACAAAGTGCAGATTGAGAACGGTTTACTTCAGGATGCCTATAACGGAATTTTTGCCTCGGGAGTAAATGCCTCCATTCTGCATTATGTGGAGAATACCTATAAGATTAACGATGGTGATCTATTCCTGATGGATGCCGGCTTTGAGTGCAATGGCTACGCCGCTGATTATACCCGCACCTTTCCCGCGAATGGAAAATTCACGGAGATACAGGCCGGGATTTATCAGTCCGTTTTGAATGCACATACCGAAGTGATTGAGTCTATTCGTCCCGGAGTGAAAATGGAAGACCTCCATTTGATGGCTTCACGTATTATGATGGGCGGTCTTAAAAAGCTTGGTATCATAAAAGGAGAGATTGATGACATTATGGAACAGAATATATTCGCGCTGTTCTTCCCGCATGGACTTGGCCACTTCCTCGGATTAGATACCCATGATGTAGGCGGCTACCCCAAAGGAGTAGATCGCATAGACCGACCGGGCATTAAATTTCTACGCGCCCGAAGAGAACTTCAGCCTGGAATGGTGATCACCATAGAGCCGGGCATTTACTTTGTACCGGCCGTTCTTGAACCCGCTATGGAAGACCCCGAGCAATCAAAATTCCTGAATGTAGAGAAAGTGAAAGACTTACTAACTTTCGGTGGAATAAGAATCGAAGATAATATCGCCGTAACCGAGGATGGCTTCGAGAACCTAACGAATGTACCTAAAGAGATTGATGAGATTGAAGCCTTGATGGCGGGGTAGTAGGAAGGGACTTTGTTGAAACACCGTATATAATGGAATTAAGTGAATTCAAATCTTTTCTAGAAAAGTTCAGCTTTTTCGAAGCTGGTGAAATAGTTCTTTCTGATGACAAACTTAGCTTTAATTATTTAAATAGAAGTTTACAGAAAGGTTTTGTCTATATATGGGTCGAAAAATTTGAGTCCACTTATTCCATTGTTTATATAGGAAAAGCTGGAAAGACGCTTCACGCAAGATTTAGTCAACACAAAGGTGGTTTTAATGGGGGGAGTGTCACTGGTAGAAAAAATGGTGTTCTAATCAAAAACGGTATATCTCTAGGGAAGCGGTATCTTATTTATGCAAGAAAGTCCCCATTGATTGAGGTTTTTGGAGAACAAGTTCCATCCGAATCGATAGAAGAGATTGCACTTATAAAAAAGATGAATTATGGAATCGTACATAGCATACAGGGTAAATATACTCTAATAGTTTTAGATGTTTACTTTGTCATGTAGCTCTGCTGCGTGATGCATTTTCGGAAGCCTCTCGGCAGACAGGCAGGCTCCTGTTCTACTGAGGCTCTGCCTCAATCAAGGCATTCCGAACGAAAATAAGTTATTCCCGCGAAGGCGGGAATCCGGATTGAAAACAACCGCACTTTAAGTTTACTAAGTCCCAGGCCCCGAAATAAATATCCTTGACATAGGGTTGTCAGTAGCAACACTTATATTAGCAGGCGTTAGAAAACCCTGAACAAACGAAACGGTCATGGAACCATCCGTTAAAGAAAAATTCAATGCTTATCCGGATCACATCAAACCAAAGATGGAGCAGTTGAGGAAACTCATTTATCATGTGGCGGAGCATACGGAAGGCGTCGGACAGATTACCGAAACGCTTAAATGGAGTGAACCAGCATATCTAACTTCAAAGCCAAAAAGCGGAACCACTGTTCGCATTGATTGGAAAGAACGAAATCCCGATCAGATTGGAATCTATGTAAACTGCAACACCTCTCTAGTCGAGAAGTACCGTGGGATGTTCTCAGACGAGCTGGAATTCGAGAGTAATAGAGCGATTATAATTCCGATCAATCAACCTATTCCTGAAAACGCTTTAAAAATCTGTATCCAAATGGCGCTTACCTATCACCTTAAATAGTCTTTGCAGAATTATCAAAAAAACAGATATTAACAGGTATGAGAAGCCTGTTTTCTATATTTATACTCTGTTTCGTTTTTACCTCTTTCTTGTACAGTAACACTGCTGAGATTCTAAGTTATACCATTTCGGGATTTGTATATGATGAAGAAACTGAAGAGCCCATTCCGGGAGCCAGTGTCTATTTATCGGGAACAACCATTGGAACACAAACTTTACAGGATGGGTCTTTTTCTTTTACTACCTCTTACCAGGGCGGAGCAAAATTAGTAGTAAGTTTTGTTGGCTATGATTCTAAGTCTGAAGATGTGTTATTATCCTCATCCGGTTCCGCTGGCTACACGTTCTTTTTAAAAGCCAGAATTACTGAATTAAACGAAATTGTAGTTACATCCAGCAATAAAGAATGGCAAAATAGCTACCGCTTATTCAGAGAGTTCTTTATTGGTGAGGGCAGGTTTTCCAGAAGCGTTCAGCTAAGAAACCCTGAAGTATTAAACTTTGATGAAGAAGAAAACGGATTGGTTAAGGTAACCGCATCAAACCCATTAATAATCATCAACCGGGCGCTTGGTTACCGGGTTGAAGCAGACATTATAGATGTCGCTTTTAATAAATTCGATAAAACGGGAGCCTATAAAATCTACACCAACTATGCCGAATTGCCCCGTGCATCGGATGCAGCAAAAAGAAGGTGGGCAAACAATCGAAAAACCGTTTACGAAGGTTCCTCTATGCATTTTTACCGTAGTCTGGTAGAGGGTACTCATCTAAAGGAGGGTTTTTCCTTCCTTACACGGGAGGGAGGGAAAATCGTAGCTTACGATGACCTTAATGTACTAACTAAACACTATCCTAAATTATGGAATCCACTCAGAGAACATTACTCTATTTTTGAATTATCTGAGAGTCAGGTGGTTGTAGGGTATGGCATCCGGTTTGATATGAACAGAAATATTGAAAACCCAAACAATCTCACTTATATAAGTTATGCCGGTAGTACTCCCTTCTTCCTTGTAGATAGTAATGGCTTGCTTTATGATCCTGCTCACCTGAAGTATATTGGGAAATGGGCCAGAGAAAAGGCTTCCGATCTTCTCCCGACAGATTATGATCCAAACAAATAGTTTAATTTTAATTGAACTAATTCGGACAAGAGTTACTTATTATTCGCAATGAAATCAATCATCAAAAGAGTTTTTATGGCCGTCTTAATTATCCTCGGGGTTTTTATTCTTATTGTGCTTGGACTTGGCTCATGGACTTCCGCGCCGGGCTATAAAGGAGAAACAACTAATCACTTTAACGGCAGTACGTTTATAAATGGAGATGGATATCAAGAAAAAACTACTTCTGATCTGCTGAAATGGATGACTACTCGTAAACCCGGAGAATGGAAAGAGCTTAATGAGGAAGACATTACCTTTGGTAAAAAACCAACGAGTCGTGTTAACGATTCCACTCAGGTAATCACTTACGTTAATCATTCTACTTTTTTAATCCAGACGGATGGACTGAACTTCATTACCGATCCGGTGTACAGTGAACGGGTTTCGCCATTTAGTTTTGCGGGGCCAAAGAGAATGCGCCCGCCGGGAATCCTTTTTGATGATTTACCCGAAATTGATTTCGTACTCCTGAGCCACAATCATTACGATCATCTCGATATTAATACACTCAAAAGGATTAAAGAAGTACATGATCCAACTTTCATCACTCCTCTTGGTGTTGATTTATATCTGAATAAAAAAGGACTTTCTAAAACGGTTTCCCTCGATTGGTGGCAGGAAACCACCGTTTCTGATTCCGTAGATATTGTAGCCGTACGAGCCCAGCATTTTTCCAGTCGCGGGATGTTTGATCGTGATAAAACACTCTGGGTAGGCTTTGTAATCAAATCCCCAAATGGAAACATCTACTTTGCCGGAGACACCGGATATAATACCTTCTTTTCTGAAATCGGAGAACGATACGCACCCATCAAAACATCACTCATACCAGTGGGAGCATATATCCCAAGATGGTTTATGAGTCCCGTTCATGTAGATCCGGCTCAAGCTGTGCAAATTCACAAAGATATAAAGTCAGAGTTTAGTATCGGGATGCACTATGGCACTTTCCCTCTCGCTGATGATGGACAGTATGATCCGGTCAACGACTTTAACAAAGTGGTAGGAGATGAAAATTTCATACTGATTGGTGAAGGAGAAAAGCTGGTTAGAGATTGATGATCTAAGATTAGGGTTGTCCCGAATTTTGCCGAAGGCATTCCTTGGAGATTTAGAAGTGAAAGGTAGCTCTAAAAATGCCTGATGCGTGATGCGTGATGCGTGATGCGTGATGCGTGATGCGTAAGATCCTGAATAATTTTATCTCATAAAACGTGAAAAGATAGTACTAGTGGGACTACTTCTTTAGCATTTCATCGAGGCTGTATTTTCCCGGGGAAATCATCATCAAACCAAAGAAAGTGAACATCATTTTCATGGCATGAGAAGCTCCTTTGAATCCATCTCCGCGCTCCAGATGTGTTATAGTTGCAACCAACATTGTGATACAAAGTAGTGCTGCCATGAGCCGGTATTTATAACCCAGAGCAAATAAAAAGGCCCCGATTGATTCCGCAAAAGCAGCCATAAATCCCCAAAACATATAAATAGTATCTACTCCAAAACCGGGCATGTTTTTACCAATTCCTATCCATCGATCTGGTCCGCCGGAAATCTTTCCCCATCCGTGAAGGAACAGGTAAGAAAGACCTACGCCTAGCCTGAGAACCAGCATTCCAAGGTCTTTGTGTTTTGTAAGAAAGGAGAGACTTGTATCAAACTTTGACATGGTAATCCGCTTTTTTCAAGAAATAAACGAACTTTCCGGCAAATTAGTAACAGTTTGAAATTTTTTTACTACTCCTGTTTACACGCATTTATTTTTGCTGCATTCCAGTATTATTTTACTGCGTTCAGAATAGTAGCTGAAACCTTCTTCTTCAATTGAACAAAAATCCATCTTAGAAGAATCCATTTGTGATAAACCAGTTCGACCTTTACTATCTCCCTCCGCTAATCCAATTCCGAGTGTTAAAAAAGCCAGAATAATACCTGCCAGGATTTTTGCTAATAAACTCTCTTTCATATCAATTGAACCAGTAGTTCATTTTAAATACCATTCCCCGGTTTTTAACCCCAAAATTTTCGGTGCCGTAATTATCGTTGTACACCAAATAGATGTCACTCATGGGAGCAAACCTCCATTGTAGCCTGCTATTAATATTAAAATTATCAGATTGCGTGTTGTATTGAAGGAAAGTAGTCCAATTCAAGCTGTTTGAAAAGCTAATCTCAGTCTGTGGACCGACTAAGTGAAGAGTAGCTTCTCCATAATTTCCAGGCAACTCTACCCGGTTGCCTATATATCGAACACCAAAATTCCCCCAAGGTTGGGTGCGCACATTTACATTTCCGCCAAACTCTAAACGAGTACCATCATAAAAGCCACCATACGAAGTTCGTAAACCTCCGCTTACAATACCCCTCTGATCGGTATCATAACTTAAAGAAGTAGTATTATAAATGTAGGTTTTCGCAGGAAGAAACTCGTCGCCACCAATTAAGTCGGTTGGGAAAAGGAGCCGCACATTTGAATTCTCGACTGAGACACTAAATGAACCGTGGTTCAACGTATTAAGGAAATAATTGAGGCTTGTAAACCGATCAATGAGCTGTCCATCGGTTTCCCAGCTCATTACTGTCCAGGCGCTAAACTCATGACTGTTTACCCAGTTCGATTCCGGGCGAAAAGTGTACCCTATCCAGGGGTTAAGGAAACTAAAGCCAATCCGAATCAGGCTATCTCTTTCTGCATCATATTGAAATGAACGCCTGGAAAAGCCAAGTTCATTAATATAATTATCCCCAACGCGGTCGGCGGTAATTCCCGAAAAGAAGTTTCCGTTATTATACATCATGGTGGCCCCAATAAAAGAGGCATCATCCAGTATGTCTTCGGTTTGTGACCAGTGGTATCGCGCGTTTCCTGTTAATCTTCCGCTTTCTGAAGAATAATGAAATTCAGCGCCTAACGTACGGTTGAAATCCTCTTCTGTGTTATTGGTGCCATCAAAAGCCGAACGATTTGTTACCAACGCTTTAATACTGCTCCGCCCGAATACTTGTTGCTGCACCGCGCCCACTAAATAATTATTGGCTCCAAACCCGTCGATGCTCCGGGTTTGCACGTTAAGGGCTCCTACCCTCAAATCATCCGTCACGTTTCCTGTTACCCGGGCACCAAATAAAATCGGTACCAACTCTCCATCGCTTATCCCAATCTGACGTGAGAAAAATGGCTTTACTCCCCAGGTACCAAAGCTGGAAAATAAGTCGCTGTTTTCAAGAAAGAAGGTTCTTTTTTCAGGAAAAAAGATGCTAAAGCGAGAGAGGTTGGTTACCTGTTGGTCGACGTCTACGGTTGAGAAATCCGGGTTTAGGGTAAGATCCATTTTAAGCTTAGAACCAATAGGGATTTTCGCATCTAATCCAACATCGAGATCTCCCCCATATCTCGAACTTTCTTCAAAATCACGATCTGCGGAAGCTAACACATAGGGTTGAAGCGCTATTCGCTGTCTTCTTTTTTCCGGCGGAGTTTCCATTTTGAGTGTCCCCAAATAACCCAAATCAATTCCCGGAAAACCCTGTGGTACGTGGCTCCAGGTAGAAAATTCATTTCTCTTCATATCATTCCGTACAAAATTAATGCCCCACTCATCACTTTCCGGGTCATAGTTAATGGACTTAAACGGTATTGCGAATTCGGCCACCCAATATTCATCATATACTTTCACCGAACTACTCCAGGCGTTATCCCAGTTGAAGTCCGGACGTGTTCTGGAATTTTCGATACTTACTACCCCATCCACACGTGCTCCGGCTGCATTCACCCCAAAGATAAAACCATTTGTTTTTTGATTGTAGGGATCCAGCACCACTGTGAATCCATCACTGTCCCAATGGTAAGAGCTGTTATCTCTCTTCAATGATTTGATTACCAGGTCTTCTTTTTTCTGATAGTTGATAGCTCCAATGTAAAGGAACTCATCATCGTACGTAACCCAGGCTTGTGTCTGCGCTTCTGCTAAGCCGGTGTCTTTCGGCCATTTATTTAGAAAATCGGAAGTAAGTACCGCTGTAGTCCAGGCTTGTTCATCCAATTTTCCATCAATGGATATTTTGAGCTCAGACTTTCTTGATTCCAGAACAAACTCTTCAATAATAGATTGTTCCTGAGCAGTTAAAGCTCCAGTTAAGAGTACTAGAATAATCAGGGATAATAAATGCTTCATGGGCTTATAGGTTTTTGCTGCCCAGAGATAAAAACTTCTTCTTTATATATTGGCAGACATCGACATACACCCCACTTTTATCTCCTAAAAGCATTTATAAGCCAAGTTGTAGCATTTGCAAACTTTTAAGTAACCTTCGCAGCCTTAAAGCAGTAGTATGCAGAAAGTATTCTTTAACTCTCCCATTCTTTCTGCAAGATCATTATTTTTAATGTTTACTGGTCATCGGGCAGAACGGGGACTAATTTAAAACACCACTTATGAAGACGATATTTACATTTTTATGCGCAGTCCTATTTATGAGCTCTGCTTATGCTCAGGAAGATGATCAAAGCCTGGTGGAACGAGCTGCTTTGAATTATATAGAAGGGTTTTATGAAGGAGACACACTCAAGCTCAAAGAAAGCCTGAAACCTGACTTATTAAAATATGGCTACTGGAAAGACCGTGAAACCGGCGAGTACGGAAACGAAATTTATATGACTTATGATGGTGCTAAAGATTATGCACGTCGTGTACTGGAAGGAGGAAACCAACAAGGAGATGATGCCCCTAAAGAAGTTGAGATTTTGGATATGATGAACCATATCGCTGCTGTAAAAATAACTGCCTGGTGGGGCGTGGATTACCTGCTGCTCTCCAAAGAAGAGGATAAGTGGATGATTGGGCAGGTTATCTGGGAGGGACCGCTCGAACGATAAATGCTTTCTTTTTTTGAGAAATATCAGTCTACTCCAAAACGTATCCTCTGGCACGTCATTTTCTGGGTATGCTACATTGGGATGTACACCATCATTTATGGAAATTTTGAGGATACCTATGGAGCGGAATTCTTTTGGGCAATGGCTTATCTGCCGCTAAAAATGCTCGCCACTTATTTTACACTCTACTTTGTAATCCCTAGATATTTCCTTCAGAAGAAGTATGTGACCGCCACATTGCTTACCACACTAGCAATAATTGTTGCTGCATTCACCCAGCGTGTACTAGATTACTATGTCTTTTACCCTATCTATAGTTACGAATGGATGTCGGGTGGAGCTTTAAATGTGGCAAAAAGTTTGAAGAACATCCTCGGCATTTACCCGGTTGTAGCACTGGCTTCGTTTATTAAAATCACTAAGTATTTTTATAGTGAAGAGAGTCGCTCTCAGGAACTTCGACAAGAGAAACTTCAGGCAGAATTGAACTTCTTAAAAGGCCAGGTTCATCCCCATTTTCTTTTTAATACGCTTAATAATTTGTACGCACTTACACTGAAGAAGTCCGAGTCTTCTCCTGAAGTGGTCTTAAAGCTTTCGGAGCTATTAAGCTTCATGCTGTATGAATGTAATTCCAGAACCGTTTCACTCAGTAAGGAGTTGAAATTGATTGAAAATTTCATCGCTCTTGAAAAAATACGCTACGATGATCGCCTTACCGTTTCTTATGAAACGTACGGAGATGTTTCGCAGAGTCAAATCCCTCCGATGCTATTACTTCCGTTTGTCGAAAATGCATTTAAACACGGAACAAGTGATACGCTTGATGAAGTTTGGGTGGACATCAATGTTGTGGTACATGAGCAAAGCCTTTCTCTTTCAGTTAAGAATAGTAATGGCAAAGAAGACGATCAGGAAGAATTTGAATACCAACAAGGGATCGGTTTGAAGAATGTAAATCGGCGACTGGAATTACTGTACGAAGATCATTACAACCTGAGCATTGAGGATGACGGCAAAACCTATTCAGTTTCTTTAGAAATTGAACTCGATCAATTAATAAACCACGATACGGAATGAGCCTAACCTGTTATATCATAGATGATGAGCCGCTCGCTATTGAGGTGATTGAGTCTCATGTATCTAAGATTGATGGATTAGAAGTTAAAGCCACGTTTCAAAATGCAATAAAAGCGTTTCAGGAACTGAGAAATAATTCGGTTGATGTGTTATTCCTTGATATTCAGATGCCCAAGCTGACAGGGATTGAGTTTCTAAGAACACTCAAAAACCCACCAAAAGTCATCTTCACAACCGCTTATCGTGAATATGCACTGGAAGGTTTCGATCTCGATGTAATTGATTACTTATTGAAACCCGTTTCTTTTGAGCGATTCCTTAAAGCAGTCAATAAAGTGTTTGACGTTTTAGCCCCTCAAGCAAGTACTCCCGCTTATTCAGATTCTAATGAAGAACATCATTACGTGTTTGTACCATCCGACAAAAAAAATGTGAAAATCTGCCTCGATGAAATTCTCTATATCGAAAGTAAGCGAGACTACATTTTAATCAAGACAGAAAATAAGCAAGTTTCCACTTATCAAACGATTACCTACATGGAAGACCGACTTCCCGGTGATCAGTTTCTACGTGTGCATCGCTCGTTTATAATTAATCTTAAAAAGATTGAAAGCTGGAGTAAAAACGAGGTTGAGCTGTCGGAGGCTACTATTCCTATCGGGCGCACTTATAAAAGAGAAGCCCTTAAAAGGCTCGGAGAAAGCTCTGAGGTGTTATGATTGATTTCGGTGAAAAAGCTAACCCCTAAGTAATTAGGTCATACCAACAACTTCCAGAGTTGCTGAAATAAAAGATTTGGGATTAGTAGCGTACTTCAAAGTCTTTGAGATCTTCCACACTCGAATCTTCAACCTCCATATTGATAACTTTGCTGTGTATCGGCCCTGTTGATAATATTGAAAGCATTTGGTCAACATCTTCCTTGCTCCCCTGAACTATAGCTTCAACTCTTCCATCTCTTAAATTTCGAACCCAGCCTTTTATCCCTTTATTTGCCGCATGCTTTTTTGTGAAGTATCTGAAGCCCACTCCCTGTACTCTTCCTTTTATCAGAATATGTTTAGCAATTTTCATAGTGAAGCAAGAATAAAACGAGTAGGCAACTCTTTCAAGATAAATAGTGAAAAACACCCGGTTTCCTCTTCAACTCTGTTCAGCTTTTTGTACATTCCCTGCGTTAGCAAAAGCGACACAAAAGCATGCCTGATACTTACCGCGCACTTACCCGAAAATACCGTCCAAATAGTTTTGAGGATATCGTTTCTCAGGATCACGTTAGCAATACGTTGCTAAACGCGATCAAGCAAAACCGTTTGTCTCATGCCTACATGTTTTGCGGTCCGAGGGGAGTAGGCAAAACAACGATGGCGCGTGTTCTTGCTCGTGTAATTAATAAAATTGATGCCAATGTAGACGGGGAAGCACTCAATCAAACTATGAGCATTACTGAGATGGATGCCGCTTCCAACAACAAAGTAGAAGACGTCCATCACCTTCGTGAAATCGTTCGAATCCCGCCACAGAATAGTCTTTATAAGGTGATTATTGTGGACGAGGTTCACATGCTTTCCAAAGCGGCCTTCAATGCCCTTCTTAAAACACTGGAAGAACCTCCTGAGCATGTCATTTTCATTTTTGCAACTACCGAGCCTCACAAAGTTCTTCCAACCATTTTATCCAGAGTACAACGGTTTGATTTCAAGCGGATTGCAGTAGAAGAGATTGTTCACCGACTAAGGAAAATCTCGCTGGATGAAAATATTTCTATTGATGATGAATCACTCCATGTGATTGCCAAAAAAGCGGATGGCGCTCTTCGTGATGCCTTAGGGCTGATGGATCAGGCGATTGCATTTTGTGGTGATACCATCACGCATAGTGAGTTGCTCCAGGCATTGAATGTGGTTGGTACCGACCGACTGTTTGAGTTTATGAGTTGCGTGAAGGAACACGATGCAGACAAAGGACTGGAACTCATCAACACTTTGTTACAGGAAGGTTACGATATACAGGAATTTTTAATTGGTCTGACTGAGCACCTTCGGAATTTATACATCGCTCATCATTCAGAAAAGATGTATCTGGTAGAAGCTTCTGAGGAAACGAAAGCAAAATATAAAAATACTGCTTCCCATTTTTCACGGGACGACCTGATGCGAATGCTACATCTCGTAAGTGAAGCTCAAATTAAACTAAAAGATGCACATCAACCACGCATCCAGTTCGAGATTACCCTTCTGAAACTAATCCACATGGAGCGAACAGAGAATCTCGTAAAGCTTCTTTCTGAATTAGATGATTTAAAAAAAAACTCTAGGAATTTAGCTGTTCAGGAAGAGACAAAGTTACAGAGTGACAAAGATGCACAGGAATTTTCTGGCGTAAAGCAAGAGAACAAGGGTGAAACTGAAGCAATTGAGTCCGCAGCGGTTAAAGAATCTGAGCCCTTACCACCGGAAACAGATAGCCAACCTGAAATCATGGCTAAAGTGAACTCAGAGCCTATTGAAGAAGTCGTTCCTGAGCCTGTTCATGATGAGTATGATTTAGGTCAACCAGCGCTGGTTACAGAGGTTACCCAAAAGGCAAAAGTACTTCACTTCCCGAATGGCAATAGAACTCCCAAGCCGGCACCGGTTCCGATTGAGACCAAAGAAGAAACCCCTGCAAAAAAGCTTTTGGTTGAAGATGTAAAAGCGGTTTGGGATGAATTTGTTACTTCACTCGAAAACAACATCCCGAAGGTACTTGAGCTTCAGGTGCAGCGAATTCAACCTTCTAAATTAAAGGGCGTCGAGCTCACGCTTGAATGCGACAATGCATTCGCTAAGAAGATGCTGGACGAACAGGCTCATGATTTATCACTCCGGTTAAAGGAACATATTGGCACTATGTTACGTTTTAGAACCGAAGTTAAAAAAAGGGAAGGAGCTGCATCAACAGCAAAAAACCCCTATGAACGATTTAAAGAAATTCAGCAAAAAGATCCGATTATCCGCGACTTGGTGGAGCGATTCGGCGCTGAACTAGAATACTAAAAGGACATAATATTATGGCAGATTTTAACATGGCCGACATGTTCGGCAAAATTCAGGAAATGCAATCTAAAGTGCAGGAAACACAGGCTAACCTAGGAAAAGTTGAGGTTGAAGCTGAAGCCGGTGGTGGAATGGTTAAGGTAAAGGCGAATGGACTTCGTCAGGTATTATCCATAAAACTTGATAAAGATGTTATTGATCCTGAAGACAAAGAAATCCTTGAAGACCTCGTTGTTGCCGGAGTTAACAAGGCGCTCGAGAAGGCCGATGAAGAGGCTAAAGCAAAGATGCAGGAAGCGTACAAAGGCATGATGCCCGGCGGTGGAATTCCCGGAATGGATCTCTCTAAATTTGGACTATAAGAAATTCAAAATGAAAAATTAAAGATTTAAAATTGGCAACTGCTAATTTTGAATCTTTAATCTTTAATTCTCTTCATGCAGATAACCTCAGAATATTTAGAGCGGGCGATTGAACAGCTTTCCAAGCTACCGGGTACAGGAAGAAAATCCGCTCAGCGAATTGCGATCCATCTCCTGAAGCAAAATGATGAGTACGCACTCAAGCTTGCCAACGCCATTGTTGACTTAAAGAACAAAGTGACTCGTTGCTCGGTCTGCGGAAATGTAAGTGATTCAGATCCTTGCAAGATTTGTGAAAACCAGAAACGAGAAAATGGTCAGGTGTGCGTGGTTGAAGAGTTCAACGATGTGTACATCATTGAGAAAACCAATGAATTTCGAGGTCGTTATCATGTGCTTGGGGGAGTGATTTCACCTATGGATAATATTGGCCCGGATCAACTTCGCATTAAAGATTTATTGACGCGGGTTGGCGGAGATGAACAGATCACGGAAGTAATTCTGGCGTTAAACCCCGATGCTGAAGGTGAAGCAACTTCCTATTACATCAACAAGTTGTTATTGCCTTACGAGGTTAAGGTGACCCGCATCGCTTATGGAATACCAATGGGAACTGAGCTAGAATTTATAGATGAAGCAACCTTGAGCCGCGCCTTTACCAGCAGAAGTGCTTTTTAAATAATTGTTCGGTAAGATTTTTAACCACTAAGACTCCAAATCACAAAAAAAGTAAAAGTATTGGTGTTTTTGTGATTTTGTGACGTCCTTTATTCGAATTAAATAAACTCTACTGATATGAATAAACTATTCGCCATATTACTATTTACTGTTTTTTGCTTTCTTTATTCTAATGCCCAAACCAGTGGATACTGGCAGCAGGAAGTGGATTATACCATGATAATTGATGTGGACACTGAGAAGCATCAGTTCAAAGGATCTCAGGTTCTGGAATACACGAACAACTCTCCGGATGTACTAGATCGAGTGTATTACCACCTATATTTTAATGCATTCCAGCCGGGAAGCATGATGGATGTTCGCTCCAGAACCATTGCAGATCCGGATAGCCGTGTAGGAGATCGAATCTCTAAACTTTCGGTTGATGAAATTGGTTATCACAACATTCTTTCACTTACTCAGGATGGTAAAGCTGTTGAATACAAAGTAGACGGAACTATTTTGGTCGTAGAATTGAATACCACCATTGCCTCCGGCGCTTCTACCACATTTGAGATGGAATTCGAAAGCCAGGTCCCTAAGCAAATTAGACGATCAGGTTGGGCGAATGCTGAAGGTGTTGAGTTTTCTATGAGCCAATGGTATCCCAAACTTGCTCAATATGACGAAAGAGGGTGGCATCCTAATCCCTATATTGGAAGAGAATTCCATGGCATCTTTGGCGACTTTGATGTAAAAATTATGATCGATAACGATTATGTGGTTGGAGGAACAGGAATCCTTCAGAACCCAAATGAAATTGGACATGGTTATGAAGATGAAGGAGTTGAGGTAAGTCATAATCGCGATAAAATTACCTACCACTTTATCGCTGAGAATGTAATTGATTTCTTTTGGGGCGCAGACCCTGACTTTGTACATACAACTGCTCAAGTTCCAAACGGACCAAAACTTCACTTTTTCTACCAGCAACCAATTGTTGACATAGAAGCGTCAGAAGAAGAAAATGCACAGTACAAAGAAAACTGGGAGCAACTTCCGGAGTTGACAGTCAAAGCATTTGAATATGCCAATAAACACTTCGGCGTATATCCGTATCCTCAGTTCTCAACCATCCAGGGTGGTGACGGAGGTATGGAATATCCGATGGGAACTTTGATAACAGGCGGAAGATCACTTGGTAGTTTAACGGGGGTTACTGTCCACGAGATGTATCATAGCTGGTATCAAAATGTGTTGGCAACCAACGAAGCATTATATCCATGGATGGATGAAGGATTTACCAGTTTTGCATCTTCTGAAACTATGGCTCATTTATTTGACCGGGAAGGGAATCCCCATGCTGGTTCATATCGTGGATATTTTGGAATTGTACGTTCAGGACTTGAGGAACCTATGACTACTCACTCCGATCATTACAACACAAACAGTGCGTATGGCAGAGCTTCTTATTCCAAAGGTTCTGTATTTCTGAATCAGTTGCGATATATCATCGGGGAAGAAGCTTTCAGAAAAGGAATGCTGACTTATCACGAAACCTGGAAGCTTAAACACCCTACCGATCTCGATTTTATACGTGTGATGGAGAAAGAGTCTGGCATGATTCTGGATTGGTATTATGAGTACTTCGTTCAAACCACAAAAACAGTTGATTACGGTATTAGTGGCGTTTCAGGAGATGAAACGAATACTACGGTTGAAATAACCAGAAATGGATTAATGCCAATGCCTCTGGATGTGGTTGTTGAGTATGATGACGGGACTTCGGAGCTATACTACATTCCTTTACGGGTGATGCGGGGAGAAAAGCCTGCTGAGAACGCCATGAAAAGACATACTCTCAAAGACTGGCCTTGGGTAGAGCCTACCTTTACATTCGACATCCCCACTTCCAAATTCAACATTAAAAGCATTAAGATTGATCCGAGCGAACGTTTGGCAGACGTCAATCCAGTGGATAATGCATTCGAACCCGAAGAAGAATAAACTCCAAGTTAATTATAAAGCCGAAGCAAAAACTTCGGCTTTATTGCTTTTTTAACCATCTCGAAAATGCTTTGCTATAACTTCTACTAACTTTAAGCCTTTCTTTTACTCTTTTTAGTTTTACCACATACTCACCATGAGAGTATGCTTCCACCTCTTCAATAAATTTTAAGTTAATAATTGTTGATTTATGGATTCTCAAAAAATATTCTTCTGGAAGCTTATCCGCCATTTCTTTGAGCGAACTCCTAACCAAATACTTTTTCTCTTTGCTATGAATCATTACATAGTAGCTATCAGCGGCAATCCACAAAATCTCTATAAGATTAATAAATACAATTTTACCTGAAGTTTTGATCGCCAGCTTTTCTTTGAATCTTCCAGACTCGTTTACTATAGTTCCCGAATTAAACTTCTTCGCTTCTTTTTCTTCAAAATCTTTCAATAAAAGATGTACTCGCATGACTTGGTCTAAGCTCTCATTTAAAGCTAGCTGGTTCTTTACTTTTTCAACCGCTTTTAAAAAACGACTATCTGAAAAGGGTTTTAGTAAGTAATCTATGGCGTGAACTTCAAAAGCTTTTAACGCATATTCATCATACGCTGTAACAAAAATGACATTAAGAGGTTTATTTCGGCTGTTAATACTACTTAAAACTTCAAATCCATTTACTTCAGGCATTTGAATATCCAGAAATATTATATCTGGGTTTTTTCTGTCGATTAATTTTATAGCCTCTAGACCATTCTTAGCCGTTCCAGTAACTTCTATATCGTTAATTTCTTCAAGGAGTTTTTTTACTCCATCTCTCGCCTCCTTTTCGTCATCAATTATTAATGCTGTATATTTCACTTCCTACCTTTTGGGATCTTTAAGGTCATTTTCACCCCTTTAATATCTTCCGCATTCTCAATTGATAACTGAAAATCACTTCCGTAAATCTTTTCTAAACGATTCTTGCTGTTTTTGATTCCAATTCCATTTGCCTTTTCTAAATCAAAGTTATCGGGAATGGGAGCGCCGTTGTTAAAAACCTCAATAACCAGGTATGTGTTTGTATTAGAGCATGATATTCTAAGCACAGCTTCTTCCATTTTATTAGATATACCATGTTTAAATGCATTTTCAATAAACGGTTGTAAAATCAAATTTGGGACTTCTTCTTTTCTACTTAACTCATCGATGTCAAATTCGATTTTTAAACGATCCTGGAATCTTACCGCTTCAATACTGAGATATTTTTTAAGCATATCGATCTCTTCTTCGAGTTTAACAAAATCTTTCTGTTCACTTAAAAGAGCGTGCCTCAACATCTCGCTTAATCCGCTTATCATTTCCACTGCTTGAAGATTAGATTTTCTCCTTACCATCATCGAAATAGTATTTAAAGCATTAAATAAAAAATGAGGCTGTAGTTGCATCTTTAGCATACCAAGTTGAGCCTTAGTTAGCTCGGCTTCTAAAGAAAAAGCTTTAATACTTTCTTTCCTGTACCTCTCATAATACTCGAACATAAGTAGAGTGATTACTGCAACCCAATAAACGAGAATACTATTGATGACATTTGTTGAAAATCTCATCATTACAGAATAAAAAACTTCGCTTGTTGACGAGCCTGGATGATAAAGAAAAGAGAAAAGCCAATTATTTGACAGTAAATGTATAGCACCAAAAAAAACACTCAAAAAAACCTGCGACAAACCTCTCAACAAAAATGAGAATCTTGCACTCTGTTCAAAAATGTAATAAATAACTGGAGTTAATATAATCCATGAAAAAGTAAATGAACCTGCAAAAGAGAACGCTCTTAACCAGATAAATTCCCTGCCACTTGAAACTATTGGGATGTAATTTCTAACAATTTCGATAATCCCTAATAGTATCCAAATCATACTAAGGAAAAATATGACTCTCCGTTTCTGCAATAACTTTTTGTAAATGTTGAGAAAGATTCAGTATCTATAATTAATCTGCCGCATTCAAGAACCTTTCTGCTCTACCCAGCCAAAACTTATACCAGGCTGCATTCCAGTAGTTATTTTGTGTTATAGAATCTTTTTTATTCATCTCAAATATTTCTCCAGCTTCTTTTAGCATAACCTTCGCTGCAGCAATCATTCCGTAATTACCTTCTTGAATACCTCTTGAGTACAGTTCCGTACCTATCAATACCCAACTTACCGGGTTTTCGTTATCACTCTTGATTGATTCATATAATGACTCCTTTTGTAACTCAATATATTTATATCTTTCTGTATCTGACTGTGAAAAGCTTGCCCTAAATGTATAAATCAAAGATTGAAGCACGTGATAATCTGAAGCTAATTCTTCTGTAGTAATCATGTCTCCTTTCGCTTTGCTTAAATATTCTTGTGATAGATCCAGTATTTTTTCTTTGGTTAAATTTCTTGTCTCTAAATCTGTTGGAGAAATCCCCCTTGCTATTTGAGTATATACATATGATGCCCAAAAATATGGCTCCCATCTATCGGGATTATCTTGAGCAATTTTTACAAATGCTTCAACAGATTTAAAGCTATCATTAGGCCAATTATTGTCGCTACTTGTATGAAGGCTAAGAGCATCATCCATTGAAGAATAAAAACTGTTGTTCTGGGATACGCTCACTTCCGCGAGTAAAACTAAAATCGAAACTAAAATAAGTGTCTTTTTCATAAGCAGTGTTTGTTAAATTGGGTAATTAACTTTACATCCAATTTTACTTCTTCTCAAAAAAAAGCTATAAAGCGGTACTATTTTGATGTGTATTGTATACGTTCGTTACCTTATGTAGCTCAAATGTTATAATACCCTGATTACTTTCGAAAGCTAACTATAATAGAATACTATATGACAAAAAAAGATTACGCCGCCTTATCTATTGAAGCTCACAGAAAAGTTCGTGGCAAAATTTCTGTCGAGTCAAAACTACCGCTGGAAACTAAAGATGACTTAAGTATAGCGTATACTCCCGGTGTAGCTGAACCCTGTAGAGAAATCGCAAAGGATGAAGAAAAAGCCTACGAGTATACTGCAAAGGGAAACCTAGTGGCGGTTGTAAGTGATGGTTCCGCTGTACTTGGCTTGGGGAATATCGGGCCGGAAGCAGCCATGCCTGTAATGGAAGGAAAGGCGGTACTTTTCAAGAAGTTTGCTGATGTAGATGCTGTACCCATTGTGTTAAGTACACAAAATACGGAGGAGATTGTCACCGCAGTGAAAGCTATTGCCCCAACTTTTGGTGGAATCAATCTGGAAGATATTTCTGCTCCCCGGTGTTTTGAAATAGAAGAGCGATTGAAAACGGAGCTTCGGATTCCTGTTTTTCACGACGATCAACATGGAACAGCTATTGTTACTCTTGCGGGAATGATTAATGCTTGCCGGTTAACGAGTCGCGAACTCAAAGATTTATCCGTGGTGATAAATGGAGCCGGTGCAGCTGGTGTCGCTATTGCTAAACTATTGTTCTCAGCCGGAGTCGAAGAGGTATTAATGTGTGACAGCACTGGAATTATTCACAAAGGGCGAACTGATTTGAATCCTGTTAAAGAGAAAATGGCAGCAATAACCAACTCTAAGCAAAGAACCGGTGATTTGGCAACTGCTGTTGAAGATGCCGATGTTTTCATTGGTGTTTCTGCGCCCGGAGTGTTAACCCAGGCTATGGTTAAAACAATGGCAAAAGATCCTATTATCTTTGCAATGGCTAACCCCATCCCCGAAATAATGCCGGATGAAGCTAAAGAAGCAGGTGCTTACATCATTGCCACCGGTAGATCGGACTTTCCTAATCAGATCAATAATGTATTGGCATTTCCGGGACTTTTCAGAGGCGCGTTGGATGCGAGAGTTAGTAACCTGACTACGAACATGTTTATTAAAGTCGCGGAAGCTATCGCTGATTGCGTGGATGAGCTTTCCGTTGACCAAATTATCCCAAGCCCGTTTGATGTGCATGTTCCCGAAAAAGTAGCGGAGGCCGTTAGAGAGTTTTAATGATCGTTCTGTTCTGAAAGTCTATCAAAATTAATTTGCTTAGGCTTTTTGAAATATGGGTAGCCAACAGAATATGTGCTATTATTTTCTTCATCTAAAATTAAAAACTTTGGATCCACATATTTATTTAATAAAACATCTTTTATTTGGCTAATCGTATAAATTCTAAATTCCGAATTATACATGTAAAGCGTTGGAGTATTTATTACAAAAACTCCTTCAATAGAATAATTTTCAATTTCTTTTACTCCCCCTAATCCTGAAAGATGTTGTATAAGTATTGCTTTATTGCTAGTAAACCAATCGAGCTTATTCCTCATGGTTTTATTGTAAGATTTTTTATTTAGTACAAACGCATTATAGTCATTCCTTTGATTTGCTATATCGTATCTGCTCATCAAATGCTTACAATCAATTATATAAATTCGTTTTGTATGATTAGATACTACAATAAAATCTACTTCTCCCAATCCTTTAATATCGATTCTTTCACTACCTTTATTATGATTCAATGTTTTTACATTTCTATCATATTTAAGATTTAGCTCTAGAACAATTTTTTCAAAAGCATTTTCCAACCATTTACCATGTTCATCTTCTTTCTTATGAACATATTTTTTAAAGCATTGGTTGCTTAACCACTCCTTTGGTGCTTTTCCCCAAGGAATTGCATTTGTAGCGTATTGGAGAAGTGATTCAGTCCAAGCGTTTACTCCCAGAAATGAAAAGTCTTTGCCATCAATATTCCAAATAAGTAACGGTTTGTATAAGTATCGATCAATTCTATATGGCTTGCATGCTAAATCCAATAAATCCATTTTAATATTTTTATCAAGCCTTAAGCCGCCAAACAGTTGTTCTGTTATCTCATATGGAATTGAAAATTGTTCTTTCATATTGTAAGTGTATGTTTCCCAATTAACTCCATTCGAATCTCCTTTCTCCTTTAATTGTTTGTCAATAGCCGCTACCATATGACTAACCGCTTCATACTTAATCCCAAAACATTCTTGGAATGAATTTTTCAAATCTTCAATTCCAGCGAGATCAGATTCATCTACAACTGTTTTGAATAAATGTGTACCAAGTTCCTTGATTATATGCTCAAAAATAAAGTTATAATGATGATTTCTACTAAATTTAAACTGCCCTTTTTCATCGAAAGAAATCAATACTACTTCTTCTATCATTGACTGCTCGGCGTAGAAGTCAGCAAGGCTCAATATCATTTCGCCTAGATATAAAAGGTTATTCAGAACTGGTTCAATTCTTGAAATAAATTTTTGATCCGTAGCTTCTCCAGAAACCATTTTAACATCACAGCCTGTTTCTAAAATAAATTTCAATACTCTTCTATAGATTGAAATATATTCATGATCTATTGGCTCTGATAAATCATCCTCTTTATGAAGCACAGCTATTTCTGTTGCTTGCTCATGAAACCATAAGATGTTTTGGTAAAAAGTAAGTGAAGTTTCCTTGTGACAAACATCCTTGAATTCTGTTACATAGTAATTGAGACAAAACAGAATTATGTCACGAACTGTCTCTTGCTTAGAAAAAGGACCCTTACCAAATTTTTTCCTTATTTCTAAAGATAGTATAGGTCTATGCTTATCTTCTGCTTCTTTTGCATTTCCTTTGAATACAATTTTATTATTTATGGCATTATGTGCTGGCATTAATTTAATTATCTAAAGAGCTAATATTTTCTGAAAAGAAACTAAGCCTATTCCTAAAAACAACAGAGGCTGTCAGATTTGCCAACAGTCTCAGCTCAACATATTTTCTAATTCCCAGATTTAACCGGGCGTTTCCAACGGATTGGATCTGCCGGGGTTTCGAGGATTGGATTTGGATAGCCTTCCAGTAACCGGAGTGCTTCTCGAACTGCCGCTTCCAGTTGAGGATCTCCACCGTTCATACTTTCTTTAGGCATATCCATCACTTCTATATCAGGTGAAATTCCGATGCCTTCCACATCCCATTCACCGTCAGTATTATAGAATCCTCCACGAGGAGCAACCATGCGGCCACCATCAATAAATCGGGGAGTATCCCAGGTTCCAACTAAACCGCCCCACGTTTTGGTTCCAATAAGCGGACCTATTTCCTCCTTCCTGAACATAAACGGAAGTAAATCACCGCCTGAACCAGCACGTTCATTTATGATCATTACTTTTGGTCCCCAGATTCCTGCACCCGGAGATGGAAATGGTTTGCGATCCCCGGCTTTACTGTTAAAAAATCCATGGAGATCGCGATTCAACACATCAATGATATAATCTGCTGCTGATCCACCGCCATTATTTCTCTGATCCAGCACTACTCCTCGTTTATGCTGTTGTGAGAAGTAATATCTGTTGAAATAGGTATAACCACCGTTTCCAG
The DNA here is from genome assembly GCA_017640665.1 of Balneolaceae bacterium. Taxonomy (GTDB): domain Bacteria; phylum Bacteroidota; class Rhodothermia; order Balneolales; family Balneolaceae; genus RHLJ01. The sequence continues at coordinate 1,169,151 of JAEPQE010000001.1, read as the reverse complement.
TATTTGGAATCCAAACATAGGCAAGTTGTCCGTCGGACATTTCATCCACTTTCCTGCGATTTTCTTCTACCCAATGTCGGGTTCGGAGCCCGCCTTCATTTGCAATTGGAACTACCGTTACTAATCGGGCTCCTGAAATATTTGGATGGTCATTTACCAATAACTGAGTTTGTCGGTTCACTGTCCCTTCAAAGTACTTGTAATAATTTTGCACGGGATCAATCTCAATCCCATTTACAGCAAGGATATAATCCCCTTCATTTACATCGATTCCCGGACCTGAAAGCGGCGCTCTTAAATTCGGATTCCAGCTTTCTGCGGTATAGATTTTCTTGATTCTATATGCTCCATTCTCAAGTTCAACATCAGCACCTAGTCTGCCAGCAGGTACGCTTTCTAAATCAGGGAAATCACCACCACTAACATAGGAATGACCTACGGCTACTTCGCCACTCATGATATCAACCACATAGTTTAAATCGGAGCGATGCTTCGCATGTTTAACCCACGGAGCATACCACTCATACACGTCTTTCCATGGAGCGCCGTGCATATTGTCTACATACAAAAAATCGCGCATGAATCGCCATCCTTCCCTGAAAATCTGCTCAAATTCTTCCTCTGGCTTGATCTTAATTTTCACTCCTGAAAGTGCTAATCTGCCATCACCCACTTTCTTTTCCCCACCAGAAGTTTCCACAATTCCCCAGGTACCACCTGAACGATATAACAAGCTCTTCCGATCTTCAGATACTACCGCATTATTCACACTGGATAAAAACGTTGAAGCCTCCTGATCTTTGATTTCGTACTTGTGAAGTTTTGTGCCTTCATTTGGTACAGACTCGAAAATGAATACTGCTCCTTCTGGTCCTTTTAATAATCCCTGATAGTTTCTGGTCGGGATATCAAGGCTGAGTGTTCGCTCTGAAATTCCATCCAAGTCAATAACCACTTCTTCATTTGTGTCATTCTCCTCATCCTCAGAATTCTCAGTTTTTACTTCTTCATCATCACTTTTTGCGAGGATAGGAGAGGGATCGTCTTCAGAAAGAACAATCATATACAAATCCCGAGTAACCGACATATCATACGAACTCATGTCCAGCCAACCTGTATTTAAACCAAAATCGGTACTAGCTAAAAAGTATAAGTACTTTCCACTTTCGTCCCAGACGGGTGTAATCGCATCAGACATCCCATCCGTAAGCATGTGTGTTTCCCCCGTTTCAACATTATGAACATGAACCGCCTTAAATTGGCTATCCAGAAGCTTCACATAGGCAATCCATTTACTATCCGGAGACCAATACGGATTGAATGTCCGGTTTGGATGAGCATACCCATCCGTATCAAATGTCGTGGGCTTTCCTGATTCAACATTTACATACCAAAGATTGTAATCGGTATCTGTGTAAGCGATAAATTTACCATCCGGAGACCACGCAGGCTGAAAGTAAAAAGTAGGATTGGGGAGCTCTATCGATCTTGGTTCTTCTTGTCCAAACTGATCGGAGATTAATAAAGAATACTCTCCGCTTCTATCCGAAAACCATGCAACTTTTGATCCATCTGGTGACCAAACAGGAGCCCGGTCTGCACTACCGGATGAGTTTGTAAGATTTCTCCACGTTCCATTTTCTTTTGGAACCGTAATAATTTCACCTCTAACTTCAAAAACAGCTCTTTTGCCTGTTGGAGAAAGAGCTGGGTTTGTCATTTGAAAGGCAGTAGGTTCTTCCCAGCGCTCCCGCCCCCAACTCATGTCACCGGCTACTGTTACGGAGATCTGTTCCGCTTCACCATTTTCGGGATTCATTACATGTAAATATCCACCTTGCTCATACACAATCATTTCCCCACCAACATCTAAACTCTTTACGTCGAAATCTGAGTGAAACGTCCATTGCTTCTCCTCTCCTGTAGCGGGATTGTATGACCAGATATTGTTGGCATAATCTCTTTCAGAAAGATAAAAAACCGAGCCATCATGCCATACCGGATCAGTGTGTCTTTCATTATCGGTTCTTGGGGTCTGAACTAATTCAAAGTTGTTCAGATCTACAATCCAGATAGGTTGCGCTTGACCACCGCGATAATTTCTCCACTCTGAATCCCAGAAAGTTATTGGGTTATAGGCGACATATTTTCCATCAGATGAAATCTCCCCAGACGCCGCTCTTGGGATCGGAAGCATAGTTGGCGTACCTCCATCAGTACTTACTTTCCAAAATTGATTCAATGCCGTAGGATAACCAGATCGACCGGATCGGAATAAAACCTCACCTTCGGGCGTCCAACCGGTAACATTGTCTGTACCCGGATACCAGGTTAATCGCTTTGGTTCTCCTCCTTCAGCGGGGATAACATATACATCCGAATTACCTGCATACTGACCAGTGAAAGCAATCATAGAACCATCAGGGGAAAAATGTGGCTCTGATTCCCCTCCTATGTTACTTGTTAATCGAGTAGCCGTTCCACCTGCTTTGTCTACTTTCCATAAATCATTGGCATGTACAAAAACGATACTCGTTTCGGAAATAGTTGGCTGTCTCAGTAATTGAGTACCTTGTGCTAATACTTGCTGAAATGAGACTGTGACAACAGCTAATATCAAAATAAACCCACCTATTCTTTTCATCGGAATTCCCTTCATTAAATTTATAAGTGATTGAATATAACTAATCGCAAGGGAGAGGCAATTGGGTTTGGGAATTCTTTACAGAGGGGGCTTTAAAGAAGCTACCTAGATTCGTGGTCATCCTGAATTTATTTCAGGATCTGTTGGGATTGATTCTTTGATCTAAGCGCTAAAGCTAATAAAAAGCTTTGATCTTCACAGATGCTGAATCAAGTTCAGCATGACAACTTTAGTTAGTCCTCCCTTGAGACCTGCCTGCACGTAGCTACCACTTCCGAAATCTTGTATGATAGAAAGGTTGTTTCGGCTAAGCCGGAACAGTTCCGAAGTAGATTTGGGACAAGCCCGCAAAGTTGTTTGGTGGCCACTAGGCGCCACATAGATAGCAAGGGTGCCGGTAAGGCAGATCACAAACAGCACGAAGAAGTAGTAATTGCACAACACGAACAAAAATAAGCTCAAACGGAGCTTGGAAGAATACTATCTACTTGACAAGGTCCTTATAAAAGGTGTTAGCCAACATGGTTTGTTTTTTTAAGAATTTCTTTAGCAATTATATCTAATTCCTCAATTTGTTCTGATTCTGTTGGGTGATTGGCAAATTTCTCTAATTCATTTTGAAGATTTTTTTGTAGCTGAGGGGATTTCCCAAGTATTTCTATCATAACCCAATATTTCCAAATCTCATCATCACCATTTAGAATATCTCTGATTTCGGTTTCTATGTACTCTGCGTTTTCAGCTAGAAATGGAGCTAAAACTTGGGCTACAGGCCAATTCATATCTTGAATCCAATTCAGTAGTTCTGGTAATATTGGCTTTATTTCTGGATACCCAATTCTAATACATTCCTCAACAGCTTGAATATCATGTTTATCTTTGGGTATAAATTTTTCCAAACTCTTTCTGAATGTTGGCTAATGGCCTTGTTATGCGCCGTTGAGTCTACGCCCTTCTGTTGAACTCGACCTTGACTGATAGATTTTCTGTAAATACCAAGTTACTACACCAGGTGCAAATATCGCCTGTAGTGAAAAAGATAGTAGCGTGACCCAGTCGCTCGTTTGAACTGCTTCTCCTTGCTCAAGTAACCACTGGTCTCCAATTGGACCGGAGGAAAAAACGATCGCAGTAACTAGGTTCCATCCGAGATGCAAGCCCATGGGAGCAAAAAGGGATTTTGTTTTTGCATAAGCAAAGGCAAACATCCAACCACCAGCTCCCGTTATCAAGAAAACATAGATCATTAACACAAGGCGAGATCCAAATACACCATAACTAAACCAGTGATAGACCCCAAATATTATTGCGCTAAGTAGACATGCTTTAACTAACCCAATGTGCCTGATTAACACATATAGAATCACACCTCTGAATACCAATTCCTCCAAGATCACGGCAATCAATACCCAAAGAGAACCTCCCAGCAGCTGGACTAGACCATAGTCAGGATTAATTTGGTAGGAGATCTCTTTGAGGTGCGCTTGCCATATGAAGTTGATCACAGCAATGCCAGCCATGAACACCAACCCAACAAGACACTCTTTCACGCGCTGTCGATTTGGAACGATACCCAAAACAGTGATAGGCTCCTTTATGACCACTCGGAGCAAGAGCCACGAAAACAGAAATGCACCTAATAGAATCTCGATCATTTATTTGCGCTGAAGTCTAATGGGTCGCAATCTGGGCCTATTAACAGGACGCAGACCAAATGAACCCTTGTATAAAAAAACAGGCAAATATATAAAAAATCTTGTTGGTCTATTTATGAGGCGCATAACATAGTATTGATGAGCATTTTGACATCAAATAAAGTTCGATAAATAAGTTCAAATAAACCGATGAATAAATTTATTATTGAACATTCATTTCTCTTTCGGAATGCCGGTTTGAGGCTCTGCCCTAAAACAAACTCGTCTGCTCTTTGTCTTTTTTCTGAGCTTCTTCGATGCGGGGTTCTTCGGGGGTGGGGGCATCCCCGAGCATTTCAGGTAAGAATCTTTTTTCGTAGATGCGGCGAGAAATACCGTGTAACGCTTTTTCTCCTCTTGGGGTGATGCGTACGAAACCGCTATCGTCTTCAGAAAGAAAACCGAAAGTTCGCAGATCGTTTACGATCAAATAAGCCAGCTTGTCTATCACTCCGGCATTCTTTTCAACAAACTCCCGATGCGGGGCTTCGTCTTCACTTAAATACACCTGACCCAGTACGTTCAGCTCAATGTTGGTAAGCGGAAATCCCTCGCTTCCTTTTGTAAGAAGTTCATCCCAGACTTCCTGAGAATAGAACAAGCCGAACCACCACTTAGCTTCTTTCATTAATTCTTGTGAAATCGCACAGGAGATATATTCTCCAGCCGGAGCTTTACGTGGTTCACCACGACTTCGGTACATATTCACCATAGTGGCCAAATCCAGTGTATGGATATTTGGCGGATACTTAAAATGGAAGTTGCTTCGCTTTTGCATGGTGATTTATGGGCGTTGTTAAAGAGATTGCTTCGTCGATTCAGTTCAAAATCGATTTACAGAAGCAGGCTCCTCGCAATGACTATTCACAGAAAACTCATCTTTGTTCTTTTGTCAATCGTCCTCAACTAAAATACTTCCCAAAGGGCGAGCTGTCAACAGCTATCCTTTCTCAGCGATCAGACTTATAGCATCACCAAGATTGAACTTCGCAGGATCGGTATCCTTAGGCAGACCAATATTCTTCTTCCCATGCTTAATGTAGGGGCCGTACCGCCCATCCATAACTTTGATTGGAAGGTCAGTATCAGGATGTTTCCCTAAATCTTTCAGCTCAGAACTTTTTCTGGATTTCGCTTTTTGCTTGAGCAAAGTCACCGCTTCATCTAATTCAATTTCAAGTACATTCCCATCTTTTGGGATAGATTTGAATTTTCCATCATGCACCACGTATGGGCCATAACGACCAACTCCGGCTTTCACCACTTTTCCATCTTCGGGGTGTTCGCCAAGTGTTCTTGGAAGTGTAAGAAGCTTCACAGCCAGATCTAAATCCACATCTTCCGGGGTCATCCCTTTCAATAGAGAAGCCCGTTTTGGCTTTTTATTCTCTTCCGTTACTTCACCAAGTTGAACATAGGGTCCGTATCTTCCGGAGAGTAAAAAGATGGGTAAACCTTCTTCGGGGTGAACACCGATCGGCTTGTCTTCCTCTTCAGAAAGTTTAATCAGCTCTTCCAATTTTTCTGCAGTCACATCACTAGGGTCCATATCCTGAGGTAACGAGGTCGAAACTTCCTCTTCTCCTTTCTTCATTTTGGCATAAGGACCAAAACGACCCACAGCAACCTGAATTCCTTCCAATCCATCCAAAGGAAGATCTAATAGTTTTGCTTTTTGGGGATCGATCTTGTCTTCCTGTCGATCTACTTTCGCACGAAGTCCGTTTTCACCTTTATAGTAATCATCCAGATATTTAACCGGATCTTCGGTGCCGTTGGCAACACCATCCAGCTTATCTTCTAATGCGGAGGTAAAATCACTGTCTACTAAATCCGGGAAGTGTTCTTCCAGTAGGGATGTCACAGCAAATGCGGTAAAGGTTGGAACCAGGGCCTTTCCTTCCGTTCTGCAGTAATTCCTCGATTGGATCGTAGAGATAACAGCCGCGTATGTACTTGGTCGACCTACTCCACTTTTCTCCAATTCCTTCACCAAAGTTGCTTCGGTATATCGTGCAGGAGGCTTAGTTTCGTGTGAGTTGAAATTCAAATCCTGAAGATCGGTGCTGTCACCTTCCTTCATTGCCGGCAGGAAATTCTCCTGATTTTCGAGCGCGGCTTCTGGATCATCACTCCCTTCTACGTACGCACGGAAAAATCCCGGGAATATAATCTTCTTACCACTAGCTCTGAAATCAGCTGATGTTCCATTATTTTTCGCGGTGATGGTCACTCCGGTAAACTCAAGTTCAGCTTCCGCCATCTGAGTGGCGATAGTTCGCTTCCAGATTAAATCGTACAATTTGTATTCACGATCCTTTAATCCGGATTTTTCCGGTTGAATGAATTTCGAACCGGAAGGGCGAATTGCTTCATGTGCTTCCTGTGCTGATTTCCCTTTCTTGGTGTAATTCCGAACCCGCTCAAATAAATAGTCCTCTCCATACATCTCTACAATCCCGTCACGAGCTGCGTCTATGGCCTGACTCGATAATCTTGTGGAGTCCGTTCTCATGTAGGTGATGAATCCTTTCTCATATAGTTTCTGAGCTACACTCATCGTATCACGGGCAGACATCCCAAGCTTACGATTCGCTTCCTGCTGAAGTGTAGAGGTTATAAACGGAGGAGAAGGGTTTCTCTTTTGGGTGTTAACTTCAACTTTGGTTACCGACCAATCTGCTGATTTTAAATCATCAACTAAAGCACTTGCTTTTTCTTCATCAAGCAATACTACAGAATCCGGTTTTTTAAGCTTACCTGTATTCTCATCAAAATCTTTACCGCTGGCAATACGCTTTTCATTCAGATGCGTTAAATCAGCTTTAAACTCATCGTTCTCGCCGGATTTCTGAAGGGCAGCCTGCAAATCATAATAGGTTCCGCTTCTGAATTTCATGCGCTCACGTTCGCGCTCTACCAAAAACTCAACCGCAACAGATTGTACACGCCCTGCTGAAAGACCCGGTGAAATCTTCTTCCACAATAACGGAGAAACGGTATATCCCGCTAGTCGATCCAGAATTCTGCGAGTTTCCTGCGCAAACACCAGATTCATGTCGATGTCGCGGGTATTTTCCAGAGCTTTCTGAACAGCTTCTTTAGTGATCTCTCGAAAAACCATTCGCTTTACCGGAACTTTCGGTTTTAGTACTTCCAGCAAGTGCCAGGAAATAGCTTCTCCCTCACGGTCTTCATCCGTCGCCAGAATGAGTTCATCGACATCTTTTAGCTTGGCTTTAAGTCTCTTTACAATCTTCTTTTTATCTGGTGGTGTTACATAAATGGCGAAGTATCGGTCATCGGGATTGATACCTAAGGTTGCCCAGCTTTCCTTTTTGTATTTGGCCGGAATCATCTTAGCCGAAGCGGGAAGATCCCGGATATGCCCCATCGACGAATCAACATCATACCCTTTCGGCAGGTATTTGCTAATCGTTTTTGTTTTAGTAGGGGACTCTACAATTACGAGACTTTTCATGTAAAAACAGTATTAATTTAATTCAATTCATTCACCAGAGCTTTCAACTCTTCGGCGTGTGCTTTGGTATCAATTTTTTCGATAACGCCCAAAATAGTACCATCTGTATCAATAACAAAGGCAGATCGTGACGGGCCTGTAAAAGTTCGTCCATACATCTTCTTTTCGACGATCGAATCAGTCGCTTCAGAAAATTTATAGTGAGGGTCGGAAGCAAGCATATAATTAATACCATGCTTTTTTGCATAGTTCTTATGTGCACGGCAACCATCTTTACTAATTGCCAGAAGATTATATCCTTTCCTTTCAAACCAATCGGAATGCTCAGCCAGACCAATCGTTTGTCGGTCACAACTTGAAGTGTTGTTTTTCATGTATACCGAAACGATGATAGGTTTATCTAATAACTCTGAGAATGTAACTTCTTGTTCTTCTCCTTCTTTCACTACTTTAAAAGTGAAATCGGTATTCATTTTAGCGTCGGTCTTGATCATAGTCTTTTTCAGTTTGTCATTCAGGACATAACGAAGAATCTACACGAAAACTTCAGCTTATTTGCTGTTGTGTAGCTCCTTCGGAAGTAGCCTCAATATGACTCATATTTATGTTATTCAGATGCTACTTTATAGCTAGAGTGATGCCTCACCGGAAAATTACATGAATTTGCAATAAAGCACATCTTGTTTGCTTTCTGATGAATGGAATCGAGTTTGGTAGCCATTCGTTCCTCGGTAACTGTTACTTCGGGATTCAGTATCACTTCCGTAAACCTGCCTTTGCCATCTTTCTCCTCCAGCATCGTTCCCAAGGCCTTATCTACATAATCGGTCACAATTACTCCTGCAACCGTACATAAGTGCAAAAACCAAAGCATGTGACAGGATGAAAGCGAAGCCAGAAATAATTCCTCGGGATTATGTTTTGATGGATCACCCCGAAACGAGGGATCTGAGGAGGCTTCAATGACTGATTTTCCGTTTATATTTATTGAATGACTTCGTTCATAGCTTTTATAATCGGACGTTCCCTCTCCCTTGTTGCCCGTCCATTCAATTGTTGCTTGATAGTTATGTTTCTTAGTCATTGTTCCATTTTAGATTGTCATCCTGAGCGCCATTAAAATTAAATAAAAGAGATGTAGAAGTCGCGAAGGATATCAAACCTTAAATCAAGCTAGAGTAAGAACAACATTTGATACCTTTCGCTATGCGAACCAACCTTCAAGATCTTTCAGGGAGCTCAAGGTGACAACAGGATTTATTATTATGGTTGATAGTTATGCTCTTTCATTGTTATTTACCTGAAGCTTTGAAACTAACTAATCCAAGAATATGAAAGATTATTCTCAATACCATTATATGGAGTTGTACGATATGTTAAATCATATCAATCCGTATAAATATCCCGAGCGTATTAAAGATGTGGAGAAAGAGATTGCTTTGAGGAAGGAACGAGGAGAGGTGCCTCAGAAATTAGTCCCTGTGATTGACTGGAGTCCTTTAAAGTTTTGGAAACGGAAAAAGAAGTCGCTGGCAGCAGGCGCTGAATCGAGTCCGGCATAACGACTTTCCTGACTTTGTCCCTTTGTCTCCTAAGAATACTCACTCAACAAAAACTTAGCCACAGCCGCTACCACCAGCGAATGTTTCACTTTTCCTCTGCCTACCAGTTCAAGAAATTCAACCAAAGGCATCATATGTACATGAATACGCTCATTACCATCTAATAACTGTTCTGCGGTTTTCTCACAGTTTCTCGCTAAATAGGTATGCGTATAATTCGTCTGCATAGCGGGATTAGAGCTCACATTTCCCAGGCTCACCCAATCATCAGTTGAGAACCCGGTTTCTTCCAAAAGTTCTCTTTTTGAAGTTTCAAGTGGATGTTCTCCCGGATCACACACCCCACCAGGTAGCTCAAGTGTTGGTTTTTTCCATAGCGATACTGCTCAACAAGGACGATTTCATTTTCTGGAGTAAGGGCAATCACATTGATCCAATCCGGAGCTTCCAGCACAGAAAAAGTCGCAGAATGATCCTCTGACTCAATCTTCATATCCCGTTTTAAAACCTTGAAGATATTCGTCGTATATTCCACCCGTTCATCGGTGGTTACCCACGGTTCGATGGTATAGTTAAAAGATTTTTTGCCCATGTCTGATTCAATGTATTTAGTTCACTCTGATTTCAATTCCCCTGAAGAACTCACCAAAGCTACGGAAAAAGCCTGCGACCTGATGGAAGAAATTTATGCCAAAGGGATGTATCCAAAGATGATTGTACATCGCGAATATTCTGAGCATAACCCGAATATTAAAGGGGAGATGGCTCAACCTAAAGCATTCCGTTGGTATTTACGGCGAGAGATTAAACGACTAATATCCAAGAAAGCAGATCTGGAAATAAAACCTTCTCGTCCGGTTATTCCATTGAACGATCCCAAGCTGATGGATCATACCGACGAAGAAGAATGGGATTTCACTAAGAAGAAGATGTTCCTGTTTTCACCTGAACGGGTTGATATTTCCTTAAACCGACTTTCGCACTATACTGGAACCGATCCCTGTGATTTTCAGCGCTACATTCTCTTTACAAACTATGCCATGCATGTAGAAGTGTTTCTGGAGAAATATCCTGATTGCGTAAAACCCATTCGCGAAGGGGTTCAGATGCCCGCCTATCACTATAAACTAGACGATAACAGCGGGATTACGCTTATTAATATTGGCGTTGGACCGTCGAACGCAAAAACCATTACCGATCATGTGGCCGTACTACGACCTGATGCCATGATTATGGTTGGCCATTGTGGTGGTCTTCGAAATCACCAGGAAATTGGAGATTTTGTTCTGGCGAACAGTTATTTCCGGGATGATAAGATTCTGGATGAACTTTTTCCGATTGGAAATCCTGTAATTCCCAATTACCTGCTCAATCTATATTTAAAAGAAGCGCTGGATTCTCATGGTCTGCAACATCGGATTGGGACGGTATTTACTACCGGAAACCGAAATTGGGAGTTTTCGGCAAAACATACGGTCCGGCAGATTCACCAAAGTCGCAGTTTGGCAGTCGATATGGAATCTGCAACAGTAGCTACAAACGGATTCCGATACCGTGTTCCACATGCTACTCTTCTCTCGGTAAGTGACAAGCCTTTGCATGGGAAACCAAAATTGACAGATGCCGCTCAGAAGTTTTATCAAAACTCGAAAGAGCTTCACCTTCAAATCGTTATTGATACGATTAAGCTTGTTAAGGCAAATTTCCCAAACGGACTCCCAAATTCAAGCATCCGCGCATTCAACGAACCATTGATGGGCGCTGGAGAGGATTAGGAACATTGAATATCAACATAAAACTTCGAAGTTCTATGTTCCTTGATTAGTGTTCGGTGTTCGAAAAGTTTTTGTAAGGAATTCCTTTCTCTCCGGTCTTACATGTAAAAAATATGTGAAGCAACTATGGATTTTACGATTGAAACATTCTCTCCCGAAGATTTTCTGAACCGCTCTGTCAAGGATATGCGCCCGGATGATCAACCCCGGGAAAAGCTTATGAAATATGGCACGGATTCTCTTTCTGATTCTGAATTGCTTGCAATCCTACTTCGAACCGGAACCAAAAAGCTGAATGTACTGGAAACTTCTAAAGCTCTGCTTGATCATTTCGGGGGATTGCATGCGCTCATCAAAAAAGAATGGACGGAGCTTCGGGTAATTCCCGGAATCGCAAAAGTTAAAGCAATTACCTTGGAAGCGGCATTCGAGCTGGCGCGACGTATTCAGGTTGCCGGACTTGGAGAAGAAATCCAAATCACCAGTCCTGAAGACGCAGCTGCTTATTTCGGACCTAAAATGCGCCACCTGAACAAAGAAGTTTTCATGGTCGCCTTTCTCAATAACAAAAAAGTAATGACAGGCTATCAGCAAATAAGTTCCGGTGGAAGTAATGCTACCATCGTGGAACCCGCTGAAGTTTTACGCCAATCTATAATCCATCAGGCAAATTCCATAATTCTTATTCACAATCACCCTTCAGCAAGAACAGAGGCTTCTACTGCTGATATCAACCTTACCAAACGCATCGCCGAATCCGGTAAACTACTTGGAATCCCGGTTGATGACCATATCATAATTGCAGGATATGAGTTCGTATCACTGCGCGCAGAGCGGTTGATCAATTAAAAATTAAGAATAATTCAATGAAGACAGAAAATGCAATTCAGAATAAAAGTTATAGTTTTGCTTTACGAATTGTTAAGCTTTACAAATTCCTTTGTGAGGAAAAAAGAGAATTCACCTTATCCAAACAGATTGTTAGAAGTGGCACATCAATTGGAGCAAATGTAGAGGAAGGTATAGGTGCATTCTCTAAAAAGGATTTTAGATATAAACTTTCAATTGCCTATAAAGAAACTCGTGAAACAAAGTTCTGGATTAAACTATTACGAGACTCAGATTATATTGAAGAAAAACTTGCCGGTTCTCTACTTAAAGACTGTGAGGAATTATTAAAGATACTTGGGGCTATTTTAGTTACTACTTCAAAACCTGGTAAAAAACATTCTTAATTGAATCATTCTTAATTTTTAATTCTTTTATCTTAGGTATCTGAATTTGACCAAGATCCAATAATGAACAACTACCTAGAAGAGATTATTAAGGCCTCGCTGGCACAATTTGAATTAGAAGAAATCCCTGAAATACATTTAGAAGCTCCAAAAGTGGAAAGTCATGGAGATGCATCCACTAATATCGCGATGATGCTGGCTAAACCTTTGCGGAATAATCCCAGAGCAATAGCTCAGCAAATTGTAGACGGCTTAAAATATAATGAATCCAAAATCTCTTCTGTGGAAATCGCCGGACCGGGATTTATTAACTTCCGATTTGCAGAAGATTACCTCTACGACGAACTCGCTTCCATCATTGATCAGGGAGACGGGTTTGGTAAAACTGATTCACAAAAAGGGAAGAAGATCCAAATTGAGTTTGTGAGTGCTAATCCAACCGGTCCCCTAACAGTTGGCCATGGACGAAATGCTGTATTAGGTGACACCGTAGCACGACTCATGGAATGGACCGGAGCGGAAGTCGATCGAGAGTATTACTTCAACAATGCCGGACGACAAATGCGGGTTCTTGGTCAAAGCGTTCAGGCTCGTTATTTAGAAGAATTAGAAAAAGAATCGGAATTTCCAGAAGGTGGATATGAAGGTGAATACATCCGGGATATCGCCAAAGAACTAATTGATGAACAAGGAGAAGACTTGGTTGACGCCGAGTGGACTCCATTCAAAGAAAAAGCCGAAGCTGCTATTTTCAAAGATATCAGAGACACGTTAGACCGAATGAAAATCCATATGGACAATCATTTTAATGAGCAAAGCTTGTATGATAGCGGTGATATTGATTCTGTAATAAAGCGCTTGGACGAACTTGGACTCATCAAAAAAGAAGATGGAGCAACCTGGTTTAAAACCACAGAATTTGGCAAAGAGAAAGACACCGTACTCATAAAGAGTACCGGGGAACCCACCTACAGACTTCCGGACATTGCCTACCACGCCAATAAACTGGATCGCGGTTATGATTTGTGTATTGATATTTTTGGTGCCGATCACATAGCCACCTACCCGGATGTTTTATCGGGAATTTCTGCTTTAGGCTACGACACGAGTAAAGTGGATGTAATTGTATATCAGTTTGTGACGATTGTTAAAGATGGTCAACCTTTTAAAATGAGTACCCGAAAAGCGAACTTTATAACGCTGGATGAGCTAATGGATGAAGTAGGTTCTGATGTAACGCGTTTTTTCTTTTTGATGCGTTCACCGAACACTCACCTAGAGTTTGATATTGCTCAAGCTAAAGAAGCCGGGGAGAAAAACCCGGTATTCTATCTGCAATATGCTCATGCACGGATTTTCAGCATTCTCCGAAAAGCAGAAGAGCAATATTCGTTTGATAGCGATGTTCAGCTCAGCCTGTTAAAAGAAGATGCAGAGACATCGCTCATCAAAACCCTCTTCAAGTTTCCTGGAGCGATCCAGAGCGCTGCGGATGCCCGCGAACCTCATCGGGTGATTAATTATCTGAACGATGTAGCTTCTGCCTTTACAACGTTCTATCACGATTGCAGAATTATCGGAGTAGATGAAAACCTCACACAAGCTCGAATAGCATTAGCTAAAACAACTGCTCAGGTTCTGAAAAATGGATTAACTATTCTTGGTATTACCGCACCGGAAAGGATGTAGTAATGAAAAATCTTTGCCTTCTTTTATTCTCTATCCTTTTTATTCAATCCTGTGGGGTTTTTGAGAATGAGCAAAATCTTGATGTTTTAGACCCAAGTTGTGAAGAGGATTTTTTAGTCGTTGCTGAGAGTATGCCTCGATTAATTGGCGGTCTTGCTGAGTTACAGCAAAGAGTAGTTTATCCTCAAGAAGCTATAGAAGCGGGAATTGAGGGAAGGGTAACGGTGCAATTTTTTGTAACGAAAGAAGGAACTGTCGCCTGCCCTAAGGTAATTCGCGGTATTGGCGGAGGGTGTGATGAAGCAGCAGTTAAGGCAGTGGAACAAGCTAAATTCCATCCGGGCATGCAGCAAGGCGAGCTTGTTCGAATTCAGTATTCACTTCCTATTGTATTTCGATTGCAGAATTAATCAGGCACCAACTTCGTAAAGCAAACAATTCCTCGTACCAATTGTTCAGCTACTTTAAAGCCAGCCTGATTGAAAAGCTTATTACTCTCATCTTTTGTCCAGAATTGAATTCCTCCTAAAGAAATAGATTCCTGCAGTAAGCGCCCGTACCAGGCATCACTTTTAATGAGATGCATCACAAAAAATACTCCATCCTGTTTAATAACTCTTCGGGCTTCGTAAAGCACTTTTAATTCTTCAGATAGTTCGTTCAGCGTTCCGCCCATAACGATTCCATCAAATGTTTTACTAAAAAATGGAATTTCTTTTCCATCAGCGCGGACCAAAAACAAATCGGTTTCGTCGGCTTCGGCTTTGAGCCGGGCTTCTTCCAGCATTTGAGAGGAGAAGTCCAGAGCTACAATATCAGCCTCTTTCTGTGCTGCTTTCAGTGCCCTGCCATATAAGGCGGTTGAACATCCTAAATCCAGATATAGCCCGCCAGCCTTGGGAGCAGTCCATTCAATCAATAACTCATGTTCTTTCTCAATGGGGAAATCCTCACCGGAAAGAAGAGAAAGGGAGCGTTTACGCCAAATATCTTCATAAATAGATGCTGTCAGCTTAAAGTGGTTGGTACTTTGAGCAAGTGAACTGAATGCAGGTTCTTTGCCTAAAATATCTATAATATTGTTCCTGACCTTATATTCGTCGCCTTCCTGAGAGCAAACAGTACCGTTAAAAGGTTTGGAAAGCTCCGCTACATCTTTGGGCACCTGGATGGTAGCTCTCTCATCAACCGGCGATCGTAATTCTAAATTCATGTCCTTTCTGTTAGTTTGGAAACGGGGTACGCTTCATCAATCACAGTGTTTCGCTACTTCTGTAACACCAGCGATATCTGTGCACCTTTGTCAACACTTAACATCTTCGCAGCATTTCCTTTGTTGATGCCCACTTCCAACATCCCCGAACTCCCAATAAAAGCAACCGGCTCACCGGGTTCTACATCTCCAAAGGTGTTTACCAGATGATCAATAATCGTGTTCCCAACATAAATTTTTACTTTCCTCCTGCCTGCAGTGTCCTCCAGCAGGTTTTCAGAAATATTGGTAATGAGATTACCAAATCGGTCGATGTGAATTACCCAGCCCTGAAGTCCGTCTTTGTCTCCGATTGGAGTGGCCCAGTGATAGGTAACCAAATCTTTGATAGGATCACCAAGCTCTTTCAGATCTACTCCACTGCTGATGTGGGCTGCTATCGGAGCAAAAATATCTCGACCATGAAAAGTTCTGGAGCGATCCTTTCTCCAGTACTTAGGATTATTCAACTTGTATGCTTTGTACTTAAACTCATCGTATAACAATGAGAAAATCCCATTATCCGGGCCCACGAAATACTGGTCTTCGATTTTAAGTACAATGGGGTTGCGATCTGTACCCACTCCGGGATCAACCACTACAAGATGAACCGTGTTTTTAGGAAACAGAAAAGCTGAATTTCGAACAACCCAGGCGCCGGCCATGATATCCTGAGGAGGAATATCGTGAGAAACATCAATAAGGCGTGCATTAGGTGAAATACCCAACATCACCGCCTTCATGGCACTTACGTAGTGATCCTGAGTTCCAAAATCGGTAGTAAGAGTAATTACCTGACTATCAGGCATAACTATTTAGCATCACCGGCATCACCAGCATCAGAATGTCTTCGCTGTCATCACTGGTAGACGGCTTAACAATACCGGCCCGGTTTGGGGATGAAAATTCAAAACTGACTTCTTCATCATCGATATTGCTGAGTACGTCACCCAGGTATTTTGCGTTGAACCCGATTTCCATACCTTCATTTGAATAGTCACATTCAATAGTTTCCTTCGCCTCACTGCTCATATCCAAATCTTCAGCACGAATGGTAAGTTTATCTGTTTCCATTTGAAGTCGAATCTGACGGGTAGTTGAGCTGGAGAAAATTGCCACACGTTTTACCGTCGAAAGCATTTGCTCTTTACTGATTGTCAAAAACTTATCGTTGTCGCGGGGAATTACGGAATCATAGTTTGGATACTGCTCATTGATCAATCGCGTAATTAAAATCGTATTCCCACTTTTGAAACGGGTATGATCCTGAGTTACTGTTACATCACAGTCATCTCCGGAAATGGTTTTCTGAATCAGGCTGAGTGCTTTATCGGGAATGATAAAATTTACGTCGTTATCGGCTGTGATTTCCTTATTCGTGTATTTCACCAAACGATGACCGTCGGTAGCTACAAATTTACTTTCCTCAGTTCCGATCTGGAAGTACACCCCCATCATAGCCGGACGAAGGTCATCACTGGAAACCGCAAATAATGTTTTATCGATTGCCTTATGAACCAACTCTGAAGTTGATTTGATATGTGTACCGTCATCAAGGTTAGGAACTTCCGGGAATTCATCGGCTTCATCTCCAACGAGCTTATAGTTACCTTTATCGGTTCTGAAGTTGATATTTTTACGATCGTCTACATCAAAAAACACGGTAATATTTGGAAGTTGCCTTAATGTTTCAAGTAATCGGCGGGCAGGAATAGCTACCGCCCCATCTTCTTCAATGTCCGCTTCGATATACTCAATGATAGAAATTTCGAGGTCGGTGGCTGTCAGTTTCAGCTTTCCGTCTTCACTCTGAAATAAAATGGTTTCGAGAATCGGCAGGGTTGCCTTCGAGGGTACGGCACCAATTACCGCTGAAAGGCCTTTGTTAAGTTCGCTACTTGATACAGAAAATTTCATGGATCCGTGTGTTATTGTATGTTAAGGACAATTTATTCCCCAATCTTGCCCTTTCAAAATGATGTGCTTATACTAAGAAATAGTTGTTCCCTCCGCAACCAGAGAGAACACGATTTTATTATTCAAATAACCCTGTTTTCTTATCGTTAAAGCGCTACTGTTGTATTAATTATTGAACTCTCTTTTTTTGATGAAAAGAATCTTTTCAGCGCTCTTTATAATCTGCTTATTCAGCATCTCAGCACAGGCTCAATCTGCGTTGGCGAAGTATGGAAATGACTTCCTGAGTACCGGAGCAGGAGCCCGAGCACTTGGTATGGGGGGAACTCATTCAGCGCTTACTAATGATGTTACCGCTGGATACTGGAATGTAGCCGGACTCGCACAACTCGAACAACCGGAACTGATTTACATGCACTCCGAGCGATTTGGTGGAATTGTAGGATACGATTACGGAGCAGTGGCAACGCCATTGAAATCCGGAAATGGTGTTGTTGGTATTAGCTTCTTCCGCCAGGGAGTGGATAACATCGCCAATACCTTAAATGCATGGGATAACGAACGCGGACCTAATGGCGGACCCAGAGAAGACGCAGAATCTTACATTACCAAATTCAGTGCTGCGGATATCGCCATCTTTCTCTCCTACGCAAAAAAATATTCTGAACGACTTTCCTACGGTGCTTCTGCTAAGATTATCAATCAGCGACT
The DNA here is from genome assembly GCA_017640665.1 of Balneolaceae bacterium. Lineage (GTDB taxonomy): Bacteria > Bacteroidota > Rhodothermia > Balneolales > Balneolaceae > RHLJ01. The sequence goes on along the minus strand of JAEPQE010000001.1, from coordinate 1,151,191 downwards.
TGGTCCTTTTGCCAACGCCTGGGGCTACAGCATTGATGTGGGTGCACAATACAAAACAGATTTTGTAGATTTAGGAGCCTCTATTCAGGATGTGACCACCATGCAGAAAATGTGGACGGTAAACGAAGAAAAGTTTACCGGTTCTGACGGTCAGTCATTCCAGGAAACATTTGGAGACTCTATTCCATCCGGGCAAAATGAATATGTGCTTCCTTCTGTTCGATTGGGAGCTTCCAAAGCATTCTCTGTTACGGATTTTGATTTTGTAGCTGCCGCTGATTTGAATCTCTTATTTGAAAACCGCCAGGCATATTATTTGAATCTAGGCTCAATGAGTATCGAGCCACATATTGGGGGAGAAGTCACTTATAAAAACCGAATCTCAGCTCGCGCCGGATTGACTGATTTTATCGATGATCCTGAAGCCGGATTTACCGTTTCTCCTACACTCGGACTTGGCTTCCGGGTAGCTTCCTTCTACATAGATTACGGTTTCGCCAGCTTCGCCGGAACCTCCAGCAACCTAGGCTACACCCATCGTATCTCACTAAAGTTTAATTTGAAGGGGAAGGGTTAGAAATTATTTCTTTATGAACAAGAACGTTCTTTTCATTTGTAGCCAAAATAAACTTCGAAGCCCAACTGCTGAGCAGGTCTATTCTAAGAGAAGCGATATAAACGTATTGTCTGCCGGATTAAATAATGATGCAGAAAACAAAGTATCAGGTGAGTTATTAGAGTGGGCGGAAACTATTTTTGTGATGGAGAAGGCGCATCTGAACCGCCTGAGAAAGAACTTTGGCACTTATTTAAACTCACAAAAAATCATTTGTCTGGATATCCCCGATATCTATGAATACATGGAACCTGCTTTAGTTGATACCCTGGCTTTCAAATTGCGTCGTTATTTGGGAGAGCCTTAAGTCTTTAAATTCCCGTTACTCTCGCTCCAGTTCTCTGCGTAAGGGCGTAAGGTAACGACGCAGACCATCGTTACCAGCAGAAACTCATTTTGCTCCCATCAAACTTCAAAATCAATAAAAGATAGCTCTTCGACCCTGTTAAAAGCTTTATCAGCTGAAAACAATGAAATATTTTCCAAAATAGCTGTTGCTGCAATGATACAATCCGGAAGTTTAAGTTTGTGTGCCTTTCTAAGCTCGATTGTCTTTTCTTTTATTTCTCTAGAGATATTGTGAATCATAGAATCTTTAAGAAAAGCTTCTATTCCAACTCGTTCTTGATCACTAATATCTGGGTAAGAAAGTAATTCAAGTTCTGTGATGAACGACAAATGGACTTCCATCCCGTCCAGTAAAGAGAGCAGCCGTTTATCCCCGTTCAGAAAATAGATTACAATATTGGTATCAAGAAGAAGCTTCATCCCATTCGTTACGCACTCTCTTTTGGTACTCAATTGGGGTTTCTTTTACCGACAAAATTCCTGAGTATTTCTTTGCGTCAAGACCTTTTTTTTGCTTTCCTGCTCTTTCCAGTTTCTCTTTCTGCTTAGAAATTGGTTCGTTCTTTTTTAAAACTATTTTTTCCATGAGCTTAATCTCCAGTTTCAATATAAACATTATCCTCAAATGTGCCTACATTCAACAAAAACCATAAGTGCGCATAATCCTCCTTGGCCCTACAGCATCCGGTAAAACGGAATTATCTCTTCAGCTTGCTGAGGAACTGGGGACGTCTATCATTTCAGCGGATTCTCGTCAGTGTTACAAACACCTGGATATCGGAACGGCAAAACCTTCCAAAAAAGAACTGAGCCGAGTTCCGCATTTCAATATTTCTAATTTAGAGTTGGAAGAAGATGACAGCGCGGTAAAGTTTGTGGCACGGGCCGAAGATTGGGAAAAAGAAATCCTTCAACATTCTGATCATGTGGTTTATGCCGGAGGTAGCACGCTTCATCTTACCGGGCTCATTCAGCCATTCAGCAATATCCCGGATTCAAAAGAAGAAAACATCACTAAACTCAATCAACAAATTGATGAAGAAGGGATTGAAATTTTATATGAGAAGCTGAAAGAAATCGATCCAGATTACATCCCCAAAATGGATGGAATGAATCGTCTGCGTATCATTCGCGCACTGGATGTGTGGATGCAAACCGGAAGGCCCTTCAGTTCTTTTCATCAAAAAGATGAGATTACGCTTCCAAAAAATACGCTCGTTTTCGGACTCCATCATCCCAGAGAGAAACTGTACGAACGTATCAACCAACGGGTAGATTTGATGATTGAGAATGGACTTATTGAAGAAGTTCAATCCATTTTGGATCAGGGTTTTCTCAAGGACTTACAATCACTTCAAACAGTTGGATATCGTGAAATAATCACTTATTTGGATGGGGACTTTACCAAAGACGAAATGATTGAAAAGATCAAGACCAACACCCGAAGATATGCCAAACGACAACTTACCTGGTTTCGGCGCTGGGACTTTATTCAATGGCTGGATGCTGATCAGCTTTCGGTGGAGGAGATAAAGGAGCGGGTTTTGAGGACTATTCCTTAGTTCTCTATTGTGTCATCCTAAACTCGTTTCAGGATCTTACGATTCAGGCTTTGTTTTCCTTTCTATTTATAATCTGGCTACAATACTTTAAAAAGATCCCGGATCAAGTCCGGGATGACAGTAAATAAAGAACCGAACAGATATCCTCCCAGATCCTTCGGAGGTATCCTCAGGATGACTTTATTTATACAGCATCCCGAGACTTCAGGACAAGCCTCCAACACAACCAATACATCCTCTCAAAAAAATCCCGAAAAGCCTTTAGCAGCTAAACACAATAAGCCTTAAATTTGGCACTCACTTAAAACGAAGCTCCATCATGTACAAAGCTAAAGTAAATGTAACGCTACGCCCTTCTATTCTCGATCCTAAAGGAAAGGCCGCTCATCATGCTCTTCAAAATCTTGGGATTAGTCAGGTTGAGAAAGTGCGCATTGGTAAATTCATTGAATTGGATATAAATGCCGATTCTGAATCTGCCGCTAAAGAAATTGTTGAAACTGCCTGCGCTAAATTGCTGGCTAACGAAGTGATGGAAGATTTCGAAATCGAAATCAATCAATAAGATGATTCCCGAAACTCTTGATACGTACTATACCGAAACGGTGTTGGCCGATCTTGAGGAAGCTACGGAAACCAAAACCGAATCAGAAGTTGAGGAGCAGGTTAAAACGCCCTGGCGCCTTTTCTTATACGATGATGACATTCACACATTTGACGAAGTAATTGAGCAACTGATGAAAGCAACCGGATGCTCTTTGTCTCATGCCGAAAAACTTACCTGGCAGGTTCATAACGAAGGTAAGGCATTGGTTCATGAGGGTGAGTTTGAAGAATGTCTTCGAATTGACAGCGTTTTAAAAGAAATTCAACTCGTTACCGAAATAAAAGGATAAAACGTGGCAACATTTGGCGTAATCGTATTCCCCGGCTCTAATTGTGATCATGACGCATATCATGCTATGAAGCATGTGATGAATTGCGAAGTGAAATTCCTCTGGCATAAAGATACTGATCTCACCGGCATCGACTTTTTAATTGTTCCGGGAGGATTTTCTTATGGTGATTACCTTCGCTCTGGTGCTATTGCTCGTTTCTCACCTATTATGCAGGAAGTGGTGAAGTTCGCGGAGAAAGGCGGTCCTGTCATGGGTATTTGTAATGGCTTCCAGATTTTGCTTGAAGCAAGCTTAATTCCAGGTGCAATGATGCACAATCACAAACTTCGTTTTGTGTGTAAAAATATCAACATGCGCTGTGAAACTACTGATTCTCTTTTCACTTCAGGATTAGAAAAAGGGCAGGTGTTCAATATTCCTGTTTCTCATGGGGAAGGAAATTACTTCATCAGTGATGATGGTCTTAAATCACTTCAGGACAAAGACCAGGTTCTCTTCCGTTATTGTGATGAAGTTGGTAACCTGACCGAAGAAGCTAACTTCAATGGCTCTATTGATAACATTGCAGGTATTACCAACGATGGCAGAAACGTGTTAGGCATGATGCCTCACCCGGAAAGAGCTATGGAAAAAATTCTCGGTTCGGAAGATGGCAAACCTATCTTCGATTCTATTCTAAATTCCTTGTCGATAGCGTAGGATTTAGTACCTTCACTGCATGAGCAGCGATTTCCAACCATTAAAACTTCACAGCCAGGGACTGGTAAAACGTTACCGTAAGCGAACGGTTGTAGATGATGTATCCATCAATGTTGAGCAGGGAGAAATTGTAGGACTTCTTGGACCGAACGGAGCGGGGAAAACCACTACTTTTTACATGATGGTAGGCTTGGTGACTCCCAATGCCGGGAAGATTTTTCTGAATGAAGAAAACATTACACAAACTCCAATGTACAAGCGCGCCCGAAAAGGAATTGGCTACTTAGCGCAGGAGGCTAGTGTATTTCGAAACCTAACCGTGCGACAGAATTTAGAATCCGTTCTTCAGTTTCTGGATTATACAAAACAGGAGATTAAAGATCGCTGTGATCGTCTTATTGAAGAATTTTCACTTCAAACCGTGGTAAACAGTAAAGGATATAGTTTATCAGGTGGAGAACGACGCAGAACAGAAATTGCCCGGGCGTTGGTTACAAACCCTAAATTCATTCTCCTGGACGAACCCTTTGCAGGAGTAGATCCGATTGCAGTAGAAGATATTCAGGAAATCGTGTCAAAACTGAAAGACCAGAATATTGGAATCCTGATTACCGATCATAACGTCCACGAAACTTTGGCAATTACCGACCGTGCTTACCTGATGTTTGAAGGTAAGATATTGATGGAAGGGGATGCTGACACCTTAGCAAATGACGAAAAGGCCAAAAAATTATATCTTGGTCAAACTTTTAAACTAGACCGATACAAAAACGAATAAACAATGAAAGAAATAACTGTTCAGGAACTTAAAGAAAAGAAAGAAAACGGAGCTGATTTCGTATTAGTTGATGTGCGTGAAAACACGGAGTATTTAGTCTCTAATCTTGATGGTCAACACATTCCATTAGGAGAATTGCCAAGCCGTCTTGATGAAATCGAAGCTGATAAAGACACTGAAATCATAATGATGTGCCGCTCGGGTGGAAGAAGTGGAAAAGCGGTTAGCATCATGGAAAGTGAAGGCTTTACCAACGTACACAATCTTAAGGGTGGAATTACCGCATGGTCTAATGAGATCGACCCAAGCATGCCCGTAGCATAATCCACTCATTTTGAAAAAGCTATCCTTCTTTATCATCCTGTGTACTTTGATCCCATTAGCATCATTTGGGCAGGGTTATGATATCATCCTAACGAACGGAAGAGTCTTTGATGGCTCTGGGAATCCTTGGTTTTATGCTGATGTTGCTATCTCTGATGACAAAATCGTAGCTATTGGTGATCTGAGCTCCGCCTCGGCAGACGAAATAATCGATATTACAGGTCTGTATATTTCGCCTGGCTTTATCGATATCCATTCTCATGCATTGGATCCCGCTTCTGAGGGAAGAGGGTTAGATTCAGAAGATCGTCGCAGAAGGATCGCTCCTAATTTAATTTCTCAGGGAATTACAACCGTCATTGTAAATCAAGATGGTCGTTCTTCCACAGAACCAATAAGGGATCAAATCGGCACCCTTGAAGCCAACGGTATTGGTGTGAACGCCGGACTTATGGTTGGTCATAACTCTATTCGTTTCAAAGTACTTGGAGAGGATAACGAGCGATATTCTACTGTTGGTGAAATTCAGGAATTAAAATCAATCGTTCGGGAAGCCATCATAGGAGGGGCTTTTGGGCTGTCAGCCGGACTGGAATACGAACCGGGGCGGTGGAGTAATACCGAAGAAGTTATTGCTCTGGTAGAAGAAATCGAGCCTTTTGGTGGTGTATATATTTCCCATCAACGAAGTGAAGCTAAAACGCCCATGCGTTGGTTACCCAGCGATGAAAGTCCTACACCTCCAACTTTACTAGATGCAGTAGAAGAAACTATTCGAATTGGAGAAGAAACAGGTGCCACGGTTGTAGCTTCTCATCTAAAATCAAGAGGGGCGAATTATTGGGGTGGCAGTCGGGCTGCTATTTCGTTAATCGAACAAGCTCGTAATCGGGGCGTTTCTGTTTACGCCGATCAATATCCATATAACACCAGTGGAAGCGATGGTAATACTCGTTTACTTCCTAACTGGGTCTTTGATTTTGATCGTTTTGGGATTGAATCAACCCAACCTTGGAATTATAAATTACCTTTAGAAGAAGCCTTGAAAGATCCGCAATTAACTACCGCTTTATATGCAGATATATCTCATTCTCTGGCGTATCGCGGCGGACCTGAACGGATCGTAGTCTTCGAGTTTCCTGATTCATCTTATATCGGAAAAAATATATCTGAACTTGCTATGGAGAATGGAATTTCTCCACAGGATATGGTCATTGAATTGCAAAGAAGAGGTTTTGAAAACCGAAGAGGAGGAGCAAGACTGCGAAGTTTCTCTATGCATGAAGATGACTTAAATGCCATCGCTGCAACTCAATGGACTGCCACAACTACGGACGGAAGTATCACACTTCCTGAAGATGGAAATAATATCCATGCCCGATTTTATGGTACCTTTCCCCGGAAAATCTTTAAGTATGCACTCACAAACAACACTATTTCTGTTGCTCATGCAATACGTTCTTCCACTTCTTTACCTGCTCAAATAATGAATATACAGAACCGCGGGTTGATTAGGGAAGAGTATTATGCTGATATCGTTGTCTTTGATTTAGATGAGATTCAGGATCAATCTACTTTTTTTGAACCACATCAACATTCCTCTGGTATCGAGTATGTATTTGTGAATGGAGTTTCAGCTTTGTCTCAAGGCAAACTACAGAGTACGTTGAGTGGAAGAGTTCTTACTCCTGCAAATTCCCGTAATTAAATTAAGCGATGGCTGCGATCTGATTTAGTAGTTCTTCGTTGCTGTCCGTGTTTTTGAGCACCTTCAGTAATCCCAACATCGACTCTCTTGGAGATTTCTTCAGCAGATACCGGCGAACCATATTCCGCTCTTCCAGAGAATCAGTGATGAATTTATCTTCGTTTCTGGTTCCTGACGCTGTAATGTTGATGGCGGGATAAATACGATCATTGGCAAGCTCTCTGTCTAGTACCAGCTCCATATTTCCGGTACCTTTGAACTCCTCAAAAATCAAATCATCCATTCTGGAATTTGTCTCTACCAAACACGTTGCGATAATAGTCAGCGAGCCTCCGCCTTCAATTTTACGGGCTGAACCGAATATTTTTTTAGGGATTTCAAGCGCTCTGATATCTAAACCACCTGAAAGTGTTCTTCCACTATTGGTTTGAACCGCGTTGTAAGCTCGTCCCAATCTGGTCATGGAGTCGATAAGCAATACAGCATCTTCGCCCATCTCTGCTTTGCGCTTGGCGTATCCAAGTGCCATTTCTGTGATTCGAATATGGCTCTGTGTCTTTTTATCGTTCGATGAAGCAAATACTTCTGCATCGGTTGAACGGATGAAATCTGTTACTTCCTCAGGTCTTTCATCTACTAATAAAACGCTTAAGTGGATGTCTTCATGATGAGCAGATAGTGCATTGGCGATTTGCTTAAGAAGTACGGTTTTTCCTGTTCTGGGAGGTGCAACAATTAGCGCACGCTGCCCTTTACCAATCGGTGATACCAAGTCAATAACACGCATCTCTGTATCTTCAGCATGTTCTCCCATCTTAATCCATTCTATCGGCATAATGGGGGTTTGCCGCTCAAACCGTGAGCATTTAGTCCAAAACTCCAACGGTTTTCTGTTTACAAACTCAACAGAGTGTACATGCTTGTTTCCCTGATTATCTTCCTCAAACTCTCCTTCTAAAATCAACCCTTGTCTAAGATCAAGTGCTTTTACTTCTTCAGGTTTCAAAAAAGGATCCTGAGGATTGTAGCTAAATTCGTAATCCAGTTTTCGGATAAAGCCCCAACCTTTCGAGTTAATTTCCAGAACTCCGGCATATTTACCAGCCACCCCTTGATTGTTATTCCAGTAAAACTTGGGAATAAAAACATTGCCGCCTTTCTTATTATTATTGCGGTTTCTGTTTTTGTTATTGTTATTACGATTCTTATTACGGTTTTTGTAATTCTTTTTCCGTGCCATTAAAATAAATTGTGTTTTCTCCTTAGTGGAAGTATCGAAATCAGTATTGTTTTGGATATAAAAAGGAGAGCTTTAAAAAAATGGTGCGGAGAGTTTTCTCCGCACCTAAATCTTATCAGAAGATGAGAAAAGATACAAATGTTTAGGTTGATAGCAAACTATCGAACCGTAGTGGTTTCATTTATCCAGCTATAGCAGCTCATCAACGAACTATCTACTTTAACACTTTGGCCGTCCTCATAGCCTAGTGTAAAGAACTTATCTTCTGTAGATGGTGTCACTGCTTCGTATGTTGCAAGCTGAGAGTTTACCGTGTTGGTTACAGAAGCATCAACACGTTTTGCTCTGTTCAGGTAATCTACCACTACCCAGTACACTACTTTATCTTTTGCTTCAAGTTTACGCCCATCTGAGCAGGAGCTTACGGCTTGACCATAAATAGATGCCATCTTCAAGTATGCTAATCCATAATTGGAATCGATCCTCAAGGCAGCAGTAATGTACTGTTTCGAAGTTTGAAGCTGTCCCATACTCGCATACACATCAGACAAATCAATATTGATTTCTTTTTTAGCCTGATCGTTTGGAGCTTTTTCCAGTGCTTCTTTGTAAAGCTCTGCAGCTCCAGCATACTGTGCATTCCCTTTTTCAATATCGGCTAATGAAAGCGCGCTGTCGTACGTAGGTTCCAGATCATGAATTTTCTTCAATGTAACCATCAACTCGTCCTGCATATCCAGATCTTCCTGAGCATCGGCTAGATTTCTTAACGCTTCTAGATCGTCGGGATTATCTTCAAGTTTACCACCAAAGAACTCAAGGCGTTCTTCCGGGGCATCAAATAACTTCTCGAGTGTTTCGTCAAAGAATGTCAGAATCTCAGGGCTGGCAAAAGAAGTGGCTGTTTCAATCATTGCAATCACCTCATCTTTACGATCCTGACGAACCATATTTTCAACAGTCACTCGAATATAGTAGCCATTGGCGGTTGTAGTTGTTCGCTCCGGATCGAGCTCAAACATAGCTTCAAAGTCTGCATATGCTTTTTGGAGACCATCATCTATGGCATTATAGTTTTCAAGAAAATAGCGACCCCTTCTTTGATAAAGCTCAAACTCTTCTTCAGGAGTTTCCGCAAATAACTCAAAACTCTCTTCATATAGCGCTAAGGCTGTATCAATATAGGCTTCTCTTTCGCTTGGATCCGTTTTACCCTTTCCAATCTCTGTATACATGTTAATGAACTTTGTGTACTGAGTGGAAAGCTTGAATCGCCCGGGAGGAATTCCTTCGATCTCTGTTGGCTTTTTACATATCATCCAACGACCGTATCTTAAAGCAAATGGATAATCTCCGTTATTGTAGTTCCCTTGAAAAATGGAAAAAGCGGCTATTTCCTGCATCCCATCAGGCGGGTTCGGATTACAATCATCCTGCGCGTAAGCAAAAGATGAACCCACAAATAAAATCCCTAGTATTGTAGCTAATAGTTTCATTGCTTCTATTTTAGTTAATTAGTGCATTGTATTAACTCTACAGTTCAATTAATTATTACTATAGAATTATCTAAGCTTTTGACGGAAAAACATGAGTTCGGTCAAATTCACAGAAAGACCTAGCGCCCAAATCCGTTCTTTTATTAAGTTATTGTTAGTTGTTCCCCTGAAGCCATACTGGAAGCTTATATCAATAGAAGATGTTCTTGTTGATAAAATCCCCAAACCTGTATTAATCCACAGAGTATTAATGTCATTCCCTTGAATAGTCAAATGACCTGTGTCATAAGATAGCCCACCGGAATATTTAAATCTTGAAAAAAAAGAGGATGAATTTTTTTTGTATGGATGAAACTGTCCTCCAAACCCAAGTTTCCATCGGTCTTTTAAAAATGTTTCCTGAGAAGAAGCTAAGCCATTAGAATATTCGCTCCACTGCTGATAAATTCCTTCTATAGCAAAATTTACATACTGAGAGGGGCCATAACCTACCCCAAATGAAGCCCCAAGCGGAACAGAAACATCGGCTTCTGAAATGGGAACAGATGATGTATAATCAACTTCTTCATCAACTCCATCTATTGTTTTCGTTACCTTAAAACTAGACTTTGTTCCGATGGTATATGGTAGAGTCAGAGTTGCTCCCAAAGCGATTCTATCGGTTTCACTAAGCACACTTTCGAATAACGCCGATAACCCGAATCGCTGGGAAAAAGCTACCCCGGTATTATTTACCCGTTGATTCTGTGCGTTAAAAGAGGCTGAACTGAAGGTGAATGATTCATCACTTTGCAAGGTCATGAAGGCTACTGATGGAGCATATCCAACCGAGATGTGTTCTGTTAGTTTTAAACCAAAACCAACTTCAAACTTATTCAAGCCGCCGCTATTTCTGATTTCATTCGCAAATGCTACCGTATCAGAAGCGGATGCCATAAAAGTGCCGGAGTCAGCAAATCGGTAATTTGTCCGGGTTACAGGATAAAGGCTAACTGAGAGTCCTAATTTACCTGGATAAATAGGAAATAGTGTATGTAGGTAACCAGAACCAAAGTTAGAAGTTTCTTCGGCGCCGGAACTTGTCTTCAAATTAAATTTACTCAGATTTAGCCCGGTAAATGCCTGCGTATAATAAGATCTGTTCCACAATGCCGGGTTTGATAAACTCGTCATTTCCTGGGTAATACCGGATACGCCCAAAATCCCCTGACCTTTAAAATTATCAGAGGTAATATCCTGTGGCATTCCAAGACCAAATACAGAATATGGTGAACCACCAATACCTTCATCAGAATCCTGAGCTTGCACTAAAAAAGGAACTAGTGCGATAGCACTTAAAAACGCAAATATTTTCATTAAACCTTGTTTTTTCATCTCACTCCTGATTCCAGTCCATATAATATTACTCTCGGTGCAAGTTCCGGATCGGCTCCTGCATTATATAACGAGGTATATGCTAACGTGCCTTGATTTGCGCTTAAATATAGATAAAGATCATTTATTGTAAGCTCACCATGAATATAGCTGTTCAGTATATTGGTGATGTTATATCGATAGGTGCCATCATCCCGAGCGGCAGCTGACAAATCAATGCTCCCAAAAGCCACTTCGTAAGCGACATCATCAAGCGGCCCAATCGACAATCCTAATCCTAAAGAAGGAGAGCGTACCTCATCTTGCTGTAATGTGTTACTCAGATTTAGTGTGTCTCTGCTAAATACTAACTCTGCTCGTACGAAATTGATGTCACTTACCTCATCAGCTAAAGCAGACAAGTCCAATCTTAGTATATTGTTAAATGTGGTCTGCAACATAATCCTTTCCGGGTCAACAGTGGCACCTGTTCTGTCTAAATCGTACCCCCAATCGAGAATAAAATGAGACGTAGTGTCCTCAGCAATAGCCTGGATATTAGAGAGTGAATAGTTCGCATATATAATTTTGTTGATACCTGCATCCTGTACTATAACCAGACCAAAATCATTTCGTTTGTATATGTCGTCTCGAGTAGAGTCTGGTTCGTTAAAAAAGGGTATATAGTCATCTTTCCAGGATCCCGAAAGTTCTACTTCTACAACTCCACTTGTATCAGCATCGGCATCAGAGAATTGACCTATCGTCTCTGCTTCATCAAAACTGATGGACATACTGTTGCGGAAAGCTGAACCTCTCCATAGAGAGTTTACACGATAGATAGAATACGTGCCCGTCTGGGTAGTATCGCCATAAACTTCCCCTTCCTGAAGTTGAAGCTGTAATTTAAATATTGTGTTGGCATCAAAAACCACGGTATCTGCCGGACGAAAAATTGACGGCTTAAAAAATGATACTGACTCTATCTCGCCGAACAAGCCATCGTCGAAACTCCCAATAGCCGAGCGGCCAAGGCGACCCAGGTATGCGTCTTGATTTGATGAAGTCAGGTTTGTAACCAGAAGGGTGTCAATATCTATATCTGTTTTATCTATAAAGCCCCCTCCCAGAGTTCCTGGGTCCTGGCAACCAATAAAAGTACTTAGTATGATTATAGAAAAAGCAAGCTGCCAGAATCTGGCAGCTTTAGTGTTAATGTGCATTAAATAATTCTCTTTTTATTCGGCTATGACTTTGTAATAGTCTGAAAACTTGCTTGATACGTCTTCCGGAGATCCTTGAATTTGTTTCGGCGTAATATTCAATTCCTTGAATACTTCATCGAATTCATCTTTCAGGTAGTTACCGGTAACAACATGATCGCTGAACATCAAGCCGAGTTTCAATAAATCAACTTTACCGTTATCTGTTAACTTGTTGATGTCAACATCTTCAGGTAAACCGAGCAATTCTAAAATTTTCGCTGTATCAGCAGTTCCTTCATTTTCCGGATGATGAAGATTGTAGACCACCTGGGTGTTCTGGAAAATCTTCTCGTCCTTATATTTTGTTTTAACCAGAAGCGGGATTAATCCTGCCGGCCAGTCGTGGCAGTGAATAATATCCGGCTCCCAACCGAGCTTCATAACTGTTTCAAGTACCCCTTTATTGTAGAAAGCAAGCCGTTCATCATTATCTGGATAAAATTCATCATTCTTGGGGTCTTTGAACAATCCTTTACGCTTGAAGTAGGTATCGTTATCAAGAAAATAAACCTGCAACTTAGCATTCGGAATGCTAGCCACTTTTATTTTCATACTCTCTTTAGTATCGCCTACTTCAACCTCAATTCCTGATAGGCGAATTACTTCATGGAGCCTGTTTCGCCGGTCATTGATAGTACCGTATTTTGGTAGTAAAATTCGAATTTCGAAGCCTTTATCCTGCAATGATGCCGGTAAAAACCGAAGCAAATCGGCTGTATAGGTCATTCTTGCAAAAGGGGAAATTTCAGCCGCTGCGTATAATATTTTCATAAATGTGTTCTACTTACTCTTCGTTAGAGATTTTGTTCTCTTTTATTACTTGATCTAGTTCATTGTCTTCATCCAGTGAGTAGAAATCCATTAGCGTATCGCTTCTCAAACCGAGCCGTAACGTTTCCAACGGAATAACTTCTTCTGGTTGAATATTACCTAGATTAACATTGCTACCATATTTTTTGATAAACCATACCTGCTGCTCTTTTTGGGGAGCTTCAAAAATGAGATTTTCTACTGGAATCTGATCGGTAATTTCTTCAATTAGTCCAGAACGTATTTCTCCATTTGGGCGAAAAACTCCAACAGTACCACTTTCACGCGCCTCGCAAATTACCTTGCAAGCACCGGCCTCTAATTCTTGCTTAATAACGTTAACCCATTTATAGGGGGGAATTATTTCGTTAGGGTTTTTACTGCCAACCTCAGAATAAACGGTGTAATCTTTACTGAGCTCTTTAATGATCTTCTGCTTTTTGTCATCCGAAATCCAGATAGTTCCATTGGAAACTTCCAGTGATTTAATTTCATACTTCTCAAGCAACTTTCTGTAGGCACCTAATTGATCACGCAGTAAATACGCTTCAAACAAAGTGCCTCCAAAATATACAGGTATACCCGCACCGGTATATACTTTTATCTTGTCTTCCAGATTTGGAGTAACATAAGATGTTCCCCAACCAAGTTTAACAACATCGGTATAATCAGCACATACTGAGCAAAAATCTTCAGCCTGCCGGACACTATACCCTTTATCGAGTACTAGTGTTATCCCTTCCTTTCTGGGTTTTTCCGATCTTTTTGGAAGATTATTAAGTGAAAATGGCATAATAAAATAATTCTAAATCCAAGCACCCAATATACTAAAAAGGGCAATTCTTTTAAAGGTTAGCTTTTACGTATCATTTTTGCGGTTACTTAAGCCTATCAAAAAGCGAATACGGTCTTCATCTAAAGAAGAAAACATTGCATCAGTGTATCGCCACAACCAGTTACCTGATGAAGTTCCCGGGAAATTCATTCTGTGAGCGCCATCTAAATTCATGTAATCCTGCAAAGGAAAAATTGCCTGATCGGATACTGAGAGCATACCAAGACGAATAAATTCCCAATTTATTTCTGCTCCATCAGATTTCGTATAAATCCTAACCCGGTGCTTCTCTCCTTCAGGAGCCTGATTGAACCACCCTATAGTAGTATCGTTATCATGGGTTCCTGTATATACCACGCTGTTTTGAACATAATTATGTGGTAAAAATGCGTTTTTTGAATCAGCGTCAAAGGCGAATTGAATAATCTTCATTCCAGGGAACGCATATTTGTCTCTCAGTTTTTCCACCCCATCTGTTACAAAGCCTAAATCTTCGGCGATAATCGGGAGCTCTCCGCACTCTTTGAGAATGGTATCAAATAGTTTTTCGCCAGGACCTTGAACCCACTTCCCGTCAATGGCTGTTTTTTCATCCGCTTTTACCTCCCAGTACTCATCAAATCCCCGAAAATGGTCTACCCTGATTGCATCACAGGTTTTAAACATGTGCTTAAAACGATCAACCCACCAGGAGAAGCCATCCTTCTCTAATTCTTTCCAGTTGTATTGAGGATTCCCCCATAGCTGACCCGTCTCACTGAAATAATCCGGAGGCACACCTGCTACAAGAACCCGATTCCCTTGTGCATCAACTTCAAAATATTTTGGATTTGCCCATACATCTGAACTATTGTGATCCACAAAAATGGGGATGTCACCAACTACCCGAATATTTTTTTTATTTGCATATCTTTTAAGATCCATCCATTGATTATCGAACTCGTATTGCATCCAGTACTGGAGCTCTATCTCATCTTTGAACTTCTTTTTATATGCCTTTAACGCTTCTGGATTGCGTTGCGCTATGTCTTTATCCCAAGTATTCCAGGGTTGTTTTTTGTAATGCAGAGCACACGCCATAAACAGCACATAATCATCCAACCAATGTGTGTTTTCTTTTTTAAAAGCTTTGAATTCTTTTTCGTCTCCTGCACTTAAATTAGCATAAAATCGCTCGCTGGCAATCTTAAAGAGCGCATCTTTGTTTGAAAACGCCTTATCATAATCTACTTCAACTTTAGCAGGTAACTCTGTTTTTGCGGCTTCTGCTTTAGTAAGCAATCCCTTAGAAACTAATATATCAGGACTGATTAGATATGGGTTTCCTGCAAAAGCGGAGAAACTGGCATAGGGTGAGTTGCCGTATCCGGTGGGAGTTAAAGGCAAAACCTGCCAGATCGTTTGGCTGGTTCGTTCAAGGAAATCTAAAAATACTCTGGCTTCATGACCAAAATCACCAATCCCGTACTTCCCCGGAAAAGAGGTAGGGTGTACAAGCGTGCCACAAGAACGCGGAAATCTCATATTAGCTTACTTCTTTAGTTTTAATATTATTCCAGCTAAAGGAGGAATAGTTACTTTAATTTGTGCAGGTTGATTTTGCCACTCGTTCCATTCGGCAGTAAGTACAGCATCCCCAACGTTACTTCCTCCATAAAATTCTGAATCACTGTTCATGATAATCTCATACTCTCCGGCTACAGGCGCTCCTATGGTATACTCGTAATGAACAGTAGGGGTGAAATTTAGCACCGTGATGATAAAGTCTTCAGGATTTTTTGCCCTTCGGATAAATGAAATGATACTGTTTTCTGCATCATTAATATCCAACCACTCAAAACCTCTCCAATCGAAATCAACCTCATGAAGAGCAGGGACGTCTTTATTGAGCCTATTCAGATCTTTCACTAACAACTGTATTCCCTGGTGATTTTGCCAATCCAGTAAGTGCCAATCCAGGGATTTTGATTCACTCCATTCTTCCCATTGCCCGAATTCGCATCCCATAAATAATAACTGCTTTCCTGGGTGGGCGTACATATAGGTATAAAGTAAGCGCAGGTTGGCAAACTTCTGCCAGTCATCTCCGGGCATTTTTGCCAGCATAGCCTGCTTCATGTGTACCACCTCATCATGAGAAAAAGGAAGTGTAAAGTTCTCACTAAAAGCATAAATCATCGAAAAGGTAAGCTCGCCCTGATGAAATTTTCTATATATCGGATCTTTCTCAATATAAGCCAGCGTATCGTTCATCCAGCCCATATTCCATTTGAAATCGAAGCCTAAGCCCCCTGTTTCGGTTGGGCGCGACACCCCTCCCCAGGAGGTGGATTCTTCAGCAAATGTAATGGTTCCCGGAAAGTGATGGTGCACGGAGTCGTTGAAGCGGCGTAAAAATTCTATTGCCTCAATATTTTCCCGTCCACCGTATTTATTTGGAATCCATTCTCCCTCCTCACGCGAATAATCCAGATATAGCATAGATGCTACCGCATCTACCCGGAGTCCGTCTATATGAAATTGATCGCACCAATACAGAGCGTTTGAAATCAAAAAGTTTTGAACTTCGGTTCTCCCAAAATTGAAGATGCAGGTGCCCCAGTCTTTATGCTCTCCCTGACGCGGGTCTTCATGCTCGTATAATCCTGTTCCATCAAATCTACGCAAGCCATGGTCATCTTTTGCAAAATGAGCCGGAACCCAATCCACAATAACGCCAATATCTGCTTTATGGCACTCATCCACGAAGTACATAAAGTCATGCGGGGAGCCAAAGCGGCTTGTGGGCGCATAATAGCCTGTAATTTGATAGCCCCAAGAAGGGTCATAGGGATGTTCTGCTATCGGGAGTAACTCAACATGAGTATATCCCATCTCTTTAACGTAAGGTACAAGTTCCTTCGCCAACTCACGGTAACTTAAAAACCCAGGCTTTTCCCCGGATTTCCTTTTCCAGGAACCTGCATGCACTTCATAAACCGAAATAGGTTTATCATGAGCCTGAATCTCAGAGCGATTATCTGTCCATTTTTTATCCCCCCATTTATACCCATCAAGATTGCACACTTTGGATGCAGTACCGGGGCGAAGTTCCGAACTGAAAGCAAATGGGTCAGCTTTTTTGAGTGGTGGATCCTGAACAGGAGATTTAATTTCGTATTTGTAAAAATCACCTTCTCCAACATGTGGAATGAATATCTCCCATAAGCCCTGATCGTGGAATTTTCTCATTCTATGAACTCGCCCATCCCAATTATTAAAAGATCCAATCACACTAACACGAGTCGCGCTTGGAGCACTAACTACAAAATGAGTTCCTTTTACTCCATCTACATCCTTAGGATGCGCGCCCATGAATGTATAGGCTTTGTGGTGGTTTCCTTCTCCCCAGAGCTGCAAATCAAAATCACTAATCAACGAACCATATACATAGGGATCGTTTACAGTAAATTCCTCTCCATCATAGGGCGTAATAGTTACGGTATATTCGAATCGGTTTTTGCGCCTTGGGAATACATATTCAAAAAGTCCTTCTTGTGAAACTCTTTCTAACTCTATAGGTTTAGCAGAACCAACATTTACGCTAACTTTCTTTGCCTCAGGTCGGAACACACGAAGCACAAGTTTTTCTTTCTTATCAACGTTGATCTTGTGAAGCCCTAATATTGAAAACGGATCTCCATGGGAGCCATCTGATATCGTTTCAATGATTTCTTTCGAAAGTGTTTCGCTCATAGTTAGTTTGTTAGAAGGGGCGAAAATATAAGAATTTTACAATAAAGCGTTTCAGCTGATTTCGGAGTGTTTTGAAGGCGCTTATTGTCTATTTTTGACTAATGGATAACACAGGTTTTATAGCGAGGAGGTATCTTTTCTCCCGCAAACATATTTCACTAATCTCTACGCTTACCTATATAAGTATTGCCGGAGTAACTATTGGTACTGCCCTTTTAATTGTAGTGCTTTCGGTGTTTAATGGCTTTTTTGATGTAATTAAAAACCTGTTACTTTCCTACGATCCTGATATTCGAATAGAATCTGCATCAGGTACTGTTTTTACAGAAAATCAGCAGTTGCTTGATGAACTAAATTCGATTCCTGAAGTCAAAATCTATTCTCCTTACGTTGAGGGAAAAGCCTTACTCAGTTATGGCGATGACCGAAATACAGTTGTAGATGTAAGGGGCATTGATACCAACCGCTTCTTTGAATTGGTAAATATAAAAGAAAGTGTTACTTCAGGTGTATTTGAGGTAGCGGTTCGGAACCGTAAACCAGGCGTGGTAATCCCTGAACAAATTCGCTCTGACATGCTACTCGGTACAGGAGACGACATTGCTCTGCTAAGTGCTTCAGGGATGAAGAAAGCCCTAACCCAAATCACGGTTCCCAGGTCTTACCGTTTTGATGTTCGGGGTTCTTATTTTCTGCAGCAAGTGGCCGATGGCCCCCAGGTTTTTGTTGATATGAAAGCCGCTCAACGACTCTTTAATGCCAGAAATGGAATATCTGGAATCGATATAAAATTAAACGACAACGAAGAAGCCGAATCAGTTAAAAAAACGCTACAGGCCAGGCTCGGAGATGAATACTCTATATCTACATGGTATGATCTTCAAAAGCCGTTGTATGATGTAATGAACCTCGAAAAGTGGGCGGCTTATGTTATCCTCATGATTATTGTAGTAGTGGCAGTACTCAACATCATTGGATCACTTACCATGATTGTGATCCAAAAAAGAAGAGATATCGGAATTCTCGTTTCAATGGGATATTCGAAAGCTCGCATCAAATCCATTTTCAGAAAACAGGGGCTTTATATCGGATTAATCGGATGTGGCATCGGAGGTTCAATCGGTTTCCTGCTCTGCTGGTTACAACAGGAGTTTGGTATCATCAAGCTTTCATCCGCATTTATTATTAATGCCTATCCCGTGGATGTTCAATTGATGGACGTCACAATTGTACTTTTGGGAAGCCTGTTCTTATGCCTCGCCGCAAGTTGGTTTCCTTCCAAACGAGCTTCGGAAATACAACCTGCAGAAGCAATCCGATATGAGTAAACGTAATCAAAGGTCATCCAAAGTGGAAGTGATGGATCTTCAAAGTCAAATTCTAGCTGGTTTTATGTTTGTGAAAACTCCCTGATGCTTTGGGGTGACTTATTGATTCATCCTGAGGATACATCCGAAGGATCTGCACAATTGAGACCTTGCTTTTTCTACATTCTTGCAGACTCTTCGCTTCGCTCTGAGTGACTAAAATAAAATCCCTAGCTAACCTTCATTATATACATCCGGAAGATCATTCTCATACAAAATCACATCTCCTGGTTTGGCGTATTCTCTTACCAAATCATTTGCTTCAAACAGGCTGTTTACCACTTTCACATTTTGAGCTGATTCCTCCGCTTCTTCAATCCCATCCTTAATAGGTTTAGCCCGTTCTTCCCCAACCAAGATCACCAAATCTAACTTTGCTTTGGCGATAGCTCTCCCAAAATGTTTGTTTTCTTCATATTCGATATCACCAAGTTCTATCATGCCAGGGGTTATAATTATCCGGCTCCCGCTTTTAAACTGACCCAAAATTTCTACTGCATTTTTTGCACCAACCGGATTGGAGTTAAAAGCGTCATCTATGATAAAAATATCGCCTTGCTGTTTTAGTTCTAATCTATGCTCTATTGGCTCGATACTTTTTGCAGCTATTGCCATCGTTTTTGGTCTGATACCAAGATGATGAGCCGCTCCAATAGCCAAAAGCATATTCTGAACATTGTGTGCTCCCAGTAAGCGGGTCTGAAATTGTTCTTTTTCTTCTCCAAAACTAACTTCAAAAGCAGAGCCGGATGTATCATAAGAAATGTCTCCGGCTGTAATTTCTCCCTGATTCAACCCAACTAGAACCCGCTTAATCTCGGGTCTGCCTTCTCCCATTTTAGATACCCGGGGATCATCGGCATTTAATATAGCTACCCCACCTGATTTCAGATTATCTACCAATTTTCCTTTTTCTCTTGCTATCACATCCTGAGAGCCAAATGTTTCAAGGTGTGCAACCCCTACATTTGTAATAATTGAAATATCAGGCTGAGCTATATCACAAAGTTCCTGAATGTTTCCTTCGTATCTGGCGCCCATTTCCAGAATCAGAATTTGATGATGTGACTGAAGATCGTTGTTAATCACTTTACAGATTCCCATTGGGGTGTTGTAACTCCCTGGGGTTGAGCAGACACTGTAGCGTTCTTTCAACAAGTCCCGAACCATAAATTTCGTGCTTGTTTTACCATAGCTGCCGGTTAATGCAATTATTTTCAAATGAGGCATCGAAGCTATTTTTTTCCGAGCCTGTTTTTTGAAACCGTTTTGAATACTTCTTTCAATAGGTTTTGTAATGGAACTGCCGATAAAGATTAGAAAAGGTAGAAGTAACGCCCCAAATATCCACCCAAATACTAGTAAGATCACATCAAAAGAAAGAAGTCCCGGATCATATGTTGGAACTGAGACCCATAAGAAAGGAAACAGTCCGCTATAAGTCCAAACAGTGAAAAATGCTGGAATGAATAAAGCAATCAATACAACAGGTATCGTCAGCCTCTTCATTCTTGAAGTGAATACCAGCGGTTTTTTCACCTTTTCTGACCTATATTTTTTTACTGTTCCAAACCAGAAGAATGAAAGTAGAAATAGAATTACCGCGGTAGAAGAATTGGTAATTTCTATATCTAGCCACTCAAGACCAACCACCAGACCAAACAGAAACAGATTGAATATGGCGAGGTCAGCCGGAATCACCTTTCTCTCCCAGTTATCTCTTAACCAATGCCAATACTCATTTTGTTTGTACCCTACCTGCTGAAAAACATGCAGAAAAAACCGGGTTCTGTACCAAAAAAAACGTACAAAAAGTAGACAGAATACAATCGATAGTGCGTCAAGAACTGTGTAGTACAATCAGGGAAGTGTTAGGTTAGTATGATCTTTTATTGTTTTCTAAATCAGGTTCGAATTTAAAAATTCGCTGCGGTATATTCACTCTTTCAGAATGAATAAGTTTCCTAAAATCACATCTAAGATATGAAATTAATTATCCCAATGGCGGGTCGTGGCACCCGTGTTCGTCCACATTCTCACACGGTGCCAAAGCCACTACTTCCTGTAGCCGGAACAATGATTATAGAACGGCTTGTGGAAACATTTATCCGAACACTGGACCGCAAGATTGAGGAAATCGTATACATTCTGGGACCTGATTTTGGGCAGGATATCAAAGACCAGCTTTCTGCAATGAGTGATCGACACGATGCTAAAGCTACATTCAGAGTGCAATTTCCTGCACTTGGAACGGCTCATGCTGTGGCTTGTGCAAGTGATGATCTTGAGGGAGAAGTAATTGTCGCTTTTGCCGATACCCTCTTTGATAGCAAAGAAACTTTCAATATTGAAGGTGCAGACAGTGTTATTTGGTTAAAAAGGGTTGAGGACCCATCACGCTTTGGCGTTGCTGTTCATGAAGGTGAAACCATTACCGGCTTTGTCGAGAAACCTCAGGAATTTATTTCTGATCTCGCCATAATTGGAGTCTACTATTTTAAAGATGGAGAAGAGCTAAAGCGTCAGGTTAATCGGGTAATTGATGAAGATATTAAAGGCCCGGGCGGGGAATATTTTTTGACCGAAGCACTTGACAATATGATTAACGAAGGTAAGGTCTTCAAAATAGCCACGGTAGATGAGTGGCTTGATTGTGGAACATTACCTGCCTGGCTGGAAACTACCGGTGAGATTGTAGCCAAAGAAAATCAACAAGTTGATGAATCGAAGTATCCCGGATCAACCATTATCTCTCCGGTGTTTATTGCGGATGGAGTTCAAATAGAAAACTGTACCATTGGACCTAAAGTGAGTATCGAAACCGATACAACCATCAAAAATTCAAAAATCGATAATACTATTATCAGAGATCACGCTTCTCTGGAAGGTGTGGAAACATCAGGTTCAACTATTGGAGCGCACACATCCGTTAGAAATGTTACTGGGAAAATTGATATCGGAGACCATTCTTCTGTTGAAATCGGGTAACTCAAAATTGTGAGGCTCATCACTACTTTTATATCTATAGTTTCTTTGTTGCTGTTATTTCACGCTTGTGAACCTACATCCACTGAGGGTGAACCATTTGGAATAAGTCAAAAAACTTTCGCGCCTTCCGATGGGGATCGGCTTTTCATTTTGGGACAGGCGAGCGAGGAGTATATAGAGGATTATCTCAGAGATGTGAAGTCGACCCCATTACCTGCCGGTTTTGCATTTTACACCAGCTTATCTAGTCCACAACCTTTAAGTGATTTAGTCAGGTACTCTCAGTTTCTCAATAAATACCCTAATACCACTTTACAACTAGCAATCTGGACAGGTCTAAAGGAATATGGCTCCCCCGGTTACTATCTCGATGAAATAGTAAATGGCGAACATGATGAAAATATCATTGATCTTGCTAATGCATGTAAAGGGATTCGACGTCCCATTTTCCTTCGTTTTGGCTACGAATTTGATGGTGCCCATAATGCATATCCACCAGAAAAGTACATCGCTGCATACAAATATTTTGTAGATATGATGAGAGAACAAGGTGTAAATAACGTTGCTTATGTATGGCATTCCTGGGGAGTAAAAGCCTATTACGATACCCAAAATTACCCCGAAGAATATCCTGCTCTGCAAACTGAAATTAATCAGGAGCTTTGGTACCCTGGCGATGAATATGTTGATTGGGTAGCCGTTTCTATTTTTGGAACCGGCTGGGGTAACTTGAATGAAAACTTGGTTATACAATACCTACTATCGTTCGCAGATGATCATAAGAAACCAGTTATGATCGCTGAATCTGCGGCTATTAAAACGAGTAACCAAAGAGACCCGAACTGGGTAATCCCAAATAGTATTTGGTTCCAGAATGTGTTTAGTTTAATAGAAAACAATGAATCTATTAAAGCTTTTACCTACATAAATGTCGATTGGGAAGAAGGTGATCCATCCAATACCTGGGGAGATACTCAAGTTCAAGGAGCTTCGGCGGATGTAAGAAATTATTGGCTTTCAAGAATTCAGCCCTTCCTGCATGGAGATGAAAATCTTTTCGAAAAAATTGGTTTTTAGTTCTCTTTTTTTGATTTAGTCAATTTGTTTTAATAATCTGCTATTTCATTAATTTTCTATTCATGGATCGCAAAAAATTCTTTACGCTTGGAGCTGCGGGCACACTGGGCGCCTCCCTTTTTAATACAGCAGAAACCAGTCAGCCATCAACCGAAAAAAGGTGGCAAAATGGAGAAAGTCCCTGGCCAATTTGTTTAGACACCTACACCATTTTACCTGCAAGTCTAGAAGAAAAAGTAGAGATAGCTGCAGAAGCAGGCTACGATGCTATTGAGCCTTGGGATAGGGAATTAATTAGCTATGAGAAAGAAGGCGGTGATGTAGAAAAACTAGGAGCCCGAATAAAAGAGCTTGGGCTTTTTGTACCTAGCGTGATTGGTTTATGGAATGCGATTCCACCTGGAGATAAGGAATTCGAAGAATCGCTGGAGGGAACCCGAAACCGAATGAGGCTTGCAAAAGCAATTGGATCTCAGCATATCCAAACTATCCCAAATACCGTTGGTGAGGGGTATGATGTCAAAAAAGTAGCTCAACGCTACCGAACTGTATTAGAAATTGCAGAAGAAGAATTCGGATTAGAAGCTGCCCTTGTTTTTGTGAAGTTCTTTCCCCTAAAATCTATGGGACAAGCCATGCAGGTGGCATTAGACTCAAACCATCCCAATGCCAAAATTATCCCGGATACCTACCACATGTATATTACGGAAGGTGGATTTAATGGGCTTAAACTTATCAATGGGGACGCGATAGCAATTTTTCAGTTTGCGGACGCGCCCGGACACAAAGCTCCCGATGATCTGGCAGATGCCGACCGGGTATTTCCAGGCGATGGCGTTCTTCCTCTCCCTGAAATTCTGAGAGATTTATATGCTACCGGCTTTAGGGGATGCATTTCTTTAGAGCTATACAATCCGGAATATCATCAAAGAGATCCCTTGGAAGTTGCAAAAGAAGGGTTTGAGAAAACTCTAAAGGTGATAAAAGAAGCCGGGGTTTAATTTACTTAACAACGGTAATAACCCCATCGAAACGGGCGATGATGAAGTTACTTACTCCACCTGGTTTGTCATCATGGATATCCCATTTGAAGTCCGCCCCCCCGATAAGAATATGATCGCAACCTAACTCATTTGCAGTTTCAACGATGGTAGGTCCGGGCTCTCCAATCCGAACTTCGAGTATGGGCTCAACTTGTTGACCGCCTTCTTCTTCAAAAAGAAACTTTGCCATTTCCACGATACCAAGAGCGATATCTTCCGTTTCTTTTTCTGTGGCTATTACAAGAATAGTAACCTTTGGCTTATTCGTTAATTCTGCACTTAACAAACCCGCGTGCTTTACTGCTGCACTGGCAAATTTACTTCCATTGGTGGCAATCAGCCAGTTTGTAGGAAAACTCATACTACATCCCGTTTAATTTTATGCATGTTACAATTTCTAGCTTTTTATATGAAATTAAAATTCCCTTAGTCCTGAAAGCCATCCTGAACATTCCTATCTTTCCAAACTATGGAATTAGAGTACGACATACCGAAACTTCATGCCTCGGCTTTTCACACAATAAGCAAAATCGGCTCCGAATTAAATCAGCCTGTTTATGTTGTTGGAGGATATGTTCGCGACTATTATCTGGATCGTTTGAAAGATGATCCAGATATAGATTTTGTTACACTTGGCTCGGGAATTAAGCTCGCAGAAGAAGTCCACAAGGCTTTACCCAATTCATCGCTTGCTGTGTATAATCAATTTGGAACTGCCCAGGTTAAGATGGGTGGTCTTGAACTGGAATTTGTAGGTGCGCGAAAAGAAAGTTACCGGAGAGATTCACGCAAACCCATTGTGGAAGATGGAACTCTTGAAGACGATCAGCTTCGCAGGGATTTAACAATCAATGCGCTTTCGTGGTCACTTAATAAAGATGATTTCGGAGTTCTGAATGACCCTTTTGAAGGAATGAAGGATTTGAAGGCGGGAATTATACGTACACCTATAGATCCGGAACAGACTTTTAGCGATGATCCTCTCCGCATGATGCGTGCTATTCGCTTTGCAACACAGCTCGACTTCCACATCCACGGAGAAACCTTCAAGGCCATTACGGATATGGCCGAGCGGATTAATATCATCTCCAAAGAACGAATTATCGAGGAGCTCAATAAAATTATCCTCGCAAAAAAACCTTCTACAGGTTTTACCATGCTTTTTAAAACCGGTTTACTTAATGAGTTCTTTCCTGAAATGGTGGATTTGCACGGGGTAAAAGAAGTTAACGGACTTCGGCACAAAGACAATTTTTGGCACACTCTTCAGGTGCTTGATAATGTAGCTGAAATGAGCAATGACCTGTGGCTCAGGTGGGCAGCTATTATGCATGACATTGCCAAACCTCCAACTCAACGCTTTGATGAACAGGTTGGGTGGACTTTCCACGGACATGATGCCCTCGGAGCTAAGTGGACAAAACGGATTTTCAGGCGATTAAATCTTCCACTGGATGAACGCATGAAGTATGTTCAAAAGTTGGTTCGTTTACATCTTCGCCCTATTGCATTGGTTTCGGATGAAGTGAGTGACAGCGCTATACGGCGCCTCATTTTTGATGCTGGTGATTATATCGACGACCTGATGACCTTGTGCCGGGCCGACATCACTAGCAAAAACGAGAATAAAGTTGAACGGTTTCAGGAGAATTTTAACAGGGTTGAACAAAAGATTAAAGAAGTTGAAAAGAAAGACCGTATCAGAAACTGGAAGAACCCGTTATCGGGTGAGGAAATTATGCAAGCCCTAAACCTAAAGCCCTCGAAAACCATTGGGGATATTAAAGATGCAGTGAAAGAAGCCATCCTGAATGGGGAAATACCCAACGACCACGATGCAGCTTATGAGTATATGATGAAGAATAAGGAGAGGTTTTTAAAGTGAAAAAAGCGACAGAGAAACAAATTTATAAAGCGGGGGTTCGGTTAGTTAAAATGCTCTCCTCAAAACTTATCTCTCAAAACTCATAACTATGTCAGATCTCTGGATATCTAACTCATACGCGAAAATTAACCTTGGGCTTAATGTGCTCGAGCGGCTTCCTAATGGCTATCATACCATTGAGACAGGTTTTTGTTTTATTGAATGGAATGACCGGTTTGAAGTAACTCCGTCAGCAAGAATGGAGTTGGTGATGAGTGATGAAAAAATTCCCGTGGATGATTCAAATCTGATTGTAAAAGCAGTCAAAATCCTACAAAAAGAAGCCGGGCTTCGTGATGAATTCAAAGTATCTGTTCAAAAAAATATTCCTGCTGGTGCCGGACTTGGAGGGGGGAGTAGTAATGCCGCAACAACGCTCCGAATGATCAATAAAATTGCCAACCTCGGGCTTTCAATTGATGATCTGGCAAGGCTTGGAAAGCAACTAGGAGCCGATGTCCCTTTTTTTATACATGGGAAGCCCGGAATAGGAACCGGTTTGGGAGATGAAATTGAGCGTCTTGATATTCAACCTGATGCGCATATTGTAACCGTGTTTCCTAACATTGAGAGTAAAACGCCGGAAGCATATCAATACTGCCAGCCATTAGGTGAGCCTGACTTTTCCCTTAGAAATATCCTTCTTGAAGACGATATCGAAGAGTGGCATTACCTGCTTCAGAATCATTTAGAGCCTGCTGTTTTTCCGCGCCTGGAGATAGTTGGAAACCTAAAAGATCAATTCTATGATTTCGGAGCCAGTTACGCTTCAATGAGTGGAAGCGGTTCCTCTGTTTTTGGCATTTTTATGCAGGATTTTGTTGCTATTAATGCCTATGAGTCGTTTCATAAGCTCGGCTTTTCAGCCAATATAACCCGGCCGCTTTTCAAACCGGATTTGGGAGTCTACAAAAAAGAATACTGATTGTATCACTTGGTTAATATTACTTTACTAACTTATCGAAATAACAAGATTTTAGGACAATGAGCAAAAAGAACTCAAACGAAATAGCCGTGCGCTCCGGCTTGAATAAAGATTCATTAAGAGAAGACATCAAATTACACCTTCGCCACACCCTGGCTAAGGACGAATTTTCGCGAACCAATTGGGATAATTACCGAAGTGTGGTTCTTACCCTGATGGATCGCCTCCATGACAAATGGATTAACACGCAGCAGACCTATCACAAAACAGGAGTGAAGCGAGCTTACTATTTGTCTATGGAATACCTGATTGGCCGCTTGCTGGACAATATGGTGGTGAATCTGGATGTTCAACAGGAGGTCGCCGATGCATGTGCTGACTTGGGATTGGATTACGATGAAATTCGTAACGCAGAATGGGATGCCGGACTTGGAAATGGAGGACTTGGACGTCTTGCTGCTTGCTTCCTCGACTCGATGGCTACGCTTGGAGTACCTGCTACCGGTTATGGGCTTCGCTATGATTATGGAATTTTCTATCAAAAAATTGAAAATGGGTTCCAGATTGAAAAGCCTGACCTATGGTTAAGATATGGGAACCCCTGGGATGTCGTCCGTCCTAAAATCCAATATCCGGTGGATTTTTATGGCCACCAGCACATGTTCTCAAAGCCCAACGGTGAGGTTGAATATAAATGGGAGAACACCAAAAAAGTACTTGCCGTAGCTTATGATACTCCGATTCCAGGGTATGATAATGGCATCGTAAATAACCTTCGTTTGTGGAAGGCTGAATCAGATACTGCAATTGATCTCCAAAGCTTTAATCAGGGACAATATATTGATGCTGTTCGCGACAACCAGCTGGAACAGAATATTACGCGGGTTCTTTACCCAAATGATAAAATGTTTGTTGGCCAGGAACTACGTCTAAAGCAGGAATACTTCCTTGTTTCTGCCTCTATGCAGGATATTTTGCGCCGGTTTAAGAATCAAACCGATGACTGGACTAAGCTCCCTGAACGTGTTGCCATTCAATGTAACGACACTCATCCAAATCTCGCTATCCCGGAATTAATGCGTGTTCTTCTCGACGATGTGGACATGACCTGGGATAAGGCATGGGACATCACTGTGAACACCATGGCGTATACGAATCACACCCTACTGCCGGAAGCCTTAGAAAAGTGGCCGGTTTCATTGGTCAGAAGTTTACTTCCTCGTCACCTGAACATCATCTACGAAATTAACCGCCGTTTTTTGGATAAGATTAAGGTGAAGTTTGGCGATGATAAAAACCGAATGAGCAGGATGAGTATTGTAGGCGAGGGTGAAAACCCGGTCGTTCACATGGCACACTTGGGAATAGTGGGTGCAAAAAAAGTGAATGGGGTGGCAGCACTGCACTCTCGACTTCTTAAAGAATCGATGTTCCGTGATTTTGACGAAATGTATCCTGATAAATTCACCAATAAAACGAACGGAATTACCCCACGTCGTTGGCTGAAACAATGTAATCCGGAGCTATCAGCCCTGATTACAGATAAAATTGGTGATGGCTGGATTACTAATCTTGATGAACTACAGGAGATTTCGAAATTTGCTGAGGACAAGAAATTCCAGAAAGCGTTCGCTGATATCAAACTGAATAATAAAAAGCGTCTGGCAAAATATATTCAGGATGAGATGAACATAGAGGTAGACCCAACCTCGATGTTCGATATACAAATCAAGCGTATTCATGAGTATAAGCGTCAACTGATGGCCGCATTGCATGTGATTACGCTATATAATCGTATTAAGGAGAACCCGAATTTGGATGTCGCTCCACGAACGGTAATCTTCGGGGGGAAAGCAGCCCCCGGTTATGCAATGGCTAAAAATCACATTAAACTGATTAATGCTATCGGTGAGAAAGTGAATAATGATCCTGATGTAAAGGATACGCTGAAATGCATTTTCCTCCAGAACTACCGGGTTACTTTGGCTGAAATGATGATTCCTGCTGCAAACCTTTCTGAGCAGATTTCAACAGCAGGTATGGAAGCATCCGGTACCGGAAATATGAAGTTCGCACTAAACGGAGCGCTAACTATTGGTACGCTGGATGGAGCTAATGTGGAGATTAAAGAAGAAGTAGGAGATGAAAACATCTTCATCTTTGGGCTTGAAGTAGAAGAGGTAGATGACTTACGAAGGTCGGGTTACAATCCTCAGACATACTATCACGCAAACCCTGAATTAAAACGGGCACTTGATCAAATCCGGGATGGTTTCTTTTCTCCTGAGGACAAAAACCTTTTCCATCCAATTATAAACGCACTACTTCACGAAGGTGACTATTTTATGGTTCTTGCAGACTATAAGGCTTATGTAAAAGCCCAGGAAGAAGTGGATAAAGTCTACAAAAATGAAACAGAATGGAATAAGAAAGCCATTCTGAATGTAGCTAAAGTAGGTAAGTTCTCTAGCGACCGAACCATCAAAGATTATAATGATGAGATTTGGCAAACCGAGCTGGTAACGCTTAAGAAATAATACTTAACCGAGCCCGATATTTAAAACCGAAGTGGGAACTAAACCTGCTTTGGTTTTTTTGTACATTCTGGGGAACCAATAAGGTTAAAGTATTTATGAACGAATTTTTGAACCAACAACCTGACTCCAGCTCTATTGCTCAGGATTCCACTATCATTGAAACAGATTCAACTTTTGTTCTCCCGAACCCTACCGATTATTCCATAGGCGAGATCTTCATTTATGTCCGGGATTTTTTAAATGTGACTCTTTTTGAAATCCAGAATACTCCCGTCACGTTTATGTCCATTATCATATTCATTCTTTTCATTGTCGGGTTTTCCTTTTTGGCTTCTTTCGTAAAAAAAGTGCTGAATAAGCGGGTTCTGCCAAAATTTATAAAAGATAGTGGATTGAGATATACGCTCGCCCGCATGTCTCAGTATGTAATTGTGATTATCGGAATCTTTGTTTCTTTTCAATTCCTTGGAATTAACCTTACTGGTCTCGCCGTAATTTTTGGTTTTCTCTCTGTTGGTATTGGTTTTGGTCTTCAGAATGTCACCTCCAACTTTATCTCAGGCTTGATTGTACTTTTCGAACGACCAATTAGTGTTGGTGACCGGGTTGAGGTGAACGATATTGAAGGGGATGTGCAAGAAATAAATATCCGTTCTACCAAGGTGAGAACGCTCGATAATATCTCTATTATCGTTCCTAATTCACAGTTTGTTTCACAGGATGTAGTTAATTACTCGCATGGAGATCCCACCTATCGGTTAAGTGTGAATGTAGGCGTTGCTTATGGCTCTGACCTTGACAAGGTACTTAAGGCTTTAAATGAAGTGGCAGAGGAGAGCGAAAATGTACTCAAGAACCCATCCCACGATGTCCACCTTCGTAACTTTGGTGATTCTGCTTGGGATATGAAGTTGTTGGTCTGGATTCCTGATGTTAAGGATAAATACGCGATCCTGAATGAACTAAATCAGGCTATTGTGAGGAAATTCAGAGAAATGGAGATTGAAATACCATTCCCACAAAGAGATATCAATTTCAGAAATGCAATCCCGGAGGAGGAGCAAAAGCGTGCTGATTCAGGTTCAGAATCAGAGTCTTGATCCTTGCTGTTTTCTGCTTTTATAAGTTACTTCCGTCTTAAATCGGGACCAATGAACTTACACACCGCTCTATCCTCATTGCTAATAGGGTTGATACTCAGCCTTTTTGGTGTACAATCGCCTTCTCAGAAAGAATCAGTTATCACGGTGATATCAGGTTCTATAGAGGGAACTGCTATTCTCGCCCCGAAAAATCGACCTGTTCGTTTTGGCGGTGGACTTTATGGGCGTTCGGCACCCTCAGCGTCGAGTCAGTCATCTTCTGACTCTATTCTTGTTGTGCTAAAAGGAACCCCTTCCAATATTGCTTCAGAAAGCGCCTCCTATTTTTTGAATCAAAAAGATCAGCAATTTGTACCCTCTCTGCTAGCGGTTAAACTTGGCGGAATGGTTCGGATTCAAAATTCTGATCCGGTTTATCACAATGTCTTCAGCCTAACCAGCCCTCATAAATTTGATGTGGGGCGACGCCCAAAAGGAGAGCACTTCGATGTTACTTTTGAAAAGCCAGGTGTAGTAGATGTGTTTTGTGACATCCACTCTAATATGCATGCCATTATATATGTATTACCGGAAAATGCCGTCGCGTGGACTAAAATTAAAAGTGGTGATACCTTCTCTTTTTCTGATATCGAAGACGGTTCTTATGAACTTACACTTTATGCCCTTGGCTATCAGGAGTCCACTTCTCAGATTGATGTTCAAAGCGGACAAACATATCAGACCGGTACCATAACTCTTAACCCATAACTATGAAGTCCTCCTTTTTTAGTTTGCGATGGAAGCTTCTTTCCGGCTTTGTTGGCTTGGTACTCATTACGGTTTTATCCTTATTGATTGGTGTTGGACAGTTAGTTGAAAACCGAATCCGGGACGATATTGATGCAAATTTTCAGGAAGCCGGACGAATATTTGAGCGCATTCAGGATATTCGCTTTCGGCAACTTCGGCAAACCGCCATTCTGTTGGCTGATATCCCAAGCCTTAAAGCTGCAATTTCTACTAACGACACCGTTACGGTAACACAAAAAATAAGAGACGAACTCCGGTATCTCCTCGATTTCGACCCCGTTATACCCGACTCGTTGATACCCGAAAGCTTTTTTACAAACCCTGATTCTTCCGGATTATTATTGATTTCTGATAATCAAGGAAAACCTCTTGGACAACTTTCAACTCATAGTCTTCCGCAATATTCCATCGCTGACAGGGCAGGAGTCACTGAAGCACTAAATGGGTATATGCCCGATCAAACCTATATTTGGAAGGAGAATAACCGCTATTTTAATGTGATAACCGTTCCTATTTGGGCAGGTTTTAATTTAGTTGGCACACTTTCCTATGGCCTTCCAATCCGCCAGATTGAAACGGAGCAACTTTCCAGAGATATTGGAATGGAAGTTATTTTTTATGTTGATGACCGGCTGATTGCAACCTCACTTAACAATCTCACAGATTCTGATGAAGATCAGTTAAATAAAAGAGTGCACGAAGACACCTATGAAGTTCTTAAAAGCAAGAGCGCTCAAACTTCTGAAATATCAATAAATGAAGAAACGTGGTTGGTTTATTTGGCCCCGATGTTTCAATTAGACGATGACTTAGCCGGAGTGAAAGGGTACTATGCAGTAGCAAAGTCTTTGAACCAGGCATTAATTCCTCTACAGAACCTGCAATTGGTAATATTCGGAATCGGAGGACTCGCAATTCTGGCTTCAGTATTTATAAGTATCCTTTTCACAAAACGCATTACCAGACCCATCGACTTGCTGGTTCAGGGCGTACTTCGGGTTGAAAAGGAAGATTTTAGTGAAGAGGTTCCAATCACAACTAAAGATGAAATTGGCACTCTGACTTCGGCTTTTAATCACCTTGTTGAAGGCTTACGTGAACGCTTACTAATGCTCAAATTTGTTTCTGAAGCCACTCTTGATGCTATTCAAAAGAACCTCAGCCGTATTGAGCCGGGAGGTGAACGCAGAGACATTACCGTGTTCTTTTCTGATATTCGTGGTTTTACTGCCTGGAGCGAGAAACATACTCCGGAAGAAGTCATCGATATGCTGAACAACCTCCTGAGTTTTCAGGCCGAACTAGTTCAGGAGTTTGGTGGTGATGTAGATAAATTTGTTGGAGATGAACTTGTAGCTGTATTCCAGGGACCTGATAAAGATCAAAAAGCTGTTCAAACTGCTATCCGGATTCAGCAACAACTCCCATCAATGCTAAATCAGGAACAGTCAGAACTGGCTGTAGGAATTGGCATAAACAGCGGAGAAGCGGTTATGGGGGCGATGGGAAGCGAAAACCGGATGGATTATACTGTGCTTGGAAATACCGTGAATCTGGGAGCCCGCCTTTGTTCTGCAGCAGGCAAGCACCAGATTCTAATTTCAAAACCTGTGTTTTTGAATCTTGAGAGGAAGATCCCAACAAAAGAACTTGAAAAAATCCGGGTGAAAGGAATTCAGAGTCTGGTACAAATTTACGAGGTCGGTTGGCAGATTGAGCCTGAGCCCGTTCCGCAGCTAGAAAGTAATTGATATGAAAACACGAAGCTTTTCTCTTTTTATAATCTTTATCAGCCTCATGTGTGTAAAATCAGGCAATGCCCAGATCAGTATTTCCGGGCTTACAGATTTTGAGATCAGAATAAGCGGAGATGACTCTTCGCCTTATATAAATCAAACTCCCGGGGATGGATTTAGCCTATACACACCAAATATCCGACTTTTTCTTTCCGCTAATATTTCAGAAAATTGGTTTGTAAATAGTGTGCTTCAAGCCGATCATTATGAAGGAAAAGAGTTGAGTTCTCCCTTCTTCTCAGTGATGAATATCAACTGGTCACCCGGCTTCGATTCAGACTTTGTAGCTACTGCCGGACGGTTTGTTACCCCTTATGGCTCCTATTCAACCAGATTTCTTTCTATTGAGAATCCATTCGTTCATCTTCCAATGTCACATTCGGTTGGTTTGCCGGTAAGTAACAGGTTTGGTCACCTTCAGAATTGGAATGATGATCCTTCTATAGTTCAGGATTTATATGGTGATGAAGAAAGGGGTTTAAGCATGATTTATTCCCGAATGTATTCGCAGGGAGTAAAAGTCTCTCATGATCTTGGAGAATCCAAATGGCTGAGTTTTGATATAGCTGCCACATTGGCTCCTACTTCTTCTCATTTTGATTATGGTGAGTTTGACAGCCCGGCCTGGATAGGAAGAATAGTATTTAAGCCTGCGATTTGGGCTCAGTTGGGAGCATCTTACAGCAAGGGCTCGTTTATTCTGGAAGATGAAGCTAACGATTCCTTGCTGGTATATGACTTATCTGGATACCCTCAGTCGCTGATGGGAGCAGATTTAACACTTAACTATCGATATTACACATTAAACCTTGAATGGAATCAAGGCTTCTTCAAAGCTCCTTTCTATGATCCGGAGACTTCAAATTCTGATGCCAGAAGAACGGGGAAAGCTACCGCGGATCACTTTTCCGGTGAACTTATTTATGATCTACCTTTTGTAGTGGGTAGTCACGTTGCTTTTCGCTATGAACAGATGTTGGAGGGAGAAATCGAGATTTATCGGAGGGACGATAACAATAATAAAGTAGATGAGACAATTACTCCCTGGACGTATGATCGACAACGTATCGAATTTGCTGCAGGATATAAACTGCAACGGAATGTATTATTGAAAGCTTCTTATCTGCTATCTGAAGATGATGGGCCCGATCTGGATGATGATGTATTCACCATCCAGCTTAGCGTCCTCTTTTAATTCTTAATCTGAGCTTCTCAATATTGCCCAGGCAGAAAGTCCTGCTAATCCTACAAATCCAGCTACAGCCAGCCCTAAATTTACGTCTCTTTGAACACGTTCTGCTTTAGAAAGATATTTTGAACCCACTCCATTTTCGGAAATAAATTCTTCAATATTTTCAATTTTTGCTTCAATTTGATCTAATGTTTTTTCTTTAATACTCATTATAAATGATAAATTTTATTAGTACTTACATTTGTATAAAGGTATTTAAACGAAAAAAGTTTCGGATTTTAATTTTTAATTAGTGGGGTTTTCCTTTCAAGCTGAACCCTTCCTTCCACAAGATCCAGTAAGTAACTTGCTACCGATGCTCTTGAAATCATATCAAAGAGTCCGTAAGAATCTGTTTCTCTAACTTCTTTTTTACTAAAGTCCGTTAATGTGACCGGACGTACAGCATGCCAATCTAATTCACTTTTTGACAAAAATTCTTCCATTTTCATTAAATCCCGATAGGCGGGTCCCAAACTACTATTTCTGATCAGAAATCTAAGTATCAGGTTTGTATTCGAAAATGATTCCGCTACACCTGCGGCGCTTATAACTGCTACCTTTGTCCCGGGTTCGAGAATTGATTGCAGAATATCAGCAGTCTTTGAAGTTAAATCTGTTGGCGAAGTAATTTTAGAAAATGGGTTTAGCTTGTTCATCCTGTTCAAACCCAAACAGGAAATTACAGCATCCTTTCCTTGCACTAGACCTCTAAGTGTATCAATATTCAATACACTTCCTCTTTTCACTTCAACACCCTTAGGACCTTCAAAAGGAGTTGTTTCTCTTACAAGGGCGGTTATTTCATGTCCTCGTTTTTGTGCTTGTGAAACCACTTCCTTTCCGCAGCCACCTGAGGCTCCGAGAACCAGTATGTTCATCTAGTTTTCTATTGGTACGCTTGGATTCTCTAATTCCTGAAGAACGTTTTCATATTCTCCATTCCAGATAGCCTGTAGCTTCTCGAGTTGTACATCTACCGTTGCACCAAGTTCTTCAAAAACTGCATACTGCTGATCGGTTGGCCTGCCAAACCCGGTAGCCACCGTTCCTTTCAAGGCAGCCAGTTTGTTGTTTAGTTTAATTGGGAAATTCAGTACATCCTGAGTGGCTTCTGCTTTGGTTTGATACAGTTCTTCTTCAATAGCGGTAATTGCGTTAAGCATTGCTTTCGCTTTTTCCTGAAGTTCTTCGTTACTCTCTGCTTCGCCCATTAACTCATTAATCTCATCACGTACTTTCTTGATTCTGTTAATCGCTTTGTGAGTTGTATCCAGCTTCGCGTTAATGGTTTGAACCAATTCAAACTGAGCGATCAGATCCTGCTGGGTAACATCTGTTAAACGAGGATCTTTCATCACCTCAAAATCCTGTTCTCCAACCATTTCTTCGCCGACATACATACGTACTTTGTAGGTTCCGGGCACAGCATCAGGACCGGAAGTATTTCCTGCCCACAGTATTTGTCGTCCGTCAAGATCGGTCACTCCGGGGTACTCAAGATCCCAGGCGAACTTGTTAAGACCTACCTTATCTGAAACTACCGAAGATCTTCGCTGATCTTCTTCTTCATAAAATAATGGCGATTCCTTAACAGGTCGGTCGCGATCATCTTTTTTGCTGGAATAGGTTTGAATCACATTCTCTCTCATATCCAGAAACTCCAGTCTGATCTCTTCGCTCACATCATCCCCAAGCATGTAGTATACAACAGCTCCCGGAGTAGGATTCTGACCATTTGTACCTGCAGGATTAAAATTGCCGCCGCCGCCAAACAAATAAGTGTCTTCAGGATCGAAAAGATGATGCTCCGCTTCTGTAATTTCTTCGCTTATTTGATGTAGTACTGGAAGATCATCAAACACCCAGAACGAACGTCCTTGGGTTGCTACAATTAAATCTTTATCCCGTTTATGAACAGCTAAATCAGTTATCGGTGTAGCCGGAAGATTAAGCTGAAAGCTCTGCCAGTTATCGCCCGCATCAAAAGAAATGTAGAGACCTGTTTCTGTTCCTGCATAAAGTAATCCCGCTTTGTTAGGATCTTCCCGAACGGCACGAGTAAAGTCCATTGCAGGGATTCCATTAGTAATTTTCTCCCAGCTTCGCCCATAATTTGTAGTTTTATAAATCATCGGTTGGAAATCGTTGAATTTATATCGGGTCGCTGCAAAATAGGCGGTTCCCGGATCATGATGAGATGCATCCAGGATACTGATCATTGCCTCAGGCAATCCACGAGGAGTTACATTCTCCCAGCTTTCTCCATTATTTCTGCTAATATGAATCAGACCATCATCCGATCCTGCCCAAAGTAATCCCGGCTCGATTGGAGATTCAACAAAAGTGAAAATGGTATTATAATACTCGACAGAGGTATCATCTTTGGTAATAGGACCGCCAGATTCATCCTGCTTCGTGGTGTCATTCCGGGTTAAATCGGGGCTGATTTCCTCCCAACTCATTCCTTCGTTAGTTGACCGGTGCACGTGTTGGGAAGTTGCGTACAATACATCCGGGTTGTGAGGAGAAAAGATAATCGGGAATGTCCACTGAAAACGGTATTTCAAATCCTTCGCTCCAGCTCCCATCGGGTTATCCGGCCATACATCTATCCGATCGCTTAGCCCAAGTTCTGCATCATATTTATTGAGATAACCGCCGTAGCTTCCACCAAAAGTCACATTCGGGTCTTCAGGATCAGGAGCAATATATCCACTTTCACCACCGGCTACCGGCCACCAGTCTCGTTCTGTTATACCGCTACCACTTGTTCTGTTTCTGATGGCAAAGGTACTGTTATCCTGTTGTGCACCGTAAATCATGTATGGAAACTGATTGTCGGTGGTTACCTGATAGATTTGTGCGGTAGCAGAGGTATAATAACTTGACCAACCCTGGCCTCCGTTGAAAGTTACCTGTCCGCCTCCGTCATCTCCAATAACCATTCGTTGTGGATTATCGGAAGCGATCCATAAATCATGATGATCACCGTGCGGAGTTCTAATCCGGCTGAAGGTTTTTCCTCCATCGGTAGATTTCCAGAACCCAACATTCAATACATATACGACATCTTCGTTTCCTGTATCGGCAATCACTTTAGAGTAATACCAAGCCCGTTGACGTAAATTGCGATCCGCACTTACTCGTACCCAGGTATCACCTCCATCTTCTGAGCGGAACAGTCCACCACCTTTTGCATTCTCAACAATCGCGAATACTCTGTTAGAATTCACCGGAGAAACCGATACGCCGATTTTTCCAACTAACCCTTTGGGCAAGCCCGGACTTTGTGTGATGTCTTTCCAGGTCTCTCCACCATCGGTACTTTTAAATAATCCACTGCCATCACCTCCACTACTCATTTCCCAGGGGTTCCGATGAGCCTCCCACATCGCTGCAAAAAGAATTCTGGAATTGTTGGGATCAACGGCGATATCAACAGCGCCTGTTTTATTATTTTTGAACAGGACTTTGTTCCAGCTTTTTCCACCATCAGTGGTCTTGAAAACACCTCTTTCTGCGTTTCCATCTTCACCAAAGATTTGTCCCATGGCTGCAACCCAAACCACATCCGGGTTTTCTGGATGAATTTCGATATCCCCGATAAACTGACTTTCACCTAGTCCCAGATACGTCCAGGTTTTTCCGGCATCTGTTGAGCGATACATTCCATCTCCTGCACTCATATTTCCACGTATATCAGTTTCACCCATTCCTACATAGATCACATTAGGATCTGAATCCGCTACATCAATTGCTC
The DNA here is from genome assembly GCA_017640665.1 of Balneolaceae bacterium. Lineage (GTDB taxonomy): Bacteria > Bacteroidota > Rhodothermia > Balneolales > Balneolaceae > RHLJ01. Next base: position 1,112,980 of record JAEPQE010000001.1, on the reverse strand, counting down.
CAACCGAGCCTGTTTTGAAAAAACCATCGCTGATGTTAAACCAGGAATTCCCTCCATCGGTGGTTTTGTACACTCCTCCACCTGTAAATCCTGTGTAATAAGTGTAGGGTTGATCGTCATGACCAGCAACCGCGACAGAACGACCTCCACGAAAGGGCCCGATATTCCTGAACTTCAAGTCTTTAAAGTCTTGCTCTGTATATGTTGGGTTCTGTGTTTCCTCACCATGTCCAAAAATCTGTGCTGAGGTAGTTTCCGAAATTGAAATGCTTACGAATAGTGCTAAGCATCCGATGACCAGTCGCTTCATAAAATCCTAGTTAGTTAGTTTTGCAGCTTATTGATTCACTGAATGTAACTAATCAAAAAGAAGGGTGCGGTAAAATTTTGTGAGATTGGCAGAATCAATCAAATACAAACCTGAAAGTAATGGTACCCCACTGAGCTTGTTGGGGAACTCCGCTTGGAAGACGGGAAAAGCGCCAGGTTCTCAATGTGCTCATTACTTCTGTTTCCAGCTCAGGATTCATTTTCCTGAGGGGAATAATTCTGCCAACCGTACCATTCGGGCGAACTTCAAAACGAACGGTAATTACCGCTTCGGTATTCGCATTGTTGCTTGGTAGCGGTTGAACCATAGGCGCTCGTTCAATGTCTCCTTCCCATTTCAGTTCGTAAGGGGAGGTTTTTTCATCATCGGTTCCTATTCCCTGGTCTGAATTCACTTCTCCGATTGCTCCATCCGGATCACCACTTTCATCAGCTCCTTCTGTTTGCTCTTCTTCTTCCTGAGCCTGAGGCGGTACTTCGACTTGTTCTTCTGTTTCTTCGGAAGTCTGAGTCGGATCGATTACTTCCGTATCAGGTGTAACAACTACATCCTCTACAACTTCTTCAACTTCATCAGGCAGATCTACTGGTTTTATATTTTCTTCAGCAGGAGTTTCCGGGGTTTCTTCTGGCTCGGGGGCTTCTTCTACCGGCTCTTCTGTTTCTGTTTCAGATGGATTTTGACGGGTTGCAACTTCTTCATTCTGCACTTCAGAAAACTGTGATAATCGACCCGTTTGAAATTCCCCGAACTCAACCTCAATAAACGATGGGCGAAGGTTTCGTCCCATATCAATGGTGTACCAAAGAGAAAAGCCAAGAAGAAGCACCGCTACCCCAATGGTAGTTCCAAGTGCCCGTTGATCGTCTTTGGTGAATTGAGGTTTCATATTAGAGTGAGCCTTGTTCCGTGGCCATTACAAGTTTAAGATTCAACGCCTTACCGATATTTAACACACGAACGGCATCATCTACCGTGGCATCTTTGTCCGCTCTTAATACGATTGTACCTTCCGGTTTATTATTTTTCGCTTCGCGGATGGCGCCAGCCAAAGATCCAGTGGCCGTTAAATCTCCTTCTACATAAAACTGCCCGTCTTTAGTGATAGCAACAGAAATGTACTGATTTTCCTGAACCGCTCCACTTTCAGCGCGAGGGATGTTCACCTTAATTCCAAAATTGGTTACAAAGGAGGAGGTAAGCAGGAAGAAGATCAGCAGCAAAAGTACGATATCCGTCAACGACGATTGTGAAAACAGCGAAAGGGGAGTAAGTCGTTTGTCGCCTCGTCTGAAATCGCGTGCCATAATTACGCCTGTTTTTTTGGTGCAGGAGATTGCAGCAGGTCAATAAAATCTGCTGATGCATTTTCCAGCTCAAAAATTGAACGATTGATCTTACCAAGCAGGAAGTTGTAAAAACCAAAGGCTATCAATCCGACAATTAATCCCGCCGCGGTTGTAATCAGCGCTTCCCAAATACCACCGGCAAGTGCACTAGGGTTTACATTTCCCTGTAATGACTGAATATCCATAAAGGCCTCAATCATACCCGTTACTGTTCCGGTAAATCCAATCAGCGGTGCAACACCAGCAATAGTCGCGAGCCAATTCATTTTCTTCTCAAGGAAGAAAATTTCTTTTTTCCCGGCATTATCAATGGCATCTTCGATATCGCGAATTGGTCTGCCCAGTCTTTTTATTCCTGCTTTGATGATTCTGGCAAGCGGTTTATCAAAGTCATCGCAGTAAGCGATGGCATCTGACTGCTTACCGGATTTCAGCATTCCTTCGATAGAACCCAAAAATCTGGTTGTATCGGTATGTGATCTGGAAAGTGCGCTCCAGCGTTCCACAATCACAAAAATGGAGATCAGGAAGAGAACTAAGATCGGGATCATAAGTACCCCGCCTTCTACCATTAAGTCGAAAAATGAAATCTGATCAGGCTGGAGTGAAAGTGCCAGCGAGTCAGCGACTGCAGTTGAATCCTGCAATAGAAAAAAAGCGATGTTCATGTAGATGATTAATTTGTAATTCGTTTAATAAAATAACTTTGTTTGTACTCAGCAGGCATATCTTCTGCCGCTATTGCAGCATCCGTTAGACTTGCAAACTGACCAATACTAACCCGCCATAGTGTTCCATATTGTTCCGAAGGTATTGGAGTTACCAAAGCACGGAAACCAGCATTCGATAATTCCTGCTGTTTTGCATAAGCATTTGATTGTATACTCAAAGAGTATAAAACAACGGTATATCCATCATTTGCTTGATTGCTTGCCGTGCCCATCATGCCATATTTGCTTTGGCCATCCGGGGCTTCGGTTGTGCCTGTTGGAACTGGTACTTCGGCGGGAGCTTGTTGTTCCTGAGCCGGAGGCTGTTCCTCCTGTGCATCCCCTTCATTTGGAACCTGTGCAGAAGTTTCCTCAGGTTGTTGAGTAGGTGAAGGTGTTTGCTGCACTGGTGGTGTAGTAACAGCCGGAATGTTACTGGTAGCAATCTGCGGAGTAATTCCAGGGATGTTTATAATACTGAAGTAGGCAAGCCCAACCGTTGACCCAACCAGAACCACCAATGCCAAAACAATCCATAGCCAAACCGGTGCTGGCTGGGGATCTGTTTTTGTTCTCTTTGGTTTGTCTTTTTTATTCTTTTGTTGTTGTTCTTTCTCTTTTTTGGGCTCTTCTTTCGCAATCGGTTCTAAATCAGATGAGATATTTGTTATCACCGGAACAATATCTTCCTCCTGAAGCTCAGAATCATTTTCGCCGGGCTCTTCATCAGATTCCAGCTCAAGGAAAGGATCATCAAAATCATCGAAGTCATCTTCTGTTTCTTCCAGCTTCAATTCCTCTGGCTCTTCTTTCTCTTCCTGTTCTAAGGGCTCTTCCTCAGCCGGTTCTTCTTCCGAAGTCTCAATCTCTTCTACTAATTCATCAATAACTTCTTCATCCTCAGGCTCATCGTCTGTTACTCCATCATCTTCAGGTTCTTCCTCAGCTTCACCAAATATATCTGCAAAATCATCATCCACAATCCCAGCCGCCAGCTCATCTTCTGATCTTATCTCAGAATCCTCGGCCATTAAACCAGCCAGCTCTGCATCAAGTCCGGAAACAGACTCTTCTTTCTGTACATCCTCCTTCAACTCCTCTTCCGAACTTTCATCTGTTTCACCAAAAATGTCATCGAAAGAGACTTCATCCTCTACCACTTCTTCATCAGTAGTCTGTTCTTCCGATGTTTCTGATTCAGGCTCTTCTTCCGTTTCTTCCTCATACTCCTCTCCCATCAAACTGGAGATTAGCCTATTTGCGCCTTTATCTCCTTCTTTATGGGCGTCTATGCCCCATTCTTCAGGGCCAGGTTGAAATTCCTCTTCTTCCTCCTCCTCCTCAGCTAATGATTCTTTGGCTTCCACTCCAAAAATCATTGGGGCTTCTTCAGTTTCTTCTTCATCAAAATCTTCTACCAAACCGGCAAAAGGGTCTCTTTTGTTGTCTGAAACATCACCCTGAAGTTCTTCGAATGGATCATCAACTTCTCTTTTTTCTTCTTTTTGAACCTGATCCTCTTCCAATTCGATGGGCTCCATCCCCACGTACTTAAAGTTAATTTCTGTTTCGAGTTCTTTGGATGGGATAAATAAGACTCTGTTCCCAATACCGCTAAAAATCCCAAAACCGTCAATCTCATACGCTTCGCCATCTTCAAGCGCTTGTTGAATTTCTTCAACCAGTTCCCCGATTTGTTTCTCTATTTTCTCTGCTTCAATTCCGGATGCATCCGTTAGCAGTTCAACCAATTTTTGATGATCTATATGCATTGGTTACCCCTTTTGTTCGGCTGAAAATTCAATGGCATCTTTTGGGGGGAGCATCACGGTTTTTCCATCCGCTCTTTTTTCTTGTTTCTGGCTGTGATGTACCGCTTTAAAAGTTCCAAGTCCCGAAACTTCTACCGAATTTTTCATGATGATTTGATCTCGAATCACAATCCCAAAAGCCTTTAAAAAATCTTTCGTCATAATCTAAAATTTTAGCGTTAATCCTCCGAAGGCCTGCAGTGGTCGTTCCTGATAACCCTCCCAAATTTCGTAGTTCTGCCCCAAAATATTCAACACTTTCACATAAACACCAAATCTGTTATTAATTTGATATTCAGCTCCTCCGTTTAATAACAGAAATGCTCCCAAATCTTCCGTTGCAGAGGGTGCTGTTCGTTTCCCTACATATTCAGCCCAACTAGTAATTTTAAGCTTATCGATAGGCTTATATGAGAACGAGCCATTTACCCCAAGTCGCTCTTCAAAAGGAATGTCTCCAGCATTCGCTAACTTAGGTCTGCGGGCATAGAAACGGCCATCAAACCAAAACTTTTCCGGAACTAATTGCTGAGTAATTCCCCCAAACAATTCAAATACATTAGCCTTTCCAAACTGTACTTCATAAAACTCAAAGCTGTTTATCAATCCCCCGCTTGGTCTGGAGCGTTGATAATAAGCGTAGTTTTTAGTCAGTTCGTAACTGATCCCCCCGAAAATACGGTTTCCTTCCAGTGCTTGAAAAGCCACTTCGCCATACACCCCGGATGTATAACTGTGCTGAAGTGCCGTTTCGAAACTAAGGAAGCGATTCGTTTGATGATGCTCACGAACCGTATGCATATTTGGTGCACCAAATGCACGACCGGTCACAATCACTGCGTCTTTCAGGTTGTACCGGAGTTTAAATTCGGGGGTAAAATAGATGCGGTTAGAAAAACCGTCAGAAACATACGCCAGACCAGCGTTCGCAGTAATATGAGCGCTGAAGTCTAACAGTTTTCGATATTCAACAGAAGCACGACCATCTATCCACTGTTGCGACTCAATTCCAGTGTATTGATAATTTCCTCCTGAAACGGAACCCTTAATATGGAACGTCTCATACAACCGACTTCCCGCCCAATACTTATCAAAGCTTGCATTTATAACCTGCTCATTTACTTCACCGGTTCGGGTAGTGTTTCCGGCATCCAGATCTACAGAAAGGGCGTTTCCACCTATATTAAGTTCCCAGCCGTCTAATGCGCTTTCTGTTTTGGTGATAGAGACATCCCCGCCAAATCCCAGATAATCCTTTCTGGCGGTCTCACCAATTCCGTTCTGGAAAACGGGGTCTAAATTGATCATCCGGTTAAAATCACTAAGGAAGCCAGCGCCAACAGAAACCTTCAAATCTTCTTTTACTTTGGAGTGAAAACGAACATCCCCATCAAAATAGCGGAAGCTACTAAGTTCGGGGGCATCTAAATGTCCTTCTGATGATCTGTAATCAATATTTCCGGTAAGGGCGCTTTTATTATTCAGCCCGTGATAAAAATATCCTTCTGCTTCAGGTGTCACAAAATTACCTAGCCCTGCTTTAAGTAAACCGGTAGTTCGGTCCGGGGTCCTGAGAATAGATCTTTCCGGGGGCTCAGGACGATCTAGCTGAGTAATTGCAATATTAGCAACAGCTTCATCCCTGGATTCCATGAAAGGCATCCGGTTCGGATCGATTCTGAAAACCCTTGGCTTGGGATTGAAACCTAAAATCGGTTGACGGCGAAGGCCGGGAAAGCGAGCTCTGAACTCACTTCTGATTTCGATGTCCTGTGGGTTAATCTCAGGAAGGAGAGAGTTTTGAGGGTTTCCACCCGTAGTTTGAGCCTGCATCTCAACACTTAAGAACAGCGCGAATAGAATAAGTGAGGGTAATCGGAACGTCATCGTGCAAATGGGTTTGCTGAAGGTACTAAATTTTGAAGCAAGGTTTAAGCCCTTACCTAACGAAAAAGATGTACTCGAAGTGTTGGTGGAAGTTCCTTTACGTGACCAATTTTTTACTAACTAAAAAGCCCCACACTTTTCAGTATGGGGCTTTGGAAATTTGGCAAACCTATTTATTTGATTAGCGTCATTCGTTTCGTAATTATGTTATCATTAGTCTGAAGCTGATATATATAAACCCCGCTCGATAAATTTGAAGCGTCAAACCTAACTTCGTATTCTCCCGTTTCCTTCTCACCATTAACTAGCTCCGCAACTTCTCTGCCCAAAAGATCAAAAACCTTAACAGAGACATACGTTCTTTGTTGAAGAGTGAACTTTATGGTTGAAGTTGGATTAAATGGATTAGGGTAGGAGTCAACATCTATAACTTCAGATTTTTTCTTTTGATTAAGGACTTGGATTTCATTCCCATTAATGCCTTCAAGATTACTTAGTATATCTTCTTCAAGTACAGAATAATCTGATCTAATTTCATCTTCTTCTATCCCATTCTTTAGTAATACTGAATAAATACTTTGAAGATATTCCCATGCCTTATCAAGATCTCCTTTATAGAGTTCTAATTCTAATTTTGAATGAAGTATATCTCTAGAGTCAAAAAAGCCTAATTCAGAAATTTTGATATTCTCAACAAACTCTTCTGCCTCTTGATAGCGTGCTTCATGTATAAGCGCTCTGGTATATAGAACATCACCATAATCTTTAAGAATCTTAGTTTTTTCTCCTGATTGAAAAATACTGCTTGTTCCATTATGAATAGACATTAACAAACCTTTATTACGGCTAGAAAGGCTTTGATCTTTTGAGAGCCTTGCAATTTGGTATAACCTTGATAGGTTTGTTCTAATTTCGAGAGAATTTTTAGACGCGGATAACTCAGCCTCCAGATCATTATATGCATTCAAAAAATCTTGGCTATTATATTCTGGAGCCTCGAATGGATTAACCTTCGATGGAGCTTGTCCATCATGACCAACCGTTACACTGCTCGTAGGATCTGAACTCAACGAATAAGATGTGCTTACAGTCCCATCGAACATTGCAGATGTTAACGGACCAGCACCCCAATGATTATAATAAGCGGGGATCGATACTCCTGAATTATTATCTATTAAATAGCTTGAACCCGAATAATAAGAATATATTTGGTTATAGCCTCCCGAGCCCGGATATATAGTACCCACAATTAAATCTCCGGAGACTGATATTTCATCATCTCCATTATTAGTGATTTTATTATATCCACGCTGAAGTCCTGAGCTGTGCATAACCAAGTCTCCGCTACTCAGTATCTCAATTCCATCCCTGGAACTACCATTTAACGTTATATAATTGTTGTGAAATGGATCGACAGTAGAATTTACAATATAGATACCCGCTTGAGTACTTCCTTTAATTGTTGTATAGCTCAAGTCTAAATCCATCGTATGTACTACAAACCCTACTGTAGAACTATTATCTATCAAGGAATACTCCATCGTTAAGCTGGACCTTCCTCCGCCATCCTGATTTACCCAACCTTGTATATTTCTATAGGTAGCATCTCTAATTGTAGTATGGCTTATTATATTATTTTGGCTTGCCACGGAAACATTAATATAACCCCCTTCAATTAGACACCAGTCTAAAATATTCCCTGAACTACTATTTAAGGCAATGCGATTCCAATTATTATCCGGGTCAATGGGTTTAAAAGTAATTGGGTCACTTTGTGTGCCATCCGCAATAAGCTTCCCTCCAGGCCGTACAACAATTGCCTTATAATCATCAAGAAAAACTTTTGTCCCCGGAAGAATGGTTAGCGTCGCTCCATCTTCAATATTCACTGTGTTCTCTACATGAATATATCCCGACCAAGTAGTATTACTTGTAATAGAAGTAGAGGCTTTTGGTAAGGCTGCTTTTACTGATTCATATGCATCTACTCTCCCTCTTCCGTCCCATTGAGTAGGACCATAATCATGAAGAGATGCGCGGTCTTTAATAATATCAAAAATTTGTGTTTTGGTTAAATTTGGATTTACTGCGAGCATTAGTGCAGCAATTCCTGATACTTGGGGAGCCGAAAATGAAGTGCCTGTAAGATAATCTTCATAATTAGATCCATACCCATTAGAACCAAGTGAGCCCATCCTATCCATTGAAAACAGCGTTGGATCACCTATTGGATCAGTATCTCCTGTAGGAGCAACAACATCTAAAAAATTGTATGTTGGATCCATTGCAGTACCACTAGCTGGATCTCCCCAAGCGTCCAATCCACCAACAGTTAGTACTCCAGGCACATTACCCGGAAAAGAAACAAACCCTAGATTTCCAGCAGATTTTACTACTAATGTCCCCTTATTCTGACGCCCATATGTCATGGCATTTTCAATCGCATCCTCAACACCATCATCATAAAATTGAGGTGCATTCGACCCTGTTTGATACCCCATACTTATATTGATAATATCTGCATTCCCTGTGCTCCAAGCCCAATCAACCCCGGTTTGTATATTTAAAATTTGATTTAAACTAGTATTGTTATACTTAACGTTTATTGGAAGTATTTTTACCTTCTCGGCTACTCCACGAATACCAATATTATTATGATTTGCACCAATTATTCCAGCAACAGCTTGTCCATGCATTTCGCTATCTTGATCGCCTACTTTTGGAGATCCATCTCCAACGATATTCCCGCCATTATCTAAACTAATTCCAGTTAAAACCTGCCCAGAATAAAAGTCTTCATGATTCTCAACTCCACCATCTAGAACGGCTACAATAGTTGAAATATTTCCTGTAGTAATATCCCAGGCTTTTACTACATTTATATCTGTCCCTGCAACTCCTTCCTGCCCAGTATTTTCAAGGTACCATTGTAAGTAAAAATAACTATCATCAATAGATTCGTAGCTAAATTCTGTATAATAGTTAGGCACTGACCATTCTACCAGACCACTCTCATAATATATATTTGCTGCCTGAAGAGCTGTTAAAGAGGACTCATCTGAAACTTTCAAAAGATGCCATCCTGAAGTGTATTCATTATTAAAAATTGAGACAGTTACAACGTTATGTTGTGCATTGATTCTGTCGATATCATCACTTGAGATTTGTTGCTTAAATTTCACTCGAAATTCATCTGTAAGTATAAACCAGGCCGTATCTTTTTTTGATTTATCCAAATAGTATACTGGGATTTCTTTTTGAATATTTAATTGATTATATACCTCAGCTATTGAGTTTTTTATGGCATTCCCTTGTTTGTCTTTTATCCAAATAAGACCTTTTTCCTCATTTAAATAACTAACCATTTTAATCGAATTGGTGTTTCTTAAAGCATTTTCAATAGCGCTTTTAGGTAACGAAGAGCTTACTTTTAAAACTAAATCAGATGTTGATTTTTCTAATGCTATTTTTCTGTTGTTTGAGTAATAAAAATCCTGTGCTACAACATAGCTGTTTAAAAAAGTAACAGATAAAATTATTATCATTAAGCTTAATAATTCTTTCATTTTCCCGAAATTTATTTACGTTTTTGTTAATTACTTTGTGTCGAAACTAAATCCATGTTTATTAAAAAAGTAGAATAGCGACCTAGCGAATCCCGAGGTATTTCAAAACTGTTAATTACTCTCCTCTTTTCAACATCGAATTGCAAGATGTCTGAGTACTTCCCAGTAGCCTTATCTTTATTCCCAGGTGCTAGGTAAATAGATTTACTATCCGGGCTGACTAAGACATGCTCACTTTCAATGTATTGTCCTTCAAGTCCTATTTCAGAAGGGTCGTCAATAATAACTTCAATATGTTTATTACTTATATCGTAATTAAGAACTTGTATATTTTGGGGAGTTGTTCCATTAACGCTTCTCCGTGATGTTATATAAATCTCTTTTCCATCCGGACTAATAGAAAACTTTGAATATGGACCAACTTGAAATTGATTAACTTGTGCTCTTAATTCTAAATCATACACCACAAAATTTCCAAACGCACCCGACTTATCTGTATTAGACAAGAAAAAAAATTTAGCATCATATGATAACCCAATATCATTAAAGCTGGAAAAATTTACATAGTCTAATGATATTTCATTTTCAATCTGCAGATTTTCTTGATTCAATGAAATTAATTTACTCTGTTGAGATTCACCTTCTTCGCTATATACAATTGCATAAAAAAATGGTCTATCAGGGATTGTAAAAACATCCAAGAACCTTCCTAATGAATCTGACGCTACAACATTCATATCTTCAGAATCATAGATTTCAGAAAGCCCTGGCTCAAAATTTTTGTACGTTAAAATATACTCTCCATCACTACTTACTTTTAAACTTATTCCTCTTGTATTAACAGCAGACTTAGATTTACTAGTTAACTTATAGGTGTTTAATTTTTTTTGGACACTTCCATCTATCCAATAAATACTTTCCTTATTTGAGTCTACATCTAAATATCCAATTCTTTCTTGAGTATATAAGGAATCAATCAGTGTAAGTGAATCTGTGTTAAAGAACCAAAAACCAGGAGGATTGTTACCAATATGAACTACTAACTTAGAACTTATTTGATCTTCTTCTTCTGGTTGATTCGTAATATTGCATCCTCCAAAAAAATAGACTGGGATTACTAATGTTAGTATAATTAAATACTTAAATGGCATGGTGTTATAATGAATATTAAAATTGCTAGATGCAGTTCTAATCTTTCGCCAGAGCTACGGATTATTAGTGTTATATCTGTACTCGCATAAATCTGAAGTTATTAAAGCCTATTGAGATTGAACTAACTCTGGGTTTTCTAGCCGGAATACACCACCTTCGCCAAGCACATATAAAGAGTTGGTAATCTCATCAAAGAGTAGCTTTCTTATACTAGTCAATCCATCTGGTATTTGTATTGTTATAAATGCATTCTCTCCCATTTTAACATATAGTTGACTTGGAATGCTGGTACTTGGTAAATCAACCCGTTTGTTACTCGCGAAAATTAAATCCTCTTCATTTGGAATCAATGTTATTTCATCAACGTAAATACTATCTACAAATTGAAGTTGACCATCTTGAAAAAATTCATCTCCATTATTATCCCTTAAACCGTTATCTAATGGATTCCATGTGTCACCCTGATCATTCGATATCCAAATGCCTGAATAAGCAGCAGCAGCTTCACTACCTCGTTTTTGATGTGCTGATACAAGCACCTTTTCTTTCCAAACTTTAAAGTCTACCACACCGAAAAGATTAAAATCGGACGCATCATCTTTAGCGAAGCCTAAATACCTCCATTCATTTTCAATATTTCCTTTTTCAAGTTTGTAGAGTCCACTATCTCCTGCTGACACGAAAATATTGCCTTCATAAATCTGTATATCTTCAGCGTCCATGTGGTTAAGCCCCAGATTAACCCATTTTGATTCATTATTTTCTTTATCGGGGCCGAATGTATCGCAGCCAAATAGCAATACAAAAAAAATTATATAGGTACGTCGTTTTTTCGAACAGACCATTTTAACCTCTCTCTGAAAACTTAATTCGATTTTAATCGCCTAACTAATTAACCATAAAGTTTCATCTAAAGCAATTAATTTTAATAGATAAGGCAAGAAAATTTAGCCCAAACCAGTCCCTCCCTTCAACACCACAAACTTATCTATTGCTAAACAGATGGGCGCGATGAGTATCACCAGCAATAAAGTAACAGCATGGGTGATGGTTGCAAAAGCCAATCCGGTTACTTCGGGAACTGCATAGAGCACAAACAAGCTGTACGTAATAAACAAATGATAGCTTCCCACTCCACCGGGTGTTGGAATAGAAATACCCACAGCGGAAACCATAGTGAGTACGATCGCATCAGTAAAAGAAAGGTCGTAGACATTTTGCATGTCGAACATCCAGAAGGGGAGATACATCATCAAAATGTAGAATATCCAGATGATAATGGTATATAGAATAAATAATGGCCAGTTTTTGAGTTTTCGGATGGATAGAATTCCCTGGAAAAAGCTTTTGGCTGTCTCTCTTACTTTGGTAATAAAATCACCGAATTTTCCTTCTTTTTTGCTAAGACTTACAATCACTTTAAAGAGAATAAACCCTACAATCGCTGCGACTAATAATCCAATAACCAGCCATTTTAAAATTGATGCATACACTTCAGGGTCGGTTACATCAACCCCGAAAAGCCTTGATAAAACCTCCGGATCAGAAACCAAAGTAATTCCTACCACAGCCATGATTGAAAGCATGCTTAACACATCGATCAAGCGTTCCAGGACAATCGTCCCTATGATTTTGGAATTGCTTTCGCCGATTTGACGAGCTACGTAAATAGGGCGTGTGACTTCTCCCAATCTTGGAAACGGAATATTGGTGAGGTAACCGAACATCACCCCTGTAAAAAGCGTCCACCGATGAGGCACAACACCACCATCATTGAATAACATTCTCCAGCGCTCAGCTCTTACATAATGAGCTATAATCAATGAAATAGTGAAGGGAAACAGCCAGCCATAGGACATTCCTTTTGATGCTTCCACAATCTCGGAGAATTCCACGTTTCGAAAAGCCAGCCACAAAAAAAGTGCTGCGAAGGCAACACTTGCAAAAATTTTAAGAAATTTATTCATCGTGATTAAAATCTCATATCGACAATTTCCGCATCTTCAGGAACATCGAGTTTAAATGTATCTTCGGTACTTGCTTCGAACCGACCGTTTGTAAAAGTAGTGATGATTACGTTATCCGCGAAATCATAGGCTGTTATTTTAAGGGGCTCCAGGTTCGAACTCACTTCGATTTCTACGGTAAGAAAAGTCGCAAAGTCATCCTGAGTGATCAACTTAACCAATGTATTCCCGTTGGATAACCTTTCCTGAGAGGCCGAGTAGGTATCATCTAGTCCGCTTAACATTCTTGAAGGAGCGAAGTCATCTTCTTCAGGGTCATATTCACTTACAATCAAGCGATTTCGGAAGGCTTCATAAACCTGAGAAAGTTCGCCATCTACTACAATGATTTTATCTTCACTTTCGAGTTTGTATCCATTCTGATCAATCCAGATCAGGCCATCTGAAGTAGATGTTTCTTCAGTATAAACATCGGTATAGGTGTGCTGGAAGTCGGCGTGAAACACTGACCCTTCCTGGAAACGGGTTTTTAGTTCTTCAAAGACAGAGCTTTGGGCTGTGGCTGTATCAACTGCAAAAAATAGTATCAGTAGAAAAAAAGTTAATGACTTCAGAAAATAACTCCCGGGGACATCCCCCGTCCCTTCGGGACACCCCCTTCGAAAGAGGACCTTCTCTTGTAAGTAAATAAAATACCCATTAATCGAGGTCTTTAAGCCCATCCAGAATCTCCTGTAGTTCTTCCTCTTCCTGAATGAGTACATCTCGTGCGGTACTCCCTTGATATGGTCCAACAATCCCTGCATTAAATAATTGATCTATAATTCTTCCAGCCCGGTTATACCCAATTTTAAGCTTTCGCTGAAGGAGTGATACCGAACCTTGTTGATGAAGCATCACCACTTTGGCTGCTGATTCAAACATTTCGTCTATGTCTTCTAACGGATCGGGGATGCCGGTATTATCTTCCTGGATAATCGGCAGGTGAAATGGTTCTTTGTAACCGGCTTGTTGACCAATAAAAGCATTTATAGATTCCACTTCTTCGGTAGAAACGAAAGCATTTTGGATACGGGTCATACCTGCGCCATTGGTGAATAGCATATCACCCATCCCAACTAACTGATCGGCACCACCCTGATCCAGAATAGTTCTGGAATCCACTTTTGAGGCTACCTGATAAGCAGCACGCGCCGGGAAATTTGCCTTGATGGTACCAGTAATTACGTTTACGGATGGGCGCTGAGTCGCCACCACCATGTGGATTCCAACCGCTCTGGCTAGCTGAGCAATACGCGCAATCGGCTCTTCAATTTGTTTTCCGGCAGTCATCATCAAATCGGCAAGCTCATCGATGATTACCACAATGTATGGTAAATGTCGGTGCCCCAGATCATCCTCAAGCTCGCCATTTTTAAACTTTTCATTATACGCTTTGATGTCCCGCACCATAGCCATTTTGAGGAGATCGTAGCGATCGTCCATCTCTTTGCAAACACTATTCAGTGTCTCAAGTGCCTTGGTTGTATCAGTGATAATGGGCTCGTCTGCATCGGGCAGCATCGCCAAAAAGTGATTCTGGATATTTCGATATAACGAAAGCTCAATTTTTTTAGGGTCAATCATCACAAACTTGAGATCATCCGGGTGACACTTATATAACAGGCAAGTGATGATGGTGTTAATACCAACAGACTTACCCGAACCTGTAGCTCCAGCTACCAGCAAGTGAGGCATCTTAGTGAGGTCGAGCATGAATACTTCGTTCTCGATGGTTTTTCCAAATGCTACCGGAAGCACCATGTTTGTTTCCACAAACTTTTTGGTGTTGATGACCTGCTTTATATATACTGTTTCACGGGTGCTGTTCGGTACTTCAATTCCTACTGCAGATTTACCGGGAATTGGAGAGAGCATCCTTAACCCTTTGGAGGCAGTAGCCATTTTAAGATCATTGGAATAGCTCTCAATCTTACTGATTTTCACATCAGGAGCAGGTTCCAATTCGTACAAGGTAACCGTTGGACCAACAATCGCATTGATACCCACAATCTCAATTTTGTGGCGCTTCAATTTATCCAGAATAATGCGCTTATTCTCTTTGATTTCCTCCAGATCAACTTCATTGCCTTCATTTGGAGGGGCAGTTAACAAATCAATCGTAGGAAATTTATACTTGATTACCGGGACTTCCTTCGCTTTGTCTTCGTTGATTTTGTCAAGGTCTTTCTCCCCTGCCTCTTCATCGCCTTCGCCTTTAAAAATGGCAACTTCTACATCGTCTTCAGCTTCTTCTTCCGAAATCTCTTCCTTCTTTTCCAGTACAGCACGTTGACGTGTATCCAGTGTTTTAACAGCAGCCTTTTCTTCCTCAATTCGTTTTCTGTCTTCTTCCTCTGACTTCTCTACAATCTCGTCAATACTTGGCGTTGGCTTAACCGCTTCTTCTTTGGTCTTGGCTTCCGCTATCTGGCGTTTTTTGATCTTGGCATTTCGATCTTTTTCTGCTTTTTCGGATTCTTTTTCCTCTTTCTTTAGTGCCAGTTCCGCTTTCTTTTCAGCGATTCGTTCTTCCCTTTCGGCAATTCGTTGCGCTTTCTTTTCTTCTCTGGCGATACGTGACTCTTCCATTTTTTCGCGCATGTTTTCCATCCAGATCTTCACATTGTCGATGGTTTTCTGGAGATCACGATCCCACAACAACAGGAGGGTAACGAGCATTAACACCGAAAGAATAAAAATGGAACCAATACCAGTAATATTTTGGAGAACTCTTGATATGGCAACACCTGCCGCACCACTCCATACAGAATCATCAGGGAAATCAGCATTTTGGTTCAACCAGCCGATGAACGTAGAGAGCAAAATCATCCCCCAAACACCCAGAATGTTCAGCCAGCCATTATCCTTAAAAGACCGCCGCCGAAATACATGCCAGCCGTTGTACCCGATTAAAACCGCCAGAAGAAAACTTGTATATCCAAACAGAGAGTACACTAAGAAATGAGAAATATATGCTCCAACAGGCCCCAGCCAATTCTGAACCAGTCTCGAATTTGCATCGGGGTTGAACAGATCTGAAAAAGCTAAACTCCGGGCGTACTGATAGTCTTCGGGTGTATAAGAAAGAATACTCAACCCCAGCAGTATCGCAATGGCGATTACAATAATCCCAACAATTTCAACCTTGCGGTTAGAATCCAGTCCTTTTGGTGCTCCTGCTGTATTAAGTTTCTTCTTAGCCATTTAAATCCGTAATAATTCCGTCTTTCATTCCCGGTAGCACATCAAATTTATCGACCTGACAGCAAAAAGGCACATCATCTTCGGGAACAAGATTGCGTAAGCGATACGCATGATCACTTTTTTGGATGGTATCTTCCAGGGAATCCCCAAATTTTTCATATAAACCAAATGCTACTTTAGCTCCGTCTTTAGTTTTTTCAGGAAGATTTCCTTTGCATAATTTGTGAATCAGAGAACCCGCAAACATGGTGTCTTCCAGGGCAAGTCTTCCGCGCCATCCAGAGCAAATTAATACCACCTCGTCATCGTGCTCAGCTAAAGCGTTCAGAATACTTTTCTGGTTTAGAAATGAACCAATGTAAATTCGATTCGCCAGATTCGCTTTTTTGATGGCTTTCGTGCCATTGGTGGTGTTGATGATCAGTGTTTTATCACCCACCGTTTCTTTGGTGTATTCCTGAGGGGAATTTCCCAAATGGTAGCCTTCTATCTTCACTCCATCTTTTTCCCCACAAAGCAGAAAATCATTTTGATCCATGGTTCGGGCGATTTTCATGGCATCGCTCATATCCTCAACGGGAATCACTTTCTTTGCTCCATTATGTACCGCAGTAACTATACTTGATGAAGCCCTTAAAATATCAATGATTACCGCACTCTTTCCGCGCAGGTCTTCCTCCTGGTAAGCCTGTACTGAAAAGAAAACGTCTATATAATTTAAATCCGGCATTAAACTCTCTTTTATTTCTTAATGAAGGGCGGTTTCGATACCACAGCCGCCGCGGTTTTTTTGCGAATAGCGATATTAATTACAGAGCCTTCCGCCGTATAGGCTTTCTCCACATATCCCATCCCTATTCCTTTACCTAAAGTAATAGACATTGTTCCGCTGGTAACGACCCCGATCTGTTCCCCCGCTTCGTTCATAATCTCGTACCCGTTTCTTGGAATTGAGCGCTGGTCATCCAACACAAAACCTACTAACTGCCTGTTAATTCCTGCTTCTTTCTTTTTGAGGAGCGTTTCTTTTCCAACGAAATCCCCTTTATCGAATTTTGTAATCCATCCTAGCCTTGCTTCGAGCGGATGGGTTTCTTTGGTGATGTCGTTGCCATACAGTGCGTACCCCATCTCTAAACGTAAGGTATCACGGGCACCAAGTCCACATGCTTCGATACCGAACTCTTCACCTGCTTCAAAAATCGCATTCCAGACTGCTTCAGGATCAGCCTGATTCTTATCAAAATACAACTCGAACCCTTTTTCACCGGTATAGCCGGTTGCTGAGAATACCACTCCGTTCATCCCTGCCAATGAACCCATCTTAAAACTATAAAATCCGATACTGCTTAAGTCCAGATCCGTAAGTTTCTGAAGAGTTTCTACAGACTTTGGTCCCTGAACAGCAAGTAATGCCGTATCCGGAGAGTTATCGTACACTTCTGCGTCGAAGGTGTTATTCTTATTAATCCAGGCTAAGTCTTTTTCGATGTTGGAAGCATTTACAACTAGAATGTACTGGTTTTCATCGTACAGTTTGTACACAATCAGATCATCTACAATGCCGCCATCTTCATAACACATGCAGGAATACTGTGCTTTGCCGGGAGTCAGCTTAGAAGCATCGTTCACTGTTACTTTTTGAACCAGATCGAGCGCTTCCGGGCCGCTGATAAAAAATTCGCCCATGTGAGAAACATCAAAAACACCCGCCGCTTCCCGAACAGCAGCGTGTTCCGTTTTTATTCCTTTGTATTGTACCGGCATTTCAAATCCAGCGAAATCGACCAGTTTACCACCCAGTTTTTCGTGGATGGAATGGAATGGAGTTTTATTAAGCATGTAGTTGTATTCCGTCAGCAGTTAGTGATGGGCGAAGTTAGTGATTTTTGGAGAATGAATTGAGCTTTGTTTGAGTTTGGAGAGGCAAAACAATCCAATTATCTATGAAATACTACTCAAAAGAAGATATCAGTGAGTTGACATCCCGATTTCGAGCTCATTTTATAAACAGCGTTACAGGATATAAATCCTCTAATTTGATTGGAACCAAATCTGAAGAGGGGACAAGCAATCTGGCTGTTTTTAGCTCGGTAACTCATTTAGGAAGCAACCCTCCATTACTTGGGTTTGTGTTAAGACCAACAACAGTAGTTCGAAATACCTACGATAACCTGAAGAAATCTGGTGTGTTTACTGTTAATCATGTCAATGCAGATATTATCAAACAAGCTCATCAAACTTCAGCAAAGTATGATTCGAATGTCTCAGAGTTTAGCGAAACCAGACTTACTGAAGAATATCTCAATGACTTCAAGGCTCCGTTTGTAAAAGAAAGCTCCATAAAACTTGGCTGTGTCTATCAGAACGAGTATTTCCTTGAAGAAAACCAATGTATTTTCGTCATCGCTAATATTGAGCATATTTATTTGGATGAGTCCATACAAAGTGAAGATGGTTGGTTAAATCTTGAAGAAGCAGGAACAGTTACGGCTTCCGGTTTAGATGCTTACGCTATACCTAAAATACTGGATCGGTTTAGTTATGCGAAACCGAGAAAGAAAGCTCATTCTATTAAATGATTTGGCGTATTAATCTCCTTATCTTTGAGTCTAATTAAATACTGAATCCAATCTCTCAATGTCCATCAACAAAGAACAGATAAAAACAGCGCTCGCTCACGTTCTTCATCCCACAGAAAAGCAGGACCTAATTTCTCTGGATATGATCCAGGATATTCTTGTACAGGATAAATATATGTCCTTTACCCTGGAAATGCCCGAACAGAATGACCCACTTGCTGTTGACCTTAAAGAAAAAGCTACAAGCGCCATCCATAGGTTTATTGATAAAGATGCTGTAGTGGATATACAGGTTGGAATCAATATATCAAAGAGAAAGAAAGCACCGGAACAGGCTCAACAAGCTCCCACTCAAAATCAGGTGTTACCGGGCGTAAAAAATATCATCGCTGTTGCGTCCGGAAAGGGTGGGGTTGGAAAGTCTACCGTTGCAGTAAATCTGGCTGCAGCTTTGGCAAGAACCGGCGCAAAAGTCGGCTTAATGGATACCGATGTATATGGGCCAAGTATCCCGACCATGTTTGATTTGTTTGAAAGGCCAAACATCACTACCCAAAAGAAACTGATTCCACTCGAGAAGTATGGCATCAAAATGGTGAGTATGGGTTTTCTGGTGGATGTAAATCAAGCAATGGTTTGGCGTGGACCAATGGCGACCAGTGCCATTAAACAATTTATGACCGATGTGGAATGGGGAGAGCTGGACTATATGGTTCTGGATCTTCCCCCCGGTACCGGTGACATCCAACTGACCATTGTACAAACTGTTCCCTTAAGCGGTGCGGTAATTGTATCTACTCCACAAACAGTAGCTTTAGATGATGTTCGAAAGGGAGTTGCGATGTTTAATAAAGTAAAAGTTCCGGTACTTGGAGTGATTGAGAATATGGCATATTTCGTTCCGCCGGATATGCCTGATAAGAA
This sequence comes from Balneolaceae bacterium, assembly GCA_017640665.1. Lineage (GTDB taxonomy): Bacteria > Bacteroidota > Rhodothermia > Balneolales > Balneolaceae > RHLJ01. Next base: position 1,093,455 of record JAEPQE010000001.1, on the reverse strand, counting down.
GTATCATATTTTTGGTGAGGGCGGAGCTACCCGACTTGCTGAAGAATTAGCCGTTCCGGTGCTGGGTGAAATCCCACTGGAACAACCCATCCGTGAATCTGGTGATAATGGAAAACCGATTGTTATTGCAGATGAGCACTCCAATGCGGCAACGGCGTTTATAGAAGCTTCAAATAATATGGTTCAGCAGCTGACTTTAAGAGGAAAAGATGCCAAACCTAAGGTGGAGATTAAGTTTAGATCTTAACTAAGATTTCGCAAGGGATGATCATCTTCACACTTTTTTCATATTACCGCTATAGTTTGTTACTCAAAAGTTAATAGAGGTGTTATGGGATTCGCAGAAATGTTCGACAAGACCGATGAGGCTATTACCGGCTGGATGGCTCGTTATGGTCTCATTATTATGAGAATAGGGTTGGGGATCATTTTTCTATGGTTTGGGGCGCTAAAATTCTTCCCCGGATTAAGTCCAGCAGAAGAACTCGTGCGAAACACAGTCTATTTTGTTGATCCCGATTTATTTATTCCTGTCCTGGCCGCCTGGGAAGTTTTGATAGGGGTCGGCTTGATTGTTGGACGGTTTATGCGGGTTACCTTGTTGCTACTTTTTCTCCAAATGCCGGGCACGGTTCTTCCTATCTTAGTACTTCCGGAGGTAGTCTGGACTTCCTTTCCTTTTGGGCTAACTCTTGAAGGACAGTACATTATTAAGAACCTGGTGCTCGTAAGTGCCGGATTGGTTCTTGGGGCTACCGTAAGGGGAGGGAAACTCGTTAATAGTTAATCATTTTTGGAAGAAAGCCTTACGTATTTTTCCTGTTATTTTTGAGAACGTGTTTTTTGGTTGGTAAAATTCAGTACAACCTTGATTCCCCCAGAACCAATTCTTACTTCCTGCCCGGTTAAAGACGTCAACGGATATTTAATATATGGTTCGATGGTGAGGTCATAACTTTCCTTTAAATCATACCGAAAACCAAAAGAAACATTCAAAAGGGCTGCTATATCAAAGTTTGAAAACGGCGCCAACGATGAGGAAGTGTTCTTCTGTTCTATGTACTTTCTGGTAATAACTGTTCCTTCTGATTCTTGAGTAATATCTTCTTTGATAGTGCTTGTTTCTGTCAAATAAGTCTCTTTCAGGTAGGTCAGTGAAGAAAGCCCGGTAGAAATATACGTCTGGGTCTTACCTTTTTGCCGAAAATAATATCTTAAATTCAGAGGCACATCTAGCGCAAAAATGTTTGCATACACTTCTTCCTGCACTTCTCCTTTAGCACTTTCAAAGGATATCGTACTACCATTGTCATCAATCTTAAGACTTTGATTAGATATATAGATTCCTGTTATGAAACTGATTCTCTTACTTACAGGAATCGATGCCCCTACACCCCCAGATACACCCGGGTTAACGCTTTCCTCAAATTGGCTGGAACTTATCAGTCCTGACATTTCTATCTCCACAGCTGTCGCAGGCACTATGCTACCTTCCTCAATTATGATTTGACTCCCTCTATCCTCTACTCTATCGCCAATCGCACTTGTTATTAAATGCTCACTGTTAGAGAATCCTTTTTCGTAAGTACGTTGGTTTGATACGCTATATAAAAGAGAGTCTGAGATTGGTATTTTCTTCAAATAAGCCTCTGTAAGAAATCCATTTTCTATTGGCTCATCTGAGGTAGGTTCTTGATCTGATATTTGTTTCTTTATATGGCTATTTTCAATAGTAACTACTTGCTTTCCGCTTTCCTCTACCACACCGTCAACGGGTTCTTTGGGTGACTCGCTTTCGATCTTTTGAGGACTCTGAAAATCTATCGGTTGGTCCTTCTGAGTCTCATTATTTTCCGTCATGTGGTTTTTATTATTGTTTAGATCTACAGTCAAAAACCAAGCTATTGTCCCGAATATGATAATGAGAGCCGCTGCCACCTTGAAAAACGATTGATTAAAAAAGTAGAGCAACCCTGTTTTTTCTGCTTTAATTTTAGCTGATAATTTATCCCATCCTTTCTCCTCAACTGGAAATTCAACTTCATTAAATGAATCTCTTATTTTCTGGACTAATTTATCATCAAAAGAATCTTTCATTACACTTTAAATTTTTTACTAAATAATTCTCTCAACCTGGCTTTTGCTCTTGTAAGGCAGGATCGCGATGAGCTTTCCGTAATTCCCAACATATCAGAGATTTCGCTATGAGAATAGTTTTCAATTTCATAAAGGTTAAAAACCATGCGCTGGTTATGAGGTAAGCGGTGTAGAAGAGAAAGAATATCTTTCACCGTTAGGGAGGAAATAATTTCTTCATAATTATCAGGAACAGGACTCATATCCTGCAATAATATCCGCTCTTCGTTTGCTTTTTTTGATCTGTAACGATCTATAGCCAAATTAATAATGATTCGCCTGAACCAGCTTTTGAATGACTTTGAACGATCAAACGTATGAAGACTTTTAAATACCTTCATAAAACTATCATTAGTTATTTCTACCGCCTCCTCTCTATTATTTATATACCTTATTGCTATGCTCATTGCATAAGAATAATACTCCTTATATAGCGCTTCCTGAGCTTGCCTGTTTTCTGCTTTACTGCATTCTTCGATTAACTTTGATTCTCTCGATGAATCCCCCTTCTCATCTATCATTCTGCTAATGCCATATATGCATTTTTCGTGCTAAAACTTTTTATGCTCTGTTTGATGATGTAAAAAACCTTATAACCATCTCAATATCTAATCTACTTTGTACAACTCATTAGTATATAAATTCTCAATCACCAGCGGTTTTTCAACATGATTTGCTACATCCCCTTGGAATAATCTATTTAAATCAAACTTATGGTTACTTCGAACAAGGGCTTCACAATTATCCGGCTGGTTAATAAAATGTGCCACTCCAACATGCAGAGTATCAAAATCAGTTACTGAATCATTTGGGTTCCATTGCAGATAGAAATAATGTTCCGGGCAGCCCCCTTCTCCTCCACTATATTGGAAGTAAAAGTCTAAACTATCTATGTTAGCTCCCTTTATTCTTTCTATGGAAACAATTGAATAAGGGTGATCATACAATGTATCCTCCACATTAGTATAAAGCTCAACTGCACTTCCCCGGTGGTATTGTTGAAATACAGTAGAAATATCAAATATATCGGTGCCCACCTGATTGCTACAGGCGATGAACACTGTTGGCAGGAACAAGAAATACAACAACTTTGGCTTTTTCATTTTGTTTGACTTGATAAGTGTATGGTTTCTTTACTTACCTATACGAACAGGTTCTGTCAAACGCTGCAAAAAATAATAGCTTTGTTTAGTTTCTTGACTTTCCGGACTCTCTATGACTTTTTTTAGCTGTTTATTTTACAATAAACTTGTAGCTAGCTAGTACAGGTCTTGTGCTTTAATATAGATAAAAAGCAGGTTTAGTAATCAACGAGCCATTTTATTCATTATTAAGTAACAGCTTTTTAACTGAATACTTAAGGAAATATCCCCATCTGTTCGTACATAATACCAATCTTATTGATCGCATTAATAAAAGCTGCAGTTCTCAGATCACTCAAGTTGTGCTCAGCACGTATTTCTGCAATTTGCTGGTAGGCTGTAATCATTGTTTCTTCAAGGCCGGAATCTACTAAGTCTGCTTCTCCTGCACCATGTGTTAACTTAGCTAATGTTTCTTCTGAGTATTTTTTTCCGGTAATATTTTCTAATTCCCTAACTATTCTAGTCAGGCTTTCTTCATCAAACTTTTTGTTCATTCTGCCATAACGAACATGCTGAATATCTTTCAGCCATTCAAAGTATGATACTACCACACCACCAGCGTTCAGATAAGTATCAGGAATAATTAGGGCCCCACGATTTTTCAAGATCTCATGAGCATCAGCGGTAGTAGGTCCATTTGCGGCTTCGGCTATTATTTTGGCCTTAACCTCATTTGCATTATCACCAGTAATTTGACTTTCCAGGGCTGCGGGAATAATAATATCGCATTCCTGAGTAAAAATATCTTTGTTTGATGGAAGTTCCTTACTGGTTCCAAAACCAATAATACTTCCCGTCTCTTTTCGGAATTCAACCAGTTTCTTAAGGTCAATTCCGTTTGGATCATAAATTGCTCCTTCAAGCTCTGAGACCCCTATCATTTTTGCTCCGGCCTCAGTCATATAAAGCGAGGCATGGTATCCTACATTACCAAGCCCTTGAACAACAAAGGTTTTCCCTTCTACTCCAGTATCGAGCCCAAGTGCGTCCATATCACTTTTAACATTACACGCCTCTCGAATTCCAAAATAAACCCCGCGCCCTGTCGCTTCTGTCCTCCCACGGATCCCACCCATTTGAATGGGCTTGCCGGTAACGCATGCTTCTGCATTCATGTCGTCTTTCATTTGACGGTAAGTATCCAAAATCCACCCCATCTCACGGGCTCCTGTACCATAGTCAGGAGCGGGCACATCTACGCCGGGTCCAATAAATCCTTTTTTGACCAACTCAAAAGTGTATCGTCGGGTAATCCTTTCCAGTTCACTTTCCGAATAACTTCGGGTACTGATTTTAACCCCTCCTTTAGCGCCACCAAAGGGAACATCTACAATAGCACATTTGTACGTCATAAGAGCGGCCAGTGCCATGGTTTCGTCTTCGTCCACTTTATGGCTGTACCGGATTCCTCCTTTAGTTGGTGTCTTGTGGTGACTATGCTCAACACGCCAGCCCTCAATTACTTCTACCGAGCCATCGTCTCTCCTTAAAGGAAAAGACACATGATACACGGTATTACACATCTTTATTTGATTGAGAACCCCTTTATCAAAACGGGTATATTCGGCTGCTTTATCGAAATTTTTGTTTACCTGCTCGAAGAAATTGTAGGAGGACATATATGAATTTTATTTGTCGTTTTTTTAAAGCAATCAAAGGTCGTAGATATCTGATTCAGAAACAATAAAAAAGCGCTTTTTCTTATTCTTTTATTGGAAGTGCCACATGTAAATGATCTGCCGTGCCAACGTGACGTATAATTTGAAGGCCCATAGCTCTAAGCGACCACTCAAGAGCTTTATTTCTGAATTCAGAATGGCCAATAGTGCGAAGATCAATAGCATGCACAAAACCGTTTTTCTGTTCATAATGAAGCGAGCTTTGCAGAGGGGTTAATCCCCAGGAAATATAGTCTTCTTCGGTACGCATAATATCTGTAATCACCAGGTCATTATCTGCAAGAGTAGTAGTTGCAACAGATACTCTTAGAATTGGGTGTAGGGAACGGTACACATCACGAACGTCTTCAGTTTTTGCATTCACGCTTGAGAGGTACATCAATCCATATATGCAGAACCCACCGACCAATGCTGCTACACCTCCAAATCCAAATTGAACCAGCAACTTTTTATTCTTCACTTTTCGAAATAGAAACAGAACATACAAACCGAGTAGAGAGGTGCTGGCGAGAATTCCACCGATTAAAGCCGACCAACCGTTCCAGTCTTTTGCAAGATTTAGAAATACCGCTGTTCGGATTAGTATAAAAAAAGGGATGATTCCCAACGCAATCACCAAAAATAGAGAAAAAAGGATTTTGAAGAGTCTTCTCCTTAAAGAAAGCTTTTTTACTTTCTCTTCCCGAATAGCCGCTTCGTACTTTGTATCTGGCTTAAGGTTCAGGAGCCAGTCTACATCTTTTTGGGAAATTTTATCCATGCCCGCTTACACGTCTTTTTTTTAAATCATGTTTCGGGAAAAATATCAGAGTTTACAAATAGCGGGTAGTTCTGCGTATTAAAAAAGGAAAGCTTTGAAGCGTTATTATTAATATGAATACCATTGGTATTGCATGATAAGGATTCACAAATATGGCTTCTCCCAATCCTATTAAATTGTATGCAAAGAGTAACCCAGATACGAATAGAGTGAATCCATGACCCCAGTGTGCCCTTATCCACAACGCCCAGAATGAAATCAGACTTAAGAACCCGGTAATAAAGCCCGCCGTTAATTTAAATACAGGCACTTCACCGTTATAAAACTCGAAAATTCCTTCGTTCCACATTCCCGAATTCAGATTCCAGAGATTTAGTCCAATCAGATATATGCCCGAAAGCAACAGAAAAATTTGTAGAAATAATTGTATTTGGCGGTCTTTTCTTTTCATTAAACAATAACAGGATCAATGGTGAGTATGTGATTGCTTATAGCTGTTATATAAGTTTTGTTCCCGATTATTCGCTTTCAAACACGGGCTCTTTCTTCGAACGAAATACATTAAATGTAAAGAGGAGAATAAACGAATTAATAAGTGCATAAAAACCGGACCCCACAAGATTGAAAGAAGCAGAAATTAATCCCCCTATCAAACCTCCCGCCATTGCAACACCAATACCCGGAAGCATTTTGATCCCCCTTTCTTGTAAAATTAAATGGCTTAAAAAGCCTACAAAAGCTCCAAGTCCAAGATATCCTAAAATCATCAACGTATTCATTGTGTCGGTAATTAAGTATTTAATAATATTATAATTCAACTATGTAAATGAGAATATGGCACAAGAGTTCCAAAAATTAATCTAACACCCTTCCGCGATCAACCGGATTATGAGAGACTGCGCGGGACTAACTAGTTCAACAAATGTCTTCTCCGTTAATTATTTTCTTTATGTTCTAACTAAATTTTAATTATCAGTCTTCATCTCTTCTTATGAAAAACTTTACCGGACTTTTACTAATTCTCGTCTTAATCGCATTAAGCAGCTCTGCTTGTAACAATACCAACAAAGAACTCATTGAAAAAGCCAGAGGCATACATGATCGCGTTATAACTCTGGATACACATGCAGACATTAACACCAGCAATTTTACTGCGGATAGAAATTATACACAGGATTTGCCCACTCAGGTTACCCTCCCTAAAATGGTTGATGGAGGGCTGGATGTAGCTTGGTTTATTGTTTATACCGGACAGGACACCCTTTCTGAAGAAGGCTATGCCGCCGCCTACGAAAATGCTATTGATAAATTTGATGCCATTCACCGCCTGGTTGAAGAAATAGCCCCGGATCAAATTGACCTTGCCTTAACCTCCAATGATGTCCGAAGAATCAGCGCTGAAGGAAAGCTAGTCGCCATGATCGGTGTAGAAAACGCCTATCCGGTAGCAACCGATCTTAGCCGAATCGAAGAGTTTTACAATCTTGGAGCAAGGTATATGTCGCTTGCTCATAATGGTCACAATCAGTTCAGCGATTCACACACAGGTGAAGAAGATAGTGTCTGGAGCTATAATGGGATAAGTGAGTTGGGTAAAGAAGCAATTAAGGAAATGAACCGACTCGGTATAATGATAGATATCTCACACCCATCCAAAGAAGCCAACTTACAAACTATGGCTTTATCTGAAGCACCTGTGATTGCATCTCATTCTTCAGCCCGGGCCCTTAACCCTTCTGTAAGCCGAAGTTTGAGCGATGAAGAATTAATGGCTTTAAAAGAAAATGGAGGTGTTGTTCAAACTGTAGCTCTCAGAAGTTTTGTATACGCCGAAAAGCATGCCACATGGAGAGAAGCTGTTGCAGAAGTATTTGATATGGTGGCTGAAGAAGAAGGCTTCGAACAAAAAAGCAGATCTGAAATTCGCGAAATGGAAGCGGATGAACAAGATGCTTACTTCGAAAGATATCAGGAAATTCAGGCAATAGCCGAGCCAAGAATTGAAAAAGAGGTAACTGCTAAGCCTGTCGATGTTGCAGACTTTGTAGATCATATTGATTATATGGTAGATTTGATCGGGATAGATCATGTTGGAATCAGCTCAGACTTCGATGGCGGAGGTGGCGTTACGGGATGGGAAGACGCTTCTGAAACCTTTAATGTAACTTTGGAACTGGTTCGAAGAGGATATACTGAAGAAGAGATTGAAAAAATCTGGAGCGGAAACCTTCTCAGAGTATTAGATGAAGTTCAAGCTAAAGCAGCCGAAATACAGACCAGAGAATAAACACATTAGCCTATTCCATCCCTCCTGATTTATATGTATAATATATGTTATGAATCAGGGTGGTCTAATACGGAAAATTATCCATGTAGACATGGATGCCTTCTTCGCTGCGGTAGAGCAGCGGGATAATCCTGGGCTTCGTGGAAAGCCTGTTATAGTTGGTGGGAAACCGGGAGGAAGAGGGGTTGTCTCAACGTGTAGCTATGAAGCACGAAAATATGGTGTGCACTCTGCCATGCCTACTAACGAAGCTTATCGGCTCTGCCCGCATGGGCTTTTTGTGAAGGCTAATTTTGAAGCCTATAAAGAAGCTTCCGCAATTATTCGGCAAATCTTTTTTGAATACACTGATTTGGTCGAGCCCCTTTCTATGGATGAAGCTTTTCTGGATGTCACGGAAAACCATAAGGGAAATCCATCAGCCACATTAATTGCCAAAGAAATCCGTGCCCGTATATTCGAAGAAACTCAGCTTACTGCCTCTGCCGGGGTCGCCCCAAATAAGTTTATCGCCAAAGTAGCTTCCGACTTCAATAAACCTGATGGCTTAACAGTGGTTACTCCAGATCAAATGGAGACTTTTCTGGAAGAACTCGATATTAAAAAATTCTTCGGGGTAGGAAAAGCAACTCAAAAGAAAATGCACGCTCTGGGCATTAAAACCGGTACCGATTTAAAAAAGTGGACAGAAATAGATCTGGTTAAAACGTTCGGAAAATCCGGCCGGCATTATTACAAAATTGTTCGGGGTATTGATAACAGGGAAGTGAAACCTCACCGAACCCGGAAATCTTACGGAAAAGAACGAACCTTCTCAGAAGATATAAATGATCTTGATTGGGTAAACACTTTTCTGGATGAACTAGCGGAAAGCATTTCCGAGGGGATGCAGAAAATACCTACTGCCGGAAAAACTATTACCCTTAAAGTCCGCTACAAAAATTTCGATACCATTACCCGAAGCCAATCTTTAACTCATTACACCAACAAGAAAGAAGAAATTTCTACCATTGCCCGCCAGTTACTGGAACAAACCGAAGCGGCTACAAGAGAAATTCGCTTGCTTGGAATTTCACTTTCTAATCTGAACCTGATCGAGAAAGAGTATTGGGAGCAGTTGGAGTTGGGAATAAGGTGATTAAGTGAGAGGTGAGAGGTGAGAGGTGAACGTATTATTTACTTAGCATTTCTTCAGTAAGACCTACCTAGCCTCAAAACCTTACAATAATAATTTTCAATACTCACTCTATCGCTTAATTTTTTTTCTTTTAATCCTTTAATTTAGATCAGTAAAACTATCTTGCCTTTAAGCTCGTCTTACCCCTGAAACCAGTTTCGGGAGCCGAATTGAAATACGAACACATGGAAGATGCACAACTTGTTCAGGATTTTTTAGGTGGAAACCACCATGCATTTAATGTACTGATTAAGCGCTGGCAGGATAAGATCCATCACTTTGCATACCGGTATTTTGCAAGCGCTGATGATGCGGCCGAAATCACTCAAAAAACCTTTATTAAAGCTTATCAAAAGCTGAATACACTTGAGGATCCGTCCAAATTTAGCTCCTGGTTATATCGAATTGCAAACAACCTTTGTCTGGATGAGTTGAAACGAGCCGGACGGAAACGTGCGACTTCACTTGAAGCTTTAAAAACAGCTCCACAAACAGAAGTCTCCAGTTCGGCAGATGAGAAACTGGTGCGAAATGAGGCCTTGGTGTTGCTTCATAAAGCATTACTTCAATTGCCAGTTGACCAACGCATGGTAGTGATAATGAAAGAATATGAAGGGATGACCTTCAGAGAAATAGCCGGAATTTTAGACGAATCAGAAAACACCGTTAAATCAAGAATGTACTATGGACTCCGGACGCTTAAGAAGACGTTCGATTCCTGGAATATCAACCAAGAGGTATTTAATTATGACTAGAGAAGAAGCGCAAATCCTGTTAATGGATTACATGTATGGAGAGCTGGATGAGCAGCAGTCCCGCGAGCTCGAGCTCTTCCTTGAAACCGACAATGAATTGAAACAAGAGTTTGAAGCACTCACACAAACCCGCTCCATGCTCCAACATCTTCCCGTAAAAAGCCCTGCAGAGCAGTTGATAATTATGGAGCCGGATAAAGAGGCATCAACTTCAGAAAGTTGGTGGCATAGAGTTTCATCATTATTGATCCCTCAATCGGGTTTTGGCCGTACTGGCTTCGCAATTACTGCTTTTGTATTCCTGTTTTTTGTGATGGGAGCTTTTACCGATATGAATATCTCGGCTGGTGATGGTGGCTTTAAAATGACTTTCGGTGAACAACCTCCGGTACAAACAGGCTATACCGCTGCTCAGGTTGAGATGATCATCAATCAGGTTCAACAGGAAAACGCTGAGATGATTAATGAATATGTACTTGCAGCACAGGAACAACAGGAGGCTCAATTTGAGCAAACCCTGTCTACCTTTGCTCAGTATCTGGATAACAGAAGAGAGTCCGATCTGGAACTGTTCAATTACAGTTTAACCAGTCTCGAAGAAACTACTTATGACCGCTTTCGGCAAACCGATCAGGTGTTAGGCGAAATCATACAAACCGTAAGCACAAATTAACTTTAAATAAGGAACACCCATGAAAAAAATATACAACTATCTACTGATCGGATTGTTGAGTATCACTTTTACTCCAATCGAAACCTTTGCACAGACTATTGATGCAAACCGTATGAACCGCGACATCAACATTATGGAAAACATTCTGAGCGAATTATTTCGCGCAACAATGGTCTCGGGCGATGAAGGAACTGTAGTTATAAGCGGCAACAGTTATTTCCGTGGAAATAATGATACCCGTGGAACTTATCTTCCTGGATTCGGAATCATTTTTATGGTCTCCAATCCTACAAACAAAGGGTTTTACGTTGCCTCACAGGGAAGCGGCTCTTCGAAATATACCTTCTATTATGATAGCGACAGCGAAGAAGACCCTACAATTGACGAAGAATCCATCACCAATCGAATCAAAGAGTTTCTAAAGGATTATGGATCAACCATTGGACAGCTCAGTAGTAATGAAAAAGTGATGGTAATTTATGGGTCTAAAAGTAATAGTGGAGTGCTTTATTATCGAGTTAGTGGAAAACGGCTTCAAAGCTCGGGCGAACAAGAAGAAATCCCGGTGATTTCGGTATCCGCCAAAGTAAGCGACCTTAATGATTACCGTTCTGGTAAGCTTAATGCATCAGCACTTGAATCAAGACTGGATGTTGCCACATCAGAAGACAAAGAGTATCTCGATTTAAAAGTGATGGGAAATATTTTTGAAACCGCTCTAAAAGACCAGGAGGGAGAGGCCTTCAGGCTTTCCGGCAGTGTTAGTTATATGATGCTTGAGAACTTTGGGGCTCTCTACTCTTTGGATGTTCGCTATGACGAGTTTGGACGAGCATCTGCTTTATTCAGAAACTTAGAGGGTCGGGTTAGATCACAGGCTTTAGCTGAACTTACTGCGGTAGGTCAGGCCGGAAAAAGTGAAAAAGAAGCGGATCAGAATTACGAAGAACGTAAAAAAGAGTTGGAACAAAACCTTGCCACTGCTTATGACGATCTCGTATCAAATATCAAAGAATACATAGTTGATTATGGGCGAACACTTAATTCCTTAGAAAACGATCAGTTCTTGTTGCTTTCTGTAAACATAAATGGTCGTTATGATAACATTCCCGGAAGATTAGAAATTCAGGTTAAAAAATCTGTATTGGAACAACTGGATCGGGGACAAATCGACAGAGACGAGGCTCTTAACCAGGTTGTAGTTACCGAGTACTAGAATCTTTTTCATTCATAAGCGGGCCGTATTGACAGCAATGTTGATGCGGCTTTTTTATTGAAATCTATACTCTCTTTCTTCTTCCATTGCCTGATGCAGGCGTTCTTCATACTCTTCCGCATCAATCTCAATACAGCCGAACTGAGCTAAATGATCGGTGTAGAATTGAGTGTCCCAAAGTTTGAATCCATTCTTTTCTAAAATCTGGTGGCAATAATACAGCGCCACCTTATCTGCCTCCGATTCTATTTTAAACATACTTTCACCAAAAAAAGCAGCTTGTAAACTCACGCCATACAATCCTCCAACCAATTCCCCATCCAAATAGACTTCAACGCTATGTGCATGTCCGGCCTGATTTAATACATCATAAGAATTCACAATCAAATCATTGATCCAGGTAGTTTCCCGATTTGCGCAAGCCTTGACTACCTCTCTGAATCTGGTATCCACTTTTACTTCAAACTTCTCTTGACGAATAATTCGAAGTACATTCTTTGAGATATGAAATTTTTCAATCGGAATAACACCTCGTTTGGAGGCTGAATACCAATCCACGCCGTCTGAATCTTGGCTTTCCGCCATGGGAAATATTCCCTGGGCATAAGCTGAAAGAAGATTTTCTGGAGGGATGATGTTCATTTGTTCGCAATGGGGATGAGATTTGAGTTGTCAGTGTCTATGGCTTAGGAAAATGTATTGTCATTCCTGCGCAGGCAGGGATGACAATTAAAACCCCTCAAAACTAAAAGTTACAGTACAACATCGGACCGGAACCAATAGGTGAACCTGGTGGGGGCGAAAGTGAACTTGGAGATTCAAATTCTGCGGGATCCTCGATATAACTTTCAATCATAATGGCAGCCTGCATGGCAACCGGATCATCACGCTCACTCAGCATTTTTTCAAGTTCGGCTAATTTTCCTAACACAATTGCTTTAGTTAGTGGGTTCGTCTGATTGGATGCATGCAGATTAATCAGGTTTACCATTACCAAGTGATTCACGACTTTTTGAATAGAGCCCTGATAGTCATTCCCTGCTCTTTTTTCCCACGAGTGTTCGACCAACTCATCAATAGTTTCTGATAAACTAAGGTTTCCATCACGAGCACCATATTCTACCAACCGGTTTGCTCTTTGAGGATTGAGAATCAAACTTATTGGAATATCAGCGGCTGTCTCAGCTATCGCCAACGCGTCTAAAGAAGGACCAGTATTCCCCCTAAAAAGCTCTCGTGATGAACTTATTCCCGCGGGACGTATTGGAATCATATCCAGAAGATTTTCCGGCAAAGCCAGCACCTCAGGATCGATAGCCATCAGCATTTCCTGTAACGCTCTTCGTTGAGTTCTTGCTTCCACGATTTGTGGGGTTGGCTGATTATCGCCCCGAAGTTTATAAGTATAATCCAATCCACCAATTAACTTCACAGTTCCTTCTAACTGATATCGGTGGAACAGGTAAATAGGAACCAACACATCCTCTAAATAACTCATCGGTGTTCCCATCGGGATATTTGCTTCCCCAAAGTTATCGAGTGCAATCTTACGAACTTCCAGAATATGAGAAAGCTGAGAAGCAGGATCATTTCCATATTCCCAAAGGTGTGCGTATGGATGTGCCCCACCCTGTGGACGTGCATCGCTATCAGAAATATACTTTAATCCTTCCGCATGCGCATTTTCCAGAATCTCATTGAGGGCCTCGGCTTCATTAGTTCCATCCGGGAAGTCCTGATACCCAAAAGCGATAGTTACTTTATCCCAATCGCCAATTTTATCATCGTATGCATCATCCAGGCTGAGCTCGCCATTTACTATATCTACTTTGGGATGCGGATAATCCATCACTGATGCCCGGTCGTTTACACTGGCGGCAAAGTTGTGATAAATACCCAGGGTGTGACCAATTTCATGAGCCGAAAGCTGCCGGATTCTAGCCAACGCCATCTCCAACATACGCGGATCTTCTTCTGCGCCTTCTTCAAACGGAGCAAGTAATCCGGTCGCGATCATATAATCTTGTCGAACTCTGAGAGAGCCCAGCAACACATTTCCCTTAATGATTTCCCCGGTCCTCGGATCAACTACAGAACCACCATACGACCAGCCTCTTGTTGAGCGATGCACCCAGTTAATCACATTGTACCTAATATCGAGAGGATGGGCATCGTCAGGTAATACACGCACCTGAAATGCATCTTTATATCCCGCTGCCTCAAAGGCTTGATTCCACCATCGGCCACCTTCGAGTAATGCGCTTCTCACAGGCTCGGGGGTTCCGTTATCTAAATAATAAATGATCGGCTCAACCGCCTCACTTACTTCCGCTTCAGGGTTCTTTTTTTCAAGTCGGTGCCGGTTAATGAACCGAATCGTCATCGGTTCGTCGATAGGTGAGGCATAGTCCATAAAAGAAGTGGCATAAAAAGCCCCGCGCGGATCGAACAACCGAGGTTCATAATTATCGTCCGGAAGTTCTACAAAAGAATGGTGCTGGCGAACCGTGATGGATGTTGGTGATGGAACTACAGACCGAACTTGTCCGCCCGGGTTGCTTCCACCAAAGGTAAGCATGGTTTCAAATTCTGAGTTTTTGGGGAAGTTGAAGGTTCCTTCCGCATATAGTGATGAACGGTTTTTATCCAAGCTGTAATTACCCTCACCACGTCCCCTCAATCTGCCAACTACATTATGAGCATCCTGAATTAAAAAGGGGGTGAGGTCGATGAGATAGCTTCCATCTTCTTCCGCTTCAATTTTAAATGCATGAAGCACGGAGGAGGCGAAAGCCTCACGAACTGATTTTTTCTCAAGCTCATTATCTGAGCGTGCGATGTAATCCAGATTAGGCTGAATGAGAAAAAGCTTAGGGCCGCGCTTTTCAAAATATACGATCCGTTCGCCACCTTGCTGACTCCGGTCCAGCCCAATATCGTTTGAACCAACTCCCGCCGCCAGATAATTTGCGTATAGAAACTGCCCGTTGAGTTCGTCTACCTTTAACCAAAGTTGGTCGTTGGCTTCGTCGTAGTAATAATCAAAAAAGCCTTCGGTAACATCCAGGCTTTCGGTTTTTTCAGAAATAGTTGGGGTTTGGGCAGTCAGATTGGTAAACAGTAATGCCCCGAATAGAAATATAAATGCTCGTTTCATGGAATCTTGTAGTTGAGTTTTTAACCAAGCTATAAGAAAACAGTTTTTAACGGGATTTAAAATGGGAGATGAGGGTTTTTACACTAAATAAGGATTTCATCCCGGGTTGTATCTTCCTACAAGTACATTAACCCCTGATTTGATTGGGTTTCCCGAAGCCCTTCTCAATGTTACTATTTGACCGGTATGATACATGGCATCTGCAATTGGTCCATTAATCATATTCCAATAAGGATATTCTGATCTAAAATCTCCTCGAACGAAAATTATACTATACTCATCTATATCACCTGTCTTAGCACTTTTCAGAAGCTGGCCCGATCTTTGAATATTCTTGAGTGTTTTTGACCTAAGCTCCTGATACGATAATTCTGAAACATCACCCGGACCGAGGTTATCTTCTTTAGTGATGGCGTCCACGAATGTGAGTGAAAGCCCATAGATATGTTCGACCGTTTCGCGAATACTTCTGGCTTCCTCTGTGGTACGATATGCCAAATCCTCACTTCTTAAACCTTCTGAAGCCCAATAATACCTGAATCCAAGCCCGTCAATAAACCTCGCCGCTACAGTTGTGGCTGTATATTCATTTGGGTTTTCTGGGATTTGATAGTAGTAATCCGTTGAATCCTGAGCCTGTGTTGTGATTTGGCTTGATAAAGCAATAAAAAAGACGGGCATTAAAGCTCTTTTCATAAATATTTGAAATTAGTTTCTGAATCCAAATACAAGAAAGCAGTTTTTAACGGGATTTGAAATGAGGATAAGAAGTTTTTACATGGCTTGTATCTACCCTACAGCGAATTATTAAATTTACAAAATCTCTTTATTCTCCATTCTGGAGAAATAATCTCTTGCAGCTTCCATCACTTTAGGGGAAAGAAGCAATGCTACTGTCATCGTTGGGATCGCCATTACGGCATACATACCATCAATCAGATTAATGATAGCCGAGATACTAGCCGTTGCTCCAAGCAATATCGAACCTACATAAAAGAGGTTATACCATTTTTGGCGGGAAGCACCAGCTAAGAAGCCCAGGCATTTTGTACCATAGTAAGAATAGGTGAAAAGAGAACTCGCGGCGAAAACAGTTACGGATATCATCAGCAGATAAATACCGGGTGCACCTAAAGCTTCTTCAAAAGCAGAGGCTGTAAGTGTAATCCCATTTTCATCGCCTGTTTTCCAGACATCAGTTACCAAAATGGCAAGGGCGGTCATCGTACAAACTACAATGGTATCAATGAATGGGCCGAGCATTGCAACCAGTCCTTCACGAACGGGCTCTTTGGTTTTTGCCGCACCATGGGCAAGTGTTGCGGTACCAATACCAGCCTCATTAGAAAATGCTGCTCTTCGGACTCCTAAAATAATGAGCGCCCCAACAGCACCGCCCATAGCGGCATCAGCAGTAAATGCATCGGTAACTATTAACAAAAGGTACTCACCTAGCACATCAAAATGAATGGCTAAAATAGTGAGCACACAACCTACATAAAGAACCACCATTGAAGGAACCATTCTGCTGGCCACTTTCCCGATTCGCTTAATACCGCCAAAAATTACCGTTCCTACAATCAAAAGAATTACAATACCAGTGATTAAATCAGTGCTAAAATGATTATTCGGATCAGCTATTCCGTTGGGGACTAAAATAACATCCCGAATCGCCTGATTGAGTTGGTTTGCCTGAAAAACAGGGAGTGCTCCAAACATCCCTGCTACTGCAAAAAGAACCGCAAGAGGCTTCCATTTTTTCCCAAGGCCTTCGGTAATCATGTACATAGTTCCTCCCTGAATGTCTCCATTGGAGTCTTTCCCGCGGTACATGATGGAAAGGGTACAGGTGAAAAATTTCGTAGCAATGCCAACCAGTGCGCTCATCCACATCCAGAATACAGCTCCCGGTCCACCCGCAGCAATGGCTACGGCAACCCCACTAATGTTTCCTAAACCTATGGTAGCCGCCAGTGCGCTGGAAAGCGCCTCAAAGTGATTAATATCTCCGGGGTCATTGGGATCATCATATTTTCCGCGCAAAATATTTACCGCATGACCAAAGTACCGATAGGGGGTCATCCGGGAATAAATCATAAAATAGAGTCCCCCGCCACAAAGCAGAACTACCAAGGGGGTTCCCCACATAAAGGAAGAAAAGGCCGATAAAATATTCTCTAAAGTTTCCAGAGTGCCAGGGTTTAGTTAGGTGTGTGTATCAACAGGAAGAAACTACTAAAAGTTGATACAACTCTATAACGATCGCAGATAAAAAATGTAATCGGTTGCCGGAGGATTATACCCGGCCTTTCTTAGAATAAGAGAAACTTGTGCTCTGTGATGTTGTCCGTGTATAATCACATGCTCAAAGATGTCTGCTACAGAGTTTTCAAATGATGCCCCTTTACTGTTGCTATAGCTACACGTCTCATTAATTTTTGAAGCTATTCCTTCCAGCATGGTATGACTGTCATTTAATAATGATTCGCACTCCTCAACGGTATATGTTCCCCATATTTCTACCTCCTCTTTAATTCCTTTTACCCGGTTATACCAAATCACCTGAGCTTTAAAGAGATGCGCAAACAAGCGTGTGACTTCGGCAAGTTTGTCTTTGTGAGAAACCTCTTTTATGGCTTTAAGTAGTTGTTGATTTGCCCATAAATCGTAGCCTATTTTCTTCTGAACTAACATCTGTTTCAGTTTATGTTTACCCGATTCCGTAGAACTTGGCTATTCCGTTAATCACAAACTGAACTCCAATTGCTAAAGCAATGAACCCCATCATGCGGGTAATTACCGTCATTCCCGATTTACCTATGAGTTTGTTCAGCCAGGGCGCTACTCTTAAAATTCCCCAAGCCATTAACGCTACCAGAAAAACAGCTACACCATTTACTATGTAATCAACGATGCTTGTTGCCTGTGAGCCAAAACCAATGACTACCGCGATGCTCCCAGGTCCGGAAAGTAACGGCATTGCTAATGGGCTGAAGGATACGTCTTCTTTATCTTTTGCGGCTTCCTGGTCTTCGCTGCTCAATTTTCTTCCCCCGGTTTCAGGATTCAACATTGAGTAACCGGCTCTCATAATTACCAATCCTCCCGCTATCCTGATTCCCGGTAAGCTGATCCCGAAGAAGCTTAGAATGTACGTTCCTGCCAAAAGAAATATGATAAGAACACAGAACATGTACATACTTGCCTTACGTGCAGTGCGTGCTTTTTCTTTGTCCGACTCATCTTCAGTCAAAGACATAAAAACGGGCATTGCTGTAATTGGATTTACAACAGAAAACAGCGAAGAAAAACTGGCCAGCAATAACGCTCCGGTTCCCATTACCGCCGTTGAAAAAGGAATTATCTCTTTTATAAAATCTTCCATGGCTGAAAGGTAAGGAAGCTTTTTTGGAATTCTAACCATTTACTTCCTCTTTTATCAAAGCTTAACTTTATTTCCTCAAGTATTCTTTTATTTTCGTGTTCAATTAAACAGATCATGATATGCCAGCAACTGAAGCAATCACCCTTAGAGAAAAATTAGTATCGGCTACTGAAGATATTTTAAATCGGGATGTAACCCGAAATGAAAAGCTTTTCGCTGTATGTGAGTTACTTGCCGACGAAGTACCAACATTCAACTGGGTTGGATTTTATCTTGTAGATCCTAATGCCGAAAATGAATTAATGCTCGGGCCTTTTGTTGGGGCAAGTACAGACCATACACGCATACCTTTTGGAAAAGGGATTTGTGGACAGGTTGCTCTTTCGCATGAGACCTTTGTTGCACAGGATGTGCAATCTGAAGAAAACTATCTTTCCTGTAGTCTCGACGTACAGTCGGAAATTGTTGTACCAATTATGGTTGGCGATGAATTTGTTGCTCAACTGGATATTGACTCCCACACTAAAGATTCTATTACTGAGGAACAAAAAGAGACCCTGGAAGATATTTGCGACTTAATCTCTGATGAATTTTAACCCTAATTTTTGATGCGATGAGTTCTTATGCCCTGACCGACGAAACCGCCATTGATATCCTCATTTTCTGGATTGCAAGCACCGATGGAAGCATTTCTTTTGCCGAACAAGGTGCGGTTAAGCGTGTGCTTGAGAATATGAATTATACCATGAATACTTATCATAAAACGATGAGTCAGATTGGGGCAATGAGTACCGACCATGTTAAAAAAATGATCGAGGAAGCTATTGTTTATATCCGTTCCAATTTCAGTGATGACGGACAGCGACTCACGTACTCCCTTCTGGACACTATTGCTCATTGTGAAGGGGGCCCAAAAAAAGACCTTAATGAAAAACTTGAACGCCTTAAAAAAGAGTGGGGCGTTTAGTTTTTGGTTAAAGTGAGTACCTGATAGTTACTCAGGATATAAGTGACTTCATCATCAATAGCATCTTTATAATAGTCGATGCTTACTTCAGACGGAAACCCTCTTTCTCC
Organism: Balneolaceae bacterium; assembly: GCA_017640665.1. Classification (GTDB taxonomy): domain Bacteria; phylum Bacteroidota; class Rhodothermia; order Balneolales; family Balneolaceae; genus RHLJ01. Next base: position 1,074,008 of record JAEPQE010000001.1, on the reverse strand, counting down.
ATCATATTTTCCACTCATTTCATCTGCTTTTAACGCTGCGTTTTCAAGAGTAATAAAAAGCTCATCTATTGTAGATGCATACGATGGATACAGATCTAAAAGTTTAACTTCACCGCCTTCTGTTTGTACCGTAATATCTTCGCCGGTTTCTGGATTTTGAAATGCATACACCGTGTCACTGAAAACCAGGACCCTTATTTCTTCTACATAACCACAAAAACATAATTGGCGATAATTGAAGGAGTAGTCTGGTGTTTTAGTTTGCTGCCAGGTTTCTTTCGCTTTCTCAAGTTTGCGTATTTCTTTATTAGAAACGCTCTCATTATCACAAGCTGAAATTAACATGAGCGCAAGCAATGAAAGGGACAGGGTTTTTTTCATAATTACTCCTTTGAGTTGAACACGACCAAATGAACTTCTTTTTCAGCTTTTCTGCTACTCGCATAAAGATGTGATATAACCCTTTCAGGGTGCTCTGGCAGGACATGCATCATCCGCAAGAATAACCATATTATTCACTTCACTTGGCCGGATTACTTTTGTAAACCCTGTACGTCCACGATACCCATACCACTCGTCTTCCACTTCACCTGATACTGTTATATAAAAAAACTGATTTTCAGACTCAGCAATAGTTGCGGGGTATCCACTTGCTTTCAGAAGCTGTTCTAAGTCTCCTTCAAATCTCCAGGTTTGGCTTTCATCACATAACATAAAAGCCGATCCTCGTGCGCCAGTTGTTACTCCCGAATACAAGTTGAAGTTCTCCGGCTTTTGATGGCTGGTAGATATCAACTGTAATTGTGTCATTATCGCCATTAAATCTACTTTGTTTTGGCTTCCAAAGTATTGTTCAGGATTAGTATGAGTATAAGCCCGGTAGTAATCTTTTAAACGCATTTGTGTTTTCATTACCCAGCGAATACTATCAGGAACATTTTTCGTTACATTTAAACTGTCCATCTTTTGTGGTCCGGGAAGTTGCCAGATATTTCTGTCTTCAAGCTTAGAGTAAATATTCCCCCAATCCGGCTCTACCAAATATTCCGGCTTACAGTAACCATAATTCTCCGTCTCAAAAAACTCCGTGCATTTCCCCTTTAGAAATTGTCTCATATTCTGATGAGCATATGTAGAAGATGTCCCTCTACTTTTTGCCCAATACAAAATGCTCTCACCACTCACTTTTCGTTTCACTGAAATTTTATACAAATAATGCGGCTCATATTCTGAAGTAAGCGAAAAACGAAACTCCTCATCCACTTTTTCCATCTCTGCAGAAGTAAGGTCTCCCCAGCCCAATGAGTCTGCAATTTCCTGAGGAAAGCCAGGGTTTGGGTTTACAATCTCATCCATAGAAAGATCCACATAGTCTGTGCCGGTAAGTTTATGAGAGGATTTACAACTTAATAAGAGTATTGAGCTGATTATGATTACTGTTGATCTCATTTCCAGCCTTTTACTTACTCATGCTCAAATCTAAAACATGAAGATTAACTGCATGATTTACTCGTAATCCAAACAAACCATCCGTTGTTAGTGGTACATCTCCCTGACTAATACCCATCACCTTTTGGTCATTTATAAAAAAGTCTATAGTGTTCGCCCACACTTTTACAGAAAGAACATTTAACTCAGAAGACTCTGATTCCTCAGTAAATCTCACAATTGCATCACTTGGAATCCAGTTTGTCAGGTTCTCTGTTTCTTCTCCATTTCTTTTTTTGATGAGATAATCACCCGTATTTCTGATCAGAAAATAAATGTATTCCTGATCTTCTTCATGAAGGTTACTTCCTCCAAAAAACAGCCCAAACCCTTCGCGATCTCTTCCTTTTGGGTCGAAGGTATATAGTGAAGTTGAAATAGTGTAATCGCCTTCTGCCTCATTTTTCGGGTGCCAGAAAATGGCTCTTGGCCCGGTAGTTACATGCCAGCCAGGAGTCATATTCACGAAATAGATATCCCCGGAATCCGGATTGGAGCTTACAACCAGATTCTCCATGGGACGATCCAGCCGTATTTCCCAGCCTTCTGGAACCTTTAGATTTTCTCCCTGAGGAACTGCCGGGTTCAGTTTTGTTTGAGCATTCAGCGTTTCTGAAATACCCGCAATCGAAAACAATAAAACGAATAGTACTTTTGCAGCCATATTTAAAGTTTAGTTACTGTTTAATAATCATTAATAAAAAAATTAATTGCAGATTAGATGTAATGGTACTTTATTATAAGATATTTTTAAAATGTTAATTTACATGGGGATACTATGAATAGAATAGACTATTACGGAATACTAGGTTATGGAATTGATATTGTAGACTCAACTCCAAAGACACAGTTAATAAACTACACTTACGATAAAAAGCAAGCTTTTACTTATAACAATGAAATTTTCATTCCTGATCAGTTCATATACGACCCTACACCTATTGGGTCTATAGAAAAAGGATACTATACTCAACTAATGACCAATTCCAAAGAACAACAAAATGCTCTCGCCGGACAAGTTGGGATTGATAAAGCAAAAATTAAAGGTCTTGAATTCTCAGGAGTCGCAGAAGCTTCTAATAACAAATATAAAAAAGTTGATGAATCAACAGTAAGACAGTATGTAGACGATTTAGCTTATTATACAATACTTAATATTAAAGCTATTGACTATGAAAATAACTTGACAGATAACGTTAAAAATGCATTAGCGAGCTGTACAGATAAAAGTACCATAAGTCAGTTTTACTCAAGCTATGGAACCTATGTGTTGAGATCGGCCCAAATTGGTGGTCAAATGCACATTCAGACATCGCTAAGTATTACAAGTAGCGTTTCTAAAAACCTTAGCCAGGCAAAAGTAGATATAAGTGCAGAGGCTTCTAAAGAAGATGAGAAATTTGTACACGGAGGTTTGGGTTTTTCGAATAGAGATTGGGATCTCAACTCTGAGTATTTAAAAAATTCAAAAGTTTCTATCAGTTTAATTGGGGGAAATGTTACTGCAGAGGATTCTAAGACTTGGATTGCAACTTTAAAAGAAAGTATTATTCCAACACAGGAAATTTCGGGGTTATCTCTGCGCCGGTTTCATGCACCACATTTTGCCTGTCACATCAGTAGTGACCCCAATCAATACTTAGGCTTAATTAATCTCAAATATATTCCTATATACGAAATTCTGGGTTTATCAGAGGACCAAAAAACCCTTTTTAAAGAAGTTTTTGATGATTTTTTATCTGGAGTAAACCCATTCAACGATGATGTTAAGCGATTTATACCTTCAGGTATAACAAAAGAATACCCTAATAAAAAAGGAGATAAAGAAACATGGGGAATGAGAGGTTGGATGGCTACTTATGAGAGCTGGGCTGCTTATGAAGGTAAACCGGGGTCTTCTGCTATTGTTAAATGCCAGTCGGATGCAGAATCAGGAGGAAAAACCGAGGCTACAATATACGCAGGAGAAACCGTGAAGCTAAGAGATAAAACAGCTTATCTAAGTTCAGAAATGTACTTTTGGTTTGATAGTGAAACTGGCGATTCCGATGGTACAGTTTACACGGAAAACAAATTGGTTGATTGGTGATAAATTAGAAGCGGGAATACTTGTTTTTCCCGCTTCTAAACACTACAAATTTCGACCCCTTGTTTCAGAGATGCAAACTCATTCTCATTTGTGGGGATAAATTCCTGAGCTACAAACCCTTCAAATCCAAGCCCTGAAATCGCCTCCATGATTGCCTTGTAATTGAGTTCCTGGGTTTCATCGATTTCATTTCTTCCTGGAACACCACCGGTATGAAAGTGAGCAATATAATCGATGTTATCACGAATGGTTCTAATCACATCCCCTTCCATAATCTGCATATGGTAGATATCGTACAAAAGCTTGAAATTATCGACTCCGAGCTTCTCACAAAGAGCCACTCCCCATGAAGTATGATCACATTGATATCCCACATGATCAACTTTTGAGTTTAACAACTCCATCACAATATTCAGCCCATGCTCTGACGCCTTTTTTACAACAGGTTCCAACCCAGTTGCGCAGTTTTCCATCCCTTGTTCTTCTGTTAGCCCTTCGCGACGGTTACCAGAAAAACAGATAATATTTTTTATCCCCAATTCTGCAATAGTTGGAATAAGTTCGAAATACTCTTCTTTTAGTTTTTCATGCAGGCTGGGATCGTTGAACCCTTCCGTTAGATTTAATGGAACCTGATTTGCCATCGCGCAAGTAAGACCATAGCTTTGCGCTACCTTGATATCTTTTGGGTCTAACAGCTCAATAGAATCTATTCCAATCTCAACGGCATATTCACACAGCTCTTCCAGAGATTTACCTCCATAAGGCCACCTGCAAACAGAATGCTTAAAACTTTGCCTTTTTAAAGACTTCTTCTTTGTCTTTTCTTCACTTGGATTGAATACAAATGGTGCCATCATAGATGCCCCTGCTAATCCTTTAAGCGCTTCTTTTCTAGTGATTTTCATAACGTAAAATTTTACGGTTCCATTATTATTATTGGAAGCGATTTTATATAATCAATCCATTGGATAAAATACCTGTATTTTTTTAGCACACAAGAACCTATTTAAAATTTCTCATGCGTCTGAATCTTAAAGCAAAACAAGAAAATACCTACGACGCGATTGTTGTTGGTAGCGGTGTAAGCGGAGGCTGGGCTGCCAAAGAACTCACTGAAAAAGGTCTGAAAACTCTAGTTCTTGAACGAGGGCGACAGGTTGAGCATATCAAAGATTACCCTACCCACTCAACGCCTCCGTATGAGCTCCCTTATAATAATCAGGTTCCCCCTGAGGAAATGAAGCACTATGAGAAACAGAAAAGAACCGGGTATACAATACGGCAAGCTACAAAACATTGGTGGGTTAAGGATGATGAACACCCATACACCGAAAAAAAACGTTTTGATTGGATGCGTGGATATCATGTGGGTGGGCGCTCAATTATGTGGGGAAGGCAATCCTATCGTTTAAGTGAAATGGATTTTGAAGCCAATGCTAAAGACGGCTTTGGTGTAGACTGGCCTGTTCGCTACAACGATATTGCTCCTTGGTATGATCATGTAGAACGCCATATTGGAGTAAGTGGTCAAAATGAAGGCTTGCCACAACTTCCGGATGGGCAGTTTTTACCACCCATGGAGTTTTACTGCGTGGAAAAGGAAATCAAAAAACGAATTGAAGCTAAGTATAACGATCGAATTATGACTATCGGTCGTGTTGCAAACCTCAGTACACCTCATAATGGCCGGCCCGGTTGCCAGTACAGAAATATGTGTATGCAAGGTTGTCCATTCAGCGGGTACTTCAGCAGCCAGTCTTCTACGTTACCTGCGGCAGCAGCGACCGGTAACTTAACGCTACGCCCAGACTCTATTGTAACTGAAGTGATGTATGATCCGGGAACAAAAAAAGCGACCGGTGTACGGGTTCTTGATGCAGAGACACTGGAATACAAAGAATATTATTCCAAGATCGTATTTCTTTGTGCCTCAGCGATTGCAAGTGCTTGGATTCTGATGCATTCAACTGAACACTTTCCTGATGGAATGGGTAATGCTTCGGGAGAATTAGGTCATAACATTATGGATCATCACCTGGGAGTTGGTGCATCGGGGAGCTTTGAAGGAATGGAAGATATCTATTATCACGGGAAAAGGCCCAATGGAATTTATATCCCCCGATTCCGAAATATAAAAGACAAACATCCTGACTTCGTGAGAGGATATGGATATCAAGGTGGCGCCGGAAGAGGCGGGTGGAGAAAGAATGTAGCCGAGCTGAGTATTGGTCCTGCGATCAAAGAAGAAGCTAACCAACCGGGAGGCTGGGGCTTTGGTATGGGAGGGTTCGGAGAATGGTTACCCTATCATGAAAACAAGATGACACTGACTACAGAGAAACTTGACAAATTTGGTTTACCAACAGTTGTATTCGATGTTGCCGCTTTTGAAAATGAATATAAAATGCGTGAAGACATGGCAAACTCAGCCGCTGAAATGCTAGAGGCTGCTGGTTTGAAAAACGTAAATAAATGGAACAACGAACCTTCTCCCGGACTTGGAATCCATGAAATGGGAACAGCCAGAATGGGAAGAGACCCAAAAACCTCTGTGCTGAACAAATGGAATCAGGTACACGAAGTACAGAATGTTTTTGTAACTGATGGAGCCTTTATGACCTCAGCCGCTTGTCAAAATCCATCTTTAACGTATATGGCATTTACAGCAAGAGCAGCAAATCACGCTGTTGAAGAACTTAAAAAAGGAAATCTCTAGTTATGTCTGATCAAGTACAAAATCTAATGGATAGAAAAGAAGCTCTGAAGCGTGTTGCTTATTTAATGGGAGGAGCCATTAGCGCGCCAACCATTCTTGGGGTTATGAGTGGTTGTACTGCTTCTCAGGCTAAACCAACAAACTTCAGTCCTGAAGAAATAAAATTCCTTGGTCAGGTTGCGGATATCATCATTCCTCCTACCGATACTCCCGGAGCAAAAGAAGCCGGGGTTCCAACGTTTATGGATGATATGATTTTTACGATCTGGGATGAAGAAGATAGAGACTACTTTTTGGTAACTATGACCGATTTTATGGACAAAGCAGATCGTGAACTCGGCAAACCATTTCTCGAAGCTACTAATCAGGAACAAAAAGACTTCATTTATAAAGAGCATGAAATCGTTTTTGGTGGCGATGTTGACTGGGAGGCTCCTCGCCCATTTATCTGGCAGATGAAGGAAATGACTTTTACCGGTTATTTTACCAGCGAAATAGGAATGACCCAGGTACTACAGTATCAAATGGTGCCTGGATATTTTGATGGCTGCATCACCTTCGAAGAAGCCGGCGGAAAAGTCTGGGCCGCTTAGCAGCTAATTCATCATCTCTTCACATAATTAAGCTCTATTAAGTACACGGTATCATAATAAGGTGCCATACTTTCATAGATGTGGAGGGTAAAACTATGTCTAAAAAGATTGCTCAAATGATAGAAGAGCAGCTCCAGTTCTGGAAGATGCAACATTCGGATAAGTCCGAATCCAAAAACAAAGATCAGAAATTACCTGTTATTACGATCTCTAGAGAATTTGGAGCCAAAGGGGCCGAACTTGCTACCAGACTTGGCAAAAAAATGGGATTCAAGGTTTGGGATAAGGAAATACTTGATGTAATAAGTGAGCGGCTTGACAGCAGTCCGGAATATCTACAGGTCCTGGACGAAAATACCCGCAACATACTTGAGGATACAATTTTTGGGTTTATGAATCACAAGGGAACAAATCTCAATTACCAGATTTACCTGGTTAAGGCGATCCGCGCGATTGAAGATCAGGGAAACTCTATCATCGTGGGGCGGGCAGCAAATTTTATTTGTAGAAACCCAAACTCAATGCATATTCGGATAGTTTGCCCACTCGAAGAGAGGGTTAAACGATATGCCGCTGTACATGAGATTCCCATAAAACAATCGCGAGTTCTTGTTCAGCAAAAAGACCTTGAGCGCGAAAATTTCACCTTATTCAACTTTAACAAAGAGGTGGAACAAGCAAGTCACTACGACCTGGTAATTAACTCTGCCCGTTTTTCAATGAAAGAGATAGTTGAGTTGGTTGAGGAAGCTTATTCTTTGAAAGGTTGTATTTCAAAAACTTCTGCAAGCAATTAAAACGGCTACTTACAACCAATCCACAATATCATCTTTATGCTCTACCTTCACATATTCCTGGAAGATTTCGTGAAGAGATGAGTCTCTCTGCAGCTCTTTTCGGCTGATGGAATCCAGATAGGCGATGATGAGTCCTTCATGCAGAATGGCGATATCATCACAGAGATTTTCAACAACTTCCAGAATGTGGCTGGTAATGATAATGGTAACGCCTTTGGCTTTCAGTTTTCGAAGTACTGTTTTCATCCGATCGATGGAAATTACATCCACTGCTTCGAACGGCTCGTCCAGTAACAGCACCTTTGGTTCAACGAGAACGGAGGTCACGAAAGCGAGCTTTTTTCGGCTACCGGAAGAAAGCTTGTTCACCTTAATCTTGGCGAAATCTTTGATCTCAAAGAAATCCATCAATGAATAGGCTCGTTCTACCAAGCCATCTTTTTTGATGTCATAGATATCACACACGTACTCGATAAACTCCAATGAGGTAAATTGCTCAAAAAGGAGTGGTGGCTGAAGCACCGATGCAAGGTCCCGTTTTATCTCAAGTTCATTGGCTGGGCCCAGTGCCATCCCATTAATTTGGATATCACCTTCTTCGTAACTCAGTAAACCAGTAAGTACTCCTATAAGTGTACTTTTTCCTGCTCCATTTGGGCCAATCAATCCAAAAATTGTACCTTCCGGCACATCCAGATTCAAATCCTTTAGTACGGTTTTCTCTTCGTAACTTTTTACCAGCCCGGTTATGGAGATTGCTTTAGCCATTCCCTTTTCTTTTTGAATAATATCTTGCGGCGTAAATGATGGTGAAGATCCCATATCCAAGCAATACAACCTGGAGGTTCGTCATATTCCCAAAGGCAATAAACTCTCTGTCGCCACGAATAAATTCCAGAGCAAAACGAAGCAAAGCATATCCACCTGTATGGATGAAAAAGATGAGGGGTGATTTCTTATCTGAATCCCAGATTTTCTTAAATACCCAAAGTACAATTACCATCAGCGCTAAGTCCCCGAACATTTCATATAACTGTGTTGGATGTAGTGCTGCGCTCATAGTAGAGGCCTGGTCAACCAGTCCGTTTTGGAATGACCATTGCCAGGCAGAACTCGAAATTCCATAATCGGTTTCAAAGGCAGGCACAGTGGTTCCGTAGCGAGGAAAATGGACTCCAAAAATTGAACTGGTTGCTGTTCCGTGTGCATCTCCATTTAAAAAACATCCCACACGGCCAACCGCCTGTGCAAATAAAATTCCCGGGGAAAGTAGTGAGAAGTACTCGAAGTAGTTCATGTTCTTACGCCGGGTATAGAGCAAGCCGCCAACCATTCCACCAACAAGTCCACCCGTAATACTATTACCTGCGCCGGAAAGGCTAAACAACACCCCCGGGTTATCAAGGAACAAATCAAGATTCCAGAATAGATAGTGTGAAAGGCGGGCACCAATTAACGACCCAATAATCGACCAGGTAATAAGTCCATCAAACAACTCAACCTTTCCGCTGTACTTTTTAACCCGTACGTATGCAATGTATACTCCAATTGCGATAGAAATCAGAAAGTAGATTCCTTCGTAAAAGTAGATTTCATTAAAACCTAGGTCAAGATGTATTGGAAGCATAGAAAACAGGTTTCTTACATTTGGGAAGCAAAGGTACTAATTATAGTTCACTCCAGATACGGTTTAATATTCTTTTTTTGAAAAGATTTACAAGTACGTCCATGTGTCCCCATAAATAAATTCCCATAATCAAAATTACAGTGCCCATAATGGTTAGCCGGTACCATTCCAGTCCATCAAGGGGTACAAACACCAGATAACCAACCGTGAATATGCTGAAGGATATCACAAAAGTTACTTTCTGTGGGATGATTGGGTGCTTATAACTGAATGAAGAAAAGATCGCTTTCTGATACTGGTAATAAGAGCTCCAGATGAAAATGAGCATAAAGCACAAAAACATAAAAGTATTTGCGATAAATATATTCAGAATTTCCCCGATCTCAGGGATTACTAAAATCTCAAAAATTGTGATTCCGTAAAAAACCAACAACGGAAGTATTATCACACCAAGAAAACGTTCTTTCAATTGCTTCTCAAGTTTAATTGGAAACTGAAGGTGAAGTAGTAATTCACGATTCTCATATCCGTACATATTCGCCATCCCCATTGCCAGTAAAGCAACGGGTATCCCTGCCAGAATAGTTGGAATCGCGATCGTTCTGGCGATTTCATATTCCACATTCATAAGCAACGGAACGTACACAATCGGAATAATAGCCAGTGTAAGCACCTGCAATTTATTGTAGGGGTGAATCATCACATAGTAATAATACTTACCTGCGTTTTTACCGAGTACTCTTTTTAATACATCCCAAAGCTTACTACTTGCTTCTTCTACTTTTTTAAGGGATGGGCGATGCAAACCGTGGCATGTTTTATTGAAATGATCAATGAGTACTAAACCGATTAGTATACTCAGGAATATGAAAAAGATAACTCCATTCCAGAAACCATAATCGGTTCTGGCAGCCTGAATCAATAACCCGCCAGGTAGCCAGTTTAGGACTTCGTTTATCGTTTCTACACGGGGAATTAACTGGTAAAAGATCTGAGACTTATTCTCTGAAACCAACGCCACAAGTTGAAAAAGGGCAAAAACTAACATCAAAAACCCAACTACAACCGCTATAAAACGGCGCTCCACAATTTGCAAAAACCGATGCTTGATGGAATAGATTAGTACATAGTTAAAAAATACCGCTACAAATACTACGGGAACCTGATAAAACTCCCGAACCTGAATCATCAGAAACACCAGCCAGGTAAAGTTATAGATGATATTTACTGGATGGCAGAACCCAATAACCATTAGATAACGGGCAAGTCGTTTAAGCGGAAAACCAAACCCGAGCAGCTTTCTATTTTCTTCAATATTTAACAGCCGGAGATTCGTGAAAGAAAAATGCATCACCCAGTAGGTGTTAGCAAACACCAGCAGGATAAACGAATACACTTTTGGAGTAAGCCAGGGCATTTGCATCTGCATCCATGGGTCGGTATCCATAATAACAACTACAATTGCAGTTCCGATCAGATTGACCAGCATCACACCTAAAAACATGATATACCCGATCATCAACAAAAGCTGAAATCGATTCAGGTTTGAAAGGAAAATTCTCCAGTTTAATAATAGCAGTCGGGAAAACATGCGGCTAAAATAATAGTGTTCTGCTAAGAATGAGCTTAGAATGCTGTAATAATTACAAAAAAAAAGTCGCTTACCTGGTAAGCGACTCTCACAAAATACTAAATATATCGTCGGATTATAACGAAACACCAACTGTTAGTGCAAAAGCTCCGTTTTTAGCTTCATCATTAAAGCTATCGTCAAATGCATTTGTTAATCCGGCAGTATAGCGAACTCCGAACTGGAATTTACTCAGATCAATCCCCGCACCAATAATAACTCCAAACGTTGAGTTTTTTGTGTTCTCTTCAAGGTCAATTGAGCCCGCATCGTTTGCGATTTCAGAATTAATAAGAAAGTTAGTATAGGGACCAAAATATACATTTGGCGTTGCGGCCAGTGATTGAAAGTTAAACTTTAACAATACCGGAACCTGGATGTAATTCAGTTTAAAGCTGGCATCAGACCCTTCTATATCCGAACCGTATTGAGCATATAATACTTCGGGCTGAACAGACATTGGACTTGCTGGTATATTAATCTCAGCAAATGCACCTATCAGAATGCCCGGCCTATATTCTACGTCATCTACATTGTTAAACGCAGCATAATTGAGCCCTCCTTTTAACCCAAACTTTGGCAGCACTTGAGCATTACCATTTGTTGTGTTTCCAATAATCAAAGCGACCACTAATATCAGCAATCCGAGAATGTTAAGTTTCTTCATTTTCTCCTTTATGATTCACAAACGTTGTACATATTAACCAAAAAAATAAAAGATAGTTCCAAATTTTAAGATCGGTCACCGAAATCCGGAAGTTTTTGGAGGCGTCATCCATACAGAGGATTCCTCGTGGCTCCGCATTTGCAGAAATGACAATATGAAAAAATAGCGTCATCCCTGCGAAGAAGGGATCTGGAGTTAATTAAGGTGCTCTGGGCTTTGTTCACAATCTGGATTCCCTCCTGCACGGGAATGACTTTAGAAAGGTTACTAGAAATCATCCCCAACCTTCTTAACTACCTCCCAAATACTCCTTCAAATACTTGCCCGTGTAGCTTTTTTTCTCTTTCATAATGTCCTCGGGAGTTCCCTCAGCAACAATTTGTCCACCGCCAAAACCACCTTCCGGGCCTACATCTATAATCCAGTCGGCGCATTTTATAATATCCAGATTGTGCTCTATTATAATTACCGAATGACCATTTCTCACGAGTTCATTAAATGCATCCAGCAATTTAGCTACATCTTCAAAGTGAAGTCCGGTTGTTGGCTCATCAAAGAAATAGACTGTGTGCTCGGTATTTGTTTTACTAAGGAAACGAGCCAGTTTTACGCGTTGTGCCTCGCCTCCTGAGAGTGTGGTTGCGCTCTGTCCAAGTTTGAGATACCCAAGCCCTACATCTTCCAGCGGTTGCAGTTTGTTGATGATGCTGTTTTCATCCACAAAAAACTCGATTGCCTCCGAGATTGGCATTTCCAATACGTCATGGATGCTTTGTCCCCGGTATTTTACATTCAGAATATCTTTTCTGAAACGGCTTCCATTACACACTTCACAAGTCAGTTCGATGTCTGCCATAAACTGCATTTCGATTTTCTGAACACCTTCACCCTGACAGGTTTCGCATCGACCCCCGGGAACGTTAAACGAAAAGTGCCCCGGAGTATATCCCATAATCTTAGCCTGACGGGTGTTTGCAAAAACATCTCTTATTCCATCAAAGGCTTTTGTGTATGTAGCTGGATTTGAGCGGGATGAACGCCCTATCGGACTTTGATCTACCATTTCAACATTATGGATGCTGCTCATTCCTGAGAGATTTCTGAACCGCCCTACTTTTTGATTGTAGGACCCAATATGTTTTTTGATACCTTCGTACAAGGTATCATGTACCAATGTAGACTTCCCTGAACCAGAAACTCCCGTAACTACAAGAAGCAGACCAAGCGGAAATTCTACATTTATATTCTTGAGATTATGTTCGCTGGCTCCTTCTAATGAAATAGATTTCCCGTTTCCTTTTCTTCGCTTTTTGGGCACTTCAATTTCTTTTCTGCCGCTCAAAAACTTTCCTGTTAATGAATCCGCTTTGAGTAGCTTTGGATAATTTCCGTGATACACAATCTCTCCACCGTGGACTCCTGCAAATGGTCCGATATCGATAATATTATCTGCCGCTTTCATCATCTCGGGATCGTGTTCGACCACAAGTACGGTATTCCCAATATCACGTAGAGACTCCAGTATTCGAATCAACCGATCATTATCACGGGGGTGAAGACCAATCGTTGGTTCATCCAGTACATACATACTTCCGATTAAGGAACTACCCAGAGCATTCGCCAAACTTATTCGCTGCGACTCTCCTCCACTCAGCGTATTTGCAAGGCGGTCGAGCGTCAAGTAATCCAGACCAACTTCATCCAGATATTTGAGGCGCTTTCTGATTTCGTATAAAATTTGCCCTGCTACTTCCTGTTCAAAATCAGTGAGCTCCAGTTTATCGAAATATTCTCGGGCATGACCAATGGTAAGTTCTGAAACCTCACCCACATGCATATCACCAACTTTCACATAGTGAGAGTCTTTTCGAACACGATATCCTTCGCATTCCGGGCACCGACTATATCCACGGTATCGTGAGTACAGTACCCGCATGTGTACTTTGTAGTTCTGAGATTTGATCTCATCAAAAAACTTCCAGATTCCAATATATTCGTCTTTTCCTTTCCAGATAATCTTTTTGAACTCTTTGGGCAGATCGGCATAAGGAACATCTATAGGAAACTTCTCACGCGCCGCTACCCGGACAAGATCTTTCAGATGGGAACTGAACTTTGGGGAATCAAACGGTGCTATCGCATTATTCCGCACACTTTTATCATGATCAGGAATTACAAGGTCTTCATCGATTCCTGCAACACGACCGAATCCTTCACATTTTGGACAAGCTCCAAAAGGGTTGTTGAACGAAAACATCTGTGGAGTAGGCTCAGTGAATTCTATTCCATCCATTTCAAATCGCTCGCTGAAAGGTAGCTCATGTCCACCCCTCATTTTTATTGAACATCTTCCTGCGCCTTCTCTGAAAGCTGTTTCCAAAGAATCCGCAATTCTGGTAATCATAGCCTCATCATCTTTCAAAACCAATCGATCTACCAGTACCCGGTACTTATCTGTTTTGAATTTCTTGAGGTCAGGTTCTTCGGAAGTTAAATCGAGCATGCTTTCGTCTTCCAGTTTAAGCAGCCTGTTCAAGCCCTTTTCCTTCAGTACCCGTAGTTCATCTCCCAGTTTTTTTTTGTCGTGATGCGGAATCGGAAACACAACGTAAAATCGTGACCCTTCTTCCTGAGCTTCAAATAGCTCTTTAATCGCCGTTCGAGGAGAATCTTTTTTAACCCTTTTCCCAGAAACGGGAGAGTAGGTAACACCAACCCTTGCAAATAAAAGACGGAGGTAGTCATAAATTTCGGTAGTCGTCCCAACGGTAGAACGGGGATTATTACTCGTAGTCTTTTGCTGAATAGCCATCGCTGGAGAAATTCCCTGCATGAAGTCCACATCAGGCTTATCCATCCGTTCTAAAAACTGACGGGCATAACTCGAAAGGCTTTCTACATAACGACGCTGCCCTTCAGCATAGATTGTATCGAACGCCAGACTTGACTTTCCTGATCCTGAAACCCCTGTTACCACGGTGAGTTTATTCCTTGGAATTTCCACGTCCACATTTTTAAGATTATGCGTACGGGCTCCTTTTACAATTATCGGGCGGTCTTTGTCGATGTTAGTTGAAGCAGGGGTTCCGTTTTTGGTATTCGCCATGAGTGAGTTTTTGGAAATTTCCGAACCGGGAATATACCATTTTGAAGCGAGCTTCTCGAGTGCAATTGCTTAAAAAATTCCTATTCCTATTAGTTCCTTTAAACCTTGAACTCTGAATTTTTCTGTGTAAACTCCGCGTATCATTTCATTTTTTACGCTCGTAATCGACTCGCACCAAACTTAAGTTTATTAACTACTGATATGTACAACAACGATTATTACCGAAGCCAGTTCTCATCGAACATTGATATTCTGGAAAACCTGGTTAAGGATGTAGATAAAGCACTTCTTAATAGCATACCCACGCCCGGCAAATGGTGTATTGGTGAGATTATTGATCACTTGTTAATTACCGGTGGAAGATACGCAGAGGTGCTTGAGATAAAGCTGAGCGAAAATCCTGATGCGTTAAAAAAGGGAAGCGGCCCATATTCACACCCATTTCTTATGCGCATGTTTATTAAAATTGTAAGTCCGGACTACCAAAGAAACATGCCCACCATCAAACCATTTGAGCCTCATGATCACAAGAACTTTGAAAAGGATGCTCTGCTCAAACAATTTCAAACTCTGAATGAACGCTTTCTGAGGCTTGTAGATATTGCCGATGAGCAAAGCCTCGACCTGGGTCGAATCAAAGTAGGAAACCCAATTTATCCCATTTGGAAAATGCCTGTTAGTGGCTGCTTAGCACTTAATGAAGCGCATCAAAGAAGACATTTCGGGCAGATTGAGAGAGTACTAGAATCTGTGGCTTCCAGCTAGCATTCCGAACGAAACGAGTGGCTGGATTTATTATCTTAGTCTTGATAAAGTGTTCATTAATAGTATGTAATACGGCAAAGTCAATACGATGAAATCAGTTGCCTTTCATCTTCTTTTCTTGTTTTTGTTATTTGGGGCTAGTTGTCGATCTCTCTTTAACGGTTTCGGGGACGCTTTTACAAAAGGTGTATTAATCCCTTCTCTAGTTATTAGTGCTGAAGTATCTACAATAACGGCTACTTCAATTGCTTATAAAAACTCTCTTGGTCAATGGCCTGATAATAGGACGAAACTAAGTTTGTTTTATAGTGATAATAAAGAGTCTTTTTCGAAAGATTCTTTATTTAAAATTTTTCGTTTTAGTGAAGAGAACTTTAAAGAATTAAAGTTTACCGATTTCAATGATTCTCTTATTATTTCATTCATTTCTTCCCCATTACCTGATACTCTATATCAATCTTACTTTTTCCCCAATACAAAATCTGGTGAAATGCTATTTTATAAATATGTTGGTGCAGTAAAGATACACCCAGATAGCTCTGAAAAAAATAAGTATATGACAGAGATTCAATTAGATAGTATAATTCGATACAACTCAGACATGATAGAATACGGAAATATTTATCAGTAGTCAGTTGCCGTATAACAAGGCGTTAACAAACTTTCTTTAATGAAAACTCAGGATATTTTTCACTTATAATTGCAGTATTCGGGATATACTCTATTGCTGATTATATCAACCGAGTTAAGAGGCTACCTATGGAGGCTGAAAAATTTGAAGGGTTAATAAACCTACACGCTGTTCCTCTTATGCCATACGATTTATTAATTACAAATCAACTTATTGGCCTTTTATTAGGAATAATTAGTGTTCGAAAGCAGTTAAAGCGGATATGGAATCAAGTTCGGCACAGGGTAGAACATGTTTCCGGGCTTTCTTTCCCACATAATTGACCCACCCCTTGTTCCCCTCCTTGGAGGGGAAACATTTTAACGTAGTTATTTTCAAAATCGATGATCTTTCCTCTCCCTGAAGAAGGAAACTCCTTGAGTTAGTTTCGATACAAAATTATTGAACCTTCCTCTCCACGGGGAGGAAAAAAAGAGAGAGACCGTACTTTCTACGCATTCTTAATCAACCACTTCTCAATTTCCATAACCACACTTTCTGTATGTTTTTTAGCATCGGATTCCGAAAATCTTAAAAATATAATCCCCAAAGCCTCCAGTTTATCCTGCCTTGCTTTGTCATACTCTTGTTTGTAGTAATGGCTACTTCCATCAATTTCGATAGCTAGCATACATTCTTTGCAATAAAAGTCTATGATAAAACTTCCAACTGGTCGCTGTCGCCTAAACTCAACGCCCAATACTTGCCTTTTTCTTAACGCATTCCACATTGCCCGCTCTCCAGGTGTTGAGCACTTTCTTAACCTTCGGGCTTTATCAACTAAATCTTCTCTATATGGAAGTAATGGCTTTCGTTCGTTCATTTTTGACCCTCCCCATGTTCCCCTCCAAGGAAGGGAAACGATGTTTTCAAGTTTCTATCTATATCAACGAGCCTTCCTCTCCCTAGGAGAGGAATTGAAGGCGAGGCTGATAATGGCTCTATTCTCACTCCCATTCCTTCCTCCAAATTCTTTTCCCGTCGGAAATAAAAACGAGTGCTTTATCCCTGCTTGTGAAGTAGAGCTCCGTTCCGGTTTGTTGAATTCGTTGAATGGCTTCTGCATGTGGGTGACCGAAGCGGTTTCTTTCTGCAAGGGAAACGACTGCTATTTCCGGTGTTACTTCTTCGAGGAATTCTGAATACGAACTGGTCCGACTTCCGTGGTGTCCTACTTTGAGGAAGTCAGTGTCCAATAGCTCACCATAGTTTTCCAGAAGGCGTTCTTCCTGATCTTCGCCCGCATCACCGGTAAACAAAAACTCAGATTCTTCATAAATCATATTCAAAACCACGGAATGTTGATTGGGATCATTATTGAACTTTTCTCCTTCTGGGCCGAGTACTAACATAATCAGCGCCGGATCAACATTGAGTTTATCTCCGGCTTTAACTGACTTCACCTCAATATTTTTTGCCTCCGCTAATTCCAGATAATTTCTGTAGAGATTCGATTCGTATTCATACCCGGAATTATAAATTACATCGATTTCTATTTCCTCTATCAAACTCAGAATTCCTCCGATATGATCGGCGTGAGGATGGCTTAGAATTATTGCATCAAGCCTTTCAATCCCAGCTTCCTTGAGATGAGGCAGGATTACAGATACTCCACTATCATAACCCGGGCTCCATACGCCGGCATCTACTAATACATTCTTCCGGTTTGGAGTTTGAATAAGAGCGGCATCACCTTGCCCAACATCAAAAACAGTAACCGTTAGTTCTCGATTATCAAGTTTATTAATGACTGATTCAGACAGGATCACACAAAAAAAGAACATCGAAACCGTAAGCCATTTCCAGCGGATCAGAGGAATCCTCCAGCTCGCGATAAAGAAAATCAACGCAGCCCAAAATGGGAATAATAGAACTGATGGAAGACTTGTTTCCACCCATGCCCAGTCTAATCCGGAAGAGAATCCAACAAATGCATTCATCCCTTTAAGAAATATTTCTACAGGAAAGATCAAAGTTGCCGCAAAGGCTGGTACAGCAGTAGAAATTATCAGGCAACCTAAAGCGAAGGGAACCATTAATCCTAGTAAAGGAACAAAGAGTGCATTGGCAGCCGGGCTTATTAATGAGACTTCTCCGAAGTAGAATACCTGTATGGGATATAATCCTAGTTGTACAACTATCGATACGATTACCACCATCAGAGGCTTGGCGTACCAGCGAAGTCGTAACCAGTACGGCAGTGCATTTTGAATGATGGGAAGAACTAACAAAATGATTAAAACCGCTGAAAAAGAAAGCTGAAATCCGATTTCGAACAACTGTCCCGGCTTCCAGATCAATAAGCCAATTGCTGCCACTCCAGTTAGGTTGATAGAATTGGGTGATTTATTGAATAGCTTTCCAAAAGTTAAAAGTCCCGCCATAATGGATGCTCTAATAACCGAAGAGGAGAATCCTGTTAACCCTGCATAGCTATAGAGAATAAGAATGAGAAGGATTAATCCTGAAATTCTACCATATTTCTTCGACCAGAAGAAGGGGATTATAATCCAGAATGGCGCAATAATGAACCCAACATGCAACCCTGAAACCGCCATTATATGGGACAATCCAGCCCGGGCAAATGCCTGTTTTGATGCTCCCTCCAAGTCCTGTTTATAGCCCAACAATAAAGCCTTGGCGACCGGAGCTGTTTCTTTGCTAAAATTCTGATCGATCAGCTTCAAAGCTCTGACTCTCCACCAGTTCCACGTCCGGGCATTATTATTTTTGGATTGGGAGATAAGGCTGTCCAATCGAATCTGTACTGAAATTTCTCTTTGGTCCAGAAATGCTCTGTAATCGAACTGATATGGATTTCTTTTTTCAGAAACAGGGATCACAGTCCCTGAAAACCGGATGTTATCGCCCTGCTTAAATTCTCCATCCTCCATCAGAAGCCGGATTTTATATTCTTCTTTTGAAAAAGCCCCGGATTCCAGACTGGTTTCCAAAATGGTAATGTCTGCTCTGGGTTTACCCGATGCCGTTCTCGAAATTTGTTCGATAGTTCCTTCTAGTTCCGCCTCCGACCAGGGAGAGGCTGTCAATGTCTGAACAATCAATAATTTTGTTTTCTGTTCGGAGAGTTCCATTCTTATCCACCCAAATAAAGCCAAAGAACTGAGGAAAAGAAGTGTAGAGAATCTTTTGATATTCGGGCTTAGTCGCTTCTTGTTCAGGTGATCAAGCAATAAGGTAATTATGCATACCAATCCAAATACTGTAAGTAAGACACTCAAATCAATCTCTGACTGATCACCTATAAGAATTCCTCCAACCATTAACAGGGCAATTCTTACTGCCGGATATTGAGCAAAAGGAAAGCGATATGTTTGTTTAGACGACACATAGGGTTAGACCATATTCAGGACAAATCCTTACAAAAAATTCTTAGTCATTCGCCATTTTCTTCTTTTTTGAGTTAATTCTAGCCAATCAATCCCGATACCTATGCCCATCAGCGACTCCACATCAAAAGATAAATCCCAATCTCGTAAGCAATTTCTGAAAAATGTTGGGTTGGCAGGAGCCGCCTTTACTATTCTTCCTCGTCATGTGTTGGGTGGTCCCGGTTATATTGCCCCAAGCGATACACTTTACATTGCAGGTATTGGTGCGGGCGGAAAAGGCACCAGTAACCTCGCAAACTTCGCGGAACACCCAAATGCAAAAATTGCATTTCTCTGTGATGTTGATGATCGCATGGCAACCCGGTCCCGGGAAAGCTATCCGGAGGCCCCCTACTTTAAGGATTATCGGGAGATGCTGGATAAAGAGCATCAAAATATCGATGCTGTTTGTGTTTCCACACCTGATCATAATCATGCTGTTCAAACTATGGCGGCTATTCAACTAGGCAAACACGTCTTCGTTGAAAAACCATTAACGCATGATATTTACGAAGCCCGAATGCTTACCGAGGCCGCTGAAAAGTATAAAGTGGTCACCCAAATGGGCAATCAGGGTGCTTCCGGGGATGGTGTTCGGCAACTGATCGATTGGTGCCGCGCCGGAGTGATTGGTGATGTTCACGAAGTTTGGGTGTGGACAGACCGACCTGTTTGGCCTCAAGGAATTCCCTGGCCTGAAAAAAGCTCGCCGGTGCCTGATGAACTAAGTTGGGATTTATGGCTCGGTACCGCTCCATACAAAGAGTATGTAGATGGACTGGCGCCTTTTAATTGGAGAGGATGGTGGAACTATGGAACCGGCGCCCTGGGCGATATGGCTTGCCATTTAATGGAAGCTCCATTTACCGTTTTAGAGCTTGGTTACCCAGAACAGGTGGAGTGCAGTGTTGGGAGTGTATTCACCGGGCCTTTCCAACGAGGTTATTTTCCGGATAGTTGTCCTCCTTCGTCACACATTGTGCTTCGTTTCCCTGAAATGGGTGGAAAGTCTGCCGTTAAAATGCACTGGATGGATGGTGGTATTCAGCCCGAACGACCAGAAGAACTTGGTCCTAATGAAGTTATGGGAGATGGTGGAAATGGAGTTCTTATGATCGGCGACAAAGGCAAAATGATGTGTAGCACGTATGGCCAAAATCCTCGTTTACTTCCTACCTCACTTACTGAAACCACCGAAGTACCACAAACCATTGATCGAGTTCCGGAAGGTCATTACCAGCAATGGGTAAAGGGTTGTCTCGCCGGATATGGAAATATGAAAATGAGCTCTTCTTTTGATGTAGCCGGACCACTAACCGAAAGCATTTTAATGGGAAATCTTGCTATCCGTAGTTATGATATTCAGGAGCGATATACTAATGAAAACGGTGAAGAGCGAACCCGTTATCCTGGTCGCAATATTCAATTACTTTGGGATGGGCCAAATATGCGCATCACCAATTTTGAGCCCGCTAACCAATTTGTGAAACGAGAATATCGGGAAGGTTGGGGTTAGAAATCTGAGTTTTTCTAAACCCTCTCTTTATTTGTCAACAAAGCTTCATCAAAATCAATACCGGAAATAGGCACCAGTTTGTATTTATTGTTATCCCAGTCTATTCTTCGGCCAAGCTTATACGAAAGTCCTGCCATATGAGAAGTTATCGCCTCTTCAAAACCTGCTTTAATATCGCAGCTTGGAGTGCCTCCGTTTCGTATACAACTCAGCCATTCCCGCAAATGAAGATGCGTCGAATCAACCCGTTTCCCATCTCTGTATGTCCAAAGCAGTCCTTTATCTGCAAAGTATTGGGTGGTTGCTGAGCTTATTCCATCCACTTCATTCAGGCTGGGATCATAGGTGTAAATAGGAACGCCCGGTTCCATTGTCCCATTATTTATTTCTTCTTTAAACCTGGTTGACCCGCGATCTACATAAATTGAAAGGCTGTTTCCCAAATCCATAGTTGCATCATGACCCATCAATAGAGTTTTTCTACCAAAATTATTCCCTAATGTAGCACTATAAACCAGTGTCATTCCTTTTACTTTTCCTTCCGGTTGGCTTGAGCCAGTTAAAAACTCGGAGAACTCCATATTTGTCTGAAATACATCCGGCACATTTCTTCCGTCCCTGTGTGTATAAATTCCTCCAGATGCCGTCACAGAATTCGGAATACCCATTCTGAGCACGCAATTAATCCTGTCATAATCGTGAGAAAGTAAATCTCCTGACAGCCCTGATCCATATGCCCACCATTTTCTCCAACGGAAAAAGTGCTCGAGATTAAAATCGGTCATCGGTGCGTTCCCGATAAATTGATCCCAGTCGATTGTTGAGGGGCTTGCTTTCTCATGAATATGGTACTGCCATGCTCCATTGTCATCATTCCGATTCGTATTGGCTTGTATTAGAGAAACGTGACCCAGTATATTTTTTTCGATTACATCTTGAGCTGTAAGAAAACTTTGAGTTTGACGGTGCTGATGTCCTACTGCAAAAACTTTATCTGTGTTTTCTGCTGTTTCCTTTAGTTCATACGTTTCTTTAATGTTGTGAGTCATCGGCTTTTCTACATAAACATGTTTGCCTGCCTTAAGAGCAGCTATTGCCATTGGAGCGTGCCAATGATCTGGAGTCGCAATTATCACTGCGTCTACATCGGCACTTTCTAGTAGCTCTAAATAGGTTTTGTATCGCTTTACTTTTACGCTATCGGTACTGAATGACTCGACTGCATCTTCAGCTCGAATATCAAAAACATCACAAACTGCCGTCACTTGAACATTTAAATCTTCCTGTTCCAGAAAATTGCTTAATTGTGTATTTGAAGAATTATTCCTGGCTGCTTCGGCTTGTTCAGTAAGCCAGCTTTTCTGAGCAAAACCTATCGCCCTGCATAGCTGAGGTCCACGGATTCCAAACCCAATAACACCTATTCTAACCGGGTCGCCAGCCACTGAGCCTGATGGTGGTGGTGGAGAAGCTTTGATGTTCAACGTTTTGAGAATACTTTCTCTGGATTGAGATTTCTGGCTTGTTTTTCTAGCACCTGACCACCAAACAGCACCAACGATAGGCGCACCTGCTATGCCCTTAAGTACATCTCTTCGTGTCCAGTTTTTTTTATTTTCCTCAGACATAACTAGGTGGGGTTAAGGTTATGGTTTGACTTTCGAAATATTTCGAGTCCAAAAAATGACCCTGTAGGTATTTTATATAGAACGAGAAGTGCAGCTGCTTCAATAAGATTTTTATTGATAATCCAGTAATTACCTTCCGCACCTAATTGTGCTGAATTCATAAAGGCAGGATGTGCAAAGTAGTATAGAAGTAGTAAAACAATGCCAAATAATGTGCCTTGTTTTTCCAAAAAACCGAGAACTAGTGCCAGCCCTACAAATACTAGTACAATCACATTTAAAACATCTACTATGCCAATAAGACTATCGCTTGCTAACCACTGATAAAAGCCGGTCAAAGTTTCGGCACTTACTAAATAGGCTTTAGCCGACCAGCTTGAATTATGCAGCTTTAATACACCTTCGAAGAGAAAGTGCCAACCAATTAATACTCTTAATATTGTTACGGCAGGTAAGACATTTTTGGAGAGAGCGGCTTCTTTATTCATAAAAAATACTCCATTACTGAAAGTGTTCGTTCTTTGAGCACTACTAGATAAAGTTCTTTTTTTAGATGAATATTATGTGAAGCGCTGACTGATAGAAGAAGTCTGAATGTATTATCTAAGGTTCGCCTAATAAAAAAGCCCGAACTCTCGTCCGGGCTTAACCACTTTCTTTTCCAAAAACAAAGGAATGAATTCCTTCGCTTATTAAAACTATTCTTCAGAAACAGGGGTTGCAACAACTTTAAAAATTCCCTGACCACTTACTCCTACGTAAATCGTGCCGTCCGGTGCTTGCTTAAGGCTTCGAACCCTTCCAATGCCTTCCAGAAGTTTTTCTGTTCCAACTACTTCATTCCCCTCCAGCTTAACCATTTCTATATAGTTGAACTTTAACGATCCAACCAAAACATTACCTGTCCAATGGGGATATTTATCTCCGGTTACAAAAGTCATCCCTGAAGGTGCAATCGATGGATCCCAGTAAATTGCAGGCTGTTCCATTCCTTCGCGAACCGTGTCTTCAGCAAATGGGGTCCCATTATAATTGATTCCATAACTAATTACCGGCCATCCATAGTTTTTGCCCGGCTCAATTATGTTTAATTCATCGCCACCACGAGGACCATGTTCATGCGCCCAGATTACTCCCGTAGCAGGATTAAGTGCCATTCCCTGTGGATTCCTGTGACCGTAAGAATATACAGCGTCGATCGCGCCAGCCTGGTTAACAAAAGGATTGTCAGCAGGAACCGAACCATCATCGTGAAGCCTGTAAATCTTGCCCGCATCTTTGCTTAAATCCTGTGGTAGTTCATTTCTGTTCCCACGATCTCCAATCGAGAAAAATACATACCCGTTCTTATCAAATTCCACACGGCTGCCATAATGCTGCCCTCGTGTTGTGTTTGGAGTAGCCTTGTATATCGTTTCGATACCCGTAAGCTCATCGTCCACCAACTTGGCTCGTATCAGCGCTGTGTTGGCACCTTCTCCTTCACCGCTACTTGATGAGTAGGTGAAATAAATCCAGCCGTTTTCAGCGTAATTGGGGTGAACATCTACATCCAAAAAACCACCCTGACCATTTGCATAAATATCTCCCGGTAAACTGGATGATGGCACCTCGATCAATTCATCTCTATAAATAAATAGTTTGCCTCCACGCTCAGTAATTAGCATATCTCCATTCGGGAGCCACGCCATTCCCCAGGGTATTTCAACTCCCCCGGTTACAAATTCATAGGAGTATTCCATATCCGGCGGCGGAGCTTGTTCTGTTTCTCCGGTTGCAGTACATGCGATTAGCACAGTACATGCTAGTAATATTTTCTTCATAATTACCTTTGTTTAAAATTGGTTAATTGAAAATAATCGTCCTGTTGTCCGTTACCAAAGTTTTTCTTCGTATATGTTTCCAAACAGCTCTTGATAGTACCAGCGTTTCCAAATCCCGCCCTTTTCTTACTAAGCTTTCTATATCATCCCTATGAGTAACATGAACAATATCCTGCTCAATAATCGGGCCCTCATCTAAATCTTCAGTAACGTAGTGGCTGGTTGCTCCAATAATCTTCACTCCCCGTTCGTAAGCGGAATGATAGGGGCGCGCTCCCGGAAATGCCGGAAGAAAGGAATGATGTATATTTATCACCTGATTTCTGAATACATCAATAAAACCGTGTGATAGGATTTGCATATATCGCGCAAGTACAATAATATCGATTCCCTTTTCTTTTAGTAATAAAATCTGTTTTGCTTCCTGATCTTTTTTAATCTCTTTAGTGATGGGAAAGTGGTAAAACTCAATGCCGAATTTTTCAGCTGTTTCTCCAGCATCTTCGTGGTTACTAATGATAACAGGAATATCAACATCCCACTCTTTAGTTTGCCACCGCGCGAGGATATCAAATAAACAATGCTGCTGTTTCGAAACAAATATTGCAAGCTTTTGCCTTTTTCCGGAAAAATGAAGGCTCCAACTCATCTTAAATGATGACGCTATCTCTTGCTTAAAGTGTGTGTCCATTTCTTCTTGCGGGATATCAAACTTCTCAAGATCCCAGGAAACACGCATATAAAATTTCTGCTTTACAGAATCTGTGTGTTGATCAAGGTCCAGAATATTCCCGCCATGATTAAGAATATATTCAGTTACCGCAGCAATAATCCCCGGCTTGTCTTTACAATGGATTAGAAGAATTGCTTCTTTGATCCGGCTCATTGATACAGAAATTGGCGCAGCTCATCCACATTCATAAATCCGGTACGCTGTTTCACCTGATTTCCTTCTGCATCCAGAATTAGCGTACCCGGGAATACATACACACCCTGACTTTGTGCCCAATTTCTAGCCATAACCTGCTCCCCATTGAAAGTTATGAGCTCCTCTGAATTCCCATCTACTTTGGCAGGAATATAACCTGCATCCAACACCGCGCGTACTGTTGAGTCTGGGTAAACCTCTCGCTCCATGGCACGACAGTATTTACAACCTACTTCATAAACATCCACTAGAATCAACTTATCTGACTCTTTTGCTTCTTCCTGGGCTGCCGCTAGAGTTCTCCATTCAGGGGCATTTTCGATTTCCTGAGGAGCTGTAGTTTTGAGAGCATTAAATAAAAAGATTGCTATGAAAGTGGAAATCACTCCGGTTATGATAATTTTTTTGCTCATTGATTTACTATGCTCTTTCTCAATTATTGAACTCTAAAAATAATATCTTTCAAGCTCTCAAACGAACATGATTTCGAATTAATGTCTGAACCCATCGAATCTTATAAACTTGGTAAAGTGCAGGTTTCTGTTTTTGAAACTGATCGGCCCAATAAACTTAGAATAGAATGCTTTGATGGAGAGTTTAAATCTGAGTTTACCGCTAGTGAATATGAGTTTACGAACTACCGACGGTTAATGAATCAACGCATTACACAGGCATATGCTAGTGCTGGTACCGAATAATAAATCAGATCCCGCTTATCTGCATAAACACGATCATAAAACTTAGTACCGAAAATATCAGACCGATCATAAAAATAGTATAAGAAGCCCGAAGTAGCTTATACTTCTTCGCCAATACTGTTCCCAGACCATGTAAATCGCGAGCCATATTATCATAAAGCCGCTCGCTATCCTGCATCAACTCCTCAATTCCTTCTACATAATCTTCGCGCTCCATAGTGTAGAAGTTTCCAAAGAATAAGATGTTTGCCCGGTTTGCGCGCACATCTTCGAGAGTTACCGTTTCTTTACTAACGCGGGGCCTTGCAGAAAGCACTGCAAATACCATCGAGCCTAAACAAGTTAAAAGCAGTACCGCTGTAGGAATAAGCAGCCAGGGATTGGAATCTATTTTTGGAGAAATAGACGCAATTATAATCGAGATTATGATCCCATTTATACTAATCATGATATTCGACTTATTGTCGGCTATACCACTCAAATCCATGTGCGTTCGATAGGATGTTCGGAACATATCCGAAATCCCACGCTTACGGGATCCGGTTTTTCTTTGGGTTGAGGAATCGTTACTCATAAAGTTGTGTTTTGAATGCTGAGAATATAGACAATTAGCCGTTAATTATTAATCTCAGCTATTAGTTGTTATAACAACTTTTTATCTGCGTTAAAGATTATAATTCTATATAATTCGACTAAAGCTAAACCAATTTTTTACCATCATGCCTATTTACCACCGACTAGGAAAAATCCCTCCAAAAAGGCATACTCAATTCAGGAAACCTGATGGAAGTTTATACTACGAGCAGCTGTTTGGAACCATCGGGTTCGATGGTATGTCTATGCTCTCCTATCACCTCTACCGACCTACTATGGTTCGTGAGGTTGGAAAGCCGATAGATGTAAGCCCTAAAGTTGCAGTGGAAAACAACATGAAATCGATGATGTTGAAGGGGCTCGATATCCAGCCAAAGGATGATTATCTGGAATCCAGAGAAGCTATCCTCACGAATAGTGATGTGACTATTCATCTTGCCGCTCCAAAGAAATCACTCACCGAATATTTTTATAAAAACACCGATGCCGATGAGTTGATCTTCATCCATAAGGGAAGTGGTACACTCAGAACTTTTATCGGTAATATTGATTTTGGGCCCGGAGATTATCTTCTCGTTCCCAGGGGTATTATTTATCAAATTCGCTTTGATGATGAGAACAACCGACACTTTATTACAGAATCTCATGTGCCTATTTACTCACCAAAAAGATATCGTAATTGGTTTGGTCAATATTTGGAGCACTCTCCTTATTGCGAACGGGATTTAAAGCTCCCAACCGAGTTAGAGACACACGACGAGAAAGGTGAGTTCCTGATGAAAATTAAAAAGCAGGGCATGATGCATAAGCTCACGTACGACTCACACCCTTTTGATGTGGTGGGATGGGATGGATATAGTTTCCCTTATGGATTTTCGATTAAGAATTTTGAGCCAATTACAGGCCGGGTTCATCAGCCGCCTCCGGTACATCAAACGTTTGAGACTTCCGCATTTGTGGTATGCTCATTTGTGCCACGGTTGTATGATTATCACCCTAAGGCTATTCCTTCTCCTTATCATCATTCCAACATCGATTCTGATGAGGTGATTTATTATGTAGATGGAGATTTTATGAGCCGTAATCATGTTGAGCAAGGCTATATTTCTTTGCATCCTGCGGGAATCCCGCACGGACCACACCCCGGAGCTTATGAAGGAAGTATTGGAAAAAAAGAAACAAAAGAATGGGCGGTAATGGTTGATACCTTTAAACCGCTCATGGTAACAGAAAACGCGCTAAAGATTGATGACGGAACCTATTATCAATCCTGGCTGGAGGACAAATGAGTTCAACACTGAACACCTGGGTTGAAATACCAAAACAAACTGACTTTACAATTTACAATCTCCCATTCGGGATTTTTTCTGCCACAGACAAATCGAAACGGATTGGCGTGGCTATTGGGGATCAAATTCTGGATTTAGTCGAAGCTTCGTCTCTTGGAATTTTTGATGGCCTCGGTATCTCTACATCCACCTTAGAGAATGATTACCTCAACGATTTTATCGCTTTGGGTAAGAAAACTACATCCGCAGCCCGGGAAAAGATTCAGTCCCATCTTTGTGATGAGAACTCCCCTCTTAAATCTGCGTCCGGCATCTTTATTAAACAAGAAGAAGCTCAAATGCATCTTCCTGTAAAAGTAGGCGACTATACTGATTTCTACTCTAGTATCGAGCACGCCACCAATGTGGGTAAAATGTTTCGTGATCCTGAGAACGCACTTCTCCCAAACTGGAAACACTTGCCAGTAGGCTATCATGGGCGAGCTTCCTCGATTATCGTTTCCGGGGAGGACATTCATCGACCAAAAGGACAAACTAAACCTGATGATGGTCCGCCTGTTTTTGGTCCTTGCAAGCTGATGGATTTTGAACTGGAAATGGCATTCATCGTTGGAAAAGAAACCGAGCTTGGAGATTCTGTTTCTACTGATAAAGCCGAAGATCATATCTTTGGAATGGTCTTGTTCAATGATTGGTCTGCCCGGGACATTCAAAAATGGGAGTATGTTCCATTAGGTCCTTTTTTAGGTAAAAGTTTCGCTTCTTCAATCTCTCCATGGGTTGTTACGATGGAAGCTCTCGATCCCTTCCGGGTTACAGGGCCAGAGCAAGAACCTGAAGTACTTCCATACTTGCAGTATCAGGGTTCCAGAAACTATGATATTGATCTTGAGGTCTTGATTCAGCCTGAATCTCATGATGAACCCTCGTCCATTACTAAGTCTAATTTCAAGTATATGTACTGGAATATGGCTCAGCAACTGGCTCATCACACCGTAAATGGTTGTAATGTGAAAGTTGGTGATATGATGGCTTCAGGAACTATTTCCGGAAAGGATGAACAGTCATTTGGCTCAATGCTTGAGCTTTCCTGGGCAGGTTCAAATACGGTTCCCCTTAAAAATGGTGAAGTACGAAAGTTCCTACAAGACGGAGACACCGTAATTATGCGGGGACATGCTGAAAAGAATGGCATTCGTATCGGATTCGGAGAAGTCCGGTCGAAACTATTACCGGCTAAATAATGAGCGATCGTAAATTCAAATCATATAATCCTTATGATCTGTCTGTTGGGGAACGCCAAAAGCTTCTTACTTCTGCTGTAGCCCCAAGGCCAATTTGTTTTGCAAGCACAGTGGATAAAGAAGGGAAGGTAAACCTAAGCCCTTTCAGTTTTTTCAATGTGTTTTCTGCCAATCCTCCCGTAATGATTTTTTCCCCGGCACGAAGAGGAAGAGACGGAACCACAAAGCATACCTATGAAAACCTTTTAGAGGTTCCCGAAGCAACCATCAACATTGTAAATTATGCCATCGTTGAGCAGATGTCTCTGGCCAGCACCGAGTACGACAAAGGGGTGAATGAATTTGTTAAAGCCGGCTTCACTGAAATTCCTTCGGATTCAATTCGTCCTCCGCGAGTAGCAGAAAGTCCGGTTAGTTTTGAATGTAAAGTAGATGATGTTGTTGAATTAGGTAATGAAGGAGGCGCAGGAAATCTGGTTATTTCAACAGTCACACGCATTCATCTTAACGAAGATTATTTGAACAGCGCAGGAGAGCTTGATACGAAGAAGCTTGATCTTGTTGGGAGAATGGGAGGAAGCTGGTATACCCGTGCGAGTGGCAATTCTTTGTTCGAAATTCCAAAGCCTCTTCAAAATAAAGGTATAGGATTTGATCACCTTCCAGATTCCATCAAAAGAAGTACGATACTAAATGGAAATAATTTAGGGAGACTTGCCAATTTAGATTCCAAGCCGGGATCCTCCGAAATTGATGCCGCTAACTCTGAATTTAAGTTAGATGACCTTTCTCTCGATCAGGCGCATCAGCTTGCTAAAGGAATCCTGGAATCCGGCGATACTAAAAAAGCCCTGGCCATTTTATTCGCAAAAGCCAATGTCTGATCAGGAACATACATTTTGGTCCCCCTCTGAAGATTTCGTTCAGAATTCAAATCTGAAGAAATATGAAGACTGGCTGAAACAAGAAAAAGGGCTCGCTTTCGATTCCTATCACCAGCTTTGGGAATGGTCTTGCTCCAATATTGAAGACTTTTGGGAAAGTCTTTGGGAATATTTTGATGTCATCTCTCATTCAGATTATGATCAGGTTTTAAACTCACACTCAATGCCAGGTACTAACTGGTTTGAGGGAGCTACATTAAATTACTCAGAGCATATTTTCCGGCAAAAATCCGGTGACAGATCCGCCCTGATATTTTCAAACGAAGCTAAGGAAACAAAAACGTTAAGTTGGGACGATTTCGAACAGCACGTGGCTTCTGCTCGGGAATTTTTGATAGGTAAAGGGATTTCAAAAGGAGATACTGTCTCAGCATACCTTCCAAACACTCCTGAAGCGATTATTTCATTTCTAGCTGTAAATTCGTTGGGAGCAATCTGGTCTTGTTGTTCTCCTGATTTCGGCTCAAAAACAGTGATTGACAGATTTGACCAAATCAAACCTAAAGTATTTATTGCCTGTGATGGATATACTTATGGAGGAAAAGAGACTTCCAGAATCAACGAAGTCAAATCGATTTCATCCTCCATTTCCTCAATCGAACATGTTGTTCTGGTTCCATCATTAAATCCTTCCGCAGAGTTGCCTGGTGCAACTTTATGGCAAGAGGTGATATCGAACAAAGATTCAGAGCTTGCCTTCGAGCCCGTTGACTTTAGCCATCCAATCTGGGTACTGTATTCTTCCGGAACAACAGGTAAACCTAAAGCGATTACACATTCGCACGGTGGAGTGTTGCTGGAACATCTCAAATACATGCATTTTCACAATGATGTTAAACCCGGCGAAAACTTCTTCTGGTTTACTACCACCGGCTGGATGATGTGGAACTTTCTTCAGGCTTCTTTACTGGCTGGGGCTACTCCTGTATTATTTGATGGAAGCCCCGGCTATCCCGACCTCAATATTCTTTGGGAGCTCTCCGAACAATTTCCCATTCATCATTTTGGAACCAGTGCTCCATACCTGGTTGCGTGTATGAAAAAAAGACTTTCTCCCGGTTCAAACTTCGATCTTTCTTATCTTCGATCTATCGGATCAACAGGAGCTCCTCTTCCTCCGGAGGCGTTTGATTGGGTGTATGAACATGTGTCTAAAGATGTCTGGCTTTGTTCAATGAGCGGTGGCACTGATGTTTGCACAGCTTTTGTAGGTGGGATTCCTAATCAACCGGTATACCGGGGAAAGATTCAAGGACGGGCCCTTGGCTGTAGTTTATTTGGCTTCGATGATGATGGAAACGAAGTCTTTGATTCTTTGGGTGAAATGGTGATAACTGAGCCCATGCCGTCTATGCCTATTTACTTCTGGGGTGATGAAAACCATGAACGATATCGATCCAGTTACTTCGACAAGTTTCCCGGACAGTGGTGTCACGGCGACTGGATTAACCTTTCCGAAAACGGAAGCTTGATAATTCAGGGGCGTTCCGATGCAACGTTAAACCGAAAAGGTATCCGAATCGGAACTGCTGAAATTTATGCCGTGCTGAATAAGATTTCGGGCATTAAAGATTCTCTGATTGTAAATCTGGAACGGGAAGGTGGTAATGACTTCATGCCATTGTTTGTCGTTCTGGATGGTTCTTCGAGCTTAGAAAAACTGGTTCCTTTCATAATCTCTACTCTTAAACAACAGTGTTCTCCACGGCATGTCCCCGATGAAATTTTTGAAGTTCCCGACATTCCATACACGCTTAGCGGGAAAAAAATGGAAGTCCCCGTTAAAAAAGCTCTGCTTGGAATGGATGTCTCAAAATCCATGAATAAAGATGCCTCCCGAAATCCAGAAGCGATGGATTTGTTTATTAAGTTAGCCGGAACCTTTTAACATCCTTTTTAAACTTATATGGGTACTCAATGCTTTATCTGATTAGTGGTCCCTCTCGCTCCGGTAAAACCTTGCTGGCCAAAACAATCCTGAAAGAGACGCAGATTCCTTATCTCTCACTCGATTGGCTAATGATGGGCTTTAACGATGGGATCCCTGAGTACGGAATCCATCATTTATTGATGCCGGATGAACTTGCCAGCAGAATGTGGGCCTTTTTACAGGGAATGATTGATAACATACTTTTTGAAGGCCATGACTATGTGATCGAAGGAGAAGCAATGCTGCCGGAATTAGTAAATACGCTAATAAAAAAATATCCTGGGAAAGTGCGCGCTGTTTTTATTGGTTACTCGGAAGTAGACGTTGACGACAAAATGGCGATCATAAAAAAATACAGTACAGGAGAGAATGACTGGCTTACAAAAGAATCCGATGAATACATCCGTGATCATATTAATAACATGCAGAGACATGGAAGAGTGATTAAAGAAGAGTGTGTTAAGTCTGACCTACCTTATTTTGATACTTCTGCGGATTTCACGGAAACCATTGAGCTTGCGAAGGATTACTTGCTGAAGGCTTAGTCTGTTGGTAAATGTAAATCTTAACACAAAATTGCTTTTACGGAAGCGTTATAAATTGTATTTTAGTTGTTATAACAACTAATAATTTTATTGAACGCCATGGATACTTTAGCAGTAAACAATCAGGTAGCAGAAGAACAAGATTTTATGCCCATTCTCGGCACTGATTACGTCGAGTTTTATGTGAGCAATTCGAAGCAAGCTGCACATTTTTATAAATCTGCATTTGGGTTTAAATCTCTGGCTCAGGCAGGACTGGAAACCGGTTTAAGAGACCGCGAATCGTATGTGGTTGTTCAGGATAAAATCCGATTGGTTTTTACCTCTCCTCTTAAAAGTGGCACTGAAATTGGAAAGCATATTGACAGGCATGGCGATGGTGTAAAAGTAATTGCACTTTGGGTTGAGGACGCTACCTATGCGTACGAGGAAGCCATTAAACGAGGCGCAGAGTCTTACTTTGAGCCAAGGACTGAAGAAGATGATCATGGGTCTGTAATCCGTGCCGGAATCCATACCTATGGCGAAACAGTTCATATTTTTGTTGAAAGAAAAAATTATACCGGAGCTTTTCTTCCCGGTTTCAAAAAATGGGACACTCATTATAATCCCGAGCCTGTTGGTCTGAAGTATGTGGATCACATGGTTGGAAATGTTGAGCTGGGAGCCATGAATAAATGGGTAAAATGGTATGAAGAAGTACTGGGCTTCAAACAAATTCTATCCTTCGATGATAAAGATATTTCCACAGAATACACTGCTTTGATGAGTAAGGTTATGAGTAATGGAAATGGACGCATCAAATTTCCAATTAATGAGCCTGCCGCCGGTCTGAAGAAGTCACAGATCGATGAATATATCGATTTTTATGAAGGGGCTGGTGTTCAACATGTTGCCGTTGCTACTGATGATATTGTTCATACCGTAACGGAGCTAAGAAACCGGGGAATTGAGTTTATCACAGTACCTACAACCTATTATGATGTACTCGAAGAGCGGGTTGGTAAAATTGATGAGCCTATCGATAAGTTGAAAGAACTGGGAATTCTTGTAGACCGTGATGATGAAGGTTATTTGCTACAGATTTTTACCCGTACATTACAGGCTCGCCCAACTATGTTTTTTGAAATAATTCAAAGAAAAGGGGCTACCTCTTTCGGAAAAGGAAACTTCAAAGCGCTCTTTGAAGCCATTGAGAGAGAACAAGAACTGCGAGGTAACTTATAGCACTTTCTTGTTTATCCACATGTTGGTTAAAGGGCGCTCTTTTAAGGGCGCCTTTTTTATTTAGAATAGCTGTTAAACACTTTATCCAACAACAGTAACAGCTGGTTATATTCCTCATCTGATAGGTTTTCCCAACCAAGGTCTCTGGACGCGTACACATGAGGCTTGGCTTCATCCAATTCTTTTTTCCCCCCCTGAGTAAGAGAAACTAAATATTTTCTTCTATCTTCGGGATCCTGCTCTCTTACAACAAATCCCTTTTTCATCAATAAATCGAGGATTCTGGAAACGGTATGTTTATCCTTAAAACTTCCATTGGCTAAATCCGTTTGGTTCATCGTAGAATCTTCCAACTTAGATAAAACAACCCACTGCTCGGGAGTGATGTCAATTTCTGCTTTTTTAAATCGATTTATTAAATCCTGGCGAACTACTTTATACGTTCGGTCTATGTAAATCCCGATTTCTTTCTTCATCAGCTGATCAATGATTTGTTTGGCAACCCAATTCTTTCAAGCAGCTCGATATACCTGGGGTCGTCATTATATTTTGTTATCGCTGGTATTGAATTGATAAAAACAACCGCCCCCAGCTTTTCATCTACAGCATTATTCAGGTGTTTAAACATTTCACTTTTTTCGCCCAATCCGGCATAAATTACAGCAAAGTCTAACGATAGATTTAAATCCGGTTGTTCTCTTTGTCGCTTTTCAACAAGTTTCAAATTTTTTCGAGCTTCTTTTTTATCTCCCATTATTGCTGCTAAATAACCTAGTTGTGTTCCGCCTTTGTATTGTCCTTTAATTTGTTTTATGTACTTCTTAATCTGAACTTCTGCCTTATCGAACTTTTCCATTTCTATATAGGTGTAGGCCTTGCCTTCATAGGCCGCTCTGTAATTAGGGTCCAGGTCTATAATTTTATCATAGATTTTAAGAGCTTCTTTATAGTTCTTCATTAACGCGTGTGACCGTGCCAGATCATTTAAGGCAGGAAGAGAAAGGGGGGCGATTTTTACTGCTGCCTTGGCCTGAACCAGCATCTTATCAAAACGACCAATAATTCTGTTATATAGTGAGAAAGCGGCTCTGCCTTCTTCATTTTCCGGTTCTAATGTGATTCCTTTTCTGAGATTAGAATCCGCCGCGTCAAAATCCCAATGATAGAACATATTTACATATCCCAGAGCAATGAAAGAATCGGCCCGGGAATTATTTAGCTCAATGGCTTTAAGCGAGTATTTCTCTGCTTTTGAAAACGCCTCCTTCCCTTGCATGTGACCTATAACCCCCAAAAAGGAATACGCGTTAGCCAGTCCCGAAAACGCATTTGTATAGGTCTTACACTTTTGGATGGCCTCTTCATAAAACTCAATCGCTTTATACACCGATTCAGGTGTTCGCTTATTCCAGTAATAAAGACCCTGTAAGTACGCATTGTATGCTACTATGGAATTGGTTGAAGCTTCATACAGTTTTCTGTCCGTATCAAAAGTAAAATTCGCTTCCAATTTGTCTGCTATTTTTTGAGCTATTTCATCCTGTACCCCAAAAATATCTTTCATCTCACGATCAAAGTTTTCTGACCAAATATGAAAACCGTCCTCTGTTTTGATGAGCTGAGCCGTAACGCGAACCCGGTTACCTGCCTGACGAACACTCCCTTCTAATACTGTTGCCACGTTGAGCTCACGACCAATTTCCCGTATATCTTTTTGAGTATTTTTGAAGGAAAAAACAGATGTACGGGACGCTACCTGAAGTCCTTTCACCTTAACCAATGAATTGATGATTTCTTCGGTGATCCCATCGCTGAAATATTCGTTTTGAGGATCCGGGCTGAAATTGACAAATGGTAAAACTGCAACGCTATTCTTGTTGCTGCCCGTAATGTCTTGAATGTATGCTTGTTCAGGTACTTCTAGCCCTTTATTTGCAACTGCAAAAATGCTTACCGGATTGAATACATTTTTTAGATCATGCTCACCAAATGGTTGCACCTTTATTCCCGGATGATTCTTTACCTCATCAAAAACCTTCCCCGAAATCATGATAGATCCGGGGATGCCTAAGCTCTGAACTCTTGCTGCAATATTGACTGCATCTCCATAGATCCCTTCATCATCGTATACTACATCACCTATATGAATTCCAATTCTAAGTGGTACTTTAGGTGTTTTAGCAAGTAGTAGTTGTATCTCTTTAGCACAATTTACCGCATCGAGAGCACTTCCAAACATGCTTAAGGTTCCATCCCCATAATATTGCATAACCTGACCACGATGCTTTAAAATACACCCGTCTATTACCTCTCTTTGCCGGTCTCGCAGATCTTTAGCTTTCTGCTCATCTTCCTGCATAAGGCGTGTATAACCAACCATGTCTGCAAACA
This sequence comes from Balneolaceae bacterium, assembly GCA_017640665.1. Taxonomy (GTDB): domain Bacteria; phylum Bacteroidota; class Rhodothermia; order Balneolales; family Balneolaceae; genus RHLJ01. The sequence continues at coordinate 1,037,708 of JAEPQE010000001.1, read as the reverse complement.
TGATCGCGGCTAATAATCGAAGGTTATTTTTTTCCGGCATAACGCCTTGTTAATAAGGTGTGAAACTTGTGGGAAATATATCAATAATCGAGCCAGACTCCTCTTTTGTCAGAAGAAAAATCCCGCTTTAAATTCAAAAAAGTAACCCTCTACGGAATGACCTACAGTAGAGTTTAAAATAAATGCATCAAATGCATTAAACCATAAACCACCTCCATATCCTTTGTGCCATATATCTGAGCTTTCACTGTTTACCCAAACGCGTCCCGTATCGTAAAAAGCAGTTACACCCAACTTCCCCCCCAGTAGATACCTATAGAAATCAAAGAGTTCTATGCGCACTTCAGTATTGTTATAAAAAGAGCTCCTACCTGAAAAGCGGTTGCCCCGGAATCCCCGTAAGTTTGTTCTTCCACCAATAGAATTAGATTCATAGAATGGAAATGGCCCTATATTTCTCACTCCTCCAACCCGGTTAGCAAAGGTAACCTGAGGAGTAAAACTGATTGGGAAGTACATCTCCAGTTCTGTCTTAAGTCTTGTGAATGGTCGGCTCGTATTTCTTAGCCCGATATTAGCATCTGTAGAAATTGAAAGTTCATACCCTTGAGTTGGGTTGCTTTTATTATCGATATCTGACAGGACTGTTTTGAAAAACAGGGTATTATACCATTGGTCTTTGAACGCGCCCTCATCAAACCCAAGCCCAGCCTCGTTAACTACGTTAGGCTCATCCGGGTTTTCATCAACTTCTGTAATGCTTAAGCGATTACCAATTGTCACCGAAAGTGATTGATTTATGTTTTGAGTGAGCGAAGGCTCCATCATAACACGTGTGAGCCGGGCCCTATAAAACTTTGATCCCCGATCATCCAAAGAGGTCTCGTTCCCAAGCCCAAAGAAATTCCGGTAACTTTTAGGGAATAAGAAAGCGGATTCCATCCCCAAGTCCCATTTACCAACCCGATCGAACCACTTACCTGAATACCGAATATTTGCTGCGCCGGATTGAGGGGCATAATTAACTCTTAAGTAATGCGTAACGGCTGGGAACTTTCTGAAGCCATTACGTAAAATTTTCGGCCCTCCTCCAATGAAAATTCCTTCATCGTTGTTATAGTTGAAGAAGTACCCGGGATAGTATCGGTTCCAGATAAAATCTTTTTGATAGTCGTAATAGTTTTCAATAGGGTTGTCTGTAAGATGGAGATGTGTTTTTCCAGAAACTTCGTAGTCATTTCCGGTTTTGGTTTCAAAAATCCCCACCAATTTTTTACTCACAACCTGATCCGGTGAGTAATCTATATACTCGTCATCCCCCGGCCCACCTGATATAAGAAGTTTGATACTACTTTTTTGCTCCCCATTAAAAATGAACTCATCATCTCCTCCCAAGCCATATAATCGGACTTCTTTTGTTTCGTTTTTTTTGAAAGTTCTTTCGAAATACTTCTCTCTCAGATTTCCTTCGCCCGAAAGTTTATACACCTGAACTATGGTTTGTTGATCATCAAGAACCTCAACCACGAACCGTTCTCGTTTATTACTTGCGGGAACCGAAACCACCCCTGAAAGCATGGTGTAGTATTTTTCAGTGACTTGCACCAGGTTTTCTCTGCGGGACTGAAGAGCCCGGGTCATGAATTCACCAATTTCGTTCTGTACTTCTTCAGGCATCTGATTTATGGCGTCTACAATCACTTCATCAGTCAGTTCATCCTGCATCTTTTCGGCAATGGCCAGCCATTCCTCTTTTGTAAGTTGATTGGTAAATCGTCGCGTTTGAGCCAGCGAATTATAATTCAACCCTACCAAACTGTTGTAGGACCCTCCAAAATTCTGGTACTGGAAAAAAGGACCATATTTTGCCAGCGTTGGTATTATTCCGTCCATTTTCATAAACGCTACGTCGCGGTCTCTCGGAATTGGACGATAGATTTTTCCTTGTTCATCATCTGGCTCAAATGTAGCCCAGCGCCATTGATCACTGTGGCGATCCCAATCCCCTATAATCATATCTAAAAGACGCGCTCGTGCGAACATCTCCTGATCTACCCGGTGATCGATATCGTTATCCACTTCGCGAATCATATCCCGGTAGGCTACTACTTCTTCCGAGAACCCAACACTGGCTACACTGCTCATGTCGTTGTCTGGTTTCTCTTCAAAAAGAGCCAGCTGCCCACCTATTTGCTCCGCATATAATCCTAATTGCGGATCGTTCGGAACATAATAGATTTTAGGATTAGTGTGATACACTCCGACAGCATCAGCCAGAGGAGGAATTGCTAACGCTCCGTAAGGATTCAGAATTGAAAACTGATCCTGAGCCAAGTCTAATGCCAGGGTTTTCTTTAGGTCTTCATCCCATACTTTTCCAGCTTGCTTATCTACCGAACGAAGAACAAACTCATTCCCTTCTTTGTCCTCCAGGTGTAGCGTGTTTGATTGCCCTTTTCCACCCATTCGTACCGGGATTAACCCTCCTCTCACTTCCGTAACATCAAAATAAGGATACTCGGATTTGATAGACCAAAGCTCCCTGTTATGATTTCCTGCTACTGCTCTGAAGAAGTTTCCCTTATCATCATATGCCTTGTTTGGGGCGGCAACAATCGTGCTGTCAGTATAGTCTATATCTGGAAGAGTTGATTCGTTTTCATTCAACAATGGGTCATCATAAGGTGGCTTTAACTGGGTTTTGTGAAGAAGTCTTCCTTTACTTCCATCCCCAACAGGAGCCCAGGCCTCTAGCCAGACCGATCCGTCTCCATAATAATTAAGCGTAGTAAATCCTTTTCCTTCATAGCTAAACTCTGCGCCGCGACCTTTTGCCACATAGTTCTCTTTTGTGCCCGCTCCGGAAACAACATAATGCTGAACTTCCCGCGGACCATCCGTCTTATGATATTGCAGGTTATGGGAGTGACCCGAAGCATAAACCAAATGATCATTCAGGCGGAACATCTTCTGCAATGTGCTCGCCATCTCCTTGTATTTGAAATGAGGGATGTCTTGTTCGAAACCAAACGCCTTCCTGTAAAACGCATATAAGCTCCCAAGTACCGGTGGCTTCAGGTGGGTTGATGGGGGCATATAACCTCCGTGGGGGCCGTTGGTAATCAAAGGATGATGCGCCGCTACCACCAGAAAATCCTTTTGCCTTTTTTTCAGGATATCTTCCAGTTCGACTAAAAAATCACCTCCATCCACCAGTTCATATTCTCCGGTATCGCCGTATGATTTTTTATGTTGATGCAGCCACCATTGTGTATCCAATACAATCAGACGGATATCATCTCTGAGTCTTGAATCTTCATCATCATCCATTAACTCGATGTCTACAGGCCCGGGGAAGCCATTGTCCGGAATGAAGGTATTTCCGCGATCGAGGTACTCTTCCACATACTTTTCCTGACGAAGTATAGAGTTCAACCCGTCCTTACCTCCATCATCCCAATCATGGTTTCCGGGAATTACCACTACTCTTCCTTTGAAGTTTTTTACGGTGTTAAGCTGCTCGTTCATTTTTGCTTCTGCCTTAGCTCTTTCGGGATGTGCCGAGTCTGGCATGCCGCTGGAATAGATATTATCCCCTAAAAATATAGCCGCACTTTTTTCCGACGCGCTTTCAAGAAATTGCTCGAATAGTTTTAGTGTTGGCTCCTGGGTAGTCAGGTTAGCTCCTCCGGCATCTCCAATCAAAAACATTTGGTAAAGAAGTTCACTTTCCGGTGGGGATTCTGTCTTTTTTTCTACCTCTTCTTCGCTGTAATACACCTTTGAACCTGAGCATGAAAGGAGCGCTAAAGAAAGTACGGTTAGCAGAAAAGTGCGCATCGGTAGATGAGTATTAGCTGGTTCTTTCTGGAAATATAGATAAACTCGCTGTTTATGCCATTAAAGAACACAAAAGAAAAGCTGATTACAAGACATAAAAAAAGCCTGCTTTTAACGGCCGGCTGCTTTGATTTTTTAGTAACTGAAACCAATATACCGTGGAGAGGTGCCCGTAACCAAATCTAATTTACATTATATAAGTAATGATAATTTAGCTATACTTATTGCCTTTTAATCATTAAGTAAAAACTATTAATATTACGATCAAAACAACTTGATATGCCAAAGAAAATAGGAAACCTTACTCTTTATTCGGTCGATGATCTGCATGAAATACTGGGCATCTCAAAATTAACACTTCGAGCCTATCTTCGGGAAGGGAAAATCAGGGCTCGGAAATTAGGGGTCAGCTGGTATGTTACTGAAGAGGCCATCCGGGAATATTTTGAAGAGCCCCAGCCTGAGACAACTCCAAAAAGAAAAGAATCTGAGTTCCGCTACATCGTCCAGGGCATCAACGATCTGGTGAGTGAAACGGAAGAATGTGAAACCAAGAAGGAAGTGCTGGAAATTTTAAATGATCAGGCTATCATAAGTCTGTTTCAAGTTCAAGTGGTAGACCGGAGCACAAATGAAATTACAGAAATTATTAAAGCCAGAGATTTTATAGACCGTTATGCTAACTCTTAATGATACCAGCCTCGAAACCTTCAGCTTTGGGGATAAAGATGAAGATCTCTTCTACATTTTGATTAATCTTTCTAAAAACCCTGATGGCATCGACTTAGCTAAGCTTTCTGTGGCTGATCCTCGAAGGTTCGACGCCGTACTAAATGAAATGGGTTGTTTGCTTATGCTCAGTGGGCAAGAGGTTAATGAGCTTGTAAACCGGGGAGATGCTGACAAACAAAACCTACACAAATCCTTATTTGAGCTCGCAAAACAGGAAGGGATTCTCCCCTGATTCAGAGTCGGGTCTCATTCCACCAATGCCAGGCCCTCAACAAGCAGATTACCGTTTTACCGTCATTAATCTCCCCGGAATGAACCATCCCGATTGCGTCTTTAAATGGGATGCGTTCCTTCAATACAAACTCATCTTCATCCATGTTTTGCTCCACTGTTTTTAAGTTCCAGGCCAGATAAATATGAATTACCTCATCTGAGTAGCCAATTCCGGGGTAGAAATGCCCCACGTACTCAAAACTATCTGAGATTAAACCTGCTTCTTCTTCAAGTTCACGAAAAGCAGTTTTGTCAAGAGATTCTCCGGTATCAATTTTACCTGCTGGTACTTCCCAAAAAATCTGGCTCATAGGATACCGAAATTGTCTTATGAGCATTATATCTCCATTTTCGAAAACAGGAACAACAGCACATGCTCCGGGATGTTTTATCCACTCTCTGGTACCAACTGCCTTGTTTGGTAACATTGCTTCATCATAAAACACATGCAAAAGTTTCCCCTTGAAAACCTCTTTTGAGCTAAGCTTCTGTTCAACAAGTTCTTTTGCGGTATTCATAGTGGTTTTATCTGTATAATGGTTTTAACTTTGAGGGAATATCGAAAATTAAACGGAACTGCTTGGGAATTTCTAAAAACATAGATGGTAAAACGGTTGAGGTTTCAGGTAGGGTTTTTACTCTATCGAACTTCATTTCGTTTTCGCGATTTTTTATTGCCTTTCCAGTAGTTTTTTTACACTACCAAAACGAACAGAGCTGGAACTGGCTTATCGTGTCGATGATCAGTTATGCTTTTTTTTCTGACTACCTGGATGGTTTAGTCGCTCGTAAAACCAATACCATTTCTGAAGTTGGGAAAGTAATCGATCCTGTTTCTGATAAACTTTGTGCGGTGATCCTTTTTATTTATACCGTATGGTTAGGATGGGTTCCTCTTTGGTTCTTGCTAGTGAATGTGGTTCGGGATACGCTGATTATGATTGGGTCATCCTTTATCAAAATTAAGTACGGAAAAGTGGCTATGTCTACCATGACGGGTAAAATTTATGTGAATATCCTGGCGCTCTACTGGATTGCCATCTTCTTTTTTCGGGAAGCAGAAATGATACACGATTACTTGCTCTATCTTTCTACAGCGGTGATGATTATTTCCTTTATTGCATACCTTCGCAGATATAGGACAATTATGAATGGGGCAAAATTTAATTAAGAAATTATATGGGAATTTTTGAAAAACTAGGCCTGAAAAAAAAGGAAACCCTTGAGCAGGGCGTGGAAAAAAGCCGCTCAGGGATTCTTAACAAGCTCGGCAAAGTGCTTGCAGGAAAAGATACTGTTGATGACGAAACCCTGGACGAGCTCGAAGAGATTCTGATTACATCAGATGTAGGGGTAAAAACCACTCTTGAGATAATCAGGCGAATAGAGAAAAGGGTCGCCCGAGATAAATTTGTTAGCCAGAGTGACCTTCAGGCCATACTTAGGGAAGAGATTGTGGCACTCCTACAGGAAAATCCTACCGAGAAACCCGCAGCATTTGATGCCGACTTCCCATCCAAGCCACATATTGTTTTGGTAGTAGGAGTAAATGGGGTCGGCAAGACTACTACTATTGGTAAGCTTTCTTATATGTATAAATCCGCGGGAAAAAATGTACTACTAGGCGCTGCTGATACTTTCCGGGCTGCTGCCGTTGACCAACTTAAAATCTGGAGTGAAAGAGCCGATGTTCCGATTATAGAGCAGGGACAAAATGCAGATCCTGCAGCCGTAGCTTTTGATACCGCTTCAGCAGCCAAAGCCCGGGGCGTTGATATTGCCCTGATTGATACGGCGGGACGTCTTCACAATAAAAAAGCATTGATGGACGAGCTTTCTAAAATAAAACGTGTGATGAGTAAAGTTATTGATGACGCTCCTCATGAAGTGATTTTAGTACTGGATGCCTCTACAGGGCAAAACGCAATGCAACAGGCCATTGCTTTTACCGAAGCGGTAGATATAACCGGATTAGCCCTAACTAAATTGGATGGTACTGCTAAGGGAGGGATTGTGATCGGAATCTCACATGAACTTAATGTGCCTGTAAAATATATTGGGTTAGGCGAGAAGATTGAAGATTTACAGGTTTTTGATAAAGTTGCTTTTGTTAACGCTTTGTTTGGGGAATAAAAAAATCCCCGAATGAATAAATATTCGAGGGTAAAAATGTCGGGTTATCCTCCTCCGCCATCTCCGGTTTTTGGAGGTTTCGGTGGTGGATCGTCTCCTTCCCCCTCTCCATCGTCTTTATAGAACTGCCAGTACTTTTCTTTTTGCAACGTATTCATTTTTTCCTCTTATTTGAGTTTAGGTTAAAACGAAAAAACTGCATATTTAAGCTAAACTCAAGCTTTTAATAAAGCAATATTAATCATGTCTGTAAAAAGACTTCTCATTCTTTTTATATTGGGATGGTGTTCCTCCGGACTAGTATATGCACAAGACTGGATCGATGAGTATGACTCTTTTTTTGAAAAGGGATTGCAAGAGGGGGAGAATTCAAATTGGTCTGGATCAGCTTCTGAATTTAAACAAGCATATGAACTCGCTCTCGCTAATAATGACACACTCCGGCTTTTGGATGCGGGAATTAAATACGGGAGGCGGCTTATTAATATGCAGGAACTCAATAAAGCCAGACTCTTTCTTGTAGATCTTCAAAAGTTCTCGTCAGACAAAATCCCATCTTCAATACGTGCCCAACATGAATATACGTTAGGGTCTGCGACTTACCGGCTTGGAAACTTCGGGGAGGCCGCTAAACACTATGAACGAGGCCTTGAAGTTGCTAATCCTTCTTCTGACTCACTTTTAATAGCCAATTCTTCTCTCTATCTAAGTAACGTACTCCTTTTTTCAGCAGAGTATGAGAGAGCTCACCAGTTAGGGTCACGGGCAATTGAGCTTTATGAAGAGTTGAAAAGACCCAATGATGTAAGTCGGGCTAACTTGTTCAAGTACAATATCTTTTTATATGAAGGGGACTTAAACGGGGGCGAGCCTTATTTGCTTAAAAACTATGAATATGCTCAAAGTACAAACAACCCTTCCTTACTTCGTGATTCTTATCAATATCTAAGTGATTTTTACAATAGAAAGAATGAACATTCCCTGGCTATTATGTTCAGCGAGAAAGGGCTTGCGCTTGCAGAAGAGTTGGATCAGGAGCTCTATAAAACTCGTTACTACTTCACATTAGGAGACATTTACTTAAAACTTGGGGAAGTAGATCGAGCACTAAGTTATTACAATAGGGCGCATAAATATTATGAATCGGTAGGGAGTACGGGCCTGGCAATTGATATACTCTTAAAAATTGCTGAGTGTTATGCTTTAAAAAAAGATTACCAAATTGCTGAGCCATTACTTCTGGATGCACTGGAATACTATCAAGATAAGAATCAGTTCATGGACCTAGGCTTTACCCTGGATATGCTGGCCCGTATCAAGTTAAGTACAAGAATGTACGATGATGCTCTCGCTTACCTGCAACAGAATCTGAAAAATAGTAACGAGCACGGTTTGCCAAGGACTAAAACCTGGACGCTTGAGAAACTAATTCAGCTTCCAGACTCCTACTTTTCTAAGCAGGAAAAATTACGCCTAAGTAAAGAGCTTTTTAAAACTGCCTCTTCACTTGAACCTGAGTTACAAATTCGAGCCTTTAAAAATTACTCGTATTCTTTCGTTGGTCTTAATTCAGACAGCGCTTTTCATTATGCAGAAGAGGCATTGGCCTTAATCGAGAAAAAGCGAGTTAGTTTTTCAGAGGGTACGCTGAAAGCTAATATTTTTGCTGCCCATGCTACTTATTACAATGATGTTGCATCCTGGTACGCTGAAATTAAAAATGACTATTCCAGTGCTTTTGACTTATTTGAATCCTCAAAATCGCGGGCCTTATTAGATCAGCTTGCTGAAGCTCGCTCTAAAGACCTTCTTACTCTCTCAGAAGAAACAGAACTCTTACTTCTCCAGCAACAAAAAACAGTCGACCGCCTATACCAACAACTACCAGAAGCCACAGAGGAGGAAATAACTAAGCTGAAAGATGAAATCACTGATGTAGAGCTTGAATATGACGCAACTATTGAACAGGTTAGAAGAGAACACCCTGCATGGAATTCATTCATTTATCCGGAAACATTGTCACTAAATGAAGTTCAAGAACTTTGTGATAATACAACAGGGATTCTTGAGTTTGCTTTTCTTAAAAGTGGGCTGGCTATTATGCTTATTACAAGTGATGAGGTTTTTTATCATCAAATAACTGATCAGCCTTTTTTTAAATCTGATTTTACCGAAAAAATAAATCGTTTCAGAGATGCTGTAATTAACCTGGCCGGAACGGATTCACTAGAGAGGCTTTCTGAGCCGCTATACGAACAATTATTTGCCCCGTTTGAAATTCGGTTGGCTAAACTCGATTATCTGGTTGTTGTTCCCGACGGGTCTATTTCTCTGCTCCCCCTGGATGCAATAATTCATGATGGTGAATATCTGGTTTCCAGGTTTACATTTAAGTATTTGCCCTCTGTAAGCGTTTTTGAGCAAATTCAAAACCCTCACCGCAAAACCTCCCAGGACTTGCTTGCTGTAGCTGGATCTGGCTTTGAGCAAGGAAATTCCATTTTTGACTCACGAACTCAATCTTCTTTCGCTGCATTACCATTTACATTAATAGAAGTGGATACTCTTGCCGCAAAGTTTCAGAAAAATAAAGTCCTGAAAAATAATGCCGTCTCAGAAACCGGGATAAAAAACCTCACTCTGGAATCCTTTAAATACATTCACTTTGCTACTCACGGACACATCAATGAAACGGTTCCTAATCAAAGCGGATTAATTCTATCCAAAAAAAATGAGCTGGAACAGCTCTTTGGAGAAGATGGGCTTTTAAACGCTACGGAAATACGTTCCTTAAATATTCACGCAGATATGGTTGTTCTTAGCGCCTGCAATACTGGGGCGGGCAAGGTTGTTAATGGAGAAGGTTTGTTAGGGTTACAACGCTCGTTCCTTGTAGCCGGGGCTTCCTCGGTTGTGGCCAGTCTTTGGAGTATTTACGATAGAAGCACCCCCCTTTTAATATCCCGGTTTTATGAAAAACTTATCGAATATGAAGACCGAGAGTTTGGCTGGTTCGACAAACTTTTAGTTTGGGCAGATTGGTATAAACCCGAACTGGTAGATTATAAAACTCTTGCTCTTCGTGATGCAAAGTTGGAGATGCTGGAACATCCTTATTACAACCACCCTGTTCACTGGGCTTCATTTACGATAACAGGAAAATAACTACCGGGGTTGTTGCCTTGTTTTTTCGATGAATTCCTGATTATCAACTTTTGGGCGTTCGTCAGCATTTGCAATCTTAGTGGCAGTTAAAAATATCAACTGAGATCTTTTTGTTAGCGCCTCAAAATCAATTTTATCAACTTCATCTGATGGTCGGTGATAATCCTCATGAACCCCATTGAAAAAGAAAGCAAAGGGAACGCCTAACCTTCCGAAATTCCAGTGATCACTTCGTCTGTAAAACTGATTCGGGTCGTTAAGGTCGTTGTAGCGGTCGCTTAATTCAATGTTCACGCTTTCCATATTGGCAGCATTTAGCAATGAGTCTATTCCCGAAGAGATAATTTTACCGCCTATCACATAGATATAGTCTCCGCTTTCAGGATTTTCGAAATCCCTTCGACCAATCATGTCCAGGTTTAGATTTGCAACGGTTTTTTCTATCGGGTAAACAGGGTGATCAGAATAATATCGCGAGCCTAAGAGTCCTTTTTCTTCTCCTGTTACATGCAGGATGAGTACACTTCGTTTGGTTCCTGCGCCGGCCTTCTTAGCTGCTACCAATGCCTGTGCAATATGAAGCAGACCAATGGTTCCGCTTCCGTCATCATCAGCACCATTATAGATTGTATCCCCTGTAGAATCAGGTCTTCCTATTCCCACATGGTCGTAATGAGAACTCAGAACGACCACTTCATCCTTTAATTCAGGATCAACACCTTCAATATATGCCAGTACATTTTTAGTCTCTGTCTGATTTTTTTGAATGCTTTGATCAAATTCTAACTCAACATTTAAAAAAGCCGGCTCAAAGGAATTGGGGCTTGACTGAAGCTCTTGATTTAATGCAGTTAGGTTGCTCGTTCCGATTAATTGTGCAGCAAATACCGGGTTTACCATATGTATTCCAGCTGTAGGGGATGAATCTCTTTCAAGATAAGCCAGTGACATTCTGCCCGGAACCCCAAACCTTTGTTTTCCGGCTTCTGCCTCTTCTCTAAAATAGCTTTCTTCCGTATCCATAATTAAAATAGCGCCTAACGCACCCTGATCTGCAATAACCTGCTGAAGTACAGTAAAATGTGCCTGATCATAAAATACCATTATCCATTTTCCGTCAAGATCTTCCGGGTACTGATTCAAGGTGTCATTCTTAATTCCATGCCCGGAAAAAACGATCTCTCCTTTTACTCCTGACTCACCCGCTCTCCAGGTTCTGAAGTTGCCAATTTCGCTAGCTGAATGACGAGATTCATCAATCGTTGCTCCATCCACCGATGTAACGGAATAATTATTGGATTTTATGATGGGCTGATCCAGCATAAAGTGCTGGAAGTAGGTGCCATTATCACCTACTGGTTCTATGCCTAGTGTGGTATATTTCACTGCTAAAAATGACGCGGCTTTTTCCAGACCTTCTGAACCGGTATCTCGTCCTTCTAAAGAATCATGTGAAAATACAGTGAGGTCTGCCCTTAGACCTTCTGCATTAATGGTAGACATAAAGTCAGAAACAGATGGAGCCGGAACTGATACTGTTTCTTTGGAGCTTTTACATCCGAAAAGTATCGTTAGCGCGAGGAGCAGGACTAGTTTTGTTTTCATAATTGTTGAGTTTTAAGCCCCGATGATCTCATCAACGGGCTTGAGGTCCAGGTAGAATTCAGTGGGGTCTTCTTCGAGAAACAAATTTATTTGTTGCTCTTTAATCATCTCTAAAACAGCTAAAAAAGTAACCACTACAATAATCCGGTTTTTAATAGAGGTGCAAAGTTGGCTAAATGACTGTCTCCCGGTTTTTTGAAGAGTAACGAGAACGTATTCTGATTGTTTTTCGATCGTGGTTTCTACTTTATCTACTTTATGAACAATGTTATTTCGTTCGATATCAGTAAGAACTTTTCGAAATGCCGAAATTAAATCAAAAAGTGTTACATCCTTTAAGGCTTCTCCTGTAGCCTGTTTTTCAACAGTGTCTTCATCGGTATATCCCCGGGTGTAACGCTTTCGTGTTTCTTCATCAATATCGGCCATTTTCTCAGCCATTTCTTTATAACGCTTATACTCAAGAAGTCGCTGCACAAGCTCGTATCTCGGATCGGTTTCGTCGAGCTCTTCGTCGTCGGCATCTTCTCTGGGAAGCATCATTTTTGCTTTAATAGACATCAGCATGCTTGCCATAAGTACAAACTCACTGGCTACATCTAAATCCAACTCTTCCATCAAATTCACAAACTCAAGAAACTGTTCGGTAATGTAGGAGATTGGAATGTCATAGATATCAAGTTCATCTCTCTTAATAAAGAACAGTAGAAGATCGAGGGGGCCTTCGAAGTTATTTAGCTGAACTCGGTACATGCTTAAAACTACACTGTTAAAAACACAATTTCTCTATTTTCTTTTTCCAGTTCTGTGTTATTTTAGGCTTCGTCGGAAAAATCTAAGAATTAAGGACATGGACTACTCAAGGTTTGTTTATGCTGTACAAAACAACGACACAGAGGAACTCGCCTCTATGGTGTCTGTGATTACAGCTGTTCTTATCAAATTTCTGAAAGTAAGGTTAGGAGCAGCTCACCCTGATGCAGAGGATTCTGCACAAAATACACTGATGCTTGTAACTGAGAAAATAAACTCCGATCAGCTTAATAATCCTGATTCTGTAATTTATTACCTGTTTACTACCGCAAAAAACGATTATTTTAAGAATCAGGCGAAAATTAAGGAGCCTACGTTCGACGAAGTTCCTGAAAGTCATTCTGTGGAAGGGGACCAGTTGCACCGATTGCTTGATGAAGAAAGAATGGGGGTTCTGAAAAAATGTCTCAGTGAATTGAAACCAAAGTTCCGGGAGTATATCACCTATTGGTTTCAAAACCCAGGTGATGAAACTGCTGTTGTTGCTGATCATTTTGGGATATCAATAAATAATGCATGGACTAAGAAACACCGAATACTAAAGCTGCTAAAAGAATGCTGCGAAAAAAAACTGAAATTTTAATGTAAGGAGTTGTTTTCTCACCGGTCTTACATAGCAGCATGTATTGTTAAATACATGCTGAGAGATTAGTTAATTATGGAAGAGAATAAAAAAGACATACAAAAAAAGATTGATTCCTACGTTAAGGGCTTGCTTTCAGAAGAAGAGATTACAGAGCTATGGGTACAGTTTGCCAAAAATCCAGACTTACTTGATGAACTGGAGATGGAAGTTGGGGTTCAAAAAATAATTGAAGAAGAAGGTCTTTTTTCTTCGAAACCTGCTAACGTAAACACTCTCCCCTGGTGGACGTGGCATGCTGCTGCTGCTGCGGTTCTGCTTCTTGTAGTTGGTATTCAACTATTTCAGGTTGAGCCTAAAACAGAAATGGAGCAGTTTATTGCACAATCCATAGCTCCTGATCAAATGGAAACGGGCAATGGCGTGCGTTCAAAAGATATGGCCGTTGCAAAAGCCGACTCCTTACTAAACTTAGGTTTTAGCGCTTTTGTTTCCGGAAATATACAACAGGCTCTTTCTCTTTATGAGGAGGTAATCGATAATTATGATATTGAACCTTATGGCTCAAAAGCTTTCGCAAACAAAGGCATTGTTCAGTATAACGAAGGTGACTATGAGGCCTCAGTCAAGTCTTTTGATGCCGCGCTAAACCGGGTTACCGAAAGCAGAATGATTGAAGAGAAAGCTCATTGGTATAAAGGAAATGCGCTTGTGAATCTCGAAAAATTTGAAGAGGCCCGCATTGCTGTGCAAGAAGCTTATGCACTGGATGGAGTTTTCCGAAAACCTGCTTTTTTACTGCTACAAAAGTTGAATTACGATCTTGGCTATGTTGATTATGAAGACTTCGAAAGCCAACAAGGAAACTAATTCTTTTCTCTAATCACCGTTTTCCATGGGTATGGGGCGGGCAGAGTCTTTCATGTGGTTCATCAGGATTTTGTGTGTAGCCACTTTGCGCTCTCCCTTTTTCCTGGTTACCCGAGTGTAAGAACCATCTTTGTTTAAGGTCCAGCGCTGTTGATTATCCTGCAAATATACATTTAAAGCGAACTGTAAGTACTTTTTAATTCTGTTTTTCTCGATAGGGGCGATTGCTTCCACCCTGGCATCCAGATTACGATGCATCCAGTCTGCAGAACCGATAGTATAAATATGGTTTCCTCCATTCATGAAATAGTAAATTCTGGAATGCTCTAAAAACCTTCCAATAACAGAATGAACAGCAATATTCTCACTCAATTCTTTTTTCCCAGGAATTAATCTGCAAACTCCACGTACAATCAAATCAATTTTTACTCCTGCACCGGATGCTTCATATAGCTTTTGAATAATAAACGGATCCTCCAGACTGTTCATTTTAGCAATAATACGCGAAGGCCTTCCATTGCGAGCTTCGTTAGTTTCGAACTCAATGAGGTCGGTCATTTGCTTCCGCATGTGCTTTGGCGCTACAAACAACTTTTCAAACGTTTGATCCGGCGCATAGCCCGTTAATAAATTGAAGATGTCAGTGATATCTGATGCAATGACTTCATCGCAGGTAAAAAGACCGAAATCTTCATATAGTTGAGCAGTATCAGGGTGGTAGTTTCCCGTACCAATATGGCAGTAGGTTCGCAGCCCGTCTTCTTCTTCCCGGACCACCATCGTAACTTTAGTATGGATTTTTAACCCAGGAATTCCATAGGCAACATGTACACCAAAATTTTCTAATTGCTGTGCCCAATTTATATTTCTTTCCTCATCGAAACGTGCCTTAATCTCTACCAGCACGGCAACTTGTTTCCCTTCTTCCGCGGCTTTCATAAGAGAGTGCATAAGAGGGGAGTCCTTTGAAGTACGATATAATGTCTGCTTGATGGCCAGCACTTTAGGATCACGTGCGGCTTCCTCAATAAACCGCTGAGTAGATAGTGCGAAACTATGATATGGGTGATGTACCATGAAATCACCTTTTCTGATTACAGAAAAAATACTTGGGATTTCTTCGTCTACTTCATGTTTAAGTGCCGGATGTAAAACCGGTAACCAGTTTCTGGATTTCAAACGGGCAAAACCGGGTAAATTGGCAATTTGGAATACATCTACCAGGCCAATGGTCCCTTTCATTTCATACACATCATTCCAGTTGATATTCAGGTTCTTAATCAGGTATTTCTTGATGTGATGAGGCATTTTCTCATCCAGTTCAAGACGCACAATCTGAGCAAACTTGCGCTCTCTGAGTTCGTCTTCAATCACTTCCAGTAAATCATCGGCTTCTTCTTCCTGTCTTTCTAAAGAAGCATTCCTTGTCACCCGGAAAAGGTGCGCTGAAAGCACTTTCATCCCCGGAAAAAAAGTGTCTATTTTTTTAGCAATCAAATCTTCGATTGGCACTAAAACAATTCGGTTTCCGCGCCGGTGTACTTTTATAAATCTGGGTCGGTTCGCGGGTATTTTTACACGCGCAAAAAACTTCTCCTTATTTTTAGGATTCTGAAGTTCTACAGCAAAAGAAAGGCTTTGATTAGAGATAAAAGGGAACGGATGAGACTCATCTACAGCAAGCGGAGTAACTATCGGATAAATCTGCTTCGTGAAAAAATTATCACTTACTTTTTGTTGATAATCGGTCAGCTCATCGTAGCTCTTTATGCTGATCCCTTGTTCTTCCAGTTGAGGAATAAGCTCGTTAAAAAAGCAACTTCGGTAATCTTCAATCATTCCCTGAACTTCTTGACGAATTGCTTTCAGCTGATCTGAAGCGGACATTCCATCTACCGAAAGAGACTTGACTCCGGCATGAAGCTGGCGCTTGAGGCCACCCACACGCTTTTGGAAAAACTCATCCAGATTTGAACATACAATGCCAATAAATTTAACCCGCTCAAGCAGCTTATTCTTGTCAAGGTGGGCCTCGGCTAAAACACGACTATTGAACTGAAGCCAGCTTAACTCATAGTTGAAGAAAAACTCATCTCCGAAAATTTTAAGACTACTTGAACTCAAATCTTTATGCAGACCTCTCTCTTTCAATATTTCATTCTTTTTTTTGTTAGCCGATTTTTTCCCCCGTCGCTTCTTTTGCTCCTCAATAGGATCATAATCTAGGTCGTCTGGAGAGAGTGATGATTTCATGAAGCTTAAAATAAAACTTGAATACGCAATTAGGTTGAAAACTAAGTATAATTCTTTAAAGTTAATGTAAACATCTTAGCACCACTTTTTGTGCAAAACCCACTATTAAATCCCTCCGAAAAAGAAGATGTCTTCGAACAAACTGTTCGCCCTGCCAATCTGGAAGAATTTATAGGTCAGCACAAGGCGATTTCCAACCTCAAGGTGTTTATCAAAGCTGCCAGGCAACGCGGTGATGCCCTTGATCATGTGATTCTATCAGGGCCTCCCGGACTTGGTAAAACTACCCTTTCTTATATCATAGCTCAGGAAATGGGAGTTAATATCCGACCAACAACCGGACCCGTTCTGGAAAAACCCGGTGATTTAGCAGGAATGCTTACCAATCTGGAAGAAGGCGACGTGTTATTTATTGATGAAATACATCGCCTTAACCCGGTGATTGAAGAGTATTTATATTCAGCAATGGAAGATTTCAAGTTGGATATTGTGATTGATTCCGGTCCTAATGCCCGGAGCATTCAGATTGAACTGAATCACTTTACACTTGTTGGCGCTACCACCAGAAAGGGGATGTTAACGGCTCCGCTTCGCGCCCGTTTTGGAATTGATATGCGCCTCGATTATTACGATGTCGAGCTGCTCCAGAGAATCGCTTTACGTTCCGCGCATATTATGGGCTTTGGTATTTCCGATCAGGGAGCACATGAGATCGCCAGTCGAAGTCGTGGCACTCCCCGGATAGTGAACAAACTGCTTCGCAGAACCCGGGATTTCGCCCAGGTAGATGGGCTTGACACCATCGATCAGAAAATTGCCGACAAAGCTCTTAACGCCCTGGATGTAGATTCCAACGGGCTTGATGAAATGGATGTGCGGATGCTTCGTGCCATCATCGAAAATTATAAAGGCGGTCCCGTTGGGCTAAGTACACTGGGAGTAGCCGTTGGAGAAGACAAGGGCACCATCGAAGAAGTATATGAGCCTTACCTGATCAAAGAAGGCTTTTTGCAGCGTACACCAAAAGGTCGGGTCGCTACAGCTAAAGCGTATCAGTATTTAGGGATCTCCAATTCCGGGGATGGGAGTCTTTTTGATTGATGCATCTGGTTCTTTAAACCCTCCTTGTCATCCTGAACTTGATTCAGGATCTGTAGTGGTATTAACTTTGTTTTCAAACCAGATATTATCAAGGCTTCCATCTTCACAGATCCCGGATCAAGTCCGGGATGACAAAGTAATTATTTTTCTGTCTTAGGTACGAGACTTTAAGCTCCGCTCTATTTTCAAAGAAAATACCACGCGTTTTTTCGGCAAATCTTCTTACCTTTAGCGCTCTTTTCGTAACCGAAAGTACCTTATTAAGAGTTTATTACGTATGAAAAATCTATTTACTTCTGAGTCGGTGTCTGAGGGGCACCCGGATAAAGTTTCTGATCAAATTTCTGACGCCATTCTGGATGCATTACTATCTGAAGATCCAAAATCCCGTGTTGCTGTTGAAACCTTTGTGACAACCGGGCTGGCTGTAGTTGGTGGTGAAGTAACCACCGAGGCCTACGTAGATGTAAAGGAGATTGTACGTGAGGTAATTCGGGACATAGGATACACGAAAGCATCATATAGATTTGATGCCGAAAGCTGTGGTGTTCTTTCGGCGATACACACTCAAAGCCCGGATATTGCGATGGGTGTTGATCGTGATGGTGCCGGTGACCAGGGTATGATGTTTGGCTATGCTACCAAAGAAACGCCCGAATACATGCCAATGCCTCTTCAGTTTTCACATAGCTTGTTGAAAGAGTTGGCGCGGATTCGTAAGAAAACGAATTTGATGCCTTACCTCGGACCGGATAGCAAAAGCCAGGTTACGATTGAATACGATGCCGCAGGAAAGCCTTCCCGAATTGACACCATTGTGCTTTCTACACAGCATGATGCTGATGTGGAACAATCGCAAATTCATGAAGACATCAAAAATATCCTGATTAAAAATGTAATCCCTGCTGAGCTGATTGATGCTGAAACAAAGTATCATATCAACCCAACCGGAAAGTTTGTGATCGGAGGGCCGCATGGAGACGCTGGACTCACCGGTCGTAAAATTATTGTAGATACCTACGGAGGGTTCGGCGCTCACGGTGGTGGAGCATTCTCCGGAAAAGATCCTTCTAAAGTAGATAGAAGCGCTGCGTACGCTGCCCGCCATATCGCCAAAAACTTAGTAGCTACCGGGCTCGCCGAAGAGTGCCTCGTACAACTTGCTTATGCCATTGGGGTAGCCGAGCCTGTTTCCATTAGTGTGAATTCCTACGGAACCGCAGCCAAAAGCGATACTGAGCTGGCAGAGTTGGTTATAAAGACCTTCGATTGCACCCCTAAAGGAATCATAGAACGCTTTAACTTACTCCGCCCTATTTATCGGCCAACGGCCGCTTACGGTCACTTCGGGCGGGAAGAATTCCCCTGGGAGAAACTCGATTTTGTGGATCAGCTTTCCTGATCTAATCCAAAGGCAGTCGTTGACTTCCTTTTTTGTTTATGCTTGTTTCTAAATGATTAATTTGGCTATTTCTAACTAAAAGACCTCGCCGCTTAAACGCCGGGTCGTTAGCAGTACTACTCGTAAAGGAAAATGAAATACATCATTCCATTTCTATTAGTTACCCTTTTTCTTGTCTGCTCTTTTTGTGAGCCTGATTCTTCCACGCCTGATTTAATCCAACAGATAGTATTCGATCACGGCGTAAAAATTGAAACTACTTTTGAAAACGGTCATTCTAGGGATTCTTACGAATATTACAATGATAATGACAAACTAATAGAGTCGGTAGGTTATGAATATAGGAGTCAATTGAAGTACGATTCCCTTGGTGTTTTAAAAGAAGTCTTCCATTGTAGAATGTATAACTGCGAGATTGGAATAAGAGAATTATTCATTTATGATAATTCTGGTAACAATATTGGTTCTTATGCTACTACTGATAGCCTTGTTAATATAGATACGGTCAGCTTCACTCAAACCAAATACTATAACGCTCTAAATCAACTCGTTCGTGAAATGACAAATAGTGGTACAGATGTTTATGGTGAGGATTTTGAGTACTGGAGCCATTATAACTATGAAAATGATTTGATTAAAATAGAGTTTCAAACAAGAAATCGAGACACAATTTGGACAGGCTCTTATTCTTACAATTCAAGAGAGTTACTTGAAAAAATTGAATACTGGAATGAAGAAAATTATAGGTTTATTACTCATCGCTATAACGAGAATGAAAAACTTGTCAGTAAAACTCTAGAATCAGGCCCAGAAGAATTAGCTGAAAATGTAGCCTTTCATGTCAATAGTAATAAATATGAATTTGCGTATGATTCTCTGGGAAGAAAAAGCGAAGCAAAACTTTTTAATCATAAAGATGAATTGCAATGGAGCAAAAAGTACACTTACTTCAAACAATAAACCGTACTGCTAACAAGCGTTTTAAGCGGACTCGAACGCGGTTCGGGTCTTTAATTTTAATCCCTAGACTCGCCGCTTAAACGCGGGGTCGTTATGTACCTTCCCAAAAATGGATTCTAAAAACATCTTTATTGCTTGTTCTGCGATGTTACAAAAAGCCGATTGGGAAAAAGTATCGGACGAGAGTGAATGGTATTATATCGGTGAAGGTGAAAAACTGAATTCAGAACTTGTTCAATCAAACATAAATCAGTTCTTTTCAGATAATTCGCTTTACTTAGTTACTGACAGACATCACTCAAAAGAAATTGCTAAAGCAAATGCTGTTCAAGAAATTCAGGATGCAATAGTTCTGTTTTCAGAACCAACCATTTGTGATAAAGAATTCAAGCGTTTTATCACTTTCAACAAAATTGGCGTTGCAAAACATGGTGTTTTCGGTACATAACAAGCGTTTCAAGCGGACTCGAACGCGGTTCGGGTCTTTAATTTTAATAACTCGACTCGCCGCTTAAACGCAGGGTCGTTATGTTGCAAAACCAATAATCCTTGAAAACTGCCAAATACATACTACTATTTCTTTCCTGTATTTTGGTCCTAAATACAATCAGTTGGACATTTATTGGCAAGCAAAATGCTTTATACCTATCTCTGAATTTTTATGATGATTTTAGTACAGGTGGTTCAGTCAATGATACATTATTCGTCTATTCAACTTATATGATAAGTGGAGAAGTTTTTGAAACAGTAGATTTTGGTAGTATTCAAAAAAACCAAAGAGAATCTTTTTTTACCAAGTTAACTGCTAAAAGTAATCGAGCTGTCATATTTGTTGATGACGCTACTAATCTTTTTAGTGAATATGAATCAGGTAATTCAAATTTCCATGTTTCCCTGGATTACATTTACCCCTTTTACCTGTATGTTAGTTCTGGTTACGCAGCTCTTGGAAATGCAGCAATCAACGAACAACATTATTTTTGGTTTTTTTATTGGTGGCCTATCGGAGAAGCTGGCGGTGGAATTACGTAAATTGCAACATAACAAGCGTTTCAAGCGGACTCGGACGCGGTTCGGGTCGTTAATTTTAAACTCCAGACTCGCCGCTTAACCGCCGGGTCGTTATACGATATTTTGCGACCTGGGAGCAAACAGGTTTGGTTTGGTTTGGGTGTGTACACTTCTGATGATCAGTTAATGCATCTTGGGTTTTACGTTAGTTTTCCAAAACTTTAAACTTAATGTAAAAGTTGGATTACAAGGCGCTTTAAATCGGACGTGGCGCGATGGAAACTTGATTGCAAGGAATTAAATGTGCTAATTCAGCCAAATCATAATCTTCGCACCTGTTTACGCGGGTCGTTACCCCTAACTTGAGAACCATGCCGCGATCAATTCATGATCAAGTTTCCAGGACAATTCGATACCATTTAGAGTTACCTGTATCTTTTCAGGTGCCCATGCTGTGCGCTTGCACATGTCTACGAAGAAGACGGCACATCGTTCTCCTTCAGCCCAAGCTATATGCTTTATTCGACCACACTACTCTGGATAAGCGATTTCACGAAAACAAAACAAAGTGCCTCGGTATTTCTGATAGTGCTTTTATGGTTCTACGCTCCCGTCAGCCCTGTGGAAGCACAGGAGGTTGGGGTGGATGTTCCCTCCCGGCTCGCCCTATTCCTTGACTGTAACTTCTGCGATGAGACGTTTATACGTCAGGAGATGTCTTATCTGGATCACGTTCGTGATCGTGAAGTCGCCGATGTTCACGTTCTCGTCACTCGGGAGAGCACGGGATCGGGTGGTGAGGCACTGACCGTCGATATCATTGGTCTTAGCATCTTCGACGGGCTGGATTTCTCCACCGTCTTCAATTTACCAGCCAACGCCACTGAGGCTGAAGAGCGGGACGGATTCCTCCGCACCCTCGAAGCCGCGCTCGTGCCGTACCTGATGCAGACTCCTATGCGAGACCGACTGCGGGTGAACATTGCGCCGTCCGAAATGACCGCCGGACAAACTCAGACAACGGAAGACCCCTGGAATAATTGGACCATCGAGATCTATGCCGACGGCAGCGCCGACTTCGAGTCTAAGCAGCAGTCCTTCGACACCCGGTACGGAGTGTACGTCAGTCGTGTGACTGAGGACTGGAAGATCCAGCTCCGGCCCTTCTTCAACTACAACTACGATCGATTTGAACGTGACGAAGGTGCGATCACGAGCACAGCCCGACGCGATGGATTCACCAGCTATGCCATACGGAGCATTTCTCCGCATTGGTCCGTTGGAGCCTACGGAGACATTCTTACTTCGACGTTCTCTAACGTGGACTTGCGCTATCGTTTTATGGGCGCAGCGGAGTGGAGCCTCTTCCCTTACCGCGAAGCGAATCGGCGACAGCTGACCGTTGCTTATCGCCTGGGAGCCTCCCACATTACCTATCGAGACTCGACGATATACAATGAGATCGAACAAGTGCTTCCTCAGCATCTACTCAATGCAGGGTACGAAGTCGTCCAGCCGTGGGGTGGGATCGAAATAGGAGTCAATGCCTCGCAGTACCTGCACGACCTGTCGCATCACAGTCTTCAGTTTGATGCGGAGTTCGAAATTCGCATCACAAGAGGGCTTTCCGTTGAGATTGGTGGTTTCCTCGAAATCATCCACGATCAGATCAACCTCCCAAAGGGTAACGCAGATCTCGAAGATGTGCTCCTACGACGCAGGCAGCTCGAAACCAACTACGAGGCGGGTATCAGCTTCGGGTTCCGTTATCGCTTCGGCTCGCTTCTCAACAATGTCGTTAACCCGCGCTTTGGAGGCATCGGCAGCCGGGACCGGTTCTGACCCTGGGCTGCAAGGAAGTTGTAGCTTCTGTTTACATAGTTGTTTGTTTTAAAATTTTCACCGTTAATTAACCTTTAACCCACTCGATGCTTAACCTAGAGGTCGTTATACTGCTAAACAGATAATTTATGCTAAAATGTTTTCTTCTTTTCTTTCTCCTGATTTCTCCATCATTTTCATACGCTCAAATTCAAATTGGAGACATTGAGGTGGAATCTATAAATAAGCTTTTCGATAAAGAAAATAATGCCCTTTGGAATGCTTTTGGTGCTTTCAATAAAACTGATTCCGAGGTTTGGATTGCCAGTATTCCATCAATGATAATTGATAGTGGGGATCAAAAACGATTATATTAGCGTTCAAAAAGGACTTGGATCAAGACTCAATAAGAACTGTAATTATCGCTCAGTTAAATGAACAGTTTGGAGAGTTTTATAATGCTGAAATTTCTGGAATGAGTGGATATTCTTCGCTTGAATGGAAAAAAGAAGAAAATGGAGTTACATATATATTTTCGATGAATGTAGATAAATCCGTCGGCTCTTTAAACATAATCAGAAACTAATTTCGAGGTATTTCAAGCGTTTCAAGTGGACTCCTTAGACCTCTTAATTCTTTAAATGAATCAATCTAAGATACAAATACCAATAAAATCGGGTTTTATACTTTTAGGGTTATTCAATCTGGTAATTATTGGGGCCGGCCATGGAGTTGCAACTATCGGAATCATGCTTTTAGCGGTCTTATTTGGATTTGATTCTTTTGATTTAAGTATGCTGTTACTTTTACTTGGTTGGCCAGGAATATTTCTTTTTTTTTATGAGCTGAGATATGCAAGGGCAAAAAACCAAATGCTTCGATCACGAGTATTTTTTCTTTTTTCTGGTCTTTTATCAGTCTCAATTTTTGGGTTATTAGGTATTAGTGAAATCCCAAAAATCAGCTTTGCCACAGCAATTCCTTTTTTTATTGGATTATTATTCTACTTAAGTCGTCTTTTAGTGAATGGGCCTGAAGCATACAAAAGTTTCAACCAGATTTCGCACAAAGCGCAAGTGAAAGTATTATCCGTTTTAATGCTATTAGTCTTAACTACAGGAATAGTTTTAACTATAGGAGTTAATTCTTTTAAAGGTGACCCAGGTTCCGTTACAGATGATGAGTTCTTCAAACAACTTATAGAGCTTGACGAATTTATAATGGAAGAGCGAAGAATTGATTCTCTAAAAGAGGCTGGAATGAAAGTCGAATTAACAATCAGTGTAGTTAAAGATTCTTTTTTTCCAGAAGACTCCTCCAAGAATTTATCTGTCGCATTTGTTGAGGAGAGTATAGGTTTTGCAAATAGTACTTTGCTAATTGTGAAGTTTGATAAAGCTCAGAAAAGAATCGTTTATGTAGAAAAAAATTAAACTAGCTAGTTAAAGATATTGCGCATATCAAGCGGTTCAAGCTGATACTGACTCGAGTTCAGTACAGGCTTCAGTCTCGGGTCGGGTCGTTATTCCCAACGAAAAAAATTTATCCAACTCTATTGATTTAAACATCCGATAATTATACTTTGTATTTAAAAGTACTTTTTATGAAAGAACAACAAGATTATATACAGGACCTTGCAGAGATTCGATCGATGATGGAGCGGTCTTCGAAATTTTTATCCCTTTCCGGATTATCTGGTGTGCTTGCAGGTATGTATGCATGCGCCGGGGCTTATATAGCTTATTTCTATTTTAATTTCCGCCCCGATGGATTTGAGTATGCCATAAATAGAACTGGAGATACGGTAGCAGGATTACCACCAGTGCTTGGGCTTGCTATTTTAGTACTGATTTTATCTGTTGGAACAGCACTGGTCCTCTCTTCGGGAAAGGCGAAACAAAAAGGAGAAAATATCTGGAACATTGCCTCCCGTAAAATGCTTGCCTCGGTTAGTGTGCCTTTACTTACAGGTGGGGTGTTCGTGCTTCTTTTGCTCGCTTCCGGATATTCCGGACTTGCCGCTCCTGCTACACTTATATTTTACGGTCTTGCATTAACGGCGACTTCAGTTTTTACCTTTGAGGACGTGAAATATCTGGGCTGGATTCAAATTGTACTTGGGCTGGCTGCTATCGTATTTATTTCATATAGCATCCTGCTTTGGGCGATTGGTTTTGGAATTTTTCATATCGGCTATGGCCTCTTCATTCATCTTAAATACGAGCGTTCATAGCTGTGAGTCCGAACTTCAACAACTTACATAAGGCCTTTGAAAGCAGAATCCGGCTTGGAATTATGTCGGCACTGGCAGTGAACGATTCTCTGGATTTTACTTCCTTAAGAGATTTACTGGATGTGACCGATGGCAACCTTGCTACTCACATTAAGAAGCTGGAGCAAGAAGATTTTGTTGGTGTTAATAAAACTTTTGTCGACAGAAAGCCAAACACGAAGTACTTCATCACTAAAGAAGGCAGAGCGGCTTTCAATAAACATCTTGAAGTACTGGAGCACATCATAAAATCCCAGCAAGCATGAATATTGACTCAGGATATATTTTTTACCCCTTCACTTTGTATTACAAAGTAGAAATCACACTGGATCTGCCATGAATATATTAATCCGGCTTAAATTCCTGCTAGTATTTCCCGTTTTGGTGACAATACTTGGGCTTCTTCTGCTCATTTTTATGATTACAGCAGAAGACGAAGCCAGTCCGGTTCCACCTCTTATGATTGTAATAGGTCTTTTCTGGTCATTCAGAATTAAGTCGCGCATTACCTCTATCACAAACACATAACCTTGAGAATTACTATGAATACCTCCCCAACCTTATCAAAAAAAATCCTTCTGCTAACTGGAGTTACCCTCAGTTTGTTACTCATTCCTTTAATCGCAATGCAATTTACCGAAGAGGTCGTTTGGTCGTTGTCTGATTTTGTACTTGCCGGAATTCTCCTTTTTGGAACCGGATTATCTTACCTGATTATTACCATGAAAGCGGGTAGTAACACGTATAAAATCGCAACGGGCTTAGGGCTGGGTTCCGGCTTATTCCTGATCTGGGCAAACCTGGCTGTAGGTTTAATCGGAAGTGAGAATAACCCGGAAAATCAGATGTACTTTTCAGTGATTGTAGTTGGCATTATCGGGGCTGTATTATCCCGTCTAAAAGCACGGGGCATGATGATTACCTTGTTTTCCATGGCTGCTTCCATGATTGTTATTTCCATTATTGCATTTTCGATGGGTGCTCACCTGTATCCCCATAGTTCCGTTATGGAGATTATTGGTGTAACCTGTTTCTTTGTTGTTCCTTTTGTGTTATCCGGTCTGTTGTTTAGAAATGCTGCAGACCTTGAAATTGAAACAGGTACAACGGAAGCAAAAAATGGATAAAAACAGATTGCTGGGTGTTCTTCTATTTTCGATGGCGGGATTAATTGTATGGGTTGGGTTTTTGATATTCAGTGATGGCCTTACTTTAACTTTTAATTTTATCAGCCTGTTTGGCGGGTTAAACACCATATTTACCGCGGCTGTATTTTCATATTTTTTTTATCCTTGCATTCAAAAAAATGCTTATAGGTCAAGCGCATATTATGTGGCCTTCACCTTCGGGGTTCTTATAACTATATTCTCATATTTATTTGGATCTTTTTGCTTTGGGCTTCTAATTTCATGGCCTGATGGATTCGTTGCCGTCTTTGAAGTTACTTCAATGCTTCTTCTCTTTTGCCTTACTTTTTTGAGCCCTGGTTTTCTGATTGGCGGATTTAATGGTGTGTTAACTTGTTACTTAATTAAAAAACTTGAGTCCAAAACCGTCATAATTTAAACTTCAACTAAGAACTATACGGCCTACATATTTCATTCATAAATAGCACCTATTTTATTATACTTGAATTCACTTTCAAAACTCACTTATCGAATGAAAAAGTCGCTTTTCTTTCTTCTTCTGATTCCGTTTCTGGCATGTGATGCCAGTAAAAATGTAGATGGCGGAGGGATTCCTGAGCCTCTTGATCCTTTTGAACAGAACATAAAACTCGGTCGGGGAATAAATCTTGGAAATGCCCTGGAGGCACCTAGTGAAGGAGAGTGGGGAATTGTACTACAAGCTGAGTGGTTCAAACTCATAAAAGATGCTGGGTTTAACAGCGTACGAATTCCAATCCGGTGGTCTGCCCATACAACTGACGAGGATCCTTACACAATCGATGAAGAGTTTTTTGAGCGGGTGGATTGGGCTATCAGTCAATCTTTAGATAATGACTTAATGGTTATGATCAATATTCATCACTATGAGGAAATTTTTGACAATCCTGCCCAGGAATCGGCTAAGTTCTTATCAATATGGGAACAGATCTCTGAACGATACAAAGATCAGCCGGAAGAGGTTCTCTTTGAGATACTGAACGAACCTCACGGTAATTTGACAGCAGATCTATGGAACCAACTTTTACCCACAGCACTGGATAAGATCCGGGAAACAAATCCGAATCGCACGGTAGTAATCGGCGCCGCAGAATGGGGGGGTGTTCCCGGACTATTGAAGCTGGATATTCCGGACGACGGAAATCTGATCGTTACAGTACATTACTATGAGCCATTTCAATTTACACACCAGGGAGCTGAGTGGGTAGATGGTGCGGATGCCTGGCTGGGAACCGAATGGGTTGGTACAAGTACCCAGGTGGCTGCTGTGGAAAATCATTTCCAAACCATTGTTGACTGGGGCCAGGAAAGAGGCGTCCCGATCAACATCGGTGAGTTTGGGGCTTATAGTCGTGCTGACTCTGAGTCCAGAGGTCGATGGACGGAAACGATCGTAAGCTTTGCTTTAGAGAATAATATGAGCTATCACTACTGGGAATTTGCTTCCGGCTTTGGAATCTATAACCCCAACAACGGCGATTGGGATTTGGAATTACTACGCGCCCTTACCGAAACGGAGTAGCCTTTGTTTTGAAAAACTCAGGAACAGCCTATCTTTTTCAAGCCTCACTCATTTCTGTCTGGTGGGTTTTGATAAGTGTTTGTGATGAGTTCTACTTGCTATTTTCTTTTTCTGAAATTTCCAGAGAGTCTTACTTTGCTCTTTTAGTTCCTGATTTACTTTTACTTGGGGTCCTTTCTTTAGTACGAGCTTATAAAGAAAGTCGGGGCTTGAGCTTGATCATATTAGGAGCTTTTTCTTACGCCACTCTATTTTGTATAAACGCTTCTTTTCTTGGTTCCGATGGCTTTCTCCCAACAGCAACAATGGTCTTTGGTTTAGTATTTAATGTTTATCTATGCTATCCAAAGTTTTTTAACAGAAACTCAGTTACTGAATCACTTTTAAAAAACTCTTTTAAGACATTAATTCAGGTGCTTAGTTTCTGGACTTTATTTCTGGGTGTCATTCCTTATTTGATCTTGTTTGTATCGAAATCACAAATAGACGTTATAGATCAGCCTCTAACCCTATATACAGGGTTAATTCTTTTTCTCGCTTTTACCTTGCTAGGACTTTCGAGTGCCTTTTTTATGGTTAGAAATGGAAAGGGTACCCCATTGCCGATGGACGCCACCAATTATTTAGTCACAGCCGGTCCTTACAACTACATAAGGAACCCGATGGCTGTTGCAGGGGTTGGACAGATTATTGCTATTTCTATCGTTTTTTCCTCCGTTCACGTTGCTATTTATTCTTTGATCGGAGGATTAGCCTGGCACTTTGTAGTTCGGCCCATTGAGGAAACCGATCTTGTACAAAAATTTGGTTCTGCGTATTTGGAATATAAAGCCAGAACACGTTGTTGGATTCCTCAAAAAAAGAGGCTCTTGTAATGAGCTATCTACCAATTAAATCTCCCGAAGAAATCCCTGAACGTTTTTGTTTCCTGGTGGAACAATCGTGACTACGAACAACCCACGACTACGGGCTTAGAGTTATTTTCACAGACTCTTCCCTAAAACTTCAACCCGTGACCGTAAAACTTCTTACTGAGAGCTCAGCCGTTGTTCAAAAAAGGATGGGCATTGGCTTTGTTTGTCTACCCATAACACCGACATTGTACTGGGATCTGAAACCAATATTTTGGGTGAAGATGGTTCAATGAAATCTGTGAATTACCATACATAGTAATTTCCCTGCTCTTTCTGGTGATTTACAGTCATTTTTTAAATGCTTTTATGCTGGTTATTCCACTAGTATTATCCTTAGTAAATTCATCATTGAATTCGTTTAATTTAATTTAAATCAATTATTAGTTATCATTAGTTATATGTAATTAATTAGATTTGGTCAAGGGCAGCTCTCCGCCGTATATTGGTTCTAGTTACTAAAAAATCAAAGCAGCCAGCCGTTAAAAGCAGGCTTTTTTTATGCCTTGGAACCAAGCTATTTAGTTCCTCGTTATATTTGTCATGCTAACCTTTATGATTTTTTCATGAACTCTCCCAGCGGACAACCATCCATTGAATTATTTGGTATTACCATTATGGAGCCAATGGTCACCTTTACCGACCTTTGGATAACGGCAGTCTGTATCTATGCGTTTATCAAATTAGTGAAGCTGAATAAGCCGGGTAAGGTTCATCAATACATGCGATGGTATTTTTTTGTGATGGGTCTGGCTACTTTTCTGGGTGGAATTCTTGGACACGCTTTTCAATATGCGGTTGGACTGGAATGGAAGCTCCCCGGATGGCTGATTAGCATGCTGGCTGTTATGGCGGTTGAACGAGCCTCCATCATGCATGCACAGCCCGTAATCAATAAAACATTCGGGAGAGTTCTTGAAGTAGCAAATGTAGTTGAGCTTCTCACTTTTGCAGTGATCACGTTTACTACTCTCAATTTCTTCTTTATCCAGGTACATTCTGCTTATGGCTTGGGGCTGGTTGTTTTACCGCTCCATTTCCTCGTCTTCTGGAGAACGCGAAATAAAGCAAGCCGGGCATTTGTGTTAACCGTATTATTTGCAACCCTGGCCGCCTTCTTTTATACCAGCGAAATTGGGCTGGGAATCTGGTTTAATCACCTTGATATTGCACACACCGTAATGGCGATCAGTATGTATACTTTTTACAGAGGAACGGTCATTTTAGAAGTCATGAAACCTGAAGATATTCTGGAAGAAAAGGGCACTTTTATATCTGCCGTTAAAGATTTATTCAAAAACCAAAAAACGAATGGGGCTATTCAGAAATAAAAAGAAAGGGGTACCGCCGCACACCTGGTATCCGGAAATATTGCACTGGCAGGAAGGCGATGAGGTTTTTTGCTGGAATATCTACAGCGCCCGCGGCACAACTGATTGGTCTGAATTTCATCGGTTCGAAAAAAGCTCTACGGGTTATCCTGTTGGCACATTCATTTATAAAGGGGTAAGTGAAGACGGGAGGATTTTTGTTGAAGACAAGGATGGGAATCTTATGGAATTTGAGTTCTATCGATTCATTCGAAAATCAAAGAATGAAAGCTTGAAAAGCAGAAATGCATCGGCCCGAATCAACGAAACGAAAGAATACATGGAGCTAATCAGTAATTTTCAGAATGCTTTTAATGAACTTCAGGAAGCTGACAATCATCCAAAAAGGTTGGGAATCGAAAAAGAGCCTAAATAACCGGTTCGGTAAAAAATCATAAAAAGTGATTGCGCGTTTTGTTTACCCACCTTAAAAAGTGTTTTATTGATTTAGCACTTAATAAACACTTTTCGTTATGCTGAAGATCTCACTATTTGTAATTCCATTCCTTCTCTATGTACTTCCTTTCAATTTTAGTACTGATGAAGATTGTATCTATGTAAAAAATACCGAAGAAACTACTGCTTTCACTAACGTTACGGTAATTCCAATGACTGAAGAAGATAAGGTATTAAAAAACCAAACCGTGGTAGTCGTCAACGATGAAATAAGCTTGATTTCTCCGTCTGCCAATGTTGATTTAGATGAAGACATCAGGAAGATAAACGGCTCCGGAAAGTTTTTAATCCCGGGATTGGCTGAGATGCATGGCCATGTTCCGCCAACACATCCGCCTGCAAATGCGCCTTCTTACTTTAATGACGAGTACGTTGAAAATACTCTGTTTCTTTATGTAGCAGCAGGAATAACTACCGTTCGTGGAATGCTCGGGTACAACCATCAACTGGAATTGAAAGACAAGGTTAATTCGGGCGAGCTCATCGGACCAAATCTGTATCTCGCGGGCCCTAGTTTTAATGGTGGCTCAGTAAGCTCACCTGAACAAGCGCGGGAGAAAGTGATTCAACAAAAGGAAGAGGGTTGGGATTTACTAAAAATTCACCCGGGTCTTACGCTTGCCGAATATAACGCTATGGCTGAAACAGCAAACGAGGTCGGGATTACTTTTGGCGGCCATGTTCCCTCAGATGTAGGGATCGAACAAGCTATTGAAGCAGGCCAGTTAACTATGGATCACCTGGACGGGTATGTGGCTTACTTAAGCGCTTTTGAAGGTGCAGAGCGTGAATCAAAAATGAGTGAAATCATCCAAAAAACAGTAGAACATGATGTATGGCTGGTTCCAACACAGGCTCTTTGGGAAACCATAATCGGAGCGGGCGATTACGAAGCAATGAGAAACTATGATGAACTTAAGTATATCCCTCAAGCGGTAAGAAATGGATATAACAACTGGGTTACGAATAATGTAGAGAATAACGCGAGTTTAAGTGTTGGGGAAGCGCTGGATCACGCTGAACTCCGCCGCGAATTACTTCAAAAGATGAACGAGGCCGGGGCTCTTATTTTGATGGGAACTGATGCCCCTCAGCTTTTCAGTGTTCCCGGGTTTTCCATTCACAGAGAATTACCTAAGATGGTGGAGGCCAGAATGAGTCCTTACGAGATTATTGAATCCGGCACCCGAAATGTCGGGCTTTATTTTAGTGATAAAGATGACTTCGGTACTATCAAAGCAGGTCAAAGAGCCGACCTGATCCTAGTTGATTCAAACCCTCTGGAGAATGTTGCCAATATACAAAACCACTCCGGAGTGATGGTACAGGGTCGTTGGTACTCAAAAGAGATGATCGATCAAAAACTGGCCGAGATTGAAGCGTCTTATAATTAACCATTAATAAGGTCTTCGACTTTATTTTGTACCTGTTCAAGAACGCCCTCTTTGGCCGCTTGTGCCATTGCTTGCTTAATGAGTGGCTCTAGTATCTCTTTCATGCCCTGCTGAAGAGTATTCAATCCGGCTTTTCCGATGCCGCTTAATTCGAATTCATCGATTTCAGCTGTTACGGTTCGTTCTCTGTCAATGGCTGTGTTAACTTCTACTTTCCCATTTTCGATTAGCAGATAATTGACTACAAGCCCTTTTTCTGATGATGACTCTGACTCCATATTCATATTGTCATTGATCGTCTTAAGATTGGCAGACACCCCTTTTTGCTCGAAAAGTAGTTCCGGACTCTTTATTCGTATTTCATTTACGACTATCTGATCTGAAAGTATTGACGCTAAATCTGTTTCAATAGTCATGCTCTTAATACTGATTGCTTCATTCTCACTAAACCCATCCGGATTACTTATTGAAAAACCCTTGATTGTACCCGATCCGTTAAATATTGAAATATCTACATCATCTACACTTACCTCTGTCTGAACAAGTTGTGACATGTTTTCTTCAATCCCGCTTTTTACAATACCGTCAATAGTTAATGAAATTGTAAACATACCCGCCAAAATGGCTACTGCAATTATTCCGGTTATTTTCGCTGCTTTCATAAACACTCTATTAATTTTTTTGTAAGTCGTTTCTCCTTCTAATAGGGTTCGGGCCAGAAATGTTCCGTTTTCTATTACTTCAAATATTCTCTTTGATAGCCAATTCTTTTTTATAAATTGGGGCTGCTTTAACCAATCTCATTTTATGAACATATCTAAAACTATTCTTTTCGGGGCGCTTATTGGGGTGTTATACTCAACTCCAAACATTGCCCAAACAAACGCTGTCTACTTTACCGGAGCTCATATCATCCCAATTTCCGGCGAACCCATTGAAAATGGAGTTCTGGTAATCCGGGATGGTATAATTCAGGACGTGGGAGACCATCGCTTTCGCATCCCTTCTGATGCAGAAGTAGTTGACGTCTCCGGTAAAGTAATTATGCCCGGTCTTGTAGATACACACTCTCATATTGGCGGAGGAGATGGCGGAGATCGGTCGTCGTCACTTCACCCGGATGTTCGGATTATGGATGCAATTGATCCCCGAAGCGATACCTTCAAAAAAGCACTCGCAGGCGGAATTACCGCAGCAAACGTGATGCCGGGCTCAGGTCATTTAATGAGCGGACAAACCGTTTACCTCAAGCTTCGAAAAGCGAATACTATCGAAGACATGCTTTTGATTATTGATGAGGAGAATAACATTTATGGCGGGTTAAAAATGGCAAACGGCACGAACCCTATTGGTAACGGCGCTTCTCCGCGACCCGGAACCCGTGCAAAATCTGCCGCTATGGTTCGGGAATTATTTATCAAGGCTCAGAATTATCAGCAAAAAATAAAGGAGGCAAATGGCGATGAAAGCAAAATGCCCCCGCGAGATCTTCAAATGGAAACCTTAGTGGAGGTTCTGGAGGGGAAACGAACCGTTCATAATCATACTCATCGCCATGATGATATTTTAACTGCCATTCGCTTATCGAAAGAATTTGGCTATAAATTAGTTCTTCAACACGTTTCTGAGGCATATAAAGTAGCTGATGAAATTGCCGAAGCCGGTGTTCCTGCTTCTGTTATTACGTTAGACTCCTTTGGGGGTAAGCTCGAAGCTAAAGACTTTAGTAATGTTAACGCCGCTGCTCTCGAAGAAGCAGGCGTGCTGGTTGGCTTTCATACCGATGATTACATCACAGATTCGAGGCTGTTTCTGCGCTCTGCCGCTATGGGTGTTCGTGAAGGAATGAGTCGGGAAAAAGCACTCGAAGCTGTCACCATCGCCAATGCCATAATGATGGATATTGATGACCGGGTTGGCTCCTTAGAGAAAGGGAAAGATGCCGACTTCATTATTCTCAGTGGCGACCCTTTTAGTGTGTACACGATGGTGGAGCAAACCTGGATTGAAGGCCAAAAGGTTTGGGACAGGCAAAATCCGGAAGACAGGGAGTATGCAACCGGGGGGTATGAAATTTTCCGGGGCGAAGTCCATAACCATCATATTGAAGGAGAGTAAGAATGAAGACTATCATAACTATACTTACCCTAAGCATTTCGCTTTTTCTTGTTTCATCGGGCTTTTCCCAAATCGCAGTAAAAGCTGGTTTGCTATACACAAGCAACGGCGATCCCATTGAAAATGGAGTTGTCTTAATTAAAGATGGGAAAATTGACCGGGTCGGAGCTGAGGGTTCGGTTCGAATTCCTTCTGATTACCGGGTACTTGAAGCTGCTGTTGTAACTCCGGGATTAATCGACGCACATACTGTTGTTGGCCTAGCCGGACATTTGAATCAGCCCCATGATCAGGATCAGCTTGAAACCTCCTCTGCTATTCAACCTGAACTCCGTGCGATTGACGCTTACAATGCCAGAGAAGAGTTGGTTGGTTATTTACGAAGCATGGGCGTTACTACCATACATACGGGTCATGGCCCTGGCGCACTTATAAGTGGTCAGACTATGATTGTTAAAACTTCCGGAGAAACGGTAAATGAAGCTGTCCTAAACCCATCAAAAATGCTCGCTTTTACTCTTGGAAATATGATGGATAGCGATATCAAAAAGCCGGGTACGCGCTCTAAAGGCATTGCGATGCTTCGCGAAAACCTAATTAAAGCTCAACAGTATCTTGATAAAAGAAACAGCAATAATCCGGCTACAAAAGATCTTGCTATGGAAGCACTTGCCGACTTGCTGGATGGAAAGCTTACCGCTATGGTTACTGTTCATAGGGCTCATGATATCATGACCGCGATCAGGCTTCAAAAAGAATTCGGTTTTCCTATGGTGATCGACGGCGCTGCAGAAGCCTATCTGGTTTTGGATGAAATAAAGGAATCAGGCCATCCTGTTTTTGTTCATCCGCCAATGATGAGAGCTTCCGGTCAGGCTAAGAATGCAACTATGAATATGGCGGCAACCTTATACGAAGCAGATATATCTTTTGCCTTCCAGAGTGGCTTTGAAGGTTATGTTCCAAAAACAAGGGTTATTCTTTTTGAGGCCGCCATTGCTGTTGCTCACGGACTTGATCCTGAGATTGCAATCCAAAAGCTTACCATCGATGCAGCAGGGTTACTGGGTATTTCAGATCAAGTCGGGTCTCTTGAAAGAGGGAAAGATGCTGATCTGGTACTTTATAATGGCGATCCTTTTGAGTACCTGACGCAGGTTACCAATGTGATTATTAATGGTGAAGTTCAATAACCGGGAAACCTAATGGAAATCATCTCCAACAACAAAGAATACGATGCAGTAATTGTTGGTTCGGGAGCAGGCGGAGGAATGGCAGCCAAAATTTTATCCGAATCGGGATTGAAAGTAGCTGTTCTGGAAGCCGGTCCTTATTTCGACCCCGCTCAGGATCAGTATCGAAGTCAGCTTCGCCCCGCATGGGAATCTCCCAGAAGAGGAGCCAGTACACCGCTCCGAAATTTTGGCGATTGGGATGCCGCGTATGGTGGTTGGGAAGTACATGGCGAGCCCTATACCCAAAAGGATGATTCTGATTTTATGTGGTTTCGATCACGAATGCTGGGCGGACGAACCAATCACTGGGGGCGTATTTCGCTTCGTTTCGGACCTCTCGATTTTAAGCGAAAAGATGTGGATGGATTAGGGGATAACTGGCCTATCAGCTATGACGAAATCAAGCCTTATTACGACCGTGTTGATAAACTGATTGGGGTTTTTGGAAGCAAGGAGGGGATTTATAATGAGCCTGATGGCTTTTTTCTTCCTCCGCCTAAGCCCCGGCTCCATGAATTATTCTATATCAAAGGGGCTAGAAAAGCGGGTATTCCTGTCATTCCTTCCCGGCTTTCCATCCTTACAAAAAAACTGAATAATGAACGTGGGGTATGTTTCTATTGCAACCAATGTAATCGCGGATGTCAGGTTTATGCGGATTTCTCTTCCGGAACCTGCCTCATCTTTCCCGCTCAGAGAAGTACTGGTCGTGTCGACCTATATGTAAATGCAATGGCCAGGGAGGTGCTTACAAATGATGAAGGAAAAGCAACCGGTGTTAGCTACATCGACAAAGAAGATGGCGCCGAAAAAGTAATTAAGGGGAAGGTTGTTGTGATGGGGGCCTCGGCCTGTTCAACGGCACGGATTCTGCTGAATTCAAAAAGCTCTCAGCACCCAAATGGCCTTGGAAACAGTAGCGGAGTTGTTGGTAGATATCTTCACGATTCAACCGGCGCGGGACGTTCTGCCATTATTCCCGAACTGCTAAACCGAAAGATGTATAACGAGGATGGGGTAGGTAGTTTGCATGTGTACACACCCTGGTGGCTGAATGATGCTAAGCTCGACTTCCCGCGTGGATATCACTTCGAAATTTACGGGGGGATGGGTCAACCCTCTTATGGAGTCGGCTTTAATACTACGGACCTGAATAAACATTTCAACCTTACCGTTGGCGGCTATGGAGATAAGCTTAGGGAAGATGTAAAACGGTTTTTTGGGTCAACGATTCATATTGCCATGAGAGGAGAGAGTGTTCCTCAATACAACAATTATTGTGATATTGATCCTGATAAGGTTGATCAATGGGGGATTCCGGTCCTTCGATTCAATTATAAATGGACTGATTACGAGCGCCTCCAATCAAAACACGCCCATGATACCATGGAGAAAATCTTTGATGAAATGGGCGCCATTACTTTGGGCGATAAGCCAGGGGCAGATCGCGATTATGGACTTTTGAAGCCGGGGCAGATTATTCACGAGGTTGGGACAACACGCATGGGTAACGATCCAAAAACATCGGTAACCAATAAATACTCTCAGCTCCACGATGCAGAGAACGTGTTTGTTGTGGATGCAGGGACTTTTGTTTCACAAGCCGATAAAAACCCTACCTGGACTATTCTTGCGCTTTCGATGAGAGCTTCTGAATACATTGTTGATGAACTTAAAAAACAAAACCTGTAAGCTATGGATAGACGAGACTCAATTAAAACCATGCTGATTGGAGCTCTTGGAACTGGCTTTTTAATAAATGGCTGTGCCCCGGGATCCCCAGAAAGAAGAAGGCTTCAGGATGTCTATGACTTCAGCTCGTACGGTCGCACTCCGGCAGAAAAGGCTCGGGACAAGCGTATCTTTGAAGATAATTTCTTCACTAACCATGAATTTGAGACCGTAGCAGTTTTATGTGATTTGATTCTTCCTGCCACGACTGCTGCGGGTGCTGCATCGGAGGCCTTTGTCCCTGAGTTCATCGACTTCGCGGTAAAAGAATGGTCACATATCCAGGATAATTTCCGGGACGGAATTAAATGGTTAGACAATTACTCCAGAGATCAAAATGGTAAAGATTTCATTTTCGCCGGCATAGAAGATCAAACTGCTATTCTTGATGTGCTCTCTTATCCTGATAAAGCTACCGAAAAAACTCAGCCCGGCGTAGACTTCTTCCGGGAAATCAGAAACTTCACACTTACTGGGTATTATACTACCGAAATGGGTTTTAACGATTTGGGCTATGTAGGAAACCGACCTGATATTTGGGATGGAGTCCCCCAGGAAGTGCTGGATGACTTGGGCATTGATTACGATGATGAATGGGTTGCCAAATGTATCGACCAAAGCAAGCGCATGGATACCGCCGAATGGGATGACGAGGGAAACTTACTGAATAACTGATTATTGACGTTCGATGAAGCCGATTACCTTTACGTCTTATCTGGACTATCTTCCAAAACTAAAGCTAACACATATAACCGTTCCTGCTGAAATTGTAGATAAAGTTGGGGGAATAGGAACGCGGCTTATGGTTTCGATCAATGGAAATGAATCCTTTCATGGGGGAATGGTTGCCAAAGGAGAAGGAACCGCTTACATCACTGTAAATAAAGCCCGGCAGAAGAAATGGGATCTAAATGAAAATGAAGAGCTGACAATTACGATAGAACTTGATCACTCTAAATATGGAGTGCCTGTGCCTGAAGAATTCGAGGCTTTACTCGAGCAGGAGCGCGAGGGCGCCAAATTATTTGAACAACTTGCTCCTAGTGAACAACGATATATCATCAATTATGTAAACGGAGTGAAAAGTAGTCAGAAGAAAATCGACCGGGCTATTTTACTCATCAACAACCTGAAAACGATGCCCGATAAGTTTGATTTCCGGTATTTATTGGGAATGCCTCCGAGAGAGGATTGATGAAATTTATTATCATTTATTCATCAACCACGTTCTTGTACTTTACACTGGTAACATTTCTACTCCAACGATTTTCGCCAAAAAAAGTCTTCGTGCGTGCTTTTGTATTCTATTCTCTTTCTGCTGTTTTTCTAAAGTTAACGACCCTATCCGTTGGAAATATTTTCAACGCTGATCCTTCGGGCGGGTTAGTAATTATGTTTTTCCTAATTTCATTACTAATCGGATTAACCGCCCATGTGATAGTATTAGGAATTCTATTGAGCAAGAAAAAAATAGATAAAGAGTTACTGATTTTTACTGCATCAATAACTCTTTTAGTCTTTTTCTTTCTTTTTATTCCAGTCTTTTAATTCGCAGACGCATTACTGATCGTCTGTCCAAAGAACACGGCGTTTGCAAACAGCTTGTTTGTTCCATACCAAAACGCCCGGAAGTTTGGGTTGTCGGTCATGGTAATAACTTTTCCTCCCCCATAACGACTCACAACCACTGCAGCTGAACCTTTCAGCGTTTCCAGGTTTTCATCTGAAACATAGCCCGCTGCCAGCGGAGAATCGGTATAATAAACCGGTGTTGAGTATGGATTTTCACCTTTTTCAAGGAAGATTGTGCTGTTTCTGAATAAAGTGATGTTTTCATCATTAAAGCCATAACCCAGCGGATGCGTTAAATCAATTTTGGCATTGAAGATAGAGCCCCCAATTACACGCGCCCCGGAATCCATGCTTCGCTTCACATAAGGTCGGGTTTCCGCTTCTTCTCTTTCAACTCGTTCTTTGGATTCGATATCAGCGATTTCCTGTTGGCGAGCCCAATTAACTGCAGATTTATAGGCAATTAGTACTCCTCCATTTCTTACCCACCCTTTGATTGAGTTTACTTCCCCTTCAGAAAGACCATTATACCATCCATTCGCCATAACCAAAACATTATATCTGTCAAGATCAGCGCCTCCCAGATTGCTAACATCCAGAATTGTGAGCGGCATGTGATATCTCTGATCAAATAAGTGCCAAGCTTCCCCAACCTCGTAAGAGCTGGTTCCGCCTCCACCCAAAATAGCTACGCTTGGCTTGTCAAGATTTTCGAAGTTATTACTTCCCAGGTCAATCCCTGCAGTAGACAATCCTGTATTAAGCGCATACACTTTAATTCCATCTTCTTCAGCTATTGCCTTAACAAGCTCGTGCACTTTGTCCTGGTCATCTTGTACTCCCATTGGAATTAAGATGGTTCCATAATCAAAGTTCTTTTGCCCTTCTTGTGTTACCCCTGAAAAAGGTAATGATGCAACCTTCGCACGAACACCTGAATCCAATAATCGGTATAAAGCTTTCGGGCTGTAATATTCATCCCACTCAAAAGCATACGCGTAGTTCGATTGGCTTCCGACCACCATGCCGTTTGAATTCATTTCGCCATCAAAGCGGTCGCCTAACAGATCATTGTTGTATCCTCTTGAGCCTAATTCCGCAAATGGGAGGTTAAACGCATAAGGCATTGTCCAGGCAGATACGTCGTAAAAAAGGCTGTCTTTGAACTCTGTTCTGCGCTCGAACATCGCAGTGATTAATTTGTATTGCGGCTGATTGGTAGGCACTACATACGCTTTACCTGCCTCAAAGCTTTCGCCATCCGCGGAAAGTCCTTCTGCCAATTCGTACACTTCAATCTGGTGGCGGTTCAACATTTCAGCTAAGTGAAAGGTTCGCGCCTGATCTGCACTTTCTCCAAACACATACGCTTTTATTGATGATCGTTCCGCTTCGTTAACCGCCTCCTGATAAAACAGTCGCTGGTGCTCCAACAATTCTTCTCTTAAATCATGTACCGCTTTTAAGGTCGAGTAAGATGCGGTTACTTGATTTCTAATTGTAAAAGGAAATTCAATTACACCATGAATAGTTTCTTGAGCATGGCCTCTTGAGCTTGCTTGCTCAAAAAGAATACCAATTGCTCCCTGAACATCCGGATAGGTTGAGCCTTTTCCATAATAGAAGTCATCGAAACTTTCTTTTGTATAGTATAATGATTGAATTTTATCTAGTTCATCCGCATGATATTCTGCTATATTCGCTGTTAAATCCTGGTTCCGCTGTGGAGTTAATGGATTTGTCCGGCTTGGTATTCCCGGCTGAAAGAAGAACGTCGCATTGCTTCCCATCTCGTGGTGATCGGTAAGCACGTTTGGTTTCCATTCGTGGAACCGGGCAATTCTTCCTTTACTTTCTGGATGCTGAACTAACAACCAATCACGATTCAAGTCAAACCAGTAGTGATTCGTTCTTCCACCGGGCCACACTTCACTATACTCGCGGCTATCGGGATCTGTTACCAACACATTTTTGCTTTTATGTGTATTTGCCCAGTGTGCAAAACGGTTTAAACCATCAGGGTTTATACTTGGATCAACCAGTACCACTACGTTACTTAACAACTCTTCAATTTCTCTGCCTTCAGCTGCCGCCAGATGATAAACCACCGCAAGTGATGCATTTGATCCGCTGGGCTCATTTCCGTGTACACTATAGCTGAGCTGAACCACGGCGGGCATCTTTGAAATATCAAGATCTCCCGAAACTGATGGATCAGTAAGTTGAACATGTTGCTCCCTGATTTCATCAATGCGATTCTGATTTTCGGTGGAGGTAATCACTAAAGAAAGCAGCTTACGATTTTCGTAGGTCCGCGCATATTCCATAATTGTCACACGATCAGAAGCTTCAGCAACGGCGTGCATGTATTGTACTAATTGATCATGGCGAACATGCCATTCACCTAATTCAGCCCCTAAAATATCCTTTGGGGTAGGAATGCCCTCATTATAAGTAACTCCGTCTTGTAAGAAATAGTCCAGCGTTTGCTGACCAAAAATATTTCCCGAAATTAACAGAAGAGCGAGCGTAAAGATTGTCTTTTTCATAGTGTTAGTTTTATTGATCCCTGAGTTAAGATTGTATAGTACTCTTCAAAATTGAAAAATGCTGAAAAAATGTTTCATGAGTCTGTACCGTGTTCATTTTCACAGTTAACAAAAAAATTTGTACTCTTCGCCAACCTAACTGTGAGTATGCCTGATGAGTGATCAAAAGAGTTCTACTAAATCAACCTTGAGATACGCCCTTGGACCCGGACTTATTTTAGCCGCTGCCGCTATCGGAGTTTCCCATTTAGTTCAATCCACCAGGGCCGGCGCTGAATTTGGTTTCACCCTAATCTGGGCGGTGGTTTTAGCCAACCTATCCAAATACCCGTTTCTCGAATTCGGCCCTCGATACACCATAGCCACTAAAGAAAGCCTGATTCGTGGCTACCAGAAACTGGGAAAATGGGCAATATGGACCTTTGGTGGGTTTACGGTGATTACCATGTGTATTGTTCAGGCGGCAGTAACCATTGTTACTGCGAGCCTGGCCGCAGAACTTACCGGAATAGAGCTCTCTCCCTTACTTTGGAGTGCTATTATACTCGCTATTTGCTTTTTGATTCTTAGTCGGGGCCAATACTCCGCGTTAGATGGGGCTATTAAAATCATTATTGTAGTTCTCTCAATCTCAACATTCATTGCTTTGATTGTTGCAGCTACCAGTCCTTCGGGAATCATCAGGCCGGAAGCCCCAAGCGTATGGAATGAAACCGGCATCTTTTTTCTCATTGCGCTAATGGGATGGATGCCCATTTTAATTGACGCCTCAGCATGGCATTCTCTTTGGATTTTAGAGCGCATTAAACAAACTAAATATACACCTTCTTTAAAGGAGAGCCTCACCGATTTCAACATCGGATATATCGGAGCGGGCATAATGGCACTGGCTTTTCTTTCGTTAGGTGCTCTGGTTATGTTTGGCGCAAATATTGATTTTGCTTCCAGCGGTTCTGCTTTCGCTAATCAATTAGTGAGTATGTACACCTCAACCCTTGGTGACTGGACCTACTGGATTATCATTATTTGTGCGTTCACTGCGATGTTCAGTACCACATTAACGGTTACGGATGGTTATCCGCGCGCCTGTGCTCACTTATTTAATCTGGATTTAGACGATGAAGCTAAAGCGCCTGTCTACAAAAGCTATAAAGGGTTACTGTTTATGATTTCTTTGCTTTCATTAGGGGTGCTTTATCTCGCCGGAAGCCGGTTTATTTTTATGGTCGATCTGGCTACTACTATTTCTTTTCTCACCGCGCCGGTTTTTGCTTTTATTAACTATAAGCTTATTTATTCAAAGCACTTTCCTGAAGATCAAAAACCTCCTGTCTGGCTTAAATATTTATGCTGGTTCGGGATGATTTTTATTACAGGATTTGCACTTCTTTTCCTGTATTGGAAGATCAGTTTTAGTTAATTTAGCTGCTCAGAAATCAACATGTCTTGAGTAAGTACTTTTTCCCTGTCCGCGAGCCTTTTAATGCCTATTCTCATTTAGCAGGAGCTATCATTTCGGTAATCTGGACTGTCCTTCTCCTGATCAACGCGGTTGAAAGCCCCATTAGCTATAAAATTTCTTTCATTATTTATGGGGTTACCGTATTCCTGATGTTTTTTTCCAGCGCCGTGTACCATAGCATCAATGTTACATTTAAAACTGAGGAGCTATTCCGGCTCTTTGACCACATCATGATTTATTTGGTAATTGCCGGAAGTTACACGCCAATGTGTGTAATTGTTTTAGATGGTGGCTGGCGGTTAGGAATGCTGTTGGGTATCTGGTTATTTGCTCTTGCAGGAGTTTTTAAGAAAATATTCTGGTTGAATGCTCCCCGCTGGTTCTCTACTGCTCTTTACCTGCTTATGGGCTGGGTAGCCGTCATCATCTTCCCCCAAATGTGGGAGTTGCTTCCTAAGATGTTTTCGTACTGGATTGTAATTGGGGGGCTATTCTATTCCTTTGGCGCGGTGATTTACGCCATTGAAAAACCGAATCCATTACCTCCTCATTTTGAGTTTCATGAGCTATGGCATTTATTCGTTCTGGGCGGGGCGTTTTCACATTTCTGGGCTATCTATAAATATTTGCCTGCTTATTCTTAATTCCATTACCGATATTGGTTGAAGGCAATTATATTGTGCCCGGTTTAATTCCCTATTTATATTCACCTATGATTTTTCTTCGCAAAACATTAGGCATCCCGAT
The DNA here is from genome assembly GCA_017640665.1 of Balneolaceae bacterium. Taxonomy (GTDB): domain Bacteria; phylum Bacteroidota; class Rhodothermia; order Balneolales; family Balneolaceae; genus RHLJ01. Next base: position 994,641 of record JAEPQE010000001.1, on the reverse strand, counting down.
TATTCTCATAACTGTATTTTTATCCGGAATTAGCTGCCAACAGCAACGAACCGGACCTCAAAATGTTCCCGTTGGTAATCGTAAGAGCCCCATCGCCATCTCTTCCATCAAACATGAAGGCGCTTATATAAAAGTCGTGTATGGTCAGCCTTATAGAAACGGCAGAGATATTTTTGGTGATTTTGAGCCTTATGGCGAAGTCTGGAGAACCGGCGCAAATGAAGCCACCGAAATCACAATAACTGAGCCTGTTTTAATGGGCGGAGAAGTAGTTGAAGCAGGAACCTATGCTCTCTTCTCTATTCCTAATGAAGATGAATGGACAATCATCCTGAATAACGAGCTTGGCCAGTGGGGTGCATTTACCTACTCCGAAGATCGGGATTATATACGATTCAATGTTCCGGTTATTAACCTGGAAACACCTGTTGAAGCATTCTCTATAGAGTTTTCTGATGTGAATCTTTCTCTGACTACAATGAGCATGTCTTGGGATATGGTTAAGGTTGAAATCCCTATTCGGTTTTATGAAAGTGGTTAGGCTTATTCTATGATTTTTGAAATGCCCCGGCCCTCTGCCTCGCACAACAAATTTGTTGATTGCTTTATCTATTTCAAGGGCTATATGCCCGAACATTCCATTGAGAGAGTGGTTCCTGATGGCCACGTTTATCTGATCTTTGAGCTAGACGACCTTCCGCGATCTACTTACGATAATGAAACGCTCGAACCAAACCAATACTTCGCTAAATGCTGGGTTTCGGGTTTACAAAAGAATTATATCAGCATCTCTGCCCTGCCTTATTCTGAAATGTTTGTGATTAAGTTCAAACCGGGCGGAGCTATTCCTTACCTTCATAAAGCACTGGATGAAATAAGTGATTCCGTTCTTTCCGCGGAGCAGCTTTTTGGTGAGGACGTGTTAGGCCTAAGAGAAGAACTCTACTCGGCTAAAACGTCTAAGGAAAAGCTTGAGCTCGCAGAACAGTTTCTGTCTGATCGGTTTGACTCCGATTTTCTACCCAATGATAGTGTTTACAAAGCCATTGACAGCATCCAATGCGATCCGGAGTTTATGGAAACCTCTATGATGAAACTTATTGAGGAATCGGGGTTTTCAAAAAAGCACTTCATTGATTTATTTAAGAAATCGGTTGGAGTCACTCCTAAGTACTTCCAGCGCATACTCAGGTTCAATTGCATCCTGCCCAAAGTTCAAAAACAGGCCGATATTTCATGGCCACAAATTAGCGCCGAGTGTGGCTTTTACGACCAGGCACATTTTATCCGCGAGTTTCGGCAATTTTCGGGATACAACCCCGAGTCTTTCCTAACTGAACAAAAAGGACACGGAGAAGTAAATTTCTTTCCCGTTGCTTAACGGGTAACTTTTTTACAATACTTCCTTTGTGGCATCACTTAGTTTATCAGAAATTCTAATACAAAAAAGATTTATGGAAAAAGGACTACTTGAAAAAACAGGGGCAACTCTGGAAGAATGGGTTAAAATAGTAAGGAAAGAAAACTTTGAGAAACACGGGCAAATCATGAAGTTTCTAAAAGAGACTCATGGTTTTACACATGGCTTTGCAAACTTTGTCGCTTTAAAATCGAGAGAATCGGATGCTGCTTCATTCGATGAAGAAGACCTGATCGCTAATCAATATTCCAAAGGAAAAGAACACCTGAAACCAATCTATGAGAAGATTCTTGAAGTCGTGGCGGATTTCGGCTCAGATGTAGAGGTGGCACCCAAGAAATCCGCCGTAAGTCTTCGTCGAAAACGTCAATTTGCACTGGTTCAACCTTCAACAAAAACACGGATTGATCTTGGGCTTAAATTCGATAATGCAAAACTAACGGATCGGCTCGAAAACTCCGGCCCTTTTGGAAGCATGTGCACCAACCGTGTTCAGGTTACAGAACTCTCCCAGGTTGATGATGAGCTCATCGGCTGGTTGAAACTTGCGTACGAACAAGCTGGTTAATTCTCTTCTACCAACTTTAATAGTTCTTCCGGGACATCAATGTCCATTCTCAGCACTTGCGAGGCATGAGTTTTTCCCTGAGCATCCAGCTTCAGGGAAACCGTGCCACCACCGCCCAGACTTTCATGTAAAATGAAGTTCAATGCTCCGATATTTGGGAGCTCAAAACGCTCTACTTTTCCTTTGCATACGTTTTTCATGTGCTCTTTAACTGCACCGGTAGTGAGCTTCTCTTTCAAAAAAGGATAAATTTCCGGGTGACGGGCGATGATACCCACATTACTTCCGTTTCCTTTATCCCCGCTACGACCATGGGCTATCTTTAATAATTTTACTACAGGCATTTTTTCTCCAACTGTTTTCAGAAAGATACTTTTTTATTGGGATGGATTACAATTAGATACTAATTTATCCATCATGTATGATTCCACATTCTTAATAAAACTAGTACAGGCTCGCATGCCCTTCGGAAAGTATGAAGGCCGTTTTATTACCGATCTCCCTGTCCATTATCTGGAGTGGTTCAACAGAGAAGGATTTCCGAATGGGGATTTGGGTCAATATCTTTCCACCATGTATGAAGTAAAAATGAACGGCATTGAAAAAGTATTGGACCCAATTAAAATGGAATTCAGAAGAAAGAGGTGCCCATGAAGTTTTTTACCTCTCAGATCAGCTACTTTATTACCAACAGAACGGCTAAAAAGAATATTAAGCAGCTATTCACTTTCATTCTGATTTTGATCGGAATGATCACGGTCTATGGAGTTTTGTTCCATATGATTATGGAGTACGAAGGGCAAAAACACAGCTGGATAACAGGTTTTTACTGGACACTTGTTACGATGAGTACACTGGGCTTTGGGGATATCACTTTTTCTTCCGATTTAGGCCGCTTATTCTCCATTGTCGTTTTAGGGTCGGGAGTGGTTGTATTATTGATTATGCTTCCTTTCACTTTTATTGAGTTCTTCTATGCGCCCTGGATGGAGGCCCAATCAAGAGCCCGGGCCCCAAAAGAACTGCCTCCCAATACTTCCGGACATATTGTAATCACTGCTTTTGATCCTATTACAAAGGCATTGATAGAAAAGCTTACTCAATACCATCATGAATACGTGCTTCTTATCCAGGATCTCCAAACTGCCCTTGATTTATATGATAGCGGCTATCGTGTGATGGTCGGTGATGTAGATAATCCGGAGACTTATAAGAAGCTATGCATTGAAAATGCGTCGATGGTGGTAACTACCGGCACCGATATGCTCAATACCAATGTGGCACATACCGTCCGGGAGTTTAACAAAAAAATCAAAATCGTATCCACGGCAAACTCACACGACTCCATCGATATCCTCAAACTTGCAGGATGTGATCATGTGCTTCATATGGGTAACCTTTTGGGACGGGCTCTTTCTATTCGCACACTGGGTCAGGATGCCCGGGTTCACACCATCGGAAGGTTGAATAATTTAATTATTGCAGAAGCCACCGCCTACGCTACTCCTTTGGTTGGAAAAACAATCAGAGAATCTCGTTTACGGGAAGATATTGGGGTACATGTAGTGGGTGTCTGGAATCGGGGAAGTTTCAAAGGCTCTCACCCAGATACGGTAATTGAAAGTCATAGCGTGTTAATGTTAGCCGGTTCAATCGATCAGCTTAGAAACTATGATGAGCTGTTCGGTATTTATGGTATGAGCGATGATCCGGTAGTGATTATTGGTGGTGGAAGAGTTGGTCGCGCCGCAGCTTATCATTTGAAGAAGCGGGGTATCAAGTTTAAAATTGTTGATAAAAATCCGGATCGTATTATTTCCAAAAATTTCGTTCATGGAGACGCCGCAGATCTGGAGACCCTTAAAAAAGCCGGTATCGACAATGCCCATACTGTTTTGATAAGTACTAATCAGGATGACATTAATATTTATCTAACCATTTATTGTAGGCACCTGCGTCCTAATATTCATATTGTCGCGCGCTCAACACTGGGAAGGAATGTAAGTACATTGCACCGCGCCGGAGCTGATTTTGTGATGTCTTACGCTTCGATGGGCGCAAATGCTATTTTCAATATCTATGAGCAGAATGATATTATTATGATCGCCGAGGGGCTGAATGTGTTCAGCCTTAAAACACCTCAGAGCCTGATAGGTAAAACTATTCTGGAATCTGATATTCGTCACAAAACAGGATGCAGCATTATTGCTTATACCAAAGAAGGCGAACAGATTATAAACCCGGACCCTACTCAACCAATCCCCGAAAACAGTGACATCATTTTGATTGGCGAGACTGAGGCGGAAGTGAAGTTTATAGAGCTTTTCAGCGACAAGTAAAAAATTTTGGATGTAGTGTAACATATTTTTTACATCACGTAAAGAATTCCTGACATTCAACAAAAAGGAGTTTATTATGTCAAAACAAGAAGTTCTTTCGTGGACCTCATTGGCTACCTCAACATCGGTATTGGTTTTTTATATTCTCATTAACTTTGGCTGGCCGGATATCATCCCTGATTATTCTGCTCGTGCTGTTAAAATCTTCTTCAATGTATTTTGGATTGCAGTGATTATCGAAATCATCGTTGAAATCAGTGAGGGGAATAAAAAAGTCCAGAAAGATGAGCGGGATTTTATTATAGAAGCAAAGGGTTTAAAAGTTGGATACAGCATTCTGGTTATTGCATTGATGATTGCGTTGGTTCAGGTTTTTATCACCAATCTTACACAAAACTATGTGCCAGATCTTCCTTTTACTCTCGAATTATCAACTATTTTCCACTTTCTGTTTTTAGCCTTGTTTTCTGCAAGCGCCGCAAAACGAGCTGTTATGATTTATAATTATCGTAAGGATTATTGAGATGGAAGATGGAGTGATCACAAATAACATCAGGAAACTCCGGTTCAACAACCATGAGATGACCCAGCAGGAACTTGCTGATGAGGTAGGTGTAACCCGGCAGACCGTCAACGCGATAGAAGCCGCGAAGTACTCTCCCTCACTGGAACTAGCCTTCAAAATCGCTGCGGTGTTTGAGCTGCCTTTGGAAGAGGTTTTTAGATATAAATCTTTAAAATGATTTTGTGATCATCCTTTTTGGTTCAAGAGTAGAATCCTGGATGATTTCAAAATCGATAATTCCCAACACTAAGCCTTCTTCAGTAATTACGTCTACCTTCCAAAGGCCTTCCATTACGTTGCTTTTGAAAGTATAGCCACGAAATCCTTCGTCTCTTCCTCCTGTAATTTCGAAATTGATATCATCAATCACTTCCCATTCGTTGGTATGAGGGCTAAACCACTTCCACCTATGAGCTACTTTTTTATTGAGATTCGAAGGCGCAAAGATTGATGTAAATACGAAAATATTCTCTCCTTTTTTATGAACAAACTGTTCCCTGTTGTCTCGCCAGATCTTGTACCAATCTGTTCGTTCATAAGTCACAAGATACTCATCATTATTTTTCTCGATGCTATGCGCCACAATCCCTGTATCTAAAGCAAGCGGCACGGGGGGTATCAGGTTGAAAAAATAGAACGTGTTGATGAGCACATAAATACCAACAATCATCGCGAGCATTTTTACTTTATCAATCTCTTTTTGTGTAGTCGGGCTGGAATTGTAAATGTGAACCACCAAAGCAATAGTAGTGGAAAGACTAATAAATCCTGATATGATAAAAATAGCCGTATTCATCTGCTTCACTAGCACTGGTATGAAAAAAGTGAAGAAGGTAAAATTCACAAAGAAGTAGGCGCTGAACTGAAGATATTTATTAGAAATCCGCTTTTTAAGAAGTTCATTAGCAAATAACAGAACGACCAGAATAACAAAGAATATTATGGTTTTAGAAAAGGAAACGCTCCGCGAAAAATAGATTACATACGCGCTGCATAATCCACCCAGAAAGAATTGAATAGCCAGCGGTAAATACTCTTCAAATCGCTCTATAAATGTGTCTTTCCATTTGCCGTCATCAGAAAGGTTGAACAAGTAAAGACAGGCGCTTAGTGAAGAAAGATAGGTACACAAAATGATTCTATCGTAAAGGCGATCTATTCTTCCAAGCGTGAGTGAATCCCATATAAATCCACAGATAAAGAAAGCCACCGGAGCATACTTTTTATGCTTTCTTATAAACGCCCGAAATCTGCTGATTTTTCTGATCATATTTTTTTATGCACCTATAAAATACTCGCCCATAAATTTTTATGTTGTTAACAAATCACAATATTTTTGTCTCTTTTTTGCTTTTCTTCGTCGGTTTTTTTTCATTCTGTGACTCGTAAACTAACATAACTGCCATGCCTGCCTTTCATGTTTCCCGAAATATAATCATAGAAGCTTCACCTGAAAAAGTATTCTCTACTTTGAATAACCTAAGCACTTGGGTCAACTGGTCGCCGTGGCTGATAATGGAACCCGAAGCTAACGTAACTATTGCTGATGATAATAAATATTATGAATGGGAAGGGAGTCGGGTTGGGGCGGGGAGTATGAAAATTACTGGTGAGGAGGAAAACTCGAGTGTAGACTACGATCTCAATTTCCTCAAACCCTGGAAATCAGAAGCTAAAGTTCGTTTTATGATTGACGGGAAGGGAGATCAAACCAAGGTCACCTGGTCGATGGACAGTTCCCTTCCCTGGTATATGTTCTGGATGGTTGGGATGATGGATTCATGGATTGGAATGGATTACGAACGCGGACTGGGAATGCTCAAAGAATATGTTGAAGAAGGTGAAATTAAGTCTAAACTGGAATGGAAAGGAGAATCTCAATTCCCGGGCACTAAGTACATTGGCATAAAAACCACCTGTGGAATGGATGAGATTGGTGAAGTTATGATGGGTGATTTTGGAAAGATTGAAGCTTTTATGAAAGAGCATGAAGATATAGCTACAGGAAATGCTTATTCCATTTATCACAAATGGGACATGAAGAAACAGCAAACTATCTACACCGGATGTGTGGGTGTGAATCAAGTTCCGGATGATTTACCTGCCGATTTTGTTAGTGGAGAAATCCCCGCTACGAAAATTTATACTCTGAGGCACATCGGAAAATATGACCATCTTGGAAATGCATGGAGTACCATGATGAGCATGGGAAGGAACAAAGAATTCAAACAAAAAAGAGGGATTCATCCGTGGGAATATTATGTAACCAATCCCCAGGAAACAGCGGAATCCGATCACATTACGGATGTATGTTTTGCGGTGAAATAATATTAAGGCTGTATAAATTACTACAACTCCCGAACATGATGCACGAATAGCTAATATCACTTTTGCTTTCTTCTCCCCTCACTACTTAACTAAAGTTGAAAAAAGGGAGAACAAAAGAGGAGTTGTTTCAGGTCATAGAATGGCTGACCCGATTCCACAAACAAAAAGTTAACGAGCTTATTGAAGAAAAAAGTAACCTTGCCAGAGATGGTTTGATTGAGATTTTGTTAATACCTAGAGGTACTAAACATTGGGTAGAAGGATTAAGCTAATGCTCTCCTCAGACAATTTTTAGTGCATTCAGGTTTGGGATATCGGCCTCTTTTTCGATCGGATAAAATCATCCGGGTTTTCTTTAAACAGGAGATAACCTATCAAAGCTGGGACACAAGCATTTTCCTATTTTCAATCCGAATGGAATTGTATTGTTTTTCTTTGAAGAGCAGTTTTAGGTAGTCTTATTGTTTTTTACATGCATATCTTTTCAATAGGATAAGGGGAAAAGGGATACTAAATAATGAACAAAATCGAATTAGAAAAATGAACATAGATCCAAAGAAAAATCTTGCTGAATTAGGATTGGAACTACCGAATGTTTCAGCACCTGGTGGAAATTATGTATCAGTAAATATTAGAGATAAAATAGCTTATATAGCAATCCAGTTTCCAATCCTTAACGGAGAATACATGTACCAAGGAAGATTGGGAAATGAAATTTCAACTGAAAAAGGCTACAAGGCAATGGAATTATGTGCATTAAACGTACTTGCTCAGATGGATAAAAAAGTAGGGTTTGACAAAATAATCGGACTAAACCACATAGATGCTTATTTCCAATCAGCTGATAATTGGGACGAATCTCCAAAAGTCGTTAATGGAGCATCCGATTTATTTGTAAAAGTACTCCAAGAAAAAGGAATACATTCTCGTTCGATTTTTGGTGTTCACAAATTACCTCGAAACTTCAGCGTAGGATTAACCGCTTCATTCACGATAAAAAAAGAGTAAAAACTACTGACAGAAAAGGTGTATGAAACACCTATAACATGAAAGTAACAGAAACATAATGCCGGGCACTCACGGGATCAGCGTTTTGGTTTTTAGCCGGAGTGTAGATTGAATTTCTGACTATTTGCAGGGCGGCTTCATCACATCCTCCGCCAATCCCTCTTGTTATTCTGCTTTCCAATAATTCACCCTCTTCGTTGATATTCAGATAAGCAACTACCGTTCCTTCAATTCCTGCCCGTTGTGCCATTTCGGGATATCTCGCAAATTCCGAATTTGGTTCACCCTCAAAATTTCCGGGGTACATAGCCTCATCAGTATTCAAAAATCCTACAATAACTGTTGTTCCATTATCTAAATTGAAAACATGTCCTTCAATATCAAATGCTTCCTGAGTGGTTACACAGTTTGTTAGAAAGAACACGATTAAAAGGAATTGAAGGAAATATATTTTCATAAAATAATATGGAATACGTTTAGGATTAGAATGGAAGCTGGAGCTTCCGGTTAGCATTCCGTAGCGGAGCTATAGAATTAGTTTATTTTCTTATTTCTCATTTTTTCGATCTTCTTCCTCATTTCGAAAACTTCAAAAATCAAATAAATAAATAGTACTGGACCTCCGATTATTCCGCCCATAAGTATTGCATAAACCTTAAGATTCATATTACTCATGGTGTCCAATCTTGAGTACATATAAAGACCAAAAAGAACACTAACTAAAATTCCGGATAGAGCTAACACTATTGTTTTTCTTTCTCTACCCTCTAATTCTTCAAGAGTATCTTCAATTTCGTAATTCTTTTCTGGTACTGAAGGTTCTGCATCAATAAATTTTACTCCCTTATACCAGCTTCTATTACCATCTAAAAAATCTGATACTAATTTCTTACAAACAGCTTTCGATATCGGTTGAACTGTTTGTTTTATTTTGTTTAGGCTTCTTCTGTAAATATGTATTCTTTTGAAAGGATCTGATTCAACTCTTAAAAAGAAAATTTTTCCTTTATAAATGGAGACCTCTGATCTTTCTTTACCATCCAGGGTATCTATTATATCTAATAATTGTTCTTTTTTCTGGAATTGAATTCTTTGTCCAGCATTAAGCTCTAATTCAAAATTCATAATCTTTAATTTTGAATTACAGTACCCACCTCAAAAACTTCTTCTCCTAATTCTTCACCCTTTGCTTTTACTTGTTCAATCACTAAAGGAGAAACCACTGCTACCAATCCAATTCCAAGATTAAAGGTTGCCTGCATATCTTCTTCCGGTACATTTCCTATTTCTTTGATGAGTTTGTACACCGCCGGACGTTCCCATCCATTCCAATTTATATCTAAAGCTAAGCCTTCTGGTAGAATTCGTTTGGTATTTCCCACCATTCCGCCGCCGGTGATGTGGGAAAGTCCATGTACTCCTTCTATATCTTTCAAGGTAGTAATTAGTGGTAAGTAGGATTTGTGTACTTGCAGTAATTCTTCTGCTACCGTACATCCAAGTTCTTCCACATAATCATTCACATCGTATTCACTGAACAGTACTTTCCTCGCTAAAGAATAGCCGTTAGTGTGTAAACCGGAGCTTTTAAATCCAAGCAAAACATCCCCTTCTTTAATTCCTGCTCCGTTAATCACTTTGTCCTCATCTACAATCCCGACAATAGTTCCGGCCAAGTCAAATTCTCCCGGTCCGTAGATGTCGGGCATTTCTGCAGTTTCGCCTCCAATTAAAGCAACGCCGTTTTCTTTACAGGCGGTCGCAAATCCTTTTATCACTTCAAATCCTACATGTTGCTCCAGTTTTCCAGTGGAAAAATAATCCAGAAAGAAGAGGGGAGTGGCCCCACATACCGCGATATCGTTCACACAATGGTTTACTAAATCCTGACCAACGGTATCATATTTTCCTGCTTTGAATGCTACTATCAACTTGGTTCCTACTCCATCTACCGAACTCACAAATGTTGGCTTTTTAAACCCTTCCAAATTAGGGCTGAAGAATCCACCAAAACCACCAATATTGGAAAGAACTGCATCAGAATGAGTTTCTTTTACAATGCCTTTTATTGAGTTAACAAGGTCTTCTCCGGCCTTAATATCAACTCCGGAATCTTTGTATGTAAATTGCTTCTTCGACATCAGGCTTACTTTTTTGAGGTTACCAGTTGGATGTGCGCTAAATGATGATTGCAGTGCCAGGCATAATGTGCCGTCGCTAAAATAAGATCGTAATCGATGCCTGACTCAGGATGATGAAACGTTCGTTTAAACTGCTTTTTCTTCATGTTATCTAGTACAGCAGCCCATTTTGCATGGATAGCGGTAAGCATTCTCAACGCATTTTTGATAGAAACTTCTTCATAATCCCCAAGCGTAGTCCATGCCTTTTCATCATAAGGTTTAATAGTGGGATTATCTTCGGTTAATGTCAATTTTACTCTGGTTAAAGCATTCATGTGACTGTCACATAAATGATGAACCACTTGTCTTACCGTCCAGCCTCCTTCGCGATAAGGGGTATCCAGAATTTCATCCGACTGTCCGTACAGCTCTCCTTTAACTTTTGTTGGAAGAGTGCGAATATCTTCAATCCATTCTTCTACATCCTTGATGCTTCGTTTTGCTTTAAAATCAAATTCTCCGATCGGGTATCTTTCATTCATTTCAATCTCCATTTAGCTAAAATAAATATACCATCTTTAAAAAAGTTTTATGGATTCATTTTCCAAATCTTTTCCACAGCTTAAAAGACAAATAAAATTAGATTTATAAATTTAGTATATAGTTATAGGTAGTGTGGAAATGTTGAAAACAAACTTTTCTTTTTTCTCAACAAAGCTTGACAATCCTTTGTGGAAAGAAATGTGAACAAGTGAATACTTATTAATAATAACTTAAAGAAAGTTTTAAAAACTTCTCCACAACCACACCTTGATTACACATAAAATGATGGTACCTCAAGTTAACATAGAAAGTTATTCTTTTTGTATGTTGATTAGCTTCAAAGAATGTGGAAACTTGTGTATAAATCGGAAGGATTTCAGTTATCAAAAAGTTATGGAGTTGATATCCACATAGTAATCCACATATAAACAGTTTATGAAAGTTGTTGTTCAGCGCGTGAGTTCAGCCTCAGTAATGGTTGGAAATGAAATAACCGGAGTTATAGAAAAGGGACTTCTATTATTGGTAGGAATTCATCAGGATGATACTGAACAGCAAATGAAATGGATGTGCGAGAAGATTTTAAAGCTTCGTGTTTTTGAAGATGAGGATAAAAAAATGAATCTGTCTGTGACAGATGTAAAAGGTGAACTACTGGTGGTTTCACAATTCACTTTATATGGAGATACAAAAAAAGGAACACGTCCCAGTTATATAGAAGCAGCCCGTCCGGAGAAAGCAGAACCGATGTATGAAGAGATGATTCAATATTTTAAAGACCACTCAGACTTAAATATTCAAACCGGGAAGTTTGGTGCAATGATGGATGTGAAATTAATCAATGATGGCCCTGTAACACTGATATTGGAGAAGTAGTTTGGCGGTTATTTTCATTTTTATTGATGGGGTTGGATTAGGGGAAACAACGGATCAAAACCCATTTTTTGTGGATAGCTACAAGAGCTTTCAGATTCTTTCTGATGGTAATTTCAGCAAGAATGCAAAGCCTATTATCTCTGGGCAGCATCTGTTTAAAGCTATTGATGCGAATCTTGATGTAGAAGGATTACCCCAAAGTGGTACTGGTCAGACAACGCTATTCTCCGGAGAAAATGCTTCCAAAGTGATTGGTAAACATTTTGGTCCATACCCACATTCCGGAATTAAATATTTACTCAAAGAACAAAGTATTTTTCACGCAGCTACTGAAGCCGGGAAGAATTCTTACTTTGTGAATGCTTACCCCCCCATTTTCTTTGAACATGCCAATCGAAGAAACCGATGGAGCTGTACTACGCTAATGACAAAAAGTGCGGATATGAAATTGAATTCCACTGAAGAAGTTCTGGAAGAAAAGGCACTCACAGCTGAGATTGTACAAAATGCCTGGCGGGAACGTTTAGGAATAGATATTCCTAAAATTGATGCCACAGAAGCTGCCAGGAGGTTATTGAATGTAGTACCTGACTACGATTTGGTGATGTACGAATATTACCTCACCGATAAAGCAGGTCATAACCAAACTATAGAAGGAGCACAGTTAGTACTAAATACCCTGGATGAATTTCTGCTTCATATCATTAAAGAAAAACGAAGTGAAGATACCTTGGTAATAACCAGTGACCACGGCAATCTGGAAGATCTTTCAACTAAAACTCATACCAGAAATGAAGTACCACTATTTGTTATAGGAGAAGGAATAGAAGGTTTCAAAGAAGTAGAAAGTTTGGTTGGGGTGAAGGATGGGATTATGAAAGTACTTGATCAGTCATCCTGAGAATCCTTACAAAATTTTTTACTAAAACTTTAATTGTACAGATCCTTCGGAAGTATCCTCAGGATGACTATTCTTAGATATTTAAAACGATGCAATAGTTCTTTACCTTCATTCTATGAAAAAAATCCTGCTTTATACTTCTCTTGGAATTGTACTTCTCTATGGATTACTTCTCATCCCGGATACTTCTTCCATTAATATAGAAAGTGAAGGAAATGCTTCTCCTTTCATCTGGAATCAGGACGATCGTTGGGATGAGCTGGAAAACCAGTTTTACGAAGCAATAAATGAAGATCAATTTTCCATTGATTTAAATGCCGGAGAACAAAAGGTAAAACTAGAGAAAGTTCTTAGTGAATTGGAAAGCATCGAATTTTCACCGAATGATCCAAGGCTAGAGCATTTGTTAAATGGTTTTTTTGAACTTGCTCCATTGATAGCTGCATTGCCGGATCAAGAAGAAAAAAGATATTTGCTTGATATCTATAATAGGGCAAGAAGGATTATCAAAGAAGAGTCGATTAACTGGGATATCAATCAACCAGAAACAAGGATTGTATTGTACAAAACCTTGTACGGAATGCGAGCCGCTGTAGAGGAAGTTTTACTTCAATCAGAATATGAAATAGATCCTGTATTGTATGTGAAAGAGGAAGAATCAGTGACACCAGCCACAAATATTCTGGGAATAAAAGTCCATAGCGGCGACTTACTCGTTTCACGAGGAGGTGCAGAAGTTTCAGCTTTAATATCCAGAGGAAATGACTTTCCAGGAAACTTCTCTCATGTGGCTTTGATTTATGTTGAAGAAGGAACCAATATTCCCTACATCATTGAAGCACACATCGAGCGGGGAGTAGATATTGCCAATCTTGAAGAGTATATCCTTGATCGTAAGCTCCGGTTTATGGTATTACGCCCGCGTTTTGATCTCCCTCAAATTCAGGAGAATCCAATGTTGCCACATATCGCCGCAAAGGAAATGTTTGAAGAAGCTCAAAGCCGACATATTCCCTATGATTTCAAAATGAACTTCTTTGATCATGAAGCCATGTTTTGTTCGGAAGTCGGATCCTCAACCTATAAGAATAATGGAATTCAGCTTTGGCAGTCAGAGTCCACAATTTCTTCTTATGGGGTGGTTACTTTATTAAACACCTTCGGAGTGGAGAATTTTGTAACTCAGATGCCATCTGATCTGGAATATGACCCACAACTTTCGGTAGTCGCCGAGTGGCGAAACTCAGAAGCCTTGTTTGACGATCACTTATACAATGCAGTAATTGATGTTATGCTCGAATCCGCAGAAAAAGGAGAAGAAATAGAATACAATCATTTTTTACTACCAGTAGTGAGAGTGATAAAAGGATATAGTGTAATCAAGAATTGGTTTGGAGGAATAGGACCTGTTCCGGAAGGAATGAGTGCAACTCAGGCGTTAAAGAGTGATGCTTTTATAAGTCGTCATGAAAATCTGAAAAGAGAAACCCGAAAAAGTGCAGAGGAATTTGAAACTCAGTATGGATACACACCTCCTTACTGGGAACTGGTAAAACTAGCCAGAGAGCGAGCGAGTTGTGAATAAATATCGAACAGTTATCCTGAGCGAAAGCGAAGGATTTAGGCGGGTTTAAATTTAGATGTTCCATTTATGAGGTTAGACTTTTACCCTCTAAGATCCTTCGGAAGTATCCTCAGGATGACATTGGAAAAGAATTATCGTAAATGAGGATTGTATTAATTTCATGAAAAAGAAAGTTCATTTAGTATTAGGAAGTGGCGGAGCAAGAGGTCTGGCTCATATCGCTGTTATTGAAGAACTGGAGAAAGAAGGCTTTGAGATAATCGAAATAATCGGCTGCTCGATGGGGGCTGTAATCGGAGGCTTCTATGCCTCAGGGCATTTGAAAGAATACAAAGAATGGCTATTCGGCTTATCAAAATCAGATGTATTTGATTTAATGGATTTTACCTTTACCAAACAGGGATTTATAAAAGGAGAAAAAATTTTTAACCGATTAAAAGAAATAACCGGAGACTTAAAAATCGAGGACTTTGAAATCCCCTTTACTGCAGTAGCTACAGATATGAAAAACAATAAAGAAGTGCACTTCAGAAAGGGTGATTTATTCAAAGCGCTTAGAGCATCAGTTTCAATTCCCGGAGTATTTCTTCCTGTAATTGAAGGAAATAAGTTACTGGTTGATGGAGGCGTTCTGAATCCGATGCCGGTTAATCTTGTAAAAAAAGAGGCAGGCGCAATAGTTGTAGCAGTAAACCTAAACGCTCCTGCTGAAGAGTCATTCAAAACTATCAAAAGAAATACGAAAGAGTTAGCTCGGAAACATGAAATTCAGAAATGGATTGAGAAGATGCTACCGGATGGGCTTAAAGAGTATGCAAAGAAATACGAAAAAGAGTCAGAAATAGAGAAAGAAGATTTTTCGCTTTTAGGGTTGATGGAGGCAACATTTAGCTTTACTCAGGATCGGCTTACCGAATTAATCCTAGAGACCTCTAAACCAGATGTATTAATTTCAATTCCCCGAAATGCAGCAGGAACCTTTGAATTTTATGAATCTAGAAAAATTTATATGCTAGGACTGGAACGATGTAGGAAGGCAATGCAACATTTGGATGTGTCTCCTACCAATCGTCCGTTCTAAACGGAACAGCTGGCAACCCGTCCAAATTATAGAGTGCCGTTTCCGGATTATCGGCCCAGGCGTAGCGTATTACGACAGGGTTAGCAACGCTATCTGATTCAAGGAAAATCATATCACCATCAACGGTGGCTTCTGCCCAATGAAAGACACTATCAGACCCGGCAATTGCAAAACCGGGCAACCCGCCTTCACTTTTCTTATTTACTAATCCTGAGCCAACATGATTAAAAGTAACAATCATCCGGTTTCCATCAACAATATGACCACGATACGTTGGTCCCGAATGAACGTTATCCTCATGGTAGGCTACATGACGCGCCGACTGCCATAATCGATAACCAACGTCTTGTTTATTTCTTGGGTGAATGTCTTCAGCATCTCCAATATCTATAATGGTAGCCATTCCGGTATTTCGGAGCTTTAAAGTATTGGCTTGAGCTTCTCTGAGACCGGCCCAGTAAGAATCTTGTGGGCTCTCCTGGTGTTGAAGAAAATTAGCTAGCTGAACAAATAAGAAAGGAAACGGCCCTTGATTCCAGGCACTCCTCCATTCTTCTATCATAACTGTAAACAGCTCATGATAATGCATATATCTTCCAACATTACTTTCCCCCTGATACCAAATAGCCCCTTTAATGGTATAACCTGCAACGGGATTAATCATAGAATTAAATAGCGTTCCGGGCCAATGTTCGTAACGAATTACCTCCGGCATTGGAGGCTCAATTCTATTCGAAAATCTCCAGTCTCCTTCAAGGGAAATTTGCTCGTCTCCAACCCTGATCCAGAACTCGTTTTCTTTTCCAATAAAACTTCGATTGTCCCAATCTTCTACGGTTCGAATTGCGATCTGATTTTCACCCTCTCTTAAAACCGAAGCATCAATTTCTATTAATCTTGAGTCCTCTGACCATGCCTTTTGATACACCTTTTGACCATTTATAAAAGCGATAGTGAACTTACCCGGGTTACCAAATGAAAGAGTAGCGTTATCAGGGTTAGAAATATTAAAACTTTTTCGCAGCCACACGAAGTCATAAAGAGGTTCTGAATTTGGTAAAGTCACAATTTCCCATCCTGCATCATCATAAGAAGGTAAGTGAACACCGTAAGACAGGAAGTTAGTTGTATCAGTTACCCGGGTATATTTTTCGTCGTTCGCACGGTCATTCTCTTCAAATATTTGGTCCCAGTTTTTGTCACTATTCAACATTTCTTCGGCGGTCTCTCGTGTAGTTTCCAACTCAAGCAAACGCTCAGCAGGGATCCATGATTCTACAGGGGTACCCCCCCAGTTGTTATCGATAATGCCAACGGGGACATTTTTTTCCTTGTGATTGTGTTTTGCATAAAACCAGGCTACAGCCGAAAAGTTGCGGGCATTTTCTTTATTCGCAATTTTCCATTCTGTATCATGGGTAAAGTCAGTAAGCGGGCTAACAGAAATGTCATGTGCGACTTTGATAAAGCGGATTTGAGGGTAATCAGTATCATTAAGTTCTGCTTCCATATTGTCTATATTCGCACCAATCTGCCATTCCATATTTGATTGGCCACCCGCAATCCAGACGTCCCCAAAGTAGACATCTTCAAAAGTGAGGGTTTCACGGGAATCAATCGTGATGGTGTGTGGACCTCCAGCCTCTTGTTTGGGCAAATAGAGTTCCCAAAATCCCAGGTCGTCTGCCCCAGTTGTCACAGAAACTTCACCCAACAAAAGGGTGACTACTGCATTAGGCCTGGTTTCGCCCCAAAACCGGACACTCTCATCATGTTGAAGCACCATGTGATTGCTGAAAATTTTAGGCATGGAAAGCTCTTGTGCTGTTGACGTGAATGAGAAAGCGATAAAGAAAAGAACCAGGGGAAGTTTATTCATTTATTGAAGACCTATTAGTTTGGAGTTGCCAAAGTAAACCATGAGCATTTAAAAATCTACGTTTACAAAATGTTGATTTCCGATTCCAAACTTTTTGAGACATATTCTTCAAAAAGGAGTCAATATGGAAAAAAGATTTATTTTAGCGATTGATCAGGGAACCACCAGCTCAAGAGCCATAGTATTTGATCGTACCGGAGAGATCCAGGGGATTGCCCAAAAAGAGTTTAAGCAACACTTTCCTAATGATGGCTGGGTAGAACATGATGCTAATGAAATCTGGAAAACGCAGGCAGGAGTTGCTGCAGAAGCAATTTCAGCATGCGGGGCAGACGGCAAAAATATTGCCGCTATTGGAATAACCAATCAAAGAGAAACCACGGTTGTGTGGGACCGGGAGACCGGAGAACCTGTTTATAACGCTATCGTTTGGCAGGATAGAAGAACATCAGATTACTGTGACCAATTAAGAGAAGAAGGGTGGGCATCAAAAATCAAAGAGAAAACCGGTCTTATTATCGACAGTTATTTTTCAGGAACTAAGATTCGGTGGGTGTTAGAAAATGTAGATGGTGCAAGAGAAAAAGCCGAACAAGGAAAACTCGCATTTGGTACTATCGATTCCTGGCTGGTTTGGAATTTCACCAAAGGAGAAACTCATGTTACTGATGTAACTAACGCATCCCGAACCATGCTTTACAACATCCGCGATGGAAAGTGGGACGAAGAATTGCTGGAATTAATGGGAATTCCTGAAAGCATGCTCCCCGAAGTGAAGTCTTCCAGCGAAATATATGGGCATACTAAAACAACAATTTTTGCTCATGAAGTACCGATTGCAGGGATAGCAGGAGATCAGCAAGCGGCTATGTTTGGTCAGATGTGTCTGCAACCCGGAATGCTGAAAAATACTTACGGTACAGGGTCCTTTATCATGTTTAATACAGGCGAAAAAGCCATTGAATCAAAGAACAACCTCCTTACTACAATTGGCTATGGGTATAAGGAGAAAACCATATATGCTCTTGAAGGAAGCATCTTTATTGCCGGGGCCGTCGTTCAATGGCTGCGGGATGGGTTGGGGATTATTAAATCCTCATCTGAAATAGAGCAGCTAGCACTTACCGAAAAGAATAACGGCGGAGTCTATCTTGTGCCTGCTTTTGCTGGATTGGGGGCTCCGCACTGGGATCAACGAGCCAGAGGGTCTATATTTGGATTAACACGAGGCTCCACGGCCGGACATATTGCCCGGGCTGCTTTAGAGGGAATAGCCTTTCAGGTGAAGGATGTACTTTCAGCTATGGAAGCGGACTCCGGCATAGACATTCAGGAACTTCGGGTTGATGGCGGCGCTACTGTTAATGATACCTTGATGCAATTTCAGTCTGATATTTTGCAGATTCCATTAGTTCGCCCAAAGATTTTGGAGACCACGGCCCTTGGCGCGGCATATTTAGCAGGGCTTGCGGTAGGTTTTTGGAAAGACACCAATGAAACCAAGGAGCAGTGGCAGGAAGACAAACGCTTTGAGCCCAAAATGAAGGAAGAAGAGGCAGAAGAACTCCTTCACAAATGGAATAAAGCTGTCGATAAAAGTAAAGGGTGGATTGAGTGAACAGGAGTGACAACAAAATAAGTTTCTAAAAATGAACCGATCAGACTTCATATCAACCATCAAAGAATACAACGATTACTGGGATGTTCTCATTATAGGCGGAGGAGCTACGGGTTTAGGTTGTGCGGTGGACGCAGCATCCCGGGGATATAAAACACTTCTCTTAGACATGCACGATTTTGCAAAAGGGACTTCCAGCCGAAGCACAAAACTCGTTCATGGTGGTGTTCGTTATCTGCAGCAAGGAGATGTGTCTTTGGTTATAGAAGCATTGAAAGAAAGGGGTTTACTCATTCAAAACGCACCTCATTTAGTGAGTCATCAGTCGTTTATCGTACCGAGCTATAAATGGTGGAACGGACCGTTTTACGGGGTTGGCATGAAAGTGTATGATGCACTTGCCGGTAAGCTGGGAATCAAAAAGTCCAAGAGTCTTACGAAGGAAGAAGTGTTGGAGAAAATACCAACTTTGGAACCGGAAGGATTGAACGGCGGCACCATTTATTATGATGGACAGTTTGATGATTCCCGTCTTGCAATCAATCTCGCCCAAACAGCGGCTGATCATGGAGCAGTAACCGTAAACTATATGAAGGTTACGAATCTGATAAAGAATAGCTCAGGATTAATAACGGGAGCCAACGGTCAGGATATGCTGGATGGGAGCTCCATGGAAATCAACGCCCGGGTGGTAGTAAATGCTACAGGTATTTTCTCTGATTCTATTCTTGGGATGGATAATCCTGACCATTCAAATATCATCCAGTGCGCCCAGGGAGTGCACCTGGTGTTAGATAAAGAATTTCTTCCCGGGAATGCCGCAATCATGGTTCCGCATACGGATGATGGACGCGTGTTATTCGCCGTACCCTGGCACGGAAAAGCACTGGTTGGCACCACGGATACTCCGATTGAAAAACCAGACCTTGAGCCAAAAGCCCTGGAAGAGGAAATTGAGTTCATTCTCCGACACGCCAAACAATACCTCTCCAAAGACCCGAAAAGGAACGACGTAAAAAGCGTGTTTGCCGGATTGAGACCTCTTGTTCGCCCTGAGGACGCTAAGTCAACTTCAGAGATATCGCGGAGTCATCACCTTCAGGTTTCGGAATCCGGATTGGTTACTATTGCCGGAGGAAAATGGACGACGTATCGAAAAATGGCGGAGGATACGATCAACCAGGCAGAATTGATCGCCGGATTAGACAATACCCCATGTAAAACAGAAAACCTGAGAATTCATGGCTGGCTCAAAAATGTGGATATGGAAAGTCATCTGCATGTTTATGGTTCTGATGAGGTGGGTTTGAAAAAGTTATTGGATGAAAATCCGGAATGGGACGAGTTGCTACATCCAAATCTTCCGTATCTAAAAGGGGAGGTTATTTGGGCGGTTCGGAACGAACTAGCGGTTACTATTGAAGATGTGCTTTCACGAAGGACCCGGGCACTTTTGTTAGATGCCAAAGCATCACTTGAAATGGCCCCGGAAACAGGACGACTTATCGCATCAGAATTTGGATTCGATGATGATTGGGTTCAGCAAGAAGTAAAAGAATATGAGGCATTAGCCAGAAATTATATTTTGGAATAGAATATTAATATGAAAAATAAAAGGTGTCATGCTGAATCAAGTTCAGCATGACAACAAATAGGACAAATCATGGAAGCATACTTAGGCGAGGTGTTAGGAACATTTCTATTAATTATTTTGGGATTGGGAGTAAGCGCCAATGTCTCCCTTAAAAAAACTTATGGCTCAGGTGGAGGTTGGTTATTAATAAACTGGGGTTGGGCTATTGCCGTATTTGTTGGGGTTTTTGTTTCGGCAGGAATTAGTGGGGCGCATATTAATCCTGCGGTTACCATTGCGCTTGCAATCGCCGGAAAGTTTTCATGGGCACTGGTTCCCGGTTACATAATTGCACAGTTTGTTGGGGCTATTATTGCTGCTGTATTGATATGGATTCATTTCAAAAATCATTTTGAAGCAACGGAAGATCAGGGCACAAAACTGGGAGTGTTTAGTACAGCGCCGGCAATTAAAGATACGTGGAATAATTTCTATTCTGAGATGCTTGGGACCTTTGTTTTGGTATTAGCCGTACTGTATCTGGCAGCTCCGGATGTTGGGCTTGGCTCCATTGAGGCGTTACCTGTTGGGTTGCTGGTTTTGGGGATTGGGATTTCACTTGGAGGAACTACCGGGTATGCTATTAATCCGGCGCGGGATTTAGGACCAAGAATTGCTCATGCGCTTCTGCCCATTAAAGGAAAAGGAGGCAGTAACTGGGAATATTCCTGGATACCAGTATTTGGCCCTCTGGCTGGCGGTGTTTTGGCGGCGATTGTTTATGGGTTATTACCCTTCTAACGCGGATTTAATCCTTCCAAAAATCTCTTCAATAGTACCAACGCCATCAATTTCTTTGACCTGTCCTTTGGCTTTGTAGTAAGCCAGGACTGGGGCGGTTTCGTTGTGATAAACGCTTAAACGGTGTTTGATCCCCTCTTCGGTATCGTCAGTTCTGCCCTGCCCTCTGGAAAGGATTCTTTTTATCAGGGCTTCTTCAGGAACCTCAAGCGAAATAAAAGCGTCAACCTGATCGCCTTTCTCAGCAAGGAGAGCATCAAAAGCTTCGGCTTGAACTACCGTTCTTGGGAAGCCATCGAAGACGGCACCGTTAGTGTATTTATCATCATTCAGTTCCTCAGCAACCAAATCTACCACAGTTTGATCAGAAACTAGTTCACCGGCATCCAGGATAGATTTTACTTTAACGCCAAGTGGCGTTTCATTTTTAATAGCGGCACGGAAAATATTTCCTGTTGAAAGGTGAGGAATTGAGTATTCCTCAGTTAAGAGTTCAGCCTGAGTTCCTTTTCCTGCGCCGGGGGGACCAAATAAAATGATGTTCATACAAAGAGTTTTCGGGTTCTGTAAGTGAGGTTTTCCTGACTTAAAGAAATAGAAAACCCGGAATCTGAAGGTTGAATTCCAGATCCGGGGCGTTTTAATAATTCCTTAACTCAGGAGAAAGCAAAGAGCTTATTTCTTTGGGTTCTGAGTTTCGCGCTCTTGAATACGAGCAGCTTTACCACGAAGCTCCCGAAGGTAGAACAACTTAGAACGTCTTACTTTACCGCGTCTCTTCACATCAATTTGAGCAATGAATGGGGAATTCAATGGGAAAATACGCTCAACGCCCACACTGCCGCTCATTTTGCGAACGGTGAAAGTTTTGTTCGGGCCGCTTCCTCGTTCTGAGATCACAACGCCTTCGTACTGCTGAATTCTTTCTTTTTCACCTTCACGTACACGGTAATGTACATTCACGGTATCGCCTGCTGTAAAATCAGGGATATCGTCCGTTACTAAAGTTTGTTCAACTAATTTTAGTTTGTCCATTTTTCTGTGTGTTAAATCCCTCGTTTCTGAAGGATGTTAATATTCTTTCTTATAATTTTCGTACAAATCTTTTCTTCGTTCTTTTGTCCTTTTGATGGATTGCTCCTGCTGCCAGGCGTTAATTTTTTTGGGGTCACCGGATCGTAAAACCGCGGGAACTTTTAACCCCTTGAATTCAGAAGGCCGTGTGTAAACCGGTGCTTCAAGCAACCCATCTTGAAATGAATCGTTTAATGCGCTTCCGGCATCACCAATTGCGCCGGGTAACAGTCTCACAATGGCATCTGTAATTACCATGGCGGGAAGTTCGCCACCTGAAAGCACATAATCACCAATGGTATATTCTTTGGTGATGAGCTCATCTCTTACTCGCTGATCTACTCCTTTATAATGACCGCAGAGAATCAGAATGTTTTTTTTCAACGAGAGCGCATTAGCTGCAGGTTGATCAAAAACTTCTCCATCGGCCGCGGTAAAAATCAATTCATCGTATTCACGCTGACTGGTTAGATGTTCAATACAGCTGAAAATCGGCTGTGGTGTTAACACCATTCCGGGGTCACCGCCATACGGGTAGTCATCTATCTTTTTGTGTTTGTCTTCGGTGTAATCCCGAAGATCATGCACATAGATTTCTACAAGGTTTTTATCGATCGCACGCTTCACAATGCTATGATTCAGTGGGCCGTCCAGTAAAGCCGGAACTCCCGAGATGATGTCTATTCTCATTACAGGTCCTCCAGTATTTCCAGATTTTGACACTGAATGGTTTGCGCCTCATGGTTTACCTCAACTACAAACTCATCTACTAAAGGAATCAATAAGGAGCCGGAAGTTGTGGCAACCGTCAGCACTGTTTGTGCACCGCTATCCATTAAGTCGATAATCAACCCGACATGTTGGTTCCGATCATTCAGAACTTCGTAATCGAGGAGTGTATCATCTTCTGGTTTATCGCTAAAAAACTGGCCAGCTACTTCCTGATCAACAAAAAGAGCCCGGTTTCTTAACGCTTCAGCGGAAGTGCGATCAGCGATATGGTCAAATTGTACAAAGAACGAAATTTTGTTTCCCTTACCCTCAACCCGAAGATTTACAATACGGCAGGGATAAAAGTCTCCTCGGTCATTCCGCAAATACACCAGACTTAATTGCTCAACATTTTCAGGCGACTCTGTTTCAAAAATAACTTTGAGTTCTCCTTTGAGCCCCTGCGACCGAACGATGTGTCCGACCTGAATAAATGATGATGTATTGGCGTCCTGAGTCATAGGAGCCTGATTAAATTAGTCAGCTTGTTTGCTTTCCCATGCAGCAAGAACCGTCTTACGATCTTCAGCATCAGTAACAAAACCAGCAAGGTCTGCAAGGTCTGTATTGTTGATGTGTTCGATAGCTTCTTTTGCTGTCATGTCACCTGAAGTCTGAGCAGAAGTTTCTTCTGTTTCAGCTTTAGCTTCTTCCGCAGGTTCCTCTGTTGCTTCCGCCACTTCCTCCTCTTCAGGAGCCTCTTCTTCAGCGGGAGCTTCCTCAGCTTCTGCACTTTCTTCTTCAACTACTTCTTCGGTAGCTGGCTCTTCAGTCGCTTCTGCTACATGTTCTTCAACAGCCTCCGCCGCTTCTTCTGGAGTAGCTTCTTCCTCAGCAACTTCATCGGTTGTTTCTTCAGTAGTTGCTTCAGCTTCTGCGCTTTCTTCTTCAGTTTCGGCTACGGCTTCTTCAGCGGCAAGTTCAGCAGCAGCTTTTTCTGCTTTCTTAACAACCTGCTCTTTCATTGCTTTTTCTTCAGCAGCAAGAGAAGCCTGAACCTGCTCTTTTCGGGTTACTTCTGTATCCGCTTTAGATTCGCGGTAGGCTTTCCATTCCGCCAGCGCAGCTTCAATTTCTTCTTCACTTTTACCCCACATGATAAGGTGGCGCTTATAAAGTAGTCCTTCACGGCGAAGAATTTTACGCACAGAATCGGTTGGTTGTGCACCAGTTTCTAACCAGTACATGATACGATCTTCGTTCAGTATGGTCTCTTTCTTTTCGGTAACGCCATCATATCGGCCTACTTGCTCGATGATTCGTCCATCACGTGGAGAACGGCTATCTGCAACTACGATATGATAAATAGGACGACGAATACGCCCTTTACGTTGTAGTCTAATCTTAATCAATGATGTTCCTCAGTTGAGTTTTTGTGTTATCTAAGTTCTTTATCGGCCCATTGGCAGATTTTTCAATCCATGAAGAGCCCGGCCCATTTTTCCCATTTTGGACATGGTCTTCATCATTTTCTTCATCTGATCAAACTGTTTAATGAGATCGTTGATCTCTTTAACAGTGGTGCCAGAACCTTTCGCAATGCGCCGTCTTCGACTGCCATTTAATACACTTGGGTCCTGACGCTCCTCCGGCGTCATAGAATAGATAATTGCCTCGATGGGCTTAAAAGCATCATCATCAATATCTGCATTTTCTATAGCTTTGCTGGCGCCGGGGATCATAGATACGAGATCTCCAAGATCTCCCATCTTTTTAATTTTCTGTATTTGAGCGAGGAAGTCTTCAAGATCAAACTTGTCAGAACTGATGCGCGATTGAAGGCGTTCAGCTTCTTTCTCGTCAAATTCTTTTTGAGCTTTTTCAACAAGGGAAACCACGTCACCCATTCCAAGAATACGCTGAGCCATACGGTCAGGGTAGAATGGGGAAAGAGCATCCAGTTTTTCGCCGGTACTCACAAACTTAATCGGTTTATCAACTACAGTTTTGATAGAAAGGGCTGCACCACCACGGGTGTCACCATCGAGTTTGGTTAAAACTACGCCATCAAAATTAAGTTGCTCGTTGAATTCTTTTGCTGTGTTAACCGCGTCCTGTCCGGTCATCGAATCAACAACAAACAAAATCTCATTTGGGTTAACGGCTTTTTTAATTTCCGCAACCTCTTTCATCATCTCTTCATCCACATGCAAACGACCTGCCGTGTCAATGATCACGGTATCCATAGCCAGGCTTTTAGCCATCGAAACGGCTTCTTTGGCAACACGAACAGCATCTTGCTGCTCGATTGAATAGACAGGCACGTCTATTTGTTCTGCGAGTGTTTTTAGCTGGTTTACGGCAGCAGGGCGATAAACATCGGCGGCAGCAAGAAGCGGGTTCCGTTTATGCTCCTGCTTAAGGTATCGGGCCAGCTTTCCAGAGAAAGTGGTTTTACCGGAACCTTGCAATCCAGCTATGAGAATAACAGTGGGAGGAGTGTGCGCTGTGGCAATGTCTGACATCTCGCCACCAAAAGTTGCAACCAGTTCGTCGTACACAATTTTTGTGAACTGTTGACCGGGATTAACCGCGGTGAGTACATCAGAGCCAAGCACTTTGTCCTTAATATCGGCTGTGAACTGGCGGGCAACCTCAAAATTTACATCGGCATCCAGAAGAGCACGACGTATCTCTCGCACCGTTTCAGCGATGTTTACATCGGTGATCCGCGCTTCGCCTTTCAGGTTCTGAAAGGCTTTTTCTAAATTTGAGGATAAATTATCAAACATGGAGTAGTAACAGTGTTACAACAAGATTTTTCTCCGCCAATTACAGAGCCGATAAAAATACGGCATTAAGAGAGGTTTATCAACAGGAATGTGGATAATTATTTGTACTTAGTTATGGGTGAGGCAAGCTCGAGATAGATGAGAAAAATTGATTTTCAAAAAACAAGGAGTGCTTTGTACATTGGGCGTAAACATAACGGTAAAATATTATTTATGAAGTGCCCAAACTGCTATTCTAAAATGAACCGAAAACTAATGGATGAAAGAGTATCAGGTTATGAATGCTCAAGCTGTTTCGGCATTTGGATTTCGTCAAGTGACTACTCTGACTGGATTGAGAAAAATAAAATTGACAGTGAAGCAAGCACTATTAGTGAATCGGAAGGGCTTCTTCCAGCAATACCAGAACGAAAAGCATTACTTTGTGCTGATTGCGGAACTATTCTCAAGCGGTACAAAATATGGCCTAACATTGAATTCTTTTTGGATCGCTGTGGAAATTGTAATGGGATTTGGTTGGATAAAGGGGAATGGGAGGTTATTGCATCAAAAGGCGACCTGATAAAAAATCTCAATTTCTTTTTCACAGATGAGTGGCAGAAGAAACTTAAAAAGGAAGAGTTAAAAATACGGCGGGAAAAAATGTATCAGGAAAGGTTTGGCACTGATGATTATAAAAAAGCCAAGGAAATTCATCAATGGATTCATTCAAACCCAAATAAAAACCAGCTTCTTGCTTATTTGATGGATTCAAATCCATATGAGGGGTAATACTGAAGACTAAAAATTTACCGCTCTATTCCAATTCCGTTTTTATCCGAAATGGTAGTATTTTACCGCGCAAATCAAACCTAAAAAATTATAAGACATGTCAGACGGTTACGGATTACTAAAAGGAAAAAAGGGAATTATTTTTGGAGCTCTGGATGAGCGAAGTATCGCCTGGAGAATAGCACTCGCCTGTAAAAGAGAAGGTGCAGAATTTGTGCTTTCCAATGCCCCGATCGCACTCAGACTTGGGGCGTTGAATGCATTATCAGAAGAAACGGGCGCAGAAATTATTCCTTGTGATGCTTCCAGCGATGAAGAAATGGCCGAATTGATGGATAAGGTAAAGGAGAAATTCGGAGGTGTTGATTTCATCTTACATGCGATCGGGATGTCCCCCAACATTCGTAAAGAAGTAGACTATAAAGAATTGAATTACAGTTGGTACCAGAAAACGCTGGATATCTCTGCAATTTCTCTGCATCGCGTGTTAAAGTTTGCGGATGAGAAAGACGTGCTAAATGATGAAGCAAGCGTTGTTGCTCTTTCTTACATCGGAGCGCAACGAATTTTCAGAAAGTATTCTGATATGAATGACGCTAAAGCGCTTCTCGAAAGTATTGCCAGAAATTTCGGCTATAATCTAGCACTTAAAAAAGGAGTTCGGGTTAATACCGTTTCTCAGGCTCCGACCAGGACATCGGCCGGTTCAGGAATTGATGATTTTGACGGTATGTATGTATTCGCAGAGAAAATTGCACCACTAGGGAATCCGTCTGCAGATGAATGTGCGGATTACTGCGTGACTTTATTCTCCGACCTTACCAAAAAAGTAACCATGCAAAACCTTTACCATGATGGCGGTTTTGTAACGTCGGGAGTTTCGCAAGAGCTCATCGACGATATAACTGAATTGTATCTGAAAGACAAAAAGTAATTGAATGCCAGACATCATCCTCGGTATTGACCCAGGTTCCCGAAACACCGGGTATGCTGTGCTTACCGAGGAAAATGGTAAATTGATTGCTCTTCGTTGTGATGTATTGAAAATGGCTCATATTGAGGAACACTCCGATCGACTGCAATTTATTTTCGAGAAAGTTTCAGCGATCATCAAATCTGTTCAACCGACAAAATGTGCTGTTGAAACTCCGATTTATGGAGTTGATCCTCAGGCAATGCTGAAGCTTGGACGCGCTCAGGCAGCAGCAATACTAGCGATTAAAAATTCTGGTTTGGAAGCCGCCGAGTATTACCCTAAAGTGGTTAAGAAATCCATCACCGGAAATGGAAATGCCAGCAAAGAGCAAGTCGCTTTTATGTTAAAAAAAATGGTTCAGTTGCCGGACGAAAAATTATCTAATGATGCCACAGATGCTTTGGCAGTAGCCTGGTGCCACATGATGAACGGAAAACGAATCCCGGCTTCAGCAAAGAAAACACATCAAAACAATAAGAAATCAGATTGGGCAAGTTTTGTAGCAGATAATCCGGAGAGGGTGAAGGGATTATGATAGCATTTCTGAAAGGACATATTGAAGAAAAAAGGTCAGACTCGGTATTATTGGATGTACAAGGGGTTGGATACAAAGTAGAGGTCTCCAGTCAGACGGCAGATCAATTAGCATCAGCGGGCTCAGAAATCAAACTTCTAATATATCATCATATCACTGATAGCGATCAACGGCTGTTTGGTTTTTTTACCGCGGATGAAAAAGGCTTATTCGAGAAACTAATTACTGTGAAAGGAGTTGGGCCAAAGCTCGGGCTAACTATTCTGAGCGGATTACCTGCAGCAAATCTTATTTCGGCAATTACCCAAAGTGATGCCGTGGCTCTTTCAAGAGTTCCGGGGATTGGTAAGAAAACTGCAGAGCGAATTATTCTTGAGCTTAAGGAAAAGCTATCAGAGCTTGCGGGTGTAAGTTCGGCGGCTCAGTCAAATGGAGCTCAGCAGGGAGAGATGAATGAGGCGATTCAGGCGCTGGAAGCATTAGGCTTTAAGTCGCGTGAAGCAGAGCAGGCCGTAATGAAAGTGTTGAATGAATCCGGAGAATTGGAAACATCTGCTTTGATTCGAAAATCCCTTGCTCTACTGAATCGTTAGGTAACAATTTCTTCATTTTATATTGGCGGCTGACATTAGTACCATTATGAATTGTAAGCTTAACATAAAATCGTGCACTCGTGGCTAAAAAAACCATTCTTGTAGTTGATGACGAAACAGACCTGCTGGACCTGATTGAATATAATCTGAAGAAAGAGGGGTTTCAGGTTCTTAAAGCAGAAAACGGAGAAGAAGGAATTGCTATAGCGAAAGAAAACCAGCCGGACTTGGTACTTCTTGATATCATGATGCCGAAGATGGACGGCCTTGAGGCGGTTGAAATCATGCGGAAGGACGATGATCTAAAACGCATTCCAATCATTTTTCTGACAGCCCGAAGTGATGAAAAAACAGAAGTAGAAGGGCTCAATAAGGGTGGCGATGATTATATTACTAAGCCTATTAGCACGACTAAACTGATCTCACGTATTAAAGCTGTAATGCGTCGGTTTGATGATACACAGGAATCGGTGAATAAACTTGAAGTACATGATCTTGAAATCAATAAAGACCGATATATCGTTTTAAAAGGGGAAAAGGAGTTCCAGCTTCCAAGAAAAGAGTTTGAATTACTATTCTTTTTAGCCAGCCGAAAAGGAAAAGTACTGGATCGCCAAACTTTATTAAATAAAGTTTGGGGTGATAATATTTACGTTGTGGACCGCACTGTGGATGTTCATGTTCGTAAAATCAGAGAAAAGCTTGGAGATCACTATATTGAGACGGTAAAAGGTGTAGGTTATAGATTCAAGGAATGAGTAAATCTCGAAGAAGATCCCGGGTGTATAAACTTGGGATACGGTTAGCAATTTATACTTCGGTTATATCGGCAGTATTTTCTTATCTGTTGACTCGGTTTTACTTCGAAACGTTAGTAGACCAGTCGGTTACAATTTCCATCTCCATTCTGATCGGAGTTTTTCTGACAACGTATTTGGTGAGCTTTGCCCTTCAGTTTCGTCGAATTCAGGTCTTGGAGCAGGTCTCAAAGAATATCTCGAAAAAGAGATTCGAAGAAATAGAAGACCTGAGAACCCTGTATGATGATGAGTTGGATTATATCATTAAGCATCTGATCAAATCCAGCAGAACCGTAGAGAGAGAGATTCAGCGCCTGAATCGGATTGAGAATTACCGAAAAGAATTTATTGGGGATATTTCCCATGAGTTAAAAACACCCATTTTTGCCATTCAGGGATTTATAGAAACGCTGCTAAACGGAGCTCTTGAGGACGAAGAAGTAAACCGATCATTTCTACAAAAGGCTATGCGGAATGTAAACCGGCTCACTTATCTGACTAAGGATTTGATGGAAATTTCTAAGCTCGAAACCGGAGAGTTAAAATCGGAAATTGAAAATATATATCTGCACGA
Organism: Balneolaceae bacterium; assembly: GCA_017640665.1. GTDB lineage: Bacteria > Bacteroidota > Rhodothermia > Balneolales > Balneolaceae > RHLJ01. Next base: position 964,607 of record JAEPQE010000001.1, on the reverse strand, counting down.
TATTGTCCATGAAACAGCGGAGAGCCTTAATTATAAAGCAGAAAAAGAAAGCATACAGCTCATAATTCATCCTTTTGATAGAAACATTCAGGTTAGGGCGGATAAAAACCAGTTGAAACAGGTTCTGATTAATCTTATAGAGAATGGCATTAAATACAATGTTCAGGGCGGAAAAGTTGAGATATTAGTTGAGCGTTCAGAAAAGCAACAGGGGAAATTAAATCTGTCCATCTCTGACACAGGAATGGGAATTGATGAGGCGGACCTCCCAAGGGTAACGGAGCGCTTTTTCAGAGTAGACAAATCCAGATCAAGAGAAAGAGGCGGAACCGGGCTTGGTTTGGCAATTGTAAAACACATCATCGAGGCGCACGGTGAGCAGCTTAAAATTAAAAGCGAGCCAAATAAAGGGTCTGTGTTTAGTATATCTTTAACACGAGTAAATATCCCGGAATCACAGGAGAGTTAAATAGTTATTGGGTATCTTTTGCGATCAAGAAGAACAATTAAATTAGTTAAATGGTTTACGCAGTAATTATGGCCGGGGGTTCCGGCACACGATTTTGGCCGAAAAGCACCAAGTCGTTACCAAAGCAATTTTTGAATCTTTTTGGAGAAGGGACAATGATTCAAAACACTGCTAAAAGGATCGAGGAAATTATCCCCCAGGAAAGAATAATGGTGGTGACTAACGATAGTTACGTTTCCATAGTGAAGGAACAACTTCCTAAGGTGCCGGCACAAAATATTGTAGGAGAACCAGTAGCTAAGAATACAGCGCCATGTGTAGCAATAGCCGCGGAATTACTCCACAAGAAGGACCCGAATGCGGTCATGGTTGTGCTTCCTGCAGATCATCATATTACAGACCCCGAAGGCTTCAATAATGTTTTAAAAAGCGCGATTGCTAAAGCAGAGTCCGGCGATCACTTGGTTACTATTGGGATTAACCCAAGCAGACCGGAAACAGGTTTCGGCTATATTCATGCGGATAACTCAGTCACAGAATTGGTTCAGGGAAATACAGTTCATTCGGTAAAAGCTTTTACGGAGAAACCGGATGAAATTACAGCAAATAGATTTGTTGAGTCCGGGAATTATTTTTGGAACAGCGGAATGTTTATCTGGAAGGCATCAACAGTGCTAAGGGAAATGGAAAAGCACCTTCCTGAAATGTATGAAGAGGTGAAAACAGCTTCTCCGGAGTTATACAGTCCTACTCACGATGCCGCGATAAACGATTTTTATTATTCGTGTGAATCAATTTCTATTGATTATGGAATTATGGAAAGCGCAGAATCGGTATTTGTAGTGCCCGGAGAGTTTGGGTGGAATGATGTGGGCAGCTGGACTGCAGTGTACGACTTGGCTGAAAAGAATGCGCAGGGAAATTCTGTTCAAACAGTGAACGCCACATTTGCTGAATCAGGGGGGAACCTGGTACTATCATCAAGCGATAAAATGATTTCTCTGGTTGGTGTAGAAAATCTTGCAGTAGTTGAAACGGATGACGCTATTCTTGTTTGTAATCTTGATAAAGCCCAGGGAGTAAAGCAAATCGTAGAGCAGCTAAAGGCAGCTGCGGATTACAAGAAGTTCCTTTAATCTATTTCAATGGTTTGCATATCGTAAGCAAGCCGAATATTTGATGGGAGCCGATCGTTGGTTTCCTGATGATCTACATAGCTATTCATGTGGATCAGATAAGCCTGAGCAATTTCAAGTTCTTCAATCAATTTAATTGCTTCAGGAATAGTTAGATGAGTTGGGTGTTCGGGCTCCCAGCGAAGGGCGCTCAAAACTAAACATTCGCTTCCCTTGATGAGTTTTTTAGTAGAATCCGGAATGGTTTTTACATCTGTTAAGTAAGAAAAACCATTAATACGAAAGCCAAGTATATTTAAGTCCCCATGATAAACCGGGAGTGGAGTTATTTTTAATTCATTTAATGTTATAGCTGATTCAATCACGGTTAAGCTCAGCGATGTTGACCCCGGATACTTGTTCTCTCCAAACATGTAGTCGAACCTTTTTTTGATTGAGCGAACAGCGGTCTCAGTTGTAAAAACCGGTATTGGGTCTTTGGAAACGTAATTGTACATCCTAAGGTCATCGAGACCCGCGATATGATCCATGTGTTCGTGAGTAATCAGGACATAGTCAATATTTTTGACATCAGATCGAATGCTTTGAATTCTGAATTCAGGCCCGGTATCAATAACTAGAGAGGTGTTTTCTGTTTGAATCCAGGCAGAGCAGCGGGTTCGTTCATTTCTAGGGTCATGAGCTAATTCCTTACGCTTAAACCCGCCTGCCACTGGAACACCCATTGATGTACCGGTTCCAAGAAACGTGACCTTCATTTATTCTAACTCCAAATCACTAGCTGATTCGGGGATTACCTCAAGACGATCCCAAAGTTTATCCAGCTCTTTACGTACGATGGGCTTTACATAAACGCCATCCAAGTCAATTTGCCCGAGAACCCGTGCGATAGTTCCTAGCTGGGATTCGACAGGTTTGTTTTTATTTACTAGTACAAGTTTATCCCCCTCAATAATACAATCTGCCCCTCGAAAGGTTCCGCGCTCTTTTCTCAAACGGTACCCACTTTGCTCCAGGAGCTGTTCAAGTTCGAGTAATAATTTGTCCGGTTTCACAAAGAAATCCCTAGTGTTATTAAATGAGAAGTAAAATCAAAGTCGTATATCTCATCCTCAATATCAAAAGAGCGATAGTTAAAATCATATCCAATACTTAAAGATCGCCCAGCAAAAATATTAATAAAGTTTAGCCGGCTTTTTCCTCTCAGATAGTACATACTACCACCAATAAACCCACCATTCGAATTACTAAACCCATAGCCGGGTATGAATTCATTCGAGAAGATTATTTTATTCGAAAACCGGAAACCAATGAAAGCCCCTGCCCCAACTGCAAAATTTGCCTGATTGAAGTTTTCGTTACTTCGATCACTATTTACACCGGTAATAGAACTATATAACTGAATTGGAACACCTGCCTGAACAGACCGTCCCCTTATAAAAGCAAAACGATTAGTTAGAGTAAAGGCAAGGTCAAAAAGACTTTGATCTTCTAATCCTGTTAGCTTATTTGCAAGCATAAGGTTTAGTATAACACCTGGCGTCTCAAATGCTACATAAAAGGCAGTATTATCAAGCTCTAAAGTTGTGGAGTTAGGGTTTTCCAAACGGTTTCCCTGAAAATCAAATGTAAATGGTGCCAAACCTAGTCTAAGGTAGGAATTGGAGGCTTGTACTTGTCTATTCGATTCGCCAACAGAAAACATTTGAGCAAACGAATAGTCAGAAATGAGAAGTAGGCCTACAAAAAATAGAAGTACAGAGGAATATTTTTTCATAAGGAATGAATTAGTACGTAATATAAGTTCTAAGGATAACGCAAATTTTAAACTTTATGTTATGAAGATAATACTTACAGTAGTCTTATTCGCAATGATGTCTGCTTTTACTAATCCGATCAATGAAACTCTATACGAGTTCCCTGTTACAGATATCGATGGGAATGAGATGAGCCTCGAAAAATACAAGGGAAAAGTGATCCTGATAGTAAATGTTGCTTCCAAATGTGGGTACACCCCTCAATACGAAGGGCTTCAAGCCATTTATGAGGAATATAGTGATGATGGCCTTGTAATTTTAGGATTTCCTGCAAATAACTTTAAAGGGCAGGAGCCGGGCACAGAAGAAGACATTAAACAATTCTGTACACTTAATTACGGTGTAACTTTTCCTATGAGCTCTAAGGTTTCAGTAAAAGGGGAAGATCAGGACCCGTTATTTGGTTATTTAACTTCTCAACCGAATCAGGATTTTGAAGGAGAAATAAACTGGAACTTTGAAAAATTTCTGATCAATAAAGAAGGAAACTTAATCCGGCGCTTTAGAAGCAAGGTTAAGCCTGAGAGCAAAGAAATACAGTCTGCTATTAAGTCTCTGCTTTAAGAAAAATATTTAATTCTTTATAGAGACAGGTGTTGACTTCCTTTGGAATACCTATGTATATTTAGGGCTCTCAAAAAGGTCCGGTAGTTCAGTTGGTTAGAACGCCTGCCTGTCACGCAGGAGGTCGAGGGTTCGAGTCCCTTCCGGATCGCAATTAAAGCCTTGGGTTACGATAGTAGTTCAAGGCTTTTTCTTTTTATATCTTCTAGAAAAGGTTTTAGGTAAAAAATTGCCTAAGAATATAATAAACAAACACTAATGCCGTCTATCTATCCGACATATGATGTAATAGTTGTTGGCGCTGGCCACGCAGGCAGTGAAGCCGCGGGAGCGTCTGCTCAACTTGGTGCTAAGACGCTCTTGATCACAATGAACCTCGAAGCAATTGCAAAAATGTCTTGCAACCCGGCGATGGGTGGGGTAGCAAAAGGCCAGCTCGTAAGAGAGATTGATGCTCTGGGCGGCCTTTCAGGGATAGTAAGCGATGAGTCTGGTGTTCAGTTCAGAATGCTTAATAGAAGTAAGGGGCCGGCAATGTGGAGTCCTCGGTGCCAAAGCGACCGAATGTTATATGCTCAAAGGATGAGAGAGCTTCTTGAAGAGAAAGAAAACCTCACATTTCGTCAGGATAATGTTGTAGATCTTATTTCAGAAGAGGGCAGTAAAGTTACTGGGGTTGTAACTCAAACAGGCCAAAGATTTTATGCAAACGCTGTAGTACTAACCAGCGGTACTTTTTTAAATGGTTTGATTCATATTGGAGAAAGTCAGTATGGTGGCGGCCGTTCAGGAGAGCGGGCATCAATAGGAATTTCTGCAGCCCTTGAGAAGTTGGGTTTTGAAATAGGTAGGCTTAAAACAGGCACCCCTCCAAGAGTAGATGGGCGCTCGATTGATTACTCTAAGCTGGAAATTCAATATGGTGATGAAAGCCCGACTCCTTTTTCATTTCTTACAAGACCGGAAGACCTTCCGAAAGTTGACAAGCAGTTAACCTGCTGGATTGGTTATACCAATGATGAAGTTCATAAGGTGTTAAAAACAGGCTTTGACCGCAGCCCCATGTTCAATGGCAGGATTAAATCTATTGGCCCAAGATATTGTCCAAGTATTGAAGATAAAATAAATCGATTTGCCGATAAGGACAGGCACCAGTTATTCCTTGAGCCCGAGGGCTGGAATACCTATGAGATGTACTTGAATGGATTCTCAACTTCTCTTCCGGAGGAAACTCAGTATGAAGCGTTAAAAACAATTCCGGGTTTCGAAGATGTAGTTATGATTCGCCCTGGTTATGCCATCGAATATGATTATTTTCCTCCTCATCAAATCAAGAGAACCCTTGAGGCGAAGCAAGTTGACGGACTGTTTTTTGCTGGTCAGATTAATGGAACTACAGGGTATGAAGAGGCTGCTTGCCAGGGATTAATGGCTGGGATAAATGCAGGCCTTAAAGTAAAAGGGAAAGAACCCTTCATTTTAAAAAGATCAGAAGCATACATCGGGGTTCTTATTGACGACCTGATTAATAAAGGGACAGAAGAGCCTTACCGAATGTTTACTTCCAGGGCAGAACACAGAATACTACTTCGTCAGGATAACGCAGATTTAAGGCTTACGGAATTAGGCTACAAGATTGGTTTGGCTTCAGAAGATCGTTACCATAAACTTCTGAAGAAAAAGAAGGAGATTGACGAGTTACACGACTTGTTTCTGAATCAAACAGTTCGCCCGGAACAGATGGACCCCATGTTAGAGAAAAAAGGAACTTCAAAACTGTTCCAGCCAGTTAAAGCTTTTACTGTTCTTTCAAGGCCTCAGATTTCTATTTCTGATATGCTTGAAAGCGACGAAGAACTATTAGCAAAGGCTGGCGCAATCACAAAGGATAATTTTGTAACCGAAGAAGTTGAAATTCAGATTAAGTACTCAGGATATATTCAAAAAGAGTTTGAAATGGTAGAGGAGCTTAGCAAAAAGGAAAACACCACGATACCAGAAAAGCTTGATTACTCCAAAATCAAAAGCCTTTCTACGGAGGGTTATCAAAAGCTTTCTAAGGTCCGGCCCGAAACCATTGGACAAGCAGGAAGAATAAGTGGTGTTTCTGCAAGCGACCTCGCTGTGCTTATGGTTTATCTAAAACGATAATGTTTCATGTGAAACATCAAGTTGAATATACCGACATCACCAAAGAAGACCTCGTAACCCTTAATAGTCTTCTAGACGGGCATTTTATACAGCTAAAAGAATATTCAGATCAGTTGATGTGGTGGAACAATAAAGTTAACCTCGTAAGTAGAGATGTTTCACATGAAACACTTTTCGAGCACATAAAGCATTCCCTTTTGATATCAACTACACAAGGATTTCAAATGGCTCAAAAAATTATTGATACAGGAACAGGAGGGGGGCTTCCTGGTGTGCCACTAGCAATTTGTTTCCCTGAGAAAAGCTTTATTCTCAATGATATCGTAAAAAAGAAGATGATGGTAGCCAAACACATATCTTCAAAATTAAACCTAAAAAATATAGTTGTAAATAGCGGCCCGATAGCCGAAGTTGAAGTTAAAGGGTATACAATTATCAGTAAGCATGCATTTAAGGTGTTTGAGCTGATAGATTTTTTAGCCGGTAAACAGTGGAATGAAATTATATTTCTAAAAGGAGAAAGCGAAGTTGAGGGCGAGCTAAAAAAAATAGATGAACCCTTTGAGGTAAAAATAACCTGCCTTGATAAAGTATTAGAATCTGAGTTCTATAGAGGGAAATCAATTGTTGAATTAAAAAGAACCCAAAGTGAATAGCTCTGAAAGAAGATTAAAACTAATGCTTTTGCTTCAACAGCCCGGAAAGAAACTTACCGTGGAAGAAATCGCCGAAAAATTCGGCGTAAGTAGACGGACTATATTCAGGGATTTCAATGTGTTACAGGAAATAAATGTTCCTGTAACCTGGGACAAATACAGTGGTTATGGGGTAATGCCTGGATATAAGGTCCCGCCATTGATGTTCACTTCAAAAGAGTTAGCCACAATCATGGTTGGCTTAAACTTTGTTAAGTCTCAGGTAGACAAGCAGTTAGTAGAAGACGCTCAAGGAGTAGAGCTCAAAATAAAGAATGTTCTCCCGGACGAACTAAAAGAATTAATGATCTCGCTTGAATCTAAAACTATAGTTGACCCGTATTTGAAATTTGGGGGAGAAAAGAAGGATGGTGGCGACTGGTATTTATTGAGTAGCGCAATTGCTCAAAAAAATAGGGTCCAGTTTTTGTACACTACTAAGTCAGGAGAGACCTCGGTTCGAAAAGTGGATCCGTACATCCTGGTGTTTTATGAAGATCATTGGAATATGATTGGTAAATCTCACATTAGAGGAGAAGTGCGGAATTTTATACTTGATCAGATGCAAGAAATCGAAATTTTGGATGAGAAAATAAAAGAAGAAAAAGAGATCGATATAGAGGGGTTAATTTTTAGAAATAACGAGCGATCGGTTTTGGTAAAGGTATTAATCGAAAAAAGTTTTTTAGAGCGATTCAGGGGAAATATACCGGCTAAAATTTTTAAGATATCGGAGAAAAAAACCAAAAAAATTCAGGTGAGCTTCTATTTCGATAATTTGGACTTTCTGAATGAGTGGTTATTGCAATTTGGTAATGCAATCGAAATTGAAGGGCCGGAAAGTTTGAGAAAGAAAAGAAAAGCCCTTCTTGAGGAAATGTTGAACCAATAAAAAATCCCGCTCAAACGAATGAGCGGGATTTGTAATAATTAAAAACAAGCAGAAGTTTAAGACTCTTCTTCTGCGTCCTCATCTTCATTAACAACTCTGGTAACTGCAGCAATCGCGCCATCAGAATCAAGCCTCATAATTCTGACGCCCTGAGTATTTCTACCCATGGTTCGGATACCGCCACAACTCATTCTGATTACCTTACCTCGTTCGGTAATAATCATCAAGTCGTCGGCGTCTGTTACCTCTTTGAGAGCAATCAGGTTCCCGGTTTTTGGGGTAACCTTTAAAGTGATTACTCCTTTGCCGCCACGAGACTGTTCTCTGTAATCGTCAACTAGTGAACGTTTACCATACCCATTTTCAGAGATGGCAAGAACGGTGGCTTCATGAGTGTTTTTGATCACCACCATGTCAACGATTTCGTCATTTTTACCAATAGTCATTCCGCGAACTCCGGAAGTATTTCTGCCCATTTCACGTGCGTCGGATTCATGGAAGCGGATAGCCCGACCATTTTTATTAGCGAGAATGATATTGCAATCACCATCAGTTAGTTCAGCACCAAGTAAGCTATCATCATCTTTAATATTGATAGCGATGATTCCATCACGCCGGGGCCTGCTGTAAGCTTCTAGCGAGGTCTTCTTAATCTGACCTTCCCGCGTACACATTATGATAGAATGATTTTTAACATACTCTTCATCATCCAATGTTTTAACAGGAACAAAAGCTTTAATCGCGTCGTCCTTATCAATTTCAATCAGATTAACAATCGCACGACCTCTAGAAAGTCGACCGCCTTCAGGTATTTCGTACACCTTCAACCAATAACATTGACCTTTCTCTGTAAAGAAAAGGATATAGTTATGGTTAGTCGCTACGAATAAATGTTCTACATATTCTTCGTCACGGGTTGTTGTTCCTTTCATTCCTTTACCGCCACGACGCTGTCTGCGATAACCGCTAACAGGCATCCGTTTGATGAAGCCTTTGTTTGAAATGGTAACAACGACATCTTCATCAGCAATCATGTCTTCCACATTGAAATCTTCTGCTGAGTAGACAATTTGTGTTCGTCGCTCATCTCCGTACCGTGCTTTCAGGTCTTCAAGCTCTTCCTTAATGATTTGAGTTTGACGAGATCGGTCAGAAAGTATAACCCGGAATGCAGCAATTTTGTCTACAATGTCTGCATACTCTGTGTCAATCTTGTCTCTTTCAAGGCCGGTAAGCTTCTGGAGTCGCATTTCAAGAATTGCTTTCGCCTGTATATCGGTAAGAGCGAATTTCTTCCTTAATTCAACATTCGCAACTTGTGGATTCTTAGAAGCGCGGATTGTTTTGATAACCTCATCAAGGTTATCGAGAGCAATCTTTAACCCTTCTAAAATATGGGCCCTGGCTTCGGCAGCCTCAAGGTCGTAAATGGTTCTGCGAATTATAATCTCAATTCGGTGTTCTACATAATGGTAGATCAGTTCTTTGAGATTCATAACTTTTGGCCTGCCCTGAACAAGAGCCAGGTTGATAATACCAAAAGTGGTCTGCATTTGGGTATACTTATATAATTGGTTTAATACCACTCCAGCATTGGCAGACCGCTTTAATATAATAACGACACGCATTCCCTCTCTGTCAGACTCGTCGCGAACTTCAGAAATTTCAGTAATCTTTTCTTGATTAACGAGTTCAGCAATTTTCTGAATCAGGGTACTTTTGTTAACCTGATAGGGAATCTCAGTGATCACAATTTGTTCTCTTCCGCCACGCAGCTCTTCAGTATTAGCACGGGCACGGATAACAACCTTCCCGCGACCAGTTTCATAGGCATCCTTTACACCTTCATAACCATAAATTATACCTCCTGTAGGGAAATCAGGAGCGGTGATGATTTTCATTAACTCCTTAACTTCTATATCGTTGTTATCGATATAGGCATTGATCCCATCAATAACCTCTGTAAGGTTATGAGGAGCCATATTTGTTGCCATCCCCACCGCAATTCCGGAAGACCCGTTTACTAAAAGATTAGGGAGAGACCCAGGTAGCACTGTTGGCTCCTGAAGAGTATCATCAAAATTCGGCTGGTAGTCTACCGTTTCTTTATTGATATCAGTAAGTAGTTCTTCAGCAATTCGGTCCATTCGAACCTCTGTATAACGCATAGCTGCCGCAGAGTCTCCGTCAACAGAGCCAAAATTTCCCTGACCGTCTACCAGTGGATATCTAAGCGAAAAAGTCTGAACCATTCGAACGATAGTATCATATACTGCAGAGTCACCATGAGGGTGATATTTACCTAGAACCTCACCAACAATACGGGCACTTTTCTTATACCCCCTGTTGTGGAGCATGCCCAGCTCGCTCATTCCATAGAGTGCTCGTCTGTGTACCGGTTTGAGGCCGTCTCGGACATCAGGTAAGGCGCGGGACACGATAACCGACATCGAATAATCGATGTAGGATGACTGCATTTCGTCTTCAATGGTTATTGGTATAATCTTTTCTCTAGCCATAAATTAAATTCTTAATCCTTGTAGATGTCTGTTAAATATCAAGTTTTGCGTACTTAGCATTGCGCTCGATGAACTCCCTTCGTGGAGCCACATCATCTCCCATTAAGGTGGAGAACATTTTGTCCGCTCCGGCAGCGCTTTCTATAGAAACTTGCTGAAGCGTTCGTGTTTCCGGATCCATTGTGGTTTCCCAAAGCTGTTCCGGGTTCATCTCACCAAGACCCTTATACCTGGAAACATCAAATTTCCGTTTTCCTTTCTTGAATTCTTTGATCAGTTTTTCGCGAGTATCTTCATCCCAGGCATACTCTATATTTTTACCGGCTGTAATTCTATATAAAGGAGGAGTAGCTATGTATACGTATCCCATTTCAAGTAGCGGCCTCATATATCTGTAAAAGAACGTGAGAAGTAATGTTCGAATATGAGATCCATCAATATCGGCATCAGTCATAATTATAATTTTATGATATCGCAGCTTTTCCAGCTCGAACTCTTCTTCGCTATGACCAATTCCTGAACCAAATGCAGTAATCATTGCCTGGATTTCTTTATTCTCAAGAATCTTGTTGATTTTTGCTTTTTCAACATTCAAAATCTTACCACGTAGTGGCAAAATCGCCTGAAAACTTCGGTTTCGACCCATTTTTGCAGATCCGCCCGCGGAATCACCCTCAACCAAGTATATTTCACAGTGTTCAGGGTCTTTTATTGAGCAATCAGCGAGCTTACCCGGAAGTCCGCCACCACTCATAACACTTTTACGCTGTACAAGTTGACGAGCCTTTCTTGCTGCCTCTCTCGCTTCAGCAGCGAGAACAACTTTTTCAATAACCTTCTTGGCAATTTTTGGGTTTTGTTCCAGATACTCATTCAGCTGATCATAAACCGTAACCTCAACTGCGCTTTGGACCTCTGAATTTCCAAGCTTGGTTTTGGTTTGGCCTTCAAACTGGGGCTCAGCAACCTTAACAGAAAGTACAGCGGTAAGACCTTCTCTGAAATCTTCTCCGGAAATAGTAATCTTACTTTTCGACTTTATGATATTGTTCTTGTCAGCATAGCTTTTTAAGGACCGGGTGAGTGCTCGCCTGAAACCAGAAACGTGAGTTCCTCCTTCACGTGTGTTAATGTTATTAACATAGGAGTGCACATTCTCTGCATAAGAACTATTGTATTGCATAGCCAGTTCAACGGGAACCCCTTCAACTTCACCTTGTATATAAATAGGTGATGGCATAGAAGTGTCTCGCGCTTCATCCAGATATTGAACAAAATCACGAACCCCACCCTCGTAGTGGTACACTTCCTTTCCAAGCTCTTCGTCTTCCTCTCTTTCATCGATGAGCTCGATAGTAACTTCAGGGTTAAGGAAGGCTAGCTCCCTCATCCTTTCTGCGATGATGTTAAACTTAAATTCAACTGTTTGAGTAAAGATACTTTCGTCTGGATGAAAGGTTATGATAGTTCCTGTTCGATCGGTTTTTCCAGCGACGCTCAGTGGAGTTGTTGTGATTCCTTTTTCAAACTCCATTTTATGGATTTTTCCACCCCTGTGAATTTCAGCCTGAAAAAGGTTAGAAAGAGCATTCACACAACTAACACCAACGCCGTGCAATCCCCCGGATACTTTGTAAGTATCTTTATCAAACTTACCGCCTGCATGAAGTTTAGTTAAAACAACCTCGACAGCGGGGATTCCTAACTTTGGATGTTTATCTACAGGAATACCACGACCATTATCCTCAATAGTCATAGATCCATTTTTGTTTATTTGTACAACAATATGATCGCAATGTCCTGCAAGGGCTTCATCGATGGAGTTATCTACCACCTCGTTAATTAAGTGGTGAAGTCCTCTCTGCCCTGTGTCGCCAATGTACATCGCAGGGCGTTTTCTAACCGCCTCAAGACCTTCTAAAACCTGTATATTTGAAGCCTTGTAGTCGGAACCTTGTTTTTTAGCCATAAATTAGGGTGATAGCTTGTTTAGATGAGTTTTTTAACGCCAGAAAATAGGGCTATTAAGGGCAAAAACAAAAAAAGGCAGGGCCAATATTAAAAAAAATAGAGCTAAGGGTTTTGGGGTTAAATTTGGAGAGCGAGCCCCGCTTTCTAATTGTGGAAAACTTAAAAATCAGTGGATAACTAAAAATTTCTGTTTTTTTGGAATCAAAATCGTTGAGTTTTGAGAATTATACCCCTATCTTTGGTGTCTATCTAAAAAACGAAATAACCTAAAAACAATGTCGCGAAGAGACGATATTTCTGGAAAGAAGGCGATGAACGGTTACCGTTCCTCAAAGTCTAACAACAAGACAAAGCACCGCTTTCATTTGAACTTGCAAAAAAGACGATTCTACATCCCTGAAGAAGATAAGTGGATTACACTCAAAGTATCTGCAAAAACACTCAGAACGATCAATAAGAAAGGGATCACTGAAGTATTGAAAGATGCGCGTCGCAAAGGTACACTTTTAAAACAAGTATAGAACAATGGCAAAAGGTAACAGAGTTCAGGTAATTTTGGAATGTACCGAGAAGCCAGGTTCTTCCCGGTATGTGACTACTAAAAACCGACGTACACAAACTGACCGTATGGAGATGAAGAAATACAATCCTGTTCTTCGCAAGCATACTGTTCATAAAGAAATTAAATAAGGTTGAACCATGGCTAAGAAACAAGTATTTGGTGCAGATGCACTTCAGGCGAAAATGGCGGCCAAAAGAATGGCTAAAGTTATTATCTCAACCAAAAATGAGAGTGGTAAGTACTCTTATCGCGAGGCAATGGTTGAGCAGGACAACGTAAAAGAATTTATTCAGAAGAATAAAGCTTGATAACGTAACAAAACAAATTTAAAAGGTTATACAAGCGAATTGTGTAACCTTTTTTTTTGCTTACTTTTCACCACCAAACGAGAAAGAAAATGAGTATCAAAGAACAGATTTTTTCAGACCTGAAAGTTGCAATGAAAGCTAAAGATCAGGATAGACTACGTGTGCTTAGATCTTTGAAGGCTAAATTGATGGAAAAAGAGATTGCCGAAAGACAAGGTGGCGAAGCTGACCTCTCTGATGAACAAGCACTTCAGGTTCTTACAAAAGCAGCAAAGCAAAGAAAAGAATCTATTACTCAGTTTACTGATGGGGGCAGGGAAGACCTTGTTGCTAATGAAGAAATGGAGCTGGAAATTATAGAGGCTTACCTGCCGGAAATGATGAGCGAAGATGATGTTCGAAAAATTGTGAGGGAAAAAATATCTGCAATGGGGACCTCTGGTCCACAAGACATGGGTAAGGTGATGGGCCCAATCATGGGGCAGCTCAAAGGAAAAGCAGACGGTTCTTTGGTGAGCAAGATTGTTAAAGAGGAGCTCGTCGGCTGATGGAAATCCTCGACCTCATTATAGCCGTTCCGTTACTATACTTTGCTTATAAAGGAGCAGTAAATGGAATAGTAAAAGAGGTCCTCAATATTGTAGGAATTACTCTAGCCGTATTTCTGACATTCAAATATATGGATGCGCTGAGTGTGTTGATTCAACCATTTTTTGAAGATGAAGCCGCAGCCTATATCCCTTTTCTTTCGGCTGCACTTCTTTTCTTAGGGACACTTTGTGTGGTAGCCCTGATTGCATATTTAACCAAAGAATTATTGAAAGCAGTTAAGCTAAGTGCAGTTAACAGAGTTCTCGGAGCGCTCTTTGGAATACTGAAAAGCGGAATGATTATAAGTACCATTCTTCTTCTTCTGGCAGGTTTCAATATTCCTAAAGAAGAGGTCAGAGACAATTCTTTGCTCTACCCATACATCATATATTTAGGGCCATGGACGTATGAGGCAGTCGCTTTTATTTACCCGGGAGCAGAAGGCTATACTGAAACCATTCAGGAAAATCTTAGCAAATATAATCCGGTAAACAACCTACCATTTTTGAACGAAACGATAGATCAAAACGAAAATTAAATGGAATTTCTTCCTGTAGAAGAACAACTGGAAATCATTCAAAGAGGAACTACTGAAATTGTTCCTATTGACGAGCTAAAAGAAAAGCTCAGGAAATCAGCAAAAGAAAATAAACCTCTTAAAATTAAGCTTGGCGTTGATCCAACTCGCCCTGATCTCCACCTTGGACATTCAGTGGTTCTCAGAAAAATGCGTCAGTTCCAGGACCTGGGACATGATGCAGTATTGATAATTGGTGGATTTACAGCAATGATTGGAGATCCAACGGGTCAAAACTCTACCCGCCCACCACTTACAGCAGAAGAAGTGCAGGAAAATGCTCAATCATATATCGATCAGGCGCAAAAAATTCTGGATACTTCCAGACTTCAAATTGTCAATAACAATGATTGGCTTGGTTCAATGGGTTTTATTGATGTAATTCGCTTAGCATCAAAAACCACCGTAGCCCGAATGATCGAACGCGACGATTTTTCAAAACGCTTCAATAATAACGAACCCATTTCTTTACACGAATTCTTGTATCCGTTGGCGCAGGGACAGGATTCTGTTCATCTTGAAAATGATGTAGAGCTCGGGGGAACGGATCAGAAATTTAATTTGCTGGTTGGCCGTCAACTTCAAAAAGACAGCAATATTGAGCCACAAGTTTGTTTGATGATGCCGCTATTGGTAGGTACTGATGGTTCTGCAAAAATGTCGAAATCTTATGATAACTACATAGGAATTGACGAAGCGGCTAATGATATGTATGGTAAGTCGTTATCAATTCCGGATGACCTGATCTATACTTATTTCGAGCTGGTGACGGATGTCCAGACCGAAGAACTTCCCGCCATCAAAGAAAAGGCAGAAAAAGATCCAAGAAATGCGAAGCATGATCTGGCATTTGCTATAACCAAGCTTTATCACGGAGAAGAAGGAGCAAAATCAGCAAAAGAACATTTCGAGCAAACCATCATCAATAAACAAGTGCCTGATGACGCCCCGGAGCTTGAACTGAAAGCAGACGAAGCGACCCGATTATTAGATATCATTTCAGAACTTAACTTCTCTCAAAGTAACGGTGAAACAAAACGCCTTATCAAACAAGGCGGAGTGAGTATAGACGATGAGAAGGTGGGTGACATTGGGCTTGAACTCTCGCTTTCATCAGGAGAAGAAAAAGTATTGAAAGTTGGAAAGCGGAAGTACGCAATCCTGAAAGGAGCATAATGCTCAAAATCAGTTCGTATAATATTAACGGGGTCAGAGCAGCTTATCGGAAAGGGCTAATGACGTGGATCGAAAAAACATCCCCAGATATAATCTGTTTTCAGGAATTCCGAGCTGATATTGAGCAAGTACCGGAGGAACTAAAAGAGCAGGAATATCATCAGGTCTATTATGTGGCAGAAAAAAAAGGATATTCCGGAGTGGCGATTTACAGCAAAAAGGAACCTCTTTCGGTTCAGGAAGGTATTGGAGTTGACTGGATTGACCGTGAAGGCCGGGTGTTGTCCCTTGAGTACGAAAACTTCAGATTGGTTTCGGTGTATATCCCAAGTGGTTCCAGTGGAGATCATCGCCAGGATTTAAAGATGAAATTTCTTGATGATTTTACAGCTTTTGGAAAGAAGTTATCTGATGATGTAAAACCTACGCTGATCTGTGGGGACTTCAATATTTGCCACGAAGAAATCGACATTCACAATCCATCTAAACAGCACAATAACTCTGGATTCTTACCGGAAGAACGAAAATGGGTAACCGATTTCCTGAAGCTGGGTTACGAAGATGTGTTCAGAAACCTTCATCCCGGGGAGGCAGATCTCTATTCATGGTGGAGTTACCGCGCTGCATCTAAGGAAAGAAATAAGGGTTGGAGAATTGATTACCACATGGCAAGTCCGGAATTAGCAAACAAAGCGGTCGAAGCCCACATCGAAAAAGACTGGGATATGTCTGATCATGCACCGGTTACTATTCTTTACGATTTAGATTGAACAGGTACTATTATGCCCATGTTTGTTTAATGTTAAACAAATAGTATAATTGAGCATGCCTACACATTTCAAAGGATCAAAAAAGGAAATCGAGTCTCTGAACACGTTCATCAAAATGACGAGAGCAACAGAGAGTATTAATCACAGACTGAGTACTTATCTGGCTGAATCTTGTGAAAGATTGACGGTTAGTCAGTTTGGGATACTTGAGGCGTTACTACATTTGGGACCATCGAACCAAAAAGAACTTGGGAGAAAGATTCTGAAAACCGGGGGGAATATCACATTGGTGATAGACAATCTCGAGAAGCGGAATTACGTGAAGCGTGAAACCGATCCAAACGACCGAAGAGCATCCATAGTGAGCTTAACTACAGAAGGAAAGGACTTTATTTCAGGATATTTTCCCGCCCATGTTGAAAAAATTGTCGAAGAATTTTCGTCGCTTACCTCTGAGGAGCTGAAGGAGTTAGGCCGACTTTGTAAAAAAGTCGGAATGAAGGAAAATAATTAACCGGGCTGGAGGTTTATAGTCTATTAGTTAATTATTTGGAAAAAACTCCATAAATCCCTCAGGGGGTGAGCTTGAACGCTTGCTCCCTTTTTTTGTGCATTGATTTATAGCCTTTCCCACGAAGGCAGTGCCAAGGGCATTCCTTCGGGAGAATCCAGAGCTTTGTTAAGGCAAAGTTTTTATGACAAACCTAACCGATTGCTTAACTCAGGACGTGTAGCAACTCATTTCTTAAAACTCACACCTACTACAACTCCTTCTCCAGTTTCCCGATCTGATCTCTGATTCGCGCGGCTTCCTCAAACTCCATATTTCTTGCGGATTGTAACATCGTTTCACGAAGGTGAGCAATAAGCTTGTCTTTGCTTTCAAAAGTAACTTCATTCATTGCAGGGCTTGCTTTATACTGAATACCATCTTCGGCTACTTTAATAGTTTCCAAATAATCCTGTTCGGCAGCTTTTGCAGCCTCACCTTCGTAATCGAATTTCTGGTTAGAAATCAGAGATGGGTCCACGAGCGGTTTAAGTTCTTTGGCGATGGTGGTTGGAGTAATGCCATGCTCTTTGTTATAATCATCCTGAACTTTACGCCGACGCTCGGTTTCGTCCAGTACTTTTTGCATGCTATCGGTTATTTTATCCGCATACAAAATGGCTTTGCCTTCTACATTTCTGGCAGCACGACCAACGATCTGGAAAAGAGAAGTAGCCGAACGAAGGAAGCCTTCCTTATCCGCGTCCATAATGGCAACCAAACTAAGTTCGGGGATATCAATTCCCTCCCGCAAAAGGTTGATTCCAACCAGCACATCATAATCACCACGGCGATATTTGTAAATCACTTCAATCCGCTCCAGTGCGTCTAACTCACTATGCATATAGGCAGCTGAAATACCCAGATTTTTTAAATACTCACTGAGCTCTTCACTTAAACGCTTAGTCAAAGTAATTACCAAAACACGTTCTTTTTTGGCGATACGAACCCGGATTTCCTCCAGTAAATCATCCACCTGATTTCCGAGAGGTCTAACCTCAATTTCGGGCTCCATTAAACCAGTAGGACGGATAATCTGTTCAGTATACACACCGCCACTTTTTTCAAGCTCATAGTCACTAGGAGTTGCACTCACAAATATTACCTGGTTCACATTGGCCTCCCATTCGTCAAAGGTAAGGGGGCGGTTATCCATGGCAGAGGGAAGGCGGAAGCCGTGATCCACCAGCTGTACTTTTCTGGATCGGTCGCCACCGTACATGGCTGAAATCTGAGGAATGGTTTGATGACTTTCGTCTACAACAACAAGATAATCATCCGGGAAATAGTCCATCAAACAGAAGGGTCGTTCTCCCGGTTTTCGGGCGCTCAAATATCGGGAATAATTCTCAATTCCTGAGCAATATCCAATTTCCTGAATCATCTCGATATCAAATAAGGTGCGCTGCTCAAGACGTTTAGCCTCCAGAAATTTCTCTTCATCAATAAGCACTTTAGTTCGCCATTGAAGCTCATCCCGTATTTGATCAATGGACTGTTCAAGTCGAGACTTTGTGGTCACATAATGAGATGCGGGATAAATCTTAAACTCCTGAACCTCTTCGATGATATTCCCCGAATCGGTATCAAATAGTTGAAGGGTCTCAATTTCATCACCCCACATGGTGATTCGTAACCCTTCATCAGAATAAGCGGGATAGACATCAATCACATCACCTCGGACCCGAAAAACTCCTCTTTTGAAATCATGGTCATTACGAGTGTAATGAAGATCTACCATATCATAAAGGAGTTTATTCCGCGGAATTTCCATGCCGGTACTCAAAGACACAATCAGCTTGGCATACTCTGATGGAGAACCGATACCATAGATACAGCTCACAGAGGAAACTATGATAACATCCCGGCGACCCGAAAGAAGTGAACTTGTCGCTCTCAATCTAAGCCGTTGAATTTCTTCGTTGATGGAAAGATCTTTTTCGATGTATTTATCCTGAGCAGAGAGGTAAGCCTCCGGCTGATAGTAATCATAGTAGGAAATAAAGAACTCAACCCGGTTATCAGGAAAGAAGTCGCTCAGCTCCCGAAACAGCTGTGCTGCAAGAGTTTTGTTGTGACTCATTACCAGCGTTGGCTTCTGAACATTTTCCAATACATTCGCAATAGTTCGGGTTTTACCGGAACCGGTAATCCCTAACAACGTCTGAAATTTATCTCCCGCATTTACGCCTTCAGTAAGATCAGCAATTGCTGTGGGCTGATCACCAGCGGGTTGAAATGGGGAAACAAGTTTGAATTCTGACATAAGATATAGTGAGCTACTTAATAAGCATCATTTTTTTTGTGATTACTGATGATCCATTACTTAACTGATAGAAATATACTCCGGAACTAAGCCCTTCAGCATTAAAAGTAACACTAAACCGACCGGCTAAATATTGTTTGTTATTGATAATTGAGGCAACTTTCTGCCCGGAAATATTATGAATAGTAAGAGAAACATTTTCGGGCTTAGATAATTCGAAACTAATCAGGGTAGTTGGATTAAAGGGATTAGGATGGTTCTGATTAAGCTGAAAAGTTCCCGGAAAATCAGTTTGAACTTCAGAATATACGGGTATTATTTTAGTAAAATCTGCAACAACGGGTAAGTGATCTGAGACTAAAGTGACATCTTCTGCCTGAAGGTTATATGCTTCAAGTGTATCGCCAGGTAAAGCTGGTGTATATAAAGAAAAACTGTTAGTGAGTTCCAGTTGGGATCCGGTATAAACGATATAGTCAAGACGCCCTGGGCTGAAAGAACTGTTTTCGCTATACCAGGTATAGGTAGTTGGGAGATTTGGATTAGATGGAATTGCGTCATCCAGGCTGGTTCCGTCCCAGTCGGGAATGAAATCAGAACCATATTGCTGTTCATTTACAATATCCCCGGTTAGTAATGTCTTTTGTTGCCGGGCAAAACCAACCAAGTTCATATCTCCGAGGATTAGTATTGGGGAGTTCTGATCCAGATCGAATTCCTGACCTGATTTTGAATCCCTGATAAAGGCCATCATAGCATCGAATTCATCCTGCCTCCCATTATTATTAGTACAACACGGAGGGTGTGCAACTATAACCAGCATGGTTTCTTCTCCAAATTCCAAAAGATAGGCCGCATTGCCTTTGATGGAGGCCTGATCGATAACGGGATAGCGGCTTACAATCAGATTGTCATTACCAGTATCACCGGAATACCATTGTTCATCATCTGAAGAAGGAAGGAAAGACTCCATTAACTGAGAGGCGTCTGCACCACTATTATTGTATACTTCCTGAAGTCCGATGATATCCGGGTCGATGGCTCGAAATATTCTTCGGAAATTATCTTGAAGGCCACTTTCAAAGAGGTTATCAGTTAGAACATTGTAAGATAATACACGAAGACCTTGTTGCGGTTTCTTAAGAATAAATGATTCCGGTCGAAAGTCGTCCTGAGAAAGTTGATAGGTAAGGGTTTCTCCCGGTTCCGGAAGCTGGTCTTCACCACCCGTGATTTTTAGTGAAATAATCTCAGAAGAAAATAGCGGCTGTCCATCGACATTAGTTTCAAGATTAAACTTAAATTCAAAAATAGTAGAGGTTACAGTAGGCGAAGAAACCAAGCCGATATCATAGGCACTTATGGGGTCAGTTCCATTTAAATAAACATTCCCTGACCGCGCGCCGAAGGTAAAGTTGAAGTCATAGCCAATACCAAACTCTTTAATTCCGGTTTCAACGTTATTATCAGTATCGATATAAAGCGTAATATCATTGAAGTCCTGAAGATTAATCTCATCACCAACTTCCAGATAGAAATAAATGAATTGGGTATCGTTAGCAATTTTAAGAGTAGAAAAGTTTATACCTGATGGCACGTCATCACTATCTGAATAAAGCGTATCAACGGAATCCCAGTCTCTAAAATCCTCATCAAGCTGGATTCCCTGACTTTTTGCAGAAAAAGAGATTGCAACAGTAAAAAGAAGGAGTAGTACTATTTTTTGCATGAATAGTGATAAGAAGATGAATTTGCATCAGAATTTTTGACTTCTTCTAAATCGGAAATCCTTAATAACGTCTGAAATTTATCTCCCGCATTTATGCCTTCAGTAAGATCAGCAATTGCTGTGGGCTGATCACCAGCGGGTTGAAATGAGGAAATAAGTTTGAATTCTGACATAAAAATGATTTTCAGATGAAAAGAGAGCAAAAAGAAAGGTAAATTCTTTTAGATTAAGGTTCAGCAAATATTTCGACCTCCTCTGTCTCCTCCTTAGCAAGGAGGAGGACTCATAACAAAGAAAGCAGTTCAAAAAATCCCCTCTTGAGAGGAGATTTTCCCAAAGGGATGCCGTGGGCAAGGGGTGTGTCAGAACTAAGAATAAAACAATAAAATGCCTCACAGACATAAAGAATTAGAAAGTCCGCGAAAACGTATTGATGAAATCGACGAGGAAATACTGGACTTGCTAGCCGAGCGGTCAAAAACCGTTCAGGATGTAATCAAAAGAAAGGTAGAGAATCAACTCCCCGTATTTGTGCCCGAACGAGAGATAGAAAAAAGCGAATCATTCAAGAGAATGGCTCATCAAAAAGGAATTGATCCGGAATGGGCAGAAGACTTTTTAAGGATGATCATGAGTTCTTCGCGGGATAGTCAATCTCAGGAGAAGTTTCCAATTGCAACAGAAGAACCCATGCACATTCTCTACATCGGCGGTGAGGGAGGAATGGGGAAACTCTATCAACGAATAACCCGACAAACCGGGCATCACACCTACTCCATTGATAAAGGAAACTGGCACGAACTTGAAGAATTAAGCGACAAACTGGATATGGTAATCGTGACCGTTCCGATAAATGTAACGGAGCAGGTAATTCAACGGTTAAGCGGAAGGCTTAGAAAAGAAACCATCTTGGCCGACTTCACCAGTAATAAGTCTAAGCCGATGCAGGCGATGCTGAAATATCACAAAGGCCCGGTTCTTGGATTGCACCCGATGCATGGTCCGGACGTCGAGAACTTATCGAAGCAGCTGATGGTGGTCTGTCCGGCGCGGGATGGAGAAAAGGCGGACTGGTTCATCAAACAATGTGAATTATGGGGAATGCGAATTGTTGAAGCAGAGCCTGAAAAACATGATCATGTGATGCATTTAGTTCAGGGGCTTCGTCACTTTGTAGCGCTTCTTCATGGTTCTTTTATGGAGCACTACGATCTCAAGCCCGCTGATATGCTGGATTATTCATCTCCGATTTATCGCGCAGAGTTAATGATGACGGGGCGGATTTTTGCACAAAGTGCAGAGCTGTATGCAGACATCGTATTCTCGAATAAAGAACGCCGGGAATTGCTACTCAACTTCTTCGAGCACCATAAAAAACTGGCTGAGCTAGTTGAAAAGAATGACCGGGAGGGCTTCATCAGGGAATTTGAAGGAGTTACTGATTTCTTTGGAAAGTTTGCTACCCAGGCGTTGACAGAAAGCGGATATTTGATAAATCGTTTAGCGGATAGGTTTGCCTGATTAAACTATCTCGGGTTCTTTTATAGGGATCATCCCGAACGGTGTTTTTTGCGATAAAATCAAAACTGCTTCCACGAGATTGCTTTGTCGAATGTGCACTAGGCGTTAATTAAAGTACGAGACTCTCCGCAATGACGATAAAAAAAGGTCATCAGGAGGAGCCTGAAATTAAACGATGGCTTCAATCATCGGCTCACTATAAGCGCCAATAATTTTAAGGCCTGTTTTAGAAACAGCCTCGTAAATAAAAGTCCGGGAAAAATAGGCAAGCCCAATATTTGGAGGTATATAGGATCGTAAGCAAGAAAGAGGGTCAAAGGCATGTGAAAATGAAAGCTGCATTTTTTCCGGCAATTTTTGGCTACTTTTGATCGGTCAAAAATAGCATACATAAAGACAGAAAATTCAATGTTCCCAAACAAGCCATGGATCTACCACCACGATGAGCCCCTCTCCCGATATTCTCTTGGGCAAGAGGGAGGAAATCCGCTCATCTGCTTTGGGATCAACCCGAGTACAGCCAAACCGGAAAACCTGGACCCCACGGTTGCATCAGTTGCACGATATGCGTTGGAGAAAAACTACGATGGTTGGCTGATGTTCAATCTTTATCCTCAACGTGCCACTAACCCGGATAAAATGCATAAGCATTTTCAGAAATCGATCCATGACAAAAATGTGGAAGTGATCGGGAACTTGGTTCACGATCTGCCGAACAAACAAGCCGATATCTGGTGCGCATGGGGAACCCTGATTGAAAAACGCCCATACCTGAACCGCTGCCTGAAAGATATTTATAAAGTCCTTAGAGATACCAACTGCCGATATTTCACCCGTGGAAATATCTCCAAAGCCGGGCATCCGCATCATCCGCTATATTTAAGAAAAGAATCTTCTATGGATCCCTTCGATCCGGAAAACTACCTGGAAAACTATATATAAATTCCACACTGAAATCTCATTCAGGTTCATTTTCTGAATTCATCCAATCCGGATGTTCAAGCTCTGTACGGTATATATACATAGCAACACTTTGGATATCCTGTTCAGAATATCCTAGTGGATCCATCAATCCAAATTCATCAACATCAGCATGAAGCATAGCCTCCTCGGGGGATGGATGTACAACAAAATTCGTCATCCTTATGATAAATTCACTTTCAGTTTCTGAAATAGACAGATAGTTTCTTTTTATTATTTCGAGCGGCGGAGCAATACGATCCTGAACAGATGCATCAGGATCATGGCAAGTTACGCAAACTGACTCCACAATCATTTTGCCGTCATGCATATTCAATGCTTCAAAGTTTATATCCTCTGAAGTAGTTTTCTTTGTTTGTGAACAGCTATAACTCCCGATTAGTAAAACCGCAATTAAGCAGGATAGACACTTCTTAATCATGGAACCCTCCCTTTTAGTTTTAAAAAGAGTAAGAGCAATTACTCTTTGCTATAGGTGATAATGCGGAGTCTATATAAATAATAAGTGAAGTTTAAATGCTTTTTTGAAGAGTACTTTGTATTGGTGTTAAGTACATTTATGTTCATCTGTGACCTCTCATTTAACCGAGTATTCGTGAAACAAGTTATAATTGCACTCATCGTATTAACCGCATGCGCGCCCGGCGAAAAACAAGAATCCTACGATTGGGGCAAATCACCCTGGCCGGAAATCAGGAAGGAAAGGATAAACACTTTGTTACCACAAGCAATGGAAGCAGCCGGCGCAGATGCCTGGTTGGTTATTTGCAGAGAAAATAACAACGACCCAATCGCAGATCACATTGGTGGAGAAAACGCCGGGGGTACGGCCGCATTTTTATTTTTCAGAGATGAAAACGGGTTTACTTCCAGAGTGTATTCGCCATCCGGGGAGTCTACGGCATTGGATGAGCTGGATATTCATGACGAAGTTATATCGGTAAAGCGGGGAAGTTCTGTGGTAGAACAGGCCGTGGAGTTCATCAAAGAAAAAGACTTCAAGACTATTGCGATAAACTCCAGCGAAAGCAACGCGCAAGCAGATGGACTGAGCTATACCCAACGCAAAAACCTGGAAGAAAAGCTGGGCGCTGATTTTAGTGGCAGGCTAAGATCATCTGACGAACTCATCTATGAATGGTTGTCCATCAAATTGCCGCTGGAAGTAGAGATCATGACCCTGGCGGCAGAGTTAACAGCTCAGTGGCAGAATGAGGCATACGAAATGATCGAGCCGGGAGTAACAACCGATGCAGAAGTAGCCGCTTTTCTGGATGCTAAAATGGAAGAATACGGTGTTGGCGAAGCCTGGAGTCCTACCCAAAACCCTAATGTAAACTCCGGGCCGGATCGTGGACATTCCCACGCCACCAATAAAATAATTATGCCCGGTGACGTGATTCAAACAGATTTCGGAATCAGACTCTACGACCGGTGGGTAAGCGACATCCAGCGTTTCGCTTATGTGTTGAAGGAGGGAGAAAAAGAAGCGCCGGAAGATATTCAATTCTACTGGGAATCTGCCCGTGCCGGGAATCGCGCGGCGTTTAACGCTATGAAACCCGGAGTAAAGGGAGTGGAAGTTGATGCGGCGCAGCGGGAAGTAATGAAAGCCAATAATTCAGAATATGTGATGTGGAGCACAGGCCACCCTGTAGGCTATGTAGCTCATGATACAGGTCCAAACCTCGGAGGCTCGCAGTCACCGAGCATCCGTCCCGCCGCTCAAAAAGAACTAAAAGCAGGAATGGTCTTCGCCTTTGATGGTTTTCATGCGTGGACTCTGGAAACTGGCGGAACTAAAACCATCAGCGTGGAAGAAATGGTGGTGATTACCGAAGACGGAGCCCGCTGGCTGATACCGCCACAGGAGGAGTTGGTTTTAATTAAATAGCGGCGTGAAACTCAAGAAGTTTTTCACTGGCCTCAGTACCAAGTTCTTCTCTAATCATGTCAAATAGTTCTTCATTTGTTCTGATATCCTCCCGGATAAAAGCGCGGATTATTTTTCTAAAACTTTGTTCGCCAACAAATTCCTCAAATGCATGAAGAACAAGCGGCCCACGGTAGTACAGAGCCAGGAATGAAGGGCGGGAATCAAATTCAGCCAGTTTTCTTGGGTCTTCTTCTAACCGCGTTTTTTTCTTTTCAAGATCATTAGAAAACCATTTTTCACCATAGACTTCTCTCATATATATCATAGAGAGATATTCCGCGAAGGATTCGGTTAGCCAATGATGTTTAGTCTGAAAGTTCGCATTCGAAAACCAGTAATGAGAAAATTCATGTGCCAGGTAACCTGATAAGTATTGATCAGTAAATGACCGGACATCACTCATGGCGATATAATTTTTCCGGGAATAGCCTACTTCTTCACGAGGAGTGATTACCACGATCCGCGGATTGTAGAAGTCTTCCGCTCTTCCGGCATAAGCCCTGAGAAAGGAAAGAATGCTATCCGATTTGACGACAATATTTTCCAGATTTACGCTATCCAGCGGGCTGTAGGCAGCAGAAAGAGTTCCTTCCACAGCTCTAAGGTCCATTCCGGCCGAAAAAGGAATATCCCGGCGGGGAACCGCATCTTCAATGATATACTGTCCTTCTCCGGTCTTCCGGTAGTTATCACCGGTCATTAATGTATAATCACCACCAAGGTCTACGGTAATCTCATATCTGATATGCGGAATAGCAGAAAAAATCGGTACCCAGAAACTATCCAAATTCAGTTCAATCCATTCGGGAGTAAGGCGGTTAATGTTATGGTCGGTTGGTATAAACACGGAATAGGATATACGTATGGTGATTTCATCGGGGTGTCCTTCCGAAAAAGAAAGCGTATGTGTTGAAGGCCCGTTTCCCGAGGTATCTGATTCGAAATGCTCCAAACTTTCGGAGGTTATATCCAAAGAATCCACAACCGGAGCGTGCAGGAGCTTTAATATTCCATCTTCAATCATGGTGGAAGGAAAGCTAATATCACCCTCCACAAAAACCCGGTGGGTTTCGGGACTGATAGTTACATCTAAATCATAAAAAGGAGTTTGAGCATTTGAGAAAGATAAACCAGACAACAACAGAAGTGCAGGGAATATACTCGTTTTTAGTCCATTGCCCATAAGAAGAAGTTAGTTCAAAGTTTCGAAAACCGTACGGGAAGGGGAAAGGGGATGTTTCGGAACAGTTTGCTAGGCGGAAAGAATACTTCTTAAACCCTCCACACTAAGTTCATCAACTTTTCTATGAAGCATCCTATGACAATTAGAACATACTAGAGCTAAATCATCTAAAGAAGTTCTAGTAGTACTAGAAAACTCAGATAAAGGGGTTCGATGATGGCACTCTATATATTTGTAGCCTAATGATCCATATTTTTGATAGAAATCAAACATACATGCTTCGCATGGTAGTTTGCCCATACGTTGAAACTCCGTTTCTTTTTTCTTCTTTATGATTTTAGTGTTACGCTCTCTATATTTGTGAAGTTTATAGATTACCGCCCCCTCTTTAACCTCAAATTTTTCTTCATCTTCAATCTCTCGGATGAGGTACAGCTTATTAGCCAAATCAAGATCGCTACTTACTTCCCGGATTCGATTGGCAATCTTGTGAAGTCTCTTCGTATCGGATTCAAACTCCTCAAAGACCTTTTTATCAAGCCTTCCATAATTCTGCATTCCTGCACCCGTGTAGGAAGGGTCGAATGCTTTAAAATTATTCAATTTTAAATTCACACCATTCGGGTTTCTAAACTTTACCTCATCCGGTCTTACATCATGAATGGGAAGGCGATTCAATAGTTCTGATAATTCAATAATATCAGGATGTGAACTAGTCATCTTACTTGAATCCATTCTGAAATATAGATCCAATGCTAATATGATCTCATCTCTATGCCAGGTGGGGTTTTTCATAGACTTAATTTATTATCCGCTCTTTCACATCAACAACTCCTAAACAGTCAAAACCACCTTCCCGATATTCTTCCGCTCTTCAATATAGCGGTGGGCTTCGGCGGCTTCTTCGAGCGGGAAGGTTTTGTCAACGTGAGGCCGAACCCAGCCATCTTCCACTCCGTCCAGAATTTTGTGCATCCAGGAGATCGTTTTTTCGGTTTCATGCCACAGATGTCCGAGATTAACACCAAAGACTCCGCGATTTTTGTCCAATAACGAAATGGGTTTAAAAGTGGGCATGGCAAGAACCGCTTTAATGAGTTCCAGCTTGGCGCCTAGACCGCCGGAAGGACTTTTACTTGCTACAGAGACTCCGAACATTCCCAACCGGCCCGTCGCACGAAGCGCTTTATAGCTTTTCTTCCACTCCTTTCCGCCTAGTGGGTCAGTGACCAGCTCCACGCCTTTGTTATCGGTCAATTTCATTAGTTCGGTAAACCAGTCTTTATTACGGTAGTCAATGGCATAATCAAGACCTCGTTTTTTGAGGAATTCATGTTTGCGTTCACTGGCAGTCCCATAGCTGACCGCCCCGAGATGTTGAGCTATATCCAGCTGAGCTAATCCTACTCCACCCCCGGCATTATGAATCAAAATGGATTCTCCTTTTTTAAGTCCGCCCATCACAACCATTAAAGCCCAGGCGGTTAAATAGGTAACCGGAATGGAGGCAGCTTCAACAAAGGAAAGCTGTTTCGGCTTTTCAAATACCAGAAATTCTTTAACCACTACCTGACTGGCTTGTCCTTTGAACTTACTGAGGACAATGACCTCTTTTCCAACCCAGTCTTTATTGATCGTGCTACCGACTTCTTTCACAATCCCGGAAGATTCATAGCCCATCACACAGGGTGTTTTGGGACCATCAGGGTATTGTCCTTTGCGGGCAAGGATGTCTGCGAAATTTAATCCCGCAGCTTTTACCTGGATAAGGAGCTCGTCATCTCCGGGGCTAAGATCCGGGACTTCCTGAACCTCAAGTACATCATAACCGCCGGTTTTGGTATTCACTAGTTGACGCATAATCGGGGGCCTATTAAAAAAGGGTTTTGGTTATCGGAGTCTAAAAGGGGAGATCGTCATCGATATCATCGAATTCTCTAGTATCGAGCTCGAAGCCTTCGGTACTGGGTGGAGGCGGAGATTGGATAGCCGCGTTTTGTTCTCCGGTTCCGGCTTCAACTTTCCAGGCTTTCACATCCGTGTACCAGTTTCCGTTATGCTCTCGGCTTTGGATGTCTATCGAAACGGTGACTTGTGCCCCTTCCGAAACTGGTTGCTGATCGATGTTATCTCCCCATTGGGTGATGCATACTTTTTTGGGATACTTGCCGGGAATTTCGAGGATGAAATCACGCTTTCTCCATGGACCGTTTTTTCCCTGCCCACCTTGTTCTTTCAGAATTTGTACAACATTTCCGGTGAGTTTTATATCCATGGGTGTGTGGTTTTTTTGATGGATTTATTATTTGACGAAGGTAGCCAAAAGAGGGCAGAAGTTGAAGTGTTCTTTTGTGCTCTTGTGAAGGCCTGACTTTCAGGCTTTGACCTGGTTCTTGTTCTTTTCATCGCCGAAAAGAACAGTAAGTTAGCAAAAGCGATGAAGCCGCTTGTTAATTAAGGTGAAATACTCCGAGCATTGAAGATTCTTCGGAAGTATCCTCAGGATTGTAGATGACAGCAAAGAGCAAAAAAGCACTTGGAATTAATCCATTCAGTAAGTTATTTAAACCATTCCCCAACAAAGAAAAACTACTATCACCATTCTTAAAAAATATCACCTGGGATGTACGGGCTGGAGCCTTCAGGAATGGGTGGGCACATTTTTTAAGGAGAAGACCAAACCCGGAGACTTTCTCTCTCAATATTCTTCCGTGTTTAATTCTGTGGAAGGAAACACCACTTTTTACAGCGCTCCAAACAAAGAGCTGGTTGCCCAATGGGCTGATAGAACTCCGGATGGATTTAAGTTCTGTTTCAAGTTTCCAAAAGTGATTACCCATATTAAAGCCTTAAATAATGTGGAAAATGAAGTCCGGGAATTTCTGAGTTTATTTGATGATATACGACATAAGCTCGGACCATTTATGATTCAGTTTCCGGAGAGTTTTTCACCGAAAGAGCTTCCTAAGCTTGAGCGGACACTATCGATACTTCCAAAAACGATGGGTTACGGAGTGGAAGTTCGTCACCCCGATTTTTTTGATCATGGTAAAAACGAACATAACCTGAATACGCTATTAGAAAGCTATGGAATAGAGCGAATCATCTTTGATACCAGAAAGCTTCATTCCACGAATTCAAGTATCCTTTCGATACAGGAAGCAAAACGCAAAAAACCAAAAGTGCCTGTCCGGTTCGGGGCTTTCAGTTCCCGCCCAATGGTTCGTTTTGTAGGAGTGAATGATATTCTGAATAATGAAGCCTATTTGAAAGAGTGGGCGATAGTTGTTGCTGACTGGATAAACGAAGGACGTCACCCTTATATCTTTATTCACTCTCCCGATAAAATTTCGCAGCCAAAACTATGCACTCATTTCCATAAGCTGCTGAGTGAGTTAATAGAACTTCCGGAGCTGCCGGAATGGCCGGTAAACCGGGAAGCGCAACTAGGCTTGTTCTGATCAGTTAGTAGCGTTTATGCTAAGCCAATCTTTCGTTTCAATAAGTAAGTTATTGTTAATATTAATCTATAACTACTGCTTAACAGAGATTAGATTGTTCCCTGTCACTTCCTATTCTATAATCCCAATCAACGCAGTGCTTTCCACATACGGGAGTTCTTCGATTTTTTCCATCAACTCTTTTTCTTTGCCAGGCTCACAGGCAACGTTTACGGACCTGGGGAAATCACGGAAGATTTGGTAGGCGACACTTCTGAAATTTCCCATGATTTCTTTAAGTCGACCAACATTTACAGAGTGTCGGAATTCAAAAAACCGCTCTTCGTTTGACTGAGATGTAAGAAGCCGATCATAAGCCTGATCAAATGCTTCGCCAGTGAGCCCTTGTTCTTCTAAAAGCTCTTTAAAATACGTGGAGTCAATGGGTACAGATTCTATGAATGAACGGGATACTTCGGGGTGGTTCTCCAAACGAGTAAGTATGGAATCAGCAGGTCTGTTTACAATCGAAATCTGAAGAGGCTGAATATCTAAGTACGAAACTTCATAACCGAGTTCCTCAAACCGTTTCTCAATAAAACCACTTGATACTGTATCATCTAAAAAAACAATGAATTCCCCCTCAAGAAAAGAGACGTTTCCATCCTGAACCCTTTGAAGAGCATCGTCTCCAATTACCTGAGCAACAAGGGTAGAATTCAGTGACCAAAGAATAATTAGTAATAGCGGTTGAAAAGCTTTCATATCTGAAGATAAGAGAAATGAATGTTTATAGAAGCAGAAGCACACAAAAGAGTAAAAATCATCGTATTTTCAGCCCTTTATAAATCATTGAAAAGAAGAACAGATGTCACAGACGGCAACAGCCGAAACCCAGATTATTAAAGAGGCTAAAAAGAGACGCACCTTTGCGATTATCTCTCACCCTGATGCGGGGAAAACCACGCTGACGGAAAAGTTATTGCTTTACGGTGGAGCGATTCATGAGGCGGGTTCCGTGCGTGCAAGAAAAGCATCTCATCATGCAGCATCAGACTGGATGGCGATTGAAAAAGAGCGTGGTATTTCGGTGACTTCATCCGTGATGCGCTTTGAGAAAGATGGAATTAAGTATAATTTGCTGGACACCCCTGGTCACAAGGACTTTTCCGAAGACACGCTAAGAACACTGGTTGCCGCAGATTCAGGGTTGATGGTAATAGATGTTGCCAAAGGAGTTGAGGAACAAACCGAAAAGCTGTTTGAGGTCTGTAAACTCCGTGAGGTACCGGTGATTACCTTTGTAAATAAGTGCGACCGACCGGGTATGGATCCATTGGAAGTTTTGAGTAATGTGGAAAGCAAGCTGGGCATCGAAGCCTTGCCTGCCAGCTGGCCGCTGGGTTATGGACAGAAATTTCAAGGGATTTATGACGTACTGGGCGGTAAAGTGCATGTGTATGAGAAGGCTGATCATGGCACGAAGAAAGCGGTAACCGAAATCATGGATGTAGAAGACGCGCTTGAACAAAGCAACCTTTCCGACACAGAAAAAGAAGCATTTCGTGAAGAGCTGATGTTGATCGAGGATATGTATCCTAATATGGATAAGGAGCTCTATAACAAAGGGAAAGTAACGCCGGTATTTTTTGGCTCAGCATTAAACAATTTCGGACTGGATGTATTCCTGAGTTACTTCCATCAACTTGCCCCCCCTCCGCAAGGTTACGAGCATTCGGAAGGAAGCGACCGAGATTTAAGTGAGCCATTTTCAGGATTCATTTTTAAGATGCAGGCGAATATGAATCCAGGTCACCGTGATTGTGCGGCCTTTATCCGGGTAGCATCAGGGCAGTTTAAACGGGGACAGGAAGTGGTGCTTTCTCACACCGGGAAAAAACTGAAACTTGCTACTCCTCACACGCTGATGGGAGATGAACGGCAATTGATGGAAGAGGCTTTTCCGGGAGATATCGTTTCTATCTTCAACCCTGGTGATTTCAGAATAGGAAGTACTATTTTTGAGAAAAACCCTGTACGGTTTGATGTGATTCCGCTCTTTACCCCGGAACACTTTCAGAAGGTCGCGACCAAAGATCCTTTCAAAAGAAAACAACTAAGAGAAGGGCTCAAACAACTCTCTGAAGAAGGAGTGGTTCATGTATTTGAGGTGCCAAACGGAGTTGGAAACGAGCTTCTACTCGGAACCGTTGGTGTGCTTCAGTTCGAAGTGGTTCATCACCGGATGAAAGAAGAATATGGCGTAGAACTGGTGATTACACCCGTTTCTTATCATACAGCGAGATGGTTACCCAACGATAAAGATGAGGTGATCGAAAAACTGGAAGCCAGTTATTCTACTCATGTAACTAAAGATATGGAAGGCAACCCAATCGTTTTGTTCGATTCGATGTACGCTTTAAATCAGGGCGAAGAAAAAGTAGGCGCTGAAAACCTTTTCAAGTTTAAGCAGGGGTAATAATTACGAATAGGTGTCTTGAAAAGACTACTCCTAATTCATCTATTTTTTATTCGTAATTATTATTTCCCACCATTCGCCTTCAAATCCTGAACACATTGAGCATCTAACTCAGGGATTTCTCCGCCGGTAAGATTACCCATCAGGTCAGTAGTTTGAATTGCCCAGTACATCAGGCAACTTTCAACATCACAATGCGCTTCGTTTTCAGGGTCTTCATGATCCTTAACCGGTTCAGTACCAATGTTTACCAGCCCAAGAATATGCCCGAATTCGTGCATCAGAACAGAGGCTTCAACGGTGGATGCGGAAGGCTGTCCAAACCCGCCAGTGTTTTCTTGTATTACTTCTTCAAACAAGGCCATTGAGGTATTGTAATAGGCAACACCAAGCACATTTTCTGTCTCATAAGCCCCATCCAGAATAATAAAATATGCTGAGATGGTATTCCCGTCAGAATAAGTGTCACGATGAGTTTGTTCCAGAGCATAAATTTCCTGTGCGGTAAAGGAGTCGTTTTGAGGAGAGGAAATAGCATCATCTAATGAAACAGAGACTCCTCCGGGCTTGTTTAATCGTTGCTCGAGAAAGGCTTCAAGATTATCAATAGCGGATTGACTTGGTCTGAATCCTTCTACATAATCAATTTCGATATTCAGAGTTGTGAAGTTGTCGGATGAAAGAAAATCATTAGCCGAAGCTCCGGTTGAAAGAGTGTGAGAAAAATTTTGACCGGGGTTATCATCATCAGGTCCGGAACTTTCTGTACAAGCTCCAAGAAAAAGGATTGTCGAAAGAAATAAGAGAGAAAAAGACTTCATAAAAGATTTTTCTGGTTTAAACAGTACTTATCGGTTTAGGTTCCAAATACTCATAGTTGATAGTAGGCCAAAATACCCATTTCGGGGGATGTTTTGATTCTGAGACAGGATTTAGATTTCGAATAAAAGAATCTATATGAAGAAATCCGGGTTAGCTTTAATGCTTTTGATATTGACGATTATCTCGTGCCAAAAAGAAGATAACTGCGACACCAATGCGAACCTAAATGGAGATTGCTTTAATCTGGATGTAACCTTTGAGGTTCAGCGAACAGGTGGTCAGAGTGGCTATGATCGTGAACGATTTCAATTTATATATCAATTCCCGCCGAGTGGCCCTCAGGAACGAGTAAGGTTTGTGATAAATGCGGACGATACTCCTAACGGATCAGGTGGCCCCGGTGAACTGATTTCTTACGAAGTAGGTACAACTTATTCAGGAGAAAACGGCTCTTTCACCTTTAATGGGAACCTATCAGCAGGAGGAATTCCGGCAAGCTACTCTTATACATTTACAAAGTTAGATCGGGAAAATAAACTTATTTCAGGAGAGATTGAGTTTAGCTATAGTAACGACTTTGGTTCGGATTCCTTCACGTCAACCTTTACAAATGTAGAAGTAAACGGAGCAGAATTTTAGCAGCAACTTCCCTCTCTTATTTGCTATTATTCGATTCGGCACATTCCATAAAACCGAATCAAAAATAATGACTATTTCAATTATTGAAGCTGATTTAGAAAATGAGGCTCATGCATCGGCAATTATTTCAATCACAAACGCTTACGCTAAAGATATTATGGGTGGGGGAAAGCCGTTATCCGCTCAGGTGAGGAAAACGATGATTTCCGGTATGAAATCCTTTCCGGGTACTCTTGTTTTTCTAGCCAAAGACGAAGCAGATTTTGTTGGTGTAGCAAACTGTTTCATGGGCTATTCTACCTTTTTTGCAAAGCCACTGATTAACATTCACGATCTGGCGGTTTTACCAAAAGCCAGAGGAAAAGGAGTTGGGACAAAACTGATCGAAGCAGTAACGAAAAAAGCGATGGAGCTGGATTGTTGCAAAGTAACGCTTGAAGTGCTGGAAAATAATCCCGCAAGAAACCTGTATGAAAGAGAAGGATTTGAATATGGAGATCCGAAGTACTTTTTTATGAGTAAATACTTATAACGGATATAAAGCAGTCTATTTAGCGATAAAAGTTAACTCATTATTAATATTAGCTAATTGGAAGCTCTTTTTTGGAACTAAACTTGGTGGGCTCTGTTAATACCCTTAGTTTAACTTCATAATCGCAGATATACACCAATACAAGTGAGTAAAACTATCGACGTTGCTGCCGACGTCAAAATAATTAAGGCAGATCTGGAGAACAGAAAACACGCATCAGACATCGTTAAAATAGTCGACCTTTTTGCACGAGATCCGATGGGACAGGATGAGCCTCTGGAAGAAGAAGTCCGGGTAGACATGATTGCAGAGATGAAAAAAATCCCTACGACGATGACGTATATGGCTTATTTAGCAGAGAAAGCATTGGGAATTGTAACTTGCTTCATCGGCTTTTCTACATTTACAGCCAGTAAAACACTTAAAATCCACGATGTTGCCGTTCACCCTGATGCGCGGGGAATGGGAGTAGGAACAAAACTCATCAACAAAGTAAAAGAAGAAGCTGAAGCAATGGGCTGCTCTAAGGTAACCCTTGAGGTACGTACCGATAACCCGGCAAAGAAATTATATGAGCGTGAAGGCTTCGAATATGGCGAGCCAAAATGGTGGTTTATGAAGCATGAACTGAATTGAAGTCGTCATGCTGAACTTGATTCAGCATCTTAGGAAGATCCCGGATCAAGTCAGGGATGACCAAATAGTTATTTCGTATATCCCTCGGCTTCCTTGGCAAGTCCAAGTACCGCTTGTTGGTACAGCGTGCTATTATTGTATCTGAGGATTGCCTTTTCGGTAGAGCCGGTTATATCTTTAAAATGAGAAAGATATTTGCCAACGGAATAGATGTTGCTCGGCATATCGTATAAGTCGTTGCCTACCCACCATCTGTTTAACGAGTAGGGAATGAATTGAGCATAAGACATAGCGCCGGCATAGCTGGATTTTAGCTCAAGTACGTCAATATTATTTCTCTCGGTGAATTCGAGTAACTCTTCAAGTTGTGCAAGAGCAAATCTGGATCGGTAGTCCACCACATACATAGAAACATAAGCTTCAAAAGGATTGTATTTTCCGGCATAAGTACCGAACTCTGACTCCACCCCTATAATCCCCACGATTACTTCTTTAGGGATTCCGTACTGCTCTTCGGCGATTTCAAGTTCATCAGAATAAGTCACAATAAACTCGCTGAGTTTGGAAACCTTCTTATCATAGCCCAATACTTTTTTGTAATCTTCCACATCCTTAATAACCCGTTCTGCAGCACGGACAAACTTATCCTTGATGTCGGGCATTAATTCAAAGCGAGAGTCCTCCAGCAGAGGTCGGATATCTGTTCCTTTCTTATCGAAATGCTCAATCAGCTTTTGAAGGTTTTTGTCCGTTTCCGGAGATATATTTTTAGCACTTGATGTTGCTGTGAACATTAGCGCACAAATGATAAAGGTAAAAAAAGAAGCTCTGTACATAGTTATCTGCTCTTGATTGTAGATGATGCGGTAATGTATAAGAAATCTGATTTAAGTGGAAAAGAATATTTTGCCATTTCGAGCAGAGCTAGAAATCTAAAGAGTGCTTTTAAGACGGTCATTAGATTTCTCACCTGATAAATCAGGATTCGAAATGACAAATTAACGTTTAGTTACTTCGGAATATTCGCCACAATTCTCAATGGGGCACCGCTTCCGTCTTTAATCTTCATCGGTAAAGCCATTACATAAGCCCCTACAGTTGGAAGTCGATCCAGATTCGCAACATTTTCAAAACCCGGAATATTCTTTTCAAATAAAATCCGGTGTGTCATATACTCGGTGGATTTTCCATAATCAAGACTTGGGGTATCTAAGCCCACCGCTTTTATGGAACGGTTTTCAACCAGCCATCGGGCTGCATCAGGATGGATTCCTGGGAAACTCAGGTTTGCGACTCCTTCAGCCCCGCGCAAGGTTGTGCCGAGGTACAACTCTGCATCGGGCCAGAGAGTGCCAAGTCCGGTATGAAATAATAAAATACTGCCATCCGGTATTGAGCCATGTTCAACTTCCCAGGCTTTTATATCCTCAGGGAGGATTTGGTAGTCACGGTTCTCCTCAACCTGACCAGATACATCAATCACAATTGCATATCCGGAAAGCTGATCTATGCTTAACTCATCTACCGTCTGCTTACCTTCCGAAAAATGAATGGGAGCATCAAGATGAGTGCCTCCATGTTCTGCCGTGCTAAACTTGAAGGCTTCATAGTAATAACCGCCGTCAGTCTGACCTACAAAAACGGTATCCATTATCCAGGTATCCGAGGTAGGCCAATACAGGGTTTCATAACTATAATCGTGCGTCAGATCAACCCAGACCCCATCTTCGAAGGCGTGTTTTTCGATTGGAGTGCAGTACGTGAGTAAAAGTATGATAAGAAGGAATTTAAAAGCATTCATAATCCGGTAAATTAGTGAACCGGAATATAGTGATAGAAATTTTTTGTAAGGAAAGAAAAAATGTTTTCAATAGATTTAATAAAAACAATATAGAATGAGTGAAAGAGATTTAGGGGAATTAGGACAAGATCAATTCAAGACCTGGTGTTCTGAGGAAGGGCTTACATGTAATCCGCCACTAAATGATAAACAAGGCTGGGATTTTGTAATAGAATTTGACCCGCCTTTGTCACAAGACAAAACCTACGACGAAAAAAAAGCTCGTTATAAATGTTTTGTCCAAATTAAATCTTCTGACGATTCAAAGAGTAATAAAGGGATATCATTAAGGAATTGGGAAAAGATGATTAATGACGCATCTCCTTTTTTTATTGTAAGAATGGAATTTAATGGAAAGAAAAAACCTGAAAAAGTTTACTTAATTCATGTTGGAGAAGAGTTAATTATTAAGGGATTAAAAAGACTTAGGGGAATAAAAGAAGGGCAAACGATATTACTAAAAAATGAAATGTCTTACCCAAGAAGAGAATCAGATCTTTTATCATCAAACGATGGAGAATCAGTAAAATCAGAGATAGAAAAATATTTGAAAGGTGGAATGTTTAACTATTCACATAGAAAAGCAGAACTAGTCAAAAAAGTAGGAGTTGAAAAAGAAGAATTGTTGGTGACTATTCTTTCAAAGAGTGGAAGGGATCCAGTCGAGGAGTTAGTAGATTTGAGTTTGGGGCTCTCAGCGGAGCTTAAAGCTATTGAGTCAAAAAAAAGAAGGAAGAGATTTGGTACTTATTCTAATTACGTTGATTTAGGACCAGGAACACTAAAAGTGGAGGTCAAACCGAACTCTAAGGCTAGAATCGAATTAATTAGTGATGATTTAAAGGACATTGGAAATTTGAAACTTGATATTTTCCTTCCGTCAGGTGTCAAGGATTTAAAAAAGGAGCAATTTAAGTTTCTAATGAAAGATGAGTATTTATCTTTTTTAGCAAACTTTAAAGATGATCAACTTAAAGTTGATATGACATTACCAAATCCCCAAGACCTTATAGACATTAACAAAATGAGAAATATCTCTAAGTTTCTTTTCCATATTGCAACAGCCGAAAGTAGAGGGGTTAGTTTAACTGCGAATGTTTTCTTTAAAGAAAAACGTGTAATTAGTTTTAAACCAGAGATTAATTTTCCTGAAAAGGGTATGATCCTGAAAAATGGAGAGGCGATATATAATTCAATTAAAGTTGGGGACTATTTTGAAATACCATCTTTTTCAGCAAAAACGGATGAATTGATTAAACAAGAGTTAAGATATGATATTATAAAAAAACTAATTGACGGAGATGACATAAGAATAAAAACTAGTTTCTGGACCAACAAAAAATTACAAGGCAAAGTTGTCGGTTTAATAATCCCTTTTCAGTTAATATTTAATCAGTTTAACTTGTTTCAAGGATTAAACATAATAGGTAAAATAGAAGAGAAAGGTTATGAAGAAGGCGGAAGATATTATTATAGCTTAGAATCAAGTGAAGTATCTAAAACATTAAAACTGTACGATGACATAACCCTGTCTACTGAGGAAGAAAAGAAAAGAAAATTAAAAAGTATTGAAGACTTCAGTAGAAAAATTCTAGAAGAAAGAAATATTGAGGATATAATATTTCTGAAAGAAGAAGAAAGCTAAGTTTAGGGTTGAGCAAAACTCGAACTTAATTCCCAAAACCCTTACCTTAACAAGCCTTGGCAATTTGCCTCACATCCTGTTTTGAGGCTCAGAGAAAAAATTTGCCACGGAAACAAGAAAGCACGAATTAGTGTTTTCATTTTTTGTGAGTTAGTGCTTTTGTGGCGCTGATTTTGAGGAAAACACCGAAACTATTATCAAAAGGAAATCATGGCAAAAGAATTTGATGTATGCGTAATCGGGTCTGGCCCGGGAGGATATGTAGCTGCAATCCGCGCATCACAACTGGGATTTAAAACGGCAATTGTAGAGAAAAGACATTTAGGCGGAGTTTGTCTCAATATTGGATGTATCCCAACAAAAGCGTTACTCCGTTCTGCAGAAGTATTGGAATCTATCCAACATGCGGATGATTATGGTATCACGGTAAAAGATGTATCCGCTGACTTTGATGGGATCGTGAAGCGAAGCCGTGGCGTTGCTAATAAGATGAGTAAAGGTGTTCAGTTCCTGATGAAGGCGAACAAGATTGACGTGTTCATGGGAACCGGCTCGTTCAAATCAAAAACAGAAGTAGTTGTTAGTGATGAAAATGGTAAAGAAACCGAGAGCATCAAGGCGAAGCATTTTATTATCGCGACCGGTGCAAGACCTCGTCAGCTACCGGGATTAGAAATTGATGGCGAAATGATCATCGATTCTGAAAAGGCGATGACGATGGAAAAGCAACCTAAGAAAATGGTGATTGTAGGAGCCGGAGCCATTGGGGTTGAGTTTGCCTATTTTTACAACACTATTGGAACCGAAGTAACGATTGTAGAGCTTCAGAAAACACTAGTTCCCGTAGAAGACAAAGATGTTGGTCGCGAACTTGGAAAACTCTACAAGAAAAAAGGAATCAACATCCTTACAGAAAGCACTGTCGAGAAAGTTTCCAAAAAAGGAAAAGGTGTTGAAGTCACAGTAAAAACAAAGAAAGGTGAAGAGAAAATCGAAGCCGATGTTGTACTTTCAGCGGTTGGAGTAACCGGGAATGTGGAAGGACTTGGCCTGGAAGAAATAGGTGTAAAACTAGAAAGAGGAGCCATTGTGGTTGACCGCTCAGACTATTCTACCGGAGTTGATGGAATCTATGCTATTGGTGATATCATTGGAGCTCCATGGTTGGCACATAAAGCCTCTCATGAAGCGGTTGTTTTAGCGGAGCAATTGGCAGGAATGAGTCCAAAGCCAATTAACTACAGCAATATTCCCGGATGTACGTATTGTGAGCCTCAGATTGCTTCTGTTGGGCTAACCGAAGAAGCAGCTAAAGAAGAAGGCTACGACATCAAAGTTGGGAAATTCCCGCTATCAGCGAGCGGAAAAGCGACAGCACTTGGTCATGAAGAAGGTTTTGTTAAAGTAGTGTTTGACGCAAAGTACGGCGAATGGCTCGGTTGCCACATGATAGGTTTTGGTGTTACTGAAATGATCGCGGAAGCAGTTGTAGCCCGTGACCTGGAAACAACCGGACACGAAATCATAAGCGCGGTTCATCCACATCCAACGCTTTCTGAAGCAGTGATGGAAGCTGTTGCTGAGGCATATAACGAAGGGGTTCACTTGGGAACTCCGGTTAAGAAATAAAGTACAGTGTTTTGTCATTTCGAACCCTGATTTACCGGGTGAGAAACCTAAGGAGCTTAGTTAAGGCAATTCTTAGATTTCTCGTTTCACTCGAAATGGCAAATAAAAAAATATATGGCTCCCAATAAGGGGGCCATTTTTGTCTTAAGGCAATAACAAAAAATAATGGAGTCATTCTGAGAGAAAGCGAAGAATCTGCACAGCTTTAATTTGCTTATAGTAATTTGTGCAGATCCAAGGGAAGTATCCTCCGGATGACAGTCGAATACATAATTGAGCTCACAAAAAAACATAGAACTCTACGATCTCGGTAAAGCCTCCTATAAACCAACGTGGGAGCTTCAACATAAGGTGCAGCAAAGTATCATTGATGAAAAACGCGCTGAACAGAAAGGTGAGTTTTCAGGAATTCGTAAAAACGATGCCTTTCTTTTCGTAGAGCATCCACATGTGTACACCCTTGGTAAGAGCGGTGCAGAAGAGAATATGCTTCGTTCGATGGCGGAGCTGCTCAAACTGGAGGCTGAATTTGTAAAGATAGACCGTGGTGGCGACATCACTTATCACGGCCCGGGTCAAATTGTAGGATACCCGATTCTGGACCTGGATCGACATTTTACCGACATCCACAAATACCTACGCTACCTTGAAGAGGTAATTATAAAAGTCTGTGCCGATTATGGTTTTGAAGCAGGAAGAATTGATGGACTTACAGGTGTGTGGATTGGCGAAGAAAAGATCGCCGCAATGGGTATTCGTTGCTCACGCTGGGTAACGATGCACGGGTTTGCCTTCAATGTAAATTCAGATCTTTCCTATTTCGGGCATATCGTTCCTTGTGGAATTGATGATAAAGCAGTGACAAGTTTAGAGAAGTTGATAGGAAAACAAATAGACATAAAAGAAGTGAAGGAAAGGATCGTTTTTCACTTTCAGGATGTTTTTGATGCCCACCTCGAAGACAAGGGTGGACAGAAAGAACTAGAGAAGAATTTTTTGTAACTTTTAGAGGCTTCGCTTCACCCAATTTTTGTCATTCTGAGTGAGGCGTTAGCGGAACCGAAGAATCTCAAATATTGAATCATTCACATGTGGTTCGGTATTTGAGATCCCTCGACAAGCTCGGGATGACAACTTATAATATTGAGCAATGATCAAAGAACTACAGATAGTAGAAAAGAAATCAACAAAGAGACGCCCGGAATGGCTTAGGGTGAAACTTCCGTCAGGAGAGAAGTTCAAAGAGGTATTAGATACCATCAATGAACATAAGTTAAATACCGTTTGTGCTGAAGCACGCTGCCCGAATATGGGCGAATGCTGGGGCGCGGGAACAGCCACCTTTATGCTATTGGGTGATGTATGCACGCGATCGTGTGCTTTCTGTGCAGTTAAAACGGGCCGGCCTCCAGCCGATCTGGATTGGGACGAACCGGCGCGTGTTGCGGATGCTGCCAGTAAAATGAAATTGAAACACGTTGTACTAACCTCCATCAACAGAGATGACAGAAAAGACGGTGGTGCTCCGATATTTGCAGCTACGCATGTTGAGCTTCGTAAGATGATTGACGGGGTAACGATTGAGTCACTCATTCCGGATTTCAGAGGAGATTGGGAAACACTCCAAATTGTATTGGATACCCCTCCCGATGTGTTAAGTCATAATCTGGAAACAGTTCCAAGATTGTATCGACGAGTGAGGCCTCAGGCTAAATATCAGCGCTCTTTGGATCTGCTCCAGCGAACCAAAGATGCGGGCATCAGGTCAAAAACTGGAATCATGGTTGGTTTGGGCGAAACACGCGAGGAAGTAATCGAATTGATGCAGGATTGTGTGGATCATAGCGTGGATGTATTGACGATTGGTCAATATATGCAACCTACAAAAATGCATCACCCTGTGATGGATTGGGTACACCCGGATCAGTTTGCGGAATACAAAGAGATAGGCGAGAAGTTAGGAATTGGTCATGTAGAAAGCGGGCCACTCGTTCGTTCATCATATCATGCGGAACGACACGTTTAAATTTTTTTCCTGACCTCGGGATAGTATCTTAGGTTAAAATTTTAGGAAATGCTCTCTACAGTAACGGTATTATTTATCAGCTACCTGATGGGTTCCATCCCTTCAGCCATTTGGGTGGGCAAAATCTTTAAGGGAGTTGATGTAAGAGAGCATGGCAGCGGGAATGCAGGAACCACAAATACATTCAGAGTGCTTGGAGTTCCATTCGGAATAACCGTTTTTGTGATGGATTTTATGAAGGGTTTTGTCCCTTCTTTTTGGTTAAGTGCTCTCGCATTCACCCTTATTGATGCTCCCTTTAACGGACCACTTGCTCCTCCTTTGTGGGATGTGGAAGCATTTCTTAAAATATCATGCGGTTTATTTGCTGTAATAGGACACATGTTCCCGGTATTTGCAAACTTCAAGGGTGGTAAAGGGGCTGCAACAGCTTGTGGGATGTTGTTTGGGGTTGAGCCAATATCGATCTCAATTTCAGCAGCAATTTTTGTAATTGTAATTTTGGTTACTAAGTATGTTTCACTGGCGTCGATGTTAAGCTCTTTTTTCTACCCAATTACCTTGTTGATTATGAAATACGGATTGGGAATTGATGTAGACGGGAGCATAATAATCTTTAGTGTGTTGGTTGCATCAGGAATAATTTACAGGCACAAGTCGAACATCCAGCGTTTAAAAGATGGAACAGAAAGTAAGGTAGGTTCGGGTAACAAAAAGGAGAGCGAAGAAGAACAACCAGCAACGGCAGGAGCAGAGGTATGAGAAATGTAACTATTGTCGGAGCGGGAAGCTTTGGTACGGCACTCGCAACAGTTCTGGACACCGCCGGAAATAATGTTCAAATCTGGGCAAGAGAAGAAAATGTTGTAGATACTATTAACAATGAGCATCGGAATCCAGCCTATCTTGCAGGGCTGAAGCTACCCGAAAGCATAAAAGCTTATAATGATTTAGAGCAATGTTTGCGGTCTCAGGATATAGTGGTTTTTGCAACACCATCACACACTCTCAGAGAAATAGCGGCTAAGATCAAGCCTTGTCTCGATGGACATGAGATTCTTGTTACCGTTTCCAAAGGGATTGAAAACGACACTTTCAAAACGATGTCTCAGATTTTAGTCGAAGTGATGGAAGGAGTTACTTATGAAGATAATATAGGGGTGTTGTATGGTCCTAGTCATGCTGAGGAAGTCGCTACCCTGAAACCAACCACGGTTGTAGCTGCGGCTTATTCAACTCGGACTGCCCGAACTATCCAGGAAACGTTCTTGACTCCAATGTTCAGGGTTTATATCAATAATGATGTAATCGGTGTGGAAATTGGCGGATCTGTAAAAAACATCATGGCGATTGCTGCTGGAGTTATCGACGGTGCAGAGTTGGGAGATAATGCCAAAGCAGCACTTATTACCCGCGGATTGCATGAAATGAAACGAATGGGAGCGGTGATGGGAGCTCACCCGGATACCTTCTCAGGATTAACAGGGATGGGAGATTTGATTGTAACCTGTACGTCCAAACACAGCCGGAACCGCCATGTAGGTCAACAAATCGGCCAGGGTAAAAAACTTGAGGAGATTATTAAAAGTATGAATATGGTAGCTGAGGGCGTTAAGACTACAAAATCTGTATACGATTGGGCGGTTAAAAGTGGAATTGATATGCCAATTACCAAAGCGGTTTACCGGGTTTTATTTGAAAACGAAGACCCTAAAGACGCGTTGAATACGTTGATGACCAGAGACCCTAAAGACGAAATTATCATCTAAAAAGACGTTGGATCAAAAGTAGTTTGATCGTTCGTTTTGATCATATTGATGCGCTATGAAAGACGAGATGGAATTCTATTTACAGCATACCGGAACAGTTGAGATTTCGGATATGACGAAGCAGGACCTGAAAAACCTGATTGCAACCGGAGAGAGCTCATTCCTGGAATTCAAATATAAAGTGGCATCCCCTGAAAAACTTGCAAAAGAGATTGCAGCCTTTGCCAATACAAAAGGCGGTAAATTGTTAATCGGTGTTGCAGACAACGGCGAAATAGTAGGCGTTGAAAGTTATATGGAGGAAGAGTTCTGGATTAGTCAGGCCGTAGAGGATTGTTGCGTACCCGAGCCTGAGATTACAATCGAATTAATCAGCTTCAATGGCATAGATGTGTTGCTGGTGGATATCCCGGAAGCGGAAGAAAAACCCATTTATGTAAAAGGAAAGAAGAGCAGAATTGTCTACATCCGTAGAGAAGATGAAAGTGTGTTTGCCTCAGATGAAATAGAAGAGGTGCTCAAAAACGGAAGCTCTGAGGAAGGAGTTACCTTTGAGTATGGAGAAAAGGAGCGTCTGCTATTCAGATTCCTGAACGAGTATAGCGATATCACAGTAGAGCGATTCTCCATTCTGATCAACACTACAACCTATACGGCAGCTAAGATTCTGGTTAACCTGGTGAGCGCGGGAGTGTTAGACTTGTTTGAAAAGGATGGGGCGGCACATTATACATTTTCCAAGAAAAGTGCGTAATTTTGATCTGTTCTAAATAACAGAAGTCATGAGTACACAAGAAGAAAATTTAGACGATGTTATCTCTTCCCTCCTTGATTTTGAGGAAGACGAAACTACATCCGAAAACGAAAAAAGAGAGTTAACAGGAGAGTCCGTTAGCCTTACGGAACGTGCTGCTAAGCAGGTACAAAAGATTAAAGCAGATGAATCTTTGGAAGAAGGTCTCTATCTGAGGGTAGCTGTTGAAGGTGGCGGATGCTCCGGGCTGAGCTATAAGCTTGGCTTAGACCACCGTACAGAAAACGATGTGATTTTCGAAAATCACGGAGTAGAGGTGATTGTGAATTCCGATCATTTGCTCTATCTGGAAGGAATCGAAATTGATTATCCGGACGGGCTCGATGCCAGAGGTTTCACTT
Source organism: Balneolaceae bacterium (assembly GCA_017640665.1). Lineage (GTDB taxonomy): Bacteria > Bacteroidota > Rhodothermia > Balneolales > Balneolaceae > RHLJ01. The sequence continues at coordinate 919,631 of JAEPQE010000001.1, read as the reverse complement.
TTGATAACCCCAACTCCGTTGAAGACTGCGGCTGCGGGACTAGTTTTTCTGTTTGATTCTAGTAGAAAGTGACTGAGTGGCTTAAGGTGGGCGGCGGCTTATAAAAAAGCACCGCTCCCACATTACTAAGTTAATTAGTTGATGTGGCACATGTTCGAATCCTGTCTTTCTATTAGCTATCATAGAGTCCAGTTTTTTAAAGTTCAAGTCGTCATCCTAAATCGCATACTCGAGGAAGGATCAGGATCTTATGATTAAATTTCCAAACGTCGATTGGTTCTTTTCCTCTATGAAAAAAGAATAATTTATTTAAGGCACAAAGCGGGTTTAAACTAAAACCAAATAATGATTATAGATTAATCAGAGTCATCTTTCTTAGTAATTAAACGCACCCCTCGTTTAAAAGTAATATAGTGCCATACCCACTCTGCAAAAACACGGAATCGATTTCGGAATCCAATTAAAAAGAAAATGTGAATTACTCCCCAAAGCATCCAGGCCAGTATCCCGGTCAACTTTATTCCTTTGATATCAGCAACTGCTTTTGCCCTGCCAATAGTTGCCATCATACCCTTGTCATTATACTTGAACTCTCCTCGGGGCATACTCTTGAGGTCATTTTTTATCAGTTTGGCAACAAATTTACCTTGCTGTATAGCAGGTTGAGCGACTCCAGGCAACGGTTTACCGTCCTTACCCTCAAAGTGCGCGGCATCACCCAGAACAAAAATATTCGCATCCGATGAAATTGACATATCCCTATTCACTTTTACTCTACCGCTGCGGTCTTTTTCTTCATCTTTAAGTTCATCCAATAACGAAGTGCCGCCAACTCCAGCTGCCCAGATTACATTTGGAGTTTCAATAAAGTGGTTTTTAAGCTGCACACCTTCTCCGGTAATTTTTTCCACAGGAGAATTTAAAATCACTTGGACACCCATTTTAGTTAGAGTATTAAGGGCGCTGTCTGAAAGTGATTCGGGGTATCCGTTAAGTACAGTTCCAGCAGCCTCCACTAAATGAACAGTAGTTTCGTTTTTGTGGAAGTTGCGATAATCCCTCATCATATTTCTTTTGGCGATCTCAGCTATGGAACCAGCCATTTCCACTCCGGTAGGTCCTGCACCTATTACTACAAAGGTGAGATATTTTTTTCGGGCCTCAACATCAGGTATTTTGTCCGCTTCTTCCAACGAAAGAAGAATGCGCTCTCTGATCCTGATGGCATCGTTAACCGATTTTAAACCAGGTGCATTTTTTTCCCAATCATCGTTACCGAAATAATTGTACTTGGCCCCGGTTGCAACAATCAAATAATCGAAAGAAATCATGTCTCCGTCTGCGAGCCGGATAACACGGTCTTTTTTACTTATCGAAACTACTCTGCCTAATACTACATTTACATTTTTTTGGTTTGAAAATACGGAACGGATAGGAACAGCGATGTCTCCGGGACTTAAAGCAGCCGTAGCAACCTGATAAAGTAGAGGCTGAAAAAGATGATGATTAGATTTGTCAACGATAGTGACTTTGAAATCTTGAGAGGAGAGGTTTTTAGCAGCTGTAATACCAGCAAAGCCGCCGCCAACAATTACTACATGAGTAGCCATTTAAGAATAAGTTTAGGATTTAGCCTTTTCACCTAAAGTTACTTCTTCTTCAACTTCAATATCGTCTAAATCAGGAATTTTAATTCTTTCTCTTGATTTATTTTCAGATTTCCCGGCAAGGAAATGCCGTTCAATGATTTGCTGAAAAGTACCAAGAAGCTCGACAAGCTTTTCTTTTCGCCTGAGCTTTCTCTTTTTGATGAAGCGACTAAAAAAGTAACTGGCTGTAAGGAAGAAGCCCGGTAGTATTGTCATTGGAATACGACCATCACCGGTTACTTGGTCAAAAATTACTGCAGCAAGCATCATGAAAGAAATAAACACTGCAAATGCCGGGAAAAAGAAGAATTTGTTGAGAGAACTCAGATTCTGACGAAGAGAGAATTTTACGCGATTATCTTTTTGAGAAATCTCCAGTTCAGGAGAGTTGGTAATGGAGAATAGCCGGGATGGCCCCGAAGGAGTAGCGTTCCAGAAAATCTTTTTGTTTCGCCGGGTTATCTTCCCAACAGTATTGAAATGATACTCTAGGTTTGCTCTGATTTCATTAAGTACAGAGCCATCAATAGAGCCATTGGCATGGGCAGTAACATGTACATCTGTTTGATTGCCCGTATCCACTTTAATCGGGTCTTCAGTCTCGATTCCCTGATGCTCAATCAAGGCTTCTTTGATGTGTTGACGATCAAGATTCAGATTATCAGCGATTTCAAAAAGCGTTTGATAATCTTCTTCATTGAATACAGAATTCTTATGGGGAGATTGCTCATTAAACTTTTGAAATACGGATGCGCGCTTAATAAGTAACCTGATTTCATCGTCGGTGAGCTTGCCCATAATGCCTTAGTTTAGTTTCGCTTGTGCCTCATTGATTATTTTCGCAACCTCCTCTTTCGAAATATGCTCTGTATTGTTGCAGTAGTGACAAGATACCTCCTGACCTTCTCCTTGCATATCTTTGAGATCATCAAAACTTAACATAGAAAGAGCATCCAGGAATCTTTCTTTTGAACATCGGCAGAAGAAATCTACCAGCTGGTGGTTTAGCTCTTTTACTTTTATGGGAGATAAGGCACTGCTCATAATTTCATCGATATATCGTCCATCAGCCAATAGTTTATCAACTGGGGGGAAAGAGCCCAGACGTTCCTGTAGCATATCAATCTGGCCTTCAGGAGCTCCGGGTAATCTTTGCAGAAGTATTCCTCCGGCTTCTGTTATGTTTCCACTTTCGTCAATTCCTATATCCAAAATTACGGCTGAAGGAATTTGTTCTGATTGGGCCAGGTACTGGGCGACATCCGAGTTGATATCTCCATTTACAATTTCGATGCTGCTGGTTCTGGGCTCGGCTTCATTATAAAGTATTTTGGTGAAGGTGAGTATTCCCAAACCAATTCCATCCCCTATAGTTACACCAGGATCAGAATAATCGAGTTCTGCCTGAGGATTAGCTACATAGCCTCTTATCTCACCCAAACTGTTCGCCTCTGCGGTAATTGAACCCACCGGGCCATTACCATCAAGACGAAGCTGAATACGTTCTTCCTTTTTTAATTCGGAGGCCAACAACATGGCGGCTGTTAAAGCCTTTCCAAGCAATACAGTGTTAAGTAACGATAATTCATGTCGTTCCTTAGCTTCCTTTACAACATCTGTTGTCTTTACAACAGAAATTTTGAAGTTGCCATCTTCGGTAATGCCTTTAATCAGTCGGTCTTTAAATTCGTAATCCTCTCTGTTCATAATCTTTTTATAAAAAATTTAGGTCGTGAAGATAAGCAGAAAATGAGGGGGATGAAGCTAGTTTTTGGTTATTGGGTTGATAGGCTCTTGATGGCTTTTTGTTAAATGTTACTTTTCCATAAAGCGCTTTACTAATATTACAATCGTTACAAGCTATACTGGGAGTTTTCTATAGGATTTAAGTTTACAGAAAGCTGTGTTGAACAATCACCCGCCCCATCTGGTTGCCGTTCAGTATAAGGTCAATCTCATCGGTTAGTTCTTCTAGAGTAACGAGCTTGTAAAACTCGCGGGGTAGATCTTCGGTCCCAACATAAGCCATTTGTTGCCAGATATGTTCTCTCATTGTTCGTTCGCAAAAGGCAGAGTCGATGCCAAGGAGTGAAATACCGCGAAGGATAAAGGGTAGTACATTCGTGTTAAGGTTCATTCCCAGAATATTACCACAACATGCGACCGCTCCTTTACTTTGGGTTTGTCGAAGTACCGAATCCAACAGCTTTCCTCCAACAGTTTCTATTGTACCAGACCACTTACGGGATAAAAGAGGCGCACCGGAAACATTCATTAACTCATCAGACGATATAATTTTACTTGCCCCTAAACCTTTTAGGAAATCTGATGCTTCTTTTCTGGTAGAGGCGACTATTTCATAACCCATTTTAGATAAAAAATACACCGCCAAAGATCCCACTCCTCCTGTTGCTCCCGTTACCAGGACTTGACCGGAACCGGGAGTAATTAACTCCCTCTTTAGTCGTTCGATGCCGTACATGGCGGTGAAGCCGGCGGTACCAAATATCATTGCTTCTTTAAGGCTCAGGCTTTCTGGTAAAGAAACCACCCATTCCTTCGGCACCCGAACCAATCCCCCAAATCCTCCAAAAGTATTAGTTCCAAGATCGTATCCGGTTACTATTACTTTTTGTCCGGATTGATAGGCTCCGGACGTATCTTCGAGTACAATTCCTGATGCATCTATTCCGGGGATATGTGGATAGTTTTTGGTTACCCTATTTCTTCCAGCTGCAGAAAGTGCATCTTTATAGTTAAGGGATGAATAATGAACCTTAATCATCACATCTCCTTCAGGAAGTGCGGAGGCCGGGAGTTCTTTAACCGAAACCTGAACTTCTCGATCGAGTTCTTCTGCAAAAAGCGCTTTAAAGGTACCAGGAATACTCATCGAAATATTGTTTTCAGCCACTTCATTTTTCCATCATAGGGAGCGTAACGAATCGGAATATCGACCAGGAAGTTCTTTTTCATAATGCTTTTCTGATGAGAGAACGAATCGAAGCTCGCTTTGCCATGATAGGAACCAAAGCCACTTGCTCCAACTCCACCAAAACTGAGATGATGATTCCCCAACTGAGCAATAGTATCGTTGATGGCGCCTCCTCCAAAGGATACGTTTTCGAGAAAATGCTTTTCTGTGTCTTCATCACTTGTAAAAATATAGAGAGCCAATGGTCTTGGAGCTTTTCTGATTTGAGTGACTGCATCTTTTAAATCTGAATAAGTAAGCACGGGAAGAATGGGACCAAAAACTTCATCTTGCATTATAGAATCATCCCAAATTACTTCGTCCAGAATGGTCGGTGAAATATAGTTTGCCTCTGCATTGGTCTGCCCCCCAAAGACAACTTCTCCATCCTCTAAAAAAGAAGAAAGTCGGTTGAAGTGGTTTTCATTAATAATGCGGGGGTAGTCCTCCGATTGTTCGGGATCATCCCCGTATAAAGAGGTGATCGCAGATTTCAGTTCGTTAAGAAACTCTTCTTTTATGGTTGGGTGTACCAGCAAGTAATCAGGGGCTACACAGGTTTGACCCGCATTCACAAACTTCCCCCAGGCAATTCGTTTTGCTGATATCTCCAGATTAGCCGTTTCATCAACTATGCACGGGGTCTTGCCCCCAAGTTCTAATGTGACGGGAATAAGCCGCGTTGCAGCACTTTGCATAATAATCTTCCCTACTCTGGTACTCCCTGTAAAAAAGATGTAGTCGAAATCAAGCTCAAGTAATGCCGAGCTGGTTTCAAGACCTCCCTCACAAACGGCCACAATATCGGATGGGAAATAAAGGGCAACAAGATCCGAAAGAGCGCTTGAAGTATGCGGCGTCAGTTCTGACGGCTTTATAATCGCAGTATTTCCTGCTGCCAACGCGCCAACCAAAGGAAGCAGGCAAAGCTGCACAGGATAATTCCATGGTGCTATTATCAAAACCGATCCATAGGGTTCCTTCAGGATGTAGTTTTCTGAAGGAAAGTTCACCAATGATGTAGGAACCTTTTCCGGCGCCACCCAGTCATCCAGGTTTTTAAGAGCGTAATTGATTTCTCCAATAATTAATCCGATTTCAGTGCCAAAAGTCTCAAAGGCTGGTTTTTTGAAATCCATGTGAACAGCATCGGTCAATACTTCTTCATTTTCCTTGAGCAACAACTTCAATTTCTTAAGTTGCTCTTTTCGGAATTCGATCGGCTTGGTCACTCCACTCAGGTAAGTTTTTTTTTGCTGATTTAGTAGCGCTGCATACTCACTCATTTACACGTCCTTTAAAAGTTTCCATCGATTCATACACTTTGAATACTTTCCCGGCAATAAAATCATACAAACGGGTTGGTAAAATGCCCCGAAAGAACAAAGTTGTTTTCACCATAAATGGCGCTTTCAGGTGTATCTTTTCTTTCTCGACATGTTGAATAATTTTTGTGGTAATCACATCCGGATCAAGTAAGGGTGTTAGCCTAGGAGCCTTAACCCCTTCAAACATTCCTGTGTCGATATAGCTTGGCATCACGTTCAAAAATTTTACTCCGGGATGTGTGGTTGCTACTTCTAGTCTAAGCGACTCTGCCCAACCAACGGCCGCCCATTTACTTGCAGCATACACGGTCATTCCGGGGTTTGGAGTGAGCCCGGCAGCGGATGTTATATTGACGATGTGTCCCGAATTCGACTCCAGCATTGCGGGTAAAAAAGCCCTTGCCACATACATCAGACCTTTGGTATTGATGTCAATCGTTCGATCTATGTCTTCCGTGGTATGCTGATGAAAAGATTTTCCAACGACCACTCCGGCATTGTTAAACAGGATATCGACCTTGCCAAACTCTTCAAGAACTTCTTTCGCAGTGTCTTGAACCTGATCAGCATTTGAAACATCTACTCTATTCGTAGAGATGGAAAAACCCTGTGCCGAAAGCTGGCTGGCAGACACAAACAGCTGATCCTCATCTATATCCCAAATAACTAAATGACGAGCTTCCCTAAGGAGAGACTTTTCACCTAATAAATAGCCGATTCCACTTGCTCCACCGGTGACTAAAATGGTTTTGTTTTTAAATGAAGTCATACTTCGAGTGCTCTAACTTTTAACATAGGTAAAATGAGCTCAAAAAGGTTTGAGTTCGAGGGTCAGAACCCTATTTTCCTGCCTAACAAATAATACATCATTCCATGAAAAAACTAATCTTTTTTATTCCTCTTATCATACTTAATGCTTGCAATACCGGCAATAAAGTTAGTGACGCTTCTGATTCGATCACAAAAGAAAGCCTTATGTCCCATGTTGAAGTGCTTTCTTCCGATGAATTTCTTGGTCGTGCAACCGGAACTGAAGGCGAGGAAAAAGCAATGAATTATCTGGTGAATGAATTAAAAGAGATGGGCGCGAGCTCCGGGGTGGAAGACGGAAGCTATGTTCAGCCATTTCCTTTGGTTGGGCAAAAAACGTCCAATCACCAAATGCGAATTACCCGAAGTGGCAGTAGCTCATGGAACCCAACCTATTTTGAAGATTTCGTAGCCTGGCCTTCAGGTGAAGCAACCGAAGTAGACATTCGAAATGCTGAGCTCGTATACGTTGGTTATGGCATTCAGGCTCCGGAAGAAAACTGGGATGATTTCAAAGATGTTGATGTGTCCGGGAAAATTCTTGTCATTAAAAATAATGATCCGGAATATGATGAAAATATGTTTGGTGGACGCGCCCGGTTGTTCTACGGTCGCTATACGTACAAATATGAAAAGGCGAAAGAATTAGGTGCACTGGGCGCTATCATTATACATACAACGGAAACGGCCGGATATGGATGGAATGTAGTTTCGAATGGTTGGAGCCGTGAAAGATTTAACGTGAAGGGCGGCGGAGGAGATGACTCACAAACCAAAGTAAATGCATGGATCACTTACGATACCAGCAATGACTTATTTAATATGGCAGGATTGGATGTAGACGAGATGCTTGAAGCTGCCAACAGCCCTGATTTTGAACCCGTTTCACTTAACGGGGTTCGGCTTAATGTAAGTCTTGATGCAGAGTACCGGGATATAAACGCGAAAAATGTATTGGGCGTTATTGAAGGTTCCGATCCTGAATTAAAAGATGAGTACCTGGTACTTACTGCTCACTATGATCACCTTGGCATTACCGCTTCCGTAAATGGAGACTCCTTAAATAACGGGGCCGAAGACAATGCTGCAGGAGTGAGCGCCCTCCTTGAGATGATGAAAGCGTATAAAGCTATTCAACCTGACTTGAAGCGAAGTGTACTTGGCTTGATTGTAAGCGCTGAAGAGGTTGGTTTGCTGGGGTCTAAATACTGGGCTGAAAACCCAACGGTACACCCAGGAAAAGTGACAGCGAACATAAATCTGGATGGAATGAATGTATACGGTGAAACTGCTGATGTTGTGATTATAGGATACGGGCGAAATTCTGTGGCCGATCTTGTAGTGGAAGAAGCGTCGAAACTTGGAAGAACGGTTAAGCCTGATCCACGGCCAGAGCAGGGAATTTTTTACCGCTCTGATCACTTTAATATGGCGAAAGTTGGAATCCCGGCGATTTTCCCGAACCCCGGAAACGAGTTTATTGGGAAGGAAGATGGATATGCAGAAGTAGTTGATAGTGTTTCTGCTGCCAACTATCATTCAGTAAACGATGAAATAAACGAATATTGGGATTTAAGTGGTGCTGAAAAAGACACCCGCTTGTTTTTCAGAGTTGGATTAAGAACATTGAACGCCCCTGAATTACAAAGCTGGAAAGCCGGAGATGAATTTGAAGCAAAAAGATTGGAAATGCTGGAAAATAACTAACCAAAAATGAGTTCCAGAAAAGCATACTGGGTGTGGGATATTGAGGCAGAAACCATTGAAGGCGGGGAGTTTCTCTACCAACTTCTTGGTATTGAGGATCGAAAAGAACCTATTCACTGGAAACTGCTTGAAAGTGAATTTTCTGAGCAGGATTTGATTTCTGTTCAGGAAGTGCTGAACCAACATTTTGATTCAAAAGGCAAAGAGACGTTTCGGGTCGAAACTTCACACTTACTCAAAGAGTCTGGTGAGCAAATAAATGTGCTTTGGTTTGGTGAGGTTATTCAATGGTCTATCGAGGGAAAGCCCTTAAAAATAAGCGGACTAGCTAAAAAGAAAGTGGATCTTAGTGCCCGAGAGAAGCTTAGCAAGCTAGAGACTTTTCTATTTTCCAGACTGATGGAGCATTTAAACGAAAGTATCTTTTTTAAAGATCTGGATAGTAAGTTTATCAGAATTAATGCGGAATGTGCCAGAAAGTTTGGGCTGGATCATCCCGATGATGCCATAGGAAAGTCCGACTTCGATATTTTTAGTGAAGAACATGCCAGAGAGGCCTTTCAAGATGAACAAAAAATAATTGCGACTGAAGAACCTATTTTCCAAAAAGTAGAAAAAGAGACCTTCTCTGATTCAGACGAAGTTTTATGGGCATCAACCACAAAAATGCCCCTTTATGATAATACAGGTGAGTTGATTGGCACCTTTGGAATAACAAGAGACATCACCGATAAAAAACTTCTGGAAGATGAGCTTGAATACAACCGCAAAATGTTTGATAAGCTTTCAGAGCTTGCTCCGGGGTTTCTTTTCCTCCATAAAGTGGAAAAGGATAATACTATCCGCTTTCCTTTTGCCAGCGAAGGTATAAATGAGATTTTTGATCTGAAACCGAAAGACATAAAGGATAGCATTAAGCCTTTACTGCGCAGGGTTCATAAAGACGACATCAAAAGCGTGCTTTCTTCGATTATGGAATCGGTAACTTTTCTTGCAGACTGGAATATTGAATATCGCATCCATCACCCTACAAAAGGAGAGCGCTGGGTTCGCGGGCTTGCAAAGCCCGAAGAACAGGAAGATAAATCTGTTCTTTCCCCTGGATATATAACCGATATAACCGAGATAAAGGAAGCTTCTGAACGAAATGACAAGCTCAGGTTACAATTTCAAAGTATTCTGAATGCAATCCCAAATTTGATTTTCATCAAAGATCTCTCTGGGAAGTACTTGGTAGTAAATGATGCGGCCTGTGACTTTTTTGGGATCGCCAGAGAAGATTTCCTGGGTAAAACGGATGAAGAGTTGGGGGTTCCTGAAGAGAACGCACAAAATTTCAGGCAAGCGGATTTAAAAGTAATAGAGTCTGGAGAGCCAATTTTTATCCCCGAAATAAAAACGGTAAAAGAAACCGGAGAAGAATACTGGCATCAAACTATCAAGCTTCCTTACAAACAAATTGATACTGATGAAGAAGCGGTACTTACTATTGTAACAGATATTACCGATCGAAAGCAACGGGAATCTGAACTGGATAATAGCCTGGAGATAATTGGACAACAAAATCAAAGACTCACAAACTTTGCTCATATCGTTTCCCACAACCTTAGAAACCACGCGGGAAATATTTCAATGTTGTTAAACCTGCACGACCCTGAGGAATCTGAAGAAGAGCAGCGGGAAATTCTTGGATATCTGAATACTGCTGCTGAAAACCTGAATGAATCTATAGCCGATTTAAATGAAATCGTGGATCAGCAACAAATGAGTATTGACCAGTTCAAGGATGTGAATCTTAAGGTCTACCTGGAAAAAATTAAGGAAATTCTTGTTAGCGATATTCTTTCAAATAATGTGAAGTTTGAAGAAGATGTACCCGAAGATCTTGTCTTTGGATATAACCCGGCTTACCTCGAAAGTATTTTATTGAACCTCATATCAAACGCCATCAAATACCGCAAACCAGAAGTAGCGCCAAGAATCAAAATCACAGCGCATGAAACGGATGGTAGTTTCTATCTGGAGGTTTCTGATAATGGTCTCGGAATTGATATGCAGAGGCATCAAGAAAAATTATTCGGAATGTACAAGACATTCCATGGTAACGAAAATGCGAAAGGTATAGGCCTATTTATTACCAAAAACCAAATCGAATCGATGGGGGGTTCTATAGAAGTAGAAAGCGAACCCGGAGAGGGAACCACCTTTAAAATAAAACTAAAATGAGTACACGTAGTATTTGCATAATCGACGATGACAAAGTGTATACCTTTGGGATCAAAAAAATAATCAAGAACCTCCTTCCCGGTGATACTGTTACCACTTACAATAATGGAAAGGAAGCTCTGGAACAACTTAAGAAGTTACAGAAAGCTAGTGAGTCTCTGCCCGATGTAATCCTTTTAGATATTGATATGCCCGAAATGAATGGATGGGACTTTCTCAAAGAATTTGATGCTGTACGGGATTCGGTGGAAAAGAAAATTGAAATTTTTGTCATCAGTTCCCGCATTGAAAGTGGAAAAGAAAGTCTATACCAGGTAGAATGGGATAGTAAAGTGTCTAAATTTGTCCCAAAACCTGTTGATGCAAACCGACTCAAAGAACTTTTAAGCTAACTAACACAAATAACTAATTGCTATGAAACAATTCCTCCTTTTACTTATTGCTTTAGCTTCTTTCACCGTTGCGTGTGGAGGAGCCTCAGATAACACAAACCAAGCCGCTTATGTAACCAAGCTTGGTAACGATACACTTGCTGTAGAGGTTTTCGAAAAAACCGAAACCGGAATGAATGCAAAAGTTATACTGCGCAGCCCCGAAACAAGTTTTTCCAGCTACAAGCTAACTTTTGATGAGCTTGGGGGCATTAAAACAATGGTTGCAACCCGACACTCATTAGAAGAAGGTTTTGGTTCCGCAGGTGATGTTCTTCAGTCAATCGTTACTACAGGGGATAGCCTTGAAGTAGAGATGATGTGGCGAGGTGAAGTAAGAACATTTATGGTGGAAAAGGAGCAAGGTGTACTTCCCTTTATAGACATGGTGCACTGGCCGTTTGAATTGGCCTTCCAAAATGCAAAAGCAGCCGGTGTGGACACTGTAAATCAGCCGCTGCTTTCCGGTACCAGAATTTCTAACTTTATCATCGCAGAAATCCGCCCCGATTCGATGACTCTTCGCCACCCTTCCCGTGGAGTAATGGGTACTCAGGTATCCGAATCAGGACATCTTGAATTTCTTGATGCCGGACTTACTACACGAAAACTCAAAGTCTACCGCGAGCCTGCTTCTTCAGTAAATATTAATGCATTAGGTAAACTTTTTGCGCGCAAAGATATAGCTGGCAATCCATTCGGAGAATTGTCCAGCGCGGAAGAAAACACCTACTATATTGGAGATGCCGAGTTTGTGGTTAGCTATGGATCGCCTAAGAAAAGAGGACGTGATTTATTTGGTGGAATTGTGCCATGGGGAGAACGATGGAGAACCGGCGCAAACCGAGCCACTCATTTCTATACCTCTGAAGACCTGACCGTTGGAGGTGTAGATATGCCAGCAGGAGAATATACCCTCTTTACCATCCCTCAACCCGATGGAGGCACTTTGATCATCAACAAGCAAACGGGGCAAAACGGAAGAACCTATGATGAGTCCAGAGATCTGGTGAGGGTTCCTATGACGATCTCTTCAAAATCGGATATTACCGAAGCCTTTACCATCACCGTTGAAGAAACAGACGCGGGAGGAAGTTTCAATTTAATCTGGGGACAGACGCTGTTTAGTGTTCCATTTGAGATAAATTAATAAATGACCTTAAGAATTATACTTTTTTTAAGCACCATTATTATTGCGTTTAATAATTACTTACAGGCTCAATCAAATTTTCTGCCCGGTACTATAACGCTGAATAATGGTGAGACTTTAATCGGTGAAATTAATTTCCAAAATAAAAGTAGTTCACCAGAACAGGTTGAGTTCAGATCTTCAGTAACTAAGGGCTCTCGAAGCTTTTTACCTACAGATGTAACGAGCTTCGAAGTTTTCGATAAGAAGAAATATATCTCAAAAGAAGTAACGGTTGATACTTCCCCTTTTCGAACCAATGCAGCACGAGAAATCAGGCCAAGCAGTAAAATAGCAACTATTTTTCTTCAAGTCATTGTTAAAGGTTCTGTCTCCCTATACTATCATTATGATATTCGGCCTCATTTTTATGTTGAAAGTGAAGGAGAATTTAACGAATTGATATCCAGTCAGTATGTAGTCAGCATAAATGGTGAATACAGGTTAGTAAGAACGAATGAAAAGAGGTATAAGGCTCAACTTGCAGGTTTGGGATATGAATGTATTCAGCAAGATGCTGAAAAAGTAAAGTTTAGTATAAAATCACTCACCGAGTATGTCCGAAATTGTAATGGACAGAATGGGTCTGATTACCTGTACATTCCCGAAAAACCAAGTTACGTACACAGTGTTTATACTGGCGGAGCTTTAAACTCACTAAACCTGAGGGTGAAAACTACCTACCCTCCTTTTGATGAGTTACCAAAACTTGGCAAATTTGAAAGTAAGTATGAATTGAATCTTACCTTTCTTCTTGGATATCAGTTCAAAATAATTTTACCAAGTGGTCTGAAGAAAAAATCATTTTCATTCGGTGCTGATTTGTCTAGATTCAATTCTACTACAGAAGGGTCTTTTGATACATTCAGATATAATCCCGAGGGTATTTCTGCTCTGGATGAAGTTTCAGATATGGAACTTGAATACTGGTTTATTAACCTGAAAGCATGGTATAGCTATGCCTTTACTGCCTCATCAATAAGTCCGTATTTTGATGCAGGTATCTCGTTTTCCAGAATGATATCACACAATTCTAAGGCTACAATCAGCTCCACTCTATTTGAAATAGATTCCATCCAGAATGATGGCCGTCCCGTTTTTAATGAAGTGGGTGAAGAGACGACAACTGGTGAATTTTATGATCGTGATCAACTTTTTAAATCCGGTTTAGGTGTATTTGGAGGTATTGGTTATCAGATTCATCAGTTTAATGCCGGGCTTCGTGGAGAGATAGTATTCCATAATTATAACAGAGGGACTCAGTTAAACCTAGCATTTGTATTAGGATATCAACTTTGAGCGACCATTAATGACTCTCGATCTATTTCAACCCATATCAGAAACTCAGAAAGAGCGCATAAATTCAGCGATTCCTGAAATGCCGCCACATGAGCCCGGGGTCTATACGATGTATGATCATCGTGATCAAGTTCTCTATGTAGGAAAGGCTAAGGACCTTCAGAAACGGGTTACATCTTATCGCTACTCAAAATCTAAGAAAACCCAGCGGATGATTGCGCACATTAACCGAATTGGTTTCGAAATTTGTAAAAGTGAAACTGATGCGATCTTGCTCGAAAACCTTTTGATACGATCTCTTCGGCCTCCTTTTAATGTTGCGAATAAAAAGCCCGAGACTTACTACTACATTTCTAGTACACGGCGTGGCAATAAGCGCGAGTTCAGGCTTTCGATGCGGCAGCTTCAGGATTATCCTAAATGTTATGGCTGCTTCAAGGGGCATCTTAGGGTAAGAAAAGGATTGGGTGCCCTGCTTAAACTTTTGTACCTGAAATATAACGATATTAACCATGCCCACTTCCTTCCCAGTCAGTTGCTGAAACGGATTACTCCAATGAGATTTAATATCAAATTGGGAGATCAGACCGGGGTTCAGGTTGATCAACTGCTCAAGGGAAGCTCGGCGCTATTCATCGAAGAGCTTGAGCATCTGATTGATGAAACCAGCTTTCGGGATAAGTTTACCCGAATGTTCTTTGAGAATGAAATAGAGCATTTAAAAATGTTCTACAGGCTTGGTCCCGAACGCAATCACCTTATGAAAACAGAACTGGGACTTGAGTCGGCTCTTATCCCACAGGATCAGTTAGATGATTTACACGTTTTGCTCGACGAAAGACGAAACTAGAGGTTCTGACCAAACCTGATCAGATTTCCGAAATTATCCAGGATAGCGAACTCTCTCATTCCCCAGGGATGATCTTCTAGTGTTGAGTTCGGGTGAATTACTCCATGCGGTTCATATTCCTCAAAAAGCTCGTCAACTCCTTTGTTGAGATAAATGTAGCAACTGGTGTTCTCCGGAAAGATTTTGTCATCACAATGCCAGAAGTGAATGGGAATCCCGTTCCGAACCACTATGCCGTATCCTTCATCACAAAATGTGCGGCGAAAGCCCAGTTTGTCTTCATAAAACTGCACTGAATCAAGAATGTTAAGCGAAGCTAGAACCGGTCCGGCCATTTTGAATGAGATCATTATATAAAGATAAATTTTTGTTCAGCGGAAATAACTCAACACGTAAGGAACTTGCTGTAAAAGATTGTTGGATTACCTCTATTTACCCGTATTTTCGGAGTCTAAATGTTAACCAGTTGATGGCTCAAATTACTTCTCACTCTTCCGAACAACCGATACTTCGTGATCACAAGAAAGAGCTCTACGCCGTTTGTATAGCACTTTCTGTACTTGGGTTGGTTTATTCGAGCTGGGCTGCACGCGTACCGGATATTCGTGACACTGCTGTATTAACCGCGGCTACCCTGGGTTATGCTTTACTAATGAGAGGCAGCGGCACCTTAATTATGATGCCAATTGTTGCGACCAGTATTAATCGCTTTGGGGCAAAAAGAACTGCGCTTGTTTGTGGGTTGCTTGTGGTCTCCACACTTCTACCCATCGCATTTATGAACAACTGGATTGCATTAGGTTTCTTATTAATGATAATTGGCGCGTGCACAAGCGGGTTCAATATTTCCATTAATGCGTTAGGCTCTAAAGTTGAAGCAGAAACCGGTAGTTCCCAAATGTCTAAGATTCATTCCTGGTTTGGGATAGGGAATCTTACGGGAGCACTAATCGGACTTATTATGGTTCGTTTTAACGTCTCAACTGAAATCCACTATTTAGTAATGACTGTGTTTATCCTGATTATACTGGCTTTCATTTATCCTTACCTGCCAAACGACGCTCCTCACCCGGATACTGAACGCCCTAAATTCCAATGGCCGCATGGCGGACTTATCGCTATTGGTATTATCTGCTTTCTGGCAGCTTCCATTGAAGGTTCCATCAACAACTGGATTGGATTATTTTTTACTGATCATTTGCAAATAGCAGATGGCTATGAAGCGATCGGATATTCTGTATTTGCAGGAACATTATTGATAAGTCGTATAGTGGGAGATCGACTCAAAAATCGATTTGGCGCAAAAAAAATACTTGTTACGGGAGGGCTATCTGCGGGAGCAGGAATCTTGATCGCCACTTTTTCGCCCAATATTGTAATAGCATCTATTGGCATTGCGATTGCAGGAGCGGGTGTAGCTTTTAACTTCCCAATGATATTCAGCGCCGCCGGTCGCGAAGGGGCTATCGCCTTAACTTCAGTGGCTACTTTTGGATACGTAGGCGGCATGGTTTCCCAACCTGTGGTCGGACTCATTGTCGAAGAGTTTGAATTACTTGGAGGGTTTATCTTTATATCGCTTTGTAGTTTTATAGTTGCCATCCTTGCCTATAAAGCCCGACTTCTGAAGCCTGCACCGAATCACAACCAATAAAAAGGCGACACTGATGGGTGCCGCCTAAAAAAGTGAGTCAGCTGTCAACTATCCCCACCTAGGTATGGTATCAAAAAGTTACGCCGCATAGGGATTGATCTGCGCTTCATAGTTAAGGGCTCTTTCGAGGCTTTCTCTTAATTTCTTTGGGGTAACAGGTTTCAGCAGATAATCTACAAAACCAAGTTGTTTGGCCTTTTGTACCTGTTTGGAATTCTTTTCACCCGACAAAAAGATAATCGGAGTTTCATTTCCTTCCTGGCGAATCATTTGTGCGACCTCTGTCCCTTTTATATCGTCCTCCAGATTAATATCCATCAGAATCACATCTGGTTTATACCGTTTTATCATCCGATATGCTGCTTCTCCTTCACATGCAGTGCCCACAACCACATAACCAAATTTCTTGACCATACGCTCCTGAACCAGTAGAAGCAGGATATCGTCTTCTACAATCAACACTTTTTTTTGGGTTTCAATCATGGGTATACACGGGTTAAAAAAAACTAACGCTATAATATTAGAATTTTTTAATAAAATCAATTAACCCTCATTCTTTAAAGGTTACTATATGATAAAGGTATCCCTGGTAGGTCGGACTACTTATCTCGGATTAAGCTCATCAGATTATTCACCGAATACAACAACATAAAGGCAGCTATGAAATACGCGATTGAGTCTGGGTTGAAATAAATCAATGCACCGATAATGAATGTGAGAATGCCCAGAATGCTTAGCGAAAAGGAGAAAAAGAGAATCAAACCAAATACCGCTAAAAACAGCCCGAAAGTAATGGGAATCAGTTCCGGGAAAATAAAGATGAGGATTCCGGTTACCAACGGTGTAGCCGCTATGGCTGTTGGCATCTTAAAACTGAAGAATAACAAGCCTAGTGCAATCAGATAACCACCTGCGATCATGTAGAGAAAGTCAGGGTAAATGAGGGTGAGAACTGCTGTTACCAGTGTAAGAACTGTATTTATGGTTTTGCGGGTTTTGGCTTTGTAATCGGTCTTAATTTCAATAATGCTGAGCATAAATCTTCCTCTTTATCGTATTGCGCGCGTGTTGGTTAACCTGATTAACAGTTTTTAGAGGCTTGAAGGTTCCTTACCGCTTGGTATAGAGTTCACAAAATCTTTTTACAGAACCCACACTGTTTTTACATCCGCCACAATCAAAAAAAAGTATACTGACTGCCGTTATACTCAACTTAATTACAGGGATTAGTTATGTTTCTTAATCTACTTCTGGTTCTGTTGGGCGCGGGGGTACTTCCGGATTCCGGATTGCGCGGTTTGGTCACCGATCAGAATGGATCTACACTTTCCAATATCGCGGTTCAGCTCCGCATTAATGAGCACAAAACCATAACCGTATATACCAATCAAAAAGGAAAGTTCTACTTTCCGGAAGACCTGAGCTTAAAAACGAATAAGGAAGTTGTTGCTTTTGGGGTTGGTTATGAAACTTTGATAAAACAAGTATCACCTGATTCAAGGCGGTTGGAATTCGTTCTTCAATCCAATCCTGAATTACTAACCGATCAGGTTTCAAGTTCTTACTTTTTAAGCCTGCTCGATAACTCTTTAATCAAAAAAGAATTTCTGCTGGATTGCTCAGGCTGCCATCAATTTTCAAAGAAGATTATTTCAAACAACAGCGGCGATTTAAAGTCTTATGATGATTGGCATCAATGGACTTCTCAAATGTTACAGTTTGCAGGATCGTTGTCCTCCTTCCCAATAATGTCGCCGAGTAGAAATGCCGATGAAACAGCCGCTTGGTTGGTAGGAGAGCTCGAAACCAATGAAACAAAGGATATCATTACCTTTCTAAAGAAACAGAATGCAGGGGATATAGACCAAGCAATCGTTACCGAGTACAACATCCCTATTAGCGGAGATCTCCCTCACGACCTTATGCTTGATGAGAATGGAGAAGTAATTATTACTGGAATGCTAACTAATCAAATGTATAAACTGACTCCGGAATCAGGGAATTTTACTAAGTACCCTATCCCGACTTCCTATTCTACACCTCGTGCACTTAGTCTGGGTTCCAATGGAGATTGGTGGGTGCTTTTGGGTAATGCGAGAAGTATCGGACACTTTGAACCAACAGACAGTTCCTGGACTCTTTCTGAAATTGGAGCGTACCCTCACAGCCTTGTTCTGGATGAGCCCCGAAACCGGATCTGGTTCAATGCTCACTTTTCCAGAAACCCAGAATGGATCGGCTATCTGAATTTGATTACGGATGAAGTTACCCGCTACGAGGTACCGATTTCTTCAATGTATGATGGCGGTAGCACAATCCCTTATGGCTTGATTATGGATAATGATGGTATCATCTGGGGAACGCAGTTGAGAGGTAATCGTTTGCTAAAATTTGATCCGGAATCAGAAGACTTTGATATCTATTCCATGCCCACTGAAATGAGTGGGCCACGCAGGCCGGATAGTGATGCTTTGGGCAGAATATGGATTCCGGAATATTCCGCTAATAAACTGGCCGTCTTCTATCCAGGCAGTGAGAAATTCACTGAATATGAAATTCCATTTGCTGATACCCTCCCTTATATCGTTCGTGTGGATGATGAGCGAAAACGAGTATGGATAGGTACTGGGGCCGCTGATGCGGTACTTATTTTTGATATAGATTCAGAAACATTTGAGAAAATCTCTTTGCCTACTAAAAGTGCCCTGATCCGACATATGCATCTTGACAAAAAAACCGGAGAACTCTGGGTTGCTTACGGAAATTCTCCTACGGATGAAGCTAAAGTGGCACATATTGAACTAATGGACAGGTAGCATCAACTCTCGGGATTTGGGTTTTGGTTAAGGATAGAAACCTTAACCAGAAATCAGGTTTCTCTTGCAAATCAGCCTTAATTTGCTTCAATTCAAGCAATAAAGTTAGTAACTAAAACCGGGGATTATGAAACGAGTATTTATTCTGCTAATCATTGGAATGCTTACTGCGCCTGTTGTTGGCCAGGAAACAGAGAAAAAAGAAGAAGAATCAACAGACTATTCAGAAGCTATTGAGTTGGTGGAAATATGGTTAAAGGCGATGCAAAAATATGATGAGCTGCCTGGAATCAGTGCTATCGCACTGGAAGACCAGGAGGTAATCTGGGAAGGTGCCTATGGGGAAGCAAACCCTGAGAAGGGATTGCCAATGGAACCCAATACCATTTGCAGTGTCTGTTCCATCTCAAAGCTGTTCACTTCCATCTCAATTATGAATCTCTACGAAGAGGATAAACTCCGGCTTGATGATGAGATTCAGGACGTGCTACCAGAGTATGATCTGCCTCAGCAATATGAGCTGAGTGGTCCTATCACGATTCGAAATCTGCTAACCCATTCATCCGGACTTCCCCGCGAAAATGCATGGTCGCACTGGACCGAAGACGATGTTCCCTTTCCCACTAAAGAACAAATTTTAGATAAGCTGAATGAACAGGAAACCCTGTACCCATCTTCCACTTATTTCCAGTACAGTAACCTGGCAATGGCTCTACTCGGTTTCGTTATTGAGGAGGTCTCAGGACAATCTTACGATGAATATGTAGTTGAGCATATTCTGAATCCGCTTGATCTTTCAGATACTCGTCCAGAGATGCCGGAAGAACTGTGGGGCTCCCAACTTGCTATTGGCCATGCGATGGAAGACCTGGACGGGAATCAGCCTGCAGTGCCTTTTTTTAAAGGAAACGGGGTTGCTCCGGCAGCCGGGTTCAGTTCCACGGTTCAGGATCTTGCAAAATTTGCGGCGTGGCAGTTTAGATTATACGAAGCTGAAGAAGAGGAAATTCTGCATCCTTCCACCCTCAAGAATATGCATAATATCCATTGGATGGACAGCGACTTCGGTACTACATGGGGATTAGGTTTTTCAGTATACAAAGGTTCAGACGGAAAGAAATGGGTAGGACATGGTGGACACTGCCCCGGCTATAAAACATCATTAGCACTTATTCCCGAAACCAAAATGGCGTATTCAGCTTTTGTGAACTCAAGCAATGCTAATGCGGGTAAATATGTGCGTGGAATTCACGGATTACTTTCCAAGGCATCCTCTATTTCAAAGGACGATGATGCTAATTATGTCGATGAGTTACAGGAGTATGTGGGAGTGTTTCGCGGCAACGGCATGGGCTGGCACTCCTATTATGGAACCTGGGGCGACAAACTGGTTTCGATTGGTCTGCCTTCAAATAATCCCGCTGATGGACTCTCTACCTATCGCCGCGTGGAAAAAGATCACTTTGTGCGCATTCGTGATAATGGCGAAGATGGCGAAAGCTTGCGGTTTATTCGAAATGATGAAGGTGAAGTTGTTCAGCTTAAATCTCATGAGAATTATATCAGCACGAAGGTGGATTTTTAGGGGATTTTGGTGATAGAACAAAGCTTGATTACCTACTTTTTTGTTCTAGACCATGTGAAGACAAGCTGAAAGGCCCTGAATCAAGTTCAGGATAATGTCAAAAAACTGAACTAAGCGAACTTACCAAACTCGTTTTTGAAAATAGTGATTACAGATGGTATCATGTTTAAAACTAACACTGATTATTTCGACCCATGAAAAAATTCATCGTTTCAGTAGTCCCGCAGCTTCTATTCTTTTCACTTTTATTTTCAACGGAAATTACTATGGCACAAATCGACAGGGAATCCGGAAGTATGATCTCCACCCGATCTGAGGTAATCGCACAGAGGGGAATGGTTGCCACTAGTCAGCCACTAGCTACTCAGGTTGGGCTTCAAATCCTCAAAAATGGAGGCAATGCCATTGATGCTGCTATAGGAGCAAATGCGGCAATGGGACTAATGGAGCCTACCGGTAATGGAATAGGAGGAGACTTATTTGCGATCATCTGGCACGAAGAAAGCCAACAACTTTATGCATTAAACGCCAGTGGTCGTTCTCCACTCGGACTGTCCTATGACGAGCTTATGGATATATTGGAAGAAAAAGGTGAGGACAATATCCCGGCATATGATTTACTTTCGGTATCAGTCCCAGGAGCAGTTGATGGGTGGTTTTCAATGCACGAACGTTTTGGCTCTGTATCCATGGAAGAAATTCTTGCCGAACCCACCTGGTATGCTGAGAATGGCTTTCCTGTGAGTGAAGCGATTTCAGCCCGATGGAGCAGCAGCGCCCCTTTTCTGAGCAGACAACCAGGTGCATTCAAAGAAACCTTTACTTTTGATGGGCGAGGACCTAATAAAGGAGAAGTTTTCAAAAATCCGGATTTGGGAAATACCTTTCGGTTGCTGGCCAGTGAAGGGAAGGATGCATTTTATCGTGGCGAAATTGCAAAAAAAATTGATGCCTGGATGAAAGAGAATAATGGCTATCTCCGCTACGAAGATTTCGAGAAACACACTTCAACGTGGGTAGAACCACAGACGGTTAATTATCGTGGATATGATGTGTATCAGGTAGGTGGCAACGTTCAGGGAACCGCGGTGCTTCAAATGCTGAATATTCTGGAAGGGTTCGACCTTTCGGAAACAGGATTTGCAACCGCAGAGACCTTTCACCTTTTTATTGAAGCTAAGAAGCTGGCTTTTGAAGATCGGGCCAAGCATTATGCTGATCCTGCATTTTATGATGTTCCGTATGAAAAATTATTATCCAAAGAATATGCTGCCGAGCGAAGAAAATTGATCGGTGAGACTGCGCGCGAAGATATTACTACCGGGGTTGATGTGCTGGAAGATGGCGACACCATTTATCTCACAACTGCTGATCAATATGGTAATATGGTTTCTCTTATTCAAAGTAACTTCAGAGGTATGGGTACCGGGTTTGTGGTTCCGGGAACAGGGTTCAGTTTTCAAAATCGGGGTGAATTGTTTTCGTTAGATCCAGACCATCCAAACGTATATGAGCCAGGTAAACGACCATTCCATACCATTATTCCCGGCTTTGTGATGAAAGATGGAGAACCTTTTATGACCATCGGAAATATGGGTGGAGCATATCAGCCTATGGGTCATGTGAGCTTAATCACCAACGTAATCGATTTTGGGATGAACATGCAAGAAGCCGGAGACGCACTTAGATGGGAACATTCCGGATCCACAAGTCCAACCGATGGTTTGGGTGATCGCCTTACAGATGTTGGTCAGGTGAGTATCGAATCCTCAATCAACTATCAGGTAGTTCGTGATCTGGAAGCTATGGGACATGATGTTCAAATCGGTCATAGCTTCTTTGGGCGTTTTCAGGCCATCATGCGAGATCTTGATACCGGAGTATACTATGGCGCATCGGAATCCAGAGTTGATGGGCAGGCTGCGGGGTACTAGAAATTATAACAACAAAAAAGCCTCTCAACACAATGTCTGAGAGGCTTTAGGTTTCTGTGGGACCGGGCGGAATTGAACCGCCGACACACGGATTTTCAGTCCGTTGCTCTACCAACTGAGCTACAGTCCCGTAGAAAGGGCTGCAAAGATAAAGCCTTTGCTACCTACATACAATAGTTATCAACAAGATTGTTAAGAAAGATGGATATCTTTTAAGCGCATTTGTAAGGTGCGTCGGCCATTCCAGAAATTCTCTTCCAAAACATAGGCAACATCAAATTTTTCCCCATCCCGAACTGCGGGTAGAAATTCATGCATGTTAAACCCGATCGTATCAAATACACCGGACCCATCTTGCTTAACTTTCATTTTAAGATGTCCGTTTCCAACCACTGTAGGAATTCCTACTGCTTCCACTCCTTCAGACACAAACACGGGACGAAGATTGGCCGGGCCGAATGGCTTAAACTGTGCCAGTAACTTCCAGAATTTCATGTCTATTTCGTTGAGATCCAGCTTGCAATCGATCGATAATTCAGGGTCAAATTTGTTCCCTGACAAGCCTCGATAAGCAATTTGATTGAGCCGTCGCCGGAACTCGGGTAGATTCTTTTCCTCAAGGGTAAGGCCGGCAGCAAACTCATGACCACCGAATTGCTCTAGTAAATCCTCGCATTGTTTCATGGCGTCATAGATATTGAACCCTTTTATACTCCGTGCCGAGCCCTTAATTTTTCCGTCCACCTTACTGAGCATAACAGCGGGGCGATGAAACATATCAACCAGACGGGAAGCAACAATCCCAATCACACCAAGATGCCAGTCCTCTTTATACAAAACCAGGGTAGAAATCTCATCGATGTCTAAATCATCATCAATCTGAGCGAGCGCCTCTTCCATTGTAAGTGAGTCTTTGTCTCGTCTTTTCAGGTTTATGGATTCAAGTTCGTAAGCCAGGGCTTTTGCTTCTGAATAAGATTCAGCGATCATCAATTTAACCGCAGTCGAAGCATCACCCATTCTTCCGGCAGCGTTAATGCGAGGGCCGATCGAGAATACAATTTTTGAGGTGGTAATATCCTGAATCGGCATCTTGATTAATTCCATCAAGGCCTTAATACCAACTCTTGGGGAACTTTGAATCATCTGCAGACCCGCTTTCATCAGAATTCGGTTCTCATCAATAATCGGGACGATATCTGAGGCAATGGAAATAGCGACTAAGTCAAGAAACTTGTAAGCTATGGAATCCGGAAGGCCGAGTCGTTTTAGCGTTCCCTGAATAAGTTTAAAGCCGACTCCGGCACCAGATAATCCATCAAAAGGGTACTCGCAATCAGGACGCTTAGGGTCGAGTACAGCTGCTGCTTCGGGGATGGCATCACCTACCGTATGGTGATCGCAAATGATCAACTCCATCCCTTTTTCTTTGATTTCAATAGCTTCATTAATGGCGGTGATTCCACAATCCACAGAGACAATCAGGTTTGCCCCAATATCGTGAGCGTATTGAATTCCTTCTGGATTGATCCCGTAGCCTTCTTTAAATCGGTGTGGGATATAGTAATCTGCTTCAACCCCGAATTCTTTCAGGAAAGTATATAAACAGGATGTAGCCGTAGTACCATCTACGTCATAATCTCCGTAAACAAGCACTTTTTCGCTTTTACGTATAGCCAGAGCGAGTCGTTCTGCACCCAACTCCATATCCTTCATTAAAAAAGGATCGTGTAGAAGATCTATCGTAGGTCTGAAAAAAGTCTTTGCATTATCATAATTTTCTATGCCACGGATAGCCAGTAAACGGGCTATTTTCTCCGGAACTCCGAGTGCCTGCTGTAGCATGGGCACACGTTCCTTTTGCTCCGGCTGTGCGTACACCCAGCGGAATGACATGATTTACCTTTTTTTTATTTTTATTCATAAAAGGCTATCCGGCTACCAAACCGAAACACCAAAGTGCTCTGCACCTAATTATCCTTAAAATACAATTTTGTTGATTACTTTCATCAAAAGCTGAAACTCTTTATAAGTTTTAAAACTTTGATTTCCCTCTAATTGTTAATTTTGTGCTTAGCATAAAAACAAGGTCATTTACAACCTGATTGGTTGTCTAATATTTTACTCAGCCAACTATTAAAGGTGGATTTTGGTTCTATAAAACGAGAGTTTTGGAAGCGGTTCCACAATTAAAAAACATCCATGATAGAATCCTCATTGAAAGAGAAAAAAACCAACACTACTGAAGACGTGAACTTTCCCATATTCAACGCTATGCAAGCTAAGGATCATGAACAGGTTGTAGTTTGCTCTGATCCCGAAACTGGTTTGCGAGCCTTTATCGCTATTCATAATACAACTCTTGGTCCTGCACTAGGCGGGACGCGAATGTGGATGTACAAAACGGAAGAAGAGGCTTTGAAAGATGTGCTGCGCTTGTCCAGAGGGATGACTTATAAATCTGCAATTTCAGGACTAAATCTTGGTGGCGGAAAGGCGGTGATTATTGGTGATCCGCACACGGATAAAAATGAAGCATTGTTCCGTGCGTTTGGAAGGTTTGTGGATGGATTGGGAGGTCGATATATAACTGCGGAAGATGTTGGCATGGAAGTCCAGGATATGGAATGGATTTATTCTGAGACCAAATACGTAACTGGGATTCCGGAAACACTCGGTGGGAGTGGAAATCCATCCCCGGTAACGGCTTATGGGGTATATATGGGGGCGAAAGCCTGCGCAAAAAAAGCGTATGGGAATGATTCACTCTCAGGTAAAAGAATCGCATTACAGGGCGCCGGGCATGTCGCTTCATATTTTGCCAAACATGCCGCGAAAGAGGGGGCGAAATTATTTATTACTGATATTTACACAGAAAAGGCACAGTCTCTCGCAGATGAAATTGGAGCGGAAGTAGTTTCTCCCGATGAAATCTATGGTCTGGATGTCGACATTTTTACACCATGTGCTTTGGGCGGCGTAATTAATGATGATACTATCGATCAGTTTAAATGTGATATCATCGCCGGTGGTGCAAATAACGTTCTTGATGTAGAAGAGAGGCATGGACAAATGCTACTGGAAAAAGGCATTATTTACGCTCCCGATTATGTGATTAATGCGGGTGGAATCATCAATATCTCCAGTGAGCTTGAAGGGTATAACCGAGAGCATGCCATGAACCGAACTCAAAAGATTTATGATACAACACTGAACATTCTGCAATATTCTGAAGATCATGAGATTCCGACCTATAAAGCTTCAAATATTCTTGCTGAAGAACGAATTGCTTCTGTTGGACGATTGAAGTCTAAATACTCTTCCAAAAGTCATTTTTCCGGGCGTCTTGGAGAAATGTATATGACAGATCGGAGGTAATTCGATCCCTTCTTAGATCTATTTCCGTAATCCCGGGGCTATGTAAATTCCACTCCGTTAGAGTTGGTACATTGATATTACTTTGTCAACGAATTACCCACCTTCTAAAAGAATGCTTCTATATTTTATTGTCGAAACACCGAGGCTAGTGTAATAACACGCCCTCTGAATAATATCACTCCAACTCCCAAACCCAGACCACTTTGCGATCTACTTCAAAATCCTTGGAAAGATCAATCTTAGAATTATCGAAAATGTTTTTCCCGGTATCGAAAGAGTCGAGAACTTCGGATAGAATGTCACGAGGAATAGTCGCGGCTTCTTTGTTTTGATTCATCACCACCATCACCGTTTGATTCTCATGAATTCGGAAGTAAACATAAATGCCGTTCTGGGGTACAAAATGAAGCAAACGACCATATCTGACTGCGTCAGAGGTCTGCCGCCATTTTCCTAAATGACTAACAAAATCATAGATTTCATTTTCTTTATCAGTTCTTCCTTCCCGGGTAAATACTGAACGTTCATCGCCTTCCCATCCTCCTGGCATATTCGGTCTGCGGTATTCATCATCACCACCGCGGTACTCATGTTTCATCATAAGCTCGGTACCATAATAGACCTGGGGAATTCCACGAGTAGTAAGAAGGAAGGTGTATGCCATTTTAAAGTGATCTTCATCTTTGCGAACTCGTTCATAAATGCGGTCCATATCATGGTTATCCAGGAAAATCACATTTTTCATTGGGTCTTTGTAGAGGAAGTCGTTCGTAAGAATATTCCAGATTCTCGCCACTCCGTTGTCCCACCCAAAATTTTCATTCAGAGCTGCATCAACAGCCTGGGCAAGTGGGAAATCAGTCACACTTGGCAGATGAGAATTATATCCGTCATCAACCCCTTCCTGATCATATTGCCAGTAAGATTCGGGTCCGGGGAAATTGAGCCAGGCTTCTCCCACAATATTGAAATCCGGATAAGCTTCCAGCACTTCTTTAGACCAGCGTGCCATGTATGCTTTATCCGGAAAAACGTAGGTATCCATTCGTATTCCATCTATGCCGGAATACTCAATCCACCAGATGGTATTTTGAATCAGATAATCCGCAAGAAGCTCATTTTTTTGATTGAGATCTGGCATTTCTCTCACAAACCAGCCGTTTAATAATCGGTCTGTATCATGTGTTGATGCATAAGGGTCAGAAGAAACAGGTCCCCGATAATTGGTCTGACCTTCTTTTTCCCAGTCATGTACCCAGTCTTTGGTTGGAAGGTCTTTCATCCACCAGTGCTGGTCTCCAATATGGTTATGAATCATATCCATAATCACTTTCATATCCATGCCATGCACTTTATCTACCAAAGCCTTGTATTCTTCATTGGTTCCAAATCGTCGGTCTACCTTGTATAAATCGGTAGCTGCATATCCGTGATAACCTCCGTATTCCGGATACATATCATTTTCAAAAGTAGGGGTGAACCAGATGGCGGTCATTCCTAAATCCTGAATGTAATCAAGATGTTTCGCTACTCCGGCGAGATCGCCACCCTGACGGCGCTCAGGATCAGATCGATCAGCGGACTCAAGCATACCCTCAATACTGTCATTTTCAGGATCACCATTTGCAAAGCGGTCTGGCATCATAAGATAAATTAAGTCAGAAGAATCAAACCCCAGATTTCTCCCCTCAAGCGGCTCACGCTCTTTCAATTTAAAATCGAGTTCAATCGTTTTTCCATGATGAGTAAGAGTAATGTTGATGGTACCCGGCGTTGCATCAGGGCTTACATCCAAATACAGGAAAAGGTAATTGGGAGAATCTACTGCATATTGGCTGGTGATGGAAACTCCGGGGTAATCCAATGATGCGCGGTATAAACCAAGGTCATCTCCATATAATTGTATCTGCAACTCGTCAACAGGCATATCGACCCACCAAAAAGGAGGGTCTATTTTCTCGATCTGAGCCGAGGAAATAGAATAAAAGAGTAGCGTGATAAATAGAATCGGGAATACTTTTTTCATAAAAAACTTTGCATTTATTCTGATAAAGCTCAGATAATACTGAACAGAAGGGACAGAATCTTATGTAAATGCTTACATAGCTATGTATCGGGTGTAACTATTCGCTTTTTAAACTATCAACCGGATTAGCTGTGGCTGTTCTAATTGATTTATAACTCACGGTGAGGATAGCGATCCCAAAAGCAATAGCCGCTGTAACAATAAAAACTAATGGACCAACGGTGATCTTATATGCAAAACTCTCCAGCCAATTGTTTGCGAGAAACCAACCAAGAGGAAGTGAAATCGTAAAACTGATTGCTATGAGTTTTAAGAAATCTTTATTGAGCAAGGTTACAATTTGGAAGATATCTGCCCCCAATACTTTTCGGATTCCAATTTCCTTAGTTCGCTGTTCCATCATAAAAGCAGCTAATCCGAATAATCCCATACAAGCGATGATTAGGCCCAGAATGGTGAAATAGTTCAGTATTTTACCAAGCGTTAGTTCATTGCGGTACATATTGTTAAATACATCATCAAGAAAAGCATATTGGAATGGGTAATCCGGGCCAAGTGCAGTTACTTCTTCTTCAACAAAGGCAATAGTTTGCTGTAGGTTTGCAGGACTAACTTTCAGTATTAAATATTGATGATTCCTTGGGGTTTGTTGGCGAAGTAATAAAGGAGTAATGGTTGAGTGATAAGAAAGAAAGTTGAAATCTTCTGCGACCCCTACAATCTTACCTTCATTCCTCCATAGAGTGAAATCCTTTCCAACAGCTTCTTCGGGAGTCCAGCCAATACGATGTACAAAAGTCTCATTAACTATCATATTTAATGCTGTATCAGGAGCATTTTTGTTAAATGTATTTCCGGCAATCATATTGATTCCAAATAATTCAATATAGCCTGCACTTACACCTCCGTTATATACTCTGAAAATCTCGTCTTCAGCTTTTCCATCCCAATTTACACCACTAGTTTGGCTACGGATATCATTAGGTAAATAGCGTCCGGAGGAAACGGCAAGAATATTAGAATTCGATGCCAGTCTTTGAGACAAAGCATCATAACTCTGCATTAGTTTCGGGTCATTTATGGTAACTGCTAAGACTTGATCTCGATCGTAACCCGAATCACTGGATTTGATAAAGTTGAGTTGTTGGAAAATAACAATAGATCCAATGATGAGGATATTAGTAATAGCAAATTGGCCAACTACTAATGCATTACGGAGTTTGCGGCTTCCAGTTCCTCCCTTGACCTGACTTTTAAAAATTCCAATAGGTTTAAGAGCAGACATAAAGAAAGCCGGATAGCTCCCCGCAATTAAACCAACAATTAAACCTGTACCTATTAAGACCGCCCAAAAAAGAGGTTTAAGCAATAAATTTGGGTTGAATGTTCGATCTACTAACACTGAAAAAGACGGAAGCATGATGAAAACAATTGCAAATGCAAGGACGATTCCTATCATAGAAAAAAGCACTGCTTCGGCAGAAAACTGCATCATTATATTAGAACGAAATGCGCCATTCACTTTACGAACACCCACTTCTTTAGCCCTGCTCATGGAACGAGCAGTGGCAAGGTTCATATAGTTCACACAGGCAATTATCAGTATTACGAATGCAATAGCAGAAAGCATATAGATATACTTTATATCACCAAGTTTGCCTGGGTTGAAATTTATATTGGTGGATTTTAAATGGACATCAGCAATTGGTACCAGTTTAAAATTTGGGAGATTTTGAGGGTTATTGGCATAGTAAGAATCAAGAACTAATTGAGCGTGTACCAGTTCAGAAATTTGAGGAACTAACGATTCAGGTTTTATACCCGGGCTAATTTTGATATACGAATACTCATTATTATTCATCCAATAGGTACTTGCCCTCTCATAATTATCTAAAGAGTAGCTAGGTACAATAAAGTCGAAGACAAGTTGAGAATTAGAAGGAATATCGGCGATTACTCCTGTTACGGTTCTAAAAACAGGCTCATCATCATCCGAATCGAAAAAGATATCTTTTCCCATTGGATTGGCTGAACCGAAATATTTAGCAGCTAAGGATTGGGTAATAATTACAGATTCCGGATTCTTAAAAGCCGAGCTTACATCTCCGGAAATCCATTCCAAGGTAAACATTTCGAAGAAATCGAGATCTGTATTAATCCCTTGTTCGTAGAACGAGTTAGTTTCTACTTTAAGCAAAGCCTCACTTTCACTAAATGATGCAGCCGCCTCAACGCCATCAAAATTATCTCCCAAAGCTATGGTCAACGGCATTGGATTAACACCAAACCAACTCGATCCCATATAATTCTCTTCAGGAGCCTCACGGATGATACGGTAAATCCGGTCTGAGTCTTCGTGAAAAGTATCGTAGCTAAGTTCATGGTTTATATATATTCCAATTAATAAAAAACTTGCCAATCCTACTGCTAACCCGGAAATATTGATAAATGAATAACTTTTGTTTTTGAGAATGCTTCGATAAGCAATCTTGAGATAATTTTTAAACATTCCGGCGCTCCAATAGAGTTTATGCGTAATTTTTGACGGTGCATATCGTAGTATTTGTCCCCAATACCAGCGATTTGCTTTAGATTTACCTTCCTTGTCCAGCAGGT
Source organism: Balneolaceae bacterium (assembly GCA_017640665.1). Taxonomy (GTDB): domain Bacteria; phylum Bacteroidota; class Rhodothermia; order Balneolales; family Balneolaceae; genus RHLJ01. The sequence goes on along the minus strand of JAEPQE010000001.1, from coordinate 889,159 downwards.
AGGAATACTGTTCCTCGAAATCACCGAGCGTAGTTTTCCAAACATCATCATAGAGCAATTTGCTCAGAAGCTTTTCCGCTATTTTTGGAGGACGATTATTCATTTAGCTCATTCCAAACATAAGTTGGGGAATACCGGCCCAAATGGTTTTTTGGACTTCGTAAATTTCCCTAAGAGCTTTTTTACCGGCGGGAGTTAACTTATAGATGCGCTTATGGCGCCCACCACGTTCAGGGGTAGATTCGGAAAGAGTAGACATTAACTGTCCGCGTTTTTCCAGTCGCTCAAGGGGCATATATATTCCGCCAAGCGACCAGTTTTTATCAGTAATCTCATTCAGTTTTTGTTGAATAGGAATACTGTATGCATCTTCACCAAGTTTCCAGACAGCCAGCAAAATGTATTCTTCAGATCGGGTAAGTAGTTTCATAGGTGTTTCAATTCTAAAAAGTTGAAACTAATACTACTCAAAAAATCTTTTGTTTCAAATTTTTAGAATTGGATTGAAATCAAAAAACGACAGGTAGCAATTTTATTTCAGTTTCATATTTTAAGTAAGGTTTAGCTTAATCAATATTGGGTGACATGAAACGAATCTTTTCAAGGGTAAGTACAGCAGTATTACTCTGTTTGATCAGTAGTAATTTAGCAGTATCACAAAACATATTAGAAGCTCAGGCAGATTCTGTGTATGCTTTTATCGAATCTAATTATCGAACAAACTGGGATGCTATCCCGGATAGCGCACGAAAATTACTGAAGATTTCGAGAGAAATGGAAGACCGTCAGAAAGAAGCAGATGCCAATAAATTTCTTGGTGTATACTACTTCCGCACTTCAAATCAGGACAGCTCGATATATCACTATCAGCAAGCAGCAAACATCAATGAAGAGCTTGGCAACACGCTAGAGCAGGCAAAGAATACACTGAATATCGGGATGAGTTATCAGAATCTCGGAGAATTTGAAAAAACCATTGAATTTTCGTTAGAAGCAGCGCGGTACTTTGAAGAAGTTGAGGATTTTAAAGGAATGGCGATTGTATATAATATGGTAGGTTCGGTGTATTATTATCAAAGCAGGTATACTGAGGCGGTAGAGTTCATGCAGAAGTATCTCGAACATGCTGAGAAGGCAGATGATATTTTTGAAATAGCCAGTGCGAACCAAAACCTAGGGGCAGTGCTGACTGCCGCGGAAAGAGAGTTAGAAGCCATCCCGTATCTGGCAAAAGCCAGCCAGTTGCATAAAGAAACAGGAAATGATCTAGGTGTGGCAACCAATTCCATAAACGTAGGAACCATATACTTTAACAATGGTGAGTTCAAGCAGGCAATCCCATATTTTGAGGAGGGTTACAAAGGCGGAAAAAGCTCAGGAAATGCAAGGGTTCTATTAGAGGCGATTTCAAACTTATCGGGTGCTTACCTGAATATCGGAGAAGATCGAAAAGCACTTGAATTTGCTGAAGAAGGGATAGAAGTAGCAACGAATTCGGGAGATCAGTATATGCAAATGCTGATCTACCAGAACAAAGCAAATGCGTTGTATAATTTAGGAGATTTTGAAGAAGCTTTTACGGCTTTGGGAGTTTATCAGGAAGTAAAAGATTCGGTGATCAATCAGGAGAATCTTGAAAGGATTGCTGAACTGGAAACACAGTATGAGACGGAGCAAAAAGAACGGCAAATTGCAGAGTTGGAAACAGAGAGGGCACAGCAAGAACTAACCATCCAGCAAAACAGAATGTTGCAATCGGGGCTCGGAGGAGTTGTGATTCTATTAATTATCGTCGGGTTTTTGTGGCAAAGCAAAGTTAAAGAACGAGAACTGACTTATAAGGTAGAACAACTCGAAGTTGAAAAAGAGATTCAGGCAGAGCGAGCAAGAATTTCGAGAGATTTACACGATAACGTTGGTGCTCAACTGGTAAACATTATTTCCGGGATTGATTTGTTTGAGAGATACAAAAACACATCCAAAGAAAAAGAGTCGGAGCAGGTACTTAATTCATTAAAAGAAGAAGCAAAGACTTCCATCGGGCAATTGAGGGATACCATCTGGGCATTAAAATCGGATGAACAAACCTCGCAGACTTTCGTGGATCATGTAAACAACTATCTGAATAACGTTGAAAAAATATCTGAGTTATCTGTAGAAACTTCACTGAATGATTTAAAAGACATTTATCTAAGTCCGACTCAATCCCTTAATATCTTCAGAATAATTCAGGAAGCCACACAAAACACTTTGAAGCATTCCGGGGCTACTACGTTTCAGGTAAGCGGTTCTTTAGAAGGTACACAGGTGCTGCTTACCATTTACGATAACGGGAGCTTCAAAACGTCTAACGAAAATGGGACAGGATCTGGAATGGGAAATATGAAAAAGAGAGCGAAAGATGCAGGGGCAGAAATTTTGGTTGATACATCCGGAGATGGAACCAGAATAACACTGGAATTTCCAGCTACCGAAAAAAGCAAATTCTCTGAGACTGTTTAATCAGCAAAGTAATTAGTGATGCTGCGACTTTTCTCCGGCTAGCGGTGTCTTATAGATGTTAGCGCGCAAACATGAATTCCAAAAGTATTTCTTTTGACGAACTCTGAATTTACTGACTTACTGAAGCCCCATTATAATGATGCGGTAAATTATTGCAGAGCGCTTTGCTCAGGCTCCTCAAAAGCCGAGGCGGAAGATGTTTTGCAACAAGCACTATTAAAAGCATTCGAGAAAATCGATTCGCTGAAAGATGAAGGCAGATTCAGAAGTTGGTTCTTTCAGATTATTACCCGGTGTTTCTATAACGCTGTTCGTAAACCGTTTTGGAGCAGGTTTGTGTCGCTGAATTCTGTAAAAGGGGAAGCTGCATTTACCTTTTTTACCGATGATTTCTTTGAGGAAAACCAGTTATTAATTGGAGGATTGTCCCGACTAGATAGAAAAGAACGGGCAGCAATACTGCTTTTTGAGATAGGCGGCTTTTCAATAAAAGAAATCACCAAAATGCAGAACGAGAAAAGCGAATCGGCAGTAAAATCACGGTTAAGCAGATCAAGAAAAAAGCTGAAGGAATTCATGGTACAGCTAGAACAAGATCCAGAATTGAGTAAACATTCAATTAAAGCTGAGGAAGTAAAGGCGCAAGATTTTACGCCTCCACAAAATAAGCTGGGATCTACATCAACAACCAAAGACATCTACCATGAAACCGTTAAAGTTATCAACGAACACAAATCTCTTGGGTGAAGATATGAAGCAATCAAAAGCTTTTGATAACCTGAAGAAGCGAGATCACAGCGCCTCGTTTGATGGCTTGGGAACGTGGTTAGATCAAAACCACAAAAAACCCAACACCATGAAAAACATCTATAAAATAGCAGCGTCATTTATTTTTGCTACACTAATACTGATAGCGTGTACTGTTCCAGTAGAACAGGAAGAAGAAATTGGCTATATGATAAAAGGAATGGCAGCGCCAGATGCGATTTCGCTAAAATCAAAATTGGCGGAAGTGCCAGGGCTTGATCCCTCTCAGGTAAGCGTGCACCAGGTCTTGCATGAAGAAATCGGAAAAGGGAAGGCGGAGAAACGTACAGAAGTTGTGATGGTACTTCCAGAGGCGAATTACCAAGCAGCTCAGGACAAGCGGGATGCTTTATCTGCTGTGTTCGATTTCCAATCTATAGAGATACTTCCCATTGAAGAAAAAGTAGAGCGAACTTTTTTTGATGCAGCTTTGCACACTCTGGAACTGAAAGTTGATAAGACCATGAGCGAAGAAAAGGTTTCGGCAAGGATAAATGTTTTCCTTCATGAAAATAGTAGTGCAAAAGGTGACGCCAAGATTCTTAAAGATGAAAATGGAAATCGTTTTGTAGTACTGGAAGTGGGCCTGGATAAAAACTCAGCTTATGAAGTAAAGAAATCTATTGAGGAATTGACCAATGATATTGGTCCTGAAGGCAATAAATTTATTCATGAAGATGGGTCTGAGCAAAAAGTAATAGAAATAAAAAAGCAAGACCCGGAAAAATTATAAAAGCAAAAAGAAGTATTAATTACTACAGCCAGAAATCGTAATGAATAGAATCCGGGCATTATTAATACTGTCATTTTTATTTGCCGGATTAACTGCTGAAGCAAGACAGGTAGAAGAGCTAAAATTTGATGAGAATAGATTAGGGAGGTTTGCTTCAAACTGGTTTCTGGCTGTTAATAAGGCTAATCCAGAGTTCCTGGATAATTATATGGAAAAAGAATGGAGAGATTACTTGGATCTTTTGATTTCACATGTACAATCAAAAGAAGGTATCACGCCATATAAAATTTCCTACCAGACTGATAAGGCTATCTCTATTTATTCTAAAGAGAACAATTCCGGATGGGTAAAAGTAAATCTGGCTTTGAATAAAGAGCGAAGAATAAGCCTGATGGAAATTAAAAAATCAGTTTTACCTGTAGAATATGATCTGAGTAAACAAGTAACCGAACTTCAGAGAAAGGAGTTAATAAAAGATTTAGAAAAAAAATTATCAGAAAAGTATGTAATCCCCCAAAAAGGGAAAGCATATTCCACAGAGCTAAAGAGAAGATATGATGAGGGTGATTTTAAGGCATTAGATCAAGGCGACTTGTTGGCGGAAAAATTGACAGAACAGTTAGTTGACATTTCTGGTGATAAGCATCTTGAGGTTATTCCTCCAAGCCGTATTAATGAAGTTAACATGCGTTTCGGGAAAACGGAAGAAATGGAAGATGTGGAGTCGGATCAATACCAGGAGGAAATAATAAGGTCCAGCATTCTGGAGAAAAATGTAGGGCTTATTAAGATAGACCGGTTTGTTGATAGCGAAGAAGTAAGAGAAAAAACTAAAACGGAGCTGGAAAGATTAAAGCATACGAAAGCACTTATCATTGATCTTAGAAGTTCAGGTGGGGGAGACGGGAAAGCTGTTGAGAATCTGCTTTCATATTTTTATGCAAGTAATAACTCTTTAAGTAAAGTTTTTTACAATAAACCGATAGCTGTATTAACTAGTGGCAAAACAATCTCCGCAGGAGAAGCTCTTTGTTACGATATACAGAACAAGAATAGAGGAATAATAGTCGGTGAGAGAACGGCAGGAGCTGGTTTTTTGGTAAACGTATTTGAACTTGTTTATGGCTTTTATGCGGTTATATCAACAGATACAAATTTCGATATCGAGAAAAAAGAAGGCTGGCAAGGCAGGGGGATAATTCCGGATGTAGGAGTCAGTTCAGGGAAGGCTTTGGAAATGGCAAATGAAATCTTGTCTAAGAGAAGTTAAGCTAACAACTGGCTTTAATTTTGCCGGTTAATCAATACGTATTTAATAAGCGGTTTATTTCATCAGGAACTCATTTTTTACTCAGATATATCAAATTTTTAAGCTGATTGGTTCAAAAATATATTGGGAAATTTAGCTTTAGAAGCGTTTTTAGCTAATAAAGTCAACCATTTAGAATAAATACGCCCAATGCCCATTTAATTTTTTATATAGATTAAGAATGGCTAATATCAGGGGGTGGGATGAGACTGTATGGTCAACAGTTTCATTTTAGATCAACAAAAATAAACTAATAGAGTGCTTATGAAAAAGTTTCGATTCTTTTCAGGAAGGATTCTGGAGTATTGTTCGATAGCAACATTGATGTTGTTATTGGTTGCAGGCTTCAGTAACAATGCGAAAGCGTCAGATACAAATAATGACAAAGATGTCTATCTATTGATAGGTAATGTTGTCGATGCAGAAACAAATGAACCCCTTGCCGGTGTTAATATCCAGGTAAAAGGAGAGTTCAAAGGTGCAGCAACTGATGGTGAAGGTACCTTCAGTATAGATGTAGAAGACGACGACGTACTTGTCTTCAGTTCTATCGGGTATAAAACCATAGAAGTTCCGGTTGACGGTCAAACAGAAATATTTATTGAAATGGAAGAAGATGCCCAGGAGCTCGATGAGCTGTTGGTTGTTGGATATGGGGTACAATCCCGGGAGTCCTTAGTGGGGTCCATTCAAACGGTTGGGTCTGCTAAAATTGAGCAAATTCCAACTGCTTCATTTGAAGGTGCCATTCAGGGAAATGTTGCCGGTGTGCAAATGATCTCAAATGATGGCTCACCAGGTGGTAATACTCAGATCAGAGTTCGGGGAATTGGATCGATATCTGCTTCAAGTCAACCACTTTATGTTATTGATGGAGTGATCATGGCGTCAGGAAGTATTGCTGCGCTTAATGATAACGGCGAAAGAAGTACAAACGTAATGGCTGCCTTAAATCCAAATGATATTGAGAATATCACAGTACTTAAGGATGCCGCTTCTACAGCTATCTATGGTTCCAGGGGTGCGAACGGCGTAATTCTTATTACTACCAAAAGTGGTCAGAGCGGAACTCCAAAAGTAAGTATTAAATCTCAGCTTGGTTTTAACCAAGTTGCTTCAAGTTCTATATTAGAGCCTTTAAACGCTGATCAGTATACAGAGTTATTTTTAAATGGGTATATCAATCGTGGCGAAACTGCTGCAGAAGCACAAACCCGGTTTGATAACCGATTTGAGCAACTTACTGATCCTCAAACAGGGAATCCAACGGATACCCGATGGTTAGATGAGTTGACAAGAACGGGTATTAACCAATCGTATGATTTAAGTGTTTCCGGTGGTAATGAGTCAGCTCGATATTTTGTTTCAACAAACTATTTTGATCAGGAAAGTCATATTATCGGAACCGACTTTGATCGTATAACAAGTAGAGCGAATGTTGATGTGAAAGCAAACAACAGAATTGATCTTTCAAATAAGTTGCTTTTATCTCAGACTGACCAGAACGGTATGGTAGATGGTTCTGCTTGGGCAAATCCATTGTATAATGCATATCTGCTTTCTCCGCTAATCCCAATTAGGAATGAGGCAGGGTTATTTAACGATCAGCATAAAAACTATTTCCCAATGGGGGGTAATAACCCGGTTGGTGCGTTAAGTGGTGATGACATTAGAAATACGCAGCAATTCAGATTGAATAATAGTTTGTCAGCTCAGGCTAGAATTCTGGATAACCTTGTTTTCAAAACACAGTGGAACATTGATATTATCAAAGTAACTGAGTCTCAGTATAAAAATCCTCGCTATGGTGATGGACGAAACGTAGGCGGTTATGTCCAGGAAAATGAAATTACCCGTCAGGACTGGTCTGGTACTCAAACGCTGAACTATATTGACAACTTCAATGACGTTCATAATATAGAGGTTCTCGCTGGATACGAAGCACTGTCATCCGAGCAGAAAAGTTTCTATGGATATGGACAAAACTTTCCAAATCTTAAATTGAGAACATTGAACAGTGCTGCAGAAGCATACGATGCGTCCGCAACTCAGACTAAGTATACTTTTGCTTCTGTGTTTAGTCGTTTCATTTATGATTTTGATGGCAAGTATGTTGCCCAGTTTAGTGTAAGACGAGATGGTTCTTCCCGATTCGGAAGCGAAAATCGATGGGGTACATTTTACTCTGTTGGTTTAGCATGGGCTCTCCATAACGAATCTTTTATGGAAGACTTTGACCAAATTGATCTTCTGAAAGTTAGAACTTCATTTGGTACAACTGGTAACGCAGAAATTCTAAATTTCGAATCCAGAGGTTTATATGGATACGGAAGAGATTATGACGGAAGCCCTGGTGGTGTCCCTGTCCAAATTGCGAATCCAGGTTTAACTTGGGAATCTCAGCAGAACTTCAATATTGCTGTTGAAATCGGTGCTTTTGACAGGGTAGAAGCTACAGTAGAGTACTTTACAAGGGTATCTTCCGATCTTCTTCTTGATGTACCATTATCCAGAACTACCGGCTTTGATGAAGTAGTTCAGAATGCAGGTGAGTTAGAAAATAGCGGTTTCGAATTGACGCTCGACGTTAACCTGATGAGAGAAACAGATTTCTCATGGGATATTGGATTTAACACAACCTTTATTACCAATGAAGTATCAGAGCTAACAGAAGCTTACATCGATGGTACCAAACGAAGAGAAGAAGGGTTTGATTACCAGTCCTACTATCTTTATGACTGGGCCGGAGTAGATCAAACCAATGGTCAACCATTATGGTACACCGATGAAACTCGTTCTGCAACAACAAGCAACATCAGTGATGCAGAGCGGTTCTTTACTGGTCAATCAGCAACACCAGATCATTACGGTGGGTTCAATACGTCAGTATTCTACAAGAACTTTGCCTTTGACGCTCAGTTTACCTATTCGTGGGGAAATCATCTTTACTGGGCAACAGAACGATTTATTCATGGGGATGGAGCTCTTACTCCTCGTAGTACATCTACCTATGCATTTGAAAACAGCTGGAGACCAGGTGATACCGATGCTAAGTTCCCACAACATATGTGGGGAGGAAATAACACTGCTAATGTTGCTAACTCTACCAGATGGCTTCATGATGGATCTTATGTTCGCCTGAGAAATGTTACCTTAGCTTACAGTTTCCCAATCAGTGACATCTCCAGATTCGGATTAAAGAATCTTAGGGTATACACAAGGGGAACTAACCTGTTTACATTCACGAAGCAAAAAGACCTGTATATCGATCCTGAGCAAGCAGTTAGCGGGATCGCCAACAGTGTAGCTCCTGCAATCAAGTCTATTACCTTCGGTATAGACATAGGCTTATAATTCTAATTTAAATACAATGCTTAGAACAATGAATATTAGAACATTATATATAGGACTTGCAGTAGTTATTTTCGCCGGATTCGGCTGTAAGGAAAGTTTTCTGGAAGTGAACCCGCAACAATCGGTTTCGAATGAGGAAGCGATTGAAAATATTGGAGATTACGAATCTTCGGTAACCGGGGTCTATAATTGGCTTACAGATTCAGATTATTATGGCCGGTACTTTATATTAGTACCAGATGTAATGTCTGACGATGTGAAGCAAAACTCACAGGCTAACAGAGCAAAGGAGTATGCGGAGTATGTTGCCTTTGAAGAGCACTTCATTACTCAGAACATGTGGGAGACCATATATGCAGGAATTGGTGCTGCTAATGCAATCATAAACAATCCAAAACCGGAAATACCAGCAGCCGTGGAAGATGACTTCGACCAACTTCTTGGTGAAGCTTATGCCCTTCGTGGACTAATGTATTTCGATTTGGTGCGTATTTATGGTCAGCATTATGGCTTTACAGCAGACGCAAGTCATCTTGGAGTTCCTATCGTTCTGGAAACAGATACATTTAGCGAGCCAACTAGAAACACCGTTGCAGAAGTGTATGCACAGGTTATAAGCGACCTTACCGAAGGAATGAACCTGATGAGTAACACAACCAGAAATGGTAATACTTCTACACTTTCTGCCTGGGCTGCTAAGGCTATTCTTGCAAGAGTATACCTTCATATGGGTGACTGGGCGAATGCGCAAAGTATGGCAAATGATGTAATCGAAAATGGTCCATATGCACTTGTTGATAGCGCTGGCTATATAGCCGCTTGGCAAAGTGAAGCCGGATATAGTTCAGAGTCTATCTTTGAGTTATCTATGACAGAGACCGATAACCGTGGTTCAGATGCCTTAGGTGGTATGTACAATGAAACCGGTTATGGAGATTACCTGCCATCTAATGATTGGTATTCAATGCTTCCAAATGGCGATGTACGTCAAGGTCTGGTTGTAGAAGATACAGTACTAACTGGTGACTTCGCGCCGTTTAGATTAGCTAAGTATCCAAGTAACACTGGAGAAAACAATACAGTTGTTGCTCGTCTATCAGAAATGTATTTAATCCGTGCAGAAGCAGCTGCCGAGCAGGGTGGTGCTGGAGAAGCCACGGCTCTTCAGGATCTAAATACTATACGTCTACGCGCGCTTCCAACGGCAACTCCTTTTGTTGGAGCAGGTGCTGCTTTATTGACTGAAATAAGAGAAGAACGAAGACGTGAGCTTGCGTTCGAAGGTCACAGACTTTGGGACTTAATGCGCTGGGAGCAGAATATGGTGCGTAACGAATGTACATCTCTTGCTTCCGCTTGTACTGTAGCATATCCTAATGACAGATTTGTACTTCCACTTCCTGCTAATGAGCAGGATGCAAATCCAAACATTCAGCCAAACCCTGGCTATTGAGAACTATTAGTTCAATCTAAAAAAGACCCTTTTGGTTAACAAAAGGGTCTTTTTTTTGTTTATGATTTTAGAAACGTATTAGGTTTCCTAATTCGAGTCTTTTATCAGACAGGATTTTCAGGCCTAAAGTTGTGCTTTCATATTGCTTAGGAAACCCCGTAGTATTTGAGAGCATTTGTTTTAATTCGGAAAGAGGCAATTGAGGGGAGTACGTATTCAGGATAAAAAAACGATGTTGAGGATGAAGAATCTTCAATGCATTTTGAACAAGCTCAGGCAAATCCCTGTTCAATTTCCAGTTCTTACCTTTAGGGCCTAGTCCAAAGACGGGAGGATCCATAATTATACCATGATAGAGATCTCCTCGCCGAACAGACTTCTCCACAAATCTACGGGCATCTTCTACAATCCAGCGGATAGTTTTTATTCTATTGAGGTCTGCATTTTGGCGAGCCCATGTTACTACGCTCTTAACAGAATCAACATGAGTTACTTCTGCACCTGATAGGTTTGCTGCCAGAGAAGCGCCACCTGTATAGGCAAACAGATTAAGCACTTTAGGAGTGATTCCTTTATCATGTAAGTATGTACAACGATCAGATATGAACTCCCAGTTAGCAGCTTGTTCAGGGAAAATGCCCAAATGCTTAAAAGCTCCCTGGTTCAATTTAAACCTGATTGGAATAGATCCCAGTTTGTATTCTAATACAAAATCTTGAATCTGCTTATTCCAATTTCCTTTCTGATTTTTAGATTCCCTGAAGTAGAGGTCGGCTTGTTCCCATTGTTCCAAAGGAAGAGAAGGCTTTGACACAGCCTGAGGTTCAGGGCGGTTAGTTATAATATTTCCAAATCGCTCAAGTTTCCGTTGATTACCAAAATCAAGGAGCTCATATTCAGTCCATTTAGTTGGGTAAATCATTGATCTAATTCCCGCAAAGCCTGAGCAGCCCCGGCATTCAATTGCCAGTCGTAATCCGAAATTCCCGCTACATCCGCCCTGATTATTTTTCTGAACGCAGGAGTTATTTTTCCAAGTCGTTTGTACCAGTTTATATGAGTTGGATTGGAGGCATCTAGTCCATAAGCCGTACTCCAAACTAAAAAATCTTCGCAGTCCTCATACTCTTCAATTGCATAGATTATTAATTGGAGTAACAGGGCAGGATTTTCTGAATTGGCATCATCAAGTTCATCGTCCACCGGAATTGTAAATTCTATTGATGGTGTACTCAGTTGAATTTCCCGAAAATAAGCCCCCTTCAAAGCGGGCGTTACTGGAAGAAGAAGAAATTTGATTTCATACTCTTCGATGATATCATAGAGTTCCTTAACCTCCGGATACTTACCCTTTATATCTGATAAAGTCATTAATCATTACACCCATCTATCAAACTTTGAATTCGAGCAGGGTTTAAGCCAAGCTCTATTGCTTTTTGAAAAAAAGTGCAAGCATCAGTTTCATTTCCCTGTTTAAGTAAAATCTCACCTTTTGTAACAGTTGCAATAGGATTATTAGGATCCAAATCTAACGCCTTTTCAATATCATTAGTGGCACCTTCAAGGTCATTTAAACGCAATTTAGTGTCTGCCCGATTATTATACAGTCTAGAAATTTCAGGGAATTTCTCTATCAATTGATTATAATCATTCAGCGCTTCTTCTATGTATCCATTATTTTTTTTAAAAAGAGCGTAGTCAGAACCGATTGCATAATTATCGGGGTCAAGATTAATTGCCTTTTCAAAATCTTCGCTTCCTTTTTCAAAATCACCCATTTGCATAAAGAGAGTAGCCCTGTTAGTAAGAAACACAACTCTCTCGGGACTTAGTTCAATTGCTTTATTGTAAGACTTAATAGCATCCCTATTTTTGCCGAGCCTTCTTTGAATAGTACCCAGGTCTGAGTATAAACGACCCAAATTAGGGCTTTTCTTTTGTCTACGAATAATTCCTTTGAGTTCTTTTTCGGCGCATTTAAAATCGCCACTCTTAAAGCATTCATTTACTTTCTGCTGCCTTTCCTGGATACTTTGTGAGAACCCATCGGTACTAAGAAAAAGTAACACGAAGAATAGTGTAATAATTAATTTCAATTTATTAAGCTTTTTTGAATTAGTTATTCTGCAACGAACGAAATAGGTCACGTATTAATCATCAAGAAAAATATCTGCGAGCTTAAAATGTAATCCCTCAAAACCAGCCGAAGAACGATTGATGGTATAGGCGATAACCATACGGTGTTGCTTGTTGAGAAGAAACATAGTGCTTCCTCCAACGGACCCGCCGGAGTGCCCGACCCAGTAAAGCCCATTGTTCGGCCAGACTCTCCAACCCATACCGTAGTTGGTTGATTCTCCGTCAGAAGTCTGCTGAGGATACATGAGTTCTTCCTGAGCTTCTTCATTAAGGTAATCATAGTCGAACATAGCCACACCAAAACGGATAAGGTCTTCGGTAGTACCTACGAATCCTCCTCCGGCCCATTTATAGCTGTTGTCTACAAAATCAGCTTCACGATTCTCCTGATCATAGAAACTTACCAGATTGGAGATCTTTTTATTAGACCATTCAGGCACTGTGTTATTCATGTTAAGCGGATCAAATACTTCCTCTTTCATGTAAGGAAGAAATGCTTCTCCGGAAGCGCCTTCTATGACTGCGCTAATCAGATTCCAACCATAGCTTGAATAGCTGTATTGGGTACCCGGTTCAAAAAGTAGTGGATCGTCCTGAAAAATGGTGAGTCCTTCATCTACCGTTGCATATAGCTTTTGACTCATAAACTCTGAACCTCTGTAATGGCGTATACCTGCTATGTGCCCTGCAACCTGTCTTACAGTGATAGGATATTCTTTTTCGGGAAACTCAGGCACGTAAGTTTGAACTACATCATCAGGGTTAAGTTGTTCCTTCTGAATTAAAACTCCCATCGCTGCTGCTGTTAGTGTTTTTGATACGCTTCCAATCCTAAATTTTGAAAGAGATGGATTTACAGGAGTTTGAGACTCCACATCAGCATACCCAAAACCTTTCGACCAGATCATGCCATCTCCGAGATAAACGGAGATAGCCATTCCCGGGAGGTTCTTAGATTCCATATACGCAGAAACCAATGAATCAGCGTCTGCTATTTTATGTTCAAGACTCTGTCCAAGTGCAAGACTTGGAACAAGAAGTAGAAGAATTAAAGTAAGTCTCATAGTTACATTCCTGTTGATTGATTAAAATAATCGATGACTAAATTGGCCATTGTTCTTACACCTAACTTTAGCCCGTCTTCGGAAACATAAAAGTCGGGGGTGTGATGTCCCCAGGCAGTTCCACCCTCTGGCAGGCCTCCCAGGAAGAAATATAGCCCGGGCACCTTTTCCTGGAAAAAGGAAAAATCTTCGGCTCCGGTAATAGCATCCATATAAAGCACATTTTCTTCTCCTGCTGCTTCTTGTAAAGTTGGAAGCATCATTGCTGTGAGATTCGGATCGTTATAAGTTATAGGGTATCCTTTATCGATCGTTAGTATAGCTTCAGCACCATTGCTTTCTGCAGTATTAGTAACAATGGTTTCAAGGCGCTCAAAAAGCGTTTCTCGCATATCGGCATCAAGTGTACGAATAGTCCCTTCTAAATATACTTCTTCAGGAATGATATTGCTTCGAACACCCCCGCGAATAATTCCAACTGTTACCACCGCTGCCTGTTTGGTGAGAGGAAGATTCCTGCTAACAATGGTCTGAATATTATTAATAATCTGAGCTGCGGTAACAATGGGGTCAACTCCGGTCCATGGGGCCGAGCCATGAGCTTGTTTCCCTTTAATCTGAATGCTGAAGCTATTTACTGCAGCCATAATGCCTTCCGGGCGGTATTCAATAACCCCAACTGGCGTATCATCTGAAATGTGCAATCCAAAAATGGCGTCCACAGAAGGGTTTTCAAGAACACCTTCTTTAACCATGAGCTCGGCACCGCCTTCTTCACCAGAGGGAGCACCTTCCTCAGCTGGTTGGAAAATGAACTTTACAGTACCTTCTAAATCATCTTTCATCTCGGTTAGGATCTGAGCAACACCCATCAGGATGGCAATGTGGGTATCGTGACCGCATGCGTGCATCACACCAACTTGATTGCCCTGGTATTCTCCCTTAGCTGTTGATTTAAAAGGAACGTCCGTTCTTTCTACAACGGGCAAAGCATCCATATCTGCTCGAAGAGCAACAACAGGCCCGGGTTTCCCTCCCTCAAGAATGGCTACCACGCCGGTATGTGCAACTTCAGTTTCAACATCGAGACCTAAAGAACGTAAATGATCCGCAACTTTTTTTGCTGTATTAAATTCCCTGTTGGATAATTCAGGATTTTCATGAAAATACCTTCGCCATTCTATAACCTGATCTTCGATAGCATTCGCTTTCCGATCAATTATTTGTTTAAGATTTGAATTTTGGGCAAAGGAAGAAGTGGATATTCCAGCGAATATTATAAAGAGGAGGATTTTTTTCATAAAGAGAAAAATAAATGGAAATTAATCCAGAGATAATGAAAATCCCGCAAACAAGAAACTAAGATTTAATTCTTAGTGAGTTTCCAGACATAAAATCTATTGGGAGTCCAGACTCCATTAACGATACTGAAAGATGTTGTTTCATATTTGCCCTCCAGTTCTGTTTGAATGTGTCCGGTTTCAGCTTTATCGCCATTTGGATAATAAAAGGTTTGCTGTACTTTCAGGGAATCACCCTCTTTCCACATTTCACCCATTCCAACTACTCCTGAACCACTAAATTGATAAGCATAGGCTTTCTTTTTAACAGGATTCCAAAATGTCCGGAACTCCCAGAAAGTTCCAACTTCTTCTCCACCACTAATTCCATATAACCGCCCTGTGATACTTTGATTTCCCAATCCCATTTTCCACTCGGTGGCATACTGCTCCACGGTTTCCTGATCTGTGATGTATTCAGAGTTGTCAGTAACCCATACGCCGTCGCCTTGAGTCATATATTCAAAATGAGTGGTTAGCCAATCCGGTAATTGAGCGGATAGTGGGGCAGAGAATAAAGTAAGGAGAAGCAGCGATTTTAATAAGAATTTCATTAATCTATGATTCGTTTGATTGGAGTAGAAATATACTTCTGTTTCCATTCACCGTTCTCAAAAACTCCCACTACAAATTCATACTCATTTTCTGAAATGAATATCCATCCATCAGTAAGCTGCATTGGACCGGAACCAAAATCATAGTTATAGTTTAAATAGATATTTTTATCAATGATTGTAATTTCTCCTTCAAGCCCTGATCCAAATACATCAAACTCCCAAAATTTGAGCGTTGAATCAGAGGCGTCCCAAAAGCGGACCCCTTCGCTTCTTAGACCATGTTTGTACTCCGTCTGACTTATATTCCCCCAGGTTTTCGATTTAATCATGTTACCCGAAAGCCCAATCACAAAAGCAGATTCCTGTTTAAAAGCAGATCCATCACCCCATTGCCCATCCGCTATCCATGTGCCCCCCAATAAATTCTCAAGAGCACCAAGTTGAGGATGAAGCTCCTGAGTGTATGCGGAAGAGGAGATCAGAAATAAAGCAATAGATAAAAGGTATTTCATATTATCTCCATGCCCCAATGATAAGACCCATAATGGTAAACGCAGCGGTCATATAACCTCCGTTAACGAAAATATATTTCCACGAGCGTTGCTCAAACATGCTGATCATTGCAACTCCGAAAAAGACCCACCCAAATCCAGCCAGAAAACCAGCGGTCGCACCCCATGCAGCGTCTGTTCCGGCATCACCTAAAAAAGCAGCAAGGTTATAGGCCATGATTATCGAAAAAATTAGACCGAGCCCATATTGCTTAGCGGGACTGCCATTCTTTAAATCTTCTTCCGAAAAGTCGTTTGCAGACATCCATTGTTTGCCGAAGAGAGGTCCATACCAAAGTCCGCCAAGAACAAACATTGAAACAGCCGCTGTGATTACCGCAAAGTGATTGATATATAGTTCTTCCATTGTTAGTTGAATTAATTATTGTTGATAGAAGAAGATCAGCCTTAGATAAGCGAAAGTATTGTAAAAAATTTACCTCAGGCTACCACCACATAATTTTTATACTCGCGCTCTGTGTTTAAGAACTCGGTAGGATTGAAACCGGAAAACTTTTGGAACTCCCGGATGAAATGAGCCTGATCATAAAAACCACACTGTTGACTTAAAGCTGTCCAGTTGATTCGACTGGTTTGGTCCAATTCTTTAAGCACTAGATTGAATCGCATGATTCGCTGAAAATATTTTGGAGTAAGGCCTAAGTGTGTTTTAAATAGATGAATAAGCTGTTTTTGGGAATACCCTGTAATTTGAGAAAGTCTACCCACCTGATCAAGAGAAGGGTTTTTGGTTATGTGATCAATAGCGAAGTTTACAACCGGATTTATTTGTTGATTACTAATCATTTTTTCGGAAAGCCAATTTGATACAGCCTTAAACTTACACTCCGGGGTAGGTGCTTCCAGTAACTGATCCCGGAGAGTTCTGATTGAGCTTCCAAAAAACAGTTCTGCATCAAACACCTGATCCCTTAACTCATCCATTGAAACTCCAAGAAGTTGAAAAAGCCCGGTAGGTGTAAAACGAATTACAAACATAGAAGAGTGAACTTCTGCGCTGATGGAAATAAATTCCTTTTGCATACCCGAAATCCAGCCCCCCGAGTATTTTTCCTTTACCTCGAGTGTTTCGTTATGAAACGTGAACTTGGGGATGTCATCCAGCTCGATAATCAGATGGGCTGCGCCGTCCGGCATTAACCGTTCGATCGTGTGCTCCTGTATCAAATCCCGATAGTAAGTAAATAATTCTACAGCATTAGACAAGGGAAAAGAAGGAGTGTGAAATCTAAGTAGCAAGTGATCTAATGGGTTAATGGAACCAGAAGAAATGGAAATAGAGGTGATTTAGCAATATTAATTAAACAAGTTTATTCAAACTTGAAAATCGTAGTATCCACATCATATTGAAAATTCATTGACTCAATCTTTGATTTTGTAAATCTGTATTCATCAATGTAATACCAAGGAATATTAAATACCCCATTAAAAACATTAACATAAACAGAGTCGCCTACTTTAGTTTTATTGAAGAACTCTTTGGATACGATAGGGGCTTGTTCTGAAGTTATTCTTGGTTCCCAACCTTTTTCTAAAACCAGCTTATAGTCGTTCCCATCTGAAGGTTTATTTTTCTCTATAACTAAAGCCTGATGAACAGAAGGTCGTTCAAAATCAAAAAGTGTATTTAACATTAGCATAGAAGTTGATATATGAACAGAGAAAAAAAGAAAAAGGCTTACAGTTCCAAATAATGAGGCGCCATCAGTTTTTTTTAGTTCCTCCGAACGTATGAAAAACAATGCGAAAAATATTAAAGAGAAAATAAAGGCTGGAAACCAGAAATTGCTATAACTCAGAATTTTAAAATCGAATATACAACGTAATACAAGAACCAGCCCGGGAAGAATTAAAGGCGTAGCTATATTCGGAAACGCACTTATTTTTGAGGAATTAAGTTTAATTAGTCCTTTGAATGCGTAGAAAAGAAATAATCCAATAAAGGGAACTAAAATATTTAAGAACACTGCAAGGTCATAAGGGTGGGGGTAAACTAAGAGCCATAAAGCAAGTACAAATGAAAGGGTGTTAAATACTCTGGTAGTTTTGTTTGCAAATTTCAGGCGGTTTTCTCTTTCATTCTTATCAATCCCATACTTTTCATTCGATAAAATTTCAGCCAATTCATTGACTGTATCTTTAGAATCAAGATTTTCAAAACGGTCATAAATTTGACCTAAAAAATTAATTTTATTCTCTATATATGAGCTTACCCGAATAGCTTTTAAAGAATCATCTTTAGGAATAATGTGTATATAATTACTATCAGTTCTTACACCTTTCACCTGATCATAACGGAGCTCTTTGATAGTAAAAGCAAGATGATGAATTAATTCTCCGTTTTTTACAACGACTTTTTCTCGATGAATTCTTAAAAAAGAATATATACATCCAGCTATAAACCCTAGAGACAGAACAATAATTAATAAGGTAATCCAGAGCCCATTTTCTTTTAGCGAATTATTTAGAAGAAAAAATGGCCAAACACCTATAGCACCAATTAAAGGTGCTGCTATATACATAAAAATGCGCCATCTGAATGCTATTCTGTACTCCATACCAGATAATAAAAAACATAATCAATTAAATAAGTATTTGATTTTTCTATAAAGAATTTCAACTTTGACAGGAATGAAGAAATACCTGTTTCTAATATTGATTCTTTGCTCTGCTTGTTCTGTATCAAATAGCGAAACGGAATCGGAAGAATTGAATCTTGGCGACTTTAAAGCACTAGTTGGGGAAAGTCCTAATTCTGGTCTTTATGAAGAACTGGAAGGGTTAGCACAGTTTTTACTTAAATCATCCGACAGCACTTTTAACTTCATCCTACATTCAAGTCTCTCCTCCGACACTGCTGCTACAGAAGTAACTCTAAGTATGAAATCGGTGAATTTACCAGCAGAAGGAGCATATAGTTTTAATGATATTGATGCAAGAGAGGAGGTATTTTCGGATGGCTTTTCCGGCTTTTATTTAAGCCCTACGGTTGGACTCGGTAAACAGTATTACACGGAATCGGGTACACTAACCATAACAAGATCGGAATCTGTAAACGGAATCGAGGGTACCTTTGAAGCAATTATCTTTTACTATGCACAGGTTGATTCAAATGAATTTGTCCGTCAGTATTCAAAGATGAGCGGAGAGTTTAATGCGGCTTCGATGGGGTTTAAATGATGGGTCAGTTTCCTTTAGATTCATCACCTCTTTGGAGTTCATCAGCTTAATAATTAAAAAAGGGAAGAGCTTATCTACCCCCTTCTCCTTTTTCTTCTCCTCCAGGGTGCATCGATCTGCCAGTCTCCAGCCATGATACATCCATAAGGAAGGATTTCGTCCACTACTTCGCCAAGACCAAATTCTTTCATCTGATTCTGTACATTTTGAGCATTTTTATAAGCGCTTGGTAACTCAGAAATATCGATATGGTTTGAGAAAAAACGGATGTCTAATCCAGCAGTTTCTTCCATAAAAACTTCCTGAATTCCTTTTCCGGATTTGCTTTTTATATGCTGGGTTCGGCTTATATTTCTTCCTGCACCATGAGGAGCAAATCCAAGATTATTTTCTGTAGATTCTCCTCTGACAATCAAAACCGGTTCGCTCATATTCAAAGGAATAAGTCGTAACCCATCTTTCGAATCAGGTACAAATTTATCAGCCAGGGGAGTAGCTCCTTTAGCATGATAAAACAGGTCTCCATCTTTAAATACAAAGTTATGCTCATTCCAGAAGGAATCGACAATCTCCGCACTCAATCCCTCAGAAGTTGCTTGATGAATTACAGAGTGATTCAGCTTTGTCCACTCACGGACAATCTGGAGTGCATCCCAATATGACTGCCCCTTTTCATCATCGAAGGGTATCCAAGCATTTGCTTTCAAAGTTTCCGGAGAAAGTTCTTTCCTGAAATGTTCAGCGATATTCATTCCTTTTCTATATAGGTTAGCACCAAATCCACGGCTTCCATGGTGAGTAACCAAAATAGTTTCTCTAGTATTTCTGGAAGTTCCAACAAACAAGAAGTGATTTCCATCACCCTGAGTACCCAGATGAGTTTTGGCAAGATGAACGCTTCTGTCAGAATTCAGGAAATAGTTCTCCCGGATTTGTTCTTCTAATTCCAGAGGAAAATCAAAGAGTTCTTCTCTCCCGCCACCACCAAAATGAGTAACAGAATGAGCTGCATCCAGTACATTTTTTGGATCAGCTTTACCAAACGAAGTCATCATTACCGAACAACAAACGTCTGCGGAATGCATTGCCGGATGAATAGCATTTTTTGCTACAGCTACTCCTCCGACAGGAATCTGACCTTTTTCTCCAGTCGGACAAGCATCGGGCATAACAGCTCCGGCAACCAGAGTAGGAGTTTTCATCAATGCATTCATGGTTTCGAATACACGCTCTACATTAGATTCTTCAACTTCTGATTCAGCCCGAATATTTTTATAGTAATCTACAGGTTGTTCGAATGGCTTGACCGGAGGTGGCGGAGAAACGGAATCTAAATAGGTTCTGAGCTCTTCTCCTTCGAGTTCATGTTCATTTGCATATTCAATGGCTTCTTTAAACCATCTTCCAGGGTGGTACCCGAGATCAATAAGAGTTTTTCCTTTAATCATAGTTCTTGTCATATAAATGAAGGCGACAATTGAGCAGAGGTTATTATTCAGTTACGGTGAAGTATCTCTGTTCCACAGCACTTCAATATTGTTAATAAGGTAAGGGCTACATTCGACTTGTCGTAACCGGATTCGAACCGGTTGTACTCATTCCTGAGTTTTCAGCCATCGAAGTAAGACAAGTCTACAGCACCTTGTTAGTTTAAAGGGCGATCTTTAACCGGATTTGAAATTCCGCCACTCTAAAAATAATTCAGAGGCAGGACTTGAACCTGCAACTCCTTGTAATCAAGGAAGCCAACAAAAGTTGACTGCGTTTACCGAAGTATTTCCAGTTTACAACACCTTCAAACATAATTTCAAAAGATTGAGGTAACTATCGAAAAGCCACTATATGTGCTCTACCAACTGAGCTACTTTAAACCGAAGTTCAAAGGCCGGATTCGAACCGGCGACCACACGATCCTGAATCGAAGTAAGGCTTATCTACAACACTCAATCTGTAAGTTCAATAATACGGAGTAACGGTCGAAATGAGCATGACGGGGCAGCGCATGCCGGGAGTCGAACCCGGTATAGCTCTAAGGCTAAATCCTCCCCTTAACTGAGCGAAGTATCTCATTTCTACAACATCCGTAGAAACCGGGAAACTAGTCCCGGATCTAAATTTCAATGCAATCAATTTCAGAAAGTGAAGTCTCTCCGTCTTCTAGCGCATTCAATACATCAAATATTTTATCTGACCAACCAGCAATAAGAAAGACATCTGTTCCTCCAATTTTAAGGGGAGCGTTTCCGTATCCTGTAAGGTCAAACAAGTACAGCCTTGCACTTGGTGCCATAGTTGCTTTATAGGTTTTCCACAGGTCTTGAAATTTTTTTCCGGACCTGGTACTATCCCACATCTGAGCGTCAGTAAAGAGCATGATCTTATCCATCACTTTTCCTTTTTTGATAAGAGACTCAAGCACTTTAAATCCATTCGTAGAGTATCCAACACTTCCTTCAATTCTGTTCAAATATTCAGTATTCGCAAGAATCTGACTTGATGGAAGGGCAATTTCTTTCCATTTATCACCGAAAATTCCTGTTACAACATTCTTACTTTTACTACTCATTAGCATGCCAAGTAAAAGTCCTACATCGTAATAACGAATACTACTTTTTTTGGAAAGGGGAGCATACATCGAGGCTGAAACATCACAGGCAATTAACGCCTTTGTGTTAAGGTCGAACCCCTTTAAACTTGAAACAGAAGTTGTTGCTGCATCTTCCAAACAGTCGAGGATAAAAGAAGAATATTCGCTTTTCACCTTCTTTATTTCACGATAGGCAGAAAGGAATCTGAATGGTAATTGCTTAGATTTTGCAACTTCGTTTTCAGATCGAATTCTGAGACCCACAGTATTAATAGAATCTGAACTAACACCAATCTCGAGTATATTTCTCAGGTTTCTGAGTAAAGCCATATACCCAAGCTTACCACTAGTAATTAGCTCTTCCCACTTTTCACAGAAAGCAGCATCTCTTTCTAATTGATTGCTAAAAGGTCTTTGTCCTAATTCAGATAGCTCAGCCTCCCATGTATAAGGAGTGTTTAGCTGTTTATCCACAATCTTGTTAAACAATAATTGTTGTTTATAAGAATCAGCTTTAGGGCGTACCAGAAAAAGAGCATCGCGTAAAGTGATTTCTGCAGGACGATCATACTTTGCAAACTGATACTCGTCAAACTTATTGAAAGAGTTAGCTAATCCCTTTTGAATCTGTTTAGAAAGTTTATTCAACTTTTTGTATCTGGAACGTTTGTTCATAGCTACATAACAAGCTAGGAGCTCGGTAATTTCATCGGCTCTTCCAATCACTTTGACAATTGTTTTACTAATAAGACTATCTCCGTTATGTATTTTTGCCAACTCAGTAACCAGAACCAGAGGAATAGACCTAAGGTACATTTTGGTACGGGCATACACCGCTAACTTTGCTACAAAAACAGGATCCACCATAGGAATCAAATTTTTAATTCGATTCAGTCGATCTTCTTCTGTTGAGTAATTATAGTTACCAAGCCCGGCAGTTACTACAGCTGTATAAAGCTCCATTTTGGGAGAAAGCCGGATTGCTTTCTCCCCCTCATAATTGAGGACCTGACTTTTTCTTCTTTTCAATAGGTTGAATTTCATTTTTCTAAGGTTAGTTTTCTTTTTACGACACAATGATATGAGTCAAGTGCGCAGTCTTTTTGCGTAGTAAAGTTTTTTTTTAGATTTTCTTAAAAAATTTTTGAAATGCCTGTAAATAGAAATGCTTTAATACGATACAGAACTATAGATAAATGCTTAAGAAACAGGCAAAAACTCTGGAGCCTTAATGAGTTGATTCACGAATGTTCGGAAGCCCTATATGAGTATGAAGGGATAGAAAAAGGAGTTAGTAAGAGAACAATTCAGGGGGATATCCAGATAATGCGGTCTGATAAATTGGGTTACAACGCTCCCATTATTGTAAAAGAGAAAAAATATTATACCTATTCTGATCCTACGTATACAATCACAAATATCCCTCTGACCGATCAGGATTTGGGGACTCTGAATGAAGTAGTAGAGATATTAAAACAATTCAAAGGTTTTTCTCACTTTGAAGACATGGAAGAGATGATCAAGAGGCTGGAAGATAAGGTCAATACCAGCAAATCGGAGAACAGGTCAATCATTGACTTTGAGAAAACAGAAGGGCTAAAAGGAATCCATTATTTAGATGAGCTTTACCAAGCAATTCAAAAAGAGAGAGTTCTTAAGATAACCTATCAATCCTTTCGAGCAAGAAAACCGGGTGAGTTTGAATTTCACCCTCAGTTTCTTAAAGAATTCAATAACCGGTGGTTCTTGGTAGGAGTTAAAGAAGAAGGACAGAACATTATGGTAATTGCATTAGATAGAATAAAAAAAATCGATTCTGCTGCAAGAACTGAATACGTGAAGGTTAATACGACAGCTAAAGAATATTTTAAACACGTGGTTGGAGTAACAGTTAATCCGAACTCAAGTACGAGAAGAGTTAAAATTTTTGTAGCCCAAAAAATGGCTCCCTATGTTATCACTAAGCCTCTTCATCCATCTCAAAAACTTGATATGATTGTTAATCGAGGGGTGATAATCACCTTAGATGTACAGTTGAATTTAGAACTGGAAGGTAAAATTTTGAGTTTTGGGGATTCAATGAAAGTGCTTGGGCCAAGAAAACTGGTGACTCAAATCAACAAGAAGCTTCGCATAGCAATCAAAAACTATGATAATATTAACTACCCATTTAACGAGCATGAAGAAGAATAAATAAGCTTTTACTTTCCTGACAACCCAAAAACCTCATCCCCTTCGTACATAGTTTTTGAGTCAGAGTCATTAAGTCCATTGATCAAAGCTTGTGCAACTTGTTTGGCATGGATAGGTTTATACTTTTTTAACCCGGGTATCTTAGTAAATAGTTCAGCGGCAGTAATACCGATCTTTTCCAAGAACCTAGATTCTATTCTTTCACCTTTCAGAAAAGATGGTCGAACGATGAGAGTCTTTTTGAAGCCTAGTTCCTGAACCTCTTCATCAAGCTGACCTTTCATTTTCAGATAGAAGTTCCCGGTTTCAGCAGTTGCCCCGATGGAAGAAACCAGCGCATAAGATTCTACCCCAATTTGCGCCGCAGCTTTGGCTACCTCAAATTGATAGTCGTAATCAATAGTCCACTGGGCTTCTTGCGATCCGGCTTGTTTGATGGTAGTTCCTAATGCAGAATACAACTCATTACCAACCAGAAGTTCTTTCCAATCTTCAATAGCATCAAAATTGATAATATGTTCGGTGAGCTTGGGATGGGAAACGCCCGTGGATCTCCTGTGAAAGACAAGCACCTTGCTATACCGCTCATCAGAAAGTAAGAGCTGCAAGATATGTGAACCCACCAGTCCGGTAGCCCCGATAATGATGGCTGTTTTTTCTTGGAGATTTTTCATTTCAAATCATAGATTGAATTCTATAATGATTAGTTAGCTGCACTTCTGAATATCTTTCTGACATTCGAGTCTGCAATTGCTTTAAATAGTTCTGTATTTAAAAAGAGCGTAAAATATACAAGAGGTACAATTCCAAGCACAAAAAAAGAAGTCACGGCTTTTTCAGAAAGAGGCATATCTGAGAATAGGATCATGAGGATAGCTATTGTCGCAAATAGTATAGAAGTATATTTTATTATTTTTATAGGCAACAATTTTATTTCAAGATTAAACTCAATTAAGCAGGTATCCCCTTCATTAGTAATAGCTCCCTCAACAAATATATTTGGGTAGAACTTCATGCTAAAGTAGGCTTCTTTCTCTGAGATTTTTCTCGGATTAGCCTTTTTATAAACTGCATGGATCAACTTATCAAAAGAGACTTTAACTCGAAACTCTGAAAGAGTTTTTTCCTTCACTCAATGGCCCCGATAACTCTTCGTACAATTCCATCCATAGCTGAATTTTGAATCCAGCGAGCAACAATAACCAAATCATTTTCAGGGTCTACATATACCATATTGGTTCCGGCACCCAGGTGACGAACAGAAGACTCAGGAGCACTCGGCAGACCTTCTTTATCGCCATTCAAAAAGAAATTCATGTAACCATACCCTGTATTTGCTTCGGTTGGGGTTCGGGCCATATCCAGCCATTCTTTGGAGAGAATCTGCTCTCCATTCCAGTTGCCATCATTTAAAAGTAAATATCCGAGACGTGCCTGGTCCCGGGCAGAGATAAACATGCCACCACCCCAATGACCGCCACCACTCACGCTTTGCATAAGCTGACCATCAATCACTATCCAGCTGGTTTCGTAGCCCTGCCATCGCCAGGTGGGTGATGCTCCGATTTTATCCATCATTTTTTCGCGGAGGACTTTTGGAAGAGGCTCTCTCAGCACGTTCATCGCTGCAAGTGCCAGAAGATTTACGCGCACATCATTGTACTCCCATTCAGTTCCAGGTTTATGGCGTTCTCTGGTAATCCATTCTGCTCTGGGACCGCTCGGTCGGTCTGCCCAATCCGGTTTACCGAATAAGGTACCCTCCCAATCAGAAGTTTGTCGGAGTAAATGATCCCAGGTTATTTCGGAGTTATGTTCTCCTTTAAAAGGCTCCAGAACTTTAGGCTTTCCAATATCATCGGACTTAGGAAGGTTATCATCAAATTCCATCACAAGGACTGGTGCCATGTATTCATCTACTTTATCGTGCACATCCCGGATTAGTCCCATATCATACGCTAAACCTACCGTACTGCTTAGAAAAGTCTTGGTAACACTGTGAGTCATATCTACACGAAAAGGCTCTCCCCATTCTGCTACAATGTATCCGTCTTTGATGACGATCCCGGTTTGATCACCACGTTCTTTAAAAGGGCCGACCCCATCCCCAAAAGGTTCGCGACCAAAGGTTTGATAGTGATTCATCTCCATATTTCTTGGATTTGTATTTTCCATAGATTGAGCAAACTCAACAGCGGCCTGAATTGAATCCGGATTAAGCCCAAGTTCCTGGGGAGTTTTCGCTTCCCAGTTTCCCCACGTGCCCGGAAAATAAGTTTGAGCAAAAGCGGAAGAGCTGATTAGAAGTAGAAATAGAAATATTAAGTTTCGATACATAACACCATAAATTGAATTCGTCAGTTCTCAATAAGTTAATACTAAGGAGCATAAATGTATTGCTGAAGAGAAAAAAACAGACAAATGGCACTCTTTATTTGCTACAATATCTATGTTGGCTATCTTGAAAACTAATAAGCACTAGCTAAAAAGGATTGAAAGAATATAGACCGGCGGTTTTAATTTCCATTATGGCACTCATTTTAAGTACATCATTTATTGTATTCAAAATGGAATCAGAAAAAAGAGAGCTTCAGGATGAGTTAATTGAGCTGTCGAAGGTAAAGTATGGAATGTTTAGTGTTGATGAATGGGAGGAAATCCTTTCAACGATTATAACTAAAAGGATCAATGATTTTGATCTTGAGGATACAAATCAGGAGAAGCTGAAAGAAAAAATTTCGGATTTTCTTCAAATCGCTATCGACGAATTAGAGGTTGCTTATAATGAAGAAGAAGGTTTTTTGAAACGAACCGGGGCGACAGTATTTGGGGTGTTCGGACACATGGAAAAAAAGATTCCGGAGATTACGGAAAGCATTGTTGAATTCATGAATGATCCGGAAAACAGGGAGAGGATTAAGGAGTACCTACTCAAAAAAATGAGCGAATACTCAGAGGAGACTTTTGCAGAGATTAATTATACGGCTTACGATCTTATTCTGGCGAAACATCAGGTGCAGACAAAGCAACAGGCAATCGGTATCTTAAAGAACAAAATTGCAACAATTGAACACGAAAGAGAGCCATTTACTATAGCCCTGTTTACAATAATAACTCTCTTGTTTGTACTCGTAGCATTTTCTGCGGATCTAAAAAAAACAGAGTTTACTATTCTTACAATAATATGTGGAGTGTTGCTTTTGGTGGGGGTGCTTTTACCAATGATAAATATTGATGCAAGAGTTTCTGAAATGAATTTTCAGCTACTTGGAGAAGAAATATCGTTCAATGATCAGGTACTTTATTTTAAAAGTAAAAGCATATTAGAGGTAGTTATGTTAATGCTCAGTCAATCCAAGATTGATGTTTTAGTGGTGGGGTTTCTCGTCCTTTTATTTAGTGTGCTTTTCCCAGTATCAAAACTGACTACTTCGCTATTCTATCTTTACCGTAAAAAAGCAAGGGAAAGCAAAGTAGCCAAATTTCTGGTGTTTAAAACAGCAAAGTGGTCAATGGCAGATGTGATGGTAGTAGCCATTTTTATGGCGTTTATAGGGTTTTCAGGGATTGTGAGTGAGCAGCTCAGAGATTTAGAATCCATTGCTTTGAATGTGGAAATATTTACTACAAATGCATCCAGTCTGCAAATTGGATTTTTTCTCTTTACCAGTTTTGCGGTATTAAGCACCCTTGTTTCTTATAAACTGCAGTATAGTTTTAATGATGATAAGAAAATAAGCGGAGCACCTGACTAGAAAAAATGCAATACAGGTAGGCGACAGGGTGGAACGATTAATTGGTTCGCAATTATAATACTCTTTAGATGTCTCACTTCGTTCTAGATCACAATAGCTTCATTTATTGACCAAGTTCGTCATCCTGAACTTGATTCAGGATCTTGAGACTCTACTCCTAAGTTCTAATCCGCTCAGATTCTTTAGAGGCATCCTCAGAATGACTTTTATCAAAAAAAGTGGTCACCCCAAATCCTTTACAAAGATAATAGCATTGTGGTTGGGAGAGTAAAACCCAAACTCATCAGTTCCCCAAGGAGTGTTATTCCTAGGCTTGATTTCAAAGCCAGATTCTGAAAATTCTTTTTCAAGGATATCTAAATCATTCACCCAGATCTTAGTTTGTTGAGCGGCATTTTTGGAAGGCATGTCTTCTTCGAACTGAAACTGGATATGAAGAAACTGTCCATCCCGGGCTACTACCGCATAGTCGAGTTTATCCGAATAACGAAGAGAATCATACACATTTTCAAAACCAAGTTTCTCAAAGAAATCGAGTTCGGCTTTTACATCGTTGGCTGGTAGGACGGGGGAGATGTTTTTGAAGTTATTCATCAGACCTATTTTTTATAGTTCAATCTTCATCCCCTCGAAAGCCACCTTATATCCCAGGTTTTCAATTTGCTTCCGCTCCATACTATTCAGGATTAAAGGATTGGTATGATTGAAATGAATAAAGATAATTTTAGCTCGTTCTGATTCGGGCAGCTCACTGAAAAGTTCCAGACTTTCTTCCACAAATGGATGCGGTATTTCTCTCATATCGCGATTTGGGAGTTCATTTTGATCAAAAAATGTGGCGTCCAGAAAGGCATAATCTACGTTTGAGATTTCTTCAACAATGTTCCTATCCCATACATCCCATTTATTGATATCAGGGATGAAGAGTACTTTTTTACTTTTGGATTCAATTCGGTAACCTACAGTCTCTGAATATTCATCTCTATGAGGGACGAGAAAAGGAGTTACAGAAAGGTTATCAGAAATTGCAATGGTGGAATCTCCTCTTTGGTTGATAAGTTCAATATTTCCATAACGAACGAGCTGATCCCAGGGGCCATTTTCATGCAGGTATAAATTCATTCGGGGCATAGTATAAACCGGAACTCCTGAAGCACCCATTACTTCGTGTCCTAATTGCATCAACCCTGTATAATGACCTATATGGGCATGGGTAAGAAAAATTCCGGAAAGCTCATTAGTTCCTGATTCTTCTTTCAGGTGATGCAACTGCTCTTTGAAATCCGGTGTAGCTTCAAACATCCATTGCTGCCCGGTTGATTTATCAATGAGCCCCAGACTGGTTGCATGACGTTTTTCTTCTTTTCCGTCCCAATACAACTGGCAGTTCGCTTTTTCACATCCCGCTTGTGGAAACCCAGCATCCTGGGCGATACCAAGAACGGTCAAATAGACTTTAGAATCTATGATTGGTTCTTTATTGACTTCCGAACAAGAAGATAGAACAAACAGGAAAAGGATGATATAAAAAGAGCTGTTCACGTATTTAAATAACAAAAAATATTTATGATAACCGACTCAATTCTTCAAATAGGTACGGGAATTTGGGTTTTGTATATTTGGGGTATGAAAAAGAACATCTCATACATCTTGCTGCATGTTGGAATATGGATTCTCATTGTCGCCATGCCGGTATACTATACCAGCAGATCTTTTTCGGTTGAAAATTCAGATGCGTTACTGTTTATCCCATTGCCATTTTGGATAACTATCGGTCTGCTTATTATCATTTTCTACCTTAACTATCACGTTTTTATACCAAGGTTTTTATTTGCCAAAATGTATGTGGTGTACGTTCTCATTTTGGCTGGTCTGTTCCTGATATTTATGGAAGCTCCACGGTTTATCGCAGATTTGGTGGGGCAGCCCCGTCAAACCCCTAGAATGGATCGGGAGATAGCAGAACGGGTATTCCCTGTTTTGTTTTCAAATGTATTTCTGATGTATGTAACAGTCTTTTTCTCCTCTATAGCCTTGAGAATGAGTAACCGTTGGCAAAAAACGGAGGAAGAGCGCCTAAATGCACAGTTATCGTATTTAACCAGCCAGGTTAATCCGCATTTCTTGTTCAATACTTTGAACAGCATT
Source organism: Balneolaceae bacterium (assembly GCA_017640665.1). Classification (GTDB taxonomy): domain Bacteria; phylum Bacteroidota; class Rhodothermia; order Balneolales; family Balneolaceae; genus RHLJ01. Next base: position 859,466 of record JAEPQE010000001.1, on the reverse strand, counting down.
TATGGGCTTACCATAGTAGAAGCTCCTAAAGCGGCTGATATGGTGAGTAAGCTTTCAGAGATGATGCGATACACGTTGGATTCAAGTCGGAACGATTTTGTACCATTAAACGAAGAGCTGGAATACCTTAAAGGCTATATCGAATTGCAAAAAGTGCGTATGGATGAAAATATTTCTTTAGAGGTTTCTATAAATCAGGATGACGGTACAAATAAAATTGCGCCACTTATTTTATTACCCTTTATCGAAAATGCTTTTAAATATGGGGTTAATGCAGAACAAAACAGCAATATCAAGATCCACATTAAAACGGAAGGCAAGAAGCTTAATTTGACTGTGTTTAATAATAAAGTGGATGTAGATTCTCAGCACTTAAAGAAAACAGGTTTTGGGATTGAGAACACAAAGAGGCGTTTGGAACTTATTTATCCTGATAAATACGAATTGCAGTTAAAAGAGAACGAATACGAGTTCACTGTAAAACTGAATCTTTTCCTGCTATGATCAAAGCTATTGCCATTGATGATGAACCACTGGCATTGAATGTAATAAAAGCATTGTGCAAGAACGTGGACTTTATCGAGCTTGAAAAAACATTCACTAAGCCAGGAGAAGCCCTAAAGCATTTACGAAAGTTTCCTGTGGATCTGTTATTTCTTGATATCCAAATGCCAGGAATGACCGGTATAAATTTATACCAGTCTGTTCCACAAGATACTATGGTGATTTTTACGACCGCTTTTAGTGAGTATGCGGTTCAAAGCTATGAATTAAGTGCGGTTGATTATCTTTTGAAACCAATACGGCAAGAGCGTTTTTTGAAAGCCGTTCAAAAAGCTAAAGAGTATTATTCATATATACATGGAACAGGCACACCTTCTGATCGGGCATTATTTCTAAGAGTGAACTACGAGCTGGTTAAAGTAAATTTCGATGAGATAATCTATGTGGAGGGACTAAGTGATTACTTAAAAATTCATCTTAGTTCCGGACAGACGATTGTTCCAAGAATGACAATGAAAGAAATAGCAGAGAAACTCCCCACTTCAGAATTCATAAGGGTTCATCGATCATTTATTATACCCAAAGCTCGTATTCAAAATATTAAAAGCAGGAGCCTTAATATTCCTGAAAGAGAGATACCTGTTGGTGTAACCTATGCCGAAGAATTGGCGAAATTGTTTGGGTAGTACACAAGTTTAACGGTGCTGTACGATATTTTAATCGTCAATGAATGTAAATAAAAGAGAGTCTTTCTGCAGTTTGTCGCAGTAATAATGCAATTCATCGCAAGAATTTCAGAGGCTAAAAAATAAGGGCGACTTTTGTTTTGGAAAGAATAACCAAAACTAAAAACCCAAAAAATGCGACCCCTTATTGTTATGCTGTTCCTTTTTTTATTCCCATTGAGCGTAGCTGCTCAACAGGAAAACCAGGAATCCGAAAGCAAAATAAAAACAAAGTATGTGTGGACACTTGAGGAAAGTATAGAGTATGCACTCGAACATAACCTGACTGTAATGCAGGCTGATTTAGATTTAGAAAGTGCCGGTATAGGCTATACTCAATCAAGAATGGAACGACTGCCTGATCTTTCAGCCAGTGCAGGTCAGAGTTGGTCGAATGGAAGTACCATTGATCCGATTACCAGCGATTTCAATACACAAAGCAGTAGCTCAACCAGTCTTGCTCTTAACAGCTCGATGACTCTATTCAACGGCTTCCAGTTAAAAAACCAAATCAACCAAAGCAAACTTGTTGCCGAGCAAAATGAACTATTACTCGAAGAAACCAAAAACAGTATTCATCTAAGCGTTATGGAGGCATACATTCAGGCACTGTACTCAAAAGAGGCTGTGACCATTGCACAAAACCAATTGGATGCTTCCGCCAAAGAACTGGAACAGGCAGAAGGTTTGTTCAAAGGAAGGTCACTTACGCTGAAGAATCTGAACGATATACAGGCTCAGTACGCAAGTAATCAGTACGATCTAATCAACGCAAAAACCGGTTACGAGCAACAAATGCTTACTCTTAAACAATTGCTGGAACTGGATAACGCAGTGGAGCTGGAACTGGTAGCGCCACCTACAGATTATGCAGTGAAAGAAGTTATACAGAGTCAGAGGGTAATCTTTCAGAGCGCGTTGGAGTTTTTACCGGAAGTAGAAGCCTCAAAAACAAATATTGAGATAAATAATGCAGGTCTTCAGATAGCAAAAGGTTCATTGTATCCCTCCTTATCATTGAATGGGAGGTTATCAAGTGGCTATACAAACTCAATGGGATTGCCTTTTACGGATCAACTGGAAGGGAATTTCAGCCAGTTACTCGGGGTATCGTTATCAATTCCCATTTTTAACCGTTTTTCAACGAGTACCAATATTCAGCAAGCTAAGATTAACATCAAACAGGCTGAATTAAATTACCAGTCTACCCAAAAGGAATTATACCGGAAAATAGAGTCAGCGTGGCTTAGTGCGTCATCATCTGGTGAGCAAATGGTGGCAGCTGAGACTTCCCGTGAAGCCGCCCGTTCTTCGTACGAATTAGCTCAGGCTCAGTTTAATGTGGGGGAACTAACAGCCACCGAGTTAATTGTAGCCCAGACTACATTAAATACCGCTGAGTTGAACTACATACAGTCGAAGTATCTCACCATTTTATACACTCAGTTAATAGAATTTTATCAAGGAAACCCTATCACTTTATAATCATGTTTAACAATAATAAAATAATTGCCATCACTACCTTAGTTGCAATAGCAGCAGCCGTTTTCGGAGTGATGACATTCAAATCAGAAAATAAAAGCGCTATACAGGTTCAAACTGTATCTGTCGATTTAGGTGAAGTTATCACCACAGTTACTGCAACCGGAACTCTGCAACCTACAACCCAGGTCGAAGTAGGAACTCAGGTATCCGGTGAGGTAGAAAAAATATATGTAGACTTTAACAGTAGTGTTAAAGCAGGACAACTTATTGCCGAACTCGATAAAACCAATCTTAAAGCAGTAGTTGCACAGGCCAAAGCATCGTACCAAAATGCTGAAAACGAAGTGAATTACAGAGAAGGTATTTACAGTCGTAAAAAAGCATTGTTCGAACAAAATCTGATTACCGAAGAGGAATTTGAACTGGCAGAATACAATTACAATACAGCCAAGTTCAGCCTTAACCAGAGAGCATCGGATCTCGAACAAGCAGAGACCAATCTGGGTTATGCAGATATCTATTCGCCAATTTCCGGTGTGGTGCTTTCGCGAGAAGTAGATGAAGGTCAAACAGTGGCAGCTTCTCTTAGTACACCTACTCTTTTTAATATTGCAAAAGATTTGAAGGAGATGCAGGTGGAAGCAGATGTGGATGAAGCAGACATCGGACAGGTTGAAGAAGGTCAGCGTGTTAGTTTTACCGTTGACTCATATCCGGGAGAGGAGTTTAATGGTACAGTAACTCAGGTGCGGTTGAATCCAACAACTACTTCTAATGTGGTGACATACACAGTGGTTGTAGATGCAGATAACGACGACATGAAATTGAAACCGGGAATGACAGCAACCATTACCATCTATACCCAAGAATTGGTGAATGTGCTCACCATTCAATCTAAAGCAACTACGTTTACTCCAAATTTAGAAATACTTGAGCAATACTATGAGCAGGAGGGGATTTCGTTGCCTGAGGGAATGGGAGAGAACTCAGAAGCTAGTTTGGGTGAAGATCGCCCACCCAGAGATGGAGAAAGAAGAACACGTCCCTCTGATGATCAGAATTCAGGGTTACCAAACGTTGATTTAGCCCGAGGCGAACGACCAGAAGGCCCGCCGCCAAGTGGCGCATTTCTACCTGAAATGGGTGAAGAAGAGGATGGTGTTACTGTGGTATTTGTAGTAAATGAAGATGGCTTGGTAGTACCACGACGAATAGAAACAGGAGCTAGTGACGGTATTAATATCGAAGTATTAAGTGGTCTTGAAGAAGGTGATGTAGTTGTTTACAGAGTGGTAGAGGTTACTACTGAGGAAGCAACAACAGAAAAAGAAACCACAAACCCATTTATACCGTCACGCCCAGGACGTTAATAAGGAATATCATGGAAGCAAATAAGATTATAACACTTAACGAAATACGAAAAGAGTTTTTAATGGCAGGAGAACCCCTTAAAGTTCTTAAAGGTATTTCTCTGGATATTAACGAAGGTGAGTTCTTAACCATAATGGGAGCTAGTGGCTCAGGCAAAAGTACTCTATTGAATATACTGGGCTGTTTAGACCAAGCTACTTCAGGGGCGTATGAACTAGATGGAGAGTTGATTAAAAATATGACTAAGAATGAATTAGCAGAGATTAGAAATAGTAAAATTGGATTCGTATTTCAGTCATACAATTTATTACCCCGAACCAGTGCTCTGGAAAATGTAGAACTCCCATTGCTCTACAAGAATAGCCTTGGCACAAAAGAAATACGTGAAAGAGCAGTAGAGGCATTAGATATGGTGGGACTTTCGGATCGATTGGATCACACCCCGTCTCAGCTTTCAGGTGGGCAGCAGCAGCGGGTAGCCATTGCCCGGTCTCTGGTTAACGATCCTCGAGTGATTCTTGCAGATGAAGCAACGGGGAATTTAGATACCAAAACCTCGTATGAAGTAATGTCCTTGTTTCAAAAGTTGAACAAGCAAGGTAAAACGATCGTGTTTATTACCCATGAGCCGGATATTGCGCTATTCAGCTCCCGTACAATCACTTTGCGTGACGGGTACATATCGAAAGACGAAATTAATACTGCTGTGGGAAGCGCTGAAAAAGAAGTTGAAAATTATAGCCGTAAGGAGGTATTGACATGAGAGTTACAAACCTTTTAAAAATTGCCTGGAAAGCCATTTTCTTAAACAAAACACGAAGTCTACTCACTATGTTAGGGATAATAATTGGAGTTGGCTCCGTCATTGCCATGTTGGCTATTGGCCAGGGTTCCAAAGAAAGCATTAAGGAAGAAATCTCTGCAATGGGTTCGAATGTGATAAATATCCGACCCGGATCGGGAGAAAGAGGTGGGGTTCGATTAGATAGAAGCACCACGGAGTCTCTGAATCTGGAAGATTACGAAGCGTTACTGGAAGCAGAATACCTCACTGATGTTTCTCCGGTAGTAAATAGTTCAGGTCAGTCTATTTATGGTTCGAATAACTGGCCAACATCAATGTATGGAGTAGCTCCGCAGTATCTCGATATCAGGCTGGTGGAAGTGTTAGAAGGCAGTATGTTTACCGAGTATCATATTAATACATACGCTAAAGTAGCCGTAATAGGCCAAACTGTAGTGGAGAATCTTTTTGAAGATGGAGAAGACCCGGTAGGTAAAACTATCCGGTTTAATAAAATTCCTTTTCTTGTGATAGGGACTTTGTCAGAAAAGGGAGAAAGTAACTTTGGACAGGACCAGGACGACGTTATTCTTACCCCTTACACCACAGTAATGAAAAGAATTATGGCTCAAGACCATATTAACTCTATCTCAGCATCTGCTATATCTGAAGAGAATGCAGATGAGGCTGTTGCGGAAGTGCAGGAAATACTCAGGTATCAACATAATATTTCAACCGGAGACGAAGACGACTTCAATGTTTTTTCAATGGATGAGCTAATCGAAACATTCAGCTCTACAAGTGAAATGTTAACACTGTTACTAGTAGCGATTGCCAGTATTTCCCTATTAATTGGTGGAATTGGGATTATGAATATCATGTACGTTTCTGTAAAAGAGCGAACCAGAGAAATAGGTTTAAGACTTGCTATTGGAGCTAAAGGAAATGTGATTTTACGACAATTTTTGATAGAATCAATGTTGCTTAGTTTTACCGGAGGTATAATTGGAGTAGCCTTAGGGGTTGGTTCCTCTTATGTAATAGAGGAGGTGATGAACTGGCCAACGGTAATTACGAGTTCGTCTATTCTTATCTCATTTGTTGTATGCGCACTTACAGGAACCTTTTTTGGATGGTATCCAGCCAGAAAAGCATCTTCTCTGGATCCATTGGTAGCATTGCGATATGAGTGATTTTGTTATTAGGTGAAGGCGAAAAAGAGCGTAGAAAGAAAACAAAACGTCATTCTTCGGATACTTCCAAAGAATGACGTTTAAAAAATAAACAGATAAGAATTATCCTCCCATCTTGGCAGAATCGTAATAGAAGCGGATATGAGTGATCTTATCGTCTTCCCAGGTCTGTACTTCTACCTCTTCGATCTTCATGCGACCCCCACCTTTAAATGAGGCATCTATCCAGGATTCCATTAGAACTTTTCCATTATTGGGATCCTCAGAGGCTGCTGTAATTCCCGCATCATGGATTTCCTCCAGACTTTCGAGCCACTGTACTTGAAACTCACGGTTTGCAGCCTTCCCTTCAACCACATCTCCATTGCCTTCTACTTTAACAACATCATCGTGGTAATACATGTCAAAGGCTTCCAGAAGTTTTCCTTCGCCCATTAATTCATAGATGTGATATGCTTTTTCTAGATTTGTCATAATAATTGTATTTAGGATTTATAAATGATGACCAACTATTTGTATGACAAGCAGGTAATCTGTTAGGGGACAGTAAAGAAATAAAAATTTTAAAATCCTATTAAATCGCACAAAAAAAAGTCCTAATTTGAGAGCCAGAAAAAGTAAAAGAAAACTCTGGGTTGACTCACATGAAAAATACATGCTATATCCTGCTTTTTGCAGTGATTACACTAGGAGCATGCTCCTCAAATAGTGAAGATGATAACTCTCCGACTATAAGCTTCAGAGTAGATGGAGATGAAGTAAATATTCTGACAAGGACGGAGCTTCGAGACGCCCTGGATAGCTTTGTAATTGCCTACTACGATACTGTTTACGAAAAAGAAAAAAATTTACGTGCCTTCCTGCTAAGAGATGTGTTGGAATTAGGTTTTTCGATGCAGCTACAAAATAACCAGAATGCCATATTTACTTTTATGGCACTTGATGGTTTTGAGGATTCGGCCACTTCTGATCAGGCAGCGGAGACCGGAGGCTATATAGCCTTCGAAGATTTAGATGTAGATGGAACTGAAAACTGGGAACCGGTTGTAACGGAAAATAATAATGATCCGGCACCATTTTATGTAGTATGGACGGGAAGCCATCAGGTGCCAGATAATTCCTATCCCTGGCCCTATCAGCTATTTGCAATCAATATGATAGAATCACTTCCTTAAACAAGGCCTAGCTAAGTGCTAACATCCTCTCTAAAGAAAGCACGGCATACTTGGTAATCTCTTCAGAAACGGTAATCTGGTTTACCACTTCTCCTCCCTCAAGTTTTTCGAGACTCCAAAGCAGGTGGGGAAGATCAATCCGGTTCATCGTTAAACACGGACACATAAAGGGGTTTAGAGATACAACTTCTTTATCCGGGTGCTCATCAGCAATTCGGTTGACCAGATTCATTTCGGTCCCGATCGCCCACTTACTTCCGGCCGGAGCAGCTTCAATGGTTTTGATGATGAAGTCGGTAGAGCCATTATAATCCGAAGCACGCACTACCTCATACATACATTCCGGATGAACAATAATATTCATATCCGGTTGGGTTTTGCGAAGGTTCTCAATGTGTTGAACATTGAACTTCTCGTGTACCGAGCAGTGACCTTTCCAGAGAATCACTTTTACATCATCCCATTCGCCTTCATATTCAAACGTTTGAGTAAGAGGCGCATATACCGCCATTTCCTCCAACTTGATGCCTAAATCGTAGGCTGTATTTCTACCCAGATGCTGATCCGGTAAAAACAGAATACGTTCTTTTTGAGTGAAGGCCCACTTCAGCATCTTCTTCGCATTTCCTGAAGTCACACATGCACCACCGTTCTTACCCACAAATCCTTTGATGGCTGCAGTAGAATTTACATAGGTAAGAGGAAGGATCGTATCTCCCCAAATATCCTGCATTTTATCCCATGCTTTTTCAGTCTGGTCTATATCGGCCATATCTGCCATCGAACAACCGGCGCGCATATCTGGTAAAATCACTTTTTGATTAGGACACGTTAGCATATCAGCGGTTTCAGCCATAAAGTGTACGCCACAAAAAACGATAAACTCTGCTTCGGGGAGTTTAGCACAGATTCTGGCGAGTTGAAGAGAATCGCCCCGGGCATCGGCAAATTGAATTACTTCATCCTTTTGGTAATGATGACCAGGAATAAATAATCGGGCTCCAAATTTGTCTTTGATTTCTCTTACACGGGCTTCCATCTCCTGCACAGAAAGCTCACTATATCGCTTTGGCAGCGAAACTTCAGATTCAATTTCTAAAATGTCTAATACATCCATGATTACAAATTAGTCACAAAATTACGAAAACACTAAATTAGCTGTCATTCCGGGCTTGACCCGGAATCTGTGTTGATTTATTTAAAGTGTCCCATTACAGATGCTGAATCAAGTTCAGCATGACAAAGAATAGATTTTGTATGCTATCCTGTTCAATTCAAATTAAAACTAATATCCAATGCGTTCACTGAATGTGTTAGCCATCCAAGTGAGATTACATGCGCACCACAACCTTTGTAGTAGGCAATATTCTCAGGAGTTATTCCTCCTGATACTTCCACAATAATTCCATCAGGAATCACTGATACAAACTCTTTTACTTCCGAAGGATTTCGGTTATCCAGCATAATTACATCAACACCAGAATCCACAGCTTCTAACACCTGGTCTTTGTTCTCCGTTTCTACTTCGATTTTGACTAAATGTCCAACTTTAGCGCGAACCATCTCAACGGCTTTGGAAATACTTCCAGCCGCTTTTATATGATTATCCTTAATCATCACTCCATCATCAAGGCGAAACCGATGATTTTTTCCTCCGCCACACGTAACCGCATATTTTTGCAGCGCTCGTAAGCCTGGCAGCGTTTTACGAGTGTCTGTTATGGTGATGGAGTCATCATCAAGCAAAGAAACCACTTCGTTTGTCGATGTTGCAATTCCGCTCATGTGCTGAATCAAATTCAAAATCACTCGCTCCCCTGATAGCAGCGCCCGAACGGGACCTTTAACTGTTGCAATAATATCTCCTTTTGAAACAGAGTCTCCATCCTTTTTTAATAATTCTACAGAAACAGAGTCGTCGAGTTCTTCATACACTAAACTAATGCAATCCAGTCCTGATAGTACACCATCATTTTTAGCGGTAAATGTACCTGCCGAAGATGTATCTTTTGTGAAGATGGAGTTGGTGGTTAAATCACCCATTCCCAAGTCTTCTTCAAGAGCTTTACGGATAATTTTTTGAAACCAAAGTTTATTCATGAAAAAGTGCTTGCCTGCTTGATTTTGGCTATTTTCAAAGGGCGTTAAAGATACAGTTTTAAAATCAGAAGAGCGATATAAATGATCTACCTGGATTATGCTGCTACTACACCAATGAGCGACAAGGCTTTGGAGGTATATGTAAACGTTGCCAAACATTATTATGGAAATGCCAGCAGTTTGCATGATACAGGTTCTTCCGCCAAACAGATCAAAGAAGCCTCAGCAAAAACGATCGCAAAAACATTACATGCAGAAGCGAAAGATATTCACTTTACTTCCGGAGCTTCTGAATCGAATTTTCTGGCAATTCAGGCTTTACTGGATGGATGCAAGAGGGATGGAAAACATATTATTACTTCCGAAATAGAGCATGCTTCTGTAAGAGATGTATTCCGGAAACTGGAACAAGAAGGGTATGATGTAAGTTGGCTTGGAGTAGATAAAACCGGAAGAATTCAGATCGAAGAGTTAAAAAAGTTGATTACTGATGAAACGGTTTTGGTCTCCATTCAGCATATAAATTCTGAAATCGGAACTATTCAACCTATAAAGGAAATTGGAGAATTCCTGCAATCTAAAGGAGTGCTGTTTCATAGCGATGCTGTTCAGAGTTTTGGTAAAATAGTTGTTGATGTGCAGGATTTAACTATTGATGCGTTTTCAATTTCCGCGCATAAAATATATGGTCCAAAAGGAGTGGGCGCTGTTTGGATGAACCCTGAAACGGAATGGAGGTCAATGCTGGATGACCATCAACAAAACAAAAAGCTTAAATCGGGAACCGATAATGTATCGGGAATAGCTGCTTTTGCAACAGCTGCAAAAGAAAGTACAGCTGATTTAACCAATGAATTTCTGAGAGTGACCAACATTAAATCGGAGTTTATAAGAAAACTTTCCGCCGTAGATCAAAAGTTCGTAATTGAAGGGAATTCAGGAAATGAATCGCCCTTTATTCTTGGACTTCGTTTTCCGGGAATTGAAGGGCAGTTTTTAATGCTGGAATGTAATCAGGCCGGATTGGCGATTTCAACAGGAAGTGCATGTCAGGTTGGAAGTGATAAACCAAACCGAACCATGAAAGCACTTGGGAGATCGGATGAAGAAGCTAGGGAATTTGTGAGATTTTCATTCGGAAAGAATGTAAAAGAAGATGATCTGGATGAGATTGTTGTCAAAATAGATACTATCTTAAAACGACATTTTAATAAAGTGAGAAGGCCTAAAGTGTCCGCTCAAAGCTAAAATTATAGAGATCCATGAAGAGTAATTTATTTTTTAATGTGCTGATTGCCTTGGTTGTAATCGGATTTGCGTGTGAAAAATCACCGGAAACAAATTTGCAATCTCAGGCAGCTTCTGAAACTACTGCTGCCTCTTCAGTAGAAGCAGAGCAACCGGTTAATGCGAAGGTTGAACTAGTTAAATTCAGTGATTATCAATGCCCTGCTTGCAAATATTTTGTTCCGTTCGTGAACCAACTGAAGCAGGATTATGGAGATGATATCAAAGTTACCTACAAGCATTTTCCTTTAAGTATGCATCCTTATGCACATGTTGCAGCCCGATCTGTGGAAGCCGCGCGTGTTCAGGGTAAATTTCAGGAAATGCACGACATGATTTTTGAAGGGCAGGAGCAGTGGTCGAGAGGTAATGCCGAAGCTATATTTATTGGTTATGCACGAGCATTGGAGTTGGATGTTCAAAAATTCCAGCAGGACATGAACTCAGCCGATATGAACCGGATTGTGATGGCCGACCGAAGAGAAGGCAGAGATTTGGGTATTTCATCTACCCCGACATTCTTCATTAATGGTGTGGAAATGGAGAGCAATCCGAATAATTATCCCGCTTTTAAAGCAGTTATTGATCAATACATGGATTGATAAGTTGAAGATCAATTTTAAAAGGTTCCGGTTGTTTCAATCGGAACCTTTTTTATTTTGTGGACATGAGTAATTCGGTCATCCAAAAAGAAGGAACTTGCCTAAACTGTGGAACAGATGTTCGGGGTAATTACTGTTCCAATTGCGGGCAGAAGTTTCAACCCACCAAGCTTCCTTTAAAACAGTTTTTAGAGGATGCCATCGAAACCCTATTTACAATAGATAATCGATTCTTCAGAACGATTAAAGATCTTTTTTTAAAGCCCGGAAAAGTCACGAAAGAATATTTAATAGGTAAGCGTGCAAAGTATTTACCTCCGCTAAGAGTTTATATATCGATTAGTGTAGTTTATTTTCTGATCGCCCAGCTTATTGAGAGCGATAAAATTCTATTCGTAAATTTCACTCAGGACGGAGACTCAAGAATAAACCTTGCGAAAATAGTTCAAACTGCAATGTTCTTCCTGGTACCCGTTATGGCGGCTATCTTGAAGTTTTTACACTTAAAAAGAAAAGCATACTATGTGGAGCACCTGATTTTTTCGGTACATATTCATTCAGTTTGGTTTGTCTTTTTTACCATCCAGCTTTTGTTAATGTCTCTTGGCAGCATCTTTGAGGGCCAAGCTTCGCCATCTTTGGTAAGCATCATAGATACTATCGAGGACCTGCCTCAGCTGGCAGCGCTGATCTTTTTTATGATTTATATGAAAAATGTTTTTGAGGAGCCTTGGTTTAAAGTAATAGTAAAAGGAGTTTTCACTATTATGCTTTATCTGACTACACTTGCATTAGTAACATTATTAGCAACTTGGTTTTAATAATATGATCAGAGAATTTTTAGGAAAATTGCCACAAATCCATTCAACGGCCTATATAGTCGATAGTGCAGAGATTATAGGCGATGTAACGATGGGTGAACAAAGTAGCGCCTGGTTTAATGTGACCATCCGCGGAGATGTGAATAAAATTACGATTGGAGACCGAAGTAACGTGCAGGATAATGTGTGTATTCATGTGATGAATCAAACCGGACCAACCATAATTGGAAATGAAGTTACTATCGGGCATGGAGCGGTTGTCCACGGCTGTACTATCAAAGACCGGGTACTTATTGGAATTAATGCGACTGTTCTTGATAAAGCTGTTATTGAATCCGATGTAATCATTGCAGCCGGAACACTGGTCCCCCCAAGTAAAATCCTTGAAAGTGGTTATTTATATATGGGTTCTCCGGCTAAACCGGTTCGAAAACTATCAGAAGAAGAAGTAGCTTCCATCAAAAAATACTCGGAGAATTATGTGAAATACAGCCGGGCGTATCAGGGTAAAGACAAGTATGATACAAACCCATTCTATCCATCAAAACAATAAATCAATTAAAAATTAAGAATGATTCAATGAGTTGTACATTCTTAATTGTTGGATTCTTAATTCTAAATTGATGAGCGGACTTTACCTTCATATTCCATTCTGTAAACAAGCCTGTTCATATTGCGACTTTTACTTTGTTACCCGCCAAGGTAAAAAACAGGATTTTGTAGCAGAGCTTATCAAAGAAATTCACTCAAAAAAGGATACCAGATATACAACTGAAATAGTTAAAACGGTATATTTTGGAGGAGGAACCCCATCCCTGTTATCCCCCAAACAAATAGAGCAGATTTTAGAGGCAATTGAGCAGGTTTTTGAGCTACATCCGGAAGAAGTCACCTTGGAAATGAACCCTGATGATGTTAACAAGGAGTATTTGGCAGACCTAAGGTCAGCAGGGATAACAAGGGCAAGTATGGGTGTTCAAACCTTCAATCAGCAGTTGTTGAACTTCATGAATCGGGCACATTCCAAAGAAGAAGCGTTGCATTGTTTAGAAGTGTTAAGTTCCTCGGGGATACACTCCTATACCGTCGATTTGATTTACGGAAACCCAGATCAAACATTGGAAATGTTGGAAAAAGATGTTGATGTATTGCTCGGGTTCAACCCTCCACATGTATCAGCGTATTCGTTAACTATCGAGCCCAAAACCCGCTTGGGTAGGCAGCTTGAATTAGGTTCATTAATCGCGCCGGAAGATGACTTGGTAGCGTTGCATTTCGACTTGGTTGAAAAAAGACTCAGAGAAGTAGGTATTCTTCAATACGAAGTAAGTAATTTTGCCAAACCAGGATTTGAGGCGAGGCATAATTCGGCTTACTGGTCGCATGAAAATTATTTAGGACTTGGCCCTGGCGCCCATTCTTTTTGGTGGAATGATATAGGGCAATCAGCTGAAAGGTGGATTAATGAACCTGATTTAAACTCGTATCTAAGTGGGGGTTGGGAAAACAGAGCAGAGGTAGATCAGCTCAGTAAACATGATCTTGCCGAAGAGCGACTTATGCTAGGACTAAGAACAGTTCAGGGGCTTGATCTTTCTAATCTGGAAAAGCAATATGATTTCAAGTTAAATCCCAAACAGGAAATATATCTGCATCAAAAGGTAAAAGAAGGGAAAGCAGTTTTCACTGAATCGAGATTATATCTTACCAAAGAAGGACTAAAAATTGCGGATGCAATTACGTTAGACTTACTTAGCTGACTAATCTATCTGGGAAGCCCAATCCTTTTTAATGATTCCATAAACGTTTTTTTGAAAGTAGCACCTATAGGAATCCGGGTATCAAGAATATTAATCTGATTCCTGTGAATTGAATCTATATGCTGCAAACCAACTATATATGAATTATGAGATCTTGAGAACAAATCTTCTGGAAGCATTTCAGATAACTCCTTTAATGTATGAAGACTCATTACTTTTTTGTTGATGCTAAAAATCTGTACATAATCCTTTACGCCTTTTATATACTGGATATCAGAAAGAGTGATCTTAATCATCGAACTGCCATCTTTTACAAAAAGATATTTGGGGCTCTTTGCAGTACTGGTAGTTTCGCGAACCTGATTTTGTGCTGGAGTCACTTTTTCAACCGCTTTCAGGAAACGAGGAAAATCGAAAGGTTTGAGTAGATAGTCTGTTGCATTTAGCTCATAGCCCTCCAAGGCAAATTCAGCATAAGCAGTAGTAAAAATCACATTTGGTTTATTTTTGAGTGATTTAAGGAAAGTTATGCCATTGATTTCCGGCATTTGAATGTCCAGAAATAGTAAATCTATAGGCTGAGCGTTCAAAAGCTCTAAGGCTTTTAGCCCACTGGAGAAACTTCCCTGAAGATTGAGGTATGGGACTTTGCTTATATATTCCTCTAGTAAGTTTCGGGCAAAAGGTTCATCATCAATAACAATACAATTCACCATTATTCAAAGGCCAGGATTAGTTTAATATTGTAACTGTGTTCGGATTCTGAGATTAAAAGTTGATGCTTTTCGGGATAATGAAGTTTCAATCTTTTTTCAAGATTGCCGAGACCAAAGCCGGATCGTTCCGAAGAAGATGTTTTTTCAATTTTTGAATTACTTACGGAGTAGGTAAGTATTTCCTTTTTCTGTTGTAAATCCACCTTTATCCAACAGTTTTCCGCTTCATCACTTACTCCATGCTTAAAGGCATTTTCCAGAAAAGTTATTAGAATCAGTGGCGCTATTTTGGTCTGCTCATAATTACCGGAAATATTAAAAGAAATATCTAGTGGATTATTTAACCTGATCCGCTCCAACTCGATATAGTCTTGCATATACTGTATTTCTTTAGTGATTGGTACAATCGTTTGGTTGGCATCGTAAATCATATAACGCATAATATTGGATAAGCGGATAATGATTTGAGCGGCCTCATCTTTCTTACCCTGAACCAGATAGTTCAGGTTGTGTAAAGTATTAAACAAAAAATGAGGATTGATTTGGGCTTTCAGATAGTTGAGCTCGGCGGTTAATTTTTCGTTTTCTAATTGCTTTTTTTCGTTCTCAATTCTAAACCAATCAGAAGTAAACTTGATCATTCCGGTAAAGATGATAAAAGTCAGAAATCCCCAGAGTACACTCAAAACTCTAGGAAAGTGGATGCTCGCATAATATTCCTGATCTTGACTAAAAGGAGCCATAAAGTAATTGTCGGCAATAAATCTAAAACCCATAACCACTATTAATGTGAGTACAAGAAAGGTGAAATACTTAACGTACTCCTGGGTCTGGATGAGATAAGGAAGCACAAAGAAATAGTGCAGATAGCTGGCGAGTATATTGAATATCAATGGTACGGCTAGAAAATTAACGGCAGTTTCTAAAGGAATATATCGGGTGTAATCGAACAATCTATAGAACACGAAAATAGCCCAAAAAGATATATGTAAAATAAGTAGTCGGTTCTTGGCCAAATCAGAATACTTTTTACAGAAAATAGCTGTTTAGCGTAGACTTTTTATGATTTATTCTACAAATGAGACCAGAGAATCGACGGATAGGTGTTTTAATTAGATGTATCTATGTATAGATTGAGAAACCATATCCGCAGATTAATAGATTAAGAATGTCGAATAAAATTTAAATGATCAACAAAAGGGCAGATTTTCAGGAAAGCAAAATTTCTAAGCAAAGTTTATATGAGAAAATCTACCGTACTATTTACAGCGCTATTCATTTTTGGGATAAGCTTAATATTGAAAGCGCAGGAGCCTGATTCCATAAGAGTTGGGGATATATTTAAAAAGCACCATTTAATAAAAGAAAAAACCATTGATTATCTGGTACATTCCGAGTTCAGAGGATCAGTAAGACTTGGAGTGATGGTAAGATCATCTGTAGAAAGAATTAAGCATAAGGGTGAAGACTTTCTAGCCATTAAACACGAATATTATGGGGCAGATGAAAACTCAACAGGAGAGTTTTATTCCTTGGTCGAGCCAAAAACATTCAAGCCCATAGTTCATATCAGGAATATCGGATCCAAAGGAAAAGAAGCATATAGGTTTACCGATCAGGCAGTTGTGGCACTGGATACCGTTAAAAATAATGCAGAAGAAGGGTATAATCTTGAACTGGAGGAGCCCGTATTTAACTTTGAACTTGATTTAACAACATTTTCTATGTTACCCATGAGGGAAGGGTATAGTGCCGCTTTAAGATTTCATCACCCTGGAAGTAAAACCACAAAACCTGATTGGTACGAAATAGAGGTAGAAGGATCGGAAAAGCTAAAACTACCCGGAGGAAAAGAACTCGATACCTGGGTTTTGTTTATGGATTATAATGGCACACAGCCAACCCGGTTCTGGTATACTAAAGACGGACAAGAATTCGTGAAAATGGAAGGGAACTATAATGGAGTTAAGATTTATAAGACCCGTCTTTTCTAAATTTTAAAAAAGTGTTTGATCTAATTAGAAAACTTAGCAGCCATACGCCTGTAATTCTCAGCCTGATCCGATTTCCCGGCATTAGCATACGCCTCGGAAACTAGCCGTAGTGCAGAAGCGAGCCTTTCCCGATCATTTTGGGTAAGGTTTTGGGCATCTGCTATTTCAGGGATTTTAAGTTCTTTTCCGGGAATAATTAAATCCGGGTCCTGATCAGGAGAAAAATTAGCCTCAAAAATTAATGGCCAGAAAGTAGGTTGATTATAGTTCCTTCTGGCAATGTCATAAATCCACTCACCTGATGAAACCACATAATTGGAAGGTACATTTTCTTCGACTATTTCTACCTGCTCGGGCTCAGGGGCTTCTTCATCAATTATCTGTGACTCTTCCGGCGTATCAGAGTCAGTCGCAGTTTGATCAACTGCTGGCGGAGGATTGGGGGTAGGATCTGCCGGAGTTTCTATCGGCGGCGGAGGTGTTTGCTCAGCAACCTGAGGCTTTGATGTGTCCCGGAAGACAAAATACCAAAGTCCGAGAATCACCAAAAGAAAGACAACGATTAAAATCAGCACGTTCTGAAGGTTACCGGATTTTTCCTCTTCTTTTCCAGGACGTTTAAAAACGGGTGTTTCAGTTTTTTCTTCCTGATCAGAGGATTCCGGGTCATCCATTTTTTTATCAGCCTCACCTTCTTCTGAATCTTCGCCAAAAGGTAACGGTGCAAGCGGTTTAGTAGTAGTTTCAGGCTGCGTTGGAGAATCGTTCTCATCGTCATCCTGTATCACTGTAGCTTCCAGGTGAGCAAAAGGTGCATTTACTGTACTTTCAAGTGCCTTGTATGGGCTGAAAGAAAGCCGCTGGTGGGCAGGAATCACAATAGACTCTCCTGTGCGTGGGTTTACTCCATTCCGCGCAGCTACATCCACAACACTGAAACTACCGAAGTTTGTTATGGATGATTTACCGGACTCCATTGCAGAGTTAATAACGATACCGGTAAGGCTGGAAACAAAATCATGACTAAGAGTTTGAGTTGTGCCCGTTTTTTCTGCGAGCTCCTCTACCAGTTTTGAAAAAGTTACTTTATCGCTCATAGCCCGCCTCCACTCAGTTCTTCTTTAACAGAAGAGCTTTGGGTAAACTGCACCACCTTCTTCTTCGGCAACAGCATCATTTTCTTATAATGGGGATTATATGACTTGTAAGGTTCTCTGATTTTAGAATGAAAACTTCCCAAATTTGGGATTGAAAAACCTTGGTCTGCAGCGAGATGATCTGAAAGTACAGAAACAAAATTATCATAAAGAGCCTCTGTTTCTTGCTGGGTTATCCCAAGTTGTTCACTTAGTAATTTAATAGTCTCTGATTTGTTCATAATCCCTGAATATGTTGAGTATATGCAATTACATATAATTATTTATAATAATCAAACAAGATAGAGAGTCTTCTCAATCAGGAAAAAAGTAAAATAAGCTCAAATTTTACTTAGTTTTAGTTTGCCATATGAATGTCTATACGTATTATTAAATGCTATGACCAAATCTCTGCAACAGCTTTTAACCTCTTGTATTAACTATTCGGGATTATATCCTCCCGCAGGTCTTAATCTCCGTGAGGCGTTAAGAGGCTATGTAGATTTTTCGCACTCTAAGTATTCATGGATGCTTTCGAATTTTGTAATTCCACACAGCGAGCTTCCGCTTCTGGCTACATTTGCAGACCGAAAACATCAGCTCAAAGGTCCATTGGCTTTATGTATAACCGGTCCTGAGAGCGAGACGCTTTTTGATTTCAAAAATGCAGTTATCAATATCGAAAAAGAAATCATGGCGGCGCATTCAGGTTACCCGGGAGAAGTTCGTACCAATATTCTGGAACTTACTTTCCCGCTTGGGAGTGTACAAAAACTGAATGCAGAAGAATTAGTTAAATCGCTTGAAGCAGTAGTTAATTCCACGGCTGAATCACGATTACTTCCTCACCGTGTCTTTTTTGGAGTGCCTGGAAATAGTTATGACGCAGAAACTACCAAGAAAATTATCAAGGTGATAGCTGTACACAACAAGTCTATACTGAAAAGAAAAATTGACAATTACCTGTTCTCAGGGCTGAAAGTTGATTGTGGTGGAATCACTCCTCCGAGCGCCAAATATCTTGCAGATGTGTTACTGTATGCACGTGATGCAAGCGTTGCAGTAAAATTTTCTGGAACGGAGAACACCCCTTTCCCAAGCTTTAATTATACTACTCAGCACAGTGTTCACGGATTTTTGAATTTATTGATTGCCAGTATGCTTGCCTATACTCAGGATTTAAATCTCGAAGAAACGATGGAAGTTATTGAAGACAAAAACCCAGATAACTTTGGATTCAAAGATGGCTACCTATTGTGGAGAGAACTGGCAGCCCCTATTATGGAGTTAAAAATGTTAAGAATGCTTTCTATTACCTCCTTTAATTTTACAACGTTTTCTAACCCGATCGAGGGTCTTAAAGAGCGGAACTTGATATGAGTTATTTAATCAGCGTCATCTTTCGTGTTACCACTTTCTCTTCCGTTTCGAGGCGATAAAAATAAATACCGGAGGCCAGACTTAGTGCATCAAAACGAAGGGGGTTTTCGCCAGCTCCCAAAATTCCATCTGCCAGAATACGTACTTCTCTGCCCAAATAATCATAAACGGTAAGCTTCACATGCTGGCTGAACGGTAGCGTAACTGTAATGGTGGTGTTAGGGTTGAATGGATTCGGATAATTTTGCGAAAGCCGGGGCGACTCAATATTAATCGGTACGTAATCGTAGACCCTGAACTGAACGGTATCGGTATCATTGGGTGAGGAGTTAAAAAAGACAAGGCCGAGCCGATCAATATCTGACCATGGGAGCCCGGTCTCACTAGAGTTTAACTCTTCCATAGCGGGGCTGGTAATAAACCGGGTTTCGATGCTGAGGTCGTCATAATAGGCAATAATAGCGGCTTGAACATCGGGTGAACTGGGCATATAGTCTAACTTTAATAAACTATTTGGTCGCTGAATAAGGTCGAATTCATAATATTGGCCAGAAAACCGGGACATCGTAGAAAATTCAGTCAACTCAGTTTGGAGCTCTGAAAACGTTTCTTCTATTCTGGGACCAGGGTAGAGACCACTTTCATCAAAGCCAAAGAGAGAGGTGAAATTGGCAGGTCCGGAAGCAAAATGCCAAAGAAAATTTTCAATCACACCCTCTTCAAAAGAAACGCCTAAGTCAGCCAGTTCGTCTTCGATTGCATCAAAAAACAAAATAGTTGGTGTATCAACAATACGATTCCAGACATTGGTCCAGAACGAATCTCCGAACCGTTCATGAAAATAGAGCGCCCAGGTTATGTCTTCATAGGATCCGGGGATAAGGGAAGTTGAGGGGTTTCCAAAGAAGTTTGATCCAAACCCATCCAGATAGTTGTAATAATCATTCACTGGGTCATAAACGACTTCCTCCATTAGGGTGGCATCCATTTCAGCCCAGCGATCCGCATCACCGGACCATCCATTTTGCACATATTGAATTGCATGCTTCCATTCATGAGCCATGGTTACTTTAATAGCTCCTTTTTGATTGCCCTCGGGATCACTGTTTGAAGGAAAGCCAACAAAATCATTCTCAATTTCGATAATAGTTCCGCCCGGGCTGCCGGGAGATGGCCGTGTAAGTCCGTAAGCCCCAAGATCACCAATAACCACTAAATACTGTTCTCCCTCAGGAATAGGGTCGGTAAAACCGAGGGTAAGAATTTCATGCCGATAGGATGAATCTGAAGCTTCGGCTACCCACTCAACATAATCAGGTACAGAGTTAGAATTTGCATCAGCTGATGGAACAGCATCCGAACCATCAGTTTCGTATCGGATTCTGAACTTACCAGACGGACTTGTATAAAACTGGGTGGCTTGCGTTATATCTCTGCTTCTAATTTTGTCGTGATATCCTTCTCTTGTAGTTTCAGAGAGTTCTTTCCAATAACGATGGCCCATCATAGTTATAGGGGTAACACATTTGTGTTTTGTATCACCACTAAGGGTAAGAAGTTGAGCACGAACAGCCTGATCCGCACTGATTTTCCCCTCATAAAAATCATTTTTGATATCTAGCAAAGAGGTTTTGTCCTGAGCAAAAATAGAGGTAGAAACGGATAAACAAATAAGCGATAACCCTAAAACGCGTAAGATTATGTAATTCAAACGAAGCGCCATTTTCAATAGAATTTCCTTAACTTTGTGCCAGCCAATAACGGCAAGAGATGAATCATGGTGTAATTTATTTAGAAGATGTACGAAGTTATTCTTTATTACAAATTTAGTCACATCAAAAATCCCGAGAAGTTCTGTAAAGAGCATAAAAATTTTTGTAAAGAACTTGGTTTAAAGGGTAGAATTTATATTTCGTCGGAAGGACTGAACGGAACAGCTGCTGGGACCAAACAGCAGGTTGATGCGTATAAAAAATACGTCTGGTCGCTGGATGGATTCGAAGAAACAGAGTTTAAACAAGATCAAAGTGATTACATTCCCTTCGCTAAATTAATTTGCAAAGTGAGAGAGGAAATCGTTGCGCTTCATGTGGAAGGAGTTGATCCAAAAGATGGGGGAAGGCACCTAAAGCCAAACGAATGGCGAAATGTGATGGAATCCGGTGAGGATTATGTAATGATTGATGTGCGTAATAATTACGAATCAAAAATTGGCCATTTTGAAGGAGCGTTGACTCCCGACCTCGACAATTTTTACGATTTTCCTCAGTGGCTGGAAGAAGCCAATATTCCCAAAAACAAAAAAGTGCTGATGTATTGCACCGGAGGAATTCGTTGCGAGAAATTTTCTGTTTT
The DNA here is from genome assembly GCA_017640665.1 of Balneolaceae bacterium. Taxonomy (GTDB): domain Bacteria; phylum Bacteroidota; class Rhodothermia; order Balneolales; family Balneolaceae; genus RHLJ01. The sequence continues at coordinate 838,078 of JAEPQE010000001.1, read as the reverse complement.
GATGAAAGAAGAGGGCTGGAACGATGTAAATCAACTGCATGGCGGCATTTTAAATTATGCCAAAGAAGAGGATGGCGCACATTTCAAAGGAAAATGTTTTGTATTTGATGACAGACTGATTGTGCCTGTGAATCCCAAAGACCTGGCTCCGATTGCCAAATGTGAAATCACTGGAAAGCCTGCTGATACTTACGTTAATTGTGCAAATATGGAATGCAACAAGCTGTTTGTTTGCTCTGAAGAAGGCGCTCATATTATGGATGGTTGTTGCAGTGAAGAGTGTAAAAAGAGCGAGTACAAACGACCTTTTGATGCCGAGAATGCCTTTAAACCGTTCCGAAAATGGTACAATTATTTTGGAGAAGATTTTAAACAACGTTCTCTTCGACAGGAAGAACACGCACAGTCGTAACGTTCGGCTCGTAAAACCCTATCCTATCACACATCGCTTTAAACCGGAAGCAGAATTTATAGGGAGAAGTCTGCTCGAGATGATGTGCACCAAATTTCCATTTCGGTCTGAAGCCGAGTGGAAAAGCCGAATTGAGCTGGGAAGAGTGTACGTGAATGAAGAAAAAGTGAAGGCTGGTTTATTGCTTTCTCAAAAGGACGAAGTGTTCCATCATAACCCAAGAGTGGTAGAGCCGGCGGTACCGGATGAAGTGGAAGTACTGGAAGAGCAGGAAAATTATTTGATTGTTTTTAAGCCTGCGCCTATGCCTATGCATGCTGGAGGGAGGTACTTCAAAAACACATTGATGGAAATTCTGAAAGAACAGGGTTATGATGGGCTCAGAATTGTTCATCGCTTGGACGCAGTGACCTCCGGAATTGTATTGATAGCCAGGAACAAAGAGTTTGCTAAAAAGGCGATGCTCTGCTTCTCAAATGGAAAAGTAACGAAGACCTATTATGCGTTAGTGGATGGGATTCCGATAGAACAATCAATCACCATAAACGCACCAATAAAAAGAAAACATGGATTTGTGTTCGAAAGTGATGAAAAGCTGAAAGGAGCTCGCGAAGCAGTTACTCACTTCGAAGTAGTTGGAACCTACGAAGATAAAGCACTGATTAAATGCGCTCCCGAAACCGGACGGACTCACCAAATACGATTACACCTAGCCAAATGGGGATATCCGATAATTGATGATTCTATCTATGGAAAAGCTGGAGACCAGACTTCAAAAACGATGCAAAAAAGAGCAATTAGTTTGGTTAGTGCGGGATTACAGATAAAAAGCCTTGGAATTAATTATAGCTTGGGAAGTAATTTTGAATTGGTTGAGCTAATCCAGAACTCATAATCCATAATTTTTAATTCTCTTTTAGAAAAGCCTCCGCTATAGCTGCAAATTGTTTAGGTTTATCCAGGAATGCATAATGCCCCGCATCTTCAATCACTACTAAAGCGGCATTTTTAATTCCCTGCTCAATCCGCTCTGCTTGATACACCGGAGTGGCATCATCATTTCTTCCCCAAAGCAGCAGTGTTTCATGCGGGATTTTAGGCAAGCACGCTTCCAGATATTCGGTTACAGATTTTACAAAGGTCTCCCTCATCACTCCGGAAAGCTGTGAATAGTCGCTCGAACCCAGGCTTTTCCAAAGATCGGTTCCTCGTAACCAATTCAGTGCTTTATCCTGAAGTGGCTTAGGGAGAATCATAAAAGGAGCTTTCAACGTTTTGGCTGTATATTTTCTGAGATAATATTTCCATGAGCGTTTAGGCTTCATTCCTGCACCGCCGGTAATCAGCACTTTCTGGATGATTTGTTTTCCTTTATCTCTGGTGAGAAGTTTAAGGATTACTCTTCCTCCAAATGAATGAACCAGTACATCAATGTGGTCATCAGGCAGCATCGAAATGAAAGCCTGAACGGCATCCGCATAATCGTCAATACTCCACGCTTCAGCAGGATCATTGGATTCCCCAAAACCTGGAAGGTCCAGGACATAGCAGGATCGCAGGTGAGCGAGTTGTTTAGCTATGGGCATCATCACACGGCGGCTGCTTCCCCAACCATGAAGAATTACAAGAGCCTTTCCCTCACCGGTAACCTCGTAGGCAATGCGCTGTTCTTTATATGTGAAGTAATGGGTTTTGCTCATAATGTTGAATCAGCCAAACATCCCACTTCCAAAACTTGAAAACAAGTTGACAAGTCCTGAAAATAATTGCTAATTACGACTAGTAAAACCTTGGCTTTATGGGTAACAGTAATTTTAAAAGAGAATTTTTCTTCTGGATTGACAAGCTTCAGATTACAAAACAAGAGCGGATTTCTGTCACGCTTCTTCTTGGAATTATCGTTCTGCTTCTATTAGCTAATGTATTCATCAAAGAGAAAGTTGTTCCGGTGCCGGAAAATCATGCTGAACTGCTGGCTGAGTTCGAACGAAGAAGTGCCTTGATTGAATCAGAAGAACAAAAATTGGAGGCAAGATATCAGGGCAGAGAAGTTTCGGATACTAACAGAACTGAGTCAAAGGATATTTCGCCAACACCGACAGAACTAATTAGTATAAATATGGCCTCAAGTGAAGAACTCCAAACACTCCCGGGAATTGGAAGTTCGTATGCTCAAAGAATAATTGAATATCGGGAAACTAATGGTGGTTTTAATTCCGTTGAGGACTTGGTAAAGGTTCGGGGAATCGGGGAAAAAACCCTCGAAAAACTGAAACCATACATTAAATTATGATTGACAGATTATGAATTTTGAATTGATATGTTGCAATTCAAAATTCATATCCAAAATTAAACACAAGCATGTAAATAGTTACTATCTTAATTCTAATTATTTAAACAAGTAAATACATGCCGATTATTCTCTGGGCTGATGACGAAATAGATCAGCTGCAATCACACATTTTATTTTTACAAAAAAAAGGCTTTGACATCGTTCCCGTTTCGAATGGAGAAGACGCCGTTTCTATGATCGGGGAACAGAAGTTCGATCTGGTTTTTCTGGACGAACAAATGCCGGGCATGGGCGGACTTGATACGCTGGAGAAGATTAAGGCGTCGCAGCCCTTGCTTCCGGTTATCATGATTACCAAAAGTGAAGAAGAGTCGATTATGGAAGATGCGATCGGCGCTAAGATATCAGATTATCTTATCAAGCCGGTAAACCCAAACCAGATTCTGCTTACTGTGAAGAGGATTCTCGAGCGCTCGCGATTGCAAAACGAAAAGTCCGCGCAGTCTTATTTGAAGGATTTTGGGAGTTTGTCGTCACGCATTCATCCGAATACTTCCTGGAAGGAATGGATTGAGATTTACAAAGAGCTTTCGAAATGGCAGATTGACTTAGGAGATGGAGACGAAGCACTCCAGCAGGTACTGGAAGATCAGGTCGTGGACGCCAATCGTGAGTTTGGAAAATTTATCGAACGGGAATATGTGCACTGGCTTGATCAAAATGAAGAAGCTCCATTGATCTCGCAGGGTATTTTCAAAAACTATGTGTTCCCACATCTCAAAGAGGGCAAGAAAACCATGTTCTTTTTGATTGATTGTATGCGCTACGATCAATGGCTGGTGTTTGAGCCTTATCTGGCTAAGATGTTCGATATTTCAACGGATTTCTATTATTCCATTTTACCAACTGCAACGCCCTATTCGAGGAACGCGATTTTTGCCGGAGTTTCTCCATTAGAAATCTCCCAGATGTATCCAAAGCTTTGGGATCAGGGGCAGGATGAAACCTCCCTCAATCGCCACGAAGAAGAGTTACTTCAAAAGCAGCTAGAACGTGCGAAAATCGACATCAATTTCAAGTACGAGAAAATTCTGAATGCAGAGGATGGTCGTCAGGTTGCCGGAAAAATGAAGAGCTTTGCACAGTCTAAATTGGCAGCCTTTGTATTTAATTTTGTAGATACATTAGTCCATTCCAGATCGGATTCGGATGTAATCAAAGAACTTGCTCCGGATGTATCAGCGTTTCGCTCAATTACTGAGGCGTGGTTTCAGCATTCATCCTTGCTGCAAATGTTCAAAGAACTGGCTGATGAAGATGTTACCGTAGTGGTAACCACCGATCATGGCTCGGTTCGGTCATTACGTGACACTAAAGTATTCGGAGATCGTGATACTGCAACGAGCCTTCGCTATAAATACGGTCGGAACCTGAATGCACAAAATGAAAATGCGGTCATTCAAATTAACGATGCAAAAAAGTTCAAGCTCCCCGATTTAGGAAAGGCAAGCGATTACCTGATTGCCCGTGAGGACTACTACTTTGTCTATCCGACTAACTATCACAAATATCAAAACCGCTATAAAGATACCTTTCAACATGGTGGGGCTTCGATGGAGGAGATGATTTTACCAGTTGCAACACTCACTCCAAAGGGCTAGAAAGTTTGATGGTCAGCAACTCAGTTCAGGAAACTATTCAGTTTGGAAAAAACTTTGCGAAGGAACTTTCTCCTGGCGATGTAGTTTGTCTGGATGGTGATCTTGGAGCTGGCAAAACGCACTTTGTAAAAGGAATTGCCTCTTTTTTTGGGGTGAAGGAAGAACAGGTGAGTTCACCAACATTTACCTTAATTAATGAGTATCAGGGCTCTGTACCAATTTTCCACTTCGATTGCTACCGACTTGAAAATGAACAGGAAGCCCTCGAAATTGGCACTGAAGAATATTTTTATGGAGAAGGAATTTCCATTGTGGAATGGCCGCAAAAAATTGGAAATTTAATCCCACCCGAAGCCGTTTGGTTAATCATCAAACATATCGGAGATACGAAACGAGAAATCATTAAACAAAAACCCTGATGTCCCTGAGAGGGAAACGCAGACTTTCATACCGATTAGATTTGCTCCCGGTGATAAAACCCTATCACCGCAGAGCGAAAAATACCCTTAGTAAAGGAGATTTGGTGTACTATGGTCCCAGCCCGGAATTTTACGGGATTGGCGAAGTGGTACAAAAAGAAGAAAAGGTATGTATCGTTGATTTCAGAGGAACCGGGTTATTAGGAATCCACAAAGATGAATTGCTCTCCAGTTATTTGATTCCCATTCATAAGCTCAACCTAACCGGGTTGTTGAAGGGGCGGTGACAGCTAGATTAAGATTCGATCTTTCGCTTCAAAAAAATATTTTTTTAGCCCTGAGTTTCTGATATTGAGTGGCAATTAACTAATCAAGCCGTTCAATATGAAAATAATCAATTCCTTAGCAGTAGGGCTATTTCTCGTTGTAATACTATCAGTACCAAGTGTAAGTCAGGTATTCTCATTAAATGAAATTCTCGAATCTGATCTGATTACTCTACAAAAAACAACAACAGACAGAACGTATTTTACCCTAAACGAAGAGATTTTTATAAATGAAGAGCTAAACAGAGGAGCAATTCTTCAGTTTCATAGAGCAAAAGAGGCCACTGATCGATTAGTTATTCTGGACAGAGAAGAATACATGCCAGGAACTATTTCTTTCCGGGGCTATAAAGAAGGAAATAAGGACAAGATTTTCGCCTTTACTTATAATAAAGGCAAACTAAACGGGGTGTATTACGATGACTTCGAAGCTCCGACTTATTTCGGATATGATAAATCCAATTCAAAAAACTATACTTCATCTCATAATGAGCGAATAGAACACCGCCTTTCCTGCGGTATCGATCACTCTGATGAACTCATCCCGGTACCACATTTTCGAACTCCGGGCACTTCCGCAAAACAAAAAACAGCGGGCAGTACAACATCTGTAGCAGCGCCGCTGGTTGCTTCCGAAGATGACAGCGTAACCATCGATTTGATGATCGTATATACTCAGGCAGCAGAAGACTGGGCAGCAACTACTGGTTTTGGAGATATTGCCGGGGTAATTGCGCAATCGGTAAACCTTTCTCAAACAGCAATAAATAACAGCGAAATTGGTGTTGATTTAAGGTTGGTTACTACCCTGAAAACATCCTACAACGAAGAAACAGATGGAGTTGGTTCTGAGGATAGGCTAAGCAGGTTAACACAAAATGATAGTGATCCTGTTTTTGATGCTGAAGATGGGCATAATGGATTTATGCAGGAAGTGCACGGAGTACGCGATACCTTTGGAGCGGATATTGTTTCTTTATTTGTGAAAATAGAAGATACAGGAGGATTAGGCTGGAGGCTTTCTTCTTCTGGAGGAAACCCAAGCTTCGGCTTCAATCTGAACCGGGTTCAACAAATTGCGGATACCTTCACATTAGTTCATGAGATTGGGCACAATATGGGGAATGCCCATTCCCGAACTCAGCTGGAATCCTCCGCCTCTGACGGGGGAGGACTGTTTCACTATTCAGCCGGTTTCCAGAACACAGCTTCTAATTATCACACCGTAATGGCCTACTCAGATGGATTGGATGAAGCCCCGTATTTTTCAAGTCCGGGACTAACCTTTCTTGGAACAGCTACAGGTCAGAATAGCAGCACAGTTCCTACAGATAATGCGAGAAGTATGAGAGAAATAAAGCGGACAGTTTCTAACTATCGTGATACACAGGCCAATGCGCCAACGGCAAGTTTACTGGCTGATGTAATAAATGTAGAAATGAATAGGGAGGATGATCTGACGATCCCATTCCAGATTTTTAATGATGGGCAAAGTGTACTAGTCTGGGATATCGACTTCGGGTTTTCAGGTAATGGATTCAAAAGAACTAAAAAAGCAGGAAGTGTTATTGCCCCAGCTTCTTTTCAGAGAATTACAAAAAGAGCAGCAAATCATTCAATGAATAATACTAACAAAGCAAAATCATTTGTTGCAGAGCAAACCTTGTATTCCACCTCTTTTGAAAGCGGAGAAGGTTTTTCAACGGGTACTTTTGAAGGACTGTCAGAATGGAGGGCAGTTTCTGATGATGAATTCCTGATTGCTTCCACGAACTCTAATACAGGGAGTCAGCACCTGCGCATCGAAGGAGATGGGACCGGAAACACGAAATTTATCAGTGCTCCATTTTTTGGTTTCCAGCAATTCGGAAGCTATGAAATCACTGCTAATTTTTCAGTCTCGAGTGATACAGAGACTTTTGATATCTACGTAAGTGATGGGAAAAATGGAGAGTTTGCTGCGGCGATAATCATTAATCAGGGAATTTTCTTTGCAGCAGAAAGAGATGAACAGGATGAAGTTACTTTCTTTGGAAGCGGGGCTGCTACCATTAATATTGGATCATATAATGAGATCAAAATGGTTATGGATCCTGATAATGAAGTGATCCGCTACATTTTGAATGGAAACACTATTTATGAAAATGAGTATGTAGGAGGTTTTAGCCCAGGTGAAATGCTGATTCTGAATCGTAGCAATGAAAATGGCTCAACTATTGATATCGATGACATTGAAATAAAACAATTGAGTGCCCCGTACCCTTGGTTATCAGTTTCTGAATCGACCGGATTTACAGTAGAAGACGCGTCATCAAGCAGGAGCTTGCAGTTTACAACACGGGGGGTGGATGCAGGTACTTACCAAACAACTATGAAGGTAAGAACAAACGATCCTCAGAATCCTTCACTAGAGGTTCCAATAACACTCACAGTAGCAAATATGGTTTCGAATGAGTTCGACGATGCCCCGGTAAAAATAGCCTTAGATCAGAATTATCCGAACCCATTTAACCCGGCTACAACAATCAGCTATACGTTAAGGGAAGCTGAAAATATCCGCCTTGAAGTGTTCAATATTCAAGGGCAAAAAATTGCAACCCTTTTTGAAGGCAGGCAGCAGGCGGGAGAACACGATGTTCCATTTGATGCTTCAAACCTTTCAAGTGGAGTTTATATGTATCGCCTGCAAACTGCATCTCAAATACTAACCCGGCAAATGGTTTTAATAAAGTAATATGAAATACTCAAGGTTAGTAATCGCAATACTGATAACGTCAAGTCTGGCATGTGCTAAAGCTGATAAAGCCCCTAATGAATCAACTTCTTATGGACAAGAAGAATCAACACCGACTCAATCTAAAATATTACTGGAATTGGATGTAGAAGCACTCACTTTGTCCGAGCCTGGTGACGAGCTTTCTATTACCTTAGCCGACGGCAGTGTTTATACACTGCAAATCCGGCAAATGGAAGAAACGATGCCGGGCATAGTCGCGATTTCTGCGTATGTAAATGATCAGGAAACAGGGCAGGCTACACTTATCCTGAGAGAAGGAAAGCTCGTCGGTTCAGTAAATATGTATTCTGATGGAACGAGTTATGAACTTGGGTTCGATGAGGATTCAGGCAGCCATTATATTATCCCAATCAACCCGGATGATAGAGATGTGTTACCGGGTGGTGAACCTAAAATAGCACCCAGAGGCGATCAATAGTTAATAGTTTTGTGATCTGTCTCGCATAAGAGCCTTTTTTTATCTATATAGAAAGAGGTTTATCAGGTACAGATTATTGCTATGGATGTGGCTTATAAAAGAATTAGTGGTGCATTATTTATCGTTGTTTTTCTTGAGGTTTTTTGTCCTGCAGTGGCTCAAGTTCCACAGTTTTCGGCCACTCATTATAATGCCGAAAATATAGGATTGTCTCATAATACCGTTCTTAATATGACAACCGATAAGTACGGATTTGTATGGATCTCTACTATGGACGGTTTGAATAGGTTTGACGGTAAGAGTGTCAAGATATTTCGTCATTCTCCGGGAGATTCTACAACTCTTTCTGACAGCTTCATTCACGGATTATTTGAGCATAGCAATGGTAAGTACTTGGTTGGGACACGAGATGGTGGAATAAATATTCTTAATCCAAAAACTGATCAAATTGAGAGGGTTAATCATTCCTCCAGTAAAAGCATTCCTGAAGCTCCGGTAAATGTAATTTTTAATGATTCAAAAGAGTTTCTATGGGTTGGCTTTTTTAGCAATCGCATAGGTAATTTTAACCTGGAGGAGAAGAAATATTATCCGGCTAACCTGGTCGAGAAGGGGACCGGAGAACAAATATTCTCAGTAAATTCGATTCTTGAATTAAAGGATGGTTCTTTCCTGCTAAGTTCTCTTAATGGTTTGTTTTATGTGCCTGGAAAAGAAGTGGAGGAATTCAGGGTATCTCCTTCCTCTAATGAAAAAATGTTAGCTACCCGACTCTTGTTTTCTAAAGAAAACCCCTCGCCCAACACCGACAATATTTTTATGGACTCAGATGGAGATTTATGGGTAAGAGTAGTTACAGGCGATTTAAGGAAGTTTCAAACAGATCATTTACAAGATGAAACTCTCTTAAGTATAAAAAGTGGAGTAGCAAGAACATCCAGCAAAAAGTATCTCGAAAGAGGAGATTTCTTAATAAAAGGGCATCTTGAAGGGACTATAAAGGCGATTCATAAAAAAACGGAAGAGGAGAAGGTTTTAAAAGTAGTTGATGTAAACGATGTAGTTGGGGCATCCACCTTATATGAAGATCACCTTGGTAATCTTTGGTTCTATACCTGGGGAGGCGGGTTTTTCCGATTTGAAGAAAAAAAGGGCATTACTCTTGTTACCAATAGAGAAGACAGAAAAGTACTTCCTGCTACATTTGTACTCGCTTTTGAGGATGAAGAGCAAGGAATATGGATTGGAACAAGCGAAGGGCTCGCTTTCGTGGGAGATGAACAATATTCATTTCCCGTTCCCTATGAGATTAATGAGGCTTTGGGAAGTATCTGGTCTCTGGAGAGAGACGACTTTGGGTTGTGGATAGCAACCAGAACCAATGGTCTGTTTTTGATTACAACTGAGTCAATTAATAATAGAAAAATTGAACTTATTCAATTTAGTACCCAAAATAGCTTACTGTTAAGCAATAATGTTCACCAAGTCGTGAAAGATTCAAGAGGTTGGTTATGGTTAGGATATCAGGGTAAGGGGATTCAGGTTATAAAAAACGTTAAGCAATGGTCGGAGGGTGAACCTGCTAGCGTACTAAATCTGAAACAAGAGAATTCCGAGATATCAATAAACAGTAATAGTATTCGCAAAATTTACGAGGATAAAGATGGTAATATTTGGTTGGCGACTACTGATAATGGGTTTAACTATTTGAGCATTGAAGACGAGAGCATCGTAAATGTTAACTTTTTTGAACCAGGTACTGAGCTTTCGCATCGGGATGCACGGTCTGTATTTCAGCAAAATGACAGTACGTTTTGGTTTGCGTCCTATGGTGGAGGTATTACAAGTTGGAAAACTGCATCCGATGAACTGTTAAATCTACGTACCCCCGAAGGGCTGTCAAATAATAGTGTTTATGGAATCCTGGGTGACGAAAACCCGGAAATGATTTGGATGAGTACAAATAATGGAATAGGAAGACTAAATACGCGAACATTATCCTTCACAAATTTTACTGAAGCAGATGGACTTCAGAACAACGAGTTTAATACAGGGGCCTACTATAAAAGTACATCCGGGGAGCTTTATTTCGGTGGTGTAAACGGATTTAATATTATAAATACCAAAGATCTTGAGGTAAATAAAACTCCTCCAAAAATTTATATAACCGGAATAAATTTATTTAACCAAGCGCTGGAAATAGATAGCTCTGCGGCATTCGTAAACAACCTTGAATTGGAACATAATCAAAACTTTCTATCGTTCGAGTTTGCGGCTTTGGACTACGAAGAACCCACTGGAAATCTATATGCGTATAAAATGGAGGGAGTTGATTCGGACTGGGTATATTCAGAAAATCGAAACTTCGCAGACTATCCTAACCTCGAACCGGGCGAATATATATTTAAAGTTAAAGCAGCAAACACAAATGGGGCATGGAACGAAGAAGCAAAATCTGTTCATATCAATATATTACCCCCATGGTGGCAAACTTTATGGTTTAGGGCGCTCTATATTTCATTGTTGGCATTGTGTTCTGTACTGCTGATTAGATATTACTCTCAAAGGAAATTAAAAGAAGAACTACGTCAACTTGAGATAAAAAATAAACTTCGCAATGAAAGGGAACGCATCTCCAGAGACTTGCACGACCATGTAGGAGCTCAGTTGGCAAATATTATAACCGGTTTAGCTCTGATTGATAAATATGTAGAAGTAGACGAGCGTGAGAAATCGATCAAGCTGATGAAATCTCTTAAAGGAGATGCAGAGGTTACTATAAAGCAACTCAGAGAGACAATTTGGGCACTCAATCAAAATGAAATTAATCTAAAAGGGTTTATCACCCATCTGAATAACTATTTCAAAAACCAAAGTGCTTTAAATGAACAACTTTCCCTGGCAATAAATCTACAGGGTAACGAGACGGAAATTCTTTCAGCTACACAGGCACTAAACCTTTTCAGGATTATTCAGGAAGCTTCTCAAAACACGCTTAAATATGCTAAAGCGGAGCGGCTTGAAATATTATTCCAGCGACAAAACGGAAGCCTGGAAGTTAGTATAAAAGACGATGGCAACTTTATACAAGGGGAAACAAACTTTAATGGCGGATATGGTATGAAGAATATGGAGAAAAGAGCCAAAGAGATTAATGGGGAACTGAAGGTTACTACTGAAAAGGGGACAGAAATCAAGGTCTTAATTCCGATATAGTAAAATCGCTATTTCGGGGTATTGGTAAGTTTAGATAATTGTGAGATACTCAAGGCATAATTAAAAAGCCTATGGATTCAGATCAAAGCAAGCTATTAAAAGTAAGTATCGTCGAAGACCACGATATTTTTAGAAAACGATTGGTTGAGTTACTTCAGTTTTATCCCGAATTGGAGGTAGTACTGGTAGCTGAGTCGGCAGAATCATTCCTGCAAAAGATAAAGAGGAATGATTTGGAGCAGCAACCTGAGGTTGTTTTAATGGATATAGAGCTCCCGGGAATTTCGGGCATAGAAGCCACCTTTCAGTTAAAACAGGACTTTCCCGGTGTTGAGGTTATTATGTTTACTGTTTTCGAAGATGATGAGCGAATTTTTGAATCTATAAATGTTGGAGCCTCCGGTTATCTGCTCAAAGATACAGCCATTGAAGAAGTAGTGAATTCAATTAAAGAGATCCACAATGGTGGCTCACCTATTTCTCCTTCCATCGCAAAAAAAGTGTTGGATATGGTGAAAAACCCGGAGGCTTTTCATGCGGCTCCCCAACAGGAAATACCGTTTGATTTAAGTCCGGCAGAGCTAAAAATTTTGCAACATGTAGTTGATGGGAAAACCAATAAACAGATTGCGGAAGATGTTTTCCTTAGCCCATGGACTGTGAAAACACACATCAAAAACATCTACAAAAAAATGCATGTTAATTCACGTGCGGCAGCCGTAAAAATGGCTTTAAGGCGGAATTTAGCTTAAAGTAAACCGCAGAATACCCCGTTTGGGTGATTTTTTAACCCTTCATAAATCCTGAAATTGATTATGTGCCGAGAAGAGTTTAGGCACAAATTATCAACTAAAAACAGGCAGTATGAAGAAATTTACGCTACTACTAATAATTTTTTCGATAGGTACAGGAGCACTTGTTGCTCAAAACAACACGAAAGAAAGAATTGAAGCCCAGTACTTCAATTCTACTCACAAAGCATTTTTATATCAGGTGTCGCCCCATGTAAAGCAAGCCGACGACTGGGTGCTAAGTCTGGAAGAAGTTGCCGGGCAAGCCATTTTTGCAGAAATGGCAGCACTAAGTAATCTCCCGCAAGACACCTCATGGGGATACTCTGAATGGAAAAACCTGATGGATACCATGTTCACTCCTCAAACCTTTTCAAGACGTTTTTATGAAGGAGATACGTTGAGTTATATTTATAGGAATAACCAGTATGTATGGTCGGTTGATAGCACAAGGTGGATGCCTCAAAGAATACAAAACGGATACTTTTCTGAAGGTCATAATGATAGCTCAACAACTTATTTCTATCAGTCCCCTTATGTTGAGCCCTACACAGGTCAGCGCTCAATAACGCCCGGAGTCCCAGCGGAAGGCGCAACCAGGGAGCAATTCTGGGATTATTACTCTCCTGATAATGGTTGGCAAAAGGGCTCACGTGATTTATCGTATCAGGACGAGTTTGGGTGGGACACACTGCGTCTGTCTTACCAGTACGAACCTGAGTTAATGGATTATCAGCTTAACTCTTTGCAGAGAAGAAAAAATGCAGAGAACTATTACTACTTCTATAACGAAGGTTATTTCGGGGGAATTTTAAACTCAACAGAGCTACAGGAAAACACATTAGAATATCTGCTAAGGAGAGTTAAATACTTTGACGGTGAAGGTATGCAAACCAGCGGATACTTTGATTATACAAAGCTTGGAGACGGAGGTCGGTATATTTATCAGATAAGTAAAGAGTATGATTCAGAAGGAATGAATTATGTTGGAGAAGACAGTCTCCACTTCACTTACGCACCGGACGATTCTTATACCGATGCAGAAGGTTTTTTCTGGGATGATTCTACCTGGGTGTTTTATAATGCATACACAAGTTATCAAAGAGAGCATCCTGTAGGGGATATGGTTGTGGATTCTATATTGGTATTCGAAATTGGAGAAAATGAAGAAACTATGGAGCCCGAAAGGAAGCGGGTATCCATTAAAACTGAAATGGATTATGACGAGCATGCTAATCAGGTGGAAGTACGGAACTTCAGCATTATTGATGACACTCTCAGGCTGAATAATAAAACGGTGCGAATGTTCAGGGAGTTTACCAATTTTAATAATGAATCTTATTTTGCTCAAACCAAGCAAGAAACATATACAAGAGACTTTTTTACCGGAGAAATCTATCATTCAGGAGTAAATGAAACCTTGTATGGTAGTGATGGATCATATCAGGGTTCTAAGAATTTTTCATTTAATGCAGAAGGAGACACTACATTCGGCTTTCATATTCAGAGAGATCTGCTTTCTGATGGAAGTACCATAGAGGTGAGATTCGACTGGGACTTTAGCGAGAAAAGGTTGCTGCTGAAGAGTTACCGGATTTATAATAGGAGAATCTCAGGAGGTGAAGGACAAAGCTTCAATCAAACTGTCAATAAATCCTTTATTGGTAACCAGGAAGCCATTAACCGGTCAATGAGCCTATATACTAGTTATCCGGGAGTATTTAATGATGGGCCGATCCTGATCAGCCCGGGAGACACGGTAAGTTTATATGTTAGCGCTATGAGTCCGGATATGACGATTCCCACTGTGGAGGTTTCTAATATGCCATCAACTGCTACCTTCGACCCCGAAACAAGGCGCTTTTTCTGGGTAGTCGATGAAACGAATCCATCTCCAATGACTTACAAAGCAATTCGCGGAGAAACTTTTGTAACTGCTGAGGTAGAATTTGTAAACGAACAGTTTGCGGTTGGTACTGAAGAGGAAGTAAACCCAAATGAGTTCAGGCTTTCCCAAAACTATCCGAATCCATTCAACCCGAGCACGAACATTTCATTCAATCTTCCATCTTCTGGAGAGGTGACCTTGAAAGTGTACAACCTGCTCGGACAGGAAGTAGTAACACTGGTGAATGGAAGACTGAACTCAGGGAGTCATACGGTAGCCTTTGACGCATCCAGACTAGCAAGCGGAATGTATATTTATCGTTTACAAGCAGGAAGTCACCTTCAAACCAAAAAGATGCTGCTGATTAAATAATCAGTCTTTCATCCGGTTTACACTAAAGGCTCTCAACATCCAGGTTGGGAGCGACTTTTTTGGGTCTCTTTTCGTCATATCGATAAAGAGGCCTAATTTTTTTGCAATCGGAACTTTGTGGGTTTCTACAAATTCGATCAGGGTTCCATCCGGGTCTTCGATGTAAGTAAATCGTCCGGCTGCTTCGCCCATGTCAAAGCTATCGGCGCTGTCTACGGTGAATTTGAATCCGGCAGCTTCACATTCTTCTTTCAGGGAATCCATTCCCTGAACATCAAAACAGAGATGGATGAATCCCAGATCTCCCCAGAAACGGTCTTCAAAAATGAGTTTGGGTTTGCGCCGTCCATCCAGGCATTGAACCAACTCTATTTCAGTGGGGCCAAAGAGTTTTACAAATGCACCATCTCTTGGTTTACTGTGTCTAAGAAGGACCCGTCGATATTTTTGATCTCCCCCGGGCAGACCTTCAAAATCAGCGAAAGCATCTGACTCGTCATACACAACTTCATCATAGCCGAGAATATCGGTATACAATGTTTTTGATTTCTCAATATCTGTAGAACCAATAATTGCACCCGAAACTCCGCCTGTTGTTTTAGGTTCTTTCTTTTTGAACCAGTCAAGCCCTTTCACCACATTAAAGATATTGCCGTTCAAATCTTCAACAAAGAAGTTGATATCACCGGCAGGGTTTTCCCGAAGTGAAGTCAGAACATTAAGTCCGGCACCATTAAATTGCTCGTAGGTTTCCTGAACATCTATAGATTTTATTTTTGCGATGTTGATTCCAAGATCTCCAAGTTGTACATCGAAATTCGGGGCGACCGGAGTACGGCTTGTATATTGCCAAATTTCAAACCCCCCTCCGCCTCGCATACTTAGCGTAAGAATTGCACGTCGCTCATGAGGTTTTCCCCCGGTGTACGGAAGCATCAGATCAGCAACCGCAGAATCATCAAACACCTTGATATCCATCCCGAAATACTTGCGATACCACTCAGTGGCTTCTTCAACATTAGGATTTCCGATTCCGATTTGTTGAATCCCTGATATTACTTTTTCCATAGTCAATTTTTGATGTTTTATTCTAAAGTCATCCTCGCGTAGGCGGATATCTAGATTGTTCGTAAAAGCTTTTATTTTACCGCGAACGCGGGAATGACCAAAAGTTTGAACAAATTTTGATACTATAAACTAAGCAAAAAATTACGGAACTCATCCGTGTTATACTTAGCCATTCCTCTTTTTTCTACCACGATATCTCCTTCGGGAGAAATCACATAAGTAGTTGGTACAACGGTACTGTTGTACACTCCGGGTTGTCTTCCGGCTAAAAAGTAAACAGGCATGGTAAATTCTTTTCGATCCATATAAGCACGGGCTTTCTCCGGGTCTTCATCCAGAGAAAGCATTACAAATACGACTTTCTCTTCATCCTCAAGTTGGTCATATAGTTTCTGAATATTCGGCATTTCAGCAATACAAGGAGGGCACCATGTAGCCCAGAAATTTAGAAAGATCGTTTTGCCTTCAAACTCAGAAAGGGAGGTTCGGTCGCCATCTAAAGTGATGAGTGGCATATTGTAGTTTGCCTTTCGAGTCTCTCCGGGATCAACCTCTGTATCCGGACGTAGAATACCGGTTGATAAAAGCACCCGCTGAAGCCCGCCAATCACTTCGGTATGAAGTCCGGTGATATAAAGAATTCCAAATATTCCAAGAATAATGCCCCATTCCCAAACGGCCTTTTTAAACTGATTGGGAGATTTTTTGTCGGGTTCAGAACTCATCAGAGAAAAGAAGAAATTTCGTCAAGTGATTTCTTAGTTATATCAGGGACCTTGGTACCCTTTTCCGGGTAACCTACTACTAATAACAAAAAAGGTTTTTCATGAGATGGTCGTTTCATAATCTCAGTTAAAAACCCCATTGGGCTTGGAGTATGGGTAAGTGTGGCTAATCCCGCATTATGGAGAGCCGTAATCAGTATGCCAGTGGCAATCCCTACTGATTCTTTTACATAGTAATGCTTTTCCTTTTCTCCATCTTCATTCAAATGAAAGCTCTGTGCGAAAATTCCAATCAAATACGGAGCTTTTTCCAGGAAAGGCTTGTGTTCGTCAGTGCCAAAAGGACGGAGGTCTTCCAACCAGTCTTCAGGAGCTCGTCGGTGATAAAATTCACGTTCTTCTTCTTCAGCCGCTTCACGAATCTTTTTTTTAATATCCGAATCAGAAACTACAGCAAAATGCCAGGGTTGTTTGTTGGCGCCATTGGGAGCAGTTCCCGCTGCCAGTATACATTGTTCAATCACTTTACGGTCTACAGGACGGTCTGAAAATTCCCGCACTGTTCGGCGGGATTCGATAAGCTCATAGAATTCCTCAGCTCGGTTGAGCATCTCTTCAGGTGGATATTCTTTGTACGAAGTTAAAGGAACGAAATTAGGTTCTTTCATTAAAACAGGATTCTACTTTTCCCGAAAGCTAAGCATATATAACGAGAGTTGAGAGTTGATAAATGAATTATCATTCAGTCAACTATCATTTAACTCCGGAACCTTTTGCCAGCCACCAAGGGTGGATCTCCACAACCAAACGGCCCGCTTTAACCATTGGGTCATTGTTGGCATATTCAACCGCCTGCTCCATAGTTGCCACGTTGTACACGGAAAATCCCCGAAGATCTCCTTCGCCTCCAGTTGGCCCATTCAGGTTGATGATTCCCTGCTCGTACAATCCTCCGAGATAAGCCAAATGTTGTTGCTGCAAAGAAGCCGCTTCTTCTTCACTTTGTGAACGGCTTGGTCCACTTTTCAGAAAAACTATAAAGTACTTCTGCATGGTAATATTTTCCCCGCCCCATTCCATATCAAAGGTTTCGGGCTGTTGTGTTGAGGTGGAATCCTGAGCAAATGTATTGCTTGCAGCAAAAAGCAGGAATGAGAGAAAACAAAGCTTCTTCATAAATGGAAAGTTGAGTGTTGGAAATTAATATCAAAAACTAACGTAATCAGGCTCTCTAAGTCAACCCTCAACCCTCATCATAAACTGAAGCCACTCTTGTTGTTGCTGAAGTCGCTCCTGATATCTTGGACGAAGTTCAAGAGCAGAAACGAGGTCGACCCATTGTCGTGCTTCCTCGAACTCTTTCAGGAAAACCAGACGGTCTATAAGTGAGAGGTATTGATTAAACCAGTCTGTATTTAATTCTTCATTAATAAGAAGGGCGGAGTACGCCGGGAGTACATCGAGTCGCTGCAGTTCAATGGCTTTTTGTGAAAGTAGTATTTTATTCGGAAGGTTGAAATTGGAAGAAACAGCATTAGGAAGCAGATCCTGATATCGGCTTCGAATAAAAACTTTCCAATTGAGCGTATCGGCTCGGAGTTCAAATGAGTATCTAAAATTTCCCGGCGATGGATCGGGAAGAACATCCCATGCATTTTCTAATTCGATGTATGCACGATCCCAATCACCCTGAAAAGCAAAAGCATCGGCCTTCATCAAGAGAAATTGTGGGATTGAATCGTTCAGGCTTACTTTTTCAACTATGCTTTCATATCCATCAAAACGAAGGTGATACTGCAGCCATTTTTGTTTGATGATCGTGTTCTCCGGCGCCATTTGATATAGTTGTTCAACGATAGGCAATGCTTCTCCATATATGGCTAGAGTTTCCAGAAAGCGAATATCATCCCAAAGCTGCATAATCGGACTAACCACATGTGGGCAAGCTTTCTGGAAGATGGAGCGCTGACTAAAAATAAATGCTGAGTTTTGTTGATCCAGAGAATCAAGGGACACTTGTGGCAATGATTGCTGCCAGCCGGAAACCAGGCTATCGAATGGAATTAGGTAAGCAGATTCAAAATCAGAGTTGGCGTACGCTTCTTTGAAATTGGATACCGGGTATTGTTCCAGCAAATGATTCACAAAAGAACCTGCCGTTGTATAACTGATGGCTCCGGCGCTTGAGTAGAACCCCTTGAAAGAAAGAGCTGCTTCCATTTGTTCAACGGTAGGATAAGGAGGTTCAGCTGCCATGATTTGATCCAGAGTGGATTCTGGTGATGCATCTTTGGCAATTCCCTCAGCAAGGCCTTCAATCAAACCAATACTCCAGCTTCCATTGAATAAGGTATTCCCGAACTGCTTGGAAATCACATGAACCATCTCATGTTTGAGCACGCCATCCAAATGCTCTTTCGCGATATGAAGTTGATCCTGTTCCAGCCAAATAGGAACATAACTGGTGAACTTAGCGCCTACCCAAGCTTTCTTCTGCCACGCACTCGCATACAAGTAACTTTCAATCTTTCTACCTTCAGGCCAGTCAATTTCAAGCTCGTCAACAATCTGTTGAAAATGAAATTCATGCTTCAGCGCCCAATAATCAATTTCTTGATGAGAAAACTGAGAATTCGCATAGTAGAGATCAAAGTGTTCTGTTTGATATGCTTCAAGTTTGTCTTGTAGCGCGCTTCTTGGAGTGATAATTCCCGACTCGGAAAGGAATAAATAGGAAGGAAATAAAATCAGGATAGAGAAAATCAGGGTTAATCTTACTCTAAAAGACTTTTTCCAATCAGGTAAAAACCAGAGAAAGAGAATCCACGCGAAGGTGATAGCCCGAAACAAAATCAGGTTCCAGCCTATGGTTACCGTTTCATCATAAATAGGCCCGGGCCATGTGCCCCATACATGATTAAAAAAATATACATGGGGAAGCGTCAAAAACTCGATCAAAAGCATGCCGATAGAGACAAAAAGCAGAGTAAGCGCTGTAAGTACAGCCGGGATGGGAGCCATTATCTTCCGGTAAAAACGGCCAATGGCTATCCCGAAAAGCACGGCAGGAACAGGAATCAGAATCCAAAAGCTAAGTCCATGCCAGGTAAAACATCCTCTGAAAAGCGAAAATAGAAAGAAAGGCAGTCCAAACAGGAAAATAGCCCGAAGAACTTTGGTGATGATTTTTATGTCGCTCTTGAGAACCAGCCGGGAAGCTGAAATTCCTCCCCAAAAACAACCAAATACCGCAGCAAGAATGGCAGATTCAAAATGGAAATCACCCAGCAAGGGAAGAGGCAGGAACAGGCATCCCAGAAAAACAGGAACTAAATTTCTTATCACTTTTTTCAAGAACCCAGAGTATGATTGTAAGCTGGTAGATAAGGAATTACCGTCTTTGTATCTACTACGTTCTCAATTCAGCAGCGGCGAACACCCAATACATCAGCCAAAACTGAATCGGGAGCCGAATTAGTGTTGCAAGAGTAAATAGAGTGAACCCTCTGTTTTTGTAAGCTTTTCTGAACATATCAATATTTGCGGGGAATACAGCGATCAATAAAAGAATAAGTCCGATAGCAGAGAAAGTTTTACTGAATGGAATCATTATGCCAATTCCTCCAAGCACCTCAAAAACTCCACTCCACAATACCATAGCTTTATGATGAGGCACATAATCGGGCATTATCTTCTTATAAGTTTTGGGAAATATGAAATGCAGGACCCCTGTAACAATAAACATCCCTCCAATTAAAAAGACATGATTCGATATATCAGAGAAAAAGGTGGTCACTATTTCTTGAACATTGCTGTGAGTACAAAAAAGATATTTTCTTTACGCTCCATTAAGCGACGACTGAAGTAGGGAAACCAATCTGACCCGAAGGGAACATAGACTCTGGTTCGGTATCCAAGCCCGGTTAAATCGACCATTGTTTGTTCACGGAGGCCATATAGCATTTGAATTTCAAATGAATCAGAAGCGATATTCTGATCAGCAGTGTATCCCCGTAGCCAGTTTATAAGCTCATCATCATGGGTTCCAAATCGTGGAAATTTGGTTTTTGCAAGAAGAATCTTTGCGCATTCTTTCCATGCCTCACGGATAGTTGGCATATCCTGATGGGCTATTTCAGCGGGTTCTTTATAAGCACCTTTTACAAGCCGGATGTCAACGCCGAGTTCTGCAAGTTCTTTGACATCATCAATACTTCGGTGAAGCATGGATTGGATTACCGTTCCAATGTGTTTTGCTCCATACTTTTCATGTGCTTCCTTAACTAAGTCTATAGTAACCTGAGTATAGTCGCTTCCCTCCATGTCAACCCGCACGAACTGGTTGTGCTCACTTGCTACATCCAGAAGCTTGAACAGGTTTTCTCTACAATAACCCTGATCGATATCCAATCCCATCATGGTTAGCTTGATGGAAATACTGCTTAACAGTTCATGCTCTTTAATCCCATTTAGCAAGTGGATGTAAGAATCAACGGTTTCATCAGCGGTGGCTTTATCCTTTACGTTCTCCCCGAGAAGATCGAGTGTAAGACGAAGGTTTTTATTATTGAGATATTGAGCTTTTGGAATTGATTCCTGAAAATTTTCGCCAGCTACAAACCGCTTGGCGAGCACAAAAGGTAGTTTCATTCACATCTATAATTAGTTATTAGATAAAAATACGGAATACAGAAGCTTTCTTCCTACAAGGAAATTTATAGTAACGTTCAGAAAATAGAAGCGTCTAACTAATGAAACTAACCGGAGAGTTGTGCGTACGGGACTCTCGTTAACAAAATTGGGATATTATGAAATCAGTAAAAGTTTTTTTTAAAAGTGTATATGCAGCGAGCCTTGTTGCTGCATTTGTTTTAATGATGACAGTAGATACTTTGGCACGCCAGGCTTACTCAACTCAGGAATTTAGCGTATCAGATAACTCTAATATTGAAGTGAGAACTTCAGGGGGAAGCATTGAGGTGTTTGGTGAAAACACTGATGAAGTACGTGTAGAAATGTACGTACGGAAAAGGGGGAAATTATTAGATCAGGGAGATACAGACTTGGATGAATGGGATATCCGAATTGAAAAACAAGGTAGTACCGTATATGCGATTGCTAAAAGGGAAGGTCGAAGCTGGGGAAACAACAACTTGAGCATTTCTTTTAAGGTATACGCGCCAGTCAAATCAAAAACGGACTTAAGAACTTCTGGTGGAAGCCTTCATCTTGAAAACCTTCAAGGTGATCAAATGGCCAGAACCAGTGGTGGAAGTATCGAAGCTGATAATATCGGGGGAGATATCAAGCTGAAGACCTCGGGTGGAAGTATTACGATCAACGATATTGAAGGTACCGTGGAAGCAAACACCAGCGGCGGAAGAATCAGAGCTGAAAACGTAACAGGCGGTATTGACGCACGAACAAGTGGCGGAAGTATTACGCTGGAAAGAGTCTCAGGCAATGTAGAGGCTAAAACTAGTGGTGGAAGCATTGAAGCAGAAGTATTAGATCCGGATGATTTCATTGAACTCAGAACTTCGGGAGGAAGTATAACTGTGTATGTTCCAAAAGATTTAGGCTACGATATTGATTTAGGTGGAAACAGAGTTCGCGCTGATCTGCACAACTTTCAGGGCGAGTTAGACAAAAACGATATGGAAGGAAAGATGAATGGAGGAGGAACAAAACTCAGAGCGAGAACATCCGGCGGTTCCATCAATTTAAAGTATTTATAGACACGTTAACTCTAAGATTAGTTAGTTACAAAGCCAAAAGGCGAGGGATGACATCTCTCGCCTTTTTTTGTTGAATGGCATTCTCCTTAAAAAGCGGTATTTTTGGAAGGAACAAAAAAGACAAAAAAGTATTTATACCTTATCAGCGATTAATTGATGGAAGAAAAGGAACGCCCGAGCTTCGAAGAGGCTTTAAAGGAATTGGAATTGATAGTGACACAATTAGAAAACGAAGAAATAACACTGGAAGATTCTGTAAAACTGTATGAGAAAGGTATTGAGTTGTCTAAATTTTGTACTGAAATCCTCGAACAGGCTGAGCTTCGTATAGAACAGGTAAACGAAGCTTAATCAGTAATTATATTTTTTGATTCATGTTGAATAACGAATACATCCCCAAACCAGGTCAGCTGTTAGCGAAGATAGATTCTCCAGATGACCTGAAGAAATTAGCTCCGGAGCAATTGCAGGATGTGTGTGATGAACTCAGAGACTATATTATTGATATTGTTTCAGTATACGGGGGTCACTTCGGAGCCAGTCTTGGAGTAGTAGAACTTACCACCGCACTGCATTATGTGTATAATGCTCCGGAGGATAAAATTGTATGGGATGTTGGTCACCAGGCTTATGGCCATAAAATCTTAACAGGTAGACGAGACGACTTTCATACCAATAGAACCTATGGTGGGATCTCGGGCTTCCCAAAACGCTCGGAGAGCGAATATGATGCGTTTGGAGTAGGGCATTCATCAACTTCTATTTCTGCTGCTCTGGGGATGGCAGTAGCCCACGATTTGAACGGCAAGAATAATAAAGCGATAGCGATTATTGGTGATGGAGCAATGACCGGCGGCCAGGCTTTTGAAGCGTTGAATAATGCCGGTGGGATGAAAAGTGATATCCTGGTGATTTTGAACGACAACCGCATGTCTATTGATCCTAACGTGGGGGCACTCAAAGAATATTTAGCAGATGTAACTTCAAGCCGAACCTTCAATAAATTCCGGGATGAAGTGTATGATTTGCTCGGGCACTTCAAATCTGCCGGGGAGAAGATGAGGAAAGTCGCTTCTCGGTTAGAGTCTGCGATGCTCGCGGCACTTACACCCGGTTCTCTATTCCGGTCGCTGGGCTTTAAATACTACGGTCCCATGGATGGTCATGATGTAAACGGACTTCGAAAAACACTGGAAGACCTGAAAGAAGTTAAAGGCCCTAAGCTGCTCCACATTGTTACCGTAAAAGGAAAAGGATTTGCTCCTGCGGAAAGAGAACAAACCAAGTGGCATGCCCAAAGTAGCCCGTTTGATAAAATTACTGGTGATTCACTGAAGCCAAATTCAATTAAGAAATCAGCTCCGAAGTATCAGGATGTATTTGGAGAGGCGTTGGTCGAGCTCGCTGAAAAAGATGAGCGAATTGTGAGTATGACTCCGGCAATGCCAAGTGGTTCCAGCCTGTGGCCAATGATGAATCGGTTCCCGGAACGAGCTTTTGATGTGGGAATAGCTGAGCAACATGCGGTTACTTTCGCAGCAGGATTGGCTACCGAAGGCAAAAAAGCTTTTTGTGCGATTTACTCAACTTTTCTTCAACGTGGATTTGATCAGTTGGTGCATGATGTAGCAATTCAGAAACTACCAGTAGTATTTTGTATTGACAGAGCCGGAGTTGTTGGTGCCGATGGTCCAACGCATCACGGGGCTTACGATACTTCTTACATGCGTTCGATTCCAAATCTGATTATCTCCTCTCCGCTCAACGAGCAAGACCTACGGGATATGATGTTTACTGCCTCTGAATATGATGAACAAGCCTGGGCAATCCGTTATCCAAGAGGAGCTTCAACGGGGATGGAAGTGCGGAAAGGATTTCAATCCATGGAAATTGGAAAGGGAATTTGCCTGAGAGAAGGAGAAAGCGTAGCAATATTAAGTTTTGGTCCAATTGGAAAGTATGTTACTGAAGCAGCAGATCAGCTTTCTGAAGAAGGAATTGAAATCGGGCACTATGATATGCGTTTTGCCAAGCCGATTGATGAAGAGCTTCTGGACGAAATCTGCCGGAAATACGATCATATTATTACATTGGAAGACGGAGCCAGACTTGGTGGCTTCGGAAGTGCCGTTGCAGAATATTTAGCTGAAAAAGAGAGCAAACCTACTTTAAAGATCATGGGGCTCCCTGATCGAATTATCGAACACGGAACCCAGGAAGAACTGCACGCTGAAGTTGGGATTGATGTTGAGGGGATTATCAAGAACGTCAGGAAAGTTCTGATTAAAGCATAGTATTTTTGAGGATGCACTACACCCTCTCCGATTTCGATTTTACACTCCCCGAAGAACTCATCGCCCAGTCCCCGGTACATCCACGAGATCATGCGCGCTTGCTGGTTTATGATCGGTCAACCAAGGGAATTAAAGACGACTATTTCTACAATCTCGGGCAATATCTTCGTCCCGAAACCACACTGGTAGTAAATAACAGCAAGGTAGAAAAATGCAGGCTGATGTTTGATGGGGGGAAAAAAGAACTCTTTGTCACTTCTGTTCGGAATAATAATATGGTGGAAGCATTGGTCCGACCCGGTAAGAAATTTAGGGAAGGAAAGGAAGTTGAACTTGAAGGTGGAATCACCGCAAAAGTAACGCACGTTGCAAAGGATGGACTTCGGACCATTATCCTTTCTCATGATTTAGATGCTCCGGAATTTGAGCCTTTTAAATACACTCCATTTCCGCCTTATATCGAGCAAGATGAATCACTGGCAGATGAATATCAAACGGTGTATGCAAAGGATTTAGGAAGCAAAGCTGCGCCTACGGCAGGGCTTCATTTCACTGATGAGCTTCTGGAGACGCTCCATCAACAGGGAATAAAAAAAGCGGAAGTCACACTTCATGTCGGACTTGGCACCTTCGCTCCGGTTAAAACGGAAAAGTTGGATGAGCACGTTATGCATAGCGAGTGGTATCAGCTGGACGAGAAAACAGCAACAGAATTAAATCAAGCTAAACACCTTACTGCAGTCGGCACAACCAGTGTTCGGGTATTAGAATCTATTGCAGGTTCGAATAAGAATTTTAATCAGGGTAATGGAGATACTGACATTTTCATTACGCCGGGGTATGAGTTTAAAGCGGTAGATTCACTCATCACCAACTTTCATTTACCTAAAAGTACGTTGCTCATGCTAGTCTCAGCTTTTATGGGTTTTGAGGAGATGCATCGGCTTTATCAGCATGCCATTGCACAGAAATACCGGTTCTATTCATTTGGGGATGGGATGCTGATCCTTTAGTTAGAATGATTCTAAAATAATCGGCGATAGAGAGTTACTGAGACCCCTGTCTATACAGAAAAGCGCTTTTGGTGTAAGCTTGCATCCTCAAAATGTTTTTCAATGAAAACGTTACGAAATCACCTTAAAAAATTAGTATCTTTACCGCCCTTGAATTATTTGTTTCCGTTCGGTGTTAGAACGGCTGATTCATACCTAAACCTAATAATCGATTTCTGAATTATAAATGTCAGACGTTATAAAGATTAAGCGCGGTGTAGACATTAACCTGGTGGGGAAAGCTGAAGAAGAATTTGCAGCCCCTGTCTCTGTTGAAACTGCAGCTATAAAACCAACCGATTTTAAAGGGGTTCGTTTCAAGCTTTCTGTAAAAGAAGGCGATGAAGTTAAAGCCGGAACTCCACTTTTATATAATAAAGACGATGAAGCTGTTAAGTTTACCTCTCCGGTAAGCGGTGAAGTTGCACAAGTCGTTCGCGGGGCAAAGCGGAAAATTCTCGAAGTTCGTGTTCTTGCAGATAAGAAAAACGAATTTGAAGACTTCGGATCTGCCGATCCTGTTGCTCTGGAAAGAGAACAGGTCGTAGAGAAAATGGCTGCTTCAGGTTGCTGGACTTTTCTTAAGCAACGTCCTTATAATATTGTAGCAGAAACTTCAAAAACTCCTAAAGCGATTTTTATCTCAGGATTCGATTCCGCTCCATTAGCTCCGGATTTAGGTGTGTTGCTGGATGGGAATGAAAAGGAGTTTCAAACGGGGATTAATGCACTTGCCAAGTTGACCTCAGGACAGGTTCATCTTGGATTGAATGCTTCCAAGCCTGTAGGGCGGGTACTTTCCAGTGTGAAAGGAGTGAAAGTATCTAAATACGAAGGTCCACATCCGGCGGGATTAGTAGGAGTTCAAATCGCCAAAAATGATCCGATTAATAAAGGCGAAACTGTATGGACAATCAACCCGGAGCATGTAGTTATTATCGGTCGGTTGTTCCTTGAAGGAAAGTTTGATGCCCGCATCAACATTGCGATGGCGGGATCGGAAGTAAAAGAGAGGAAGTACTATGCGACCATTCTTGGCGCTGCGGTTAAAAACTTCATAGAAGGGAATACTTCAGATAAGAAAAACCGGATAATTTCCGGAAATGTTCTTACAGGTACTAAAATTGATTCAGAAGGATACCTTGGAACTTATGACCGACAGATTACGGTAATTCCGGAAGGGGAAGACCCGGAGATGTTTGGCTGGTTGATTCCAAAACCAGACAAGTTCAGCATTTCAAGAGCACTTCCATCGTGGTTTCAACGACAGATTGGAAACCCAACCTATGAGTTGGATACCAATCTTCATGGTGAACGACGTGCCTTTGTAGTAACAGGTCAATACGAAGAAGTATTTCCATTCGATATTTACCCGGTACAGCTTATCAAGGCTATTATGACCAACGATATCGAGCGCATGGAAAACCTCGGTATTTACGAGGTAGTTGAAGAAGATTTTGCTTTGTGTGAAGTAGTTTGCACATCAAAAATTCCGGTTCAGGAAACGGTTCGAAAAGGACTCGCTCTGATGAAAGAAGAAGTAGGTTAGTGAATTAAACAAGCTGAAAGTAACTAATGAAAGCATTACACAATTTTGTAGAAGGTAAGATTAAGCCAAACTTTGAGGAAGGCGCAAAGCTGGAAAAACTGTGGCCGGTGTACGATGGTTTGTACACCTTTCTTTTTGTGCCGGGACATACAGCCCATAGCGGTGCGCATATCCGTGATGGTATTGATCTGAAAAGAACAATGAACACAGTAATTACCGCTCTTATTCCATGTTTGTTATTTGGAATGTGGAACGTAGGTTATCATCATTACAATGCACTTGGCATGGATGTAACCTTCTTTGACCAGTTCTTATTTGGTGCGATTAAAGTCATCCCAATGGTTATTGTTTCCTATGGAGTCGGACTCGGTATTGAATTTCTTTTCTGTGTACTAAAAGGACATCAGATAGAGGAAGGATATCTGGTAACCGGGATGTTAATTCCATTAATTATGCCTGTTGATCTTCCACTTTGGATGTTAGCTCTTTCTGTAATCTTTGCTGTTGTAATTGGAAAAGAGGTTTTTGGTGGAACGGGAATGAATATCTTTAACCCGGCGCTGCTGGCTCGAGCATTTGCATTCTTTGCATACCCAACCTGGATGTCTGGTGATAAAGTTTGGATTAATACAGATGTCGCCGAAGGACAGGCTGTTGTAGATGGATTCTCAGGAGCAACAATTCTTGGTGACCTTGCTACAACCGGAGCCACTTCATACTCAGCATTTGAAGCATTCTTAGGATTGATTCCCGGTTCTGTTGGTGAAACATCAACTTTACTGATTATTGCGGGTGCAGGACTTTTGATTTTCACTGGTATTGGAAGTTGGAAAATTATGTTGAGCGGTGTGATTGGTGGAGCAACGATGGGGGTTATCTTTAATCTGGTAGCTCCTTACGCAATCTCCCCAGAGCAACAAGCATTTATGGCAGTGCCTTTCTGGCAACAACTTATTTTTGGTGGGTTTGCATTTGGAATTGTATTTATGGCAACTGACCCGGTTTCGGGTTCTCAAACTGAAAAAGGAAAGTGGGTATACGGATTTTTGATTGGGTTCTTCGCAATCATGATCAGAGTGTTCAACCCGGCTTATCCGGAAGGAATTATGTTGGCGATTTTATTTATGAATACGATGGCGCCATTGATTGACCATTACGTAGTGGAAGCGAATATTAAAAAGCGACAGAAAAGATTAGAACTTAAAACGGCAGGAGCATAATCATGGATGTAAATAAGAACAGCTACACATTTATGTTTGCCTCTGTTATGGTTGTTGTGGTCGCAGTTGCACTCTCATGGGCAGCAACTTCGCTTAAGCCAGCTCAGGAAAAAAATGTGGAGCAGGAGAAAAAGCAAAACATTCTAAGTTCAATTGAAATTGAAACAACCAGGGAAAAAGCAGAAGAATTATACCCTGAGTACGTGACTGAAGCATTGGTAATAAGTGATAATCAACTTAAAGAAGGCGTAGATGCTTTTACAATCGATATGGCTAAAGAGATCGGAAAGCCAATTGATGAAAGAAGTGCACCTCTATACATTGCTAGTAAAGATGGGAAGACCTATTTCATAATCCCACTTAGAGGTCAGGGGCTTTGGGGGCCTATTTGGGGATACATTTCCTTGGAGCAGGACCTAAGCACTATTTATGGAGCTGTATTTGATCATCAAAAAGAAACCCCTGGACTAGGTGCAGAGATAAAATTCCCTGTATTTACTGAGCAGTTCAAAGGAAAAGAAATTCTTAACGAGAATGGCGAATTAGTTGGTATTGATGTTCGAAAAGGTGACGCAGAGGAATACAACGAGGTTGACGGAATTGGCGGAGGAACCATCACTTCTGATGGAGTTGAAGCTATGATTTCAGAAAACTTACAGGCCTACATCCCATTCCTGAAAGACTATATACGTAACAACACCACTTCCGGTGCGGAACTTTAATCCTTCAATAGCCGACACTTATTAAAATATTATGGCAGAAGTTTTAGAAAAAGAATCAACAAAAGAGGAACTAATCGATAAAGTTCCTAAAGAGCCTTTGTTCAGTAAAAAGAACAGAAAGCTCCTCAGCGACCCGATGAATGATGACAATCCAATTACTGTGCAGGTTTTGGGAATTTGTTCGGCGCTGGCAATTACGGTTAAACTCTATCCCGCTTTGGTGATGTCTGTTTCTGTGCTATTTGTAATGGCCGCAGGGAATGTGATCGTTTCTCTTATGAGAAACTTAATCCCAAACCGAATCAGAATTATCGTTCAGTTGGTAGTGGTAGCCTCTTTAGTGGCGCTGGTAGATCAGGTGTTAAAAGCATTTGCTTACGATGTGTCGAAAGAGCTTTCCGTATTTGTAGGATTGATTATTACCAACTGTATCATCATGGGTAGACTCGAGGCTTTCGCATTAGGAAACGGAGTTTGGAAATCATTCCTGGATGGAATTGGAAACGCTTTTGGTTACGCCTGGATTTTGCTTGCGGTATCATTCTTCAGGGAGTTGTTGGGTTCAGGGACTCTATTCGGCTATCAGGTAATCCCGGATAGCTGGTACATTGCTAATGGAGGCTTTTATAGCAATAATGGTTTTATGCTACTACCTCCTATGGCATTGATCACAGTGGGTATCATTATATGGGTACAGCGTTCTCGTAACACTAAATTGATTGAGGACTAAGGCTATGCAAGAACTCATTAATATATTTGTAAAAGCGATATTTGTTGAGAACATGATCTTTGCCTACTTCTTAGGCATGTGTTCTTATCTGGCTGTATCAAAAAAAGTAACTACAGGTGTTGGTCTTGGATTGGCTGTAATCTTTGTACTTACCGTAACAGTTCCGGCAAACTATCTTCTTCAAAATTTTGTATTGCAAGAAGGTGCATTATCATGGATAAGCCCGGAATTTGCTGAAGTTGATTTGAGCTTTCTGTCCTTCATTTTATTTATAGCTGTAATCGCATCTATGGTGCAGTTAGTAGAAATGGCGGTAGAGAAATTCGCTCCGGCATTGTATGGCGCATTGGGAATTTTCCTTCCATTGATTGCTGTAAACTGCGCAATTTTAGGTGGATCGTTATTCATGCAGGAAAGAAATTACGCAAACATTACTGAAGCGACAGTATTCGGTTTTGGAAGCGGAATCGGTTGGTTTTTAGCTATTGTAGCTATCGCGGCTATCCGTGAAAAAATTCAATACTCTGATGTGCCTGCTCCACTTAAAGGCCTCGGAATTACATTTATCGTAACCGGCTTGATGGGTATTGCCTTCATGTCGTTTATGGGTATCAAGTTATAATCTTATCAGGAAGAGTTTTACATCATGATATTTGCCGCAACATCAACCGTAATTATTTCTAGTGTAGTCGTCTTTTTTTTGGTGATTATCCTACTAGTATCACTTCTTCTGAGCGCGAAAGCTGTATTAGCTCCATCAGGGCCAGTTAAAATCCGCATCAACGGCGAAAAAGAAATCGAAGTTGATTCCGGAGGAACAATACTTAGTACGCTTGGAGACAACAAGATATTCCTTCCATCCGCATGTGGTGGAGGCGGAACCTGTGTTCAGTGTAAATGCCAGGTGCACGAGGGTGGTGGAGAAATTCTTCCAACCGAAAAACCTCACTTTACAAGAAAGGAACAGGCAGAAAACTGGAGGCTAGGCTGTCAGGTTAAAGTGAAACAGGATATGGACATCTCCATTCCTGAAGAAGTATTCGGAATCAAAAAGTGGGAAGCTAAAGTTGTTTCTAATTACAACGTTGCTTCATTTATCAAAGAGTTTATTGTTGAGATTCCGGAAGACATGGATTACGAAGCTGGTGGATACATCCAGATTGAAATCCCTCCGTGTGAAATCGACTATAAGGATATTGACATTACAGCTCATCCCGAAGAGCACCCGGGCGAGCCAGAGAAATTCCAGCTTGAGTGGGACAAATTTGGTCTTTGGGACTTAAAGATGAAAAATGATGAGACGGTAGAACGTGCGTATTCAATGGCCAGCTATCCTGCAGAGGGTCGACGAATTATGCTGAATGTTCGAATTGCGACTCCACCATGGGACAGAGATAAGAATAAGTGGATGGATGTAAATCCTGGCATTGCTTCATCTTATATATTCGCTCAAAAACCAGGAGATAAAGTAATTATTTCAGGTCCGTATGGAGAGTTTTTCATTAAGGAAAAAACTGAAAGCGAGATGTTATATATAGGTGGTGGTGCAGGAATGGCTCCGATGCGTTCGCATCTCTATCACTTATTTAAAACCCTTGAAACAGGTCGTAAAGTCACGTACTGGTACGGCGGTCGTTCTAAGAGAGAATTATTCTATCTTGATCACTTCAAACAGTTAGAAGACAAGTTTGATAACTTCAAGTTCTATGTAGTGCTTTCTGAACCGCTTGAGGAAGATAATTGGGTAGAAAAGAAAGACATGCAGGATGAAGAAGGTGATGGCTTCCTGGGCTTTGTGCATCAGGCGGTGATTGATCAATATCTGGTTAACCACCCGGAACCGGAAGAGATTGAGTTCTATTTCTGTGGACCTCCGTTAATGAATCAGGCCGTATTAAAAATGTGCGACGAATGGGGCGTTCCTGAAGAGAATGTCGCCTTTGATGACTTTGGAGGATAAAGAAACTAACCCCGCTCATTTATTTGAGCGGGGTTTTTTATTTTAGGGATATGAGATTATCAATTACGCTTATTCTATCGGTTTTACTTTTAGCTTCTTGTACAACTCAGAAAGAGCCGGTGCTCGTTGAAAATTCCGGCTATGCTCAGGGCTCTACCTACCAAATCAAGTATCTGACAGCAAAAACCCAGAACTTTGCAGAAGAAATAGCAACGATCTTCCAAGAGATTGATGAGTCTATGAGCACGTACGTGCCTACATCTTTAATCTCAGAGATTAACAAAGGTGCCAGTTGGATAGAAGTTGATACAAGATTTATGGAGGTCCTAAACCGATCTTTAGAAATAGCTAAAGAAACAGAGGGAGATTTCGATCCTACGGTAGGCCCGCTTGTAGCAATCTGGGGATTTGGTTTTGAAGAAGTTCGCGGAGATGTTGGTCCCGAAATGATTGAGGAAGTAAAATCAAAAACCGGATATTCAGAAGTACAGATTGATGAGAACAAAGTAATGATCCCGGAAGGGTTTTCTCTCGATTTCAATGCGCTGGCGCAGGGTTATACGGTAGATGTTATTGCAGAGTACCTGGAGTCTCAGGGAATTGAAAACTATATGGTAGAAGTAGGCGGGGAAGTCAGGGCTCTGGGATTGAACGATAAACAAAGAATCTGGAGCATTGGAGTGGATAAGCCTCAGAATGAGATAGACCAGCAAGATCGATTTCAGTTTATTCTCGAGCTAAAGGATTCCGGAATTGCTACTTCCGGAAACTATCGTAAGTACTGGGTAGATGAAGAAACAGGAACAAAATACTCGCATACCATTGATCCGCACACCGGAACTCCCGCTTTAAATCGGTTGCTCAGTGCATCAATTATCGCAAAAAACGTAATGGATGCCGATGCCTATGCAACGGTCTGCATGGTGAAGGGCCTGGAAGACTGCAAAACATTTCTGGAAAGTAAAGACGGTTTGGAAGGCTACTTAGTCTTTACCAATGATGAAGATGAATGGGAGGTTTTTACCACACCGGGATTCGAAGACTACATCAAGAATTAAAAGAGTCTTTGCGAGAAGTCTTGAATCCTGGTAAGATCTCGTAAAAACTCGACGAAGCAATCTTTTGGTAGTTGCCCTAAAGAATCCGATAGTATTGTGAAGCTACGCCACAAAAGGACTAAATTCACCTTCCCGCTTCTTCTGATCATCACTTTTACACTTTTCTTCAGGTAAGGCTCCACAAAAGCTGCAAGGCTCTCCCTCTTTGTTTAGGAAAGGACTATTGCTGGCACAAGTGCCAGAAAACTCACCATCTTTTTTAGCCCATATTTTTACGGCTATACCGGCGAATCCGATTCCAACTAATGTAATTGCTAATACGGTGGTTAATAAAACAGTACTCATAACAGGCTCTCTGATTTAACTCTTAAAGTTCGGCATTTATCTAATGAACGGCAATAAATCGGATATAATTTCGGATGCGTATGAGTGAAGGGTTCCTTATATTTGTTGCCCTCTTGAATAAAGAGAGGTATTGATAAACGCGCCCGTAGCTCAATCCCGACAGATCGGGAAGTACAGATTTTGGCAGAGCCGAAAAGAGCTTAAAAAGGGAGTGTTTAGCGAAAGATTTTATTAGCGCCCGTAGCTCAACTGGATAGAGTACCAGATTTCGGCTCTGGGGGTTGGGGGTTCGAACCCTCCCGGGCGTACTTAAAGCCACTCCAAAATGAGTGGCTTTTTTTTTGATAGGCACTTTCATATCAACCAGATAATTTTTTTCGATTAGGTAAGGAACGAATAATGAGATATTATTAGTTCAATATTAAATTATTTAATACTAACTAAATATTATTACCTATGGCAACTGCAACAAAAACATTATGGAAAATTGATCCTACTCACTCTGAGATTGAATTCAAGGTGAAGCATCTTGTAATCTCAACAGTAACCGGAAAGTTTACAGAGTTTGATGCATCACTAGAAACAGAAGATGGAACTTTTGAAGGCGCAGATGTGAAGTTTAACGCCGAAATCGCAAGTATTTTAACAGGTGTGGAAGATCGTGACAATCATCTTAAATCTGCAGACTTCTTTGATGCTGAAAACTTTCCAAAACTTACTTTTGATTCTACTTCATTTGAGAAGACCGGAGACAGTACTTATAAGTTAAGAGGTCATTTAACAATCAAAGATACAACCAGAGAAGTAATTTTGGATGTAGAACATGGAGGAACAGTTGAAGATCCATACGGACAAACCAAAGCAGGCTTTGAAATCAGCGGAGAAATCAACAGAAAAGAATTTGGACTTACCTGGAGCGCGGTTACTGAGGCAGGTAGTGTTGTTGTAGGTGATACCGTAAAGCTTATTATGAATGTACAGGTTGTACAATCTTAACTATCTCATCATCAAGAGAAGAAAGGGACGCATTGCGGTCCCTTTTTTTATGTCTGGTATTTTGTAGCTTATGGGATCATATTATAAATAAAGACTCCCATGAAACGTTTCTATATACTCTCCATAATCCTATTAGTTATTCTATCTCTTGGATTTGTAACCACTGATACTGAAGAAGCAACAAATGCACCTAAAGAATGGGCTATCGCATTGCACGGTGGTGCTGGAAATTATCCGGTAGATGCTTCTGAAGAACGAACTAAACAATATGAAGAAGCTCTGGCTGAAGCATTGAGTATTGGATCGAAAATTCTGGAAGAAGGGGGTTCTGCGTTAGATGCCGTTGAACAAACAATTAATTACCTGGAGAACAACGAGCTTTTTAATGCAGGAAGAGGGGCTGTTTTCACTAGTGAGGGGAAGAATGAATTAGATGCGGCTATCATGGATGGTAGTCAGATGAATGCGGGGGCTATTACAGGGGTAACTACTGTTAAAAATCCGATCTCTTTGGCCAGAAAGGTAATGGAGGAATCAACACATGTATTTTTTGCTGCTGAAGGGGCAGAAGAGTTCGCAGATCAAACCACAGTAGAACGTGTTGATCCCGAATACTTTAAAGTAGAACGTAGATACGAAGCCTGGAAAAGAAGAAATGCAGGAGAAGGGATGCTTCTGGAGGGTTCCGAAGACAATAGCTGGAAGTTCGGAACTGTTGGATGTGTTGCACTCGATAAAGATGGTAATCTGGTAGCGGGTACTTCAACCGGAGGTATGACAAACAAGAAATTTGGCCGTGTTGGTGATGTGCCTATCATCGGATCCGGAACCTATGCCGATGATTTAGTCGCGGTTTCTGCAACGGGATGGGGAGAGAAGATTATGTTGAATGTATCAGCCCATACCCTGGCGAGCTATATGAGGTTTAAAGAAGCTACGTTGGACGAGTCAATGGATTATCTTGTAAATGATGTATTAAATCCTAAAGAAGCGGGATTTATAGCTGTTGATAAAGATGGTAACATCTCGATGGAGACAAACACCGGATCCATGTTTAGGGCATCGGCGGATTCAGATGGAAATGAGGTAGTAGCAATTTACGCTGATGAATAAACCGTAGATCAATCAATTCTGAAATTGAATCGATCTCTTAATTCCTGAACATATACACCAATATCGTTTCTGAGTTCGAAAAATCGCCCGTGAAAGTCTTGGTATTCTGCTTTAGTAAGTAGTTTCTTACTCTTTAGTGTTTGAAAATGCCCAAGGCACATATTTGCACACTTCAGAGCTTTCTTAGTGTAAGCGATATTGGCACCTAAATATTCCGCTTCAAATCCAAAGGAATATCCACCAGCTAATTTCGCCCCTATCTTAAGTGCTTCGCCAACAAACTCCTGAAAGACTTTGGTCTGCGCTTTAGGTGGCACTTCTTCGGCCCATTTTAACACATCGACAGCTAGCTGTTTTGCCTCGTTGTAGATAATCAGGTTTTCCAGAGAACCATAATCTGAATCTGCAAAATCTTCACTTAAAGATTTCCATTCTTCTCCGGAATCGTAATCTTCACCTTCATCAAGATCTGAGAGTTCGTCATCCAGGCCAAACAGAAAGTCCTCATCGTCATCAAAATCATCTTCATCGTCCCAATCTTCATCTTCCGGGAAATAAGCTTCATCGAGCAGGAGCTCTTCCTCAACATAAGCTTCAAAAGCATCGTCTTCACTTAAACTTTCTTCAAGGAGAGTTATCCAGCGCGGGATATTTCCTTTAGGATCGGATGAGATAAATTTCCGAAGTTGATCACTCTTCTTTTCGACTTCGTTTAAATGAGCTTCCCATTTGTGTTCATCCCAAAGCTCATCGCTGCTTCCATCTAGGTGCATATATGACAGTTATCGATGGTTAGTGGTTTACTATAGAAACGAAATTCAAATATCGATTGCAATAGTACGTGGAAAAATAACGCTTTTTGTGGATAAAAAAGTCTATAATTTTTCTAAAACTCCTACAACAATCTGGGTCAGTTTAGGTTCGGCCATTGCCGCTGCCTCCAATACATCTTCGATACTAACAGGTTCAAGCGCATCTGGAAAGCATTCGTCAGTGATTACAGAAATCCCCAAAACATCGAGGCCCATGTGTACAGCGGCGATGACCTCGGGAACCGTGCTCATTCCTACAACATCAGCACCCAATTGGCGCATATAACGGTATTCAGCTTTTGTTTCTAGTGTAGGGCCTGATACCGAAAGATAAACTCCTTTGTGAAGCTTAATGGCATGATCGAGCGCCACATTTTCAGCAGTTTCGATAAGTCGCTCGGTATAAGGTTCGCTCATATCAGGAAAGCGAGGACCAAGTTCTTCATCGTTTGGCCCGATGAGCGGATTATCACCAAGGAAATTAATATGATCGTTGATGATCATCACATCTCCGCGGTTGAAATTAGGGTTCAAGCCTCCGCAGGCATTACTTACCATTAAGGTTTGAACCCCCAAAGCTTTTGCTACCCGAACCGGAAAAGCAATCTGCTGCATGGTATACCCTTCGTAATAGTGAAAACGCCCCTGCATTGCGACAACCGATTTACCCCCAAGTTCTCCGAAGATTAGCCTGCCGGCATGGCTCTCAACCGTTGAAACCGGAAAGTGAGGAATTTGGTCGTAAGAGATTATATATTCAGCTTCAATTTCGTCAGCAAGCTGCCCTAAACCAGTTCCCAGAATAAGTAGATATTCAGGTTGAAAAGTTGTCTGACTGGTAATAAACTCCACTGCTTGATCGCGTTTTGCCCGGAATTCTTTTACAGTATCAAAAGCCATATTAAAAGATATTAGTTAAGACTGAAGATAGTCTTTTTTAGTCGATCTCATCAAGAATGTCGTTTAACCGATCGGTACCAGGAGGAAAAGCATTATCATCTTCCGCCTCATCTTTAAGCTCAGTGGAAGTCACCCCTTCGGTTTCTCCCAGTTCTTCTTCATCAAGAGCAAAACGAGACCCATTTTTTTCTTCCGAAACTTCTTCATGTTCTTCAATCACTTCTTCTAAAGCCGCAGCTTCAGTCTCATCAGAGGGAAGCGTAAAGATGGACATCTCATCTTTTGAAAACTTATCAACAGAGTTCTTTGCATTGTCCAGATAAGAAGAGATTCCGGCAATAATTTCATCCCTGCGATCCAGAAGTCGTAAAATGCTCTGCCGGATTTGATTCCGTTGTTGATTTGCTTCAGAAATAATAGACTCGGCTTCCATTTGAGCTTTATCGGTAGTGTTTTTTGCCTCAAGTCTTGCATTATCCATTTTTTGAGCTAGGGACTCTTTCGTAGTCTGAAGGGTTTCGTGGAGAGCTTCCTCAACTCTTTCGTAATGCCTGACACGATCGCTTAGCTTTTCAATTTGTTCATCGAGCTCTTTATTTTTGGTAAGCAGGTGCTCGTATTCGTTTGATACTAGTGTAAGAAAAGCCTGTACATCTGCAACATCATATCCTCTCAGGGATTTTTCAAATTGTTGCTGCTTAATTTCTAATGGTGTGAGTTTCATGATTAAGTGCCTTTAAAGAGTCAAAATGCTTAATTAAAGTAACACTTATTCGTTTAACATGTTCCTTAGATTGCTGTTATCCTCTTTTTTTGCTTCTTCCCGAACTTCCTGTTCTTCGATGGTTATTTCAGCATTCGAGTCTGCTGATTCAGGGATTCGAATTTTCTCTTCTTCCAATTCCGAAACAATGGCTTCGAGATTGGCAATCCTTCGTTCGGTAGACTTTTTGAATTCCCCCAAGGCTTTAAAGAACTGCGGATTGATATCACCCGAAGAGGTACCACTCTTTTTATTGATCCAGGCCTTAATAACACTAAAAACATTATGTAAGAAAAAGCCTCCAAGGCCTACCCCAAAAACAATGGCAACCAGCGCTACTATAAACTCTTCTTCTTGCATTAAATTAACCTCTTACTTTAGCTCTGTTCGTAGTTTCATTCTCATCAAGATCATTCTTAATCTCAATTTCATCAAGAGAAATATCAGCTTTTTCTGTCTCAGATGCTGTTTCGGTTACGATAGCTTCAAGATTTTCAATTCTTGATTTGAGATTTAGGATCATCTTCCTAAGCTCTTGAGACTCTTTTGCGCTAGTATAGCGCTTTTCTTCCATTTTCAACTCCTTTTCTTTAAAAGAGTAAAACATTGCACTGATTGGAATTAGGATTCCTACAATTGCAACAACAGCGAACCAGGGTAGCCCAAAAAACATAATGCCCAAAATTAAAGGTTATAAGATAAAGTGAGATTCCTTACGCAATAAATCAACCATAGTTTCGGGAACCGAAAATCGCACTTCCTACCCTCACCATTGTTGAACCTTCCTCTATCGCGACTTCAAAATCGCCGCTCATACCCATAGAAAGTTCTTCTAGTTGGATATTGCCACCATTCAGATATTGATGACTTTCCATGGTTGTACGAAGCAAGGCAAATTCTTCCCGTACATCTTCTGGGTTATCTGTAAAGGTTGCCATTCCCATGAGGCCACAGATTTTTACGTGTGACAGATCTTTAGCGTGAGTAAGAATTCCCTCCAAAGCATCAATTTCACATCCGCTTTTTTGGTCTTCCCCACTAATATTAACTTGGATTAGGGCATTTATCGTACGGTCAGCCGAAACAGCTCTTTTTTCAATTTCATCTAAATACTTCTTTTTTGAAACGGAATGAATCCAATCAACCCGATCAGCGATATATTTGATCTTGTTGGATTGCATAGTACCGATCATGTGCCATTTAATTCCAGGAAGCTCAATACTCTCCATCTTATCCTGTAGTTCCTGCATCCGGTTTTCACCAAAGTGAAGTTGCCCGGCGATGCATGCTTCAATAATAGCATCATTTGGTTTGGTTTTGCTTAC
Organism: Balneolaceae bacterium; assembly: GCA_017640665.1. GTDB lineage: Bacteria > Bacteroidota > Rhodothermia > Balneolales > Balneolaceae > RHLJ01. The sequence goes on along the minus strand of JAEPQE010000001.1, from coordinate 799,115 downwards.
AGCAATCAAAGTAACATCCTCAGGGCTACGTCCCGATTTATTACAAGCTGCCCGAATTCTTTCCTTGATTTCTGCTAGATTTTCACGGATTGAACTCTCTGCCATAGTAAGAAGTTAGTTTTAGAGTTAATTTTAAAATATCAACATAAAGATAGGCTTTTATAATTCACTAATAAGCCTTATTTTTGGAAGCTCAAAGAAGACGTAAATTTATTACCAGTTGATACTGAACTTCTACGCTACCATACATCCCTTGTCGGGCTATTTATCGAAACCTAATTTTGAAAGTGTAAGATAAGTGGCAACCAGAATCCGACATATCTCTACCTTTTTGAATCAATGGGCTCCCCCAAATATCAAATTGGACTACGACAATGTTGGATTACTAGTAGGAGACCCAGATACTGAAGTAACTTCTATTCTAACCTGTCTTGATATAACTGATGAAGTTGTTGCTGAAGCAATCAACAAAGACTGCGAACTTATTGTCGCTCACCACCCGCTCATTTTTAATAAAATCGGGTCTATCAATCCAACGAATGAGCAAGGTCGAATCATTTATAAATTGATTAAAAATGATATTGGCTTGTTAGTGGCTCATACCAATCTTGATGCCGCACTTGACGGAGTTTCATTTGTACTAGCCAACATCCTGGGGCTCGATAACCTCAGTTTTTTGGATAAAAGCTACGAGATCAGCAGAAAAATAAGACTAGTTACTGATGAAGAAGATGCTGGAGCAGTTCTTAAAATCCTGAATTACTATTCAGCTGAAGAAGCGCATTATTTTGAAGTGGAAAATCGCCAGCATGGCTTAAAATGTTTCGAAGCTATTATTGATAAGCACCATGTGGCTGCCTTACGAGCAGGCCTGAAAAAGGAAGGGTTGCTTAAAGCCGGATCGTTTCAGGTAACAGAGCTGGCTTCGACTTCAAAGAATTTCGGGATGGGAGTAGTTGGAGAGTATCCCGAAGGTGGAGTTGGTAAAAACGAATTCCTGCATTTAGTTTCTAAGGCACTTAACGTACGTTCAGTTCGGTATTCCGGAAATGTAGATCGAATTCAAAGAGTAGCCGTGTGTGGAGGCTCAGGGATTTCATTAAAGAACGCTGCTATTGCAGCCGGTGCACAGGCCTTTGTTACTGCAGACATCAAGTATCATGATTACTTTACTGAAAAAGAGGATTTCTTACTTGTTGATGTAGGCCATTATGAAAGCGAGTTTCCTATCGCTGAAGCTATGAAGAATGAACTCGCTGATGCGTTTGAAGAAATCAACGTTTCTGTTACCCAAACGGTAACAAATCCAATGAAAATTTACGTGTCTGAAATTGAACCTCAACCTATCCATCCAAGTTGACCAAGCCACCCATGAAAGAAGTATTACAACAACTAGCAAATTTACAATATATCGATAGCAGAATCGATGAGATAAAGCAGCTCAGGGGAGATTTGCCGGAAGAAATTCTGGATATTGAAACAGACATCGCCCGGGGCGAAGCTAAACTAGCCAAATTAGAAAAAGAAGAGACAGATCTTACCGTTGAGTATGATAGTCTCAAACTGGAAATTCAGAGCTCTGAAGAGAAAGTGAGTAAGTACGAAGATCAGCAACTTGCGGTCCGAAACAATAGAGAGTATGATGCTTTAACAAAAGAGATTGAAGCTCAGAAGCAAGTGATTGAAAACGCTAAATCCCGTATCGAAGAAGTAGAGAAAAGAAAAGAAGAAATTGGTCCGGAGCTTGAAGCAGCTAAAGAAGAGCTTGCTCAAACCAAAGCTTTATATGAGCAAAAGCAAAACAGTCTTGAAAAAGTAATGAAATCTACCGAAGACGAAGAAGATGTACTTGTTAAGAAGAGAAAAGATGTAGAGAAAGGCATTGATGAGCGATATATGCGTAACTATAAGCGACTCAGAAACGGTCTTAACAATGGTATTGCTGTTGTTGCTATGGATCGTGGAGCTGCATTGGGAATGGCGCTTCCTCCGCAAACTCAAGTTGAAGTCCGCCGAATGAATAAAATCATCTTTGATGAGAACAGTGGTCGTATTGTAGTCGATCAATCCTTTTTTGATACTGCCAAAGAGCAGTTAACGATCTGACATTAAGGTGATCAGCACCATTTTTTAAAGGGAGTCCTGGTTGGGGCTCTCTTTTTTTGTTTGATGAAGAAAAGCCCTCCTTTGAGAGAGGGGGGCCGAAGGGGGAAGAGGGTGTTCAAGGAGTTTCAGCCCCACAAACACCCCTCAGAAAGTTCAAAGTACCTGTTTGAACTTTCATCTCCCCTCAAGGGGAGACTTAGTGGGTAATAAGCCTTATCTTAATTTCCAGGAAAGCCGGGTAATCGCTTCGCACTTATGTGCGGGGAGGAAAGTCCGGACACCAACAAGTACCGCGCTCAACGATCCTTCGGGCGAAGTTGAGGCCCGGATGGAGTGATCTTGCCGGGATAGAAAGTGCAACAGAAAATAAACCGCCACATCGCAATGCGGTGGGGTAAGGGTGAAAAGGTGAGGTAAGAGCTCACCGTCTCGTACTGCGAAGTCGGGAGCTAGGTAAACCTCGCGGGGTGCAAGCTCATGTAGGTGGTATGCGCCGCTTGTCGTGACGCCACCGGGTGGAGTGCACCAGATAAATGATTACCGAATCCGTCAGCTGACGGAGGAACAAAATCCGGCTTACAGGCTTTCCTGCTAAAACATGAAAACCCCGTCCCAAAAGGGCGGGGTTTTGTTTTTATTTAATTTAGACTACATTGATAGAAATTACTTCCTATGAGGGTATTCTTAGCCATATTTTTTGCTTTGCTCCCGACAATTTTACTGGCTCAGATTGATACTGAGGCAACATCCAATAAATCCGAATATATGTACGGAGAGGTAATGGAAGTGACCTTGAAAATAACAAATACCTCTGATGAACCCTTCTCATATAGGGGGCCATCTACGGGTTTATCTTACGTTAAATCATTTTCAGGTATTGATACCAGTCCAAGAATATGGACACTGGATGAACAAAGAGATACACTTTGTCAAGGTCAATCAATTGAAGTAACCTGGCAGGTTGTACCTGAACTTACAAGCTTTCCAACATTTACAGGGGAACAAACTATAAAAATGCAGATATGGGGAGTGACTGACTCCGTCAAGTTTATGGCAGAAAGATATATAGGAGGAAAGGTTTATGTATATTTTGATCGGGATATCGTAGATACAACTGAGGCTAAATATTACGCTGATTCGTTAAATGTGGAGATTAGTGAAGACTATGATGGATATATGCCAAGACATCCTGGATACTTCTGGGATGTGGACAGTATGTTAGTAGATTCTTTGATTAGTAGACTATCAAATGACGATAAGGTTTTAGAATCAGATGTGAAAGGCAGATATCGAATCGAAAGTATAAACGTTATTAGGACGTCTGTTGAAGATCAGAAGGGGGAAAGAGGCCAATTTTCATTATCGCAAAACTATCCAAATCCATTTAATCCTGAGACAACAATTGAATTTAGCCTTGAACAAGCGGGGTTTGTGGAATTAACAGTATTTGATTTAATGGGGCGGAGGATAAAAACGTTAGTGGAAAGTAGAATGATTTCTGGTTTGCACTCAGTAAAGCTGGGTTCGGAAGAACTGTCCAGTGGCACTTACATTTATCGGCTTAAAACAAGTAATGGGATACTCACCAAAAGGTTCACTTTGATCAAATAATCAAAGATTAACCTTATAGCTCCCTTTCACATTGCGGTCGAGTTGCCGCTTTACATCTTTCTCTTTTATGCTGTCTCGTTTATCGTATTGTTTTTTACCTCTTGCCACTCCGATTAGCACTTTTGCGTAGCCTTTTTTAAAATAGATTTTAAGGGGGATAATCGTATTTCCTTTTTGGGCAACCGCTTTATCAAGTTCACGAATTTCCTTTTTATTGAGGAGTAACTTTCGTGGGCGGCGAGGATCATGATTGTAATACGATCCCTGCTCATAGGGTTTGATATACAGCTCTCTCAAAAACACTTCGTCTCCCTGAATAAAGGCAAAGGCGTCTGTGAAGCTAGCCTTTCCCTGGCGGATAGACTTCACCTCAGTGCCCTGCAGAACAATCCCAGCCTCGTATGTTTCCTCGATGGAATAGTCGTGGTAAGCCTTACGGTTCTGGATGGTTGGTGTGTTTGTTTTTTCTGACATGATATAAGGGGTCGTTCTGAGCGTAAGTGAAGGATCTTGATGAGTATCTAGCAAGATCCTTCGGAAGCATCCTCAGGATGACTTTAAGAAAACCTCAGGTTAGACCTCAAACCCAAGTGCCTGAAGCTCCTGAACGATAGATTCTTCAGGGCTGCGATCAGGGAAGGATGCATAAATTCCTAAAATCTGTTCAATTTCACTGATAGCTTTCTCGTTATCAGGATTCAGTTTCAACACTTCAATATACTGAGCGAGGGCACCATTCATCTTATCCCGCATATTAGTGGTGTTTGAATCGCGATATTCAAGGTATAGTCCGTAATTAAGGTGAACTTTCTCTTTAAGTGTAGCTACTTCATCGGATGTTTCTAATCCCTCCAACGTATTTAAAGCATCAACATACATGTCTTTCTCTATGAGTGCATCAATTTGAGTAGCTAAATTTTGTGGTGCTCGTTCTTGTTGTTGCGAACAGGCAGAAGCTCCAATTACTAACAGAGCTATAAGAATTCGTTTCATGGACCAAATGTTTTAAAGGATAATGGATTCAGGCTGATACAAAGCACAAATATAAGCATACTTAGCCAGCCAATCACTTTTCTTGTGGGCGTGAGCGGTTTCTCTATCAAAACGGGAGGATGTTCTACTTTTACGACAAAAGCGATGAAAAAAGTCCAGAAAACCCAGATTAGCGAAGACTCAGGATCTGAATTTGCCCGAATCACATAGAGGTAAAAAGCCGAGCCGATAAGCGAAGTGGGAAGCATGGAAGCTACCCAGTATTGCTCACGATAAAATGCTTTTTGCATAATCAGGAATAATACCCCGATCCAGATAAGCCAGGAAAGTACTCCAAAGTCATTATCCCAGCTCTTTGTCACAAGGTAATCATGGAGTAACGGGATAGCCTCAATTCCCGCTAAAATGGTAATTGCTGAAAAGAATAATCGGGCTACAATTTTGTGCTTTTTATAACCGATTAGGGAATAAAGAATATGCCCACCATCAAGTTGACCAACCGGCATCAGATTAAGAGCAGTGAAGAACAATCCGAACCAGCCTGCAATCAGAAATGGGTAGTGTTGTATCTCCCACAACGGAGGGGCTCCTTCAAACAACGAGGAAAGAAAATTGTAGAGCGGTGTTCCTCCAAAAAAGAATACTGAGGTGCCTTCCTCAATTTGAGGTTCCTCAGGATATTCTCCTGTTTGATTATAGTATTCAACCACATAATTGTGGTCCCCGAATTCATTCAAATATTCGACACCAGGTAGAGTGGCAAAACCAATAAAAAGAACGATCAGCGAAACGATAAAGCCTGCGATAGGTCCGGCTGCCCCTATGTCGAACAGCTTCTTTGTTTCATGGATTTGTTCTTTGATGCGTATGACTGCACCCAGCGTTCCGATACCAACCGGAAGCGGGATATAATAAGGAAGAGAAACCTCCACCTTGTGGTACACAGCAGCAAAATAATGCCCGAATTCATGAAAAGTGAGAAAGGTGAGAAGGAGCGTTGCGAATAAAATACCTCTAAGAAAGCCTTCTTCCGAAGTAGGAATAAATCCCCAGAACGCTGTTTCTGAAGGCAAACCAACCAAAATAGTGCTTACAGTTGAAACCGAAATAAATGTTAGAACGAAAAGTCCAAGGTGTTTCAGAATAGTTTTCCTATTGGGACTATTCTTCTTCGGTGGTACAAAGACTTCCGGTTCCGGTTTTCTCTCTGGCTCGGGATAATAAAAAGATTCTTTGGGTTCCTGATTCAATACAAGGAGTTTAAGTAGTTAAGGCTTCTCTTGAAATAGGCATGGTCATACATCGGGCACCGCCTCGTCCACGGCATAATTCATGTCCTTGAAAACTAACAGCAATCTTATTTTCAGCATTCACCTCAAGAGATTTATCAGCGTATTCTTCAATAAATTCAAATTGATTCATGTAAGAATACCCATGATCCACCAAGGTGTTGAAGGTTTTGGTATTTCGTTCGTACCCCACAATCACACCCGGCGCAAGAGCAAATACATTGGCTCCGTCTGTCCATTGTTCACGGAACTGACTGGTACGATTCTCACCACCACACTTGATAAACGTATAGTCTTTTCCTGAAAACTCGTTAAGAGCGGACTTAAGGGAAGATCGTGAGTCGGCCACAATATGGTCTCCATTTTTTTGAAGGGCCACTACATTGTCATGTTGCTCCAAAATGGCAGGAGGGAAGGCTATACATTCATTAGCACTTGCGAAAGTAAAGATAGTATCCAGATGCATCGAAGCGCGTTGCTTAGGAATATCAACAGCGAGTACGGTTTCTACTCCACTGCTTAACAAACCTTCTGCAGCTTTCATTAAACCTGTAAATGATGTTCTTTCACTCATTCCAATGAGTACCAGTTTATCAGATTCAACAAGAACATCTCCACCTTCGATGGATTGATGTCCGGAAATCCGGATTGCGTTGTCTTTTACACCTTCGAAAAGGGGATGATAACTCACCAGGGTTTCCATCATTAGAGATTCACGCAGTCGGGCTTTGGTAGCAGCTCTAGAAACCAGGATATTGTCTCCCACAACAGCGGCCAGATCTCTGGTGAAAAGCAGGTTTGGAGAAGGATGAAGGTTAAACTCGGTAGATCCTTTTAAGGTACCTTGCGTGCTGAATGTGAGGAGCTCAGTTGGATCAAGTGACTTTAATTCCCCTTCGATAACAGAAAGATTTTCTTCAGGAAATTCTTTGATTAACTGCTCGATAAAATAGGCTCGGGCGTCTTCCTTTTTAATGGTTTCGGCAAATAAATCCACAATTTCCAAAACCTTGCCAGAACCCGGCATAGCTGCCCTGAAAACTTCCAGCATATCCAGATGTTCACCTCTCGCATCTTCTTCAAAAATGATGTCGTCAAAAAGTAATTCGTCTTTCAATTCCGGGTTTACAAGCGATACTTCATGTCCAGGAGTGTGTACAATCACTCCGTTAAGGTGACCAATTTCAGAAGAAACGTTTATGTTCATAAAGTCATTTTCAAATTACTGGTTAAAGCACTAAATATAGGGCTTAGACGAACCATTTTTAAACGGTAATTGAGGAAATGAATATCTATCTTTGTGCGAGCAAGAGGAAAAGATTATGACAAGTAAATCTGAAATACAGTCGTTGCTACTTTTGATGGATGATCCCGATCCATTTATACAGGAGAGTGTACAAAGCAGGTTTGATGAACTGGGAGAAAATGCGGTTCCAATTCTGGATGAATATCGCCTGGAGATTAAAAACCCGAAAGAAAAGAAGCGCGTGGGGCGTATTATCCATCAGCTTACTTTCGAAACGCTTCGCTCTGATTTTTATGAATTACTTGAAGGTGGAATCAAAAACAGAAAGCATTTAGAGACAGCGGCTTTTACTTTAGCACGATTTGGAAATCCTACGTTAAGGGGTAGTGATTATTCTCAGAAACTGGATCACTTTGCGGAAATGGTAGAGCCGACTATCCGGTATCGACTAGATGAGCGACGCAAGATGAAGCAACTCGTTAAATTTGTGTTCGAGGATTTAAACTTCAGTGGGGATACCGACGATTATCACAATCCGCATAACTGCTTTATGGATCAGGTAATAAACCGCAGAAGAGGGCTTCCGATTACGTTAAGTATGGTGGTTATGTTTTTAGCTCGCCGTCTGGAAATGCCTTTTTTTGGAGTGAATATGCCGATCCATTTCATGCTGAATTACATCAGCGACAAAGAGGAAGTGTTGATCGACCCCTATGACAATGGTGCAATCGTTACGTATGATCAATGCTATTTCTTCCTTAAGAAGAACAATATTGAACCAAAGCCGGATCACTTCCGCATAGCTTCTGATATAGAGATTTTAATACGATGTATCCGTAATCTGATTCATAGTTACGAAAGGAAAGAAGAACCTGAACGAGTTGAAGATTTAAACAAGCTATTGGCAATTGCTGAAATGTATGATGTGTAGCTATTTGATTAGCTCAGAATTCTAACTCAATAAAATTCTCAAACTATAGCACTTTTAAGTGTGAAGGTGTTATGTCTAGTATCAATAATAATTTAGCGTGAGTTTGAAATAAGAATTATTGAATAGAGCACCCAATTAAACCTCAAGTCATTCCCGTGTAGACGGGAATGACCTTTTGGTGTATTGAGAATATTCTTAATTCGAACTCGTATTAATTTAAACCGACATTTATGGCAGGATATTCGGGGACACCACTAATAAGAAAGCTGGGCATAAAACCCGAAAACAAGGTGCTTCTTATAAACCAGCCTGACCATTATTTTGATATGCTCGGAGAGAATCAGGGTGATATAGATACAGTCACAATAGACTATTCTGAATCCATTAATTTCATTCACTATTTCTGCCGGGATCTTGACGAGCTGCATAACCTTTTTCCGATATTAAAAGAAAAGCTTGCCAAAAACGGAATGATCTGGATCTCCTGGATCAAGAAAGCATCCAAAAACTACGATTGGACGTTCACGGAAACAGAAGTCCGAAGTTACGGACTTCAAATTGGTTTAGTGGATGTGAAAGTTTGTGCTGTTGATGAAGACTGGAGCGGTCTTAAATTTATGTATAGAAAAGAAGACCGATGAAAGCACTCGTTTTTAAAGGGGTTAAAAATGTAAAGCTTGCAGATGTCCCCGAACCCAAGATTACGAGCGCTTCTGATGCCGTTATAAAAGTTGAAAGTGCAGCTATTTGCGGTTCAGATATGCATGTATTTCATGGCAGAGAAACAGGAATAGATGTTGGTACTACCATGGGCCACGAATTTTCAGGGTCTGTTATTGAGGTAGGAGACAACATAAGTAAATTTAAACCTGGTGATCGGGTGATATCACCTTTTACTGTAAATTGTGGTGAGTGTTTTTTTTGTAAGAAAAACTTAACTGCGCGTTGCGTCAAAAGTGCATTATATGGGTGGGTTGAACAGGGTATCGGATTACAAGGGGTTCATGCCGAGTATGTAAGGGTTCCAATGGCTGATAGTACACTTATTGAGCTGCCGAAAGAATTGAGTTGGACAGAAGGGAATCTACTGGCAGATATAGCTTCTACAGGATATTTCGGAGCTGAAATGGCAGAAATTAAAGATTCTGATGTTTGTGTTGTGATTGGTTGTGGCCCGGTAGGTATTATGGCAATAAAAGCCGCAGTGTATCTGGGAGCAAAAACGATTTTTGCGATAGATCAATTTGATTTCAGGCTTAATCTGGCACAAAAACAAGGTGCGATTCCTGTTAACTATTCAAAAGAACAATCATTAGAAAGAATAAAAAAGAAGACAAGTTACCGGGGGGCTGATTGTGTAATTGAAGCCGTTGGAAGTAAAAGCTCAATGCACACGGCATTCGAACTACTGCGACCCGGAGGAATCCTCGCATCAGTTGGAGTTCAGGCATTTGATAAGCTTCCTTTCTCTCCGCAGGAAATGTATGATAAAAACATAACCTTTAAAGCCGGAAGATGTTCATCACGGTACTACGCAGAAAAGCTAATCCCACTGGTCCAAAATAAGACCCTTGATTTATCAGACGTTGTTACCCATACTTTTAGCCTGGATGACGGCGAAGAGGCATACCGTTTTTTTGATGAAGAAAAAGATAAATGCCTCAAAGTAACTTTGACTAACTAGCTTTATTCACTTCTTAGATTATCAATTGAATTAGCCTTAGCTGCTTTCATAGCCTGACTTCCAATTGTAAGCATTGCCAATAATAAGGTTCCCCCGATACCAATGAGGAAGATTGAAGGGTCGATTTCGAGCTTGTTGCTCACATTTTGAAGCCAAAGATTATTAGCCAGATACGCAAGCGGAACTCCAATACATATCGAAATCAAAATTAATACCAGACATTCTTTTGAAAGGAGGTAGATGATATTGTTTTCTGTTGCTCCCAGAACTTTTCTGATACCAATTTCTTTCACCCGGTTTTCTGCCGAATACATGGCCATCCCCAAAAGGCCCAGGCATGAAATAAGAACAGAAAATATTCCGGTCAAAGAGATGATTTTAATGAAATCTATAAACACAATAAGAGCAGGGCTTTCTTCAAGTTGTTCGTCAAAAACCCGGAACTTTAAAGAAAAGACACTACCGGTGTTTGCCCATTGCTCTTCCATTTCGGAAATAAAATCCAGCGTTTGGCCTTGTCTGATTTTAGCGATTGTATAGTTAGATCGCTCCGGTGTAAAAAACAAAGTAATTGGATCATCATTGGATAATGGATCAGAAGAAATGAATCCGTTAATTACACCAATTATTGTAAGTTCAGACTCATCAGAGGTATAAATTATATTTCCGATAGCCTGAACAGGGTTCTTAAAGCCAAGCATAGAAGCTGTTTCAGTACTTATAATTGCAGATTGCGTTGAATCAGTAGTCATGTCCGGGTTAAAATTTCTTCCTGCTACCAGATTTAACCCCATTACAGAAATATAGTTTTCATCTACGTTGTAGGTATGGCTGGTAAAAACCTGATCGGTTGAATCTGACGTGAGATTCGAAGTTTGAATAGATCCCAATGCCGGTACAGTTGAAGTTACTGAAGCCTGAATTACTCTGGGGCTGCGGTTTAAAATTTCTCTGATCTGATCATAAGGTATATCCTGATTTTCAATATGGATTATATTTTCCTGCTCGAAGCCATAATCAGAAGTGGTCATGAACTTAAACTGTCTCACTAAAATGATAGAAGTGATAATAAAAATGATAGAGAAACTGAATTGACCTACCGTTATTATTTTTTTGAGTAACTGACCGGAAATATTTCCTGAATTGAATAATCCTTTCAGAATAAGAGCAGGATTGAACCGGGATAAATATAAAGATGGATACAGCCCGGCTATGATTCCTACAAATAGTGTGAAACTGAAAAAGATGAGAATCGTCCATGGATTTAGAAGAAGATTAGCTTCAACCTGATTATCAGTAAAACTGATAAAGAACAGGCTGTTAAATTCAGGGAGTAACCATCTCAGCAGGGCTATTCCAAAAAAGAGAGCGATAAAAGCTACTAACACTGACTCAAACAGAAACTGGTGTATCACCCTTGAACGGTGAGCCCCCAAGACCTTTCTGATACCCACTTCTTTTCCCCGATTAAGAGAACGTGCGATCGTCAGGCTTACGTAATTAAAAATGGCAATAAGGATAATAATCAGGCATAATCCACCAAGGAAATAGGCAACAACTGCGGGAACAACGATTCCTACTTCATTTGATGACTCTGGCCCTAGATTAATAGAAGTAAGCGGTTGAACGACTAGCTTTTCAATCACGTAATCTCTTTCGGTATCTATAAAATTATTTGCAATAAGTGACTGAAGATCTACTTCAAAGCGATCTAAATCGGTATTTTCTTGTAGAAGAACATAGGTGTAAGAATCAAAAATACTGGAGTTCCAGACATTCAGCCTCTCTTCTACTTCAGGGTCTGCAAGTAAGGTAGAAAGGGAAGCAATCGCTTCAAAAGCAAAGTGCGTACGATACTTGTCTTCAATAATGCCGGTTACGGTGTATTCCCGGTCTCCGAGCCCGGTAAAGCTTTTGTTTAATGCATCTTCAGTACCAAATAAACGAATGGCAGCTTCAGAGGTTAAAATCACACTCCCCGGATTTAGCAATGCAGTAGAAGGATTTCCAGTTGCAAGTTCAAAATCGAAAACGGAGAAGAAGTTATCATCGGCGTAAATACCCGAGACCGGAACAGTTATATTTTCGTTTCTGAACTCCCCTCCGAAATTCCCTCTTACTTTTACAGTCTTCTCAGCTACGGGAAACTGCTCATCGATTAAATCTGCAAGAACATGAGGTGAGGTTGCATAGAGGCTGCTATTGAAGTTACTGGCAGACTTAAAGTCGGAGATAACACGTACAATCCGGTCTGAGTTTTGATGGAAATGATCATAGCTTTTTTGATCGACCAGGAAGAGGATAATGAGTAAACAGACTGACATGCTTGCGGACAGCCCAACAATATTGATCAAAGAAAAAGAGGTGTATTTTTTAAAATTTCGCCAGGTGATTTTAAGGTAATTAAATAGCATTTCGGTATTCCAGATTATTGATTGAAAGATTAACCAGGGGGCTGAGCGGATTAGCTGAGACCAAAAACGAAATCGGGCTGTAGCGATTCCTGAATATTCTTTGGTATGGATAAATTCTTCTTCCATATCTCCAATCAGATGATGAAGGTCTGGAGGGAGTAAACTATCGAGAATCCGGATTATTAAAGATGGCTTCTTCATCACTCTAAATTGAAGGATTCCAGCCTAAGCCAAGGTCAGGGAGACCAGACCAGGCATTTTCCTGAACGGTTTTTACCTGTTGTAAAGCCGTTACTCCTTTTTCAGTTAGCTTATAAAAGCGTTTAGTTCTGCCTCCGCGCTCATCCGTGGGATCGCTGTCCCAAGAACTCAGATACCCTCTCTTTTTGAGCCGTTTTAATGGCACATATACTGCCCCAACCGATAATTCCTGCTCAACTAACTCGGAAAGGTATGTTCTGATCTGAAGTCCATAAGCCTCGCCCTGTAGCTTCCAGACAGAGAGAAGAATGAGCTCCTCCATTCGTGAAAGAATATTCATAGATATTAGTTTTAAAATTTAGAACAAATACGTTCATTCCAATAAAAGTTTCAATTAGAGTAGAATTATTTTTTTAAATAATGAGCATAAAAGTGACAATCGCAGGTTTTCGATTGCATCTGATTATTTCTTTATTAGATTTGAAGTGAAACCAATACCAGTATTATGAAATCATTTCTTATTCTTCTAATCACTTTCTGCTTTGGAATGTTTTGGTCAAATACAGAGCCTGAAGTTAAACCTTCAACTATTGTAACTACTTCGCAACCGGATACTTCTGAGTTTGATCAGGAGAAAGCACTGGCTGAACTCCGCGAGCAAATAAAAGGGTATGAAAATGAACCGTCCTCTGAAGTTTATACCAATATTCAATTTCTTAAAGATGTTCCTGCAGGTCGATTGCTTAGAATTATGGAAATGGGATATTCACGGTCGCTTGGGGTAACATGTACTCATTGTCACAATCCTGATGACTGGAGCAGCGATGAGAAGAAAGAAAAGATCATAACAAGGAAAATGTCTGAAATGGGTCGGACTATAAATATGGAATTGAGGGGTATCGATGAATTAAGTGATCGGAGAGTAGCGGTTAACTGTACTACATGCCATCGTGGAGATGTAAAGCCTGCGCTAAACATGCCAAACTAAATTTTCCGAACCACCACCCAGGTTGCGATGGTTCCACCAACTAAAAAGCTGATTCCGGTAATAAGGTCTCCAAAGAACAATTCACCCATTCCCATCAAAAAAGAGATAATAGCCATCAATGAAAGGGCTACATCAAGCAGGGCAGGGAACAAACGTTCGTGAGACAGTTTCCCGCCAGAGAAGGGAGCCCAGCCTTTACCCATCGGACGAACCTGAGCAAAATAGGTCGATAAAGTTTCTTCAGTTTCGGGTTTGGTAATAAAGGTAGCGATCAACCAGACAACGGTTGAAAAAGAAGTTGTTGCAATCATACTTCCTGCAAAGTCCAGCCCGATTACTTTAGACACGATAGCTCCTACAGTAGCGGCAATCATTGCTGAGATTTCACTCCAGGCATTGATACGCCACCAGAACCAACGCAATAGCATTACTCCACCAATCCCGGCGCTGAGAGATAAAATGAATTCCCAGCCCCCTTTTACCGAATCAAAGAAATAAGAAACAACAATGGCCACTCCGGCCATACCAATGGTGGCGATTCGCGAGATGAAGACATAATGCTTTTGAGCCGCTTCAGGAGAATCAAATTCATTTTCTTTTTTGATGAAGCGTGCGTAGAAATCATTAATCACATAAGAAGTTCCCCAGTTAAGCTGAGTTGAAATAGTAGAGACAAAAGCAGAGAGAAAAGCTACGCACAGTAATCCGAACCAACCTACAGGAAGTACTTCAGCCATCATCATTGGATAACCGGCTTCTTTATCGGTGAGCTCGGGGAAAACCACGAGCGAAACCAGTGCTACTAAGATCCAGGGCCATGGGCGAACCGCATAATTCGCAATGTTAAAAAGAAGAGTTCCACCAACGGCGTTACGCTCATCTTTGGCCGAAAACATCCTTTGTGCAATATAGCCACCTCCACCGGGCTCAGCGCCCGGATACCAGGCTGCCCACCAGGCCATCCCAACCCAAATAAGTGCAGTAACAATGGGGATTTCAGGATTGTTGAATGGATTGAAACTCAGAATATCAAATTCGACCACATCCCCAAGTTGTGATTTAAGAGCATCCAGCCCTCCTACGTGATCTACCGCAAAATATGCCAGGGCGATAGAACCAATCATCGCGATAAAAAACTGTATGAAATCAGTTACTACAACTCCCCAAAGTCCTGAGATTGCGATGTATAAAGCCGTCATTCCATATAAAACAATAATGATTTCCCACTGACTTGCTCCTGTAATTACTGACATCACTTTGGCCATTCCAACAGTTACCCATCCCATTATCACACAGTTGAATGGAAATGCGAAATAGAGTGCCCGGAATCCACGCAGAAAGCTGGCTGGTTTACCTCCGTATCGCAGCTCTATGAATTCACAATCAGTTAAAACATCCGCCCGCTTCCAAAGTTTAGCGTAGATAAATACGGTAATTATTCCGGAAATCATCCAGCTCCACCAAAACCAGTTTCCGGCAATTCCTTGTGAGGCGACAATTCCGGTGATTGCAAGGGGAGTATCTGCGGCAAAAGTGGTTGCTACCATCGAAACCCCAACCAGCCACCAGGGGAGATCTTTCCCTCCGGCAAAGTAATCGTCCAGCGACTGCTGACCTCTTTTCTTAGCGATGTACGCGACAACGATAAGCAGTACTACATAAGCAGCAATAACGAAGTAATCGAGGGTATTGAATGGCATTATTTTGAATTAAGAATGATTCAATGAAAAATTTAAAATGTTACCGATGCGAGTATAATGAATTTTTTTAGTTAATTGGGTTTCGTTATTCGTTAATTGTAATTCAATGAGTTTTAGGAAGAAAATACTGTTGTTTGTGATCGGGTTCTTTGTGCTCCATGCCTTGACTTGGTGGATTTGGGGAACTGAGCGGTTACTGGTTAAAGGTTATGAGTATTTGGAGGGAACCGAAATGTGTTCGCCTGAAATTGATGGAAAAGTATTGTTCCAAGAAACCTATGAGGATACTACTTATTCATATATTGGGGAAAGATTTTGGTCAACCTCAATTGCTGCATTGGATACTGTTTTCAGCATGGAAGTCAATGGAAATGAAAGGAAGGTATATTCAACAAGGTCTAATAGATGGCAAAACTTGTTAGATGAGTATCATTCAGGCAATATTAACTTTCGAATAAACGGTGTAGAGAGAGAATATGCGAATCCATATTACCAAGATGCCGCTTTCGTATGTTGGGCATTAGGATCCGATTGGTATGAAGATCATAATCCGTATCTAATTTGGGTATTTGTTGGTTGGATCGAAATCACAGATGAAGAAACAATGGCCAATTTAATAAATAAATTTCGGGATTAGATTAAGTCCTCCTTTGAAGGATGTCGATTCGGGGCTAATACTGCGGGGTGTGATTCTTCGATTTAATTCTTATCTATGCCAGCGATTCGATCATCACATATCTTGAAACAAGTTCAGGATGATGGAGAGGTTGACAAAAAGTAAAATACATGCACCCAATCATCGACGGCATAATTGCTGGTATTTATCAAACTACGGCTTTGGAGTGGATCGCTGTTATAACCGGTTTGATGAGCGTTTGGTTTTCCATGAAAGAAAATATACTGGTGTATCCAACCGGGATCATCAGCGTTTTGATTTATGTCTATTTCGGGTTCAATTATCAGCTCTATGCCGATATGGGTGTGAACAGTTATTACTTTGTGATGAGTGTGTATGGTTGGTACCATTGGACCAATACAGAGGATGAAAACAGAGCTCAGATTCCGGTTACTACTAATTCTTTAAAAGAGTGGTGGATTTCAATAGGCTTGCTGGTTGGTTCGTTTTTTGTTTTGGTTTTTGTGTTAATGCACTTCACTGATAGTGATGTCCCAATCTGGGATGCTACCACTACCTGTTTTGCTATACTTGGAATGTGGCTAATGGCTCGCAAAAAACTCGAAAGCTGGATCGCGTGGATTATTACTGACCTGATTTCAATACCCCTGTACTTTTATAAGGGACTAGTGTTGACGAGCTTTCAGTTTCTGATCTTTACAGGTTTAGCTTTTGCAGGATACTTGGCATGGAGAAGGTCTTTAGAAAAAACCGACAGACAGGATGACGAATAAAATCAATCCATCAAATCTGAAATAGCCGTCACATAACTAGCTAGTTCCTGTTCAAAACCAAACCCGATTTCATCTTTGATATCCAGGTGATGAAATCCGGAGGCAGAATGAATGATGGTATTCCTTGGTTCTTCTGAAGCGACTAAATCCAAAGAAACAGAGAGAAGTGCTACATTTTCACCTTCATTATTCAGGATTGCATTTAGTCTTGTGGCGCCGAATGGGGTTGAGCTGAGCGAAAGAGCTAAACGATTATTCTCGCCGACTTCAAAAATCTGATAATAATTGGCAAGACCAAGTTCTGGGGAGGTTCCTTCAAAGCTGAAGAATTTTGGAGTAGAAACTTCATCACAAAAAAGACTAAGACAGCTTTCAGTGATCCATATTCTTGTTTGGGGATGGGAGTTCTTTCCAGCGAATCCCCGCTTCGACCAATACTCAAAATTCCGATCAACAGTCTGCGAAGAATTAAAGGGTTCAGGAATCACATCAAGGAAATGGAGGGCCTCGTTTTCCTGAGAAAACCAGAACTCAGAAAGGCCGTTTGTTACCAAAAGAAAAGGGGCTTCCACCTGTTGGTTATATCTAGCAATCTGTAGGGCGACCTTAGCATCAAGTCGAATCTCAGGAGCTTTGCATTCAACCAAAAGCAGAGGATTGAATGCATCGTTATAACAAATGAGATCAGTACGGGATTTTGATTTATCTCGTGGAAGCTTAACAGGCGATTCTAACGAAATACGATGCTGCGAAAAACCGGATTCCTCGATTAAGTAATCAACCAATTGAAGACGAACCCGTTCTTCGGGAAGATTCTTGAACGCTTTCTTTAAAACCGGATTCCAAAGCAGTTTCTCTTCCCCTTTAAAGGAAATGTGAGGAAAGTGATGGAGTGCTTTGCTGCGCATGGATAATTGTTAATCGTTATTCGTTGATAATAATAACAAATAACGATTAACGAGTTTCAATTATCCAAACTACGTTTTAGCTACAGCAGCTTCGTGTGTAGTTTTGTTGATGTATAACTGCTGAACGATTGAAAGCAGGTTGAAAATCAAATAATACAAACTCAATCCTGAGGCAAAGTTGTTGAAGACGAACAACAGCATAATGGGCAGAAAGTACTGCATTACTTTCATTTGTTGTGCCATTGGATTTGAAGCTCCACCTCCTGATGCTCCTGCCGTAAGTTTACTTTGGAGAACCATAGAGGCAGTCATCAATAAAACAAGACCGGCAATCTGATCACCAAGAAAAGGAATGGAAAAAGGTAAGCTAATGATATAATCCGGCGCAGATAAATCACTTACCCACATGAATGATTCCTGACGGAGAAGAATAGAATTCTGGAAGAATCTCCAGAGAGTAATAAGGATCGGGAACTGCAGGAGCATAGGCAAACAACCGCCCAATGGATTCACTTTATTCTTACGATAGAGATCCATCGTAGCTTTTTGTTGCTTCTGGGGATTGTCTTTGTACTTCTCCTGAATTTCCTTCATCTGTGGTTGAAGCTCTTTCATGGCCGCCATACTTCGATAACTCTTAATGGTAAGTGGAGATAGAATCAGTTTAACGGAGGCAGCAAAGATGATAATCAAAACCCCGTAATTGGAGATGAAACCACTAAAGAAGGTGAAAAACGGAATCACGATAAAGCGCACAAATGGATCAGAGAACCAACGCAGCCAGCCATATCCCACTTCAACCATATCAAAAGCGTGTTCGTTGAAGTCCTTCACATCGTAATATTTCATAGGGCCAAGGTAGAGCTCAAAAGAAACCGTTCCATCACTCGGAATATCAGAAGTTACAGAAGCTGAATAACTATGATCGGTAAATGGGTCATCTACTTCGCCGTTAACCTGTCCTTTTAAATAGGCTCCAACCGAAGGTGTAACCGGCTGAATAATCTGTGCAAAGAATTTGGTTTTGGTAGCTACCCAATCAATAGTTCCGTTTATTCGTTGCTCTTTTAACCCATTATTTTCTTCAAAATCATCGGCTTTTAATTGCTCCAGCTCTTCACCCGCGTAAAGATAGGCGGATGTTGCCAAAGCTTCCTGAACACGATCAAGTTCAGTAAAACGAAGAGGGGTATTCCAGCCAAAATCTATTTCTCTTCCAATGATGTAATCACGAAGCCCAACAAAACGAACATCCAGATCTACCTCATAGTTATCGCCAAAAAAGGTATAGGTATATTCCAGTCTCCGGCCGTTTTCCAGATCAAGAACATAGGTAAGTTCTTTGCTATCACCTTCAGCTACGGTTACCGAGCTTCCGGCATTAACCTGTCTGAAGATGAGATTCTGGGTCTCGATATTGTAGTTCTCGGTGGTAAGGAACCCGGTGTTATAAGCTGAACGGGTTGTATCACCAACCAACTGGACGGGTTGTCCATCCCAGGTTTGGTGAGTTTTTAAAATGAATTGTGAAGGTCCGGCACCTTTATTGGTAAATACCGCAGAATATAAAGGAGTCTCAACGGTGAATTCTGTCTGGATGCTATCCTGAGTTACTCCAAACATTCCGGCAGGAGCTACTTCCTCTTCTTCAGCATCTTCAATAAATGTTTCGGTTTGTGCAGTGGCCTCTTCTTCGGCGACAGCTGCGTCTTCCATGTCCTGAACAAGAGCGAGGCTATCCTGAACAGCTTGTAGCCGGCGTTGTTCAGCTAATTGCTCTTCACTGGGCATGGTGAAATAAAACCAGCCAAGCATGAGTAGAAAAATGAGTGAAAATCCGATTACGGTATTTTTATCCAAAAGTCAGCGTATTTAAAATTCTTCAGATTTATTAGCGGAAAGGATGCGGCTACGCAAATCCCCGAGCAGAGTTACCATGTCATTTTCGATTGCATGATAATCTGGTTTAGTGTGTCGGGCAATACAAACAACATGTAGTGAGCCTTCAAAATTATTCATTGCTTCCGACAATGTGTGTTTATTTAATCGGTAAGCTTCACGCATCAATCGCTTATAACGATTTCGTTGAACGGCATTGCCAATTTTTTTGGGTGAGATAAAGCCAACTTTGAAACCTTCTTTGTTTGAAGAGTAAACTGCAAAGCGAACAGAAATTGTTGGCGTATTGATGAATTTCCTGCTCTCAAAGAGTTGCTGGAAATTCCGTCTGCCCCGTAAGATATGAGACTTAGGTAAAGTAAACCTACGAGGAGAAGGAGCAGTAAAATTACTTGGCTCCTTTTTTCTCATCACTTACAGTAAGCTTATGGCGACCTTTTGCACGGCGGCCAGCGACTACTTTTTGTCCGTTTGCAGAAGACATTCGCTTACGGAACCCGTGCTTGTTCTTGCGCTTTCTATTACTAGGTTGAAATGTACGTTTCATGAATCAGGATAATTTTCGGTTCGATTTCGTAATCCAAAAAGGCTTCAAATATAAGGAGAAATTCATACAAAACGAACCTTAACAATAGTATTTCTTTAAATAATCGGAGAGAATAAAAAAAGAGCCAATCTGCTTCGGGAAAGACTTCGTACTAACAGTCAGAATAAGAACTATTAAACATCAAGAAAACAATGAAATCACTAAAGAAAATTATAATCTTAACTTTGGTACTAACGGTACCATTCTTTGCTTGTGACGAGAGTTCTACAGGTGGAGATGAAATGACTGTTATTCCCGAAGTATCAGTATCAACACAGGGAACTATGAATGGAAATCAGGTTATGATTTCCGGAGTGACAGCTCCTCAGGATGGATGGATTGTAATCCACCGTTCAAACTCCAATAATGACGGACCTTTGGTTCCGGATATTATTGGAAAGGCACAAGTTAGCGAAGGCGAAAATACCTCAGTAGCAATTCAGCTTGAAGAAGGTGTTTCCAATAATGAAAAACTATGGGCAATGCTTCATATAGATGATGGAACTATCGGAGAGTATGAGTTTGATGGCCAGAATGGCTTTGACGGCCCGGTTATTTTTGAAGAAGAAATTGTAATGACTTCATTTTCAATTTCTCAAACCGATCCTATGATTACATCAGAAGATCAGGTAAATATGGGCAATATTTTTGTGGTGGATGTTAATGCAGCTGAAGATGGCTGGATTGTGATTCATGCATCAAATGCCACTAATGATGGACCTCAAGTTCCTGAAATTATTGGTAAAGCTCCTGTAATGGCCGGAACAAATACCGGAGTTGAAATCTCGGTAGACAGCGAAGCAAATGTACAGACTGGAGATATGTTATACCCTATGCTCCACTTTGATACAGGAACAGAAGGAGAGTATGAGTTTGACGGACAAAACGGATTTGACGGTCCTGTACTTTCAGGTACAGATATTGTGCTGACCTCATTCGAAGTTCAGGCAAATATGTCTTCTCTCACAGCTGAAGATCAAATGATCATGAACAACTCCATGATGGTTGATGTAAACTCAGACACCGATGGTTGGGTTGTCGTACACCGCTCAAACGCTACTAATGATGGTCCTCAGGTTCCTGAGATTATTGGTAAAGCTCATATTACAACCGGAATGAACACCGATGTAGAAATCATGTTTAATGAAGGTGAAGTAGTTGAAGACGGCGAACAGTTATGGCCAATGGTTCATTACGATACCGGTGTAAAAGGAGAGTACGAATTTGATGGAGTTGGTGTTAACGACCAGCCTGTAATTACTGCGAATGGAATTCTTATGACTTCTATTACAGTGATGGGAGCTACTCCTGAAGCATCAGTAGTAGCGTCTGATCAATCATCAAATGGAACTATGGTTACAATCGATGAAGTGAATACCAAGCAAATCGGATTTATTGTTCTCCACAGAGATAATGGAAGTAATGCGCCTGTTGTACCCGATGAAATTGGAAAAGCTCAGGTTTACCTTGGTGCTAATTCCGATGTAGAAATCACTTTAAATAGTGGTGAAACACTAGAATCAGGCGATAAAGTATGGGCTATGCTTCATATCGATAATGGAACCATTGGTTCTTATGAGTTTGATGGGAGTGAAGGTTCTAACGATCCTCCGGTTATTGAAAGTGAAAACATCGTAATGGTTCAATTTACAATTCAATAACAAGTTGTAGCAAAAGACTTAAAGCCCGGCAGAATCCTGCCGGGCTTTTTGCTATAGGGAGTACTTATACACCTTATTGGTATCATCGAAGGCTTTTTTCGAATGATTATAGGCTTACACCCATTATATAGGTGAACTTGATAATCAAAATCTAAGAAAAGGAATTTATGAGTAACGAGAAGGTAATAACATATACTAACGATCTACTTAATTTTAATAAGCACTTCTTAAGTGTAGTACGATCTCAGAAAACTTCCGATACCTTAAATAACACGAAGGCAGTCGATCTACTGCATAACATAGATATTGCATTAACAACACAAATAAATGAGCTGGAAAATTTTGATGATTTTGTTGAAGAATCAAGATTTGAATTTTTCAAAGAGAAAGCAGCAACCCTTTTTGGCACAATAGCAGGGAATATTGATACCCTTAGAAAAGATCCTGTGTCAAAAATTTTGCGTGATGACTACATTGCGCTAAGTATGCTATCCAGCGGATATACCATGTTGTATACTGCTGCACTTGTAAATGAGAATGAAAACCTCGCAAATTTTGCTCAGAATAGTCTGACAAGAGTAGCGCAGTTAATAACAGACACTAATCAAACGATACCTTTTGTAGTAGCTGAGGAGCTAGCTGAATCTGATACAGATGTGAATGCAATAGCAGAAAAAGCTCTAAAAGAAACTCAAAAAGCTTGGAGTTCAAAGAATATGTTTGAAGAAGCATAACTTCTATAACATAGGTAACACAGCCCCTGACAATGGAATTTGTCAGGGGTTTTTTATTGAACACAATCTGACAGACTTATTCAGGCTGGCGTAATATTTGATTAAAGGTAGGTGGCGCTGTTGAACGAGCCTGTATATAAGGTTACCTTTAGCGCAGAAAAATAAACCTGACTCCACGCGAGATTATGATTGATAAAGTAGGAAAGCTCATTACCAAGATATTTGGCTCAAAGAGCGAGAAAGACATTAAGTCCATTCAGCCGATTGTAGACAAGATTAAGTCTTACGGTCCTGAAATGGAGAAATTGAGTGATGATCAACTTAAAGCCAAAACGGAAGGCTTCAAGAATGAAATCCAGGAAGCAACAAAGGAAACCAGAGAGCGAATTGATGAAGTAAAGAAGCAACTGGACAACATTGAGGACTTATCACCGTCAGAGCACCGGGATCTGGCTGATGAACTTGAGAAGCTGGAACAACAGGAATTAGACATCATTGAAGGTGTACTGAATGACATTTTGCCCGAAGCTTATGCAGTACTTAAAGATACCTGCCGTCGATTTGTCGGTAAAAGCTGGAAAGTAGCGGGTGATGAAGTTGAATGGAATATGATTCCTTATGATGTACAATTAGTGGGAGCGATTGTGCTGCACCAGGGAAAGATTGCCGAAATGAAAACGGGTGAGGGTAAAACACTTGTGGCTATTTTCCCGGCATTTTTGAATGCTCTTGCAGGCAAAGGAGTTCATGTAATTACAGTAAATAACTATCTGGCAAAACGAGATGCTGAGTGGAACGAGCCAATCTTCAACTTCCACGACATACATGTAGACTGTATCGATCGATACGAGCCAAATACTGAGCAACGCCGGAAAGCTTATCGCGCGGACATCACTTATGGAACAAATAACGAGTTTGGCTTCGACTATTTGCGTGATAATATGGTGATTGGTAAGGAGCAACTGGTTCAGAAAGAACATCACTATACGATTATTGATGAGGTGGATTCTATTTTAATTGATGAAGCCAGAACCCCGCTTATCATTTCAGGCCCGGTTCCTCATGATAATAAATCGGATAAGTATATTGAGATGAAGCCAAGGATTGAAGCTTTGGTAGCAGCTCAAAAAAAGCTGGTGGCGCAACTCGTTCAGGAAGGTCAGAAACTATTGGATGAGGGCAATGAAGAAGAAGCTGGACTTGCACTCTTCCGGGCACAGCGCGGTTTTCCGAAGAACACACGATTCAAAAAGATGCTCCAGGAGCCGAGCATCCAGAAACTGATCCAGAAAACAGAAGCCTTCTACTTAGCTGATAATGCCAAAAACATGCCGGTGGTAGATGAATATTTGTACTATGCCGTAGATATGAAGATGAACTCCATCGAGATGACAGAAAAAGGGAGGGAGTTCGTGACTCAGAAAAACGAAGATTCCGAGTTTTTTGTGATCCCGGATTTAGGTGTTGAAACTTCTGTAATTGAAAAGGAAGTCGAAGAGCTGGAGAAGGAGAAAATTGAAGCAGTTAAAGCTCAGGACTTAAGCGAAGAATATAAGCAAAAGAAGATCGACGAGGCTAAGACTGAAGTTCGAGAGGAACGCGAGAGTAAGTTCAGCGAGCTACACCGATTGTTTGCAGAGCGTGGCGACCGTATTCACACGGTAAATCAGCTTCTGAAAGCGTACACCAACTTCGAGAAGGAAGAAGAATACATCGTTCAGGATGGCAAAGTTCAGATTGTGGATGAACATACTGGACGGGTACTTTCAGGTCGGCGTTATTCAGATGGTTTACACCAGGCAATTGAAGCGAAAGAAAATGTTAAAGTAGAAGCATCTACCCAGACGTATGCAACCATCACCTTGCAGAACTATTTTCGAATGTACCACAAGCTTTCGGGTATGACGGGGACTGCTGAAACGGAAGAGGGCGAATTCAACGAAATTTATGAACTTGATGTGGTGGTAATTCCAACCAACCGCCCAATTCAGCGTGATGATAAAGAAGATTTGGTTTTCAAAACCAAGCGCGAAAAGTTTAAGGCTTCAATCGATAAGATTGAAGAGTATCATAAAAATGGTCAGCCTGTTCTGGTTGGAACTACCAGTGTGGAAGTTTCCGAAACGATGAGTCGTATGCTTCAGAGGGCAGGAATTGCTCATAACGTTTTGAATGCTAAGCAACATGCGCGCGAAAGTGAGATTGTGAAGCAGGCCGGTCAACCCGGCGCAGTAACTGTGGCTACAAATATGGCCGGTCGTGGTACTGATATTAAGCTTGCACCAGGTGTGAAAGAAAACGGCGGTCTTGCCATTTTAGGAACCGAGCGTCACGAATCCCGCCGAATTGATTTGCAGCTTCGCGGTCGTTCCGGTCGACAGGGAGATCCCGGTGAATCGCAGTTCTTTGTGTCTCTGGAAGATAAATTGATGTCGTTGTTTATGAGCGACCGTGTTGCCAATGTGATGGACAAGCTCAGCTTTGAAGAAGGCGAAGTGATTACCCACCCGTGGATAACCAAGTCGTTGGAAAGGGCTCAATCAAAAGTAGAGCAGAATAACTTCAGCATCAGAAAACGACAGTTGGAATACGATGATGTGTTGAATAATCAGCGGAATGTGATTTATGCTCGCCGTAAGCATGCCCTGTTGGGAGATCAGCTGCGAACCGATATCCTTGGGATGTTGGAAGAGCTGGTTGAAGACATGGTCACGGATCACGTGATGGCCGGAGACTATGAAGGACTCCATTCTGAAATACTCCGAAACCTGGCTGTTGATGTTGAATTTGATGGGGAGAAATGGCGTCAGATGGATGAGGATGAACTGGTGGAAATGATTATTGCCAGAGCGCTGGAAGTGTACAAGCGCAAAGAAGAGATGATGGCAAAGCCGCTTTATGAAGTGATGAAGAGAATCACGGAGTCAAATCCTGATCGGCGACCAGACAAAGTTCAGGTAATTTTCAGTGATGGACTCCGACGTATGCGGGTGGTTGTTGATGTAGAAGCCGCACTTGAAAATGAAGGCAGAGAAGTTGCACGTGCGCTGGAAAAATCAGCGGTACTTTCTGTGATTGATGATAAATGGATGCAGCATCTTCGGGAACTGGATTCGGTGAAAGAAGGGATTGGGTTGAGATCATTCGCCCAGAAAGATCCGTTGCTGGAATACAAGCGCGAAGCGTTCGATATGTTCAAGCAGTTGCTGGGTATGATTAACCAGGAAGCTATTTCTTTAATCTGGAAATCTTTCCCTGAAGCTCAAATGGGAGACAACCAGGTACAACAAGCACAGCAGCAGAAATCACGTTTTGATACCAGTAAAATGCAAACTCAGCATGCCGATTCAACCGGAATGGGACTTCAGGCTCCTGCTCAGCCAGAGAATGGAAATCAGCCACGTCCGGCAGGACCGAACGTAAAACGCAAACCGGTTGAAGTAGCCGATGAGCCCGGACGCAACGATCACGTTACCATTCAAAACATGAGCAGTGGTGCAACCAAAGAAATCAAATGGAAGCATGCTAAGCGCCTGGTTGATGAAGAAGGTTGGGTGCTGGTAGAGAAGTAAACAATTTATGACTACTGTTTCTGACTAATCAAAAAGTCAAAAACTTAACATTGGATTTTTGAAAGCATTCCTTATCATAGAAATCCAGATTAAGAAATTGTTAAGCGAATCTGCTAAGTGGAAGTCCTGGGGATAGATATAGTTGGTAAAAGTATTAAAGGTGCAATTGTTGATACCGAGAAGGGGGAAATTGTGTCCGGCAAAAAATCTACGGATAGTGCAGAAGATTCCCGGCCTCATAAACTCATTTCCAAGATTCATAAAGTGGTAAAGAAATTTGACTGGAAAGGTCCGGTAGGATGTTCATTTCCCGCTCCAACCACGAAAGGAATCATTCTTTCTGCCAACCGAATTAATGAAGCCTGGGTAGATGCCGATGCAGAGCACCTCTTTTCTGAGATTACAGGCTGTAAAGTAAATGTGATTAATCAAACCGACGCAACCGGTATCGCGGAAATGACTTTTGGTGTGGGGCGGAAAGCCTCCGGAACAGTAGTTGTGTTAAACATTGGCGATGGAATTGGGTCTTCTATTTTTGTGGATGGAAACCTCGTGCCAAATACCGAGCTCGGACAGATTGAGATTAAAGGAATTAAGATTGAAGACCGGGCATCAAATACGGCCCGTAAAGAAGAGGGAGTTCGGAAGAAAACCTGGGCTAAACGACTTCAGTTTGTGCTGGAACATTACGAACATCTGTTTCATCCGGATATGTTTATTCTCGGCGGTCAGATTAGTAAAAAACCAGAGAAAGTGATGCCCTATATCAAAATAAGTACAAAGCTTAAACCAGCAGAATTTGGCAGAGATGCAAGTATTGTTGGTGCGGCTTATTATGCTGCAAAAAATCAGAAGCTTATTTAATTTACTTCAATCTATCTAAAGCTTCTTTTGCCTGTTCGTGGTCTTTATCCTTTTTTAAAGCAGCCTTGTATTGCTCTTCCGCTGCTTCCAGGTTTTGTTTCGATTCGTAAATTGTTCCAAGCCTGAAATGTGACCAGGCCAGAGTATTATCATTTAAAGGGTCATCCAGAGAGATTAGCTTGATTAAGTACTCTTCTCCTTCAGATTCATAATTTCCGGAAACTGCGGCTAATCTCCCTATTTGGTACCAGGTATTATAGAATTCGGGCTCAATCTCCAGAGCCTTTTGATAGGCTTCTATTGATTCACTCCATACTTCACCCCATTGTAACGCATTACCCAGGTTATAATAAACTACTGCCGTTGTATCATTCACTGTAAGCTGTTTACGAGCCATTTCGGCTGCTTTTTCGTATTCTTGTCTGTTAAAATAGTAGCTGAAAAGCTCATAGTAAGGACCCATTGCAGATGGGAACTCCTGCACTGCCTGGGTGTAATTTTCAAAAACTTTATCGTCTTCATCGTAATACGAGTAGATTCTTCCCCAAGCCATATATCCTGCTTCTTTATCAAGATTCATGATGGCTTGAGCCTGATTTTCTGCTTTATCTCGCCCGCCTCCCATAAAGCCCGGAGCCTGTAAATAGAATTCCATCACACTTTCACGAGCTTCCACATTATCAGGATCCAGCTCTACCGATTTTTCATAATTCTTTCTGGAATCTCTGGCATAAAATGCTTGTTTAAGTTTACCGGCGTTTTGAGC
Source organism: Balneolaceae bacterium (assembly GCA_017640665.1). GTDB lineage: Bacteria > Bacteroidota > Rhodothermia > Balneolales > Balneolaceae > RHLJ01. The sequence goes on along the minus strand of JAEPQE010000001.1, from coordinate 771,552 downwards.
CCTTCTTCCATAAGAATGCCCCAGCCACATATAATACTTCGAATTCCCGGATTCGTAGTTAGCTGCTTTTTCGAGCCAGTCAATTGCATCGCCAAATTCATCTTCATCAAAATAAATTCTACCCATATAAAAATTGGCTTCAGGGTGCTTTTTATTAGTTTTGATGAAGTCTTCAAAAAAACCTTTCGCTTCATTTACCTTGCCGTCTTCAAAAAGAGCAATACCCTCATCGATAGAGGATTGAGCAAAAACTGCTGTGGAAAGAATAAGCCCTATAAAGAGACCAAGAGGAGGCAAGTGATTTTTAGGATATAGCATGACCAACAATTTAAAGTTCGGGCTGAGTTACGACTGATCGTTGTCTTTGGTTTCATCAACATGTTTAGCGGAGATATATTTTCTAACAAGCCGAACACCTAACCGAGCGAAAAGAATATTGGTAATAACGGTGATTGTGTTGAAGGTGTCCACTATTGATCCGAATGCAACGCTACCCGGTTACCTTCTGGATCTTCAAAAATAGCCATGAAACCCATTCCGGGACCAATTTCTCTTTTTGGGATGGACACCGTTCCCCCAGCATCTTCAATTCTGTCTTGTACAACTTGAAGATCGGGATTGGCATTAAAATGGATAAGCGGACCATGTGTACTACTTGGTCGGTAATATCCTTCATTCCAAACCAATGCCCCTCCCACTACAGACTGACCTCCCGGAAATACAGCCATCTTAAAATTCTCACCCAGATCCATTAGTTGAAGTTCTATATCAAAAATGGCTTCGTAAAAGGTTTTGGCCCGATCCATATCAGAAACCGGAAGCTCGAACCAGCTGATAATGTGTTTTGCTTCGCTCATCATCCATTGCTTAGTTAAAAATGCATAGTAGATGAATAGGGGAGATTAATCAAGGACGTAGTTTTTCGAGTAAGCCATTTAGTTGGCTAGCTTCATCTTTGGAAAGGCTATAAAAAATTGAATTCAGATTCTTTAGTTTAGTATCTATTGTGGAAAGTAAATACTTGCCCTCATTACTTAAGAAAACCTGTACTTTTCTTCCATCATGTGAACAAGGCTGTTTCCAGGCCAGATCTTTTGAAATGAGCCGGTCTACAATTCTTGAAGTATCCGACATTTTATCGACCATTTTTTCACAAATGTCATTGGTGGAGAGTGGCTCCCCATCAGCTTCTCTAAGTATATTAAGGATGCTAAACTGCTGAGGAGTTATATCAAATTGTTCAAGAAAAGCTCTTATCTCATTTTTCACCAAATTACTGGTGCGATGTAAATTTATTCTGAGCTGTTCCCATTCGTTAATCTGTTTTGACTCGGGAGTTGTAGTATCCATAGAGTAGAAATTTTAAACAGACCAACTATTTAGTTGGTCTGTTTAAGGTGGTGTTTATGCTTCAATCAATTCTTCAAGAGGTTGTGCCTCAGGAAAATCGATTGGGATTTTTGTAGTCCCGTGGATAAAGTTACTTATCATTTTATCGCCAATAACCATGATGATATCAATAAGATTAGCTTCATCATATCCGACTTCAAATAAAGCATGTGTGGCTTCATCAGAAGGTTTACTTCTGTTCTCAACCGAGCTTTTCACAAATGTTGCGAGTGCATCATACTTTTCATCAAAATTGATTTCTGCCTGTCTGATTTCCAAAATCTGATCATCACTAAAGCCATTCATTTTTCCAATAGCAGTGTGGGCAGATAGGCAGTAATAGCATTGGTTTACTTCACTCACTACAAGGTTAATAATTTCTCTTTCTTCAGCCGACAGAGTACTCTTACGGTTTTGCAATTCCAGATAATCACCCAATGCTGTTTCATTATGGGCGTAGGTGGCATATAAATTCGGAACAAACCCTACCATGTTTTCGAGCTTATCAAAAAGCTGCTGATTGTTTTCGTTAACCTGATCTCTGGTGGGGACATTAAAAGTTTTCATAATAATATTGTTTTGATTGTTTGTAATAATAATTGAACACGGGAATACTAATGTTTAAACATTAATGTTGCAACATTATATTGATCGACTCTATCTATTACACTGATTTTAGGGGATCTATTTTAGCAGCTTAATTATTTGGTTCAGAATGGGATTTCTGTTTTCCTGCTTCCAGATAGCCGAAAGAGTCGTTCTCTGTGGAATATCTACCAGGTCAATGAACTTGATGCTAAGATCGAATCCCTGTTTTAAAGAACTAGGCACGATACCAATTCCCAAGCCATTTTCTACCAACCTGAAAATCGTATTAGCATGAACAGACTCATGCGCCACTTTGGGAGTAAAACCCTGGTCTTCGAAGATGCTCATAATCTTTTCATAATATCCGTGGCTGTACTGACTTGAAAAGAGAATAAAAGCTTCATCTTCCAGATCTTTTACTGAGTCAAAATTATGCTTATCCAAAGCATGATTTTTTGGGAGTACGAGGCAGAAAGTCTCTTCATAAACATCCTTTTTTCTAAGCCCATCCGGCAGCCTCATAGTTCTGATGAAGCCTATATCAAGTTCGTCTTTACGAACCCGGTCAACTTGTTCCTGATTAGTCAACTCGGTTAATACGGTATGAATATCAGGCGACTGAGCATGAATTTGTTTCAACAAACCGGGAATTATAGAATGCATAGCCGAACCAACAAATCCAATCCGAAGCTGGCCCTTATCACCTGCATTCAAATGAAGAATATTCTGCTGTACAAAATCCAGATGATTAAATAGAAACTCCGCTTCATCTTTTAAATACTCACCGGTTTTAGTTAGGCTGACATTCCGTTTATCACGAACAAACAAATCCGTATTCAGATAACTTTCGAGTTGTTTTATCTGCCGACTCAACGCAGGCTGTGTGATGAACAGCTTTTTCGCAGATTTACTGAAATGTAGTTCATCTGCTACAGTAAGAAAATAACGGAGATGACGAAGCTCTAAATTATTACTCATAATTATTAATATATGTTTATTAAGTATTTCAAAACATTAATATCTCATGCTACCTTCTCTTAAAAAGAAGTGGCAAAGGAATTCAAATTCGGGACAGATACACTAACCATTCAACATCTGGTAGATATTTGCCGGGGTAAGGTAGAAGTATCGCTTGGTGAGGAAGCCAGAGAAAAAGTAAGGAAGAGCTCCGGGTATGTAGAAAAAATCATAGAAAACGGAGATGTAGTCTATGGGGTAAATACAGGCTTCGGTCCCCTTTGTAATACTGTAATTTCAAAAGAGAACACAGCTAAGCTCCAGGATAATATTCTTAGAAGCCACAGCGTGGGGGTTGGCAAACCAATTGCTGCTGAAATAGCAAAGGCTATGATGGTACTCAAAGTTCATAATCTGAGCATGGGTTTTTCGGGGATTCAGGAATCAACCTTAGATCGAATCATTTTCTTTATTCAAAATGATATTGTACCGATAGTTCCCGAGCAAGGTTCAGTAGGTGCTTCAGGTGATTTGGCTCCTTTAGCCCATTTATTTTTGCCACTGATTGGCTTAGGAGAAGTGATATATAAAGAGGAAAGAAAAGAGTCATCTGTTGTCTATTCCGAACTTGGACTGGAACCACTACAACTGAAAGCAAAAGAAGGTCTGGCTCTTATTAACGGAACACAATTTATTGCGGCTCATGCAGCTTCTGCTGTTTATCGATTGCATCATGCGCTGAATACGGCAGACATTATCGGGGCAATGAGCCTTGAGGGGGCGCTTGGAAGTGTAAGCCCTTTTATTGAAGATTTGCATAAAATCAGACCCTTTAGTGGGTCCCTGTTAGTAGCCCGTCGTTTAAGAGAGTTACTGAAAGACTCAGAAATGGTTCAGTCTCATGCCAACTGTGGCAGGGTTCAGGACCCTTATTCTATACGATGTATTCCGCAGGTTCACGGATCATCCAGAAATGCCTGGCTTCATGTGAAGGAATTAGTTGATGTGGAAATGAACTCTGTTACCGATAACCCGATCATCCTTTCAGAAAAAGAAACCATCAGCGGAGGAAACTTTCACGGGCAGCCACTCGCTCTTCCTTGTGATTATCTTACTTTGGCAGCCCACGAAATTGGAAATATATCAGACCGGAGGATTTATTTGCTACTTGAAGGAGGGCACGAAGGGCTCCCAAAATTACTAATGGATGAAATTGGTCTGAACTCTGGATTTATGATTCCTCAGTACACTTCAGCGGCTTTAGTAAGTGAGAATAAAACCCTGTGTTTTCCTGCTTCAGCAGATAGCATTCCAACTTCACTCGGTCAGGAAGATCATGTAAGCATGGGCTCCATCAGCGCCAGAAAATTAAACCAGGTGATTGGAAATCTGGAGCAAATTCTGGCAATAGAATTGGTTACAGCAGCGCAGGCATTTGACTTTCGCAGACCGATGAAATCAGGAGTTATTCTGGAAGCCTGTCATGAATTGGTTCGAGATTACATCGACCATGCCGACAATGATCGGGTATTTGCAGATGATATCTCCAAAGCGCATGCATTAATCAAAAATTATAAACTCACGCAGCTTGCCCAAGATATAGCAAGTCAGCATAATATCGACTTAAACGGAACCTACGATGAACTATTCCGACTTTCTTAATACATACGCATCGCATCCCAACTATAAAGCGCCGAAGGGGAGCAAGCTAAACACCAAAAGCTGGCAGACGGAAGCACCGCTTCGAATGCTCCTGAATAATCTGGATCAGGATGTGGCTGAAAATCCAGAAGAATTCATTGTTTATGGAGGAAACGGACAGGCCGTAAGAAGCAGGGAGGCTTTGGAAAAAATCATCAAAACCCTGATGGAGTTGGATGAACATCACAGCCTGTTGGTGCAGTCGGGGAAGCCGGTAGGGATTGTGCGAACACATCCTGAAGCACCTCGTGTATTAATTGCGAATAGTAATTTAGTTCCGGAGTGGGCAAACTGGAATCACTTCAATGATCTGAAAGAAAAGGGGTTGATGATGTACGGTCAGATGACGGCAGGTTCCTGGATTTACATTGGAACGCAGGGAATCTTACAGGGAACGTACGAGACGTTTGTGGCTTGCGGAGAAAAACACTTCGGGGAAGATCTCCGTGGAAAACTGCTGGTAACTGGTGGAATCGGAGGCATGGGAGGTGCTCAGCCTCTTGCAGCAACTATGGCCGGCGCTACCTTTCTTGGTGTGGATATTGATCCTGAGCGAATCAAAAAAAGGATCAAAACCCGATACATTGACAAGATGACCCACTCTTATGATGAGGCCATTCAGTGGGCGATGGAAGCCAAAGAGAAAAAGGAAAATCTATCAGTAGGGTTGGTTGGTGATATCGGCGATGTACTGGAGAAACTGATTGAAGATGGAATTACACCGGATGTGCTAACCGATCAAACTTCAGCGCATGACCCGTTAAACGGTTATGTACCAAATGGAATCACACTTGAGGAAGCCTTGAAACTTCGCAAGTCCGATCCAAAAGAGTACGAGCGCCGATCTGTACAAAGTATGGCTCGTCATGTTCGCCACATGTTAACTCTCAAAAATCGGGGAGCCATTACCTTTGATTATGGCAATAACCTCCGGGCTTATGCTAAGCAGGGCGGCGTAGAAAACGCTTTTGATTTCCCGGGTTTTGTACCGGCTTACATCCGTCCGCTTTTTTGCGAAGGAAAAGGTCCGTTTCGATGGGCGGCACTCTCGGGAGATCCGGAAGATATTTATGTAACCGATCAGGCTTTGATAGAAGCTTTTCCAGAGAACAAGAACATGATTAACTGGTTAAAGGAAGCTAAAGAAAAAGTGGCTTTTCAAGGGCTTCCATGCCGGATATGCTGGCTTGGAATGGGCGAAAGAGAAAAAGCAGGGCTCATTTTTAACGATTTGGTAAGAACCGGAAAAGTAAAGGCACCAATCGTGATAGGACGCGACCATCTTGATTGTGGATCGGTTGCATCCCCAAACAGAGAAACGGAAGGAATGAAAGACGGTACGGATGCTGTAAGTGACTGGCCATTACTAAATCTACTTTCAAATGCATCGGGAGGTGCAACCTGGGTTAGTTTTCATCATGGAGGAGGAGTAGGAATGGGTTACAGCCAACATGCAGGAATGGTGGTGTTGGCAGACGGAACGGACCGAGCTGAACGCTGCCTGAAAAGAGTACTTCATAATGATCCTGCAATGGGTATTTTCCGTCATCATGATGCGGGTTATGAAGAAGCAACAGAAGTAGGTGGAGAACACAACCTTATAATTTAATGTGAATCATTTGTGTTTAATACCTCCTCTGTCTCCTCCTTCAAAAGGAAGAGGACTTTTTAACTTAATTTATCTCATATTGTAAAGAGCGAGTACTTCATCTTTAGAAGGAATCAAATATTTATGGGTACTAAAAATCCGCGAAATAGCTTAGATCAAAGAAGGAGCCTCAGAAGGTCAATGACTTCAGCAGAAAAGCTATTTTGGGAGAGAGTACGCAATAAGCAGATTCTTGGGGTGCGTTTTAAAAGAAAATATGGAATAGGACCGTATATTTTAGACTTCTTCATTCCCCAGGCAAATACTTGTATTGAAATAGATGGCGGTATTCATGATCTCGAAGAAATAAAAAGAAAAGATGTAAACAAAGATGTGTTCTTAATACGAAACGGAATACACATTTTAAGATTCAGAAACAGTGAAATTGAAGATGATATGGACAGCGTAATTGATCGTATCAAAAAAGAAATAGCCAATTATGTATAAGAGTTTCGATCTCCCTATCTGCCGATCAGGAAGGTTTCATAAGGAGGAGCGCTTTTTTATCGGAGATATATCATATTGTAAACAACGAGTCCTTCCCCTTATTAAGGGGAAGACAGAAGGGGTCGGTTAATTATGAACTCCAAAACCCTTTACGGTCCCTTTACCCAACTCCTTACAATGGAAGGGTTGCCTCTTCATGGCCCATTAAAAGACGAGGAACTTCAGGTTCAGAGGAATCAAGGAGTACTCGTTAACGCTGGTGTAATCTCAGAAGTTGATATGTATGATACTTTGGCTCAGAAATATCCTGAGGCAAAAAGAAATTTGTATGATCACAAAAACCTTATAGCCTTACCTGCCTTTATTGATTGTCATACCCATATTTGTTGGGGAGGAAGCCGAATCAATGATTATGCTCTTCGTGTTGCGGGTAAATCTTATCTCGAAATAGCTGCGGCTGGAGGGGGAATCATGGATACGGTTACAGCAACGAGATCAGCTTCAGAAGAAGAATTAATTAAGGGGATTCTGAAGAGAGCGAATCAACATATCAGCCAGGGTATTGCAACCATTGAAGTAAAATCCGGGTATGGGTTGAGCCTGAATGATGAGTTGAAAATGCTCGAATGTATTAAGGAAGCAAATGAGCAGACGGAAGCCGAACTAATTCCTACCTTTCTTGGCGCCCACATCAAACCAAAAGAGTTTGATGGTTCTCATAAAGAATATCTGGACTTTTTACTCAGAGAAGTAGTTCCTGAAATCAAGGAAAAAGGATTAGCCAAACGAGCGGATATCTTTGTGGAAGAAGGAGCGTTTGGGACTGAGGAATCAAGAGAATATGCTGAAAAGCTGATCGAACTTGGGTTTGATATGACGATGCATGTAGATCAATTTCATCCCGGAGGATCGAAAATAGCCAATGAAACCGGATGTGTTTCAGCAGATCATTTAGAATTTACTGATGATAAAGGTGTTGAGGTATTCAATAACTCAAAAACAGTAGCAGTTGCGTTACCTGGTGCTTCGCTTGGACTTGGCATGAAATTTACTCCCGCCCGAAAACTTCTGGACGGCGGTGCATCTCTGGCAATAGCAACGGATTGGAACCCGGGTTCGGCTCCCATGGGAGATTTAATTACACAGGCTTCTGTTTTGGGGGCTTCAGAAAAACTTACTATAGCAGAAACCTTAGCCGCGATTACTTTCAGAGCTGCGTTTGCACTGCGGATTGAAGGAGGAGTGATAAAGGAAAATAATCCGGCCGCCTTCACGGTTTTCGAAACTCAGGATTTCAGGGATATCTTTTATCAACAAGGTCAGTTGAAACCGGCAGCAACCATAATTAAGGAGAAATGCTTTGAGTTTTAAATCTGATCTTTATCGGGCCCCTGATTCTTCTTTATGGAAAGGCCGTGTGGATTCCGAAACAGACCAGAGCCAATTCCGATATCATCAGGTTGTAGAGACAACAGATTTACGGTCTTCAATTCCCTCAAATGAAAAGGTGCTTTTGGGTTTTCCGTGTGATATTGGAGTGAAACGAAATGGAGGGAGAACGGGAGCTGCTGAAGGACCAGATTATTTTAGTTCTTCTATTGGTTCTTTGAGTTGGCATGGCGATGATGACTTTTGCGATACAGGTAATATTACCCCAAAGAATAATAATCTGGAATCCGCTCAGCAGGAGTTGGGTAAAACGATTCATCTTCTTTTGAAGAAAGGGAATATCCCAACAGTTATTGGTGGAGGGCACGAAACGGCTTTCGGACACTTTCTTGGCATTGCAGGTTTTCTTCAGGAAACTGAACCGGATTGTAAAATCGGAATTCTGAACATAGACGCTCACTTTGATTTACGTCCGTATAATGGAGTTGCCCATTCAGGTTCCCCATTCTTACAAGCTCATGAACATGCTAAAGAGAACGATCTTGATCTGAAGTATTTCGTGTATGGAATCAACCGGGATAACAACACTTCATCGCTTTTTAAAACTGCTGAGGATCTGGATGTTCGTTATTGCGAAAATATCCAGGTGATGAATTCAGAATCCGAATGTTTGAAAAACGTTAGCCGATTCATTCACTCGAGAACACATATTTATCTTACCATTTGTTTGGATGTATTTAAGGCATCTGTTGCTCCCGGTGTAAGCGCTCCTGCCTGGAACGGGATAGATTTAATTCATGGGTTGAATATTATCGAATTGGTTAAACAATCAGGAAAGCTAATCTCAGCCGATATTTGTGAGCTTAACCCTTCTTTTGATGAACATAAAAAGACAGCGAAATTAGCCGGATCTTTATTTAGTAAGTTGATCGGGTAAATTTTCTTCAAGTACTTCAGTAGGAGCTTTCATCTCCGGGACTCTCGGAAATGAGTTCTTATCCTTTTTAGAAGACCGTAATGCCACCACATTTCCAACTAAAATAAGTCCTGCTCCCGCCAAGCTACTTGACGACCATTGGTAATCTTCAAAAATGGTAGATATGACCAAGGCAATTACAGGTGCAATTACCGATACATACGCTGCTTTTCCAGCCCCGATATTTCCGATTAAGGTAAGATATGCACCAAAAGCAATTACGGATCCAAAAATTGCAAGGTATAACAGTGATGAAACGTAGGATATATCGGTGATAAAAGTCATTTCTTTGCCGTTGATAACAGCAATCAAAAACATTGCAAGAGCACCGTAAGTCATTCCGTACGCATTAGAAGAGATTACAGGGATACCAGCTTTTTGGTTTCTCGCCGAGGTAATATTTCCAAGAGAAGCAATGTAGGTACCAACAACAGCGAGGATCAATCCTATAATCTTACCATCAGAAAATGAAAAATGGCTAAGATCTTGCCTGAAGATTAAACTGGTTCCAATTAAACCAAGGATTCCTCCAAGAATTACTTTTATCTCAATGGAAGCCCTAAGGAAGATGCGGGCGTTAATAATATTCATGAAGACAAGCAGTGAGAAAAGTAAACCTACCAAACCACTGGTTACATATAGCTCGGCTGAATACATACACCAGTAATTAAAACCAAATAATAACAGCCCTTGCAACAGTATGAATCCATGTTCTTTCTTTGAGAAATCCAGTTTAAGACCCCAGATTTTGGATACGCCCAACATCAGTACTCCGGCGATAGCGAAACGATAGGCAACTGAATACATAGGGTCAACATCTCCAATCTGGAATGTGATTACGTACCATGTAGAACCCCATATTAAAACCGGGGTCAAAAACAGGAAGACATTTTTCATAGTCTAAGCCGTCAGAGAATGATTAGCAGGGGACAATTACGAAGAGCGAATGTAGATAGAAAAATGGAAATGATTTAATAAAAGTGATGAATACTATTGATTAAGTGAGGCCAAAGCCGCGCCTATAATACCAGCATGGTTTCGGCTTGCTGCAGGAACTATCCTTGCTTCAACATCCAGATATTCTTTGAAGTCTTCAAACTTTTTGCTGACACCCCCACCAATAATAAAAAGGTCTGGCCAGAATAAAGACTCAATAAGATTCAGGTATTCATTTACCCGCAAGCCCCAGATTTCCCAGCTAAGATCTTTAGTTTCTCTTACTGAATTTGCCGCATAATGCTCGGCTTTAGTGCCGTTAAGTGTTATATGCCCCAGTTCAGTATTTGGTATAAGCTGTCCATTTCTGAAAATAGCGGTTCCAATTCCGGTCCCGAAAGCAGCCATAAACACAGTGCCTTTTTCATCGATTCCAGCGCCAAAATTCATTTCGGCGAAGGCCGCTGCATCCACATCGTTTACCAGATGCGTAGGGCAACCAGTTGCTTTTTCAATCTGATCCGATGCGTTAACTCCAATCCACGAATCATCAATATTAGAAGCTGTTTTTGTGATTTCATTTACTACCGCTGCAGGAAATCCACACCCGATAGGTCCATTCCATTTGTGGTGCTCCACAATTTCCACAATTACATCAATTACTGCTTCTGGTGTAGCCGGTTGCGGGGTAACAATGCGGTGCCGTTCAGTAACGAGCTCCCCTTTTGAAGTATCAACAATACCCCCTTTTATTCCCGATCCACCAACATCAATTCCTAAAATCTCCATATATCGAATTTATATTTATTTCACTAAACTAGATAAGGAGTATGCAGCATAAATTGCAATCGTCCAAATGTAAACTGGTTTTCGTGCAAGGCTTGATTTTGTCACTAAAAATCAGGTCTATTATATTGGTAAGAAAAATTGGTATTCTGTTATACAAAACCTTGATAGGGAGAACAATATGAAAGTATTTAAAACCAATAATATCGTAATTGCACTAATCTTTTTTTGTGCAGCATCATTAATCACAAATTGTGCATCATTAAATGAAACATCCAGAGAAGGAAATGTTGGTACTGCAGTTCAAATGGATGAAGCAAAAAATTTCGATGAGTCTAAAGACCTGACACAACATCTATCGGAAATTTCAGGGTTAAGAGTACTTGGAACGGGAGCTGATGCAAGGATACGAATCAGGGGTGGTCAAAATAGTTTTCAACTAAGCAGCGAGCCCCTTTATGTAGTGAATAACAGTCCTATAAGTGGTGGATATGGAGTTCTATACGGATTGATAGATGTAGGAAGTATCGTCAAAATCAAAGTACTGAAAGGAGCAGACGCATCGATGTATGGTTCCAGAGGAAGTAATGGTGTGATCGAGATTTTTACACGATAAAAGCTGTTAGACCTTACTATTTCATGCAGTCTACACAACGGGAAGCTTGGGGCATATATTCTAATCGACCAAATGGAATTTCTTTTCCACACTTCAGACAAAGGCCAAATTCTTTACTGTCCGAGTTTTCATAAATTCGTTCGAGTCGTTTAAGTACTTTCTTTTTATCTCGTAAAGAAGCCTCATTAATGGTTTTATTATTGATGGCATCCATTCTGGAAATTCTACCGATAGCGGCATCGAGAGGAATAGGTTTGGTAAGCTCGGTTAACTCGGTAATTTCTTGCTTGAGGCTCGAAATTTTATCAAGAATTATGGTTTTGAGGTGTTTCTTTTCTGAGGATGTCATTCAGTGTAAATTATTTCAGCAAAGTAAGGGTTTAATACCACACTGAATAATTTAAGGGTTTAAAAGAAAGGGCTGAATATTAAGCTTAGCGCAAGGAAATCCCGTGTTTTTTTCTTTTATTAGGCTGGTCTAATCTTTGGGCAGGGTACTATGGATTTACAACGGCTTTTTCAGGAACTAAAACGCAGGAATGTTTTCCGCGTTGCGACCGCCTATGCCATAGCAGGATGGTTGATTATTCAGATTTGTGCTACCACTTTTCCTTTTCTCAACCTACCGGAATGGTTAATAACGGCTGTAATTGTTTTTGTATTAATAGGCTTCCCTCTCTCTTTGATTTTCGCCTGGGCATTTGAGCTTACCCCAGAGGGTTTAAAAAAAAGCGAGGAAGTAGATATCACAGAATCTGTTACCAGTACGACAGGTAAGAAACTAAATGGGATTATTATTGGAGTACTTTCGGTAGCCCTGTTTTTTGTGTTAGTAGAAAGAATCTTCTTTGCGAAGGCATCTATTCTGGAAGATTCTGAGCAAACTGCAATAGTAGAAACAGCATCGATAGCTGTACTCCCTTTTGTAAATATGAGTAGTGATACTGAAAACGAATATTTCTCGGATGGTCTTTCAGAAGAACTTCTGAATGCACTTGCTAAAGTAGAAGATATGCAAGTAGCCGGTAGGACTTCTTCCTTTAAGTTCAAAGGTCAGAATGAAAACCTGATCGAAATTGGAGCTGAGCTTGGGGTAGCAAATATACTGGAAGGAAGTGTTCGTAAATCAGGTAACCGTTTAAGAATCACTGCACAGCTCATCCGTGTTTCGGATGGTTTTCATATGTGGAGTGAGACTTATGACAGGGAGTTTACGGTTGATAACATCTTTGATATTCAGGAAGAGATTTCTCGACATGTAATGGAAGAACTGAAAGTTCGATTACTCCCTGAAGAAGAAGTACAACTTGGAGAGCGCCCAACACAAGATATTGAAGCTTACAATGCCTATCTCGCAGCTACACAAGTTGGTGCTACACGAAGAGCGGCTGATCTGGAAAAAGCAATTGAGTTGTATCAACAAGCTATCAGAATAGATCCTACTTATGCTGAAGCTTATGCCAAGCTAGCTTTTACTTACAGGCTGTTACACGAATTTGGAGATTTACCTCTTGAAGAAATGAAAGAGCTCATGAAAGAAAATATTGATAAAGCAATGAGCCTAAATGAAAACCTGGCTTCTGCATATCATGCTCAAGTGAATTTAGATGGTATTAACTTCAATCGCGAAAATGCACTAAAAAATGCTCGTAAAGCTTATGCATTAGCTCCAAATGACGCCACAATTGTAAACAGTCTCTACATCCAATTAGGAAATGATGAATTGGAAGAGAAATTCAGAATGCTTAAAAAAGCTTACCGACTCGATCCGCTCAGTTCACCCATAGCAACTAATTATTCAAATTACCTGATACAACAAGAAAATAAGTTTGAAGAAGCATCGAAAATTTTGGACGGGATAATTGCAAGATACCCTGATTATGCACCCGCCTATGAGAAAAAAGCCTGGTTATTGCGAGATACACCTTACGGCGAACTAGATACTGCTTTTGAATTTGCCTACGAAGCCTACCAGAAAAATCCGGAAGGAATAAACTTGATGTTTTTGGTAAGCGACATTGCCCGTGATGTCGATTTAATACCAATTACCTATGAGATGGCTGATCGGATGATTGAACTGTATCCTAACAATAATGCAGGGTTCAGAAACAAATTACAAAGCCACCTTTATGAAGGTGATTTTGAAAAGGTTGAGGAGATCTTATCTCAATTTAAAGAGCTTTATGGTGAAGAAGTAAAACGATTTTTTATTGCTCAAGAATCGTACATAGCATACCAAAGAGAAGAATATGAAAAAGGATTAGAAATTTTTGAATATGGCTACGAAGATTTCTTCGCCGAACCAACACAGATCGAAAATGGGGTTCAAGAAGGCAGAGTCCGTTTCTACGTAATATTTTTAGATAAGCTTGGAAGAACGGAAGAAGCTCAGGAATGGAGAGATCAGGTTAATAGCTATATGACTAATGAAATTTCTTCTATGAGTGATGAAGAAGAATACAACAAACTCGATAAGCAAATTGACCTTCATTTAATTAACTCTGACTTCGAAGCCCTTGCTGAAACTTTAGAAAAGCTTCATTTCGAATTCAATTCAAAAGCGAACTGGCCGGGCATTTTCCAAACTGAAATTGTGTTTTTCCCATTTAAAGAATCGGAATACTACCAGCCTTTGAGAAATAAAATTGATGCTGATCTAGCTGAAATGCGCACAAATATTATTGAGTACCTGAAAGCCGAAGGCGAATGGAAAGAAGAATGGGAAGAGAATTAAAAATGAAGAATTTAAAATTAAAAATTGCTCTTCCCTCTAATACAGTCATCCTGAGGATACTTCCGAAGGATCTTAATGAATATTCACCAAGATTCTTCGCTTTCGCTCAGAATGAAGGGTTTGAATTTTTAATTCGCGAAGCATAATGAACATTTCGAATTTTTTAGAAGAATTAAAACGGCGAAACGTAATTAAAGTGGCGACGGCGTATGCTATTGCGGGATGGTTAATCATACAGGTGATCGACACCATTTCGCCGCAACTTGGTTTTCCGGAATGGGTTCCTCCTTTTTTTACCGTTACAGTACTAATAGGGTTTCCGCTGGCCTTAATTTTTGCATGGGCTTTTGAGCTTACCCCCGAAGGGCTTAAGAAATCGAAAGAAGTAGAAATTACCGAATCAGTAACAAGGTCGACCGGTAAAAAGATAAACGGGATTATTATTACTGTACTATCAATGGCGGTGATTTTTCTGTTAGTAGAAAGAGTGTTCTTTGCGAAATCCAGCATACTTGAAAGTGCTGAAGAAACCATTGGTTTTGAAACCGCATCTATCGCTGTTCTTCCCTTCGAAGACTTCAGTATTGAGGGGGATCAGGAGTATTTTGCAGACGGACTATCCGAAGAATTATTAAATGCATTGGCTAAAGTAGAAGAATTAAAAGTTGCAGGGCGAACTTCCTCCTTCAAATTTAAAGGGCAGAACGAAAACCTTACGCTCATTGGCGAAGAGTTGAAGGTTGATCATATCCTGGAGGGAAGTGTTCGTACCTCGGGAAACAGAATCAGAATTACAGCGCAGCTTATCAAAGTTGAAGATGGATTTCATATGTGGTCAGAGAATTTTGATCGCGAACTTACGATCGAAAATATCTTTGATATCCAAGAAGAGATATCAAAAAAGGTGATGGAAGAGCTTAAAGTACGATTACTACCACAACAACAGGAAGAATTTGATAGAAATCCTACTCAGGATATAGAAGCCTATAATGCCTATTTGGCGGCAACTCAGTTAGAAGTAACTGGGGATCTGGACGATTTACAAAAAGCGATTGACAAGTACCTGGAAGCCATTCGAATAGACCCCACTTTTGCACAGGCTTATGCCCGGTTAGCTAGTACTTATGGCGAATTAAACTGGGTAGGCAATCTCTCACTGGAAGAAATGAAAAAATTGATGAGGGAAAATATCGATCAGGCCTTACTAATAGACGGAAATCAAGGGTATGCATTTAAAGCTTTGGGAGATTATTATTATAACATCGATGATGATGAAAAAGCCCTAGAGACCTATGAAAAAGCTATAGAAATTCTTCCAGGCGATGTAGAGGTATTGGATAGCTATCACAATATACTTCATGAGTTTAACAGACATCCCGAAGCACATGAAGTTTTAAAAAAGGCGTATCAGATCGACCCACTTAATCCTCATATTGCTTCCGAGATGGCCGGTCATTTTATCGCACAGGAAAGAACAGAAGAAGCACTGCCAATACTAGAACATGTGCTAGAAAATTATCCGGATTTTACACGTGCAAAAATTAGTAAAGCAAGTGCGGTAGCCGGCTTGGGGTATGGGAAACTCGATGAAGCATTCATAAACATATTTGACGTCTATAAAGATGATCCGGAAAACGTAAATCTGATGGTTCGTCTTCATGGCCTTTCACAAAGTTTAGGTTTTCGAACATTTCAGGAATATATGATTACTAAAATGGGAGAACTTTATCCGAATAATCAGTATTACTATTTCATGTTTTCAAATTTCTATGCCGATGAACAGGAATTTGAAAAAGTAGAAGAGCATATCGAACAAGGACGTGGCGTATTTGCAGATCGGTTCGAAAAAGACCTGGATAGTTTCAGAGCAAGACTGTTATTCCAAAAAGGTTTTGAAGAGGAAGCCATTCAGCTATATGAAGAAACAAATCCACATGTATTAGAGGAAGAAATTCAAATCAATAATGGGAATGAGTACCAAGATTTTTATGGGTATATCCTATACATGATCAATTCAGATACTCCTGATCAGGATAGAATTGACTATCTCACAGATAAGGTTTGTGAATATGGTGAGGAGAGGATGGCATTGTCTACCGAGGATTTTGAGAGAAAATACAGAAGTTGGAGAGTTGCAGACTGCCATGCTCTGCGTGGTGAATTAAATGACTATATCAAAATTGAAAGACAAAGATTCTTCGAATATAAACTTACCGGTGGATACTATGACTTTTTTACATACTCCCGAACAGCAAAAATGTTTGAGGATGAACCTGAATTTGTAGCGCTACGGGAAGATATTATGGCGGAAGTAAATTCTATGAAGGCAAATGTTGAGAACTATCTTAAAGCCGAAGGGGAATGGAAAGAAGAATGGGGGGAGAATTAAAAATGAAGAATTTAAAATTAAAAATTGCTTTTCCCTCTAATACAGTCATCCTGAGGATACTTCCGAAGGATCTTGTTGAATATTCGCCAAGATTCTTCACTTTCGCTCAGAATGACGGGTTTGAACTTTTAATCCGCGAATTGAGATGAACATTTCGAATTTCATAGAAGAGCTTCATTTTTGTTACCGGTTATGCTATCAATCTTTTGAATACACCAGATATCCCAATTAACATTCTATGCTTAAGCCCGAAAATCATATTCGGGCAGAGGTTATTGAAATACTATTCAGGTGTGGTAGGTAAATCTGGTAGTGCAGGCAATGTTTACGCTGGAACGACATCGAAGACTGCTCCTGGCTGCTCATTTTTTCTGTATCAGTACTTGGATATAACATATTTGATCGTTTTTATTTACACTAACCAAAAACAACGAAGCTATTATGATCAGATTCAGCAATTTTATACTCGCCTCTATTTTTATTCTGCTTGCCTCTTGTGGACCTGCGACAGAATATGATGTTATCATACGGAATGGTCAGATTTATGACGGATCGGGTGAAAGCTCCTATTCAGGAGATATAGCCATTAATGCAGACACCATCGCTGCAATTGGAAGGTTAGGAAGAGCTACAGGGAAAACAGAAATTGATGCAAAAGGGAAAGCTGTTTCCCCCGGCTTCATTAATATGTTGAGCTGGGCGAATGTAGCACTCTTGTACGATGGTCGTTCAATGGGTGACATCATGCAGGGAGTTACTCTTGAGGTAATGGGGGAAGGGAGTTCTATGGGGCCGCTTAATGCAGATATGAAAAGAAGAATGCAGGAAGGTCAGGGAGATTTAACCTACGAGGTTGCATGGAATACACTTGGAGAATACCTGCAACATCTGGAAGATAAAGGAGTGTCTACAAATGTGGCTTCTTTTGTGGGAAATGGAACTCTGCGTTCTTATGTGATGGGTGTAGAAGACCGGGAGGCTACGGAAGAGGAAATGAATCAAATGAAAGAGCTTCTGGAAAGAGAAATGCAGGAAGGAGCCGTTGGAGTATCCTCCTCATTACTATATGCTCCTAGTGGCTCTGCCGATACCCAAGAGCTTATTGAGCTTGCTAAAGTAGTTGCTGAGTACGATGGAATGTACATCTCCCATATACGAAGTGAAGGAAATAACCTGCTGGAAGCTATTGATGAATTGATTACTATTTCCAGGGAGGCAGGAATTCGGGCAGAAGTATACCACTTAAAAGCCTCCGGAATAGATAATTGGGATAAACTGGATGATGCGATCAAGCTGATTGAGGATGCCCGTGCAGAAGGATTGCCTGTAACTACAGACATGTATAACTATCCGGCAAGCTCAACCGGACTCCATGTGCAGCTTCCTGGTTGGGTACGTGAAGGGGGCGTTCGAGCAACCATAAGAAGGTTATCAGATATGTCTTTAAGACAACGGATCCTGGAAGACACTGAATTCAGAACACCTCCGGATCGAATTTTGTTGGTTGGATTTAGAAATCCGGAGTTAAGAGGCTACACAGGTAAATATCTTTCCGATGTAGCCGAAGAAAGAGGAACCCCTCCTGTTCAAACCATGATCGATTTGATTGTAGAAGATGACAGTCGGATTCAGGTAGTCTATTTCGCAATGTCCGAGGATAACATCAGAAAGAAAATCCAGTTGCCCTACATGAGTTTCGGCTCAGATGGAGGCTCGATGGCTCCAGAAGGAGTGTTCCTGAATCGAAGTACGCATCCACGTGCTTATGGAAACTTTGCCCGGCTTCTTGGAAAGTATGTTCGGGAAGAAGGTCTTATTTCTTTAGAAGAAGCCATTTATAAACTTACGACACTTCCGGCTTCCAATCTTAAAATCAAAGAAAGGGGAGCACTAAAAGTTGGCTATTATGCAGATGTGGTGGTATTCGATCCCGAAACGATTATTGATCATGCTACTTTTGAAGAACCGCATCAGCTTGCTACGGGAGTGGAGCATGTATTTGTAAACGGTGGGCACGTGGTGAATAATGGCGAGCATACCGGCGCAATGCCGGGGAGGTTTGTTCATGGCTCTGGTTATGAAGGGGTAAGAAACTAAGGCAACGTTTTTCTGACAATCCTCAAATGATATAAACCGTCATTGCGAGGCATTTAGCGAAGCAAATGCCGTGGCAATCTCATGGATATGAATAGTTCTTTGGAGATTGCTTCGCTCCGCTCGCAAAGACCAACTTTTATTTTAATAGGAGGTTCAAATGCTTAGGTCCTCCCGTCAAATCCGAAAATAAATGGCTAGATTTTGTAGATCAGGGACTTTTTCAGTTAATTGGACTTTTAATAATCGGGGTTAATTATGTATAAAATAGTCGGGCTGTTCGGTTTTTTTCTGATCTTAGCATGTAGCTATTCGGAACCACAAACACCATCAAATCCGCGTTTTAATCATAGCATGTTGTTTGTGACTGATTCGGAAGTATCCAGAGCTTTTTACGAAGAAGCCTTTGGAATGCAGTTTTACAAGCATCTGGATGAGATGGTTATATTCAACGAAGAATCAGAAAATGATACTGTGGCGATCAATATTACTTTAATGCGGATGCCAGGTTACAAATTCAACTATGAATTTGCACAATCTCCTGTAGCGGGTGATTCCACGCTTCAGTCACCCCATTACCAACATGTTGGAATTGAAGTTGATGATATTGATACCTCGATAGAAATAGCCTTAAATGCTGGAGCGGAACTTGCGATACCAAAACGTCATTTAAAAGCTGGAGATATAGAGGCAAAAACCGTCTTTTTTTATGGTCCTGATGGCGAGCTGATAGAACTGATGGAGATTCTGGAAGGTGATTTTTAGATGCTTCGCTTCTTCCGTCAAATTCGAAAAAAACTTATGGGACAGAATAAAGTTCGAACCTACCTACTTTATGCAATTGGTGAAATAGCATTGGTAATGATTGGAATACTACTTGCTTTACAGGTGAATAATTGGAATGAAGAACGGAAAGAACGCAACATCGAGCAGTATATCTTACAACAAGTAAAAGAAGATCTTTCCGGTGGTTTAACAGATTTAGAGTTTAATATGTCAATGATCGATCAATCAATGCAATCTGCTCAGATTCTAATCGAACATATGGGCAGCCAAAAACCATATGATGATTCAATCGGTACCCATATTAGTAAAATATTCGTTTGGTCAGTTTGGCTTATTAATGCTGGCGGCTACGAATCGATGAAATCAGAGGGAATTAACATCATTTCAGATGAAGAACTAAGAAACGATATTATCAATTTGTATGAAGGCCGGCTCGACTTCCATAGAGAGTTTGAATCATTTATAAATGCACGAACAGAAACGCTGATTAATCAGAATGGCAGCTTTTTCTTTAAAAGTATGAATAAAGGAATTGGATTTAATAATGGAAGTTTTTCCTTTGGGTATTCGAAACCTTTAGACTATGAAGTATTAAGAACAGATTCCGACTTTCGTTTTCAGGTCGAAACAGTAGCTTCAATGTTGAAATTATTTCAGCAGTTATCAAACCAAGGTAACAAGAGACGGATAGAAAGTTTAATTGTGGAAATAGATGCTAATTTAGAGAGTTTTTAATGCTCCGCTTCTTCCGAAATACCTTATCTCAGTCATTCCTGCGAAGGCAGGAATCTAGATCTATATTACAAGCAATTCCCATGTATCCAGATAGCTTGCTTTTGAGTGGGGTTGACTTAAGACTAGGAAAGATATGATAAGATTCTTCCGAACTATCCGCCAGAAACTCATCGAAAATGGAAATATCCGCAAATACTTCTGGTATGCGATGGGTGAAATATTCCTTGTGGTAGTTGGAATTTTAATAGCACTGCAGATTAACAACTGGAATGAAAACAGAATGACCAGGAATCAGGAATATCTACTTCTAACATCCTTGCAAGAGGAGTTTGAGCAAAACCTCATTGCACTTCAGGAGGTGATTAGAATTAATAAAGCAAACATCGAAGGAGCCAATGAATTCGCGTCTGTACTTTCACCTGACGAGGTTAAGCTTTCAGAAAAAGAGATTTCAAATCTTTGGGATAAAACATTCAGAGTGGATGCTATTTTCCGGCCAAGTTCGGGTGTACTAAATGAAGCTATTAACTCGGGAGGTTTAAGCATTATTCAAAATCGTGAGCTAAAAAAAGCTGTAGCTTCCTGGGAAGCAAGAATTGAAGAACTTAAAGTCCATGAGGAAAATGTTTTTTTGTTTAGAATGGCTGCATACGATCATCTGAGAAAAGATGGAAACTTCAGGAAAATTCTGGATTATAGCAGGGAAACAGAAACATGGTATCAATTACAAAACAGTTCTTTCCCATCCTCAAATAAAGCATTGCTTACATCTTCTCAATTTGAAAACGATTTACTTCTCTTTATTGGCACATCAGTGTATTTCGAGTATAAATATCTTCTACCTCTTAAAGAGTATTTAGAATCAACAATAGAATTACTCTCGCAGGAAGTAGTATAGACCTGGATTCTTGGGACAAAAAAGACTGAATTACTCATGGTAAATCCATACATATCATTTAAAAAGGAGTGAATTTATAATCGATCACTTGGAATGTTGAAACAAGAATAGATTCGGGGAGCCTCGTATTAAAATTCAACCTGGGATTGGAGAACTGGATACAACAAGCTATGTTCCATGAAATATTAAAAACTACTACTAATCAATCATATAACATCATGAGATCTTATTTAAATAACCTTTTGGCTTTAGTGGTCATTTTTGTAATGGCCAACCCAATTGCACATGCGCAAGACAGCCCTTCGTTTAGTGCTATGGATGTATTTGAGCTGCAATGGGTTGATAATCCACAAATCTCACCCGATGGAAATCATGTGGTATTTAGTCGCAGGGGGTTCAACAAAATGACCGATCGCAGAACCTCATCTTTGTGGATTATTAATAGTGATGGATCAGGTCACCGTAAATTAACAAGCAGGACAGGAGGAGAAGGAAGTGCAATATGGTCTCCCAGCGGTGATCGGATTGCTTTTACAAGTTCAGAAGAAGGACATGGCAGCGAGATTTTTATCTATTGGTTGGAAAGCGGAGTAACGGCTCGTATTACTCAATTAGAAAACAGTCCTGGTGGATTAGCATGGTCACCGGATGGACAGCATCTGGCATTTACCATGAAAGTTGAAGAGAGCAATCCCGTTTTAGTGAAATCGCCAAAGAAACCCAAAGGAGCTGAATGGGCTCCTGCTCCCCGGGTAACCACACGATTAAACTATGAGCAAGATGGATCAGGTTATATTTCTCCGGGTTATCGACATATTTTTGTGGCACCCGCAGATGGCGGAGCAGTTCAACAATTAACTCATGGAGATTTTGATCATGGAAGTCCGGTTTGGTCACCTGAGGGCGATCGTATCTACTTCTCTGCAAATCGGAATGAAGATCATGAGAAAGTAGCAGGGTATCGAAACTCTGAAGTTTATTCTGTCGAGTTAAATAACCGGACCATCACAGCATTAACGGACCGTTTTGGCCCGGATAGTGGACCCGCAATTTCACCGGATGGAGAAACCATTGCATACCTCGGATATGATGACAAAATACAGACCTATCAGGTACGGCATATCTACCTGATGAATGCAGACGGATCAAACAAAAGAATGGTAGAAACAGGTTTGGATAGAAGTCCTTCTTCCCTTACATGGAAAGCTAATGGGAGAGGCTTATACTTTATGTATGATGATGAAGGAATCACCAAACTAGCTGAAACCGATTTACGAGGGAATGTTAATGTGCTTGCAGAAAATCTTGGAGGTACCGCGATAGGACGTCCTTATGGTGGTGGTTCATACTCTGTATCTGACAATGGCGATATCGCAATGAACTTAACCTCACCTGAGCACCCTGCGGAATTAGCAGTAAAAAGAAATAACAGAGATACTCAACTAATAACCTCTTTGAATGAAGCTCTGCTTGGAAACCGGACTCTCGGTAGAGTTGAAGATTACCGATACACTTCCTCGGTTGACGGAATTGATTTACAGGGCTGGTTGATTTATCCGCCAAATTATGATGAAAGCCGAAGTTATCCTTTACTTGTAGAAATTCACGGTGGCCCGATTTCAAACTACGGCCCTAGGTTCACACCAGAACTACAGCTAATGGCATCCGCCGGATATGTAGTCTTTTATCCAAATATGCGCGGCAGTACCAGCTATGGAGAAGAATTCGGAAACCTGCTGTACCACGATTATCCGGGCGATGACTACCACGATGTTATGGATGGAGTTGATGGTTTAATTGAACAAGGGATAACATCTGAAGATAGCTTATTTGTTACAGGAGGAAGTGCAGGCGGAATTTTGACAGCTTGGATTATAGGTAAAAACAATCGGTTTGAATCTGCTGCGGTAGTTAAGCCGGTTATGAACTGGATTAGTAAAACCCTGGTTGCCGATAACTATTATGGATATGCAGAATATCGCCTTCCAGGTCAACCTTGGGAAGAGTTTGAAACCTACTGGAAGTATTCTCCTATATCACTCGTTGGCAATATCGAGACGCCAACGCTTGTGATGGTAGGCACGGCAGATATGCGTACTCCTTTGTCCGAGGCAAAACAATTATACGGGGCATTAAAAATCAGAGAAATAGAAACGGCTTTAGTGGAAATTCCCGGATCCTGGCACTTTATAGCAAATCGACCAAGTCAGTTAATCACCAAAATAGAACATATTCTGGCTTGGTTTGAAAAGACGGGAAAGTGAAACGGCAATTTTTTAAGGGGAACTAATTGTGTTAAGATTCTTCCGAAATATCGTTTTTGAAACGCTGATTAACCTGATTTCCAGATTAACACGGATTTTAGAATCTAAGTATAGTACCAAGTCCGTGCCATCCCCTTAATCCCATAAATCCGTGGTTCAAAACTTGTACCCCCTCTTCAAAATAATTTCATAAAAATTTGATACGTTTAAATCTGGATCAGAACAACTGAAACATCAAATAAAAAATTTGGGAATTATGAAGAAACTACGTGCTTTATTGGGCGTTGCTATGGCTCTGCTCTTTATGGTAGCGACAAACGCTCAAAATGGATTAACTCCAATTCAGTTATCGAAAATTCAAAGTGTGGGATCTGTTTATATTTCTGAAGACGGATCTACGGTTTTGTATACTCTTTCGGTACCGGCAGATCCTTTTAAGGAAAACGCTCTCGCAAGTTCTCACCTGTATATGCTGAATAAAGCGAGTGGTGAATCACAGGCGCTAATCACTGATATGAGTTTCGGAGGAGTTACCTTCCGTCCGGGAAATAACAGCTTTACCTATCTGGCTAAAAAGGATGGAGATGAAACCCGATCATTATACGAATGGAATTTTGATACCAACGAAAGAACGAAGCTTTTTTCCTTCGATGAAAATATCTCAGGCTATGAATGGGCTTCGGATGGAGATCATATCGTTTTCAGAGCGCCTAGACCAGAGCCTGAAACAGAATCCCCACTTCCTTATCAACCGGAAGTATACGAAGAGGGATTAGGTGAAACCTGGGCATACATGCAGAATGTATCACAGGAAGGGCATATGCCTCACCGTATTCCGGTAGAAGGAACCATTTCCGCAACTAGCTGGAGTCCGGATCGATCAAAACTAGCTATCTCTGTAGCTCCAACTTCTTTAGTAGATGATTCTTTTATGAAACAACAAGTGCTAATCATCGACCATGAAACCAGAGAAGTTCTTGCTGAAGTGGATCACGTTGGAAAACTTGGTGGATATGTTTGGAGTCCGGATAGTAAACATCTTGCGATGGTTGCAGCGGCTACCATCAACGATCCTATTGATGGCCGAATTAAAATTGCGGATGTGGAAACCGGCAAAACCACGATTATTCTGGAAGACTTCGAAGGTAAATTTGATCAGGTTTCCTGGATCGACAACGAAAGCCTGAACTATTTGGCAAGTAAAGGAGTCTGGTCAGAGTTTGGATCATTGAATATCAAAAGTGAGGAAATGAATGTAATTGCTTCGGTGGATGGAGTGAACCTGAAAGCTTACGCTAAGTCCTCAAATGGTGATGTGGTTTTTGATACAAACACACCTATGCATCCTGATGAAGTATATCTGTTGAAGTCAGGGGAAAGTGAACCGATGCGTGTTACAAACAGCAATTCATGGTTAGATGAAGTTGAGCTCGGGAAGCAGGAAGTGGTTACCTACACCACCAAAGATGGGGTAGACATTCAGGGCTTATTGATTTACCCGTTGGATTATGAAGAAGGAACGCGGTATCCGTTGATTAATGTGATACATGGTGGACCCGAAGCGCATTATGACAACGGCTGGTTAACTTCATATTCGATGTCGGGTCAGGTAGCAGCAGGAGAAGGATTCGCTGTTTTTTATCCAAACTATCGTGGAAGTACGGGACGAGGTTTAGAATTCGCAATGAGCAGTCAAGGCGATCTTGCCGGCGCAGAGTTTGATGATATTGTTGAAGGTGTAGATCACCTTATAGAACTTGGGATTGCGGATGAAGACAAAGTGGGGGTGACCGGAGGCTCTTACGGAGGTTATGCTACTGCGTGGATGAGCACTAAATACAGCCATCGTTTTGCGGCTGGAGTGATGTTCGTGGGGATCAGTAATAACATATCTAAATGGGGAACCAGTGATATTCCGGAAGAACTCTATCATGTACATGCGCGAAAACGCATTTGGGACAACTACCAGGATTATTTGGAGCGTAGCCCGATTTATCATGTAGATAATGCAAAAACACCTCTTCTGATTATGCATGGTAAAGAAGATACCCGTGTTGATCCGGGCCAATCTTTTGAACTCTATCGTCATATTAAAACTCGCACCGAAACTCCGGTTCGTTTGGTTTTATATCCCGGTGAAGGACATGGTAACCGTCGGGCTACAGCTCAGTTTGATTATAACCTGAGAATGTTGCGCTGGTTTAATCAATACCTGAAAGAGGATAAAATCAGGCCCGATGCTGAGTTGGAAATCGAAGAATTGACGATCAAAGAACAATAAAGCAACGGACTAGAAAAGCCTTTCTAATAGCAGGAGGGCTTTTTCTTTATTCAGAAGATTATTTTGAAATGGGCATCGTCAAATAAACCAATTAGTCCAAAACAGCGACTGTGGATGGGGCTTCTGTTCTTCGGAACCGGGCTATTCATCATTCTTGCCGCAGCAGATATTATTCCTATCGATGAAGATGGATTAAACGCACCAAGATGGGTACTAGCCTTATGCGGACTGGTATTCAGTATAGCAGGAATAATGATTTTTCTAGGTGAGCACTCAAAGTGGAACAACCTGTTTGCTGCAGTTTTGATTTTGGCAATGGGCGGTATTGGAGCATGGATAGCACTGTTTGGAGCTTCTGAAAATCTCTCTGGTGGAATACCTTTGTTAAGCGATTCTGCGAACACTTTCTTAGCTCGCTGGATATTTGGGGCAGGGGCTTTGGTTTGTTTTGCAATAGCTCTTCACGCAATCAGGTTGCACTCCACGTCGAAAGAGAAATAGCTTTTTTTAGTTGAGGATTCTCTTAGTTACTTTAGCCAGACGTTTTAATCAAATGGAGTCTTTCTATGGCTAATCGATATACATCTTCTATCATTACTCTTTTCCTCTCGCTATGCATGATGTATCCCAACCAGGGGTCTTCACAGACTTCACCAATGTATCCATCTTCACAATATAATTCCGAAGTTCCAACACCTTCTTCGTTTTTGGGGTATGAAATCGGAGAAGATCTGACGGAGCATTACCCAATGCTCAACTACATGAAAAAACTTGAGGAAGTAGCTCCTGAAAGAGTGAAGGTATTTAATATCGGGATCTCTCAGGAGAGAAGACCCATGATTTTGGTTGTTATAAGCTCTCCGACTAATATGGAAAACCTGGAAACTCATCGCGAGGCGGTTTATAGTTTAAAAGATCCTCGACAAACTTCAGAATCAGAGGCGCAGGAAATAGCAGCCAATACTCCGGTTATTTCATGGATGAATTACGCTAACGATGGGGAAGAATCAGCCGCCTTTGAAGCAGCAATTGTAGTTGCGTATCACTACGTAGCAGCTATGGATGAAGAAACAATGGCTACTCTGGAGAATTCCATAATTGTAATTAACCCGGCACATAATCCCGATGCCCACCAACGACATGTTGCATGGATGAAAGGAATGAAAGTAGGACCAAACGGAACCCCGGATCGAATTGCAGCAGAACATCAGGGCGATTGGTTGATGTCGACCAGCGATACGCACTATAAAATAGACAGCAATCGTGATGGGTTTGCACTTTCGCAGAAGGAATCAAAGATAGTTGCAAATAGTATGCGCCACTGGAGTCCACAAGTTTGGGTTGATTATCATGGCGAACCCGAAGAATATTTCTTTGCACCCTACGCGATTCCGGTAAATCCCAATTATCCGAACTCAATAGTAAAATGGGCAGAAGTTATTGGTCGCGGAAATGCAGCCGTCTTTGATGAGTACAAATGGACCTACACCTCGCGTGAAGTGTATGATTTGCATTATCCGGGTTATTGGGATTCATATCCTGCATTCAATGGAGCAATTGGAATGACTTATGAAACAAATGGTGGTGGAGATAAAGGTTTTCAGTATTACAAAAACGATGGAACCATCGCTACTCTCAAAAACGCAATTGCACATCATGTTGTAGCAAGTATAGCAACCGCTAAAACAACTGCTGAGAATGCAGAAGGAATTCTGATGGATTTCTATAATTTCTTTAAACAAGGAATGGAAGAGGTTAGTAATGAGCCGCTTAAACAAGTTGCCATATTGCCCGGTAATGACACTAATGATTTAGTAGAATTACTTCATGAGCATGAAATAGAGGTATTCGAATTAGAATCTGAACAAACCGCTGAGGGAACGTCTTATTTAGATGGAAACACCTCGAGAGTAACTTTGCCGGAAGGTTCAGTGATTATTCCAATGGCACAACCATTGAAGCGCTTAGCAAAAGTGTTACTGGAACAAAACGTGGGTATTCAGGAAGAGTTTATGGAGCAAGCGTTGGAGGCTCATGCTTACAATAATTCAGTTGGTGCGAATGCACCAAAAAAACGAGTCGGATTTTATGATGTAACGGCATGGTCGTTACCTCTTACTTATGGTTTAGATGCTTATGCTTTAGGAAGATCAATTACGAATGGTTTGGTAGAAATGGGCGAGAGTTCAAATAATAAAGAGCTTTCCGAAGCTAACTATGCCTATATTTTTCCATATAATTCAAACACAGCAGCTTCTTTGATGAGTAGACTTATTATGGAGGGATTCAAAGTTGCGATGGCATCAGAGCCATTTGTGAGAAATGGGAAGTCCTATGATCGCGGTGTTGTTGTAGTAAGAGTAAACCGGAATGAGAAATCTCTGCACCAAAGAATAAAGGAGCTTTCAAACGAAACAGGTGTTGATGTTGAAGCCATTGATGAAGCCTGGACAGATGAAGGAATCCTGATGGGAGCCCGAACGGTATTGGCATTAAAGAAACCAAAAATAATGGTGCTAATGGATGAGCCTACCAATGGAAGAAGTTATGGTGCATTATGGTTTACCTTAGAACAAAGATATGGAGTAGAGTTCACGGCGGTACGGGTTCAGGATTTCAACCGGGCTAATCTGTTTGAGTATGACGTAGTGATTATGCCGCCGGGTTCCTCTTCGGGGTATAAATTTATGATTGGATCGGAAGGAATAAATCGAATGAAAGAATGGGTTAGAGCAGGAGGTACGTTTATTGGAATTGAAGATGGAGCAACTTTTGCCGCCGATGAAGATGTGAACCTAAGCAGTTCAAGAGGTCTGAGTGGAGTTAGAGTAGATGATACTCCGGGTGCAATACTTCGGGTGAACCTTGATACTAAACATTTTCTTTCACTAGGATATGACGCACAAATTCCGGTTCACGTAAACAGCGGAAATATATTTACTCCATCAAAAGAAGGAGCAAACGTAGCTACTTTCGATGATAATGCAGTTGTAAGTGGTTTCGTTTTTGACGAAAACCGATCAAATTTCCCTGGTAATGCCTATCTGATTCATGAATCAGTAGGAAGAGGAAATGTGATCCTTTTTGCAGAACAGCCCGTTTACCGGTTATACTGGCGTGGACTCGAACGTTTATTCATAAACAGCGTATTGCTTGCTCCGGGTTTTTAGTTATTCATTTGATAGGGTTTCAGCAGGATTCGTTAATCCTGCTTTTATAGTTTGAAAACTAATGGTTGCCATCGCTATAAACAGTATAAGAAGCGTTGCCAATACGAAATGCATCGGTCCGATAGAAATATGGTAGGCAAAATTCATCAACCATTCGTTCATGGCATACCAAGCTATTGGGGAAGCAATGAGTACTCCAATCGCAATCAGTTTAATGAAGTCTTTGGCAAATAAACCGGATATCTGTAAAACAGAAGCTCCCAGAACTTTACGGATTCCAACTTCTTTAATCCGGCTTGAAACGGTCAGAGTCACCAATCCAAACAATCCCAGGCAAGCGATAAAAATGGCAAATAGTGAAGAGTAATTAATAATGGTAGACCATCGCTCATCGTTAGCATATTCTTCGTACATGTCCTCCTCCAAGAAGCGATAATTTAAGGGAATCTCAGGTACAAAAGTCTTCCAGGTATCTTCGATCATAGCAATCGTTTCCTGAATATTTTCCGGGCTGATTCGAATCAATAAATTTCCATGCCCCCATGCAGAATTCATCGTTAGAAAAGCGGGATCCATTTCATCATAAAGAGACTGGAAATAATGATCTTTGACCATTCCTACAATAATGGCTCCGCCATGATCGTCTTCTCCAGGGGTGAGTGCGGGAATTTGTTTTCCAATCGGATCGTCCAATCCGAACTCTCTGGCAAAGGTCTCTGTAATTATAACCGATTCAGTAGAATCTGTGGCTAAGTTGGGATTGAAGTTTCTTCCTGCTATCAACTCCATGCCCATGAAATCTATATAATTACTTTCAACCGTAAACACATTGATATATTTCACCTCTCCATTGTATTCTTTTCCATATCCATAAGATCCCTGAAACCCAACCGCTACTCCGGTAGCAGTGATATCTACAATATCTGTATGGCCTCCAATTGCAGTTCGAAAATCATTCGCAACTTCTAATCCATCCAACCGATTTAGTGGGATGTATACCACATGCTCGGTATTATATCCCAAGTCCTGAGAACGTATAAATTGCAACTGATTTTTCATTACAAGAGTACTGATGATCAACATCACAGAAAGAGCGAATTGTAAAGATACCAGAGACTTAGTGAAGAAATTCGACCCACTTAGTTTTAGTGATCCCTTCAAAGTTGTAACAGGTTTAAAACTGGATAAAATTACAGCCGGATAACTTCCTGCCACAAAACCTGTTATAACCAAAAATCCAAACAAAACAACAAGAGTACTCCAGTTTTCGAGGTAATTAAATGCTAAGGTTTTCCCACTTAATGAGTTGAAAACAGGTAGAAACCCCTCAGCAAGCAGTATTCCCAAAATCATGGAAATACCACAAATCAGAAAGGCTTCTCCCCAGAATTGGAACATAAGCTGGTGTCGGAATGCACCTACTACTTTTCTCATGCCAACTTCTTTAGAGCGTTTAGAAGATCTTCCAATAGAAAGTGTCATAAAATTGATGCAGGCAATGAGCAGAATTGCAATGGCAATCCCGGAAAGGATATATGAATACAAGGGATCACTTACTGAGTTCAGGTGAATTTCCGGTAATGGATTCAAGTGGTAAGTACTTGCCAGTTGATCTTCAGGGATTTTATATCTTTCTCTCAGTATTTGGTTGTGCTCCCCAACATAACGTTCGCGGAAGTCCGCCAATGGTTGCTTTAGTTGGTCAGCGTCTACTTGTTCTTCCAACATGATAAATGTTCTGTACAAGTTCATATTCCAACGATCTATGTAAGGTGGTCGATAATAAGCTTCTCCTCTAATCGATAGTAGAATATTGAACCGGAAAGTTGAGTTCTCAGGATAGCTTCCAACCACGCCTGTAATCAAAAAATCTTCAAAAGATTCTTCCTTTCTGATTTTTATAGATTCTCCAACAGCATTTATTTTTCCAAAATATTTAAACGCAATCTCTTCAGTAATTACAGCAGAATTCGTATTACTTAAAGCTGTCTCCGGATCTCCGGAGATAAATGGAAAACTGAATATTTTAAACAAGTCTTCATCGGCATAGTGAACCACTTCCCGAATAGCTTCATTATCTGATTTAACATAATGAAAAAGTCTTCTTTCTCTTGTGTAAGCTTCTACCCCCGGTATCTCTTGTTTAAGTGTGGGGGCTAAAGGTATGGGGCCATTAGCTCCATCATATCTAACTGATCCATTTGCCTCAAAATATCGCTGCTCAACCCGAAAAACCCGATCACTATTTTCATGGAAACGGTCATAGGTGAGTTCGTCTTGCACATATAAAAATATGAGTGCACAGAAGGCTAGTCCAATTGCTAACCCGAATACATTAATAAAGGAATATACCTTTTGCTTTTTAAGTGATCTGAATGTCACTTTCATATAGTTTTTAAACATGGAATAAGTGTTTAGGTTAGTAAATTGGAATTCTTCGAACCAGCTTCTTCTGGTCCAGATACTCAGCACATCTTTCCAGTATTGTCTTCGGGCGTATGCTGCTCCATGATTCGAAAGACGGATTTGAAAAAGTTCATCTAAATCGGCTTCTGCTTCTTCTTTAAATTTCCAGGCAACGCTGATGCTAAGTATCCATTTTGCCAGTTTAGGAGGAGAGTTCTTATTGCCTGTTTTCATATTAACTCCATGCAGGACTCCAGTTAAACTTTTTCCAAAGGGAATCCCGAATCATTCGCGCTTCCTGTAAAGCAGATTCACCGGCATAAGTAACCCGATAAATGCGTTTACTTTTTCCTCCACGCTCAGCAGTAGGTTTACTCATACTGGATTTTAAAAATCCCTTTTTGGTAAGCCGTTCCAGGGAAGTATATAAAGCTCCCATGCTTACCGAACGATTAGTGTGAGCTTCCAATAACTGTTGGATTGATACAGTATAGGCTTCGTTATCAAGTCCGCCGATAGCTAAAAGTACAAGCTCTTCAAATTCGCCAAGTTTGTTTTTTCCCATATCAATAAATAGAATAATTATAATTTCTTTCTAAATGTAGGTAAAATAGACGAGTTAAAATTTTAATTAGTTTCAAAATGAGTAAAAAAGATTTTTAAGATCTAAAAAACCGCCTTAAAGAAAGAAAAGGCGATCATAGCAGCTATGGTAACTTTAATCATGGTTCCAGTTAAGAATCCAATAAAAGATCCCCAGGCTGATTTAAGCGCTGTATTTACATCTTGCTTGTAAATGAATTCGCCAATAAAAGCACCTACCAATGTACCCAAGAAGAAGCCAAGTGGAGGGAAGAACAACATCCCTAAAATCATTCCTATTGTACTTCCTGTAACCCCATATACTGAACCACCATATTTCTTGGTGGTATAAGCAGGAATTAGGTTTTCCAGCAAAAGAACTACCAACACCACGATACCCCAAGTGACTAAAAAGAAAGTAGAAAACTGGGCTACACCGCTTAGTTGAAGAATCCAAAGAGCGGCATAACTGAAAGGCAGGCCCGGTATAACAGGGAGAAAAGCTCCCGCTAATCCAGCCAGAATACAAATTACGCCAAGTCCTATCCAAAGTAGTTCCATAGAGAAAATATAAGGTTCCTGCATTCACACGAATTCTGCCGTATCATGTTGCACTCTAATTAACAAGAAGTGGAAGCGCTTTTTCATAAACACGCTTGCGGTCGAGTATCGGTTTAGGTATCATCAACGCAGTTTTGATGAAGCTCTAATCCTAACTTCAATTATTATTCATTATGACAAGCCAGGTTAATAGTTCTCAGCAAGAAATGTTGGGACATCCAAAAGGACTTTTTTATCTATTTTTTGCGGAGCTATGGGAACGGTTTAGTTTCTATGGTATGCGTGCTTTGCTTACGCTATATATGGTTAATGAAGTTTTTGAAGCATTAGCCACCCGGGATATAGCTGCAGCTGCTGTTTATGCGTCTTACGGTTCTCTTGTATATGCTTCAACTGTTGTAGGTGGACGGATATCAGACTCAATTTTAGGGATGCGCCAGTCTGTATTTTTGGGAGGTGTTTTAATGGCGCTGGGGCATTTTGTTTTGGCAATTCCGGGGAACGTTACATTCTATCTGGCACTGGCATTTATCGTAGTTGGAAATGGATTTTTTAAACCAAATATTTCCACTTTTGTTGGCTCTCTGTATAAAGATGGAGATACCAGAAAGGACTCAGGATTTACGATTTTCTATATGGGGATTAATATTGGGGGTTTCGTAGCACCATTACTTTGCGGATGGCTTGGTAGAGAATATGGCTGGCATTATGGATTTGGCCTTGCTGGTGTTGGGATGTTAACCGGACTTATTTTCTTTTGGAGTGGAATTAAAAAAAATGTATTCGGAGATAAAGGGTTACCTCCGAATAATGGCGCGTACGAGAAGAGAGTATTTGGAGTACAACAAAAGATCCTTGTTCCTGTTCTCGCATTCTTGTCTGCTCCGGCGATTGCTTACTTGCTTTCATCATATCAGGACATAGGTGGAGGAGGCACTTTTCTCGGAGAACAAAACATTGTAAATCTGATTTTCAAAATCATAGGTGTAGGGATTCTGATTTATCTGGGATACATAATGTCTAAGTGTACACCCGAAGAGCGAAAAAAGCTGATTGTAGCCGTTTTCATTACACTTTTCATGACTATTTTTTGGGGGTTTCATGAGCTTTCGGGGAGCGTGATAACGCTGTTTGCCGCAAGGAATGTGAATCTGGTTTGGATTGATGCCGCTCAAACCAATGCATTAAATTCTATGTGGATTATTATTCTGTCAATCCCAATATCGTTGCTTTGGGGATACCTGAGCAGGAAGAATCTAAATCCAAGAACGCCTTATAAATTTGCTACGGGCTTAGCCTTAGCCGGCATTAGTTTTTACATACTTGCATTAAGTGGTAATAGTGCAGATGAGAATGGAATGGTGCCATTTTCATATTTGATAGTGATGTATTTCCTTTTATCAGTTGGTGAGTTGTTTATGTCACCCGTTGGGTTATCTAAAATTACAGATCTTTCTCCAAAGCGAATTGTTGCCTTTATGATGGGTGTATGGTTCCTTTCCTCAGCTTATGCTTTCCAGGTAGTAGGTTTTATAGGTAAACAGCTCGCTATTGAAAGTACTGATATTAATGTAAGCGGTTTGGCTACGCTAGGAACTTACATAGGTGGATTCGATTTAATTGCCAAGTATGCCTTGGGAGCATCTGTAATTGTGTTCATTCTATCTCCAATTCTAAAAAGAATGATGGGTAACGTACACTAAAGATTGCATTCAGGAAAATTCGGATTTAAATAAAGAAAGGCTTCTCATTACCACATGAGAAGCCTTTTATTTTCAAACTACATCATCTACTTAAAAACAGTAGATGTTGTTTCGATGAGTTCAGCGATTTCAGTTTCACCGGATGATTTAGCCCAGCTTAAGGCAGTTTCTCCATTGGTATTCGGGACATCTTTCGCAGAATGTTCCAAAAGTAATTTTACGATTTCAGTATGTCCTTTTGATGTTGCCAGCATAAGAGGACTCACACCGCTTTCGCTCATAATGTTAGGATCAGCATAATAAGAAAGGAGTACCGACAATGTTTCGTAGTGTCCTTTAAGTGATGCAATGTGCACTGCGGTGAATCCATCTTCACGGACGTGGTCCACAAAAGCACCTTTCGATAACAAAGCTTTAACTGCATTGGTATTTCCTTTATTAGCGGCGACAACCAAAGGAGTATTCTCTGAGGTATTTATCGTGTTTACATTTGCTCCAAGCTCAGCGAGTTTAAGAATAGAGCTTGTCTGATTATTCTTTGCAGCATAATACATCGGAGTATTTCCATGCTGATCGGCAATATTCGGATCAATTCCGTCATAAATGATGGTTTCAATAGACTTGTCATCTCCATTATTTGCGGCAACAAATAAATCATATTCAGGATTGTCCTGTGCGGCAGCTGTAACTGCAAATAAACTTAATAATAAGAGGGTAAGAAGTGCTTTTGATTTCATAATTATATCCATTGGTTGGTAGTTAAATGCTTTGTACTTCTCCCTGACCAAAGGAGGAACTACTATGAAAAAGGCTACGGGATGCATATTTATTAAGTTTAACAAACCAGCACAAAATGAAGCGCCTTATCACAGAAATTGAGGGTTTTGTGTAAAGCAAAGTAAAAGCCAGAACTTTGTATCTTTGGGGATGCATTCAGAAATCAATCAACAATATCCCATCGCGGCTATCGCAACTCCTGTAGGTGAAGGAGGGATTGCTGTTATCCGCATTTCCGGGAAAGACTCCATCAAAAAAGTAAATAAAGCGTTCCACGGAAAAGATCTTAGCAAGCAAGAATCACACACAGTTCATTTTGGCAAAATTGTAGACAGGAAAGAGCTACCTGTTGATGAGGTCTTAGTGACACTTTTTCATTTACCCCGATCTTACACAGGAGAAGAAACGGTAGAAATTTCTTGCCACGGTGGAGTTCTTGTAACTCAAAAAGTACTGGAAACGATATTAGAGCTAGGAGTGAGATCGGCAGTAGCTGGAGAATTTACTCAACGGGCTTTTCTGAACGGTAAGTTGGATTTGGATCAGGCAGAGGCAGTAGCAGATTTAATTCATGCAAAAAGCTTGAAAGCAGTGGATGCGGCTCATCAACAACTGGAAGGAAGGCTGGGCGAGCATGTTAAGAAATTCAGACAACAGATTATTGATGCAACAGCAATGGTGGAATTAGAACTGGATTTCATTGAAGAGGATGTAGAGTTCGCAAATAAAGAACAGCTACAGAAACTACTGGAAGATGTAGACTCTGAAATCTCAAGCTTGTTAGAGACTTATGAAACCGGAAGGTTGGTAAAAGATGGGGTAAAGACCGTATTGATCGGTCGTCCGAATGCCGGTAAATCTACCTTGCTGAATACGCTGGTTGGAAGCGACCGGGCGATTGTGACCGATATAGCCGGGACTACCCGAGACACTATTGATGTGGATTGTAATTTTGACGGGCTACTTTTCAAGCTGATTGATACTGCTGGACTCAGAGAGACAGAAGATATTGTGGAGGCTGAGGGGGTAAAGAGATCA
Organism: Balneolaceae bacterium; assembly: GCA_017640665.1. GTDB lineage: Bacteria > Bacteroidota > Rhodothermia > Balneolales > Balneolaceae > RHLJ01. The sequence continues at coordinate 735,701 of JAEPQE010000001.1, read as the reverse complement.
CAAAAAGCTTTTGAACAAGCTGATCTGGTCATCTATCTAAAAGATTTATCTCATGCTTTCAGTGATGAAGAGCGAACGGAAATTGCAGAGTTTCAGAAACGTGCTGGTGAATCCCCATTTATTCTGATTGGAACGAAGGCAGATATCGAAGCTGATCAGGAGTGGCGTATCGAATTCGATTTAAAAATTTCCGCAACTGAAGGTGAGCAAATTGACGAGCTCAAAAAGCTTCTTAAAGATCGGGCTTTAGAAAACAAGCATTATGATGCATCAAGTTTACTGGTAACATCTACCCGTCATCGCGATGCCCTCCAAAAAGCTCAGGAGCAAGTCAGGGCGGCACTTCAGAGTCTTGCACAGGGAATGACCGGCGATTTCCTTTCGATCGATTTACGGGCTGCCTTGAATGAGCTGGGAACTATCACCGGGGAAATTACTAACGAGCATATTCTGGATTCAATTTTTTCCCGGTTTTGTATCGGGAAGTAAAATGCGAGCAACATGATTAGATCTTATAAGCTTATCCTCACACTCCTATTTCTGACATCTTGTTCTGTTAATCAAGCAGAGATAATTATTCGCGAGGAATATTCTGAGATAAATCTTTCCGATCCCTGGGTTGTTTCTGAGCCATCGCTTAGTGGGGTTGAAAACTTGAAAAGCATATCAGAGAAAGCTTCAAAAATGGAGCGACTTACTAGTCTGGCTATTATTCGGGACGGAAAAATTGTGTTTGAGGAATATTTCAGAGACCAATCAAAAACATCTCTCCACGATGTAAGATCAGTAACTAAAAGTATTATTTCATTACTCACGCATATTGCAATAAAAGAAGGATTTATAACGAGTCTCGAAGACCCAATTTGGAAGTATCTGAAGGATACAGGTTTTGAATTAAGTGAAGAGCAGAAAGAAATAAAAATTATTCATTTGCTTACGATGTCTTCCGGCTTCGAGTGGCTCGAAAATAGCGGAAATGATTTTGTGGATTGGGTTCGATCGGATCAGCATATTGAATTTTTACTAAATCGGGAACTGATTAACGAGCCTGGATCGGAATTCACTTATAACTCTGCGGCTGTTCATCTTTTAGGAGTAATTATTCAGGAAGGGTCTGGAATAGGTTTAGACAACTTTGCTGAGGAATATTTCTTTTCGAAAATAGGAGTTGAGCAAGCGTATTGGGAAACAATGAGCAATGGATATAAAAATGGAGGTGCAGGAATTAGATCGAGAACCAGAGATCTTGCCCGAATAGGTCAATTAATGCTGCAGGATGGAAGGTCAGGAGAAGATCAAATTATTGAAGAAAACTGGGTGTATGAATCAACAGCTCCTTACTATGATTGGAGAGCAGATTATGGCGATCTTCAAAATTATACGTACGGTTATTTATGGTGGGTGAAAGAAATCGATGATACTCAAAAAGCCGGTTATTTAGCCTGGGGATATGGAGGACAATTCATTTATGTAGTGCCGGCTAAAAATCTTGTGATTGTGACTACCAATGACTGGAGAAACGCCAGCAGTGTAGGCGGTTCCTCAGTTCTTGAACTTGAAACCTTTAATTTGATTTTCAATCATATTCTGCCAAAAGTCAGAGATTGATATAAAAAGCCCACTATGAAGTACATAATGGGCTTTTAAAATTTAGTAGAGAAGGTACTATTCCTTTTTTTCTTCACCTTCGGTTACTTCTTTAACAATGATGTCACCTTTTTCGGTTACATCTATTACTTCATAACCAAGGGCTTTTAGTTTCTCCCGGTGAGAGGCGCCATCCCCAACTACCAAGATATGCATGTTCTCGATATCCAGGTGTTTTCTGGCTAAAGCATCGATTTCTTCTTTGGTGATGCTTCTAATGATCTCTGCTTGTTCCTCAACATAAGATCGGTCTAAATTATAACGAACAATGTTTCTCAAGAAACCTGCTTTTTGAAACGGGGTTTCGTAACGGCGGGCATCCCGCTGTCCAATAGAATTACGCATGAATGTTAGTTCATCCTGAGTGATTCCATCTTCTCGGAACATAGAGAGTTCTTTCATGAACTCATATACAGCGCTGTCTGTAGCAACTGCTTTAATACCAGCTGAAGCGGTAAACGCCCCTGGATCTTCACTTGCGTTAAAGAATGAGCGAGCACCATAAGTCCAACCCTTATCTTCACGAAGATTTAAATTAATCCGGCTATTAAAGTCTCCTCCGAGTGTGTAATTCATCAGATTGGTTTTATAGTATTCGCCCGTAGCATCGTAGGTTAAATTGGTCATGTAACCGATTCGAATTTGCGATTGTGGAGCGTCCACTTTGTCAACCAAATAAACTTTTGTGTAGTCGATCGGGCCAGGTTCAGGGAGTTCAGGAAGTTCTGCTCCGGTAGGCTCCCAGCTTGATAGAAAGTCTAATTTCGGCAGGATTTCATCCTCAGATATTTGTCCAACCACTACGACTTCCGTTAGCTCAGGAGTGTAGTATTCTTCATAAAATGCTTTTACATCCTCAAGAGTAATTCGCTCTACCGTTTCTTCAATCCCGTTAACCGGAACAGAATAAATATGCTTATCACCATAAAGTAGACGGTTATATACCTGGTTGGCGATACTTGCAGGATTTTGATAAGTTGATTTAATACCCTCGATTTGTTGTTGTTTCAACCGATCAAAATCTTCCTGATTAAATGCGGGGTTAAATAGAATTTCCTCAGCAAGCTCCAGAGTCCGGTCTATATTTTTTGTAAGAGAATTTATACTCACTGTGGTAGTGTTATTCCCCGCAGATATATTGACACTACTGGCAATAAGTCTGAGTTCTTCCTGAATTTCTTCAGAGGTATAATTCTCGGTTGCTTCATTCATCATGGAAGCTGTAAGAGAAGCAAGCCCTGCTTTTTGCGAATGATAGGCATCCATTTTGTGACCTCCCTTAATACTCATTTGAATTGTTACTGAAGGAACCTCATTAGATTCTGTTCCGATTATCTTTATGCCATTATCCATATTAGCTCTCCAAAAATCCGGAACTGGTACAAGTGGGGCCGCTCCTGGAGTTGGTTTTACACTTCGGTCAAAAGTGTCTCCGGTAGGTCGACTATAAGCCAGCCCGGAATAATCAGTTGTTGGGAATGGATTATCACCTTCGAGTTGAGGTTCGAAACTATCCGGTTTTGCAGGTGCAGTCGCTCCATCATCATTAGGAAGAACACTCTGTATTACAGCTGGTTTACCATAGATATATTTATCGAATACTCGCATAATATCTTCTTTGGTTACATTATTATACCTGTCTATATCTTTTTTGATATAATTAGGATCATTAGCAAATGTTTCATAGGCGGCTAATTGAGAAACTTTTCCTCCTGTTCCACCTACCATTGTTAAACCATTAATAAACCCGGATTCAAATGAGGCTTTAATTTTGGTCATATCTGCATCTGAAACTCCATCATTCTTAAAATCTTCTAGGATTTGGCGCATCTCTGTTTCAAAATCAGATAATGTTTGTCCCGGAAACGGTAACACAAACATGGTGAATTCCCCAGCTAACTCACTCACTGGATGGAAGGTAGAAGCCTGAATAGCTTTCTGGGTCAGAACGAAGTTTTTATAGAAATAAGAGCTTCTTCCGGTTCCAAGTATTTGGGATAAATAATCCAAGGGAGCTTCATCTGGATGAAATCTAGGAACCGTTGGGTAAGTAAAAAGTAGTGCAGGGAAGCGAATGTTGTTATCTACATAGGATACATATCGGTCTTCATCTAAAGCAATTGGATCAAGATTTAAGTCTTCTACTTCAGGTCCTACAGGGATCACGCCAAAATATTTTTCAACTAATTCAACAACTTCTTTTGGATTCACATCTCCACCAACGGTGAGAACGGCATTATTAGGTCCATACCATCTTAAGAAAAACTTTTTTAGGTCATCAACATTTACACGGTCTAAATCTTCAATTTTACCAATAGTTAGCCAGGAATAAGGGTGACCAAATGGGTAAAGGGCTGCGGAAGTAAACTCACTCCATTGGCCGTAAGCACGGTTATCATAATTCTGTTGTTTTTCATTTTTAACAGTTTCTCTTTGTATTTCGAATTTTTGTTGGGTAACAGCGTCGAGAAAAAACCCCATTCGATCGGCTTCCAACCAAAGCATTATTTCTAACTGATTACTAGGTACGGTTTGATAATAATTGGTTCGGTCACGGTTAGTAGTACCATTCAAAGTTCCGCCTGCGTCAGTAATGATTTTAAAGTGTTCTTCATCAGCAACATTCTCTGATCCTTGAAACATCATGTGCTCGAAGAAATGCGCAAAACCGGATTTATAAAGCTCTTCCCTTGCAGACCCAACGTGATAGGTTACATCAACATGGACCAAAGGGTCGGAATGGTCTTCATGGATAATTAATGTTAAACCATTATCAAGAATATACTTTTGGTAAGGAATAACGACCTCATCTCCTTGTTTGGTAACTTCTTCAACAAACTTGGTCTGAGCATGTATGCTTGTGAATCCAAATAAGGAAAAAAACAGGGTTGTGATTAAATATTTCATATGGTTTAATTTTATTGGTATTTGGGGTATAACGATTTTACTAAACCTTAAGCAAGACGACTAAATGGCTTGAAGAGTTATGTAATAAAACATAAAAAAGGGCGACCTAAACAAACCGAAATTTTTCTTACTAATTGTTAAAAAGACGTTTCGATTTATAAATGAGAACAGAAGAAGGTTATCAGGTATATAAAAAAAGCCTCATTTCAGGGAAATGAGGCTTTAGAATCTAAATCGTTTAACTCTTAGTTCTCCGAATCAGAACCATCGTTATTAACAGGTGGTGGAGGAGTTTGAACAGGAACAGCAGATTGAGTTTGAGACGGTGCTGCGATATCACCTACTGGAGCTCCTTGCTCAAGAACACTATTCGTTGGAGCTGTTTGCCGATCAATAGCAAAGTTTGCAAGAATACAAAGAACGAGGAAGGCTCCCCCTAAAATAGAAGTGGCTTTAGAAAGTAAATCAGCTGTACGTCGGGCACCAAGTCCTGCGTTGCCACCAAGACCTCCGCCGCCTCCGCCTCCAATACCAGATAAACCTTGTCCCTGACCATTTTGTAACAGGACAACAAGCGTTAATAACGCGCAAATAAGAGTAATAACTGCAATAAGTATATTATAGAGCATTGTGTAAATAACTTAACTTTTGGAAAAGGCCTTAAAGATATCCAAATTTGGGATACTATCCCAACTAAAAGCGATTCAAAAAGTTTAGAAAATCAGTATGGAAGAATTTAGAAATAGCATAATGGAGTACCTGGGGAATTCACCTGATGTAACTTCAAGTATTATCGAGACGTTGGTTGTTATACTTGTGCTTTGGTTGGTTAGGCTGGTTGTATTTCGCATTATTATTAAGCGAACAGATAGCAAACGTACCCAGTATAAGTGGAGAAAGAATCTTACCTATATCAGCGTTTTTATTGGGATTTTGTTGATTGGAAGAATCTGGTTTGTTGGAATCGGATCGTTAGCAACTTTTCTTGGACTACTTTCTGCAGGGCTAGCAATCGCTTTAAAAGACCCCGTAACAGACTTAGCAGCGTGGTTGTTTATTATATGGAGAAAACCATTCGATGTTGGAGACCGGATTGAACTGGATGGTTCAAGAGGTGATGTGATTGATGTACGCCCATTCAAATTTACAATTCTGGAAATCGGTAACTGGGTGGATGCCGATCAAAGTACAGGCAGAGTCATTCATATCCCCAATCATTTTGTGTTTACGGGTCAGTTAGCTAACTACACCAGCGATTTTAAATTCATTTGGAATGAAATTCAGGTATTAGTCACCTTCGAGAGCGACTGGAAAAAAGCAAAAGGAATACTTCAGTCTATAATCAGGTCAGTATCAAAAGAGTTTATTGAAGAGGCAAAAAACCAGATAACGAAAGCTTCAAAATCCTATTTAATTGAATATAGATATCTGACACCAATTGTATATACCGATGTAAAAGACAGCGGAATCAATTTAACGGTTCGATATCTTACTGATCCAAGGCGGCGGCGAGGTACTTCACAAAGGATTTGGGAAGAAATTTTAGAGGAATTCGCTGAACACGATGATATTGACTTTGCTTACCCAACCATTCGCTATTATGATAACCCCAAAGAAGGCAAACCGGGAACTGTTCCTGGGAAAGATTAATCACTTTATATTCATTCCCATGTTGGTGGGAACCTTGACTGGGATGATGTTCCTTTTTATTTAATTAAGTTCCAGATTCCTGCTTTCGCAGGGATGACTTATCCCAAAATTAGCAAACTACCCAGCCTATTCATCATCTCTTAATTTTGGAATTGGCTGCATTAACTCCGGTGAATTATTTGAGAGATCATTCACTAAATCGGGAACACGGAAAACCGTCATTTCCGGTAGAAGAGCGAAATCATTGAAGCCTTTTTTGAGGATGGTTTCAGCATCACCATTTAACCATAATTCAAATTTTTGAGGATCAAGGATACACGGCATAGTGTCATCAACAGGCTTAATGAGTACATTTGCTTGCTTGGTTATTACACAAAAAGAATTGCGCGAATCATCATGTTCGATAAAAAAACCAGCGATACCTAACAATTCCCGGGTATGTACTCGGATAAAGAAAGGAAGTGGATCGTCTACGGTTTTCTTCCACTTATAAAATCCGTTCGCAGGAATGATACACGTGTTGGTTTTTAAATAAGATCGGTAATCATCGTTTTCCAGTACGTCGTTTAGATCGAGTGAACTTATACTGGTATTTCCTGTATCTAAACCCCAAATAGCAGACTCAAGAATGGAGTTCTTTTTCCTTGAGCGGATAATAGGGAGAGAGTGTCCGGGTACGGCATTAAAAGTAGGTTCTAAAATCGAAGAGGAAGTCGGGCTTACCCCAAATGTTTCTTCAAATATTTCCTTATCGGTATTAAATACGTAGCGTTCCATAAATCTGTGTCCCTTTTCTTACTATGTTTGTATCATTTATCTATACAAACTCCAAAGATCCCGAATTTAGTATGAATCCATTTTTCAACCAGGAAGAATATCGACCCAGAGCATTAATTAGGTTGATCATCTTCGTTTTCGTTTCCATTCTTATTATGGGGTCAAGTACCACAGTCTATTTTTTCGGGTTTGAGTATCTGATAGCAGGAGCTTTGTTAGCCGGATTTTTTTGGGTGATGTTCCGGTTTGTAGATCAAAGGGATTCGATATCGGAATCGGGAATTCTACTTTCAAAAGAATGGATGAATGAATTCGCTATCGGAACTTTGGCAGGAGGGCTGGTTATGTTGATGATTTTCCTGCTCGAATGGAGTTCAGGTGATATTAGTATTGAAGGGTTTGTATGGAACAGAACGTCTTCCGTCTTTTGGTTGATTCCTGTTGTCGGCTATCTAATTAAAATGCTGAGCATAGGCTTTTATGAGGAATTAATTTCCAGGTCCTATTTAATACCAAATATTAAGGAAGGTTTCACTGTTGGAAAAATAAACCCTGCTAAGGCTACTATTATTGCCATTGCCTTAAGCTCTATATTGTTTGGAACGGGACATATGGGCAACCCGAACGTGTCCATATTTGCAACCATTAATATAATATTTGCCGGAGTCATGCTCGCCATTCCATACGTACTAACTGGAAGACTTTCATACTCCGTTGGACTACATTTTTCATGGAATTACTTTCAGGGAGGAGTTTTTGGATTTAGGGTAAGCGGTATCGAGCACATGCATTCCATCATCAGCATTAAGCAGTTTGGGAATCCATTGTGGACGGGGGGTTCATTTGGCCCCGAAGGTGGATTAATAGGTTTAGTAGGGATTTTTCTGATTCTGACTTTGATCGCAGGTTACATCAAAAAGAAAGAGGGTAAATTGGAGCTTCATCATACCTTTAAAAGTACATTTAGGGAAAATAAGGAGAGACTCAGAAAAGCAGATGAGCTTGCCTGACAAGTTTTGTATATTAAAACGCTCTTGAAATTCAGGAGCATGATCTTTGAAAATTGAACGATAAAGCCAAAACTTAGAAAGAGGTGTAACCATTGTCTTTTGAAGAATATGGTCTGAGTCCTGAATTATTGAATGGACTGACCGATGTACGAATAGAAAAGCCAACACCTCTCCAACAAGAAGTTTTACCAGCAGCACTGCAAGGCAAACATTTGCTTGTAAAGAATGAAGCCGAAGATGAAGGAACGTTTTTGATTCCGGCGCTGCAAAAAGTTGTTGAGAACGGAGAGGTAACTGGCACGCAAGTTTTAATCTTAACACCATCTATAGAGCGGGCTGCTAAAATTGATGAAATGATTTGGGCGATGGGATATCACGCACAAATCAGCAGCGCATTGCTTGCTATGAAAGGAAAAAAAAGCGAGCAGGAACAAGCCGTACTAGATGGAGCACCGGTGATTGTTGCAAATCCCGGCCGACTTATTGAAATACTGGAAAAGAATAACTTCCATCTTCGCGATCTCAAACTTATGGTGATCGACGAAGCCCACAACATGGAAAACTTTAACCTGGTGAACCGGGTAAAGGATATTCTGCGTTTTGTGGATGGAGACCATCAAACACTTATCCTTTCCGGTAGCCACAATAAAGCTACTGACCAGCTCGCTAAAGCAACGCTTAAGAACCCTGAATTGATTGGGTTTGAAACTAAGAATGGCGATTTCCGATCCAATGATGATACCCCTTCAGATGTAGATCTTGAAGCAGCAAAAGAAAAGCTTGAAAAAGCAGCTGTGGAAGTGGTGTTAAATCCTGAACAGAACAGCGAAGAGCCTGAAGAGGAGGAAATCAATAGTGAGTCTATCGAAGGAGAGGTAGACCTGGAGGGGGCTGCTGAAAAACTCGAAGAAGCCGCAGTAGACGTAGTCTTGAATCCAGGAGGTAAAAATGAGGAGACTTCAGATACTGCTGAAGAGGTTGATATCAAAAAAGCAGAAGAGAAGCTTAAGAAAACGAGCATTACAGTAGTTCTCAAAAAAGATATAGAAGAGCAAGAGAAAGAAGAGGTGGAGCCGGTACTTGCTAACCCAATTTTGCAGGGAGAAGATTTGGCGGAGCCTGTTCCCAAAGATTTAGAGCAGGGATATATCAACGTTCCTCCACGGATGAAAATCTCTACACTAATGGCACGTCTGGAGCAATCTAAAGCCAAAAAAGTAATGGTGTTTGCGACTTCCAAGAGAACAACAGACCGACTTTTTCATATCATTAGAAAGAAGAGCTGGGGCGTGGTTAGTGTAAGTGCTGATCTGAATGAAGAAACCTACAATGAACGATTTGCCAGATTCACATCAGGCGAGATGCGGATTTGCTTAGTGGGTGGAATGGCTGCTAACGAAGTTGAAATTGAAGCGGTAGAAGAAGTCATCAACTACGATGTTCCAAGTGAAGTGGACGAATACCGATACAGAGCAGAGCTGGTAGGAAGTGGAAAAGCTTCCAGAATTATTTCTCTGGTTTCGAAAATGGATCGGGAAGATATCGATCGAATCTCGAAAGAAGTCGGATATCCACCGAATGAACTACCTCTACCGGAGGAAGTTGTAGATAAGAAAAAGAAGTCTTCATCAAACAAAAAAAGTAAATCTTCCGGAAATAATAAACGCACGAATCGAGGATCCGATAGAAAATCCGGATCAAACAAAAGGAATAATCAGAGGCGAAATAATAAACCTCCAAGAAAAAAGAAGAAAGAGATGGCGTTACCACGCCCTACCTACGATGGTCTTTCAGGAGGACGAGAAGGAAAAGAAGAATCTGGTGGTGTATTTGGTTGGGTAAAAAAACTATTCGACTAAAATCACCTTTACTTTTCGAAAGGCGCTTTTAACCAAGGCGCCTTTTTTTGTTATTGCTATTCTTCTCATTTTCATCAACATTCCAAAAAGTTAAAGAGGAGAGTTTTGGCTGAGTTCATCAAATTATATACAGACCCCATCGATAAGAAAGCGTTACGACATGTCGTAGATGTGTTAAGGAACGGAGGTTTGGTGATCTATCCAACCGATACGGTGTATGGACTTGGGTGCGACATTCAGAATAAGAAAGCCCTGGAAAAAGTTGCCAGAATAAAAGGCATAAAGCTTGAAAAGGCAGATCTTTCTTTTATTTGCTCAGATTTGAAAAACCTGTCCGATCATGTCAGTCAAATTGAAACGAAGACATTTAAAATCCTGAAGCGTTCACTTCCGGGCCCTTATACCTTTATACTTCCAGGCAGTAATAATCTTCCTACCGTATTTAAAAAGAAAAAGACGGTTGGGATTCGTGTTCCCGATCATCCAATTGCATTGGCGTTGGTCCGGGAACTGGGTAATCCTATAGTTTCAACATCTATTAAAGACGAAGATGAAGTGATTGAATACACCACTGATCCTGAATTAATTTTCGAAAAATGGCAGCACCGGGTAGACGTGGTTATTGACGGTGGATTTGGAGGGAACGAAGCTTCAACCGTAATTGACTTAACAGGTAATCAACCTATCTTGATAAGAGAAGGAAAAGGAGAACTGGTACTTTAATATGAAGTTGGCAAGGAAGATTTTATTAGGGATTGTTCTGTTATTTATTACTGGCGGGGGTGTTTTCTCGCAGGAGTATTCAGCAATGACCTACAACATTCGCTATAGCACACCAAATGATGGTGAAAACTGGTGGGAGCTTAGAAAAGACTGGGTGGTAGATGTAATCAATTTTTATGAACCGGATATGCTGGGAATTCAGGAAGGGCTCCACCAACAAGTTACTTTTCTGGATAGTGCGCTTAGCCGGTATTCGTTTGTTGGAGTGGGACGGGATGATGGAAAGCGAGCAGGGGAATATGCTGCTATTTTCTACAACACAGAAAAGCTTCAAGTAATAGAAGAAGGTACGTTTTGGTTATCTGAAACTCCCGGAGAACCTTCATTCGGTTGGGGTGCTAACTTCCGGAGGATTTCAACCTGGGTAAAGTTCAAATCTTTAGAAAAAGATCAACAATTCTGGGTATTTAATGCTCATTTTGATCACGAAACACCTCTTGCAAGGCTTAACGGTGCAAAATTGATTCTGGATTTAATCAAAGAATGGAATAGCGAAAACCTTCCTGTTATTATGATGGGAGACTTAAATGCTACCCCGGATGCTCCACCAATTCAAATCCTGAATGCTGAAATGAATGATTCAAAACTCATTACTGAATATACCCCAATCGGACCCGAAGGAACATATAATGGTTTTGATACACTTCACCCTCTGGACCGGAGAATAGACTATATTTTTGTAGATGATCAGATCAAGGTTAAAAAATACGCAGCAATTTCTGAAACCAGAGAAAGCAGAACCCCCTCAGATCACTTGCCAGTGTATATAGAGTTCAGGATGGAGTAAAGAATACCTAATTTGGGTGATCGAATCTAAAATGGCTACCCGATAAGTTTGGTTTAACTACTTAACAAAATCGGAAGTCATGAAACGATTTATCTTTACCCTGATCACATTTATCTTTACCCTGATCACAATTGTGATGTTTGCAACATCATTAAGCTACGCACAAAGAACCTATCAATCAATTCTCTCTGATCCTTCGAAAGTAAACGAAGGGTACATTGGTCTCACCTATTTTGGTGTTGATGCGGGTTTTGGTAACACTTCAGGAGCGTCTGTACTAAGCGTTGGTGCTGATGTTCTGTATCCTATAAATGATAAAATAAAAATTGACGGTGTAGCCTGGTATTCTTTGTTTTCTCTGGCAAAAGAAGGCCCGGGTTTTCTTTTGAACCCCGGAGTGGAATTTACCTTCCGTAGTAAAACAAAACGTCAGGATGTTCCGGTGTTACTTAGCTTCACAACAGAAACAGATTGGTTTAAGGGAGAGCAGGTTTCAGCCTGGAGTTCGGTAACCTTACCAGGAGATATGAAAACAGATTACGCAGCTCGTGGTGGACTATATTTAAGAAATAGTGCACTCGAGTATGAGGAAGGAACTACGTTTTACGATATCACTAATTTATTCCACGCAGGTATATATGCCGGAATAGGAAGAAATCAGCAGTATTACCTGCATGTTCAGGATAGCGATGGAAACAGGTTTGCTGCGGGCAGGTTTTTACGCACCTATGTTGATGTCTTGATTTTACCAACTACTGTCGACTTAGAACTAAGCGGTACTCCAGCTAAAGAAGTATCCGAAACATTGGGGTGGAGACTTGGAGCTGCGTTGCAACTGGTTCCTTTCACAAAAGAAAACAACTTTGACCGAAAAATAGGCTTCTTTGGGAATATGATCTGGAGGCTTGAATTCGGTCAACGACCTTTGGAAGGATTTTTTGTTACCACAGGACTTAGCTGGGCATTGAAGAAGTTATAAAAAGGTCGGGATCTATATACAAACAAAAACCCTTCCTGAATTGCTTCAGGAAGGGTTTTAAGCATAGATGACCACTTTGCTTTATTGTCAGGCAGTTAGCTTGTTAGCTGCAGCCATAACAAAGTCTTTGATTGCCTCGAAGGCGTCTAATGTTTTTTCAATATGTTCATCGTTGTGAGCCGCAGTTGGGATCAGTCGGATGAGCACAATACCTTTTGGAACTACCGGGTAAGAAACGCCACTTACGAAAACCCCATGCTCTTCTCTTAGTTTTCGCATAATGTCCATACAAAGATCCGTACTTCCTTGAGTCAACACAGGAGTAACGGGACTTTCAGATGGCAATACATTGTATCCAATCTTCTGAAGTCCTTTGCGAAGCTTCATTGTGTTATCCCAAAGTTTCTCTCTCCACTCAGGATGTTGACGAATCATCTCCAATCTTTTACGTGCTGTTACCACAATAGGAAGAGGAAGTGATTTCGCGAAAATCTGGCTGCGAACATTAGCTCTCAGGAACTTGATTACCCGTGGCTCCGATGCTACGAAAGCTCCGATTAAAGCTGCTGCTTTGGCAAAAGTACCAAAATAGATATCAATTCCATCCTGGCAGCCAAGCTGAGTTCCGGTTCCTGAGCCATCTTTACCTAAGGTTCCAAACCCGTGTGCATCGTCAACTAAGAGGCGGAAAGGAACTTCTTTTTTGAGCTCAATAATTTCATTTAGAATTCCAAGGTCGCCGGTCATTCCGAATACGCCTTCGGTGATTACAAGAATTGAAGAATTATCTTTTTTCTTTTCAGCAGCTCTGTATAATTGCTTTTTGAAGCTCTCAATATCGTTGTGCTTAAATACCGATTTATCGCACATGGCCAGTTGCTTTCCATCCACAATACATGCGTGGCTAAGCTCATCATAAATCAGGAAGTCATTTCGGTCAACCAGTGAGTGAATTACACTCATAATGCCCTGATATCCAAAGTTCAGTAAAAGTGCTTCCGGCTTGTGAATAAATTCAGCGAGTTCTTTTTCAAGAGCTTCATGCTCATCGGAGTTTCCGGTCATAAGACGAGCACCCATTGGAGCACTGAGGGAATACTTAGCTGAGGCGTCGGCATCAACTTTTTGAATTTCTTTATTACTCCCAATACCCAGATAATCGTTGATACTCCAAACGACCATGTCCTTGCCGTTGAATTTCATTTCAGGACCAAGAGGTCCTTCCAATTTTGGAAAAGTGTAGTATCCGTACCCGTCAGAAGTGAAAGAACCTAAAGGTCCAGGTCTTTTTTCAAGCTTATCAAATAAATCCATGCAAAGAGATTACAGTAATTAGTTAGTTACAAAGAGTATTAATCTTCGGCGATGAAAATACGGAAATATCAATTCAACTAAAAAAGAAGGATATAAAAGAAGTTTGATCAAAAATTGGGTTTCAAAATGAAAAGGCCGTCTTCGATATCACTCACAATAATGATTCCACTTTCGAAGTAAGGATAGCTGCTCCATGCTCCAGAAAATGCTCCATTTCGTATATCAGAAGTTTCCAGGCCGGGTTTAGTATCAAAGAAAGCGATTCTGGAAAGTGTAGCATTAGCCAGGTTATCCATTTTAAGTACTTGTAATCCAGAGGTATAATTAGTTTGATAAACAATCCCACCTTTGATATAAAGGTTATGGTCAATGGAAGAGGTGTTATGGGTATAATGACCTACAAATTTGGGATCTTCAAGATCTTCAATATTCCATATAAATGTCTTTGTTCCTCTGCCAAGATTGGGCTCATCAAGCTCATCATTCATCAGAAAGAAAGAATGATCTTCAGTTAGCCAGCCTTGGTGAGAGTACTCCATTTCCGTTTCACCATTAAAACCAATGGTAACCGGATTTTCCTTATCTGATACATCTGCAATAACAATAGACCGCTCTGCTGAACTAAAGCAAAGTTCTTTTCCACTATAATCACTATCAGGACCTTCATACACTACACACTGTGCGTCGTGAATATAGGCTGAATTGCTAAATCGCCTTGGTGGAGTAGTATCTTCATAACAACCGGCATAAGTAGGATTTTTTGGATCTCTTATATCAATGATATGTAATCCACTGGTAGCACAGACTTCCGCTTCTTTCACACCAACGGCATAAGCGAAACCTGTTTGTTCGTTAATCACAATATTATGCGCATTACCAATACCCGTATAGAGTATATCTTCACTGAATACGATCGCTTCATCTTCAAAATTTCTGAGTTTTGTTAAATCGAATACCTGCATTCCGTGTGGCTGAGGGGAGAAAGAGGAATAGTCTTTGACTACAAACGCGTGATTCTGATACACCTTAACATCTCTCCAGGTAGAACCTTGTTTGAGGGATTTTGATTTTTCGGTATCACCAATACCTATTGCACAAGCATCATAAGAGTCAGGATTAGCCTTCATTTTAGCATTCGAAAGAATTGATTCAGGCAAATAGCCTACAACCACCGGATTGTTTGGGTCAGATACATCAACAAAACTTACCCCATCAGTCATTCCTACAAGCGCATACTCTTTATTGGTTTGAGGATCCGTCCAGCCCCAAATATCGTTACTTTCAAAACCTCCAAGCTGTTGTGGAGAAACTTTGGCATACATATCTATATTTTCACATGGATATCTTTCCTGTGCCAAACCATCAATACATTTGAAATTTGCATCAGTTAAATTGGAGGCAGCTTTATCGCAGCTTAATGATACTAAGGCGGTTATAAGGATTGCAGGTAATAAATATTTATTCAGGAATGGCATAATGTTAAATTTAGAAACTCATTTCTTCAAATAGTGTGAAATTATAAACGTACGCAATACATTATAGTATGTAATGAAACCATAGGAAAAAAGCATGCTCATTCTTTTAAAATACATTGCTAAGCTTTTAAAGGCACTTTCTTCTGAAGCTTCTCCTGCACAGATAGCAGGAGGATTTGTTCTCGGTATGATAATAGGGCTCACTCCAATCATGTCCATTCATAACCTGTTAATTGTAATACTGATTATCATTTTAAAGGTGAATGCCGGGATGGCCATTCTAAGCTTTCTGATTTTTAGTGGGATTGCCTACCTGGCCGACCCTGTTTTTCATAATTTTGGAATCTGGCTTCTTGAGAAGGAAAATCTGCAGATTACATGGACAAGCATGTACAACAATGAATTCTGGGCCATTACTAAGTTCTACAACACAGTAGTTTTGGGAAGTTTCTTGATCGCAGTCGCCCTGTGTATCCCCATGTTTCCGATTACTCAGTTGGGAGTGGTTCAGTATAGAAAGCACATTCATGAAAAAGTGATGAAAACAAAAGCAATGAAATGGTTGAAGGGTACCAAGTTGTATACAATTTATAATACCTACCAGAGAGTGAGAGGATAGTATGAGAATCAAGGGCCTTATTTTTGTAGCGGTAATTACAGCACTTGTTTTTTTGGCGAGCTGGATTAGTATCGATTCTTACATCGAATCTGAGATTGAATATCAAGCGAGTATAGCCAACGGTGCAGTTGTTGAAATTGACGGATTCGAACTGAGTTTGGTGGATTTGAAAATACGTTGGGACCGACTTCAGATTGCGAATCCTGAAAATACGTGGGAAAATTCTTTTGAAACCGGGGAAGCAGAGCTCGACTTTCTGTTCTGGCCAACACTCTGGGAACGGGTGATTATAGAAGACATTATTTTCAAAGACTTCAGGCTCGATTCGGAACGTGAAACCGACGGCTACTTCGAAATGCCGGTGAATGAGGATGGCGAAGGGCCGGAACCAAGTTTTATTGCAGGAGTGATTGGAGATGTAACCTCTGAGGTTTCGGCAAATGCGGAAACTGAGTTTTTAGATATCAAAGCAGATGTAAATGTAGACAGCCTGCTGGCGAAACTGAATCTTCAGGCTCCCGAAAAAATCGATTCTCTTAAACACGGACTAGAGCAAAAGTATTCGAAATGGGACAGTACGCTTAGCAATACAGACATCAATCAGGAAATAGCAGGTATCAAGGAAACCATTGAAGCGATAGATGTGAAAAACCTTAAACAGGTCGACAAAGCACTCGCTGCTATTCAGAATGTACAAAAGCTAACGAAACAGGTAGATTCACTTAAAAACAAAGCCCAAACGATTCGGAATGACTTCCAGGAGGATTTTGGAGATGCCCGGTTTAGTGTAGGTCGCATCGACAACTGGATTAAAAACGATTACGATCGTGCGCTTAAGCTGGCAAAATTACCCACGATTGATGCTCAAAATATCGCCCAAACATTATTCGGTCAGGAGCTCTTTTCAGAATATGCAGGTTATCTCGAATATGCCGCGATCGCACGTGAATACAGCAGTAAATTAACAGGTGGCGAAGACGAAGAGAAAATCGAACGCTTCGAGGGAAAGGACTACAAATTTAGTGATAAATATGAATGGCCTTCACTCTGGATTCAGAATATAGACCTCTCAGGGGAGACTAAGACAAATATTCAACTCGCCGGAAAAATTACCAATATCAGCAGCGATCAGAGTAAGACCAAAGAACCGATAAAGTTTGATTTGGGAGGTCAGGATGATGCGAACCGAAGCATGAATCTTACCGGAGAATTTAATTATCTGGAGGAAGAGCCTCGCGAAACTATCCGATTCGAATATGCCGGGTTTGGTCTTGCTGGTACTAAGCTTTCTCCATCTGAATTGCTTCCATACGAACTAGTGGAAGGAACAGGAGAAATTGCAGCTGAGGTAAATATCATTGATCGCAGAATTGACAGCGAGATTCAGTATCAAAACAAAGGACTTAAGTTTGATTTCGGAGAAAACCCATCCGACGGAAGAGTTCAGCAATTAATCCGTGATGCAGTTTCCAGTGCAGATCAAATCAACGTAACTGCTCTGGTTGATAATGTGGATGGTCCGCTTAAAATCCGTATTCGTTCAAACATCGATAATCTGTTTGTAGATGCCTTGAAAAGCACGGTAAGCCGTGAAGTGGAGCAGGCAAGGGCAAGAATTGAGAATGAAGTTCAGCAACGAATTGGTGACCGGAAAGAAGAGCTACTCGCCTTCAAAGATGAAAAAGAAGCCGAAATCCGACAAGAGTATGACAAACTGGAAGCCAAAGTGAATGAACAGCTTCAGATCATCGAACAGAAAAAAGAAGAGCTTGAAAAGCGTAAGAAAGAAATCGAGGAAGAACTCAAAAACAAAGCCGCTGACGAATTAAGGAAAAGAATTGGTTTTTGAATTTATACTCTTGTGATACTTGAGAGAGCTTAGTTTCATAATCTAGCGCACTAATTATTATTCGATTTTTTATGAAGTTATTATTCAGAAAGTGGTGGTTCTACCTTGCAGTGCTGCTTACAGGTTACCTGATTGCTTTTCCTTTTTATTTCCGCGACCCTGAGGCAACGATCTTTTTTGAAGTGTACTCCCGCTTTAACGGCACACTTGAGCACATGGCCATTGATGAAAATAAAGAGCAGTTAGTGGCTAATAATGATTCAATAACGATAGGGAGTCAGGCACCAGACTTTATATTGACTTCTTTACAAGGGGATGAAGTTTCTCTTTCTGATTTCAACGGTAAAACGGTGCTGCTCACCTTCTGGGCGTCATGGTGTCCAACCTGTCGGGGAGAGAATAAACATCTCGCTGAAATCTATCCCGAATACAAAGATGAAGGTTTTGAAATCCTGGGAGTATCGCTCGACCGAAGCCGGACTAACTGGGAAAAAGCAGTGGAAAAAGACGGAATCGCCTGGCCGCAGGTTTCTGATCTGGAAGGTGTAGATTCACCTGTTGCGACTTTATATGGAGTCTATTCTACCCCAACAACTTTTTTGATTGATAGTGCCGGAGTTGTGATTGCGAAGAATGCGTTGACTGAAGAACTGGAAGACTATTTAAGATAGAATTTGTCTTTATTCCATTTTGCGGGGTTATTTCGGATATATTCTGAAATGCGTAGATAGGATTCTTCATCGCGAATAATATGATCGTGATACCTGGGTTGCCAATTGAAATCTGGCCGAATTTTACGCGCGTTTTTGGTTACCCCAATTTTAAAGCCCCGAACAATCGATGCCAGATTATTCGATTGTGGACCAAACCGATTTTGAGGTGTTTGTTTTGATTTATTCCACCGTACAGGCGCAATACTTTGCGCCTCAGGATAGGGCATTTTATCTGGTTTATTTTGAGACGCAAGGTGTTGCGTCTTTACGGGATCACCATCTGATTTATCAATGATAATAATTCCATGAACATGATTGGGCATTACCACAAATTTCCCTAAACGTACATATGGGTGATAATTTGGAATGTCATTCCAGCATTGATCTGTAATTTTACCCAATTCAGATAAATTCATTTCTCCTTCTGATATCTCACCGAAGAAAGGTTCCCGGTTTTGGGTGCAAATAGTAACGAAATAGGCTCCGTTCCATCCATAATTCCAGGATTTCAACCGGGTTGTATCAGCACGGTATTTGTTCTGGAATTTTGAATTTTTCACATTTCGAAAATTTCAGGGGCTAATTTAGATTTTAGACCATATAAATCTTTTCTCATTGTAATTATTAGTGAATTAAATGCAGATTGATTTTTAACCTTTAAAAATTCTTTCATCTTTTTAATTACATTATCAGAAGCATACAAAGACATATTAACCCACTCAGCTTCTAATTCATTAAACAGCGATTCTCTTGAAGCAATATTAGGTCTATTAATAACCAATCTAGTCTGCTCTCTTTCATAATTAATAAAAGCATAGCATAATAATAAAATAGCTTTATACCTTTTCTCTTTGAGTTTCTGTTTAGCATCGGATTTTTTCTTTCTAGAACTTATAAAGTACGCTACAATAGCTGGAATCACTCCGCTAATCCCAATTGCGCCTAGAATTGCTAAAATTTGCTCAATGCTCATATTTTTTAAAGGTTAGAATCTGCTAAATATTCGTGTACATATTTGATACTCATCGCACCTTCACCTACAGCCGAGGCCACCCGATTCATGGCTCCGGCACGGACATCCCCTGCAGCAAAAATTCCGGGAGTGCAGGTTTCGAGTAGATAAGGAGTGCGGTCTAATTTCCACACTTTTTCATAGTCATCGTATCGTGAAAGTTCTTTACCTGTTTCTAAGTAGCCACGTTCATTTTTAATAATGCTGGATTCAATCCATTCTGTATATGGCCTAGCCCCAATAAAAATGAACAATCCATCTGCTTCAACATCTCTGAGGGAATCATCGTTGGAATCTTTGAGTACCAGTTTCTGAAGTTTGCCATCTCCGCAGGCTTCTTCTACTTCAGTAAATGGCAGTAATTCTATATTCTCTGTCTTATCAAGTTGATCAATCAGGTATGAAGACATACTGGAAGTCAGCGACTCTTTTCGAATAGTGATAAACACGTTTTTGGCGAAGGTTGATAAATACATGGCTGCCTGGCCAGCTGAATTCCCTCCTCCAACGATATACACTTGCTTGTCTTTGAAAGCATGAGCTTCAGTCATTGCAGCTCCGTAATAAATTCCTGCTCCCGTGAAATCAGAAATTCCTTTACTCTCCAGTTTCCGGTAATTCACTCCGGTAGTAACAACCACCGCTTTGGCATTTACGGTACTTCCATCCGAAAGAGATAAGGTTTTATATTGATCCAGCACTTCAATACTCACTACCTCCTGAGGAGATAGAAACTCAACTCCAAAACGGGTAGCCTGGGTGATTGCTCTCCTCGCTAAATCGGAACCACTTAATCCATTGGGAAATCCAAGATAATTTTCGATGCGGGAACTGGTGCCTGCTTGTCCGCCCGGCGCTCTCTTCTCGATAAGCAAAGTTTTCAATCCTTCAGAGCCACCATATACAGCGGCGGCAAGTCCGGCAGGTCCGGCTCCGATAATCACTACATCATAAATCTTCTCAGAAGCAGAAGGATTTCGTCCAAGTTTGTTTGCGATTTCCAAAGGGGTCGGCTCGGTTATATGACTACCATCTTCAAAGAAAATGACCGGAAGATTTGATCCGTCGAGTTCGTGTTCTCCAAGAAGGAAATTGGCTTTTTCATTTGTCTCGACATCCAGCCAGCGGTAAGGAATCAGATTACCAGAGAGATAATCTTTGATCGCATGGGACTTTGGCGAATACTGGTATCCAACCAACTTAATCCCATGAAATTCAGGTTTGAAGTTGGCCAGCCATTCATCCAGTAAATCATCTAAAACAGGGAATAATTTTTCTTCAGGGGGGTCCCAGGGCTTCAAAAGGTAATAGTCCAGGTGAACTTCATTAATCGCTTTGATGGCTGCATCAGTATCCGAATAAGCAGTAAGAAGAACTCGTTTAGCCTCTGGAAAAGTCTTTTTTGCTTGTTCAAGAAAATCGACCCCAATCATTTCCGGCATTCGCTGATCAGATAAAAAGAGAGCCACCGTTTCGCCTTGTTTTTTAAGCTCAGGCAAGGTTTCTAAAGCTTCATTAGGAGAATTGGTACTCAGAATCCTGAAATCATTCCGGTACTTCCCCCGTAAATCTCTTTGGATAGCCCGGAGCACCTGTGGGTCGTCATCAATGGCAAAAAGTATTGGTTTGTTCATCCCTTTGGGAATTTTGAATGCTGGATTATGGATTTTGAATTAATAGCTACTGTTACTTCGAATGAATACGAGAAGTCTAAAAAACTAACTTTGGTTACTAACTCTTTAGATATCTCGCTACACTCGATATGACAAAGTAATTCAAAATCCATAATCCAAAATTTATAATTTTAAGAAAGTGGAAAAGTAAGCTCAAAGGTAGTATCGCCGGGTTGGGATTTTACCTCAATCCTGCCGCCATGTTTTTCAATGATTTTGTGGACCACATCCAATCCTAGTCCTGTTCCCTGACCCACATCTTTAGTAGTAAAAAAGGGGTCAAAAATTTTGTTTTGGATATCTTCCGGAATCCCTGAACCGTTGTCATTGAATTTCAGAATTAAGTCTCCGTTTTTTGATAAAGCCTCAATCTTAATTTCACCGGATTCATCCACGGCATCAATCGCATTGTCAATAAGGTTTGTCCATACTTGATTTAGTTCGCTTACAAAGCCGCAGAATTCGGGGAGAGTGTCAGGAATGTCCATTGAAATCTCCACCTTCTTCTGCTTCGATTTATGATTTAGCATGGTAATGGTGCTTTTCAGCATTTTTCTGAGATCGACCACTTCCTTGTCAGAGCCCCGATCCATGTGCGAATAGGTTTTAACGGAGGAAACCAAGTCTGAAATGCGGGTGGCTGAATCCTCAATTTCTTCCACCATTTTTTCGGTGGTAAGCACATCTTCAACCCAACCTAGAACAGCTGGCAAATATTCATCTTCGACATGAGAGCTTACAAATTCCAGATCATCGATATTAAAACAGTATTCTGCAAAGGTCTCCGCATATTCAAATCCCTGATCTACTCCTCGGTCCTCCATCCAATCAGCTAAATCATCCTCAAGAGCGGTACGATTCATCAAACTCTGTTGATTGGAACTTCCCTTTTCAACTTTTTTGAAGACCAGTTCATTCACCGCATCCACTTGCTCCTCAGTAAGGCGAATATTCATCACAGCTTTAAATTTATCTGGTGTAGATCTAAGACGCTTTCTTAGCTCAGTTGCACCACGAACCATAGCTGAAGCCGGATTATTCAGCTCGTGTGCCAACCCTGCAGAGAGTTTCCCAAGAGCCACCATTTTTTCATTTTGTTGTTGCTGAGTTGTAAAAGTTCTAATTCGATCAGATAAAGAATGAACAAATACTTCGATAAGCTCATAATGCTTAGAAATTTCAGGAAGTATTTTTTCAGCTGTTTTCAGAATGGTTGATTCTTCTAAAGAAGTTATAAAAGCAGCAGAACTCTGCATCCGGGAAAAAGGAAGCTTTCCGGAAATGTTTCCTTTTTCAAAAGTGATAAGCGGTGTAAACTGATTACCTCTTTTTATCTGAGCCCGCAGACTTCCATCCAGTACGATAAACATATAATTGATTTCATCACCGGGCTTGAAAATAACTTCATCAGGTTGGTACGTGCAGAGTTCAGAATTCTGCGCAAACCATCGAAGTTGATGTTCCGGAACTTCTTTGAAATTGGGAATTTGCCGGAGCGATGAAACGATAAAGTCTTCCATTATTTTGCTTCCCAAAGTTTATTATGAATGTAGCAATATCTCCAGCTTTCACCGGGTTCAACAGATCGAATTACCGGATGATCATTTCGCATATAATGCTTTCTGGCGTGTTTATTTTTTGAAGAATCGCAGCAGCCTGTGTAACCACAAGTCATACACATTCGCAGGTGCACCCATGTATCTCCTTGTTCTACGCAAGTCTCACATTCATGCCCGGTAGGGTCTGTAATTTCAATCATTGTTGTGTGCTCACAAGACATACGTACTGAGTTTAGTTTACATTTTCCACGACTTTATGCATGTCTACATCCAAAGACATAGAGCCATCAATTTGATCGCTGATACTTATTTCTGCAAGCTTTCTTCCGGCTTGGATAAGCGGTAAGCAGACCGCGTTGGCGCCCGCTTCTTTTAGCGCCTGATGCTCTTCATCTCTCATCGTTAACGCATAAATATCACCAGAGTATTTATTTTCGCGAAGCAACTGAGTGGCCGACACTTTGGTATCAGGGTTAGGCATGGCGAGCATTATGGACTTAACTCCACTGAGATCAATATTTTCCCAAAGCTCTGCATCCTGTGCATCGCCATAAACCGTTCTTCTCCTTTTTTGGATATTTGATTCAATTTTGGCCGGATCAGAATCCATTCCTGTTACTCTGAACTCCCTTTCTTTAAGGTAGTCGTAAGCAGCAGAACCTGATTGTCCCATTCCTACAATCAGATACTCAGCACCGCCAAGATTAACCACTTGTTGTCCGGGGTGTTTAACATCTCGTTCAAGTGGAATAAGAACATTCTCGAGCTTCTTCCATAGTACATTTGCTTTAGAAGATAAGGGAGCATTGATAGTATACGACACAGCTGTTACCACGGCAAAAACGATAATAACCGACTGTGGTATAAATCCAGCAGAAGCTGCTACCATACCCGCAATCAGCGTAAACTCACTGAAAGAGGAAAGGGTAACCGTAACCATAAAAGAGTTTCTTGAACGGAGCTTGAATAAAACCAATAGAAAGAAAAACAGGGCAGCTTTAACAGGAAGAATAGCTAAAATTGCACCAGCAAATGCAAGATCTCCCATTGATGGCAGGCCGGCTAAACCCACTTCCAGGAAGAACGCAACAAGAAACGCTTCCTTAAGGCCCCAAAGTTTTTCGGCGAGTTCATCAGCCAGCTTATTCCCTGAAAGTAATGCTCCGGCAACGAGTGCACCCAGTTCAGATGATAACCCAAGAAACTCGAAAAGTCCGGCGCCACCCAGAGCAAGTATTAATCCGAACAAAAGTTGTAAATCTTCATGTCCGCTTTGGGAAAGTAGTTTGATTATTAACGGGCGAAGTAAAGGAAGTGCGAGTAAACCAATACTCCATATTTGTGGGGCTCCACCACCCGTAAGTGCTAATACTGTAATTGCGACAATGTCCTGTAGTATCAGGATACCAATTGAAACACGGGCATGAAATGCGTTCAATTCTCCGCGTGATTCCAGTGTTTTAGCAGCCAGCACAGTACTTGAAAATCCAAGAAGAGTACCGATAATTAAACCTTCAATAAGGTCAAACCCAAAGGCCATCGAAATAAGAAGGAAAATTCCGGTGGAAATAATCAGGTGAATACTACCAGCACCAAATACCTCCGGCCTGACAATGTTCTTTATTCTAAGATGCAGACCAACGGTAAAAAGCAGGAATACAACTCCATAATGACCAACTTCATGAAGAAAGTGTGTGTCATCAGATACACCAAAAAGAGATAGAACAACTCCGGCAATTAAGTAACCAATTAGAGGTGGTAACTTTAATTGTTTAACCCCCATCCCTAATAAATAAGCAAGAACGAGCCAGAGAACCATCATAATGTAGTGAAGGATTAAGTAACAGAATTAATTAGTCGTTGAATATGCTGAATCTCATCCTAGTTGACAAAAAAATTGGATAGCTCTTTTCTATGTCATATAACAACCGATACTTTTGTTTTATAATCCGTTTATTCGGCTATATTTGATTTTTTTAAGGCGATAACATGCTCTGGTTCTCCAAAAAAATACATTTATCACTTTTTATCCTAATTGCTTTAACAACTGGGACGGGATTTGCTCAGGAACCTGCCCCTGTTATTTCCATCTCAGATACAAGCAGATCAGGAAACCTGGTATTATGGCAAATGGAAGGCTGGCGGTTCTCATTTGAAAAACCGGACACGATTATTGACGGCAAAAATCTAACCAATACTATTCCCGGTTCCATTAATGACATGAGGCAACTCAAAAACCATCCTGAATGGAATAATTATGGGTGGTTTGAACTTGAAATAAATGTTGATTCTACAATTGCGGGCATTCGATGGGTACTTACACACGGAAGCCCGGAACCTGTAAAAGTTTGGCTTAATGGCAGACTGGTTTTACAAGCTGGAAATCCTTCTCAACATCCCCACGATGAAAAGCTATCTCTGTTTTATAATTCTGTTTATGAGGGTGTGATTTTAAGAGAAGGCATCAATCATATTCTTTTGGAATATTCTGAACATACGTTTCCAGGAAACCTGAAACCCTATATTCAATCTGAGCATGGAATTTGGTTGGTGTTGTTCGGAGAAAATGGAGATACGCTAAGGCGACAACGTGCAGTGATTTTTGGTGGTGCTTGTATGTTGCTTCTGTTGTTGGTGATTGTTCATTCCTATCTGGCGTATATCTTTAGAGGAGAGTATCATCTCTTTGTATCGCTTACTACTCTTTTCATGCTATTCCATGCCTTCACTACTTTAAGTGATACCGTAATCGATTGGACGTATAGCTATGTTTATTTCTACGAATATTCTTACGCTGTTTCATTTTTGTTTGTGGTGTACTTCTTTTTGATTTCCATCCGCAAAATTTACTCTCTTTCTATTCCCTGGCGTACTCTTACTTCTATTTTGATTTTTTCTGTGATGAGTGCTTTAGTTTCTGTTCATGTATACAAACCCTACATGAATATTTTACATCCTGTATTAGCAGTGGGAACTTTTGCTTATGGAGGGTTTTCTCTGTATCAAGCCAAAAAGAAAGATAGGAAAGCAACTATTTTTATCATCTCTGCCGGATTGATAATCACCGTCGGTGGTGCCATTTTATACGTGATTCCTTACGTAGCTTTTGGGGTACAAAGCGCCACCTTATTTTTAGTTGCTGTATTGATGGCATACACTGGAATCCCTGTAGCCCTTACTTTTAATGTTGCTGCTAATTATGCTTCACTTATAAAAACTCTTGAAAGCAAAGTACAAGAGCGAACAGCCGAATTGGAAACAGCCAACGAATATCAGAAACGGTTCTTCGCTAATATTTCTCACGAGTTCCGCACACCGTTGACGATTACAGAAGGCTTGATTAACAAAGTAATGCGAAAGAAAGATCTGAATAATATCTCAACAAAATCGGATCTGGCAGTAGTAAAACGAAACATGAATCGGTTGCACGATATGGTGGATCAGATCATCGATCTTACAAAGTCGGAACAGAATCATTTGGCTTTACACCAAGACTACTACAAAGCGGATAATCTGGCTGCAATTTCAGTAGAATCTTTTCGATCGCTCGCTGAATATCATGGCCATAGTTTTCATTTCCTGCCCGAAGCAAAAGATGCAGTGATATATGTTGACCGATCTAAAATAGAGGTTATTATCAATAATTTGATTTCCAATGCAATAAAATTTACTCCTGATGGAGGCTCAATCGAGATCAAAACCTGCATAGAAGCGGACACTTTTATTCTTACCGTTCAAGATTCAGGACCGGGTATACCGGATGGAAAAGAAGAAATTATTTTTGAACGATTTCATCGATTAAGCAGACCTGAAGAAGAGTATGTGGAAGGTATGGGAGTTGGGCTCGAACTAAGCCAGACATTAGCAAAATTGCACGACGGGAAAATTATAGCTGTACCCGGAACAGGTGCCGGAGCTCTTTTTAAACTTACTCTGCTTTTGGTTGATGCAGATGAAACAGAATTAGTTCAATTATTGGAGCCACATGAAGAAATTCTTTATCAATTAGAGACCGGGAAAGAATCTGTGGGTAAAGAAAAGTTCAGCATTTTGCTTGTGGAGGATAATGAAGACATGATGAACTACGTGGCGGATATCCTTTCCGAACTGGGAGAAATTATTCGGGCCAACAATGGAAAAGAGGCACTGAATATGCTTTCCAATTACACGCCCGATATTATCATAACAGATCTGATGATGCCTGTTATGGGTGGGCAAAAACTGGTGGAAAATCTTTTAGCCAGCAAAAAATGGTCGAATATTCCTGTGATTGTTCTTACCGCAAAAGCTCTGGAAGATGATAAACTTCATTTACTTCGTATTGGAGTGGTTGACTATATAACCAAGCCATTTCTGCCGGAGCAATTACTACTCAAAACCCGTAATCTGCTTACTTATTACAACCGAAGAAAAAAGCTTAAGATTGATCTATCTCTGGAAGAAGTGCCAATAACGGAAGATCGTCTTTCTGAAAAAGCGGCTGCTTTTATCATGCGTAATCTTTCAGATTCTAATCTTTCGGTAGATATGCTTGCCGATGAGTTTTCTCAAAGCCGGAGTTCGTTTTACCGGAATATACAAGTAGAAACAGGAATGACTCCCGCCGAGTTTATTCGCGAAATACGCCTTACTGCTGCCCGTGCTATGATTGCTGAAAATAAAAATATGAGACTTGAAGAACTGGCAAACGCTGTGGGCTACAAAAGCGCTACCAGTTTTCGTAAGAAGTATGAAGCAAGGTTTGGAGTGCATCCTTTGGAGTGAAGAAAAAGTCCTCCCTTGAAAGAGGTGCTGGAATGAGCAAAGCGAATGCAAGCGGAAGGTGTTGGATCGGCTCAAAACTTTTAAACATAACAACACCCCTCAGAATCCATCGGGAACTTGCCAATGGATTCATCTCCCCTCTAGGGGAGACTTTCTTCCTTGATGCAATGCTACCCGCCTTGAAAGCACAAAAACCCATATTTGACACACCTACGCAGAAAGTTGACACATCTGCACAGGCACGAAATCATAGATTTTAGGTGTATAGATTAACCTTCCACTCACGACTATGAAATCCTTACACCTAAGTTTTTTCGGGGTACTTCTACTTTCCCTTCTTTTTATAACAGCACAGGCACAAACGGTATCGCCCGGTATAGCAGTTGGGGAAAACCAAAGCCTTGTACTTACCGACAACGGTACCGTATACACTTTTGGGGAAGGTACCCATGGTACCCTAGGGCAAGGAAATGGCGGGCGCTACGATATAGCTGCTCCAATAACACACTCCAATCTTGGTGGGAAAAAAATTATAGCAGCGGCTGTAAGTAAAGATACAGGTGGAGATGAATTTACACTAATGATTGCTGAAGACAGTACCGTTTACAGCTTTGGAGAAAATAATTACGGACAATTGGGACATGACGACAAAGTCTCCCGTCGAGATCCTACTCAAATATCTCATGCGAATATTACCGGGAAAAAGTTTGTTGCTGTTTCAGCAGGAAAAAACTTTTCGGTGTTATTAGCTCATGATGGTAGTGTATTTGTGATGGGACATAATAATAACGGGTATTTAGGTATAGGCTCTACAACGCCAGGCGAAATTTTAGTACCAACCTTGGTTGATACTTCTAATATAAGTGGACACAGGATTGTGCAAATCGCTGCCGGGAATAATCATACGATAATGCTTTCGGACAGCAATCAAGTATTTGCTTTTGGCGAGAATGTAAATGGTCAATTAGGGGATAGTACTAGGGTATCAAAAATTTCACCCGTTAAAATTCCGAAATCCAATTTTGCAAATAAAACGATCACTGATATAGAGGCAGGAGTTGGGTCAAGCCTGGTTTTAACCACAGATGGAACTATTTATAGTTGGGGAAATTTCCGAGCAGGACTTGGGCATGGCACACTGGCAAGCGATTTATTAACGCCTACAGCTATTTCTCATGCTAACCTTTCAGGGAAAATGGTAACCAAAATTTCTAAAACACATGAAACAGGGTTACTCCTGGCTTCGGATGGAACCCTGTTTATTTTTGGCGATGATTTCGGTTTTACTATTAGTGATTTTCCCACCGAATACACCAGTTCTGCCACTTTGGGTAAAACTATTTCTGATATTTCTATAGGTAAGTCTCATGGCCTGCTTCAAACAGCCGATGGCCTTGTATATGGATTTGGTTCCGGTTCGAATGGAAACCACGGTGTGGGAACGATACTAACTATTAATCACCCCAGACCAATCAACAACAGCTTTATTAGCGGGAAGGTGATAAGCAGCGTAGCAGCTGGTGCCATCCATAGTATTATTATAGATAGCGCGGGTGTTGCCTATAGTTTTGGGGGAACAGATCAAGCTGATTATTCAACTACATCTAACTCTTATCTTGGCCGTAGCTATGATCGTTTAAAAAGTACGCCTACCCAACTTTCACACTCCAACATTGCAGGAAAAAATATTGTGGCCGTAAAAGCAGGTGGTCTTCAATCTTTCTTGCTTACTGATGAAGGCAAGGTGTATGGGTTTGGGTCAAATAGATTTGGTGAACTTGGTTTTGAAGACAGTGTGGATGTGTACGTGCCTACTCTTATCAATCATACTAACCTATCTGGTAAAAAAGTGATTGATATTGCATCTACTGGTGAACAAGCCACTTCAGCGCATTCAGGGCATACCTTATTGCTTACAGAAGATGGGAGTATATATGCTTTTGGCAGAAATGTTGAGGGGCAACTCGGGCTTGGTGATTTCAACAATCGCCGGGTTCCAACACAGATAACACATTCAAGTTTGTCCGGTAAAACAATAACCGATATTGCAGTTGGTGCGAATAATAGCTTGGCTATGGCTTCGGATGGAAGTGTGTTTATTTGGGGTTCCGGTAAAAACGGCGCGATGGGGTTCGGAAATACTGATACTTTGAATGTACCCACTTTAGCAACCCATCTAACTTCTTTGGGAAAAACTTTTATAGATGCTGCAATTGGGGGATCAAACAATACTATCGATCCAAGCCCTCATTTTTTATTTATTGCCAGCGATTCTAGCGTATATAGCTTTGGGGAAGGCTCGGATGGACAATTAGGATTGGGCAACAAAACAGATAATTATGTACCTACCCAAATCACAAGTTCCAATATATCGGGGAAAAAGCCGATAGCAGTAGCAGCTGGGGTAAAAACTTCTATGCTGTTAATGAATGATGGTTCAGTTTTCAGCTTTGGAAACACGCATACAGTTGGTTTTGAGGGATCTTCTTTTACTGATTTAAATGTTCCTACATTATTGAATAATGCTGAAATATATGGCAAGCGTGCACTAGCAATTACCACCAATCGCAAACATTCTTTGGCATTGTTGGATGAAGGAACGGTACTCAGTTTTGGTTTGGATTCTGGAACAATTACAAGGTTAGGAGCATTGGGTAATGGATTGCCTGAGTCGGGGGACGAAACACCACAACCCATTGCCAATTTCAATTGGTTAACGTCACCCATTCCCACCACGAATTTAGCTCTACACTTAGATGCTGGTCGTGGAATTACTGCCTTTGGAGATACTCTAAATACCTGGAAAGATCTGAGTGGAAATGATAATGATGGTTTTGAGAATAATTCCATCCGTAAACCTATGGTAGCAGATAGTGTTATTAACAACCAACGGGCAGTTCGTTTTAATGGGAGCAATTGGGTTACGTTGCCAACAGCGTCAACATTGGGCATCCAAAACAGTGACTACGAAGTATTCATTGTGGCAAAATCTGCAACTTCGCATTCCAGTACCGAGTTTTTAATAGCGGGAAGCAGCGAACGATACGAATTGCACGTGAACGGAGCGGCCGGAGCGCGGTTTATTCCCACCGCTTCCACGTATATCGACATAGGCACAGCGGGAAATTTCACGGACAGTACGGCTCAATTATTTAATGCAAGAGCAACATCAACACAGGCGGTGTTGAGTGTAAATCGTTCATCTACAGAATTGAGCGTAGATGCCCATAGTGCCGATGCCGAAACCTTATATTTAGGCGTCAGAGCGGACAATTCAGGATTCCTTAACGGGGACATTGCTGAAGTCATCATTTACACAGATATATTGAGTGATAACGATCGCCGAAAAGTGGAATCTTATTTGTTTAAAAAATATGCCATTCAAAATTATAAAGAATCTTCACAACAACTTACGGGGGTTGAAGGCTGGAGAATTTTAACCAGTCCCGTAGCCGATTCTTCCTTTGCTCCTTTATTAGATGATCTGTGGACACAGGGATTTACAGGAGCTGATCATTCGGGTGGAGTTTCCAATGTATATCGTTGGCCAAATACTACTACGGATTTGTCCAACACTAATTGGACATCCGTAAATAATATGTCAGACTCGTTGCATCCCGGAGAAGGAGTGCTGGTGTATGTATTCAGTGATGATAACGGTCCTGGCGTGGCAGGAGATGCCGGATTTCCAAAAACGCTACAACTTGAAGGTCGTGAACCGACAGGAACACAATCACTTACATCGCTACTTAATTCTAACGTAAACGGATGGGCACTAGTCGGGAATCCATTCCGAAAAGATGTGGACTGGGATAGCTTCTTGCGATCTAATTTGTCGAACTCGGTGTATGTGTACGATACGAACACTTCTGGCTGGAAAAGCTGGAACGGAACACTGGGTAGTTTAAGTGATGGAGAAGTAGGAGCTTTTAATGCATTCTTTGTTCAAACAACAGGAGTAAATCCAAGCCTTGAAATTCCTGAAAGCGCAAAAACAGATTCCGCGAATAGTTTTTTAGGAAAAGCCATTGCCAAAGCAAATCCTTTTTATTTCTCATTGGAATTGAAAAGTGATTCGGGGTTCACCAACAAAGTATGGTTCCAGTTTTCTGAGGAAGGCGAGCTTGGGATTGATGAATCCGATGCCTACCAACTCAATCCACTTTCACCTAATTACGTCACTATAGCTTCCGTTCTCAACGATACCACACACCTAGACATCAGTAGTCTGCCAATAATTACTCAAAAGTTCGATGTTTCCCTTGCGCTTCAAACCACGCACATAGGAATTGAGCACACTATTATTAAAGGAGATTTGAACATTCCTGAAGGATGGGAGATCATACTGCATGATTCAGAGCTTGATATTACTACGGATCTTAGCGAAGCGTACGCATTTAAGATGGGCTCGGAAAAAGTAAAAAAGCAAAATCTTGCATCTCCACCAAGTATGGCTTCCATCTTCCGAACCGATAAGCAAAAAAAATCCGGTGCTCGATTTAAACTTACCATTTTACCAGAAGGCTTGCTAAGTAATGGGGCTGGCGCTCAACTTAAAATTACCGGCTCTCAAGGATGGAGACTTCTAAGCAGCCCTGTTGCGGATTCTTCCTTTGCTTCTTTACTAGACGATCTTTGGACACAGGGTTTTACAGGAGCAGACCATTCTGGAGGAGCTTCTAATGTGTATCGTTGGCCAAAAACATCAACTAACCTTTCTGATACCAACTGGACTTCGGTAAACAATATGTCTAATTCCCTTCATCCCGGAGAAGGAATTCTTGTGTATGTATTCAGCGATGATAATGGCCCGGAAACTCCAGGAGATAACGGGTTTCCTAAAACCATAAAAATTGAAGGGAACGCACCAAAAGGAACTCAGAATTATACTTCTTTGCTCAACCAATCTTTAAACGGTTGGGCATTGATAGGAAATCCATTTCGCAATGATATCGACTGGGATGGATTCAATCGTTCGGGATTGTCAAATTCCATATATGTGTACGATATCAATACTTCCGCATGGAAAAGCTGGAATGGGGCTCTTGGAAGTTTAACAGATGGAGAAATTGGAGCATTTAATGCATTCTTTGTTCAAACAACAGGAGTAAATCCAAGCCTTGAAATTCCGGAATCAGCCAAAACCGATTCGGCTAAACGATTTCTTGGAAAACGATTGGTAAAACCTGACCCAATTTATTTTTCATTAGAGCTCAAAAGCGATTCCGGTTATACCAACAAAGTATGGTTCCAGTTTTCTGAGGAAGGCGAGTTTGGGATTGATGAATCCGATGCCTACCAATTCAATCCATTTTCTGTAAACTATGTAACTATGGCCTCCATCCTTAATGACACTACACATCTGGATATAAATAGTTTACCGGTTATTTCAAAACCACTTGAGGTTCCGCTTGCTCTTAAGGCTACAAACAGTAAAACAAAACATCAGATTTCATTGAAAGATCTGAATTTGCCGGATGGATGGGAAGTAGGCTTGTACGACTCGAAACTGGAAACGACTTCAGATTTTTCCGAGCCATACACTTTTACAATGGGATCGGCTAAAGTAAAGAAGCCAGACGATCTGACCCCGGAATCTTTGCTTATTACAACAGGGCTTGGCAAAAGTACAGAAATAGCGCCAAGATTCATTCTTACAATCAATCCGGCTACATCGGTAAACGGAGAACCATTTAGTGATATTCCTGAAGAAGTTGAGCTTAGCCAAAACTACCCAAATCCGTTCAACCCTGCCTCCACAATCGCTTTCGGAGTACCAAAAACAAACCAGGTTCGCCTGGAAATTTTTGACGTGCTTGGGAGGAAAGTTGCTTCTCTAATCGAAGGAGAAACCTTGAAAGCCGGGCGATACCAAATTCGGTTTGATGCGAGAAATCTAGCTTCAGGAATGTACATCTACCGCCTTAATGTAGGCAACAAAACCCTCACAAAGAAAATGACCCTTATAAAATAATTGAATATGAGAATCGCGAATCAGGAATATCTCAATTCGTGATTCTCATGTTCCTAATTCATATTTCAAAAAAATGAAAACAACGTATTTGATATTACTCACCATCTCAACCCTTATAATTACAACAAGTTCGGTTTTCGCTCAACCCGCACTTCCCGCGGCCCCTTCGCAAGCGCCCATTGATGGCGGACTCAGTTTATTAGCCGCCGCCGGTGGAGCGTATGCGATTAAAAAACTGCGTGAAAAAAAGAATCAGGAAGAGGAATTACCTTAAAGATTGTTCAATAAGTGTATTGATATTCCGAATCTCATCCTCATTAACCAGATGTCCCATGCCCGGATAGATCTTTTTCTGAACCTTAGCCCCAAGCTTTTCAAATACCTTCTGGGTTTCATCAAGTCGCTGAACCGGAATGTGAGCATCAACATCACTGCAGCCCATAAACATAGGGGTTTCTTTTAAATCTCCAACATATTCAGACGGATTTATTGAATCTCCAATAACACCACCGCTCAAAGCAATTACTCCGGCGTATTTATCAGGATTTCGAACGGCATATTCTGATGCGAGACAAGCTCCTTGCGAGAATCCTAGAAGAAAAATATGGTCATTCGCTATTCCTTGGGCGTTCAATTTTTTTATGATATCAGAAATAGCTTTTAATCCCGAGTTAATGCCGGGTTGGTTCTGATCTCTGGGAGCCAGAAACGAATAAGGATACCAGGTATGGTCACTTGCCTGAGGTGCAAGAAATATAAAGTCATCGGTATTCTCGAACTCATTGGATAGCCCTATGATACTTTGCGCAGAAGCTCCCCTACCATGAATCATAATCATCGCAAATTTAGCTTCATTTATGTCTTTACCGGTTACAGCAACAGGTTGGTTTTGATGTGGATTATTGAAATCACTCATGGTTATACCTCAATTTTAGGTAAAATACTTTCGATATATTTTCGTCGAGGTTCCAGCCATGGAGTAAGAATGAGCTTTTCTCCAAGATGCTCGAAATCTTCATCCACTGCATAACCTGGACCATCCGTAGCAATTTCAAAAAGAACACCACTTGGCTCTCTGAAGTAGACTGATTTAAACCAGTGTCGATCGATCACTTCAGAGGGTTGGAGCCCTTTACTGATTACTTTTTCACGCAGCTCTTTTAACTCATTAAGATCTTTTGCACGGAATGCAACATGATGGACAATTCCTCTTCCCCCGCGTCCCGGATCTTCATCTGTTGATTCAATAATTACCGAGCTTCCAATTCTCGCATCTGTTTGATAAAGAGTTTGACTCGCATTTGAATCCTGTTCGCTAAACTCAAATATATCTTCAAGAATACTTGAGGTACTATCCGGTCGGCGAACTTTGAGACGGGTGGATTCGAAACCTTGTATTACATAAACATTAGGTACCGGGCTTTCATAGTTGCTCACTTTTTCTTTAGCGCTACCATCAAAAACCAGATCTAATTCGAGCCCATCAGGATCTTCAAACCGAATAGCTTGTTTTCCAAAAACCTCAAACCATTCTGAGGTACTAATTCCTTGTTCTTTCAATCTTGAAATCCAGAAATCCTTTGACCCTTCCGGTACTTTAAAGGCAACATTAACTGCCTCGCCGGATCCAGCAATTCCTTTATGAGCTCTCGGCCAGGGAAAGAAAGTCAGACTCGAACCAGGGGTAGCAGCTTCATTCCCATAAAATAAGTGATAGGTACCAGGGTCGTCTTGGTTGACCGATTTTTTTACCATCCTCATACCAAGCGTATTGATATAAAAATCGGCATTCTCTTTTGGGTCGCCTGCCAAAACAGTGATGTGATGTAATCCTTTATTGTGATTCATAGTAACTCCTTATTTAATTACCTCACAAAGGTAAAAAATAGTTTAACATTAAACTATTTGGACTTATCTATTATCCTAATCGAGGAATTCATAATTACCCGGAGTTCAGTTCAGGATATTTAAAACCTTTTTGAATACCTTCAGCTATGAATATATACCTAATAATAATTCTGGCTGCAATTGCAGTAGATTTTATCCTCGATATCAGCTCAAACTGGTTGAATCTAAAAGCCCTTACCAAAAAACTTCCGGATGAATTTTCAGAAGTATATGATGAAGAGACGTATGCCAAATCTCAGGAATACACGAAAGTCACAACGCGTTTCGGTTTTTTCACTGGTATATTTGATCTCGCACTACTATTGGCGTTTTGGTTCTCAGGAGGATTTAACTGGCTGGATCAGATTGTGCGTTCATGGGAATTTGGAGAACTAGTTACCGGACTATTTTTTATCGGAATTTTGATGATAGCGAAAACTATAATTTCTCTTCCTTTTAGTGTGTACTCCACTTTTGTGATTGAAGAGCGCTTTGGCTTCAATAAAACAACACCCAAAACCTTTGTGTTAGATTTGATAAAGGGATTATTACTCGGAGCCGTTATTGGCATTCCTTTGCTCGCTGGGGTGTTGGCTTTCTTTATGTACACCGGAGATTTTGCCTGGTTGTATGCTTGGCTTGCAGTCACCTTTTTTACACTGATTATGCAGTACGTAGCACCAACCTGGATCATGCCATTGTTCAATAAATTTACTCCGCTTGAAGAAGGGGAGCTCAGAACGGCGATAGAGGAATACACCGAAAAAGTAAATTTCCCGCTTCAGGGATTATTTGTGATTGATGGTTCAAAAAGATCCAGTAAATCAAACGCGTTTTTCACGGGCTTTGGTAAGAATAAACGGGTTGCCCTTTACGACACACTGATTGAAAATCATACGATTCCGGAATTAGTAGCAGTTCTAGCTCACGAAATTGGCCACTACAAGAAGAAACACATCATCAAAGGAATGGTAATTAGTATTTTGCAGACGGGCGTTTTGTTCTTTCTACTCTCTTTTTTCCTTTCAGAGGCAGCTTTATTTGAAGCGTTCTATATGGAGCAAATGAGTGTATATACCGGGCTTATTTTCTTCGGAATGTTGTATTCGCCGATAGAGATGATTCTTTCCATCTTCATGCAGATGTCTTCCCGCAAACATGAATATGAAGCGGATGAATTTGCTGCTGTTACCACAGAAAAACCCGGTGATATGATTTCAACCCTTAAGAAATTATCGAAGGATAACTTATCAAATCTTACACCCCATCCTTTTTATGTGTTTCTGAATTATTCTCACCCTCCGGTACTTCAACGAATAAAAGCGATAAGGAAGATCAATGACTAAAAAAGAATCTCAGAATATCGAAACCATTGCAATTCATGCCGGAATGGAACATGGCTCAAAAGCTCGGTCAATTAGTCCACCTATGGAGCCCTCAACTAATTTCGAACATGATGAAAGGGGATATCAGGAAGGCGATTATATCTATACAAGAGATAGTAATCCTAACCGTGATCAGCTTGAAAATGTGCTAACTAAACTTGAAAAAGGTGAGGGCTGCGTAGCTTTTTCATCTGGTATTGCGGCAATGAACGCGGTTTTTATGAATGTACGGAAAGGTTCGCATATTTTAATTCCTGAAGACCTATACCATGGTTCAAGAGCGTTATTGGAAAAGTTCGGAGAACGTTGGAGTGTAGAATATTCATCTGTTGATACAACCAACCTCGAAAAGTTTGAAGCGGCATTCAGATCGAATACAAAACTGGTAATTCTTGAAACCCCTTCAAATCCTTTGCTTCTGATTACCGATTTAAAGAAATCAATTCAGATTGCTAAATCAAAAGGCGCGAAAGTATGTGTTGATAATACCTTCGCCACTCCTTTCAATACCAACCCAATCGAGTTTGGAGCTGATTTGGTGATGCATTCCACCAGTAAATACCTGGGTGGGCATTCAGATATTCTGGGAGGAGCGATAGTCTCAGCAAAAACAGATGAATTTTTTCAGCAAATCAAAACCATTCAGAAAAGCCAGGGGGCTGTTCCTTCCCCAAGAGATTGCTGGTTGCTAACCCGAAGTATTCGGAGCTTTCCATACCGTATGCGGGCACATAATGAAAACGCCCGACAAATAGCGAAATTCTTAAAGGCTCATTCTAGAGTGATACAGGTAAATTATCCCGGATTGAAAAGCAGCGCCGGACATGAAATCGCTGCATCACAAATGAAAGGGTTTGGAGGAATGATCTCGTTTCTTATCGATGGAGATTATGATGAAACACTTAAAATAGTAGCCGGTTCAAAAGTAATCCGGAGAGCAACCAGTTTGGGCGGAATAGAAAGTCTTTGGGAGCACCGTCTGTCCAGCGAAAGCGAGTCCTCAATCACTCCCGAAAACCTGATTCGATTTAGTGTGGGACTGGAGCATATTGATGATCTGATTCATGATTTGAAAGGTGCGTTGGGAAAATAACTTACTATGTAGTAAGCGTCTTGGATTTTAGCTCAAACCTGACTAATCAGTAAGTCTTGAAACCGCTTTTTTGATACTTCAGGCATGTTTCTTCATTTTGAACTAATTGGATTTATCCTGAACTTTACAACCTGTTTAAACTGTTGAAATCGCCGTTCCGGCACAAAAAAAATAATTATGGCTAAGGTTGAAGTTGTAATGCCCCAAATGGGCGAATCGGTAATGGAAGGAACCGTTATTGAATGGTCTAAAAGTGTAGGTGATACCGTAGAAGTTGACGAAACTCTCCTCGAAATTGCAACGGATAAAGTAGATAGCGAAGTCCCATCTCCTGAAGCTGGTACATTAGTTGAGATATTGGTTGAAGAAGGAGACACTATAGAAGTTGGTAAGCCAATCGCAATTATTGAAACAGATGCCGATGCTGTTGAAGAATCTGCTTCAAAACAAGAAGAAAAAGAAGAGCCTGAAGCAGAAGAACAGGAAGAAGAAACTTCTGATCAGGAAGTTGAGGAAAAGTCAGAAGCAGATGAAGTAGAAGAGTCATCGGGAGATGAAGGCGAGCGTATTGAAGTGGTAATGCCTCAAATGGGAGAGTCGGTAGTTGAAGCAACCATCATCGAGTGGAGTAAAAGTGTTGGCGATTCGGTAGAAGAGGATGAAACCTTGTTAGAAATCTCAACCGATAAAGTAGATAGTGAAGTTCCGGCACCCGCCTCTGGAACGCTTGTTGAAATCAACTTTGAGGCAGATGATACCATCGAGGTTGGTCAGGTGATTGCGGTAATATCTACTGGAAAAGCCGCAACAGGATCCGGATCAAAGAAAGAGAGCTCTTCTTCCTCAAAAGAAGAGAAAAAGTCGTCGATGACAAAAGAAGATGTTGCTAAAATGACCCCAGAGCAATTAGCCAAAAATGGAAGTGGCTCCGCTTCATCTACTGCTTCTTCAGATATTCCACGAGAAAGCAGCGATGGAAAATTCTTCTCTCCGCTTGTTAGATCTATTGCCAAAGAAGAAGGAATTAGCGTTGATGAGCTGGAATCAATTGAAGGTACCGGTCAGGGTGGAAGAGTTTCTAAGAATGATATTCTTGACTATGTTAAAGATCGCAAATCCGGTAAATCTAAACCTACCGATACTCAAACGGTAACAGCGCCTAAGAGAGTTTCAGATTCAAAACCTAAGGATTCAATCCATGCCGGCGAACTGGATGTTTCTCACAGTCCAAAAGGAGATGTGGAAGTAGTGAAGATGGACCGTATGCGTAAAATGATTGCAGAACACATGGTTCGCTCAAAGCAGACTTCAGCGCATGTTACCACCTTTGCAGAAGTGGATGTAACGAACATGGTGAGGTGGAGGAACGCAAATAAGAAAGCATTTCAGGAGAAAACAGGTGTTAAATTAACATTCACACCGCTGTTTGTTGAAGCAATAATAAAAGCGATGCTTGAATTTCCTCTTATCAATAGTTCAATCGACGGGGATAATATCCTGCTGAAAAAAGATATCAACTTTGGACTAGCCGTGGCTCTTGGAACAGGCGGAGAAGGTGGCTTGATTGTACCTGTGATGAAGAAAGCTCAGCAAAAAAATCTGGTCGGTCTCGCTGAATCGGTAAACGAAGTAGCGGATAAAGCAAGAAGCAAGAAACTAAGTCCGGATGATTTAGTTGGCGGAACGATAACGCTAACCAATTATGGCAGTGTTGGTAATTTGATGGGAACTCCTATTATTAACCAGCCACAGGTAGCAATTATCGGAACCGGAGCCATTGTTAAAAGGCCTGTTGTGATTGAGCAACCTGAAGGCGATGTGATTGGAATCCGACAAATGATGTTCTTGTCAATGAGTTACGACCACCGAATTATTGACGGAGCCCATGGCGGTGCGTTTATAAACCGGGTGAAGGAAATTCTGGAAGAATTTGATATGGATCGGGCGGTTTAAAATCTTTGTCATTTAGATTTCTCGCCTGATAAATCAGGACTCGAAATGCCAATCAAAATAAATTAAAGAGACGCTTTTGTCGGCGTCTCTTTTTATGTGAATGATTGTAGTAGAAACCATAGATAAAATCCGGGAAGCTGTAAAAGGGCTTCAATCAGAAGGAAAAAAAGTCGCCTTTGTTCCAACGATGGGAGCGTTGCACAATGGTCACCTTTCTTTATTCAGGCTTGCAAAAAAACACGCCGATGAAGTAGTGGTTTCCATCTATGTAAACCCGGAGCAGTTCGGGCCGAATGAAGATTTCGGAAACTACCCCCGTAATCTGGAAAGGGATTTAACATTCTGCAAAGAAGAAGGTATCTCAGTTGTTTTTACTCCTTCAGATGAAATCATGTACGGAAAAGGAAAAAAATTCCTTTCGATAGAAATCGAAGAATTGAATGATTATTTGGATGGAGGAAGTCGTCCGGGATACTTTCAGGGGATAGCTTTAGTAGTAAATAAACTCTTCAACATTGTAGGGCCAGATGTTGCTGTATTTGGCCAAAAAGATTATCAGCAGTTTCAGATTATACACCAAATGGTAAAAGAGTTTAATCATGATCT
This sequence comes from Balneolaceae bacterium, assembly GCA_017640665.1. Lineage (GTDB taxonomy): Bacteria > Bacteroidota > Rhodothermia > Balneolales > Balneolaceae > RHLJ01. Next base: position 695,426 of record JAEPQE010000001.1, on the reverse strand, counting down.
TGAACTGGTGATGGCTCCAATTGAGCGGGCAGAAGACGGTTTGGCGCTTAGCAGTAGAAACGCATACCTAAGCAAAGAAGAACGAGAGTTAGCGCCATTGATGTACAATACGATGAAGAAGGTGGTACAAGAGATACAAAATGGATTACTGGAGCCTGATTCTTTGTTAGACAAAGAGCAGCAACAGCTTGAAACAAAAGGCTTCAAAAATGATTATCTTAGTGTGTTTTCCATGAATAGAATGACTCCTGTTTCACAGCTCAAAAAAGGAGAGACTTATTTGCTGGCCGGGGCTGTTTACCTTGGGAAAACGCGATTGATTGACAACATAATATTTGAGTGTTAGACCATGAAGCTAACCATGTTTAAATCTAAATTGCACCAGATGAAGGTCACTGAAGCTAACCTCATGTACGAGGGTAGTATTACTATTGATCAGGATCTTTTGGATGCAGCCAATCTATTACCTTATGAAAAAGTACAGGTAGTAAATATTACCAACGGGAGTCGCCTGGAAACTTATACGATTCCGGGAGAGAGGGGGAGTCGGGTTTGTTGTTTAAATGGGGCGGCGGCCAGACTTACACAGATTGATGATCGCATTATTGTAATCAGTTATGCGGAAATGACCCCGGAAGAAGCAAAAGAGCATAAGCCAAGAGTGGTAATTGTAGACGAAAATAATGATCCAAAAACTGTACTGGATTATTCTCAGCCAGCCACTAAGTACGATCTGGAAACAGGTCTGCTGGACTACTAGCTATTCGGATAAGAATTGTAAATCATTTTTTTTGTAAAACTATTTACTCCGTGCGTCGTCTTACATGCAAATAGGTATATTACACTTTGTTAATAACCCACTTATAGCATGCAGAAAAAAATTCTTATCCCCACTATTATTGTAATTCTGGTTTCAGCTTCCTGGTACTTAACCCGGGGCGGATCTACAGAAACCGTTGATTTATTTACTTCCCCGGCCATAGGAGAATTCGTTGTTGATGTAACTACAACCGGCGAATTGAGAGCTAAAAACTCACAGGAGATAAACGGACCTCGCGGAGTTCGTGAATTTCGTGTTAATAATATGAGGGTACAACGACTTATTCCCGAAGGAACCATTGTGAAAGAAGGAGATTTTGTAGCGGAATTGGATCGTTCGGAGATAATGGGAAAGCTTCAGGATGTTCAGCTTGATTTGCAATCTGCACAGTCTCAGGTTACTCAGGCTCAATTAGATAGTACACTGGAGCTATCTCAGGCACGCGATAATCTGATTAACCTCGAATTTGCACTTGAGGAGCGTCAGATCGAGCTTGATCAATCAAAATATGAGTCGCCAGCTGTACAGCGACAAGCCGAGATTGAATTAGATAAAGCGCGTCGTCAATTAGCTCAGGAGCGAAAGAACTATCAAACCAAAGTGCTTCAGGCGGAAGCAAAATTGAGTGAAGTAGAAGCGGAGCTCACAAAAAAACAAAATGAGATTAATCGCATTCAGGAATTGATGGGGCAGTTCACTGTATATGCACCAGACCAGGGAATGGTAATCTATCGAAGAAATTGGGATGGTTCCAAAATAACCGAAGGAGAACAAATTAGTGCATGGAACCCTGTTGTGGCAGAACTACCTGATTTTACCGTGATGGAGTCGGTCACTTATGTTAATGAAGTGGACATCCAAAAAGTAGAAGTCGGTCAGAAAGTTCAAATTGGATTAGATGCTGTGCCAGATAAGAAGTTAACCGGCCAGGTTACAGAGGTTGCAAATATCGGTGAGCAGCGGAAGAATTATGATTCAAAAGTATTTGAAGTAACCATCGTAATTAATGAAAGCGATAGCCTGCTTCGCCCTGCAATGACGACCAGTAACAAGATTATGATCGAGAGAATTGACGAAGCTTTGCAAGTACCTCTTGAAGCAGTTCACGCCGTAGACTCTCTGAGTTTTGTATTTATAAAGGACGGTTTATCTCCTGTAATGCAGCAAGTACAACTGGGGCTGATTAATGAAAACTCTGTGATTATCCATCGTGGAGTATCCACTACCGACCAGTTGTATCTGACGATGCCGAGTGATACAGCAGGGATTAGGAAAAATATGCTGAGCGAACAACTCACTCAAAACTAAGCTCTGTGTTACAAAAACTTCTCTATAATTTCGACATTGCTGTAGAAGCAATTCAACGCAATAAACTGCGTGCTTTTTTAACCTCTTTGGGAATTATTTTCGGAGTGGCTTCTGTGATTGCGATGTTGGCAATCGGAACCGGGGCTCAGCAGGAAGTTCTTGCTCAAATGCAGCTTTTGGGTACAAATAATGTAATTATCCAACCGGTACTTGAACAATTTGAAGGCTCGGTAAATGAATCCGGAGATCAGGGAGAAACTCAAAAGTATTCCCCGGGACTTACACTCCACGATTTAGAGAGTATCAAAGAATATGTACCCGAAGTAGAATTCATCAGTCCGGAAATAATATTTGAAACCAATTTCATCAGAAACGCACGAATGAGAAGTGGCAAGGTGGTTGGAGTAAATGATGAATACTTTTTCATCAGTAGCTTCAATATCCAGAGCGGGAATAATTTTTCTGATATCCAGATTCAAAATGCGGAACCGGTTGCTATTATTGGAAGCGATGTTCGGACCAAGTTTTTTGCAGGGCAGGATCCAATCGGCAACAAAATTAAAGTAGGAAATCTTTGGCTTACTGTAATCGGTGTGCTTGAAAAGAAAGAGCTGTCCACTGAGAATATCGAAAGTTTGGGAATTCGAAATTATAACCTCGATATCTTCATGCCTGCAACCACACTTTTGCTTCGTTTCAAAAATCGGGCATTAGTCACCAAAGATGATATCGATGCAAGTGGAGGTGGTTTTGGTGGTAGAGTTGTCATTTTTGGAGGCGACGATGAGGAAGAAGAAGAGGTTACTACCAACTACCATCAGTTAGATAAATTAATTGTAAGAGTGACCGACTCCCGGTTCAGCGTTTCCATCGCTGAGGTGCTCTCCCGAATGCTAAAGCGTCGCCATAACAGTGTAGTTGATTTCGAGATTATTGTGCCCGAACAGTTGCTTGCCCAGGAACAGAGAACAAAGCGAATATTCAATATTGTGTTGTCTTCCATCGCTTCTATTTCATTGATTGTTGGCGGGATCGGAATTATGAATATTATGCTTGCCTCTGTTGTAGAACGGTATCGTGAAATTGGGGTAAGGATGGCCGTAGGAGCACAAAAGAAAGATATCGAGCTTCAGTTCTTAACCGAGGCGCTCGCTATCAGTATTACGGGAGGAGTGATTGGTATTATGTTGGGGATGGCTTTTAGTGTTGCCATTGAATTTTCAGCAGAAATAGCCACCATTGTAACTCCGTCATCCATTTTTATTTCATTTGGAGTAGCCCTGATTATCGGAGTTGTATTTGGATACTTCCCCGCAAAAAGAGCCGCTCAACAAGATCCAGTACACGCATTAAGACATGAATAAAAGCAAGAAAGATAAAATGTGCCAGGTCATTGCGAGGAGCATAGATATTGATAAAGGTTCGGAGTTAAATCCGATAAAGCAATCCTCTAATTGCAAAGCAAAAACTCCAAATTCCAAGTTCCAATTTGCACTGCCCGGAATTTTAATTCTTCTCCTTTTTATCAGCCCAACCGCGAATTCTCAAGTGCAAACATTCACTCTTGAGGAAAGTATTGACTACGCCAAGCAAAACAGTCCGCTTTCTCGTGCCGCCCGATTTTCAATTCTTTCCGCAAAATGGAGATATAAATCCTTTCGGGCTGATTTGCTTCCCAGCCTGGAATTAGATGGAAATGCACCAGGATATAGTCGCGCATTTACAGCAAATCGCTTAGATGACGGGACAACGGTTTATCAAGAAGAAAGCCTGACTCAATCGTCTCTAAATCTATCCGTGAACCAGAATATTCTTCCAACTGGTGGGGCCTTATCGTTATCGAGTGGAATTAACCGGTTGATTCTGTTTGAAAGTGGTATAAATGGGGAGGATATCACCCGTTGGCAGAGTACACCTTTAGTAGCGAGTTTAAGGCAGCCTCTATTTCAGTTCAACAGTTTAAAATGGAGAAACAGAACTGAACCTCTTCGATACGAAATTGCAAAAACTCAGTATATCGAGGATATGGAAGAAATTGCGTTCACCGTCACGCAAAATTATTTCGATCTATTACTCGCAAAGATCAATGTAGAGGTAGCTGAGTTTAATGTGACGGTTAATGATTCGATTTATAATATCTCTCAGGGTCGTTTTCAGGTGGGGAGTATAGCCGAAAACGAACTGTTGCAAAGTGAGTTGGAGTTCAGAAATGCACGAGCTTCCTACACTACTGCAGTGCTGGAATATGAAAGAGCAGAGGAGAGTTTCAAAGCCTTACTAGGAATTGAAGATAGTCAGCAAATCGAAATTGATATACCACCTGTGGCACCTGAAGTAAATGTAGATGTAGACAAGGCTCTTGAACTCGCTCGCGAGAATAATAGTACCTCCCTTGAATTTGAGCTGAATGAATTACTTGCAGATCAGGCGTATGAACAGGCAAAACGAAATACCGGTTTCTCTGCAACTATACAGGCTAGTTTTGGATTGAACCAGACGTCAGAGAATTTTGAGGATGTATATAAAGATCAGCAGAATCAGCAGTTTTTTACGGTAGGATTTCAGATCCCACTGTTTAACTGGGGGCAGAATCTGGCTGAGGTACGCTCTGCGCGTAATCAACAAATGGCAACGGCTAACAACATTGCTTACCAACGACTTCAGTTTGAGCTTAGCGTAAAAAGTACAGTTCGTGAATTCCCGCAACTTCGTAGCCAGGTAGAACTCGCTGAAGTTTCAGATGAGATTGCCACCCGCCGTTATGATGTCGCAAAGAACCGTTACTTAATTGGTCGTATCGATGTAACAGACTTATTCATCGCTCAAAATCAAAAAGACAGCTCCCGAAGAAGTTATATTCAATCCCTCAGAAGCTACTGGATCGGGTATTACAATCTTCGCAGACTAACACTCTACGATTTCGAGCAGGATATGCCAATTTTGTATCTACAGGATTTTTAAATCACTCCTTAAAATCCGGCAGCAATTCAAAAAACCGGGCAGAGGTTTTAATCCCCCGGTGGAAATCCTTAACAGAAAACTTCTCGTTAGGGGAGTGAATCGCATCACTGGTTAAACCGAATCCCATTAAGATAGACTCGACACCAAGTACTCGTTTGAAGTCAGCCACGATTGGAATAGAACCACCTTCACGGGAGAAAAGCACTTCTTTATCATAAATTTCTTCAAAGGCTTTAGCTCCGGCTTTTAATCCGTAGAAATCAAGATCGGTGACAGAGGGAAAACCACCATGATGTTCATTAGCGGTTACTTTTACCGTATCAGGGGCGATAGATTCCACATATTCCTGAAAAAGTCTGGCTATTTCTTTCGGGTCTTGATCGGGTACCAAGCGCATACTTACTTTAGCTCCGGCTTTGGATGGAAGCACTGTTTTGGCCCCTTCTTTTTGATAACCACCCCAGATTCCATTTACATCGAGTGTAGGTCTGGCTGAGGCTCGCTCTAAAGTTGTATAGCCTTTTTCACCATGTACTTCCTTAATATCGAGAGAGTTTTTATAAGCTTCTTCATCAAAAGGAAGAGCAGCTGAAGCCTCACGATCAGCCTGAGTAAGTGGAATAACTCTATCATAAAAACCGGGAATCTGAATCACTCCGTCCTCATCTTTCATTTTGGCAATCATTTCGCAGAGTACATTAAGAGGGTTCTCAACAGCTCCTCCATATACTCCTGAATGTAAATCACGATTTGGTCCTACTACTTCCATTTCCATGTAGGCAAGTCCACGGAGTCCATACGTGATAGAAGGCTGATCTTTTCCAAACATGGCGGTATCAGAAATCAGCACCATGTCACAAGCGAGCAGGTCTTTATGGTTTTCCAAAAAAGGAACCAGATTCGGCGATCCAATTTCTTCTTCACCTTCAAGAATGAATTTTACGTTCACAGGAATAGGAGTCCCTGATTTCACAAACGACTCAATTGCCTTTACATGGGTAAAAGATTGCCCTTTATCATCACTGGCGCCGCGAGCATAAATACTTCCATCTTTAATGGTTGGCTCGAAGGGGGGGGTGTCCCAAAGATCATCGGGATCTGAAGGTTGCACATCATAATGACCATAAACCAATACAGTTGGTTGATCGTCATAAGGACAATGCTCTCCATAAACAATCGGGTTTCCAGGAGTTTCAAATAGTTCAACCCGCTCAAAATCTAAAGCTTCAAGCTGCCCGACAAGAAAATCTGCTGCGTTACGGATTGCGTCTTTTTTAGAGGAATCGGTGCTAATACTGGGTATCCGAAGCAGCTCAAAAAGCTCGTTCAGAAATTTATCTTTGTTTTGATCGATATACTCTTGCGGTGTACTCATATTGTTTTATAATTATAAAATTTTGATTCCCTGATGCTCAATCCACCCAAATTGCCCGTTTCCTAAGCGAATATACAACCAACCATCAGTTGTTTTGCTTGTAGTATGATCTACGGTGATGGCATAACCTTCGTACCCTAAACTAACTAAATCGGATGCTTCATTGGCACTTTGTTTTACCTGAATTTCTGAAGTTATAATAACTGCTTCTGAATATCGCAGATCAATATAGTCCACATAAAAAGATAACAATATTATCAGAAGACCAAAGGATGACAAGGTAGTAACAACTGCGGGTAGTTTAGAAAATGAAAAAAGAGCAGCCCACTTCAAAAGGACAATCGATACTGCGATAGTTATGAAGGAAAAACCAATCAGAAATACGATTCCAGATCCGGGTCCATTTTTCAACCAATCGACGGCACGGTCCCATGGAAGTTTAGGGAGTTGAGCAGATTGTCGGCTGAATTGAGACTCCACATACTCCAAGGCCTCAGAAGCAGAAGCATTGGTTGTTTGGAAGTTCAGAGATTTCATGAAATAGTATTTCGCAAGTCCCATAGAATCGAGCTGGGTGGATGCTATTCCCATATTCAGATATAAAGCACCTGACACAACTCCGGTTTGCTCAATGGAACGATACATGGACATAGCTTCCGGATAATCGTTTTCTTCAAGTAGTGAATTAGCCTGATCAAATAAAAGCTGGGCGCTTTCTTGTGCATGAGCTCCCGAAATACTTAAGAGGGTAAGCAGCAAAATCCCGAACGTTTTTCTCATACTACTTTATTGATCTGTTTTATGAGTTCCCGGGCTTTCTTGATATCCGACTCCATTCCTTCGATGGATGCATTCGGAGCGTAAGCTATGGTATCGCATTTATCCAAAATTCGTTTTACTTCATCTGCGATTTCAGTACCAGATTTTTCTTTTAATGCTTCCGAAAGCTGTTGAATAGAGAGTCCTGCTAATGGCAGATTCAATTTATCAGAAATTAACTGACTGAGTGCTTTTTGAATATGGTTGTAGCCAACTTTCAAATCTGTTTGCCCTTCTGCCTTTTGGAGTTCATCCAATGCTTTTTCTTTAGCTTTTTGTGATCTGGCGAAAGCAGTGTCACTGTTCATTTTGTCGTGGTAGGTTTTGAAGCCGAAAGCTCCACCCAAAATTAAAAGAGGCAAGCCAAGTAACAACCAAACCCATTTTTGCTGTGAGAGAGGAACTTCCTCGTTCGAAACCCAGCTTGCTAAACCAGTAATGGGTTCCACATTAAATCTAAGTTCGGTATCAGTAATGGAGGTAGCTCTTGGATCACGTTCTGCCTCCAGAACCAATGCAGGTAACGTAATGGTGTTGTATCGTCCCTGAGCCGGACTGAAGTAAGCCAGCCGACTTTCAGGAATTTCAAAAGATCCTTCATTTCTGGCGATAAGGATATCTGTAAAAATCTTGGTTCCACCAATCTGTCGGTTTGAGCGGGTGATGGTGGAGTTTTCCTGTGGATTATAGAGCTCCAGAGTTTCAGGATATTCGTACTCAGGCTTTACAATCAAAGGGATGTTTCCCTGACCGGTGATAGTAGTAACCACTTCCACGCTTTCGCCTACATAAGCTTTTGTCGGGTTGATGCTTCTTGTAATAGAAAAGTTTCCCACTCCACCTGAAAACGTAGCATTATCCAATTCCGGTAAAGAGGCTACATCAATGGTAACAGGAAGGGTAGCCAGTTCTTTACGTTCCTGGCCTAATCCAAAACTGAAAATGTCCCGCCGTTGATTACGCTGCCTGATTTGAACCACTACCTCAAAAGGGCTAAGCGTAAGTTCGCCTGACTTGGTAGGAAAAAGCGCATACTGCAAAAGCACTGCGCGTTGATAACGAACCCCGTTGATAATGGTAGAAGTCGTTCTGGCCTGCTGTCTGTTTTCCAGTTCCTCTTTCCAGAAGCCTTCCGCTTTCCATCCCGGCGAAGCCTGATAGGAAGAAACCTCAACCGAATTTTTAAAGTACAGCACAATATCGGCGATAACCTGTTCACCCACCACTGGTCGCTCTTTTGTAGGTTCGAGCCGTACGTATATATCCGGTGAACGCTCGGCTTGGCCGGTATCGATCGTTTTTGGATCGAGAACTTTAAAAGATATTTCGTTCGTGGTATACGTCTCACCGTTTACGGTCACTTCAAGTGGGGGGAATGTATAAGTTCCGGGAGCCTGGGCAATAAATTGATATCCATAAGTATAGGATACAGAAGGTCGACCATTTACATAAGTGAAATTCTGAGAGGTGCTCGTACTTCCACTCAACCAGCGAAGTCCATCTGTATTTGGGATGTCAGGACGATCAATAGAGTTGATGGATTGCCCGGACACTTTTACATCTAAGCGAACACCTTCTCCTGAAAAAAAATTGGTTTCGGTAAGGGAGGCATTAACCGTGATATCCTGCGCCTGAGCACCTGAAATCAGAAAAAGTGAGAGTAAAAGTGCAGATATAATTCTGATATGCTTACCAGTCTTTATCATGTGTGGCACTTCCCTGTGTTTTCTTCTTCTTAAATTCCTTCAGCAGTTCCTTTTCTTTCTGAGCCAGAGCCTGAAGAATTTTCTCAGCTTCTTCTTTACTTATTTCGCGAGGTTGCTGAGGTTGACCATCTTGTTGTTCCTGAGGTTGCTGCTGGTCATTTTGTTCTCCCTCTTGTTGGTCTTGTTGTTCCTGTTCTTCGTTTTGCTCCTGCTGCTCCTGATTTTGTTGGTCTTGATTCTGTTCTTGCTCCTGCTGCTCTTGATCCTGATTCTGCTGGTTTTGTTGCTGCTGCTGTTGTTTTTCCTGTTCCTCTTCCAGTTTTTGTAGTAATGCGTTCAATTTGGGGTCATTAGGATATTGGGCCAGTCCCTGCTGGACCTGAGCAATCGCTCCCTGAATATCCGCATTAATAAAAGACTGGGCACTTCCATGGAAATAGTCATCTGCAGTTTGTGCCATAAGCACCGGAGCCACAAAAAGCACAGCACAGGCAATTAACATTCGAATGCTATATTTAAGAATCGATTTCATCGACATCTCCTATTCTTTGAATGAAGTCATTAAAATTCTGAACCGTTTGATCAACTTTCAGGGCTTCCTGCATCACATTATAGGCTTCCTGATATTTGCGTTCGCTTACCAGCTGCTCTGCACGTTTTTTCATGGCTTTAGCATATTCGCTGGGAGGTTCCTGCTCTTGATTTTCCTGATCCTGTTGTTGTTGCTGTTCTTCTTCTTTATTTGATTCAGCCAATGCACGCTCAAAATTGTGTTTAGCCTCTGTATCTTCAGGATTCAGTTTTAGCGAATTTCTGAAATGCTGAGCCGCCGGTTTCCATTGTTCCCCATCTGCCAAAACACTTCCTATGTTATACTCGGCCAGCGCTTTTTTTTCTGGAGTTTCAGCCATCGACCGATATTCCATAAAAGCCTGGATGGCTTCTTCTGCTTTACCTTGCTTAGCAAGCGAATTGGCAAGATTGAAATACACATCAGCGTTTTCGGGATTTGCTTCTAAAGAGGCTCTGTAAAGGGCTTCTGCTTCTACATATTCACCTTTTTCATAAGCTTCATTTCCTTTACGCGCTTCTTCATTACCCTGCGCAGCAAAGAGCAGAAAGGCGAAGAAATATGTAAGCAGTTTAGTCATCATTAAACGTTTTCAGCTATCGCCAGGGTTTCATCGTCCATCATCATATTAGTAAACACATTAGAAACGTCATCATTCTCTTCAAATTTCTCCATCATTTTGAAGTTTGATAGTGCGGTATCCGCATCCACTTTGGTTTCTGTAGTTGCTTCGCGAATCAATTCAGCAGACTCTATCTTAAATCCCGATTCTTCGAGAGCTTTTCGCACATTAAAAAGTTCTGTTCTTTCAGTATACACCACAAAAAAGTCATCCTCATTCTGAACGTCTTCTGCACCGGCATCAATGGCATCCATCATAAACTCTTCTTCATCTAATCCTTCTGAAGGAATCTGAATCATCCCTTTCTGTTCGAACAGAAAGCTAACGGATCCATTGGTCCCCATATTACCGCCATGTTTTGTAAAAATATGTCGAATTTCGCTCACTGTACGATTATTGTTATCAGTAGCTGCTTCCACAAAATAGGCAATTCCTCCCGGTCCGTATCCTTCAAAAGTAACTTCTTCGAAAGTAGAACCATCATCCAGTTCTCCGGAACCACGCTTGATGGCGCGCTCCATATTATCTTTGGGTAGATTGGCAGCTTTAGCATTATCAATAGCGAGTGAAAGTCGAGGGTTTCCGGTTGGATCACTTCCACCTTCCCGTGCAGCTATTGTGAGCTCTTTAATAATTTTTGTGAAAACTTTAGATCGCTTAGCGTCTTCTTTGGCTTTCTTATGGCGAATATTCGCCCATTTAGAATGTCCTGCCATAAACTAGTACGTTCAATTCTTATCGTTATATCCTGTTTGCTAATGTGATTCTTGATGAAACTGAAAACAATTCATTTCGGTTTCGCATTAGAACAGACTTCAAATATACCAAATACAATAACGGTTCGAAATATTTTGGTAACACTGAAGGTGTTAAAGGATGTTTTAGGGCATTCACTATCATTCATGGAATGATTACTTTTATTTTTATTTAACAGCAGGAGCAGTTGCGCATGAATATTGGAATAGTTTGTTACCCTACATTTGGTGGAAGTGGTGTAGTAGCGACAGAATTAGCAAAAGTACTTTCAAAAAAGGGTCACAAAATTCATGTACTAAGTTATTCACGTCCGGCGAGGTTAGAGACACTGGACACCAACATTACTTACCATGAAGTCTCCATCAATTCTTATCCTCTGTTTGATTACCCTCCTTATGCTCTCGCATTAGCTTCGCAAATGGTGAACCTGATAGAGTATGAAAATCTGGATTTATTGCATGTACACTACGCGCTACCACATGCAACGAGTGCTTATCTGGCAAAGCAGATCATGACTGAGCGTGGAAAAACCGTTCCCATTGTTACCACGCTTCACGGAACGGATATCACCTTAGTTGGAAAAGACCCCAGCTATAAGCACGTAGTTGAATTTTCTATCGACAAAAGTGATGGGGTTACTGCGGTATCAAATTATCTGAAAGAAGAGACTTATCTGAACTTCGACATCAAGCAAGAGATTAAAGTGATTCCGAATTTTATTGACCTGGATCGCTTTCAAAAATCAAATAAGAGTCACTTTAAGAAAGCCATTTGTCCGGATGGTGAGAAAGTGGTGGTTCACGTTTCCAATTTCAGAAAGGTGAAACGTGTTCCAGAAGTAATTACTGTATTCTCGAAAATTTTGGAGCAGGGAATCGAAGCAAAATTACTATTGGTGGGAGACGGCCCGGACCGGCAAAAGGCTGAACAACAATGTCGGGATTTAGGAATCTGTGAACACACTCGCTTTCTGGGCAAACTGGATGAAGTAGAAGAAGTGCTTTCCATTGCTGATTTATTTCTTATTCCTTCAGGATCTGAAACTTTTGGTCTTGCAGCATTGGAGGCAATGAGTTGCTCAGTTCCGGTAATCAGCTCTAACATTGGTGGGCTCCCCGAAGTAAATATCGAAGGAGAAACCGGTTATCTTTGCGATTTGGATGATACGGACTGTATGGCAAAACACGCCGTAAATATACTATCTAATCAAGAGCTACACGATGAACTTTCTTCCAATGCTCGTAAACGTGCAGAACTCTTCAATCAGGATTTGGTGGTTGAGATGTACGAATCATTCTACAAAGAAGTAAGCGAACAAGCCCTTCCGGTTCACTAAACAAAAAAGCCCAACCGAAATCGATTGGGCTTAATTTTATAAAGGGACTTTGGTTTTTAAGCCAGTACGTTAGAAACTTCCTGAGCGGCTTCTTTCAATAATACAGCAGAGATCACATTCAGACCGGAGTTGTCGATGATTTCTTTCGCTTCGGCGGCATTAGTTCCCTGAAGTCGTACGATAATGGGTACGTTCTGAACTTTCTCAGCGATCTCAGGGTCTTTAACTGCTTCAATTACTCCGTTAGCGACACGATCACAACGTACAATTCCGCCAAAAATATTAATCAGGATAGCCTTTACATTTGGGTCGTCCAGAATAATACGGAAACCATTTTTCACAGTATCTACATTTGCTCCACCACCTACATCCAGGAAGTTAGCAGGCTCGCCACCGGAAAGTTTGATGATATCCATTGTAGCCATCGCAAGTCCGGCACCATTCACCATACAACCTACATTTCCATCCAGCTTGATGTAGTTCAGGTTATATTTTTGAGCTTCTAATTCATACGGATCTTCTTCGGCTTCATCTTTGAGTTCAGCAAGATCTTTATGACGGAAGAGTGCGTTTCCATCCAAGGTTACTTTTGCATCAAGCGCGAGAATCTCGTTATCCGGAGTAAGGATGAGTGGGTTGATTTCAAACATATCGGAATCGATTTCCAGATAGGCATTATAAATTGCCATAATGAATTTGATTCCCTTTTTGAGAGCATCACCTTCAAGTCCTAATGCAAAAGCAAGATGTCGAGCCTGGTTAACCTGAAGCGGCATGCCCGGCTCAACCCATTCTTTGATAATTTTTTCGGGAGTTTCTTCCGCTACTTTCTCGATTTCGACCCCACCTTCGGTTGAAACCATAATCACATTTTTTGAAACTCCGCGATCAAGCAGAATTCCCAGATAAAATTCTTTTTCGATATCAACGCCATCAGTTACATAGAGCGTTTGCACCAGTTGGCCTTCTTCCCCGGTTTGGATGGTAACAAGAACATCACCTAGAAGTGATTCGGCGGCTTCTTTCACTTCATCTATCGATTTGCAGAGGATTACTCCTTTAGCATTGTTGTTTTTGGTTCGCCCTTTTCCTCGTCCACCGGCATGAATTTGGGCTTTTACTACAAATAATGTGGAGCCATTTGCTTCAAGTTCTTTGGCAGCATCAACAGCACCTTCAACAGTAGTTGCTGCAATTCCATCAGGAACAGGAACATGGTATTTCTTTAAAATTTCTTTCGCTTGATACTCGTGGATTTTCATGTAAACTGGGCTTAACTGCGTTCAATTATCAATAAAATTTAGGGATGCAATAATACCGAGAATAGCGACTAAAAGAAAGGAGATCGGTGTCATTTAACTACAATTAGGGAATTTAGGATTGGCCTTTCAATCGCATCGATTAAATCTTTACTTTGCAGTTTAAATGAAGACAAAATCAGGTGGCTAAAACTAAAATTCTAATTGTATTCGGGACCCGGCCTGAAGCTATAAAAATGGCTCCGGTGGTTAAGGAATTTCAGAAGTACCCGGATGAATTCGAAACTAAGGTATGTGTGACCGCACAGCATCGGGAAATGCTGGATCAGGTACTCGGATTTTTTGAGATAAAGCCGGACTACGATCTGGATATAATGAAGCAAGATCAGGATTTATCGAGTCTTACTTCTTCTCTAATTGAAAGCCTTACAAATGTGTTTGAAGATTTTAAACCCAATTATGTATACGTGCATGGCGATACCACGACCACATTTTCAGCCTCTCTCAGCGCCTTTTATTTTGGGGCAAAAGTTTGCCACGTTGAGGCGGGTCTGAGAACTTACGATAAGAAAGCTCCTTTCCCGGAAGAGGTAAACCGTCAGTTAACAGGAAGGCTTACTGATATTCATTTTGCTCCGACAGAACGAGCAAAGGAAAATCTTCTGAAGGAAAATATTAAGTCGGAAAATATTTTGGTTACTGGTAACACCGTGATTGATGCTCTTAGAATTTGCTTGTCAAAACTTGAATCATATTCAAGTGATGAATTGGAGCAAGTGAAAAGCATTGTTGATCCCCGAAAGAAACTTATACTCGTTACAGGTCATCGTCGGGAGAATTTTGGGGAAGGAATGATTCAAATTTGTGAAGCATTAAAAGAAATCGCTATTCGCAAAGATGTTCAGATAATATATCCTGTGCATTTAAATCCGAATGTTCAGAAACCCGTTTATGAACTACTCAGTAATTTAGATAATGTTGATTTAATTGAACCACTTTCATATGAAAGCTTTGTATGGCTAATGAACGAATCCTATTTGATTATTACTGATAGCGGAGGTATTCAAGAGGAGGCTCCTTTTCTGGGCAAGCCCGTACTTTTGATGAGGGAAGTTTCCGAACGTCCCGAAGCATTAGGTTTTAGTACAGTTTTGGTTGGATCCAATAGAGATAAGATCCTTGCCAATACGAATCTACTTATTAGTGATGTACAGAAATATAATGAATTATCATCAGCCAGAAATCTTTATGGAAAAGGAACAGCGTCCCGACAAATAGTTGAGTATCAAAAGAAAGTAAAGATTTAGTTTTTTGAAAAGGACCAAGAGTTAAAATTTTTTGAACAGTAATGATTAACCAATTTCCTGACTTTATCATAATAGGCGCTATGAAAAGCGGCACAACAAGTCTGCATTACTACCTAAGAAATAATTCAAACCTGTTTCTACCGTTAGTAAAAGAATTAAACTATTTTATCGAAGAATGGAATTACAAAAAAGGAATTGATTGGTATACCTCACATTTTCATAAAATTGATATTCCAAAAGGAGAAGCGTCACCTGACTATACAAAAGCGCATATTTTTGAAGGAGTTCCTGAACGAATGTATAAACTACTGCCAGAAATTAAGCTAATCTATTTATATAGGGATCCTGTAGAAAGAGCTTACTCTCATTACTTGCATTTATATGCGACAGGTTTCGAAAAAAGATCGATAAAAGAAGCTATGGTACCAGGGAGCGATTATATACTTACAAGTAAATATTATTGGCAAATACGAAAATTCTTAGAATTTTATAAACGAGAACAACTTTTGTTTATTGATTCTTCCAGGTTAAGAAATGATAGGAAGAAGGTTATGAAAGAAATTTGTGATTTTATAGGGGTAAAAAATGATTTTAAAGAAAAAGTCTTAAACAAAGAACTTCATCTTTCAAAGGATAAAACAAAAAGGTCTAAGCTGAATAAATTAATTTTCAATTCATCAGTTGGAATTTATTTAAAAAAAAGGACTCCAGAGAGCATGAAAAAAATATATAGAAATATTTCAGAAAATAAGATGGGTGTCCCGGTTCTTGATGAGCATTTAAAAAAGGAATTATACTCAATTTTAGAAGAGGACTATGCAAAGTTTGAGGAACTACTGGTTTGATTTCTTTTTAAAACGCAATGTTTTAACTGAAAACATTTTATATTTAATCAGATTTTAAAGAAAAGGACTGTTCCGCTTGAATAAAGCTCAAATCATGAATTCAGAGGACTTAAATCGTACTTACCTGCGATTTGCTCATCAATTTCTTGAATCTTATGATAACCCATCCCGCCTTGCAATAATCGGTATGCAAACCCGTGGCGTTTTTGTGGGGAAGAGAATACTGGAATCTATTCAAAAGGAGTTCGGGGCAGATATTGATTTCGGAATTCTCGATGTTACGTTTTACCGCGATGATTTCCGTTCAAAATTGAAAATGCCAGATGTAAAAGTCACTGAGATCCCATTCGACTTATATGATCGTGATGTAGTGCTTGTTGATGATGTGCTCTATACTGGAAGAACAGTTCGTTCGGCAATGGATGCATTAATGTCTTATGGTCGGCCAAGGAAAATTCAGTTTTGTTGTATGGTTGACCGGGGACATCGCGAACTACCTATTGCCCCGGATTTTACCGGAATGTATGTGCCTACTCATTCCAAAGAAGAAGTGCGGGTAAAAGTAAAAGAGTTGGATGGAGAAGATGCTGTTTATCTTGTAGATGTTGGGGAGGAGGAAGATGAATAAACCTCCGGATAATTACGCCTTCAATCAAAAGCATTTACTCGGATTGTCAGACTATTCCCGGGAAGATATTCTCTATGTGCTTGAGCAGGCGAAGTCATTTCGTGAAATATTAGATCGACCGATACCTAAAGTTCCAACCCTTAGGGATAAGACGATAGTTAATCTTTTTTACGAAAACAGTACTCGTACCCGGCTTTCATTTGAACTTGCTCAGAAAAGAATGGGAGCAGATGTAGTCAATTTTTCGGCAAGTACCTCCAGTACAAAGAAAGGAGAGTCGTTGAAAGATACTATTCAGAATATCAGTTCCATGAAAATTGACATGGTGGTTGTGAGGCATAGAAGTCCGGGCGTACCTCATTTTCTAACCCAATGTGTAGATGCAGCCATTTTAAATGCTGGTGATGGAGCTCATGAACACCCCACGCAAGCTTTGTTGGATATGTTTACTATGCAACAGTTTCATTCCGATTTAAGAGGAAAGAAAGTGGCTATTATTGGGGATATTTCTCACAGCAGAGTAGTTCGTTCAAATATTATTGGATTAACTAAATTGGGAGCCGAAGTAGTTCTTTGTGGACCTAAAACTCTTATTCCCGTTCAGGTTAAAGCTCTGGGTGTAGATGTTTCCTATAATCTGGAGGAAACTCTTGCCTGGTGTGATGTAGCCATGGCCCTAAGAATCCAACTGGAAAGACAAGACGAAGGTACCGAACTATTCCCAACGCTTCGTGAATACCATGAAAAGTTTGGGATAAAACTGGATCATCTTGACAAATATCCAGACTTTAAAATCATGCATCCGGGTCCAATAAATCGCGGGGTAGAAATGGAAAGTGAAGTGGCAGACAGCGAGCGTGCAGTAATTCTGGATCAGGTTACAAATGGAGTAGCAGTTAGAATGGCGGTTTTGTATTTACTAAGCGGGGGGAATAGGGTATCATAATTGAGATTCAAAAAGTACCTTTATTAGTCTATATTGCAATGATATTGGCAACTCAATTAAAGGACAAGAAGTATTAAAGGTTCAGCAGAAAAAAACTCCTTTCCAACGGTCACAATTGGAATTCCAGTGTTAAATGAAGAAGAACACATCGAGAGAGTTATATCTGGTTTTTTAGATTCTGGGTATCCAAATCTGACTGAAATTCTTGTCGCTGACGGAGGTAGTACTGATAAAACCAGACAGATAGTGATAGCTCTGGGTGAAAAAGAACCACGAATAAAATTGATTGGCAATGCAGAGAAATACCAGTCTTTCGGGCTTAATAAAATGATCGAGGTTGCAGAAGGAGAGATATTCCTAAGAGCTGATGGACATTGTTTCTACGCCGACAACTATATAGAAAAATGTGTTGAGACATTACTTGAAACAGGAGCTAAAAATGTTGGAGGGGCACAGCGATATAAAGCTTCAAATTATGTTCAAGCCGGTATAGCATTAGCAGTAAAAAGTTTTCTTGGAAATGGTGGCGCTAAGTACATGGATATAAATTATAATGGCTATGCAGATACCGTATTTTTAGGTTGTTTCTGGACAAAGGATTTACAGGAAATAGGTGGGTTCAATACAGAAAATGTAACGAATCAGGATTCTGAACTTAACCTAAGGTTCATTGAGAAATTTGGAGAATGTATCTATATAAATTCGGAGATAAAGAGTTGGTATTTCCCAAGAGAGTCATTTGGGAAACTCTTTGAGCAGTATATCAGATATGGAAGGGGGCGTTTTTTAACCAGGGTGCTACACCCTGAAAACAGCCCGTTAAGAGGTATGGCTCCTTTTATTTCTCTTTTATTGCTAGCAGTTTTTGGTATTACTGATCTGTTTACCCAGGTGCATTTCTATACATTAGAAATATTAATTGGGTTAGCAATAATAGTTTTATTTGAGTCTTTAAGGCTTTCAATATCAAAATCAGAATTATTTAAAAGAGATATATGGGAGTCAAAAACAAAAGCCCCAGGTTTTTTGAACAGAGCCCTATCAAGTAGTATTACTATTGTGCTTATGCAGGTTGGGCATTTTTTAGGTTTCTTATTCCAGCTACTCCGTAAGATCATAATTCGAGTGAAAGGATGGTAAAAAAGTCTTATTGGGCGATCATAACTTGAATGATCTGTTCTTCAACTGATTCGATTCTCTCTAAAACATCAGGATCTGTAGAGATTCTAATCTTATAGAATGTAATAGTGTGAGGATCATTTGAAGTAATAAAGCTGTTTTCAAGGGTATCAATAAATTCCTTTACATCTTTCTGATTTACAGAATTGGCTCTGTAAAGTCTTTCAGTTTCTTTTCTTAATCTTCCTACATTATCAAAAAGGGAGTGAAACTCTGATTCTATTAAAGGAATTACAGTAGTTTTTGAATTTGAACTCCCATTTTCAATCACAATACTAATGCTTGGGATGGTATCATTTTCTATTGAAGCAAAAGTAGGGTAAACCCCAAATGGCCAGCTATCAATTAATAAAGTTCCTGACAACGAACTTCCTACAATCAGTATACTTCCAACCATAATTTGAATTCGAATTTTAATTTTATCAACAGGTAAGATCTCATGCTTTAAGTGACCTATTTTTTTAACAAATAAAGAAGTTTTTTTGAAAACTGAATCCCAGTTTATAAATACAACATACATCAATACATGGCCTAGGAAAGAGATCTTAAGAAATAGAAATACAAAAAAGTGAAAGCCTAATGCTGAAATGATAAACAGTGGACGGATCTTTTTAAAAAAGAGTGCAAATACAAAACCTATTTCAACGATTAAAGTTATAAAAGCTGCACTTTGATAAATAAATGGATATTTATCTAAACGAAATATGGGTGTCCATTCTGGAAATTCAACCCATTTTGAATAAAGCTTATATTTCAAGTTGTCACTAAAGGCCCATTCGAGGCCGGAGAAAGTAAACTTCCAGATTCCTGGAAATAGGTAGGTTATACCAATTAAGATCATAACGATCTTCAAAGGTAGTCCGAATCTTGCAGCTTTCTGGAAGTTTAACTGAGCTCGTTTTTTTAACCAATTATCAATAGATAAACTATTACCGGAATCTGATACACTTAGTATAAAAAGTGAATACCAGAGAATATGATAATGATCGATTTTGCCAAAAAATTGTGGCACTCCCATAACAACAAAACCAGTAATTAAAGCCCCTAAAAGCATATGATTAGTATAGAAACCAATCAATGCTCCAATCAAAAAAACTACAAATGAGATTTGAAATAGATCTATAAATGGTTGTTCTATAAGTAATTCAATTAGAGATTTTGACCAACCTGGAGGAGGATAGATATTGTCAGGGCCAAGAGTTAATACAGAATTTAGTTTATCCGGGAAGTTTGAAAATAGAATCACTGATACGACTGTAATTCGCACTATTGCCAATGATAAACCCGGCTCCGTTGATAAGAAAAAAGATCTTACCCGATTACTTTTATCCTTTAAGAGGAAATAGCTTAAAAACAGAAAAAGAAGTGACAGGAAAAGTAATCTATTAACAAATTTAGGAGCTTCAGTTAAATAAAATTCAATAGTTCGGGTATAAGGGGCTTTTGAAGCATGTCTTGAGATCAATTCATTTAAATACTGAATTGACTCACCATAAAATGCCCGTTCTATAAATGGTAGTAAGAAAAAGTACTGAGTAATCTTAACAATAATGACCAATCCTATAGCAAAGGATAAGTACTTTATTTCATTGAAGTATTTTTTCATATTTCAATCTGTATTCTTTCAGGAGATATTTTTTTTAAATAGAATCTAGCCTGATCCCCATCATTGGATTCATTAAGCAGTCTAGCTTTTCTTTTAAAATTTTCTAGCTGAGTTGATGAAAAATTATCTTCTTGGTTTTGAGAAACAAGTGGGATATTGTTTTTATAGCCTTCACTTCCAACAAATTGAAATTCAGTTGAATCAAAAACTATATCAGTAATTTCAAACCCAACTTTTTCACAAAGTATTTTAAAACTATTGATGGAATGTAAATATAGGTGCCGTGGTGCATCAAGTTGAACCCAGTTCGTTTGATAGGTATTCCAGGCATGTGTACCGGTAATTGGAATCCGGATCATAACAGTACCATCATGATCAATTAGCCTGAAAACTTCATCTAAAACTGAAAATTGATTCGGAATATGCTCAAGAACATGATTCATCATTATAAAATCAAAGGAGCCTGAAATTTCTGATAATTCATTCTTATAGATCCTAAAAGTATCTGAATATTCAATATCTGTTTCTAAAAATGGATCAACGCCAGTCAGGTTTTCAAACCCAAGGTTATTAAACTCTTTAAGGTGAATTCCAGAACCACTTCCTATATCCAATATTTTAGAATCCAGACTCAAGTTTAACACTTTGATCCAGGATACAATATCAGGTACTCCCCAGATCGCTTTTAACAACTTGCCACCCATATTTGATAGCCCAAGAGAGTATCTTCCCCTTTGACGTTTAAGGTATGATTTTAGGGGAGATCTTTTAACATCTGATAGTGAATAATATTCCTTGGGATAATATCTATTCAAGTTATGAGGAATAGATATAATTTGCAGACAACCACAGTTTTCACATAAGAAGTATTCAAAGGATTCATTTAATCCAAACATCATTTCTTTGATTGTAAAAACTCTGTTACCTTCTGAGCTATTACAAATCTTACACATGTGATTACTAGATTCGGGCACTAACGAGTCTTTTTATATAAGTTAAAGGATAAGTTATCAAGATGGCTTATAAATATTGAATCAATTTAATGTTAAATAAGGACGATCAAAGATATAAAGGGTTAACCTCAGATAAAGTTTTGGCTACTAATACTATCTGGACAGTTTCAATGAAGGTGTTCCCTTTAATAATTGGACTAGTTACGATTCCATATTTAATAAGAAGCCTAGGTGAAGAGGGTTTTGGTATCCTGTCAATTATATGGCTAGTGATAAGCTACTTTTCCATGTTTGACCTTGGGATTAGCCGTGCCTTAACTAAGAATGTATCTGAAAGTATCGGGAAGAAGGAGTACTCGAACATTTCTTCTATAGCTTGGACAGGTGTCTTGTTTATTACTGTTATGGGACTGGTTGCCGGATTTATAATGCATGAGTTTGGTCAACTCATTTTCGAAGGGTTCTTTAATATAAAAGAAGTAGACATAAGTCAGATTGTAATTTACTTGTCCATTGCCATCCCCTTTATAGTTTCAACAAGCGGATTTAAGGCCATTTTGATGGCTGAACAGAAATTCAAAGTTGTAAGTACCATACAGAGTTTGAATTCGCTTTTAAATTATCTGCTACCATTTCTTCTTATCTACTTGTTCAGTATTTCTTTTTCTGCAATAGTAATGGCTTTGATGATCTTAAAGATTGTGATATTTGTTTTGTTTATGCTTTCCGCACTTATTTCAGAACCGACTCTAAGGAGTGAATTCAAAGTAGAAGCCATAGCCTTTAAAGCTATGTTTCGATTCGGAAAATGGGCAACAATTTCAAATATAGTTGGTCCTCTTATGGGGCACCTGGATCGATATGCTATTGCCACATTTATCTCATTAACTGCTGTTACATATTATACTACTCCTCTAGAGGTGCTTGGAAAAGTGATGATCCTACCAATGTCATTCATTCTTGTATTGTTTCCTGCTTTTTCGACCTTGTCCGGAAAAACTTATGAAAACAGAGAGCGCCTATTTTTTAATGGTATTCAAGGATTGATGGTGCTACTTTTTCCGGTGTTTTTGATCTCCTCAACGTTCTCAAGTGTCGGTTTAGGACTGTGGTTAGGGGAAGAGTTTGCAGAAGAAAGCACCTTTATTGCTCAGATATTTTGTGCAGTCTTTTTCTTAAGAGGAATGGCATTTATACCTTCCACATTTCTGCATGGTATGGATAGACCTGATCTGACTGCGAAGTTTCATCTACTAGAAGTTATAGTGTTTTCATCGGCTCTATATATTGTTAGCCAGTTTACAAATGATATAAATTATATTGCAGTTGTGAGTCTTGGGATAACAATCCTTGATACCTCACTTTTATACATAGCTTGCTACAAGTTAATTGCTCAGAAAGAGGATTATCTCAAAAACATTGTTTATCAGATCGCATTATTTGGGCTAATTCTGATATCGATGTCATTCCTAAACTTTACTCCATTTACTATTATTCTAACAGTTGTGATTGTTGGGGTGTTCTTGGCAGTTTATTTCGATTATTTGAAAAGGATAGTTGCTAAAATAAGAGCCCAATTCTAGCTTTTTTGGTCAATCACTTTCTGCAAGAATGATTCTAATCGTTTAGTGATGCTCAACCAATCATAATTTTGTTGGATCACTTGAATAGCATTTTCGGATAATTTTTTTTGAAGTGCGATGTCAGTAAGTACGAGTGATATTTTATCAACAAACTCCCGCGCACTATCAGCATTCATATAATGGACTTTATCCTGTATATCTATGCCCTCAGCTCCTATTGAAGTAGTTATTAAAGGCAGTCCACTTGCCAACCCTTCGATTACTTTTAGCTTCATTCCCGAACCACTTAAAAGAGGGGCAATAAACAAAGTTGCAGAATGTCTGTAGGGTTCTAAATCTTTGACAAATCCATGATATTGAATATTATAGGAGCCATGTTTTTTAAGTAATTCTTTGGGCAATCCTTCGCCGACGATATCAAGATGAACTTTCGGATGTTGAGAAATCACTAAAGGCCAGATCTCTTCCAAAAACCATTTTATGCCTTCCAGGTTTGGACTCCATCTCCAATTTGAAATTGCAAGTAAACTCAGCTGTTTTCTATTTTTTTTTGCGAATGGGTATATTTCTGATCCTGCGGGACTTACAAAACAGTCAAGCTCAGGTAAATCATCCAAATAGACTGCTTTATCATAAGAAGATATTGCAGTAACAGCATCGGCTTTTGACATAGCTGCTAGCTCATATTTTTTCATGAGGCGAGCTTGGTCAAGTAAGAATAATTTGATAAACGGATTTGAGTTAGTCTTGGCATTTCTCACAAGCAAGAGATATTCGACATTTGATTGTCTCAGAATGATAGGAATGTCTGGGAATTTTAACCTTACATCATCAAAAAACTCGGCGGTGTGAAGTCCTTCAAGTAATATTATATCAGGGGCTGTATTGATCTCTTTAAGAACAGTGCACATAAGCTTCCTATTCATTCTATGAGTAATTGTAATTGGTTTTCTTAAGATGGATGACTTTAAAGCAGCAAGAAAACCATAAGGCGAAAATTGGCCGTCTATGGTATGAACTTTTGCATACTCAGATATCCCACCTTCATCCTGAGCATGTTTATTTGAGATGAATGATGCCAGAGTAATTTCGTGGCCAAGTTCAGCTAAAAACTTTGTTGTATTGAAGATATATACAGCTCCCCCATCTGTAGTAGGAAAAGGAAGGCGAGGTGTGATTTGAAGAATTTTCACGTTATCTGTAATTGAAGCTATACCATTTGAGGAGTGTCCAGAATTGTCTGGATTTATCTCTATTGTTAGCAATTACACTTCCTGTTATACGCCAAAAATATCCAAGAATGCCGCTAATTCTGTTGAGCCAGTTCCAGTAAGGATAGTGTTTTTTAATAAATGCTTTTTGTGAGCGGTGCTTTTCAATTTCCATTTTCAGGAAGTATGGAGATGTTGAAGTTCCTGCTACATGGGTCAATTCCGCTTCAGAGCAATAATAATTATTATAACCTAAGCTCGAAGCCCTTAAGCAGAGATCATTTTCTTCCCAGTACATAAAAAACTGCTCATCGAATCCACATAACTTGTCAAATAGGTCGCGGCTAAGAAATAATGCATGTCCATTTAAAACCGGGACAAATTCTGATGCATCTGGAGTATAGTTATTGTACCTAGAGGCCTGTTTAAAAACTTTATCAAGGAAGGGAAAAACGAGAACAACAAAATAACCAACTGAAAGCTCATGCTTAGCTGAAGGTATCAGCTGATTATTTTCGGAGAATGTTTTAGGTCCGATAATCCCAATAGAATGATGGTTTTTAAGACAAAATTTAAAGTTTGAAATAACATTATTACAAAATACAGTATCCGGATTCAGGAAGAATAAGTATTGTCCTTTTGCTTGTGCTGCACCTAAATTACAGGCAGTTCCAAACCCTAGATTTGTATTACTTTGAATAATCTTTTTAGGAAAGGTATACTTTTCGAAATGGTCCTTGAACTCATCTTCTAATTGAGAGTTGGAAACTAAAATGACTTCAAATTCAATATCAGGAGTCATAGTAATAATGGATCTGCAACAATTCAGAATTTCATCTTCAGAGAAATAATTTACAATAATGATGCTGACTTCAGGATTCACTTTTTGCCCCATATAAGTAGCTTATAAATGCGCCAAAGACCGCAATGAATAAATTGCCTTCAAACGTGAGTATTTGAGGGCTGGTGATATTTACTAGCACGATTCCCGCCATAGATCCTACGATCGTAAGTAATAATGTCTTGTATATCGGGTTTTTAGTAATCTTATATAGTTGAGCACTTTTTATAAGTGTGTAAATCCAAATATAGAGATTAAGCAAAAGGCCAAAAATCCCAAATTTATACCAAGTAGCCAGATAGCCTAGGTGAACATAACTTGTAGGTATGAAATAATCATAAAATAGGATCTTCTTTGTAAATTCAACCCCTAATCCATATCCCATGACGGGATTGAGAATTATTTTTTGGAGGACCTTTTGTGATTCCAGAACACGCTCTAATAGTGAGATATCTAATTTACCGGAACCTATACTTTGAAATCGATTTACAATTCCTGTAATGACCAGGTCGAGTAGATCACTAAAGAAGAGTGAGGCGAACAATAAAGAAACAGAACTAATGAATATAAATGTATATAAAATTCTCAGTTTCCCGCTTTTATTAATGACCACAAATATCGAAAGAGCACTAAATGCAAAAGCTATCCAGTAACCCCTGCTTTGGGTCATAACTAATCCACCAACCAAAGCTAAGAAGAGTAATGTAGATATAATCTGTTTAAAGCGAGAGGTCACAATCGCGGCATAGCTCATTGAAAATACTGCGCCGATCAATAAGATCAATTCATTTGCCGCTACCCTGGCTTTCTCGGCTTGCCATGGTAATACTGCCTGGATCAGGATAGCTCTGTAATTTAGAATGTTACGGATCAATACATACGCAACGATAATCCCGAGAGTCCAGAAAAGTATGGTTCTGAATTTTCCATTATCTAGATATTTTCTAAGCGGAAAGTATAGAAACCATCCGAAGAAGAGAGTAAACTCTCCTAGTGATTTATAAATGTTAGCACCATTCATAATTCCAAACACTAGTGAGAAACCAAGTAAAAGAATAAATAACAGATAAGCCTTGTCGAGTACATTTTTAAGCTGAAGAGATCCTTTAATAAGTTGAAGTCCAAAATAAAGACACAATAAGACGGAGCTTAAAAAAAAAGGCATTTCAATTAACTGTATGCCTTCATCATCATCAAGAAAGGTGATGGTAATGAGTAAGTACAAAATTATATAAGCCCCGTTATATCTGGTGCTTAAAAAAATGATAAATGGTACTGCCGCGAAACCAAGCAAGAAAAGCGGTCCAAGGCTTCCTCCAATAGAAATTACAGCAATTGAAGTAAATGCCAAGCTTGAAATTAGAATAGCATATTCAAGGGGCTTTAAAGTGCTTTTTGTAGAGTTGGAAAGCATCTAACCTTTTAAAAACTCAAAATATTCCTTATTACGGATATAGTTTAGTCTGAGGATAAAGTATAAACACAATAAAATACCTGCTGATAAACCTGCACTAATTATTATTAAAGAACGCTTTGGGTAACTCTTTTTTTCAGGAATTACTGGAGCATCAACAACGGTAACGATTGGAAGAGACTTTACTTCCTCCATTTTTGCTTGTTCGTAAATAGGGCGAAGAAATTTTGCTATCTCTGTTTGTATCTCAACTTCAAGGTATAGTCTGAAGTACTTTGCCCCTAATTCTGAAAGAGAACCAAAGTTTAGAACTATATTAGAACTATCTGTATCATTATAAAACCTTGTCAATGAATTTCTGATTGCATTGAGCTCAATTTCTGCAGTTTTATAAGTGTCACTTTTAGGTTGAACAGTTTGAGATAGTAATTGTAATTTGACTTCAGCTTCGACTTCTTTTGCAGTAAGGGCACCAATCAATGAAAAATATTCCTTAGCCTGTTCCGGTAATTCAAATATTCCATATCTATTCTGGAATGCAATAATCTTAGTTTGTAGGCTATCAATATCATTTTCAACCTGTTCATACCGTCGCTCTATGAACTCCCTGTATTGTTTTGCATCCTTTGTGGCGATTCGTGTGTTTTCCTGATTTAAAACATCAACATAAAAGGTAGTCATTTCCTTGGCGAGTTCAGGGGTTTCAGCTTCAACAGAAATGATGAAATTACCCTCTTCCTGACTTTCAAATGTGGTCCTTTCAGATAGAATATCAATGGCATTAGTATACGGAGCTTTACTCTCGGTTACTTCGTAACGTTCTAAGAGATCAAATTTTTCGATGACTTTTGTACTGGTACTGTAGCTGCTTAAGAGGATAATGTATCTGTTTGATTCCATATTAGTTTCATTTCCAAGAACAGAACTTGCTATAGAAGACAGCCCTCCATCTTCAGAAAACAAATCAAATCCTAGGCTAGGGCGTTGACTTGGTAAAAGATTTGCAGTGGCAGTGTACCTGTTCGATATAAACAAAGTGAAAATTAGAACAAGAACTGCAACAGAAAAGGGTATAACAATTAAGGCGGTCCTATTTTGATACAGATATTTAATTATATCAGTCCATGTCAATGGGGTGAACTTAGGTGTCATCGTAAAGCCGGTATTAGTTTCTTGTAATGGCGACATAAGCGGTGATAATGCTTGTAATAGTGGTCAGTGCAGTCATAACGAGTTGAATACGATTGTTCTTCAACTGTTGTTTTTGAATTTCATAATTTCGTTTAGCATTTAACTCATCGAACGGGTTACGATCGACAAAAATCAAATCACCAGAATCAATTGAAGTGTCTTCAGGCTTGTACCATGTATTGCTTCCAGCTTTAATAATGAATATTCGATCCTTATCAGCAGCAAGGGAGAATCCTCCGGCTTTGGATATATAATTAGTAACTAAAGCATTATTGTTATCATATGGAAAGTAGCCGGGGTTATTAACTTGGCCGAAAACAAATACTGTGTTTTCATCCCTCGGAACAAAAAGCCTATCCCCGTCAAACAAACGGACTTGCTTAAGCTGACTATCACTGCTCAAGTCAACAAATACCCGGTTTCGACTTAATCTATTTTCAAGCTCCAGATATTCAAATCCTTGCAGTAGCTGATTTGAAGTACGTTTCATAATGTCGGAATTGAACTTATTTGGGACTTCATTTTCTACAGATCCTGCCCGAATAAGATATCCCGCTTTTGGTAACGCATTTGAAGTAAAATCTCCTGCCATTTCCAGTAATTCATAAGCAGTAGTGGTTCCATTTATGATGGGGAAATTACCGGGGAAATTAATTTCTCCATTCACCCATGCAGAAGCGGACCTATTTATTTTATCTCTTGATGATATAATTAAACGATCGTTTGGAAGTAAATCGTAATTGCTCCATTCCGTTGGGTTAAGTTCTATTTTTACTATTTGATTGTTTACTCTTCTTAGCACCATCAATACAGATGTGTCTGCTTCTGGAGTAAAGCCACCAGCAATTTTTAATAATTTTTCCGGGGTATCAGTTTCTAAAAATTCCACTTCAAAAGGTGATCGGACAGATCCTGAAACGCTTATTCTTGCATTATCAGGATTACTCTTAGTTAAAGTTATTAAGTCACCATCCCTAACAAAGGGGTTATTCGCTAAAGAACCGGCGCTGTAATAAGAAATAAGATCAGCAGATTGCGTTTCCCCATTTTTATGGGTGATCTTAATATCTCTAAAGGAATATCCCCGACTTAACAAACTGGAAGCGGAATACTGTGCCCTGCTGTCTAAAACCCTGTTGCCATCTGTAACGGATTGAAAGATTGCAAAATCTACTCGTGATTGTGCCGGAATCACATACTTTCCAGGGTGCGGAATATCACCGGTGATATGAATAGTAAATGGTCTTGGTTGGTCTAGCGAAATAACAACATCAGGGTCTGTTAAGGTTTCTTCAACTTTGTTTTTAATCTCATTCTGAGCTTCAGTAATGGTTTTACCTTCTACATTAATAACACCGAATATTGGGGTTACTATTTCACCCTGAGAATTAACAAGAATTCCTCTCAATTGAACTGGCTGAGACCCTTTTATATTGATTGATATTAGATCATTGGATCCCAAAGTATATAAATCTTTATTTATATAACCTTCTGTAACGATTCCCTGACGGGCTATCTGTAATCCGATCTGATCCTGAAAGAAAAGACCACCAAAGGTAGAATTCAGGTTAATTTCAAAAGGAGAACCACCAGACCTATTTTCTTCAGCCGATTGTCCTAACACAATTGAAGAGTAAAAACTGCCTACAAAAAGCAGTAGTAAAATAGATAGAAAACGCTTCATCAATTCTGTAGCTATTACTTGTGATTAATTAGATAACAGTAGCAGTTTTCTCGTATATATCTGATCTATTTTCGTGTCTGAATGATGCCAATTATAACAAATATTGAACCAATATACTGCAATATTGTTAATGCTTCGTCTAAAATTAATACTCCGAATATCAATCCTAACACAGGAACTAGGTTTTGATATGCGGCTGTACGAACTGCTCCTATTTTATTGATTCCATTATTCCAGATCAAATAGGCTACTCCTACCGAGAGTAAACCACTATAAATAATACCTCCGTAGCCACCAGGGGAGATTTGAGAGAAGTCAAGCTTGACTAGAAACGGAGCGCCAACAAGTAACAATGCAATCATGCCAACAATCGACATAAAAGCAGAGTACTGAGTAGAGTTATAAAATTTGAGGTATTTCTTGGAAAGGATAGTATAAACACCCCATGCAATTGCAGCCAGTAAAGTAATGAGGTCTCCTTTAAAACTATCAGAGGCAAACGAAAGCTCATTTCCTCCTCCCATAATAATGAAAGTGACACCTATAAAGGCCAGAATCACTCCGATGGTTTTTGAAGGAGTAAGTTTTTCCTCTGTAAAAAACTGAGAAAGTAAGGCAACCCAAATTGGAATACTACCTAACATCACTGCAGCATTTGCTGAATATGTGAGGTCGAGACCGATAATAAAAAGTAACTGGTAGACCAGATTCCCAATGATCCCGATTCCTACCAATTTCCAGAAGTGCTCTTTTTTTACTTTTAAACTGAACCCTTTCCTTTTCGCAGCGACTACTATTAATGCAGCTGCTAAAATATACCGCAAAGCATTAAAGCTATAAGGATCAATTTCCTGTAAAGTGATTTTTACGATACTGAAATTAAGCGCCCAAATAATGGCGACCAGAATTAAGCTTGCGTCTGTAAGGCTGAAGTTTTTCAATAGGTGGATTTAATAGACGCAGAAAATACCGATTAGAAGTACAAAAAGAGTCATTTGTTTACCCATTGTTTACATAAATAAAATAGGAATTGAAAATTCAACTTTGTACCTTTTTGACCTTAATTCAAAAAATGACTGAAAGTCAAAATATGGGAATTGCTGAACGGAAAGAACGTGAGCGTGAATTAAAACGCTCAATGATGTTAGAAGCTGCCGAAGCTCTTATTCGGGAAAAAGGCTTGGAGCATTTGAATATGGATGAGGTGGCTGAACGGGCTGAGGTTAGCAAAGGATCTTTATACCAGTACTTCAACAATAAAACAGATTTGGTTTTAGGGATTTGTCATAAAGCTTCAATCATGATGAATACTATGACTGCCAAGGTGTTAACAGAAGACAAGACAGGTCTCGAAATGGTGTATCAAATTGGGATTAACTATTTAAAATTCGCAGGTGAACATCCGGAATTTTATCGTGCTATGCGTTTCCTGGAAAACTATAAGGATACGGATCAGGCTAAGAATAGTGAATACCTTTCGATGTGTGGACAAAATCGCCAGGAAAGTTTTCGGGTGATGGTTCGTGCCATCCAAATTGGAATGCAGGATGGGTCGATAAACTCTTCCTATAACCCAGAGGAGCTTGCTTTATTACTTTGGTCAACCTCGCATGGGGTTGTTAATATGGCGTATATGCATCAGAATGCTGAGCACTTCAAATTATTAGACCATTTGGGAATTGATCTCGAAACCATATTTAACGGATATATGAAATTGATTGGTCAAGGTATGGAAGCAAAACAATGTTGACTCCCAGTCATTTTTTGAAACACAACGGGTGGATTAGCGTAGCGGTTTGCCCAAAAATAAAAAAGAGTATCAAAACTAAAACAAACTACATGATACGTAGAGAACAAAGCAGAAATTTCTTCATTTCTGTATTCATAATAGCTGTGGCATTTTTATCAGGAGATGTGAAGGCTCAAGCCCAGGAAACAGAGCTTATTTCTGATTATGAGCTCACTTTAGACGAGGCATTAAAAATCGCCGTAGCAAATAGTCCGCAGGTTAAGCGGGCACTTCTCTCAGTGGATGATGCTGATGAGTTGGTAAAGATCGCATACAGTGAAATTTATCCTGAAATATCATCCTCCATAAATTATACTCGAAATTTTGAAATTCCGGTAAACTTTGTGCCGGGTGAATTCTTTGGCGGAGCGCCAGGCACATTGGTGCCGGTCGCTTTTGGTACGGACAATAACTGGCAGGGTGGATTTACCGCGAGTCAGACTCTTTTCAGAGGTGAAACGATTGTCGGTTTAAGTTCTGCTACGGTTTTCAAAACGGTTCAGAAGGAAAATTTGAGAGCTGCCAGCCAACAGGTGATCACCCAAACAAGAATTGCTTATTACTCAGTATTGGCAGCGCTTGAACAGTTTCGTTTACAGGAAACTCAAATTAAAAGACTGGAACAGAACCTGAAGGAAAACGAAGCCCGGCAACGAGCAGGATTAGTTGATGAATATGCCGTATTGAGTTTGCGCGTTCAGTTAAGTAATCAACGTCCGCAACTCATCGAGGCCGAATATGCAGTTGATGAGGCTTACCGAATGCTAAAGATTACTATGGGTCTCCCACTAAAACTTGAATTTGAAGTACTTGGAAATCTCAACGAGTTTGATATTCTGGAAAGTAATTCTGAAAACGATGCTAACCAGCACATCTATTCTGTTGATCAAATGAATCCATATACATTTCAAAAAGATGGTTTGGATTCAGCGGGTCTTGAAGAAACCAGAGGCGATTTAAGAATCCTGGATGCAAGCCTGGCTTTAAATGAAAGAGAAATCACAGCGACAAAAAGCCGGTTTCTTCCATCGCTTACAGCGACCTACAATTTACAATGGACGGCTGCAGAACCGGATGAACCTACTTTCTTTGAAAACTCTGCCCGGTTTCAAACTCTGGGTATCAACTTAAGTTTACCTCTTTTTCAGGGATTCAAACGAGTGGCAGATGTGCAACGGGTACAAATAGCCAGAAAGGATTTACAAGAGCAAAAAAGAGCAACGATGTTGATGGCTCAAAATGAAGTGGCGTCAGCGAGCGAAGATCTAAATCGGGCTTTTGAAACAGCAGAAGCCAGAAAAGTTGCCCTTCAGCAAGCCAACGAAGGGTACACGCGAGCACAGAAAAGATTAGAAAACGGATTAGGTTCTCAGCTGGAGTTGACGGATGCAGAAGTGCAG
This sequence comes from Balneolaceae bacterium, assembly GCA_017640665.1. Lineage (GTDB taxonomy): Bacteria > Bacteroidota > Rhodothermia > Balneolales > Balneolaceae > RHLJ01. The sequence continues at coordinate 663,316 of JAEPQE010000001.1, read as the reverse complement.
GTTCGTCAGGCTGAAGTGAATTACGCATTAATGGTCTATGAGTACCTGACGGCAAAAGCGGAGTATGATCTTGCTACCGGTAAAGTACCTTACGTAGACACGGAGATCGAAGAATGAAATTAACAACTAAGATAACAACACATCACATGAAAAAAGTAAGCTTGTTTGCTTCACTATTAGTATTCATCACTTTGGGAGCATGCTCAGGGGGAGAAGAGGCGCAAACACAAACAGAAGAAGAAGAATTAGTTAAGTCGGTGAACATCACCACTAAGACTGTACAACCAACTACTTTTTCAAGCTACGTTCGGGTAGTAGGAACCGTGGAAACCTCCAATGATATTATGATTTCTGCTGAGGTTAGTGGAAGAGTAGTTTCTCACAATGCAAAGGAAGGGGAAGCCGTTCGAAAGGGTCAGACGATCATTAAAATTGATGACTCAAAACTTGTTCAGGAAAAAACGCGACTTGAAGCTGTAACTGCTCAGGCCAAAGAAAACTTCGAACGCCTCAAGAAAGTGTACGAAGAGGATGGTATTGGTTCTGAAATTGATTACCTGAACGCTAAATATGCGTTTGAACAAAGTAACTCCTCGTTGGAATCAATCAAGGTTGATCTGGCTAATACAAGCATTAAAGCCCCATTTAATGGGACTGTTGAATCTAAAATGGTTGAAGTCGGTGAAATGGTTTCTCCTGGAACTCCGGTCGTTCGATTGATTGGCTCAGATGACTACATCATTTCTGCCGGAGTGCCGGCACGATATGCAGATGTAATTACATCAGGGGATGCAGTGGATATTTGGTTTGATACGCAAGCTAGTGATACACTTAATGGAACCATCAGCTTTGCAGCAAGCAGCATCAACCCACAAAACAGAACTTTTCGCATAGAAATTGATTTGCCTAAAAAAGAGAATCAATATAAAGTAGATATGATTGCCAACATCCGATTGAGGACCAATCAACAAGAAGGTGTTTTGGTGATCAGTGAAGAGTTCGTGTATTCGAAAGAAGAAGGCTACGTAGTGTATGTGCTTGCACAAAATCAAGCCGGACAGGCAGTAGCGGAAGAACGTAAAGTGAACTTAGGGCTTGCGTATAAAACCGATGTAATTATAGAAAATGGATTACAAGCGGGCGATCAATTAATCACATTAGGATCGGCATTTTTGGACGACGGTATGCGAGTTACTCCGAAAAACCAGCAAGATTCAAATCTGGCCTCTAACTAATATTATTCGGAAACTATTATGAGTACCGAAATTCAACAAAACGGAACATCAACAAACGGATCTTCTCCCAAAGGAACCGGAATACGGAAAGAGTTTTGGCTTTCGTCTTTTTCGATTAACAATCGAATAAGTGTATTGGTGTTGATAACACTGGTAGCGGTGATGGGGATTGTTTCTTATCTAACTATTCCAAAAGAAAGTTTTCCGAGTATAAATGTGCCTAATATTTTCGTGGTAACAGTGTACCCGGGAGTGTCTCCGGAAGATATGGAGAGCTTGGTTACCCGGAAACTTGAAGACGAGCTTGGAAATATCTCGGAAGTGAAGACAATGACATCCACTTCCTCAGAAGGATATTCCAATATTAACCTGGAATTCGATCCTAATGTGGATATCGAAGACGCACTTCAAAAGGTTCGTGAAAAAGTAGATTTAGCAAAACCGGAGCTTCCAGAGGATGCAGAAGAGCCGACCGTTCAGGAAATCAATTTTTCTGAATTCCCGATCATGAATGTGAACCTTTCGGGTGAATATGACGAGGTTATACTGAAAGAAATTGCGGAAGACCTTCAGGATAAAATTGAAGCAATCCCTTCTGTGCTTGGCGTAGATCTTACAGGAGGGCTTGAGCGTGAAGTTCAGGTAGATGTGGATCTTGCCAAGATGAAATACTATGGGGTTACTTTTGGGGACATCATTGGAGCAATATCTCAGGAGAATGTGACTATTCCCGGGGGAGATATTTCTGTTGGTACGAAGAAATTTCTGCTTCGTATACCGGGGCAGTATGATGATACTGCACTACTTGAGGATGTGGTAATTAAAGGTGAACAGCGCAGCCCGATTTATGTACGTGATGTGGCCAGCGTTACTTTTGGCTTCAAAGAAAGGGAAACCTACTCTGAGCTGGAAGGCGCTCCTGTAATTACTTTAGGAGTAAAGAAGAGAACCGGAGAAAACATTCTGGAAACGGCTCAGCGAACAAAGGCAATTTTGGATACTGAGCTGGAAACACTTCCACCAACAACCACTTATAAAATTACCAACGATCAAAGTATTGATGTGGTTAGCATGGTGAGTAACCTTGAGAATAACATTATCTCCGGGCTGACTCTGGTTGTAGGTGTTCTTCTGTTTTTCCTTGGAGTTAGAAATGCCTCATTTGTAGGGATTTCAATTCCTTTATCTATGTTTCTTTCGTTCATCATATTAGGAGCAGTTGGCATCACTATGAACATGGTAGTACTGTTCTCTCTTATTCTTTCTTTGGGGATGCTGGTAGACAACGCCATTGTGGTGGTAGAGAATATTTACCGATATCTGGAAGAAGGGTACGATAATTTCGAGGCAGCTAAAAAGGGAACCGGTGAGGTTGCAGTACCGATTATTGCCGGAACGATGACTACCATTGCGGCTTTTGCACCAATGGTGTTCTGGCCCGGTATCGTTGGCCAGTTTATGAGCTATCTTCCAAAGACACTCATCATTACACTGGCAAGCTCTTTATTTGTAGGATTGATTATCAACCCTGTAATCTGCGCGCTATTTATGCGAGTAGATGGGCAGGAAAAAAGAGCACAGATCACAAAGAAAGGGAAACGTATTCTTATTGGTGTATTCAGCTTCTTTGCATTGATCTTTCTCGCATCAAGTTTTATTACATGGACAATGCTGATCATTCTTGGTGTGATTCTCTGGCTTATCAACAAGTATGTACTTGAACCTATTGGCAGGTGGTGGCAGCGAGAGGGTCTCAATAAGTGGATTGACAGGTATGAAGTATCATTGACTTGGGCACTTAACCATAGATTGGCAACTATAGGAATTTCAGTTCTTGTTTTGATATCAAGCTTTTTTATGCTTGCCATGTTTCCAACAGGGGTTGAGTTCTTCCCGGAAGATATCCCTCCACGAGACGTGTATGTTCAGGTTGAAACCCCAATAGGATCGGACGTTGCATATACTAAAACTATTGTAGATGAAGTTCGGGATCGGGTTCAAAATCTCCCAAATATTGTAGATGTAAATAGTGTTTTGGCTACCTCCGGAGCGTTAATTACGGCAGACCCGGGTTCGAGTGGAGGAGGAAATACTCCAAATCGAGGTACGGTAGCACTTAACTTCGTGGATTTCCAGGAACGGGAAGGCGATGTGTTTGCAGCAATGGAATTTCTTCGGGATCACATGAGCGAAAACATCGTAGGAGCGAAAATTACTGTTGAGCAACCACCAAACGGACCTCCAACAGGTAAGCCTGTAAATCTTGAGATTTCCGGAAACGATATGGAACAACTCAAGACCATCTCGTATGATATTTTAACCATTCTTGAAGAGGATTCGGTATTTGCCAAAATGGACGGTTTGGAATCAAACCTGCCTGAACCTCGCCCTGAAATACGAGTAGAAGTTGATCGAGAAAAGGCGGCGCTTTACGAACTCAATACCAATACGATTGGTATGACCATCCGTCAGGCAATCAATGGGGTAGAAGCTTCGAAATTCCGTGATGGTAAAGAAGAGTACGATATTATCGTGCGACTGAACGATGAATATCGTGATGATATGAGTACCCTTGGTGATCTCACTATTTTCCATGAAGGAAATCAAGTTCCGCTTTCGGAGGTGGCTACCTGGGAAGTAAGCGATGGATTGGGCGGCATTAATCATAAAGAAGCGGTACGCGTAATTACCGTAAGTGCGGATGTTCGTGCGGGCTATCAGGCTAATGCAGTGCTGGGCGAAGTTCAGGGCGTTCTTGATAATTACTTACAGGAACTGCCTGCAGGGTATACCTTCAGTTGGACAGGGCAGCAACAGGAACAGGATGAATCATTTAACTTTTTGGGAATAGCATTTTTGATTGCTCTCTTTTTGATTTCATTCATTCTGGTATCACAATTCAACTCTGTAGCAAAACCATTGATTATTCTGAGCTCTGTAATTATGTCGATGGCAGGAGTATTTTATGGATTGGTAACCTTCCAAATGGCCTTCGGATTAATGGCTTTCCTGGGTATCATCTCGCTTGCCGGAATTGTAGTGAATAACGCGATTGTATTAATCGATTACGTTGATATACTTCGCGAGCGTGACGGCATGGATTTAAGATCTGCCTTGATTCAGGGAGGAAAAGTGCGTTTCCGGCCGGTAGTTCTTACAGCAACCACAACAGCACTTGGTTTAGTACCACTTGCAATCGGATTTAACTTCGATTTCATCGTGTTGGTTGCCACTCCGTTGGAATTCTTCAGTAATCTCGGTTCATACATCTATATGGGTGGAGAGCAAGCTGCATGGTGGGGGCCGATGGCTATCGCGGTAATTGTAGGTTTGTTATTTGCTACTGCGCTTACACTTATTCTGGTTCCGGTTTTATACAGTATCATTGAACGCAGCCGCCGCGGCTTGAACAAAGTGATGTTCGGCAAAGAAGAGCCGGGTATCATCAAAGATCAAAGTTCTTTGAACTCTGAAGAAGAGCAACTTCACGCGGAACCTGCTTAGCTTACATTGATTGAATATTGAAAGCCCGGTGTGTTTATTCGCATCGGGCTTTTTCCTTAGCCGTTCCCACGAAGGTGGGAATCCGGATTGTGTTTATTGATGCCAGGTCTTTGTTAGTAGACATCCCTGGAAAAGGCAGATATAACACGAATCTGAATTGAACTAAGTATGCTAAAACCCCTATCTTTGCATCAAATTTAGAACGAATTTCAAAAATCTTGCTTCAAAGAATTCAAACAGTTTTTCTGGCACTTGCTGCAATTACGAACCTGGGCGTGTATTTCACTCCAATTTATACCAGAGCGATGGAAGATCCCCAGCAATGGATTGGTTTTGGGCTGGCTATTTCACTGGTAGTAGCCGCTATATTTTCAGTGTACTCTATTTTTCTGTTTAACAACCGGAAAAACCAGATAAACTGGGTGAAAAGAGCTGCTTTTGTACAAATAATTTCTTTGGGTTTTTCTGTGGGAGTTTTCTTTTCGTTGGGAGGGATTGGAACGTACCTTTGGGATGAAGCTATTGGAACCGGTTTAATAGTGCTTGGTTTCATTTTTCAGTTACTGGCCCTTCGCTTTATTAATAAAGACGAAAAACTGGTTCGTTCCATGGATCGTATTCGGTAATGGATACTACTCAACCGGATAGCTTTTCAAAAGTAAAGGTCTATTCACTGCTCGGCTTAGGAATCACTGCCATTGGGTTCTCGCCAATCCTGGTGAAAATTGTTACTAATGAATCAGCATTTCTTGTTGCTTCAGTCCGAACGGTTTTTGCATTTTTGTTACTCATCCCGGTGTATTTCTCTGCAAGGAATAAAGACGATAAAAGAGAAATCTCTACCAAAGAGCATATTTGGGTTGCCATATCAGGAATTTTGTTGGGGTTACATCTGATCTGCTGGATAGCCTCTATTTACTTTACATCTATTGCATCGGCATCAGTTTTAGTTACAACACACCCGATCATTCTGATCATTATTGAGCGATTTGTATTCAAATATAAATTCAGGCTTATTGTCTGGCTTGGGGTATTTATTTCATTTTTTGGTTCCATTATTCTTGGGTATTCCGATTTTGGGAATGAGGGAATTTACCCAAATCCATTATTAGGTAATTTACTCGCATTTGGGGCTTCTGCAATTTTTGCGGTGTACTTTATTATTGGAAATCGTGTACGCCAAAAAAGAAACTGGATAGAATATGTATTCCCCGTATACGGCTATGCAGCGTTAACCTGCGTTGTTACTCTTTTCGTGGTTGAGGGCTTTTCTTTTGAACTTTCTGGACTACTTTTATTAGTTGGATTCGGTTTAGCTGTTGGACCTCAAATTGCTGGTCACGGGGCGCTGAATTATGCCGTTAAATTTGTTTCACCAACGTTAATAGCAACGCTGATTTTATTCGAACCGGCCGCCTCTTCAGTGATGGCTTTCTTCTTTTTTGGCGAAGTACCGCTTCCGCTTTCATTTGTAGGAATGGCGATCATTTTATTAGGAATCACCTTCACCTGGTCTAAAAAGAAAGGGGTTTAAAAAGTATAGCTCAGGCTGAATGTGATGTTTCTTCCCATGCCATCGAGGCTACTGGCATGTTCACGGTAAGCGGAATCACTCAGGTTATCAGCAATTACTTTAAGGGAAAGGTTATCTCTTGCCTGAAAATTGGCCAAAACCTGAAGGTTTACGAATCCATCAGTTCCATCCTGTGAAATACGGATATCTCCAATTTCCCCCGGAGAAATTCTACGATGTGCAAAGGCATATCGTGCTTGCGGTCGAATTGAAATACGATTCGTTGGATTATAATCTATATAAAACACACCGTTCGCCGGGGGAACTCGATCAGCTGGCTCCTTGCTACCGTCTTCATTTGTTAAATCGCCCCAGGTGTAAGTAAAAGTTATTCCGCTTTCCAGCCACTCATTGATAGTATAATCTCCTCTGAATTCAACGCCCAAAAGGTCCATTGAATTGGCATTTTCGTTAGTTACTTCATTGTATACATTATTAGTTCCGGGAGCGTCTTCGGACGCTATTACCTGTCCAAATTCATTAACAAGATTACCAGTATTAACACGGTTAATTTTGTCGAAATAATGCAGCCAGAATGCGAATAACTCAGTATGGAAAAGATCATTCTGGTATTGAAACCCAAGGTCAAAGTTCCCCGTTTTTTCTGGTCTTAGATTCGTATTAGGGGTTTGGAATTGATCACTTCGGCGAATCCCCACCTCAGAAAGATCTGAAATATTAGGTGCCCGAAAACCGGAAGAAATATTACTCAGGAAAGTAACTTCGGAATTGAGCTCATAGGTAATCCCAATAGAGCCGGTTAATTGACCATAATCAGCTTTATAGGGATCATATTTACGATCGGTATTTACTCCTTCAAACGGGATGTTTGCAAATGTGTGGGAGTAGCGGAGTCCATACTCCATACTCAATTCATTCGAAATTAATTGATCCAGCTGGGCAAAAAATCCAGATAAAATGTACTCCGAGCCATCAGGGTATCTAGGCAAAGAGAAGTCGCCGGTATTTGTATGGTGGTCGCTGCTCACTTGGTCATACGAGACATCAGCTCCCCATTTCAGGTATAGGTTATTTGCCAGTGCTGAACGGATATCAATTGACAACTGGAGTTGATCACTTCTGTTTTGATCAAAATTAGTAGTATCACTTACTGAAAATGAGTAATCACGGTCGGCTTCATTAAGTGCAAATAGCGGGGCGTTGTTGAACGCAAAGTCCTGTTGTTTTCTAAAGTCTTTCAAACGGAAATAACCCACTTTTATCCCTACACTTTCAAATGCCTGATTAATTTTCGAAAAGCGATATTCCAGAGTGTTTCCCCAAAACATCAGTGGAGAGGTATTGGAATAATAACCGAATTGGGGGGCGATGTCTTCATTTTGTTCTTCTATACTATATCCAAGGGTGACTCTGTCTAATCGCGCAGCATCAGGGATTTCCCCAAAATAGCTCACCAATGTTAGATCAGTTTTATCTGAGGTTTTAATTTTAGAAGAAATCTGGAAAGATTTGAATTGATAGTTAGCATTTGAAAGCGTGCCACCATAAGGAAACCAAAGAGCCTCATTTGTTTGAGAACTCATTTTATAATAATCAAAGTCTCTAAAACTTCCTCCGGCAAAAAAGGAGAATCCCGGCGCTTGATAGGCCAGCTTTCCGTGGATACTTTTCTCTCCGTTTCCTTCAAAATTCAAAGTGCTTAAAAGTTCTCCTGAAAGTCCGGAATCGTCAGAATATTCCTTTACGATTGGGGAGATATTAACCCCGCCTGAAAGAGCATCGCTTCCGTAGTACACGGAAACCGGCCCACGGTAAACATCAAGTTTGTTAATAAGAAGGGGATCCACTGCCCCAAAATATTGATTTTGACCGGAGCGAACAAAAGAGGGATTCATTCGCATGCCGTTAAAAAGATATAAAACATCTCTGCCGGCACGGCCACGAATATATACACTTCCCTGACCTACACTGGTTTGTTGAATGAAAACCCCGCTTTCCGCGCGTAGAAGTTCTACAGCAGTCACCGTAGATTTACTTGAAAGCTGCTCAATACTTACGGAGCTACGTGCGATTGGAGAGGATTGTGTAATTGGGCTTAATGTTCTGTCAGGGGAAACAATAATTTCATCTAAGCTGGAAACTTCAGGCTTCATGAAAAAAACCAGGCTGGAGTCTCTACGATATACTTCTACCGTTCTGGATTCGAAGCCAAGAAGGGAAAGCTGGAGTGTAACCGGGAATTCTGTAACAGGTAGGAAGAAATCCCCATTTGAAGCAGTACTGGTTCCTGTTTGTGAACCTTCGATTAGAATGCTTACTTCTACAATGGGCTCGAAGGTTTTAGAATTTTTAATAACTCCACTAATCTGTGCTTTTGAAAAATGAATCAGAAATAGTGAAAACAAACACAGAAAAACTGCAAAGTGTTTAGTTTTCCTCATGAACTGTAGAGATCTATCAAATTGTGAATTATTCGTTAAAAAATAGTGTTTTAGAGTCTATGATGATTAATTGTTGTTAATGAATACACCAAAAACCATCAATAACTTGTAAATTAGAGCTATTCAACGGAAGTAATCAGACTTTATTTAACTTAAGTTTGATTTTAGTACGTTTATAAAACTTTATGCTGCATAAAGATAACATATCGATTAAAAATAAAAGAGTGATTGCGCTCTTTTTATTATCTGTTTTTTTCCTGAGTTGCTTCGAGGGAAAGAAAGAACCAACAACAATCGGATCTTCTGAGTTAACAACTACTGTAACCGAACCGGTTTCAAGAGATTTAACAGAAATTAAGCAGAGTGGCGTGCTCAGGATGATTACCAGTTACAGTTCGGGAGCGTATTTTCTTTATCGGGGAATACAGGTTGGTTTCGAATATGAAATGTTGAAAGAGTTTGCCCGAAAAAATGATTTGGCACTTGAAGTAGTGATACCGGGTGAAAATGAAAATCCCTATGATTTATTGAACAGTGGAGCAGGAGATATAATTGCTGCGAATTACACGATCACACCCGAAAGAGAAGAAATAGTTAGTTTTACACGCCCTTATAATCTGGTGAATCAAATTATAGTGGTTTCTGATGAGCTTGGCTTTCAGCCTGAGAGCATTACCGATCTTGGCGGTATTCCCATTACAATCCGAAGAAATAGTTCTTATTATCTGGAGCTTAAAGAGCTTCAGGATCAGGGGTTCGACATCCAGATTAATTTGGTTTCTGAAGAAATGGATACTGAAACCTTATTATTTCAAGTGGCGAGTGGAAACTATGTAGCTACTGTAGCCGATGACAATATCTTCTATGCGAGCAATAAGTACATGCGCGGGTTGGTGAAGGGCCCGGTGATCTCCGAAAGGGATGAAATCGCGTGGGCGATTCGTAAAAACGGGTCAGATTTAGAAGCCCGGCTCAATAGGTTTTTATATCAGCATTTTAAATATGATGAAAACGGAGTGCCTAAACGATCAACATTCTTAAATGTATTAAGAAAAAAATACTATGAAGGAAGCTCTCAGATTGCCGATTACTTCAATCCTGAACTACAAACGACTCAATTTGGAGCAATCTCTCCTTACGATAGTCTCATTCAAACCGTAGCGGATGAATTTGGGCTGGATTGGGTAATGCTTACAGCTATTGCAGCCCAGGAATCTAAGTTTGATCCTTATTCTGAAAGCTGGGCTGGTGCCGTTGGTATAATGCAGGTGCTCCCCCGGTTTTCAGAAGTCCCAAAAGATTCCCTGTACATTCCGGAACACAGTATCAGAGAGGGGGCCCGGATTATTAATGAGCATCTTGATCATTATTCGTACTTGGATTCAACAAATCAATGGCAGTTAGCTCTTGCGACCTACAATGCAGGCATGGGACATGTTGCAGATGCCCGTCGATTATCCATTGACCAGAATAAAAACCCAAACGAATGGAGTACGGTATCGGAATCTTTATTGAAACTTATGCAGCGAAGGTATTACCAACATGCCCGCTATGGCTTTTGCAGAGGGATAGAAACGGTTCGCTACGTAAATGAGATAATGAATCGGTACAATACCTATCAGGCTATTCTTGCATTAGCAGAAACCCGAAGTATGCCCCCGGGAGTATTTGGCATTAAAACACTTAACTGACCTTCAGTACAATCATGGTGATGTCATCGTACTGGATGTTGTTGGAGAAATCATTGATATCATCAATAATGGCTTGCATGATTCCCGAAGAATTCTTTTCCCGGTTTTTATTGATACACTCGATCAATCGGTCTTCTTCATATTCTTCGGTCTGAGCAGGGTTCATGGCCTCAGTAACACCATCAGTAAAGCATACCAGCAGATCGCCTTTCTCAAATTCAATTTCTGAACAACTGTAAGGCATCAATGTAGGCATGGCTCCTAATATCACGCCACCCTCTTCAAGCAACTCAGGTTCCGATTTGTTCTCTCTGAAAAGCATAGGGGGATTATGCCCTGCGTTCACATACTTAAATCGTTTTTTATCCGGTGAAAGTTTTCCCCAGAAGAAAGTAATAAACTTATCGGCTGGTGTATTATCATGGATAATATCATTGATTCTGCCCGAAGCTTCTTCTAAAGAGACGTTAAGGGGAGCAAGAGCATGTAACATGGACTGTAGATTTGCCATAAGAAGCGAAGCAGGAGCTCCTTTTCCGGTTACATCTGCAATGGCGAATAAGTGGCCACCATCTTCCATTTTCAAAAGATCAAAATAATCACCACCGACCTGACGGGAAGACACATTAATTGCCGCTATATCAAATCCATCAATAGTTGGTATTGGGTTTGGAAGAAGTCCTTCCTGAATGGTTTTTGCAAGACTCAGTTCTTCTTCAAGCCGCTCTTTTTCTATGCGTTCTTCCAGCAGTAAAGTTTTTTGAATAGTAAGAAGAGCCAAATTTCCAAGAGATTGAAGGAAATTTACCTCAGAGTCACCGTAGCCTTCTTTATTTGCTCTTTGACCAACACCTACCAAACCAATTTTTTCATTCTGGAATCGCAATCCGATAACAAGCTGAATATTATTTTCCTCAAGAAATGGACAATCTTCGGCTCCATTAACGTGATTTACATCCTCAAGTTGAAAGAGTTTATCTAGTTGATCAGCATCGGGTTCATCATTAATGCCACTGATTGCGATAATACGTTTATCTCCTTGAACATCTAATGCAAAAAAGAATGTTCTGATGAGCATTTGCCCCAACATCGCGAACTTAAATGAGCGTGCGATATCGTTTTGATCAACCATCAGGTTAAAATCTTTACTCAGTTCCAGCAGGGTATTGAGGTCGTGTACTTTGCGATCTAACCGGCGGTTAATATGCCGTAACTCCTGAAACATACGTGAGTTTGCAATGGCCACAGAAGAAATAATACTCAGACTCTCAATAAATTCTATTTCATGCTCGGTAAGTGGTTGCTTATTCCCTTTTGGGCCTAAACATAAGAAGCCTAAATGGTGGTTACTTGTTTTAAGATTGAAAAGTACACTTCCCGGGTCAATACCAATAGTTTCAAATACTTCTTTAAAGTCTTCACCATAAATAACTGAAGTTTCCAAAACAGAAAGCGGAAATTCTGCTTTAAGTTCTTCATCCTCAGCTAACCAACCTCTTCCTTTTGATTTTGATGCGAAGTAAGCTTCATCACCAGGTTTATGGATAAGAATCATTCCCTTTGGTACTAATAACTTTCCCATCGTAATGAGCAGTAAATTATTAAGTACGAAATCAGGATCTTGAGACTCAATTAAAAGGCGACTTGTCTCAAGAAGTGTTCGAAGCTCAAACCGGCTATGTCGTTCTTCAGTAGAGGGAGTTAGCGGGCTCACAGCTTATAGGTTTTTGACCATTCGAATCTCGTTCATTTGGCCTTTTCTGTTATACTGAACCTGGTCCATTAGTTTTTGAATGAGAAACACACCCATTCCGCCTCGTTGCTTATTCTTAATTCTTTTTAGTATATCAGGAGCTTTATACTCATCGGGTTTAAACCCTTCTCCCTCATCCATAATCGAAATCCAAAGTTTAGAAGGATCAAAACCAAGTTCGATTTTAACAGGTTTGGAAGTGGTATTTTTATAAGCATGTTTAATGATGTTGGTAAATGCTTCATCAACAGCTAACCGGATTTCCGAAATATCTTTTTCTGAAAGGCCTACATTTTTAGCATGAGCAGCAACAAAATCCCGAACTTCGGCCAAATGTTTGGTCGAGGAATCTACCGAAAGGGTATGTATGTTGTTCTTTCCTGCCACTGGATATAAGTTAAAATCCGCTTATTGCTTCTTGTTCATCATCATGGATATCGTATAAAGTGGGAAATCCCAGTAAATCGAATACATTATAAACGCGATCATTCATATTGGTTAGCTTGATGTCCCCTCCTAATCCCCTGACATCCTCAATATAGGCCATGAAAACGCCTAATCCGGCGCTGGCAATGTATTCCAGACGAGCACAGTTTACGATAATCTTGAACTGCTTTTCATCGATGAGAGCTTTTAGAGAATTCTCGAGTTGAGAAGCGGTATGAGCATCCAGTTCCCCACTTATGTCAAGCACACTTATGTTTTCAATCTGTCGTTTAGCGATAGTGAAATTTTTCATTTCGCTGGTTTTATAAAGTTGGTGGTGTGTTTCTAATAGGGATTATAACGTAAACCGGAGAATTAGAAAAATAAAACACCGGCAAACGCTATACGGTAAGAATAAAAAAAGATTCAAAAAAAATAGCCCATCACAATTTTCGATTGTAATGGGCTGACTATTCATCAAGAGAGACGCTACTTGAGCGTTCCTTCAATTACGTAAATGCTTGGCACATAAACAACTAAAAATGTTCGGCGCAAAAAACATTAATCTTTGTTAGCTACCCAAAACCCGGTATTGATTTCAGCAGCCAGATTTACGCCGAATTCCTGAGCTGCATTTCGAGTCTCAAAATTACCAACACGAACCCGGAACCATACATCACCGGTTTCTTCATTTCCTGTTTTTACCACATAAGAGCTGGGGTAATTACGATCGGACCACATATCTACAAAAGACTGTGCTTTTTCTTCCGATCTCCAGGCCCCCACCTGCACAACATAAGAACCACTTTCAGAAATTGAAGAGCTCATTGGAGTATCTTCTTCCATTTCCTCCATTCCATCTGGGTTGGCTGCATTTACACTGTCTTCATAAGCAGCCATCATTTGAGCGATTTTTGCCTGCTCGGCAACTCGTGCAGAATCAAGCTTGGCTTGAAGTCGGGCCTGTTTTTCAGCTTCAGATTCTCCGCAAGCGGTAAAAGTCATGAAAGTAACTGCTAAGAGTACGGTATATAGACTAAAATTTTTCATGATGATAAAAGATGATTGTTAATTATAAGCCGGAATATGTTTAAACATACATCTTACCATTCTGTTTCCCAAATAGTTATTGCGGATTTGAGTTACTATTTTTAGTTGAATAAAGCTGAAACCTAATTGTAATTATTGCGTTTTTAGATACCCAAACTTAATAATAAACGAGTCATGTCATTTTTTGGATTTTTCATTTTACTACTTATCGCATCTATTTGTGGGGGAATAGGTCAAAGCATCGGAGGATTTAAAGTTGGAAGCGGAGGTTGTTTAATGTCGGCTGCTGTGGGATTTGTTGGAGCCATTATTGGCAGATGGATAGCTAACGAACTTGAGTTTCCTCAACTGTGGACGGTTAGCATTGATGGAGAGCCATTCCCCATTATATGGTCTATCATTGGTGCTGCTTTATTAACTGCAGGCTTGGGATTAATCTTTAAAGGGAAGAAAGATTGACTTTACATAAAGTCTCCAATGATTTTGAGCTCCCCAACTAGCGCATTCTATGTGAATGTCAAACCAAAATAACTTATTAAAAACAAAGGCATGAGGTTTCGATCTCGTGCCTTTTTTCTTTTCAAAAACTTTCCTCAGATAGGGTGACGTACCTTGTCACCCAAAACCCTTAAATTTGTTTACACATGTATTGCACATATAAATATGTTTTACCATATTTGTTGTGAGTCAAGTTTAAACAAGAGAGTACGTTTTCTACAGACAGGGGTTGGTCAAGAGACTCTGTCAAGAGAGACGTGATCATGAACGGGGAGGTGGTGAAACAGTAACAGCTCGAGATGTTCTGTTTCGTCCATCCTTTTTTTTAAAAAAGTCAGGAGGAAAGGACAATGAATAAACTAATCACGTGGGTAAACCGCGAACCCGAAATTGAAGTGTGTGTCTGGTATAACAAATCCAGCGAGCACATTGATATCCATTCAGTCATAGACGATCAGGGATTTCCGGTTACCATTGATATTGAAGAAGAAGAAGGAATTATCGAAGAGATCATTCTTTCTGAAAACGGGCTGGTTGACGATGAATATTACTATTACCTGAGAGATAATCTTGGGGCGTAGATACTCATTTTTAGACTGGTTTTTAAACAAGAGCATAAACTATTAATCAAGAGAGAATAATGAAGAACTATTTTAAGATTTCAGATTTTATTGTGGACCCAAAAATGAGATCGGAGCACTCCTGTGTTCCACTACATGTGGTCGATAAACTGGTGAAATATCACCTGCCGGTGCTAAATCGAATACGGGACAAGCTCGGATTTCCCATCATAATATCTGCGAACAGTGGGTACCGAACCTACGAGTGGGAAATCATACATGGGAGAAGTGGTTACAGTGAACACACCTTTAAAGGGTTCGGAGCTGTAGACCTAACCTGTGATAAAGCACATATCCAGACACTTAAAGAAGCGCTTATGAAGAGTGAATACTCAAGAGTGGCTTGGTATGAACACAAAAACTTTTTTCACTGTGATTTTAAAGACGGGGAACTGGGCAGACGCTTTTACGAAGCCTGGGAAAACGGAATATGGCGCGAAGTAAAAGACCTTCGCTAACAAAAAATTAACAACCAATAAAACAAGAGAGGAAACCATGAATAAACCAATTCATAACGATAAAGGACTATCCAGGCTGGAAACAGACCTGGAACAGTTTTTAAAAAGAGAAGAAGCCAAACTGGAGAGAACACATAAAAGCTATTCCGGTGGGAAACCACCCGACCGGGGCAAAAACTTTTTTAAAGATACCCGTTTGGGGAGATTCCTGAGCGGAAGAACCAGAAAAGGAAGAGTAGTTCGCAGAATAGGGTTGGCATCCCTTGGTCTCGGGGGCATTAATCTGGTAGGGCTTGGCCCTGAAATAAATCAGTTGACCTCAGAAGCAGAAACGCTTGCCGAACAGTTTAATGAGCTGATTCTGCTGCTCGGGGCATTGCTAACTACTCTATCTCACATTATCGATAAGCTCGAGCATTACGATACCGTCTCCGAAGAAAGAGAGAAGGCAGAGGGTAAAATACCCGCTATAAAAAAAGTGCTTCGGAGTATATCAAAACAAAAAGAACAACAACACAAGAGAGAATAACATGAAAAAGATAAAAGAATATTATTGGCATAACGCCAAACAAAAAACAAGAATGAACCATCTGCTGGGAGTTTTCCTAGTAATGATGGTGATGATGCTTGCCGGAGAAGTTAAGGGGCAGGATCAGATCGACTTAATGAACTCTTTTCCTCCCTCTCCTGAGGCAGCAGAACTAGGAAAGTATGGCGAAATTGAATCGAATTTATACGAAGGGAAAGCTAATGTTACAGTTCCCATTTACCAGTTCTCAATATTAGGTTTTACTCTGCCGATTAGTTTGGATTATACCACGTCAGCAATAAGGGTAGACCAAATAGCAACAAATGTAGGTTTAGGTTGGACGTTAAATACGGGTGGAATCGTCACTCAAACAGTAAATGGGTTGCCAGACTTAGTAGAAACACGTCCTATTCCTGATGATCCAAGTGATTTTAAACCTAATAATCCTGATAGTTTGGATGATTACGCTCTTGCAGAGGATGTAATTGAAGGGTTAGTTGATATGGAATCGGACAATTTTGTGTACAATTTTCCAGGTAAAAGTGGAAAATTCATTTTCAGTAATGATGGTACTCAAATACATACGATACCCTATGACGATATAATAATTACAGAAAACAACAATACGTTTGAAATTACAGATGATGATGGCACAAAGTATTTATTCGATGTTGGGTCTTCTGTGTACTACGAAGACTCATGCGAAGGTGGGCAAGGCGATCCTGTAAATCGATTTCCATTTACAGGGATTTCAAATTTTTTATCCAAAATCACAACTACGAATGGTAACGTAATAAATCTAACTTACGAGTCATATCAGTATGAGTACGAATCAATTACTGAGCAAATTTACCGCAAGCAATCAGGACCTTCTATTTGTCCAAGTGACCTGTCGTTAGAAAAAACCTGTACCAGAACTAATTCAGCAAATGAGAAGAGGCTTATTGAAATCTCCTCTCCCCAGAGCGATGTTAAAGTAGAATTCAAATACGATACTTCAGGCAGAGTAGATCTTGTGGGAGCAAACCGCCTAAAACAAATAGTAATTCTATCGGGGGGAGATACCCTCAAAACTTATAATTTGGTTCATAGTTATTTTGAGTCGCCAGGGTATATCGGGACGGCACCGGATTCCGTGAAGGAGTTAAAAACAAGGTTGAAATTGGACTCAGTTTATGTCGCCGGATTGCCTGGATGGGGTTTTGAATACAACGAAACAATAGAAATGCCAACCAGAGACAGCTATGCAGCCGACCATTGGGGGCATTATAATGGAAAGACCTCTAATACTACATTTGTAGCCAAGGACAATAACTACTATACCAGTGGCGCTGACCGAGAACCAGATACCTCAAAAATTTATACTGGTATTTTAGAAAAAGTAAACTATCCAACCGGCGGTTTTACAGAATTGGAGTACGAAACTCTAAGTAACGCATCAGCGATTCGGGTGCATAGAATAACTACCAAAGATGGTGCATCAGGAGAAGAGATAGTTAAAGAATTCGAATATGTATCAGGGTTTGAGCCAAGTAAGCCAATTTATATTCAGGACTATGACATGGAGGTAAAAGATTCTGAAGATCAATATCAGTATTGTGCGTATAAGCAACTTACTTCCTCACCTGTAGTCCCATTTGGAGGGATAGCAAACAGTATTGGTCATAGTAAGGTGATCGAAAAAAGAGGGATCAACGGGGAGTATGGTCAAACGGAATACACATTTTCCTCGGGAACTTCATCATTATCAGACAGCTCTTATACTAACAGATCTGCTTCTGAGCCTGTGTATTCCTGGACAGGTGGAAAGCTTCTGAAACAGGTTGAAAAAGAATTTGTAAACGGGAGTACATTTAAAACAAACCAGTCAACAATAAACACATACCGCTTATATCATGATTCTAATGGCGCGTATAATGATGATCCTAAATTTCCCGGAAAACATGAAAACTATATTTTTGATATAAAAGTACATGTTGAAACCATGGAGAAAGCAAATGGCCTTCAATATATACCTGCTACGTATCAGGTGGAAGTACTAAGAAATGTTTCTGCCTGGTATCATCCAAAAACAGCGGCAGTTAGGGTGTATGATGAATCAGGAACGAACTATACGGAGTCAATTACAGAATTTAATCACAATGATCCAACACACATCCTCCTGACCGAAAAGAAAGAAATCAATTCAGACGATTCTGAAAGAATAACGAAATATCGGTACGCATATCAGGAATACTCTTCAATGGCTGATTCCAACATGCTAACTCAACCCTATTCTGTAACCATAGAGAACTCCTCAGGGCATGTGTTAAGCCGTAACTGGACGACCTGGGATAATGCTATTTCCGGAAACAGCAACTGGAACGTACTGGCCCAATGGCAGTGGGAAGGTTCGTCTGAATCTGATACGGGCGCACCAGAGGATCCAACCTCGGAAGCGGTTAAAATTGCCAAAGTAACAGAGTATGACAGCTATGGAAATATACTGGAAGTAGAAGATGCTCAGGATGTTAAAACAGCTTACCAATGGAGTGATGACAAACAGGTTACGGTGGGTATGTTTCACAATGCTGATGTGGATGATATATACACATATAGTTTTTCTTACGAGGGAGATTTAGGCGATTGGGTTTTTAAAGATCGACTTGGAGATGGTGGTACATTAATACAAGTAACTAATGGAAAGTTAAGTATAGCAGATACAGGCGCGGTTAATGGAGACCGGGACCGGGTTGTATATCGACATCCTTCAGAAATACCAGGCACAGTAGTTTGGGAGTTTGATGTTCAAATCGCCAACTCGGATAACTATGGATTAGTTATAGGAAGTGGTGGGAGCAGTTGGAATGACTGGTCTGCCGGTGGTTCAGAAGCATCGGTTTGGGCTAATATAAAAGATGAAGATTTCTATTATTACGATCGGAACTTAAGTGATTATGTGGAAGCAAAAAGTAATCTTGAAATTGGAAAGACCTATTCGTTTAAGATGATTATGAATTCTGATACCGATCGGGTTGATTACTATGTGAATGGGGAATTAGTGGGTGAAAATATCATATACGCCAATGCTTCCGGAGCTTCAGGTATTCAGGAGTTAATGTTCGGAAATTTTGGACATACTACACTTACTGATCCTTGGTTTATCGATAATGTTCGTTTTTACCCCGAAGACGCACAGGCGCAAAGCCGTGAGGTAGACCCGGTATTTAAGAACGCACTTTCGGTAAAAGACGTATCAGGAAGTACAAACCGGTTTAGCTACGATGAACTTGGGCGGTTAGCTAGCACCGTAAATCCAAATGGGTTTTTGACAAGTTCTATGGAGTATGGCTACTCTGTTGATCGAAATAATGGGAACTACTTCTCAAGTGACCCTAACTTTATTAAGAGCTACCTATTCGAGGAACATATTCGGGATGATTTTTCCAGTTCTGCCAACTGGAGTAATACAACCACACATACCACTTTTAACGTAACTAAAGCAGGGGAAACAACCGTTGAAATGGGCTCCGGCGGTGGCTGGACAGATATGTATATGCCCACGAACAGTACAGCATTACTGGCAAAAGTGGATTTTTACCCGGATAATACAACCGGAGGAACCCCTCATGTATATTTAAGTGGTTCCGGACATCGTTTTGCCGTTCGGTATAAGCATGCTACCGATGAATTTGATATGCAATACAATAAGGACGGAGGATCTTTTGTATATCCGTTTACCTTTCCATTAGATGCATCACCCAACAGGTGGTACACCATAGAGCTGGAAAAACGAGGAAGCGAGTTATCTGCCTGGGTATACCCAAAAGGGGAAAGCAGAAATGCCGAAAACACATACTCATTAGGCAGCTTTGACCCCTCCTGGGAGCCGTTACTCAGAATTGCGTCTAGCGATGATCATTTTTATGTGGCTAATCTGAAGGTCGAAAAGTCGAACTATTCGACCATTACCTACCTCGATGGCCTTGGTCGACCGATTCAATCTCAGACTCGCGCTGCAGATGGCACCGCGATTATTACCGGAACTGTGTACGACGAACAAGGCCGGCCACACATTACCAGCCGCCCCATTGAACTGGATGTAAGCAGCTACACCAACGGCTTTGTAAACGATCTCTGGGGAACCGGTTTTGACGGTAATCTAGGTGAAGAATTACCAACCGATAGCGAAATCTATCAATACTACGATACCGGGTTCAGCGGAGCCACGGATGCAAAACATGCATACACCCAAACCCGGTTCGAAGCAAGTCCGTTAAGCAGACCTGTTGCCAACGGAAATGCCGCAAGTGCATTGCGAATCGGTCAAAACGAAAGCCTGATGAGCTATGGACTGAATAGCGGCTCCGAAGATTTCTCCGGATTTACGGATAACGAACTCACGAAAAGTGTATCTACCGATCCAAATGGAAATCATGCGTTCAGTTTTACCGATGGCTGGGGCAATACCATCGCCAGCATGATAGACATGGACGGCGACAGCGCCAAAGACAGCGGTGATCTGGTGACTCAGTTTCAGTACGATCTCCGCAATCAGCTTAAAAAAGTGACCGATCCGCGCGGACTGGAAACCGATTACGACTACAACCAACGCGGGCAGTTGACAGAAAAAGATATGCCGGATAAAGATGGTGCGGATAACTACCGCTACGACAGTAACGGCAATCTGCGTTTTGTGCAAAGCGCCAAGCACAAAAATAATGGCAGTGCAACCGAGCTGATTGATCAGGAAGAAGAAGGCACATTCAATCTTACGATGCCTGGTGATGGAGTAGTTGTATTTTATGTAGAACTGCAAGTAAGTGGAGAAGGTCCGGAACTTAGATACAAGTTTGGGTACGGAGACGGTTCTGCTTTATATAACAATGTATTTGATGCCTGGGACACCAGTGATTTAGATACTATACATGTTGGAAAAGGAGATTACAAACTCGAAGTAACCGAAGAGTCCAGCGGGTATCCATTTACGATTTATCATGATCTGGATTTTAAACCCTATAAGTTCACCTACAATAATTACGACGAATTAAACCGCATCACTGAGACAGGTGAATATTATGGTGCCTCCAGTTTTTCTTCTGTTAACGCAGAGAATGACATTACTGATAGCAACATCCCCATGCAGAAATTCCACTACGGAGAAGCCAACGCCAAAAGTGATGCAAAGAACACCAAAGGCAGGTTGTCTAAAGTGGAATACCGTGATTTACACGACGATGAGCTCTGGGGAACCACCTGGTACAGCTACAATACGCAGGGACTCGTAGACTGGATTATTCAGGATTTACCAGGAGGCACCATGGGCGAAAAGAAGATCGAGTATGTATACGATGAACTGGGCCGTATGACCGAAATGAGTTATCAGCCTGGCGAAAGTGACGATTACTACTTCCGTTATACCTACGATAACTTAGGTCGCCTTGCCAAAACCGAGAGTCGTAACAGCAGTGGGGGAAGCTGGTTAGAAGATGCCGCTTATACCTATGTAGCAGACGGACAGCTCGAAGAACTCAACCTGGGTGGAAATGATCAAAGTGTAGACTACACCTACAATTCTGCAGGATGGTTACGCTTCATTAACAACCCCGATAACTTCAGCAACGAAACGTCTCCTGGTTATTCTCAGGATCGTTTTGGAATGGAGCTACGCTATTATAATAACGTGGGAGGGGATGCCGACACCCTCTATAATGGAAACATTGCCAGAATACGCTGGGAGCAGGCATTAGCAGGCACCGATGAGCCCGATTACCAGTTGCAATATGATGCGGCGAATCGGTTAAAAGCAGCACTGTTTAATAATTCACAAAATACCCAGGACGATAGCGACGGCTTTGATGTAAGCTACACCTATGACGATAACGGCAACCTGAAAAGCCTGCTTCGAAAAGGAATGGGAGCCTCCGCTTACCCGGCAGGGAACATCCCCAATATTGCCATTGAGGCCACCAGTAACCGCATAGATACCATCAGGTACCAAAACGGTCCGGTTCCCTTTTCCGATAAACTGGTAAGCTACGATGCCAACGGAAACATGATTGAAAACGGAGTAAATGGGCTTAGCCATGCCCGCTACGATTACCGTAACCTGCCCTATATGTTAAGTGGTAGCAGCAGTACGGTATATAGCACCTACGATGCCGACGGTCAGCGCGTGTCCAAAAAAGAAGGAAGCACGACCACCGCCTACATTCGTGGCGCCGACGGACAGACCATCGCCGTATATGAAAATGGGTCTATTGAAAAGTGGAATCTTATTTCCGGTGGAGATGTAATTGGAACGGTAACCTCAGGTGGTAGCAAAGAATACTTCATAAAAGATCACTTAGGTTCCACAAGAACGGTAGTAAACAGTTCGGGCAGTGCTGTTGCCTACTTTGACTTCTACCCCTACGGTAAACTCATGCCGGGCAGATATACCACCAGTAATGATGACAGGTATAAGTTTACGGGTCATGAAAGAGATGAGGAAGCAGGGCTTTTTTTAGACTATATGGGAGCTCGAAATTATGATCCTGAAATAGGACGGTTTCTGCAGATTGATCCGATGATGGAGTTTTCTTCTCCTTATATCTATGTAGGAAACAATCCATTGGCATTTACTGATCCTACAGGTATGTTTTCGTGTGGAACAGGAGAATCTGGCGTAGCTGATTGCACGGATGCCCAGAAACAGTTAGTAGCGGATATGTATAATTCTCAATTTAGCGACCAGCAAGGTAGCTCATGCCCAAAAGGGCCTTGTGATGAAGAAAGCAAAGATAATTCTTCAATAATCGGATTAAGTTCCTTAGCTGCTACCGGAGCAGGTTTAGGCTTAGATGATATACATTTGAAATATCAGTCAAACCTATATCAAAAAGGTTACATTAGTGGTAATAATGGAAATATTCAGTTAACTGGAAGAAATCTAAGTTTATTTAATAAAAATTCAAGATTTTCACCTCATCCTTCAACTTTACCCAACACTCCATTTAGTATCCCTTCAAAGATCCTAAAGGGAACTGGGGTAGGATTAGTAGCTTTTGGAACAATTTATGATACTAACTCAATGATAAATGGTGATATAACATTAGGAAGATGGGGTTATAGGACTGGATCAACATTAACATCTCTAGGAGTTACTTCATTATCAGGCGCAGGTGGACCTGCAGGCTTTGTAGTTGGTTTGGGATTAATGTCGCTTGAAATGCTGTACGATATAGGGCAACAAGTTAGATATGAATGGTCTATTCAATTGGGAAATGCTGAAGTAGCTTTAAGAAAAGGGATTTGGTCCCCAAACTTTACAGCACCAAAATAAAAAATATTTAAATATGAGAATCACATTAAAAAAACAAATAGATCATCTATTCCAATTGTTTGTTATTATTATCGTAATAGTATTAGCAAGCTGGATTATTTTTTCAACAAATGGAACTAAACTACATCTGGCTGCTTATTCAGTACCTTTTATCTTTATAGTAATGCCAACTTTGGTAGTACATATAAATTATTTTTTAAAAAATAGAAGGTATGATTTTGAAATTCTTGAAGATGAAATTAGAATTTCAATTGATAAAAAGGAGTATCGAATAAAACCTAATGAAACATCAGAAGTTAAGTATGTAATTTCTCCAGAAATGTATGAGACCAGACATGTGTGGCTTCCGTGGAATTATTATCGCCATGTCGAAATATATATGAACGATGGAGGTAAATTTGTAATAACAAGTTTACTTACAGATGACTTTTCATGGTTGTTTCATCATGGATTCAATTATGAAACTAAGATAAACTTTTACAGACTAGCTTAGTTATTCCACCCAACTAGCGTATTCTATACGAATACTAGACAACAATAACTTTTCCGCTTGTGGGGTGAGGTAAATAATAACTTTTAAAACAAAGGCATGAGATTTCGATCTTGTGCCTTTTTTGGTGGTGGCTGGGATAATTCAACATTCAGCATTCAATAATTCATAATTCCCGAAGGGGAAGATGCCGATGGACAGCGTGTCTCCAAAAAAGAAGGAAGTACCACCACCTCCTACATTCGTGGGGCCGACGGACAAACCATCGCCGTCTATGAAAACGGTTCCATAGACAAATGGAATATCCTTTCCGGTGGGGAAGTCATTGGAACACGGGCGGCCTCGTCCTCCCTTACCGAGTACTTCATCAAGGATCATCTGGGATCTACCAGAGCCATTGAAAACAGTATTAATTCTCCGGTGGCTTATTTTGACTTTTACCCCTTTGGGAAACTCATGTCTGGCAGATATACCACCAGCAATGATGACCGGTATAAATTCACCGGCCACGAGCTGGATGAAGAAGTCGGTCTCGATCTTTCTTATGCAGGTGCAAGATACCTGGATTCGGAGATTGGAAGCTGGTTGAGTATTGATCCGATGGCCGATTCCTACCCGGGATGGAGTCCGTATAATTATACCATGGGGAATCCGGTTAATTTGATTGATCCGACGGGGATGATGGCTGAATGCGGAAACGAACATAACCAAGAACGTTGCCCTGGACTTCTGGAAATGATTACTGATTACTTAATTGGATATCATTCAGGAGAATATGATTACTCTTGGGAAGATTACCGAGCCACATATGAACAAGGGCTTAGTAATGAAATGGACGCACTGCCTCATGATTTAATTCATGCTGGAATTGAAGTAACAGAAGTATCATCAGATGCAGGAGCAGCTTTACAAGTTGGAGGTATCTTAACAGTTCAGCCAGAAATTGCAGCCTTCGGAGGCACATTAGAGGTAGGTTCAGATGCAACAAATTTAGGGTTGAAAATGCTTGATGCTAGTTATTATGGTGGTTCTACAGATGCTGTAATCGACCAAACAAAAGTAACTTCAATAGGTTTATTTACTTCAGGCGTAGAACAATTTGCAATTAAATCATTTATTAAGAGCGCACCTGATGGACTAAAAGGTGTTGATTATGTAAGTTCAAGAACAAATCCTATAACGGGTAGAAAAGGATGGGCTGTATCAAACAAGGTATCTAAAGCTATAAGAATTACTGCTGCTACAGTTACTACAAGTGTTTCAAACTTTATTGATTATTATTTAAAATGAATGAAAAGATTAGAGAATTATTTGAAAATCTATTTAGGTTTGTCGGATTAAATGAAGTAACTGGCTATGCCATATTACTTTTTTTAACTCTTATACTTTCAATTTACAATCTCAGAAAGTGGAATAATTTGTCTACAATGGAAAGGATTTTCAACCTAACAATACTTGTTGTTACTATTTTTGTAGCATTAGTTTTATACAAATATAGTTAACCTCCCAACTAGCGCATTCTATGTGAATGACAAACAAATAACTAATTAAAAACAAGAGGCATGAGATTTCGGTTTCATGCCTTTTTTGTTGGCGGAATAAGTGCGGTGTGAAGACTTTTTGAGTTTTACCAATATTTTATCACCTTCGGGTATGATAGCAAGAGCTGAGGGAACCAATAAATATTATTACTTAAAAGATCATCTTGGAAGTGTGCGTACAACGGTAAATACCAGCGGTACAGCCGTAGCTTACGAAGACTTTTAACCTCGTTCCGTAGCTCAGCTGCGGAATGCGGGTGAGAGGCTCAGCCTCAACTAAACTATATAAAAAATAAAAAGCCCGGCATGTTCAAGCTGGGCTTTTTTGTAGAAACCGCGGTCTTGAATTTTGCGAAATGAAGCAGGAGCTTCCTGAAGGCATTCCGAAGGAGACCTTTGGAACGAGCCCCCAACTAGCGCAAGCGTCCGCTTGTGCAGTGAGGTAAATAACAACTAATTAAAAACAAAAGGCATGAGGTTTGATCTCGTGCCTTTTTTGTTAAGTGAAAGGGTTAGATTGGAAGGTACAAGCGGGGCTTGTACCAGGGTGGGATAAAATGCATACCTTAAAAATCAAATAAATTAAGGCATGATCGAAATTCGACATTAAAATTACGGGGCATTTTAGGCGTACATTAAAATTGAGGTTAATTGATGTTTGTAGTTTGTAAAGGAAAAGTTTTAAGGTTAGATTGATATCATACCTTAATTAAAGAAAAATTTAATGCCAGAAGAGTTTTTGTATCCAGTAAATCCGGATCGTACAGTACCCTGGAATTCATTGCCTGAATTACCGATACATCCGGAATTATCAGAGCAGCTGGATATTTATAAGCAGTTAGGTAGGGCAAAGGAGGCATTGGCATTGCTTAACGGAAGAAGTATCGCGATTCCTAATCAGGGAATATTGATTAATGCAATCACTTTACAGGAAGCGAAAGATTCCAGTGCGATCGAGAATATTTTTACTACCGAAGATGAACTCTATAAAGCCTATAGTGAGGATAAAGCGAACCAACCATTAACGGGAACAGCCAAAGAAGTGCTGCGATATCGGGAAGCTTTATGGCAGGGATACCATTATTTAAAAAAACGACAAAGCTTTGACGATGAATATTTCATAAAAGTATGTAATGAGATAAAAGAAACAACAGAAGGATATCGGTCGCCGGTTTCACGAATTTATATACGAACGGCAGGGAGCAGTCCAAATACAGGTAAACCTGTATATACTCCTCCAAGAGGAAAAGGGGTAATAGAGGCAAAAATGCAGAACCTGATTGGGTTCTTGAATGGGGTTATTGATGAGCCTGATGAACCATTGATAAAGCTAGCTATTGCTCATTATCAGTTCGAAGTAATCCATCCATTTAACGATGGAAATGGAAGGACGGGGAGAATAATGATGATCAATTACTTATGTAAAGAAGGGTTGTTGGATTATCCCATCCTGTTCCTGAGCAGGTACATCATGGATCATAAGCAGGAATACTATGATTATTTAGCAGGGGTATCTCAACGCGGGGACTGGAAAAACTGGATACTTTATATATTAAAAGCGATAGAAAATACCTCCAGATTAACTTTTGACAAGATACAGGATATACTTACCGCAAAAGAAGATATGCTGGAAATCATCTTGAAAGAAACTTCAATCAGAAAACCCGAAGACTTGGTACAAGCCCTGTTTACTCAACCGTTTACAAAAGTAAATCATCTAACCGATGTAGGTATATATGCAGAAAATACAGCAAGAGACTATCTGGGTAAATTAGTAGAACTAAGACTGGTAGAGAAAAAAGAGATAAGCGGAAAGCATTACTATTTAAATACGGAGCTCAAACGGATTCTCGCGTACTAGTAGTTTTTGTCATTCATCCCCAAAGATGTTTTAGTTTGCGACTTAAAACGGAAGCATAGCAAGTTTGTAACTTGCATGAAGGGCAAACAACATACTAATTAAAACAAAAAGGCATGAGATTTTGATCTTGTGCCTTTTTTGTTTGGGGAAAGAATAATTCAACTGTAATGATTCATAGCCACAAAGATTCATAAAATCTGAAACAAGAGGAGATGTTTCAAAACTACTGAAACGGAATAGTTCAGTAGTCAAACTTCATGCAACGCAAAAAAACGTGTCCCCTCCGGGACTCGAACCCAGATCTAGAGCTTAGGAGGCTCCTATTCTATCCGGTTGAACTAAAGGGACATTCAATAATCGCGGCTAAGATACGTATGTTGGTGTAACAAGCCACTCGGTTTTTAGTAGAAGGTCTCATTTGCTCATATTAAAATAATCAGGTCATGCTTCGATTTTTATTTCTTCTAGGGTTTTCGGTAATACTTAGTATTTCCGGATATGCACAAAAGGTAATTTCCGGGAAAATTGTGGATTCGAAAACCAACGAACCCCTACCCGCCGCTCATGTAATTATCAAAGGAACTTATCAGGGAACCATCGCCAATGCTGATGGCGAATACACCATCAAAGTAAATACCCTTCCGGCAACTATTGTGGTTCGGTTTTTGGGTTATGAAAGCCTCGAGCAGGAAGTGAACGCTTCCCACGATGGACCTCTTGATTTTTTGATGAAGGAAGCATTTTTAGAATTAGGAGAAATCACGGTAACCGGAGAGGATCCTGCCATTTCAATTATGAAGGAAGTGATCCGAAGGAAGCAGGAGTGGAGAGCAAAACTGAATACGTACGAAGTGAATGCGTATACCCGACAACAGATTTTGAAAGATACTACCATTGTTTCAATTACGGAAAGTATTTCCGAGGCGTTCTGGGATCGTGAGCGAGGCAGCCGGGAAGTATTAAAATCAAAGCGCCAAACCGCAAATATTGAAGGGAGTGACAACTTTGCAGGGGTAAGTTATCTTCCAAACTTCTACGACGACAATCTGGATATTGTCGAGTTCGATGTAGTAGGCGTAACCCATCCTGATGCTCTTAAATTCTATAATTTCGAGCTGGTTGACTTTACTAAAATTGATGACAATGTCGTTTTCGAAATTGAAGTGTCTTCTAAAAGAAAACTTCAACCCCTATTTGAGGGAACCATCTATGTATTGGACTTGGAGTATGCGTTGATTTCTGTCCGCCTGAAGCCAAATTCTGTGATTGTATTTCCTCCTCCCATCCAGGAATTCAACATGTATTATGAGCAGCAGTTCAGCAATTTTGGAGGAGACTACTGGTTTCCTGTTGATTTCCGAATGGAAGGTATGATTGAAATTGGAGTGCCGGGATTACGTTTCCCGCCGATTGGATTCAGCCAGGTTTCCCGCTTAAGCGATTATGAAGTAAATACCGAACTTCCGGATTCTTTATATAAAGATTTTGATTGGATCACGGTAGACTCCACCACCATCAATAAATCGGATTCGCTTTTTGTAAATACCATAGACGTAATTCCGTTATCAGAAAAAGAAGAATATGCCTATCAAACTGTAGACCGTAACACAAGTCTGGAGAAAGAATTCAGACCTACAGGTTTTCTGGCTCGGTTCATTGATTTTGATGATGAAGACGAGAGTTATGAAGAGGTTAACGAAGGTACAGCTAGTGATGACAGCACAGGAACCACTACCCGGGTCTATCAAAGAAAAGAACCTTCAGCATTCAGCAAGTTCGTTGACCATTTAGGGTTAGAAGCACGATATAACCGTGTAGATGCCGTTTTTGCCGGGCTGAAACACGAAGATCGTTTTGCTGATCGTCGGGTAAGAACAACTGCAAGACTCGGCTATAGTTTGGGTTACGAAGCGTTTAATCATGGATTTGATGTTTCCTGGTGGCCGCTTGCTAAAACAAGACGGTTTGCTTTGCAGGCAGGATACATTGCCAAAACGGATACCCGGTATGAATCAGAGCTTTATGGAATGGTACTTTCCAGCGGGTTGCCATTGTTTGGGTATGATGACTACTTCGATTATTACCGACGGGAAGGAGTGTATGTTGGGGCCAGATTCAGACCCAGAAGGTACTGGCGAAATACACTTTCAGTATTGTATAGAGTAGAGAGCCATAGCTCCATTGATTATAAAACCAGTTATGATGTGATTGGAGCCTCAAATCTGCAAAGGTTAAACCCTCCGGTAAATGAAGGGACACTTAGTTCGGTGGAGCTTAAATTAGAGCGGGGAGAGGGTAAGGAAGCTCTTGGTGTGATTGGAGCGGATAACGTGATGTTGAGCGTTGAGCAATCATCAAAAGCAATGGGAAGCGATTGGGATTTCACTCGCTTTAAAATAGACCTATATCACCGTTTCAACACTTTTTATAAAAGAAGGTTTATACCGAATGCTCTTGACCTGAGAATAAATGCAGGCACCTATCTTGGGGATTTACCCGTTCAAAGAAACGGGACGTTAGATGCTGCTTTTGGGTACTTCACTCCGTTTGGAGGATTTAAGTCAAAGCGGTACATCCCGTACGAAGGTGCCAGTTTTGTAGCACTTAACGCAGAGCATAATTTCAGATCGGTCCCACTAGAAGCTTTGGGATGGAGAGGAGCAGCTAAATCGGGTTTAAGTATCATCGCTTTTGGAGGTATTGGCAGAACATGGATTTCATCCGATCAGCAACAATTTTTCGATTCTAATCTGGGCTATCAGCCTGTCTCTACTAATGATGAATGGCATACCGAAGTTGGAGTTTCATTGAGTAACATCTTCAGTCTTTTCAGAGTAGACCTGGCCTATCGTGTTGATGATCCCGGGTTTTATCCCGGTATATCTCTTGCCAGATTGTTCTGAGAATATAAACGCATAAAAAAAGGCGAACCAAAACTGGTTCGCCTTTTTAATTTCATAAAGCAGGAATTACATGCCCGGGCTGTACTTAAGTGTACTAATCGGGATTGATTCCGCACGTCTGTTTTTCTCACAGCCGTCATTCGCTTCTTTTTCAGAAACAGAACACTCAACCGGTGCTTTACCAAGACCTCTTGATTCGATTCTGTCTTCAGAGATACCATTATCAGTGTAGAATTTAACTACAGCAGCAGCACGTCTAAGGCTTAATCGTAAGTTATACTGGTCGCCACCTACATGATCTGTATAAGCATCAACACGGATTTTGAATGCAGGTGCATTGTTTAGCATCTCAACATTATCAGCAAGTTCTTGTGCTGCTTCATCAGTAATGTTTGAACGATCAAATTGAAAGTTTACAGTGCTGAATGCATCAGAGGCAAGATACACAGGGTCAGAATCATCAAGTGGATTTGTGCCCATGTCTAATTCTTGTCCGTCAGTAAATCCATCACCGTCAGAGTCGGCATTAGTAGGGTCGGTTCCGTTTGCGATTTCATCAACATCAGATACACCATCACCGTCTGCATCCCCATCAGCATCATTCGGGTCGGTTTTATATGTCATGATTTCATCGTAATCAGATAGCCCGTCACCATCGGTATCGGTGTTATTTGGATCGGTGTTGTAAGAATTAACCTCATCACCATCAGATAGTCCGTCACCGTCAGTATCGGTGTTATTTGGATCAGTATTATATTCGTTTACTTCTTCACCGTCAGTAAGCCCGTCACCATCAGAGTCTGCAGAAAGTGGGTCAGTTTCGGTTTCGTAAATCTCCATATAGTCATTAAGACCATCACTATCAGTATCAAGAGTTCGTAATGTTTCTTCATCAAGAGACATTAAATAGTCCAGTGTACGATCTGGTGGTGGAAGCAATTCCTTGGGGCCGGAACAGCTACTAATAACCAAAGCAACTGTTAGCATGAAAAGGGTAAGCTTGGAATGTTTCATCGTAGTTATTTTAGATTGAAATTAATTTTTTAGATTTAGTATAAAATAGCGGTTTGTGATTGAATAAAAAAAGATTCTTTAGTTACAAAGTAATGAACTTTAAGTAAAAAATATTTAGTTGATAGTGTTAGCTAGTACATATTTTTTTATCTTAAAATTCTTATGGGGCTATAGCTCAGCTGGCTAGAGCGTCGCGCTGGCAGCGCGAAGGTCTGGGGTTCGAATCCCCATAGCTCCACAAAAGCTTTATTCCTTGCGGTTTAAGGCTTTTTTTGATTGATCAATTCTAATTGTTTGTAAGAAAACATCGCCTCATATTATCTATTCGTTAAACAAATTGCGAGGTAAGTATGAAAAAATCGGTTTGGTGTACAACCATTTTTCTTTCACTCTTAGTTTCAATCTTTACTTTTGTTCCCACCAATAGTGTTTTTGCTCAATCTGAAGTTCTAACACTTGACATTACATTAAGCCCGGCGCTTGAAAATGCACAGGTTCTTGGTTTAACTAGTCTGGGAGTTGATAACAAGGGTTCAGGTCCGGTTCTATTTTCCGGGTCTTTAGTAAATAATACTAATGAGAAACTAGATAATCTGTTCTTTGAGTTTCTAGTCCAGTCGGGCAATGTCGGAGTAATAGCTCAGCTTACTCAACAAGCGGCGTATCCATTCACGCTAGATCCTGGCCAGGTTGTATTTGGTGATAACAATGATATTGTGAACGAAAAAATTCCTGGTATAGAAGAAACCATGCGTTTTGATGGCGGCTTGACCCCCGAAGGTGAGGATTTCCTTGAATCCCTTGAATCGACCACATTACCGGCAGACTTCTACACTCTTACTATCTCTGTTTTTCAGGTAACCAACGCGCTCGGAAAGGAGGTGCTGGCTACTCAGACCGTTGAGTTGGGCGGAAGCGAAGATGGTGCTATTGTTGATGAAAAAACGATTCTTTTAAAAAACCCGGGTGATGTAATTGGAGCAGAAGTAAACATTACAAATCCTTTTCCACAGTTTAGTTGGGAAGGTGATGCAGCAAATACTTACAGATTAGTTGTTGTGAGAGCGAATGGACAGGATAGCCCAGAGTCGCTAATAGAAATAGCTAAAAGTTCGGAGCCCACAAACCAGAATGGTTCTTTACAACAATTCGAGAATCTTGATTTAACCACTACCGGAAATACAATTCAATATCCATCTTCAGGAGTACAGGCGTTACAAGCCGGGCAAACCTATTATTGGCAGGTTTCCACAGAGGTACAAACAGCAATAGATGCAGAAGAGTTTACTTCAGAAATCTGGACGTTTAAACTTGCTAGTCCGGGAGATAATAGTACATTAGTAGAAATTGATCAGGATGCATTTGATGCGCTGATTGCTTTAATCGGGGAAGAAGAATATGCTGCACTCACTGAAAGTGGTTATGCTTTTGAGAGTATTGAAATAAATAATCAGATTGTAAGTGGTGCCACGGCAATACAGCTACTTACTGAAATTATTCAGAAGATAGACGACGGGGATATAATACTTAATAATAATTGAGGGTAACATGAAAAAGGTAACATCAATAGCAGTATCGTTGATTTTAACCGTGATAGTGGGTTCTATGCTAGCCAGCGATTTATACATTCCGGTGGAGCAGGAGCGACCTCTTGCAATAGTAAGAAGGTTTAAACCACAAGTTGAATTAGCTTCCGGAGAAAAAGAATTTATTCTGAATTTGACAGACAATTTAGGCGAGCAACTCTTTAGCGGTGATACGTTATCAACAAATGAAGATGGATATGCTTTAGTTGTTTTTATGGATAACACCATTGCCAAAGTTAAGCCAGAGTCGATGTTGATTGTCGAGGGTGAAAGCCTGGCAGACTCGAAGATATCTACTCGTAAAATAAACCTGGAAACCGGAGAGATTTTTATGGAAGTAGAACCCGTAGGCTCTGGTACGTTCGAAGTGGCTACTTCACGATCTCTGGCGTCGGTTAAAGGTACCCGTTTTGGAACTAAAGCTTTTGGTTACGTTTGGGTTGAAGAAGGACAGGTTGATGTGACAGCAACTAACTCGGGACAAACCGTTTCCCTGTTTGAAAGAATGTTTGCAGAAGTAGATGAAAACGGAAATTCAATTCAGTCTGGTACGCTTACAAATGAAGAGCTTAATAATCTGGGTTTGGGTTATGATGAACTGGATGAAGACTTAATAGAACGAACAATAATTCTTCGGTTCAGAGATGCAAATGGGCAAATTCGGGAAATTCCTGTTAATATCTTTGAAAAAGGAAATTAATAAGCGTTATTTAACCTCTTGGAAAGTTACCAGGCTTTCCGGCTATTACTGTATTAAAATCTGTTAGAAATGAAAAATGGGGTGCTACGTGCTGCATTAGTTTTATGTTGGGTTACGCTATGCTCACAGGTTACTTTTGCACAATACACGGTGCAACATCAACAACCAACGGTGTTAGACCGCACAACTACTAATGCCTTAGAGTTTATTGTATCCGGAATTAACCAAAACGATATTCTTGAAGCACTATTATTCTATAAAAACGAAGGTGATTTAGGGTATTCTCAAAGAGAGATTAGCTACCTGAACGGATCATTTATAGCTCTAATAACCCCCGAAGATTTAACTGGCTCCCGTTTTGAATACTACTTTCAATTATCTCTTAGAGATGAAGTGCAGGATGTATTCTATCCTGAGAATCTCCCGGCAGAAAATCCGGTGGAAGTAAATATAGTAGAAGGTCCTGCAGAGAATGAGGTTCCTCAACTTCCTCAGGCTGAAGGAATTGATTACACGGTCTTATCTCCAAGACCAGGCAATGGGCTTGCTAAAAACGATGTATATATTGCAGTCGCTCTTTTTTATGATATCAACGAAGTTGAACCAGGGGAGTTTAAGTTATTATTAGATGGATTAGACGTTACCGGTCTGGCTGATACATCCGATTATTTTATTTCTTATGTGCCCAAAAATCTACGCCAAGGCACGCACTCAGTTCAATTAAACTATGTGACTTCAACTGAAACCTATAATGTGGTTTCATGGCAATTTGCTGTTGTTGACCCCAGAAGAGCCTCCTATAGAGGGTTTGAGCCACGTTTGATCCCGACAGGAAGGGTAGAATTAACCGCGAGGAACCAAACAATTTCCGGCGATATTAATAACGCTTTTACCGGGAGGTCTTTTATTAATGGCTCCTATGGTCTGTTCAAATATTCGGCAAATGGGTTTATCACTTCTCAGGAATCAAACCGCCTTCAACCTCAAAATCGTTTTGGTGTTAAACTGAGTCTGGGTAAATGGTGGGAGTTTGAAGCAGGTCATGTTTATCCAAGGCTTAGTAAATTCACTATTTCCGGTCGCCGGATGTATGGAATAAACACGTCATTACATGTGTTATGGGATGCGATAAATGTTCAATTTCTCTATGGCGAGTTAAGTAGAAAAGTCACCAATTTATACACTTCGGTAGAAGTGGATACGGTAATAGCGGGAGGAGTTCCACAGGATACAACCTATACATTGGGTTATGAAAGCTCAGGGCGTGGTACATTTGCCAGGAAAATTATAGGCGGAAGGGTAGGATTAGGGAATCCCAGAAAATTTCAGCTTGGTATTCAGGCAATGAAGGTAGAGGACGATACATCGTCAATTTTTAATGTAATTGATTATACCGATCTGGTTTCGTCAAATCAGTTTTTAGGAGCTTTAACGAATGAAGACCAAACGAAACTTAGCCAAAATCCGGATTTGCTTCGTGTTCAAGGTGGAAGCCCAAGACCCAAAGGTAATTTTGTAGCCGGGATAGACCTGGGATTCAGAGCGGCGGATAATAAAATCCGGTTTAAAACAGAGACAGTTGCAAGTGCACTCAATAATGATATTTATGGGGGCCCCTTGGATTCCTTACGAGCAGCAGATATCGGTTTTGAGGATCTGAACCAATCCGATCTGGATATATTAACCAGTCTCGCACAGTTCATCATCATTAATGAGAACATGAGTGTAATACCTGTAAGACTTAAAGGACTGGGGACCGATAGCACAGAAGCCGAAGCATTTTTCCCTACATCTATTTTAGGCTCCGATACTGAATTATCTATCGTGCATCCAAAAAACAACCTAAGTATTCAGTATAGATGGGTAGGCCCTGACTTCGTTTCTCTGGCAAATTCTACCATCAGGAAAGACATCGCGGGCTTTACTATTTCAGACAGGTTCAGGTTATTCCGCAATCAACTGTATGTTACGTTAGGTTATGAAGCCTTGAATGATAACGTTACTGATGTAAAAGAAGCCACTACTAAGACAAATTCTTACAGAAGTAACGTGAGTTGGTACCCGGTAAGAAATAGTCTTCCTAAAATAAGCGTAGGCTTTCGTTACAGATCCAGAGAAAATGGAGTGGAACGTTTTAACTCTGAAGTACCCGCCGAACTGGAGAATTCGGCCGTTCAGAATTTAAGAATTGTAGATGGAGATACCTTAACCACAACCGTTCCAAGAATGAACACCACCCTTAACTTAAGCTTCTCGGTAACACAACAAGTGAGATTTATGGACATGGTTCATGATGCTACTGTAAATGTCTCTTCTTTAAATACTACTGATGAGGTATTTACTTATGGTGATGCTAAGAACTCATCGGTCTCATTAAATATCGGTTCAAGATTTGAAAACTTGCCGCTTCGCACCCAACTCGGTATGACCTTCAACAACACGGAATCAGGAAACGGGCAGTTGGATATCAATATATTTGGGATGTACGCTGGAGGAACGTATTTCATGATGGATGGGAAACTGGCCTTAAACAGCAGACTTGCTTTTACAAGTAACAGATCAAGAACCAGAACGC
Source organism: Balneolaceae bacterium (assembly GCA_017640665.1). Classification (GTDB taxonomy): domain Bacteria; phylum Bacteroidota; class Rhodothermia; order Balneolales; family Balneolaceae; genus RHLJ01. The sequence continues at coordinate 627,604 of JAEPQE010000001.1, read as the reverse complement.
TAAGTATCGAAAATGGTGAAGATTCGAATTTCTTCAATGACTATTACGTGTTGAGTGATGAACGGAATTCATCAAACTTTGGCACTTATGTGCTCATAGCAGGTGCGGAATATAGGCTCGATAATAATCACTCCTTTCTTTTTGATTCGAACTTCACCAATGTGTCAGGAGCAAATTCAATCAATGACCGGGTCGTCCAGCTACGTTACATCTACCGGTTCTAAATCATGAAACTCGCCTCCCGAAAAAAGAAAGGAGTAATCTTTTATCTGCTTATAGCAGCGATTACCTTCTCTCTCTCTGTTCTTTTGATGTTAACACAGCAAGTCCAGAAAACAGAGCTGGCTATCCGGGATTCTTTTTTCGAAATCAGAGGTCCTGTTTCGGTTGAAGACTCTCCAATAGTATTAGTAGCCATTAGTGATCAGGCAGACGAAGAAATCCCCGAAAAATGGCCCTGGCCAACAAGTGTTCATGCTAAACTGGTAGAGAATCTTGCCAGAGCGGGTGCTAAGGCTATTCTGTTTGATGTGATTTTTGCCAATCAGGATATTTACAATCTTAAAAATGACACTTTATTTGCTCAACAAATCAGAGAGCATGGAGGCGTGATATTAGCAGGAGCTTTGCAGGAATCATCGAACAGGAACTCCAGCATGATTGTACGAGACTTTCCTACAGAAGTGCTTTTGAACGCTAATCCAAATCCAGTAGGTTTGGTTCAAACTACAGATCATATTGATGGGTTTGTGCGGATTTATAACCTTGGTCAAATTGCCAATGAGCAATCATTTTATATGCTTGGTCTTGAGGGACTTCGGGTGTACCAGGATTTAGAACCCGGTGCTTTACAAGATCTTACTTCTGTTACTAAGGATGAAGAATTCGCTGTAGGAGAATACATTATTGAAAGAGACAACTTGAATTCATTTATCATCAATTACTATGGTCCTGAAGGCATTTTTCCAGAGTATAATTTTGATCATGTAATCGATGACTCATCCTATAACACGGTAGATGAAGATGGTTTTTTTGAGATGAATCTCTTTGACGATCCACTTACAAAAACAGGCCTACTCTACGATGGAGTATTTAAAGATAAGATAGTTATCGTTGGTTCCACAATGCCTACTCTCCAGGACTTTCATCCTACACCATTTGCTAGTGCCGATTTCCCCAGACCCGGATATGAAATTCATGCCCATGCTATGCAAACCATTTTGGATGGAAATTACCTTTCACGCCAAAAAGATGTGTCCAGGTTATTTGTAATGCTGTTCTTAACTTTGTTGGTGGTATTCTTTAACCGCTCGGTAGGTGCAGGCTGGGGGTTTGCTTTCATGGCTGTGTTAATGGCGGTCTATTATGGATTGGCTATTCTATTATTTTTGAAAAGCCAGTTTTTTCTTCACGTTTCCGGAGTGGTGATTTCCATTTTCTTAAGCCAGATTGGGACAGTTGGTTATGAGTTTTTGAATGAACAACGGGAAAAAAAGCGAATTAAGGGAATGTTTTCATCTTATGTTTCTCCACAGCTTGTAGACCAAATGATTGAATCGGGTGAAGAGCCAAAGCTTGGTGGTGACGATACCTATATGACGGCTTTTTTTAGCGATATTGTTTCTTTTTCCACATTCTCTGAACAACTTGAACCAAAGCAATTAGTTACCCTTATTAACGAATACCTTACGGCAATGACAAATATCTTAAACGATCAGGGTGGAACTCTTGATAAGTTTATCGGTGATGCGATCGTTGCTTTTTTTGGCGCTCCTATACCCATCAAAGATCATGCACTTCGAGCATGTGTTTCTTCACAGCTAATGGAAAAGAAACTGGTTGAACTTCGGGAAAAATGGAAGAAAGATGACTGGCCCGAAATTGTTTGGAATATGCAACATCGTATGGGAATGAATACCGGAGATATGGTAACCGGAAATATGGGTTCCGAGCGCAGGTTTAATTACACAATGATGGGGGATAATGTGAACTTGGCTGCTCGCTGCGAAAGCGGTGCTAAACAATACAACGTATTTACGATGGTTACCGAAACCACTAAAATGGAAGCAGAAGATCACGGAGATGATTGCGTTTTCCGGTTGTTGGATAATATTGTTGTTAAAGGTAGATCAAAACCCGTAAAAGTTTATGAAATAGCAGGACTAAGAGTTGATGCCTCTCAACAGTTACTGGATTGTATTGGGCTGTACGAGCAAGGTATGGAACGCTATTTTAAACAAGAGTGGAACGCCGCGATTAAACTTTTTGAACAAGCCCTCCCGCTTGAGACTCATACTAAAAACCCTTCAAAATTATTTATCGAGCGCTGCAAAATGATGAAGGAAAATCCACCTGCTAAAGACTGGGATGGAGTATATATAATGAAGAGCAAGTAACATTAATTCATAGCTAATTCAGCTTGATAATTGGGGCTAATAAGCCTTACCTTTAGGGTTCTTGGGCAAGTCCTATACAGTCAGCTCCCTTTGAACTCCGTCAGGGCAGGAATGCAGCAGCGGTAATTTGGTTGTAGCGACGTGATATAGGTCGCTTGCCCATTTTTTATTTCAAAGAGTTTGCAATGTGTTCCGCGATCTGATCAGCGTGCACTCTTGAGTTTTCGATGAATAATCGACTGGTATCTAACCCCCCACAAACCACGCCGGCTACATACATCCCTTTTCGGTTGGTTTCCAGTGAGTCTTCCTCATGAACCGGCATACACTTTTCGTCTTCGGTGAGCTCAATACCTAAGGCTTCCATTAGTTTGTAATTTGGATGGTAACCAGTCATTGCCAGGACGAAATCGTTTTGGATTATTTTCTCTCCTTCAGGAGTCTCAAGAACCACTTCATGCTCTTTGATCTCTTTTACCTCTGTATTAAAATAGGCATCGATTTCTCCAAACTTAATTCTGTTTTCGATATCAGGTTTAACCCAATATTTCACGGAAGGTTTAATCTCTCCATAGCGAACGGCCATGGTTACATTTGCACCAGAACGATAGCATTCCAGAGCAACATCAACACCGGAATTTCCGGCGCCCACAACCAGAATATCCTGCCAGGCATAGGGGTGAGGTTCATCATAATAATGCTTCACCTTTGGAAGATCTTCCCCCGGAACATTCATTTTATTAGCTGACCCATAAAAACCAGTTGCTACTACTACTTTCTCTGCGTTGTATTCAGCTTTAGTTGTTTTAATGGTAAAATTGCCATCCTCACCCTCAACACTGGTCACACTTTCATACAGGTTGATAGGAAGTTTGTAGTGCTCTGCCGCTCTTCGATAATATTCTAATGCTTCGCTTCTTGTAGGTTTAAAGCCATGAGAAATAAAAGGGACATCACCTATCTCCAACTTATCCGAAGTTGAAAAGAAGGTCATGTTAGTTGGATAGTGATAAAGAGAATTCACCAGGCAACCTCGTTCAATAATTTGAAAAGGAATATTTTTTTTCTGAAGCTGAATTCCGGTGGCAAGTCCAATTGGACCGGCACCAATAATAATAACCATAATGAAGCTATTCTTTAAAGTGAGTGGAGATAACAGTGCTAAGATAAGAATCGTTTTCTACGATTGTAACCAGTGGAGAATAGTTTCATTAATCCAATTTCGGGGTGAACTGATAAAGCCAACGTGTCCACCTTTCTCAGTAAAAACTCTTGTGATAAAAGGATTTTTTTCGATCATTTCGAAGGGAGCAAACTGAAGAGGACATAGCGTGTCTTCCTTACTGTGAATAAGAAGCAAAGGGGTTTGTACATCAGCTAAAAACTGTTTCGAGGAACATGTTTCATAATAGTGGTCTGCTCCATCAAACCCATGAATAGGAGCGGTAACCCTATCGTCAAACTCATAAAGTGTGTCTCCATTAAATGCAGGCAAATCAGGGTATTTGATTCGCTTTCTTTCAAGTTTTTCTGCCAGTGTCTTTAAAAACCGATAAGCATACACTTTGTTGAATCCATGCTCCAGGTTGAGTGAACCAGCTTTCAAATCATAAGGTGGTGACACTGCTACTGCCCGGGTAACAGGGTGAGAACCTGCTTCCTCACCAAGCGATTTTATGAGTGCGTTTCCACCCAACGAAAATCCAACTGCATAAATTAGGTTTTCAGGAAAGCGGGACTTAATCCAGTTAAAAAAAGTAGCATAATCCGAGGTTTCTCCAGAGTGATAAAACCTGCGTTGCTCATTAAGTCGACTCCCACATCCCCGAAAATTTAAAGCTACCGAAGAGTAACCTGATGATTGTAAGTCATGCATCAGGCTACGGATATAGAACCGTTCAGACGAACCTTCTAACCCATGAAATAGGGCAACAACAGGCTGGTCTTTTTTCAGGTCAATCAGGTCGATTTCCAGGAAATCATTATCAGAAGTGTCGATTTCTATTCGTTCAAACTGAACAGTATTGACCTTACTGAAGGAAGATACAACGGTATGTACATGACCATTAAAGGCCCACCAAGCTGGTTTAAAAGGTTTCGGCGAAAATAACGACAACTATTTCACCAGTGTTATCCTGATAGTTTCCTTTCTATCAATACTTTCCATTACAGCGAAATAAACCCCACTACTTAAATTATCAAGGGTTACAGGATACTGATGGATTCCACCTTGCAGACGTTCATTATCAAGGATAGTACGTACTTTTTGTCCAAGGATATTGTAAACCGATAAAGTCACATTTGATATTCTGTTGAGGTTGAACGAGAATGTAGTACTCGGATTAAATGGATTTGGAAAGTTCTGTAGCAGTGAAGTTTCATCAGGAAAACCAAGGTCCGGATCGTTATTGATGTTTGACAATTCAAACAGTGATAATGCTTTAACTGCGTTTACCTGATCAAGTACTTCTTGTTCATCCTCACCAAAAGTATAAACAAAACCAACAGAGATAGAATCGCCAGGAGGAATAAAGTACGGTCCATTAGCAACTACGGCTGAAACATCAGCATTAAGCACCTGAGTATTATTGACCCCGGCTCTTAGTGATAATGATTTCTCTGTTTTTGAAAAACCATCATAGATGTTGAACTGGAACTCATTCCCGGAGCCTTCAAAACCATTTTCAATTGCGAGAACTGAAGAAGTATTAGCAAGATTAGCTAAAGCTACGATGGGGTGACTTGAATCTCCTTCCTCCAATATATAGAGGACATCATTGGCTTCATTATAATAGGCAGAGTTATTATTGACTTCTCCAATATCCCAATCATTAAAAATGCCAATGTAAACATCAGAATAAGAAAGAGTGGCACTTTTATTTTTAATTATATAATTGAGAATAACAGAATTCGAAAGCCCGTCTGAGTCGAAGGCATAAGTATTTAATGTTACTTCAGCGCCTTGTATTCCACTTATCTCTTTCGGTTTAAAAGTCGTTGTACCATCAGCATCAGATATTAATCCGGGTTCAGTAAATTTTAAAAAAGATACAGGGACAAAATCACGATTTGGTGTGGAATTGGGGTTTTCACGTAAAGTATTGGCAATTTGCTGATTAATTTCCAGCATCAGACCTCCTTCATAAAGGAGATTGTCTTCACTAAAGTTTGCTGTTTCCGGAAACGGAACAAAACCTACACCACCAGCTAAGTTGCCGGCATCATAAAATCCAATATTGCCGGTCGGAGTAAATGATATAGCTAAATTGTTAACTTGGGAAGTATTTGATCGAATTTCATCGTAAGTGATAATCCTGAAGTCTGAATATTGTGATGGAATATCTTCAAACTCGATAAAAAATCGGGAATTCAAAGTTTGAAGAATTCGCTCATCTAAACTAACAGGTATATCTAAGGTAGATTTTTCATTTGTAGATAAGGCACCAATCTGAAACGTTCCATCTTCAATACCGATATTTTCTGAAATACTTGAAATAGTTAAAGACAAAGAGGTTACTGGCGCGCCATAATTCGTTACATGTAAGCGGATAATTCCTTCTTCATTAACATTCAAAAGTTCCCCCTCGCTGTTCAGGAACTCAACTGAATCAACTCGTACTCCAGGTTTGGGGCTTAATAGAGCTTGTTCGGCATCAATTTTTCCAAGTCCCAACCGGTTCTTTAAGTTCTCTCTGTTTGCTTCTTCAATTGATACAGAAGATGAACGAATTTGAAGCATCATTCTTTCCGGTCCCCAATCGGGGTATTCAGTTTTTAATAATGCGGCTAACCCTGCCACAACAGGAGAAGCCATAGATGTACCCTGAAAAGTGGAATAGCTGGAAGTTTCGCTTGCACTGGTACCTACTGTACTACGAATTGTACCAGTAGCAAATACATCTACGTTATAGCCAAAGTTTGTATAGTCTGCAATTTCATCTCCACGTGTTCCCAGAGCTCCAACCGAAAGTACACTTTCATAGTCAGCAGGATACTGGGTTACTTCCGCTCCATCGTTTCCCGCAGCTGCAATAACTAAAACACCGGCCTCCGTAGCCAGGTTTACAACATCCCGACCAAAAATTGAAAATCCGGACCCTCCCCAACTATTATTAACAATATCGGCTCCATTCATAACTGCATATAAAATACCTTCGTAGCCAAAGCCAATAGATCTGGATTCATCTCCACTAGTACTAGGATCATCGGGTGCTCCACCAACTTTAACAGCCATATAACGTGCGTTAAAGCCTGAACCTGCTAATCCTAAGTCGTTATCAGGAGTTGCGGTAGCAATTCCGGCTACATGACTTCCGTGCGGATTATTGGAAGAAAAAGGGTCGTTATCAGAACGAATATCTGCATTTGTGAAACCACGATCCCAAAAATCCCACCCCAGATAATCATCAACAAAACCGTTGTTATCATCATCAATGCCATTATTTGGGATTTCATCTTCATTGACCCAAAGTTTGTCTGATAAATCTTCATGTTCATAATTTACGCCACTGTCCACAATACCAATAATAACATCCGATGAACTGGTACTTATATCCCATGCCCTGTGAAAGTTGTGGAAGTCTACATAATCATTTCTAATTGGATCAGAAGTATTTAGGGTGGTTTTATATAGGTACCTTGGTTCTGCGTAATCCACTCCGGGTAACCTGGAGATTTTGCGTGCCAATACCAGCGGATCAATATCTGAACTGTAATTAAATTCATACACATTCTTGAGACGATCCATACTTGTAATTTTGGCAACCTTTCCTTTCTTCCTCATATTCTCTTGAATACGGTTTGAGAACTCTTGCTTCCATATCGAACGTCCGGAATTCAAATTATGATTAGTAAACAAAGATGCCTGAGGAGTAGATTTAGCTCGATATTCCGTTGCAGCCTGCTCGTTTTTAAATTTGACGATCAACGTGTTCTCCATATACTCAGGAAGATTTTCCTGAGCAAAAACGACCGATGCAAGAAGAGATAATAACACTGTAAAGAAAGAAAATCTCATCATGTATTAATTAATGAAAATGAATAGTATTAGGGTTAACTAAATTAGAGCTAAATATATTTTGACACAATTACCCAGTCATATTAATTCTACTACCTCAATTAAGCGTCTGGCTGCTATCGATTTGGGTACAAATTCCTTCCATGCTGTTATAGTAGACATTTTCCCTGATGGCAGTTTCCGAAAAGTGGACGACCTTAAAGAAATGGTTCAGCTTGCAAAAGGAGGCCTTGGAAAACGTCTTGCAGACGCTGCTTTCAAAAGAGGAATAGAAGCGCTGAAAAAGATTAAGGTGCTCTGTGATAGCCAAGGGGTAGAACGGATACTGGCGTATGCTACAAGCGCTATAAGAGAGGCAGAAAATGGTGGGGAATTCATTCAAAAAAGCATTGATGATATCGGGATTAAAATAAACGCAATTCCCGGATCAATGGAGGCTGAGTTAATAGGATATGCAGTTCAGCATGGGGTAAAATTGAATGAAGACCCGGTACTTATGGTAGACATTGGAGGAGGAAGCGTTGAGTTTATTCTTGGAAATCATGAGGAGTTCTTTTTCCTGACCAGTAAAAAAATTGGGGTTTCCAGAATGACGGATATCTTCAAACCCGGCGATCCAATCACTCAGGAAGATATTAACAAAATGGAAGCTCATTACGCTGAAGAACTAAATAATGTAGAAGCCGCAGTTAAAAAGAACCCAACCAAAACAATCGTTGGCTCTTCCGGTACCATGCAGAATATTGCCTTGATGATTGCAAACCAGAAGGGGCTTCCCACGGATGTAACATTAAATGAATTTGAATTCAGTGCGAAAGATTTTTCAAAATTCTATGCAGACTTTATAAAACTGGATTCTAAAAAGAGACTTAAGGTATCAGGTTTAGATACAAAAAGAGTTGATTTTATAAACACTGGAGTAGTTTTAGTAAACTTACTTATCAATAAGTTTGGCATTGAAAGTTTTAAAATATCGACACAGGCTTTGAGGGAAGGAATTATTATTCGTTATCTGAAAAAGGATATGATTGGAATTCCTTGGTCAGGTGAGTTTCCAGATCCCCGAAGAAGAAGCGTATTCGAACTTTTACGAAAGTGTAACTGGCACGAAGAGCATTCCCGGCATGTAGCTAAACTGGCTCTGATTCTGTTTGATGAACTTAAGGGATATTTAGGCTTAGCTGATGAAGATCGTGAATTGCTTGAGTATGCCGCGTATCTCCACGATATCGGTTACTACATTTCACATTCTAAACATCATAAACATGCGTTGTATATAATCCGACATTCCGATTTAATGGGTTTTCGGGAGAACGAGATTGAAATTATCGCGAACGTCTCACGCTATCATCGTCGCTCAACTCCCAAAAAACGTCACGGCGAATACTGGAAACTAAAACCAACTGTTCGTTCAATAATAAAAAAGCTATCAGCCATTTTGCGCGTAGCTGATGGGTTAGACCGTAGCCATTTTCAAAATGTATACAAACTGGAAGTGAAAATACTTGAGGATAAGCTATTGCTAGAGATTCAAACGGTCGATGAACCTCATTTGGAGATTTGGGGAGCGATGAGGAAATCGCATCTGATGAGAGAGGTTATGGGAAAGAAAGTGGTGATCGAGAGAGTCTAATTTTTTACTTTGGGTTCCTCATCAACTTTGACTGACGAAAAAACGCCCTTATTCTCAAAGGCGAACCTGTTTGCATAAAAATTATAAATGAAAAAAGTAGCGGTTATTACGAGCTTAGTTAGCAACAAGTGTTCACTAAAAAAAGGGAGCTTTGTAAGTAAATAGATAGCCAATGTACTAAGTCCCATCCCAATTAGAGAGAAAGTCATCGACATAGAAAAGGTCAACGACAGGGACCTGTTTAATGAGAATACAAAAGTTTTTCGGAGTAAGAAGTTAGCTAAAACTCCACAGGCATAAGCAAAGGACTGAATTAAGGGTATAAAATCGGGATTAGAAACTAGTACTAAGAGGAAAAAGATTGAATAGTCAACTGAAGTGGCAATTCCGGAGGCAATCCCATATTTAAGCTTTGGGATAATAAAATCTTTCAGCTGTGATTTATTCATGCATGTTATAGAATGAAGTAATTAATTGCCAAATATAAAAATTCACAATTTATTGATCTTGAGCTATCAGATATTCAAAATGTCTTTTTAGTCCAGTTTGAATATCTATCTTTGGAGAATAACCCAATAATTTTCTTGCTTTTGAAATATCTGCGTTTGTCTGAATGACATCCCCTGGTTGCATGGGCAGAGAGTTAATTTCCACCTCTTTACTTGTAATTGTTCCAATTTCATCAATTAAAGCTTTGAGTAAAGTAGTTTTTGACTCTCCAAGATTAATAACTTCATAGCCCCTACAAGAATCTATGGCCTCAATAGTACCATAAATAATGTCGTCAATGAATGTGTAGTCTCTTCTACTTGTTCCATCTCCATACATAGTGATCGGAGTTCCATTCAGAAAGGCATCAAAGAACTTGTGAATGCCCATATCAGGACGCTGTCGTGGACCATATACACTAAAAAAACGTAGTGCATAAATATCAAAATTATAAAGGTGATGATATGAGTAACAGAGTAACTCTGCAGATTTCTTTGAAGCAGCATAAGGACTAATAGGGCAATCAACTGAATCAGCCTCAGAAAAAGGGACTTTTGTATTATTACCATAAACAGAGCTGCTTGATGCAAATATCAGTTTCGTATGATTTGAATTTCGCATTTCCTCAAGCAGACTCATGGTGCCCATTACGTTTACATCAAAGTAAGATTTTGGATCTTTTAAGGAGTTTCTTACTCCAGCTTTTGCTGCAAGATGAATAACCGCATCAAATCGGTTTTCCTTGAGAATCGCTTTCAAGGAATCAGAATCTCTGATGTCGCATTCAAGAAAAGTAAAATTTGAATAAGTTAACGCTGATTCAATATTCTTTTGTTTTGTTGCTTTAGAATAAAATGAATCAAAATTATCGATTCCAAATACAGAATCACCTCTCTTTATAAGGGCTTCTAAAAGATGGGAACCAATAAAACCTGCTACTCCGGTAATTAAGTAATTTTTCAAACCAAATAAGTCTATTTAGAAAGTTTGGACATTTCGTAACTGATACGGCGTTTTTCTCTGACCTTCATAATATATACGCATTAGTATTTCAGCGATTATTCCTGTTGTGATGAGTTGGATACCGCCCAGCACCAAAATTAAACCAAGGATAAGTAACGGCTTTCCCCATATATCTCCTCCCATTAATTTGATCCAAAGTAAATAGAAGTTAATAATAGCTCCGGCAGTGAAAAGGAGTAATCCACTGGCTCCAAATAGATGCATAGGTTTCGAAAGATATTTCTGGAAAAAGACCATCAGCATTAAATCGCTGACTACTTTGAATGTTCTTCCAATCCCATATTTAGAATTTCCCCAGCTCCGTTCATGATGGGTGACTTCTCTTTGAGAAATTTTAGCGCCTTCCAGGCTGGCAAGAACCGGGATAAAACGGTGAAGTTCTCCATATAAGCCCATGCCTTTTGCAATGTCTGATTTAAAAACTTTCAGGGTGCAGCCTGCATCTTTAATATGAATGCCGGTCGACCTTCGAATAATAAAATTAGCAAGTGAGCTGGGGACTTTACGCAAAAACATATCGTCTTTTCGATTAGCCCGGATACCGGCTACTACATCCACATCCTCAGCTACCAGTTGTTCAATAAGTTTTGGGATATCGATAGGGTCGTTTTGCAGATCTCCATCCATTAAAGCGATATAGGTTCCCCGGCTTTCATCAATACCTGCAGCAAGCGCATTGCTCTGCCCGTAGTTTTTTCTTAGTTCTACCAATTTCATGCCTGCTCGTGAGAAGGAACGGATATTTTTTACCGTGTCATCTGTTGAGCCATCATCCACATAAATTAACTCAAAATCTATGCCTTTAAGTGCCTGGTAGGTCTTATCGATAAGAGCTTCGATATTTCCCGCCTCATTATATACACAAACAACAACAGAAAGAAGGGGGGTAGAATACCCCTCTTTTTCATGGAGTTTTGAATCTGTTTCTAAGTCCGGAGTGTGTGCCAAAAGTATATATTTTGTTCAGTAAGAATGATAATAAGAAATGAAGTTTACTTCTATTCTTCCTCTGAATTGTATGGTCCATCAAAACTTCCGGCAGGTCCGGGGAATACAACCGGACTTTCGAAGCCTTCTTTTGAAACTGAAGCGACTCCAAAGTAATAATTGTCGATAACCACATTTTCGAGAGTATGTTCGCTGACTCCTGCCGGAACGAATACGCTTTTTTCCCATTGATTGGAATCGGTAAGTCGCCAGTAAATTTTATATCCGGCTAATTGCGGGTTTTCATTCGCATCCAAGGCATCCCATTTTAGAGTAGTACTTGGTCGAACAGCGCCACTGATTTCTACACCTGAAGGAGGAGCAGGAGCCCAAGCCATTCCAGCCAAAACAACAGCATTTAAACCAGTCAATTTAGCGGCATAATCGAAATCAACACCATCAATAGTATCTCCGTATTTGACGCCATCCTCTGTTCTTAAGTCCTGATGTTGCATCACATAGTTTTCATTAGTTTCCATAATACGTACTCCCGGAAACCCAACGGCGTTAAAAGGCCTGTGATGACCGCCACGCCCAAAACGATCAAGTCGGTAAATCATCATAACATCTAAATTGGGAATATATAAATCTGCCATCTTATCAACATAACGGGCAATATTTCGTGAAGGAGAATCAACCTCACCACCAGTGAATCTCCGGCTTCTTGCTTCACGTTCAGTTTCCACATCTCTTGTACCCTCAGAAAAAACACGAGCTGTTGTATTATTAATTACCCCATTAATTCCTTTAATATTTCCAATCATGTCATTATTGAGAACAGCTTTTAATTCCCAGCCTTTTTCAATGGCGTAATCAGCTAAAATCTGCCCTCCAAATAACCCCTGTTCTTCCCCTGAAAGACCAACATACATGATAGAGCTTGGGAATTCATATTTTGTAAGTACTCTAGCCGCTTCAATTGCTCCAGCCATACCGGAAGCATTATCGTTTGCTCCGGGAGAATCAGAGGTTCCATCCAAAGCATCTGAAACCCGGGAATCAATATCTCCACTCATCATCACAAAACGGTTAGGGTGTGCAGTTCCTCTCTGAATTGCGACTACATTTACTACATTAGCAGGATCGGGAATTCGCCGACCAGTCACATAATCACTTACATAAAAAACCTCAAGACAGCCGCCACATTCTTTGGAAATACGTTCGAATTCTGCTTTTATCCATCTTCGAGCGGCCCCAATTCCGCGCGTATCTGAAACTGTATCAGATAACGTATGGCGAGTACCAAAATCGACTAATGTCTGAATATCGTTCTGAATTCTATCGGGAGAAGGAGCGGTCCCAATGTTGTGTAATTCATCAGGAGTTACTTGTGCTGTAGAGATTCCTGCGAAAAGGATTATAAAGAGTATAGATAGTGATGAAGAGCGTAGAGAAAACATAGGAGTTAGTTTTTATTCAGATTATCATGAGGCCGTTTTAAATCATCCGGTAGTTGACCGGTACTTCTTAAATATTCTTCGAGTTGCTGCTGGAATTTTATTTGTGCTTTTAAACCCGCTCTGTGCCCGAAATAAGAGCCAAGTCCACATCCAAATAGAACAACTACAGGAAATACAATGCGCAATGATTGCATTAAACCCGATTCGTAAACGAATATCCAGATGACCGGGGTGAGTGCAACCAATGTTCCGAAAATAAATGGAGCGGGGCTTGATCCTTCGAGTCTTCTCATAAAGCGGCGGCTACTTACAAATACAATATTCATGTACACCAAACCAAAACCTATCAAAAATACAGTGCCTTTAACACCGGGGTCGCCGAGCAGGAACAGAAGTTCTGATGTAAAAAGGGTGAAAGCAGAAGAGACAATAAAAACTCCCGATAGATAGAAAGCGAAGCGCGGTAGATTATCCAAGATTACAGATTAAGTTGTTAATCAATGTTTTGTTTGAAAGTAACGATTTCTGGAATATCGATTTTCCAACTTCAGCAAGAAGTATTATTGAGATTTGAAAACACCTTTCGCCAAAATTTACGTGCAATTACTTTGCCTGAAGCCAATCCTCAGGATTAAGGTCTGTATTATTTTTTCGAACCATGAAGAACAAGGTTTCTCCTAATTCAGAGGACTCTGTTCCTGATTTCCCTATCACTGTACCGGCCGTTAATACGGAAGAATTCTGCACATTAATTTGGCTTAGATTTCCGTACACGGTGAAGTAAGAACCGTGCTTTACAAACACTACGTTTCCATATCCGGGAGCAGGTTGAATGGCAAAAACATAACCATCTGAAACCACACGGACATCGGAAGCAGCATCCGCAACAATATTAATTCCCGGATGTTCTGTACGGGTCCCATATAATGGATTTCGAGTAATCCCGAATTTCTTAGATACCGTAGTACTATTTACCGGCCAGTTCAGTTTTCCTTTTGAGGCTGCAAAATTTTGTTCATAGGCTAGAAGCGTTTCATCTGATACAAAAGAGCGGTTGATGGGAGTGGAATATTTCGCAACTTCATCAGAACGTCGGGCTGCATCGGCAATTTTTCTTGCTTCGGCTAATCGGGCCAGCCGCTCATTTTCTGCGTCCCGAAGTCTGTCTTCGTCTGCTATTAATGCAGAAAAACTTTGTTCAAGGTTTTCTTTTTGCTGACGGATCCTTCGTAATTCAGTTAGGAGATCATCACTTTCTGCCTTTATCTTTTCAACATTTTGGCGTTGTACCGCTTGCTGGCCATTTAATTTTATTTTTTCATCCCTGATCTCATCAAGAACTAGTTCATTTTTAAAATGACTTTGCTGAAGGTCTTCTTTAACCCCTTCCAGTTCCTGCTGTCTGATTCTGATTTGTTCAGCCTGCTTAACTTTTTGCTCTTCTAGTTTTTGGAGATAAAAAGAACGGACTAACATTTGATTGATAGACTCTGAGCTAAGCACCAATTCCAGATTACTGGTTCTTCCGTTCTTGTAGGTATACAGGAGTATATCTTTATAGTTTTGAATTAATAGCTCAATATCTTTTTCACGAAGCCCGATTTCTTCTTCTGTGATTTGTATTTCTTCCTGAATTTGTTGCTGTTCGAGCTCTAGCGTTCCAAGTTTATTATCCTGAAGGGAAATCAGGCGATTTATATCCTGATATTGTTTATAGAGCTCTTCGTACTTGTTCTGAGATTGATTAATACGCTGCTCATAAGTCCGTATTCTGGCATCGAGCACATTAATTTCGGCGCGGGTATTGGTTTGCTCATCCAGAATTTTTTTGCGACGTTCCTCATAGGTTTGCCCGAAAGCAGATGTCGAAAAGACACTCATCAAAAGTGCAAAAAGAAAAGAATATGTAATAATTTGTTTCATCATATTCGTTCAATAGGAATATCGTTTGGGAGGTCTATTTCCAGATTTAAAGAACCAGGATTGGTATCCAGTGATCTTACCTGAAAAATTACCTTAGAAGCTTCGTCAGCGCTTAATATGGTGATTTTTCTTGGTAAAATGTAGCCATTTATTGTTCCATAATTTTCATACCGAATTGCAGAATAAGGAAGACCAGTAAATCGGGGTTGCTCTACATACTCTATTTCTTTGTTTTTTTCCGAAACCCGCGCATATCCACCTGTTTTAAAAATGATAAAGGTAGTGAAGTCCGTGCCCTGGTAATGGCGTTCGATACTTGCTATCTGACCGGGTTTGACTTTATAGTTCAGCAAGTCGATTAGATTAATAGAGGCAAGTTCGTTCAGGCTGGTAAGGCGGCTATCAATGATGGAGACTTTCTGTGCCACTTTATCCACTTTATTGTAGATGAAAATAGAATCCTGATCTACAAGCATCACCGCCCCGACAATTCCTATTCTATTTTTAATGGTGAGTAAGCTAATCAGTGTGTCTGTTTCAAACTCTATAGTAACGCGATCGCTGTTTCCGGGCTCGCTTACAATAGCTCTGCCTTTCCCCGAAACGGAGTATAAAGATTCAGAATAATCAGGGAGTTTACTTAAGATGGAGTCGTGAGATTCTTCTGGAATCTGAACGATTCGGGTATCATTAATATCAGGACGGCTAGCTCTGCAGGCAGAGAGTATAATCACTACAAAAATGATATAGAAAAGTTGTTTCAGGAAGTGCATAGCATCAAATTTTATCATTCAGATGCGTTCTTGTACTATCCTCATCTAATGCTTGTTTCCACCATTTTTTTGCCTCATTCATATCACCTAACTGCTCATATACATCGCCTAGATGCTCATATACTTCGGCGCTGGCAGCTCCGGTATCGATGGAGGCTTTTATAAATCTCCGGGCCCGATCATAATCCTCAAGCTTGAAATAAACCCACCCAACCGTATCAAGATAAGCCGCATTTTCAGCATCCAGTTCAATGGCTTTTAAAGCCAGTTCTTTAGCACGTTCCAGATTTTCGCCACGAACGGATAGGTTATATGCGTAATTGTTCATCGCGTTATGATTTTCGCTATCGTAACGAATTGCGAGTTCATATACCCGGTCAGATTCGTCATAGTTTTCAAGTGAAGACTGAGCATCGCCAAGAGCGCCATAAATCACCGATTTAAAGGGTCGCCTTGCAGGAGCTCTTGATGCCTTTTCTAACCATTCAGCAGCCTTGGCATTATTCCCATCCAGCAGATAAGCACTGCCTAAAAAGAATTGTATAAAGGCATCTTCAGGTGCGTTTTTATCAGCTTGAATTCCTACGGCGATAGCCTCTTCGACCCGTCGTTCGTTCAGCAGTAATTGAAGTCGTTGCCTCCAGGCAATATCATCTTCTGGAAGTAACTCATTGGCCCGGGCCAGATTTTCAAGTGCTTTATCGGGCTCATTGTTGATGGAATAAAACTGGCCCGCCAGTGTAAAAGCGGGACCATACTCAGGTGCACTTTCTGTGTAAAGATCTAGAATCCGTGAAGTTTCAATCTCAAGTTGAATATTATCGGGCTCGTTTTGCTGCCGGGTATACATATATTGAGCTATCATCAATTTTTGATCGGCCTCGATAATAGGATCAGAAATAAAGTTTCCTAGCAGGGTTCCGGCGCTGTCCCATTTTTGTTCATCAATATAAATTCCTGAAAGATTAATCAGGGTTTGCGGATCACGGGAGTTCCGATAAAGTCCGTCTTTTAATACTTTTTTGGCTTCATTCTTTTTCCCTGAACGAGAATAATATTCACCTAAAAGATTGATGGTATTCAGGTTATCAGGCTCCACCTTTTGCAATTCCTGGAGTTGTTTTAATGCTGATTCTGTATCTCCAATCGCTTCATAATTCTGGAATTTCCGAAGCAGTACAACTGGATCAGAGCCAAGAAGCCTTCCTAACTTTTCCAGCGTTTGGTTTGATTTAAGAAACTGACCGTATTGCTTTTGAGTATCTGCCAGCATGAAAAGAGCATCATAATCATTGGGGTAAAATTCGAGCAGTTTGTTGAGCTCATCGAGGGTAGCTTGATTCTGTCCGGCACTCCGGTATATTTCAGCGAGCTTAAACCGGTACCATTTATTTTCGGGTTCAAGTGCCACTGCTTCTTTTCCGTATAAAGCTGCATTTGGAAGATCATCCTGTTGGTAGTAAACATCTGCAAGCGCAAAAGATAATCCCGATTGACCTTTTAACTGATTATACGCCTGAAGTAAAAGAGTGGTAGCACGGTCATACTCCTCATTTACAAAGGCTTCCATTCCTTGGATGTATGCTGTTTTGGCTTCCCGTTCTTTAGGAGTCTGAACCTGAGCGATGCTTATTGAGCTCAAACAAAAACTCAGGAATAATGCTATGTAGATGGATTTTTTCATCGGTTTTGATAACGCCAATAATACCGATAAAGTGCGGGAGTTGCATGTGAAGAAATGTTACACCGGGAGAGGTTCCTCTTAGTAACCGGATTTATCTACTTCAGGTAATTGATAAAAAGTATTTATCTCGAATTCGAGAAGGTAAGTCCAAAAGTGACGGTATAATTATTGGTAAGAGAATCGTTAATCTTTTCCTTTAAATCTCCAGGAACCCGATTAGTGAAGGCATCGTCTCTGTTTTTTAATAAATAGGTTCCGGCAATAAAAAAATGGATGTCATTTTTGAGTTTATAATTTAAGAGCGCGCGAAAAGAGCCTCCTATTCCTGAGCGGCTGGAATACTTCGAATGTAAAGCCGGAAAACGATCCGATGTTTCTGGGTATAAGTTATCATGTCCGCCCATAGTCCATGCATAACCACCTAATGTTACTTCAGGAGAAAGTTTGGCAGTTGGCAAAAATTTATAATTCAGGCCGGTTCCAATCGAAATTTCATGTACAGCAAGATTATCAACGGTAAGATTCTTTTCTACGCTACGCACCCCAAAGTTTAATCGCCGATAATACACTCCTAATTCAAAGAATAGCTTTTTAGAGCTAAACAGGTTGTTCTGAAAGAATCCACCAAGGGCCAGATTATTTGAGGTAACATTTCTTTGATCAACAATGTCTCTATCGGTAAGAATTCGTGTTTTTAAAGAGTGGGAAGCATGACTTACACCAGTATATAATGAAACCGAAGTAATTTCATTTCTTCTAATTTGAGATCTTACTGATTTACTTCTATTAGCATTACCACCTGCTTCATTTCCAGTTGATTCAGAGACTCTTTCTGAACCTTCTGAACCCGTAGCTTTAGAAGACTCCGGGTTTTCCATTTTACATACGTTGTATGAGTTAATAAGACGGGAAAGATCTTTTCTGTTATAACCAATAAGGGCTATTTCATCAAAAGTAGTGCAAGACTCAAGTACTGAATTAAGCACGAATTTATAGTTTTCAACCCGGTCTCTTTCGCTTGTGTTTTCGGTTTCCAGCAAAGCGAATAAATTTCCATTATGCTCCAGAACGAAATCGAAATTAGGGCCATCGTAGCCATAAAGTTTTGTCTGCCCACCTAAAACAATGGTAAGGAGGACATACTTCTCAATCACATGACCACTTCTTGGATTATAAAATACGAGCCTTCTATTGTGAAGTGTTTTTCCAAATTGTAGTTCAATCCTTTGAATTTGGTTAGCCTCAAAAGGTTCATCATCTAGAAGAATAAGGTCTTCAAGATCTTCATAAAATATTCTCACATCTCCTTCTAAAGTAATACTGCTCAGCTGGATGATTTTATCCTGAGCGTATAAGGCCTGACTCAAAGCAACAATTAACAGTAAAATAGTAAAAGAGAAAAACCTACCCACTGATTTCAATACTATAGTTAAACAAGTTTATAAGATACATATTTAACAAAGATCGGAAACAAATTCAGTTTTCAAATGAAAAATTAAGTTTCAGTTTATAGATCGGAACCATTTATTGAAAGGAGAAAAGAAATGAAAAGTACTCCTAAGTAGAAAAAAGAAGGAGATTTAAAAGCGTATTCTTAATCCCTATTAAGGGAATAAGAAGCGCCAAATGAGGGTACAAAATTTAGATGTAAAACGTCATTATATAATCTTCTTAAAAATGTTTCATTAATTTTGTTTGTGTAGATGTGATCCTCCATTCTGATTTGCTGCCTTAAACTAAGAAAAAAGCTCCAGCTGTCGTTAGTATAGTAACTCAAATAAAGCTGATAGAATAATCCAAGACCACTTTTCTTGTATGATTCAGAACTTAGTACTGGTATGTTACCAATGGCATTGCTAGTAAGGTTTTTTGGATTTATTAGTGCCCAGTAAAACGCTCCTAAACTAGCCTCGGGTACTATCTTATTATTCGGAAGGACTTTTAAATTAATACCTAAATCAATATTGGCTTCGTTTTGAGTCAGATTATCAATATGAATGCGATCATCTAAAGTTTTTACTTTAAAATCAAACTTTCGGTATCCTAAACCCGCTTGAAGAAAAGGATTTTCACTATTAAGAATAGGTTGATGGATAAATAAATCCAAGGCAAGATCATTGCTGGGGATATGGAGTTGTTGTATTTCGCCAACTTGCCTCAGAACACCATTATTAAATTCGTTGACTCTTGCTTCTATTGAGTGAGTAGCGTGATTTACACCTAAAGAAAAAGAAATTTTGGTAGATGGGATTCGTGTAATCACAATAGGCGGATCAATTTCCTCTCCTCTTTTACATCTATTGTATCTATCCACCAAGCCATAAAGTGATTTCCGATCATATCTACTTTGAAATATATTAGATCTTGGAGCACATTCTTCTAGTTTAACTAACAGGACTACTTTATATGTTTGAGCTTGCTCTGTTTTAGTATTGGGAGGTAGCTGTTGTAATGCACTTATTTTTCCATTAACTCTTAAAGCAAAGTTAAAGTGATCACCTTTATAACTATATAACTCAGCATCTCCATCCAGAATCAATTCTATTAACGCAAACTTAGATATCTCGATTTTGAGATCTGTGTTATAATAAAGAATCTCTTCAGAGATAACTTCGACTCCATTCCCAAATAGGATTTTTTCTACTTCTTCAGCATCTATTTCATCGTTGTTTACTTTAATAAGATCGTTGTAATTGTTTGTGCTGAAACTAACCCTTCCCTCAATAACTGTTCCATCTCTCTTTATGATTTGGTCCTGAGCATATAGATTTAGACTAATTGTTAAAATAAAAATAAAGATTAGCGTGATGAGTAGACGTGTTTTCATGCACGTGAGTTGATTAGAATTAATAGAATTGGCGTTAAGATATTATTATTTTGAAGGTTTCCATTGAGAAAAACTTTCCATCCATGTATTGGATTTAAAAACTCAATTCCTTTTCTTTTAGCTATGCAAAGCACTCTTGCACATAGAATTGACGTATTACCCTCCCCACGGATTCCGCGGCGGCGGTAAAGCTATACATAAGTCACCTGCCAGTCGGCGGATGGCGCCCACCTTTTCCTCAATTCTAATTTTAACAGCTGTACTTTCAGCTCACTCACACACTCAACATCATGTCCGTTATTATTCACTATGCAACTTCCGCACATTTTGGCTATGCCAAAGCTATTTGTGAATTGATCGAAGCGGCCGCAAAACAACGCGGTACCGGTATTGCAAAACGTGATCCGGAATACATCAAAACCAAAATGCAGAATGGAAATGCTGTAATTGCTCTGGATAATGATCAACTGGCGGGTTTCTGCTACATAGAAATTTGGGAAGAAAAGAAATACGTTGTGAATTCAGGATTGATAGTTCATTGGGATTATCGCGGACAGGGACTGGCTAAGAAAATTAAAGCCAAGGCTTTTGAGCTTTCCCGAAAGAAATATCCAGAATCAAAATTGTTCGGTATTACCACCAGTTTACCTGTAATGAAGATTAATTCTGATCTTGGCTACAGGCCGGTTACTTTCTCAGAACTTACCAAGGATGACACATTCTGGAAAGGATGTCAGAGTTGTCCGAACTACGATATCCTTACTCGAAATCATCGCAAAAATTGTTTGTGTACCGGGATGTTGTTTGATCCAAATAAACCTAATAAAAATTCTAAACCTCAGCGCGAGCAGAACATCAACAAGTTCTACCGTTGGGTTCAAATGAAAAAGGCGGCTTTTCAGAAAGCATTAAAACAAGCAAAGATATTTTGATAAAAACTAAATTGAATAGAGTCATTCCTGCCTGTCCGCCGCAGGTATACTTTGGAAGGCGGGGCGATTGCAGGAATCCGGATTCCGGATCTTCCGAAGGAATGCCCTTGGCAAAGTCCGGAATGACTTAAACAGGAATTAAATAATGAATAAAAACAAAAAAGTATTACTCGCATTCAGTGGAGGGCTCGATACGAGTTACTGTGCGATCCATCTGGCTAAAGACAAAGGCTATGAAGTCTGGACTGCCGCTATAAATACCGGTGGATTTGATGAAGCTGAGCAGCAAGAATTAGCAAAAAAGGCTTCTGATTTAGGTATTCAACATCATGTTTGTATTGACGTTGAAGAAGAATTCTATCAAAAAGGAATCAGGCACCTGATTGCCGGGAACGTACTGAAAAACCACACCTATCCATTATCAGTAAGCGCAGAGCGGATATTTCAAGCTATTGCACTCGCTGATTATGCGAAAGAAATCGGAGCAGATGCTATTGCACATGGAAGTACCGGCGCAGGAAATGATCAGGTTCGTTTCGACCTGGTGTTTAATGTGCTTGCTCCCGAAATAGAAATCATCACTCCAATCCGTGATCAAAAACTGAGTCGCGAAGAAGAAGTTGAATACTTGAAAAGTCATGGGATTAATAAAGAATGGGGGAAAGCAAAATACTCCATAAATAAAGGACTTTGGGGTACATCAGTTGGAGGAGCAGAAACACTTACTTCAAACAAAAATCTTCCCGAAGAAGCATGGCCAACTCCTTTCGTTAATCGAGATTCGTTAATTGTGGAATTAGGCTTTCAGGAAGGAGAGCTATTAACGATTAACGAAGAACGATTAACACCTGTTAAGGCGATTAAACAATTAACGAGCATTGCAGCGCCTTATGGAATCGGAAGAGGTATCCACGTAGGTGATACCATCATTGGCATTAAAGGCCGGGTTGGATTCGAGGCAGCGGCTCCAATCATCATTATTGAAGCGCACCGATTACTTGAGAAACACATTCTTGGAAAGTGGCAGTTGTATTGGAAAGATCAACTTGGTGAGTTTTACGGGATGCTGATGCACGAAGGTCAGTTTCTGGATCCTGTGATGCGCGATATCGAAACTTTTTTAAAGAGCACTCAGCAAAATGTGACCGGAAAGGTCTTTGTAAAACTGGAACCCAAGCGATTTGAGTTGCAGGGAATCGAGTCGAAGTATGATTTAATGGCTTCAAAATTTGGGCAGTACGGCGAGATGAACCAGGGTTGGAGCGGCGAAGATGTCAAGGGCTTCACCAAAATTCTGAGTAATGCCGCACTAATTCAAAGAGGAGTTCAGGATGATTAAAGTCAGTATTATAGGAGGAGCAGGTTACACAGCCGGGGAGCTGCTAAGGCTCTTGAATCATCACCCTGAAACAGAAGTGATTTCTGTAATGAGCAGGAGTCATAAAGGCAAGCTGGTAAGTGATGCTCATCTGGATTTAGAAGGCGAAACAGAGTTGGTTTTTTCTGATAAGCTGAAGCCCGATTCGGACGTGATTTTCTTGTGCTCTGGTCATGGAAAATCAAAAGAGATTATCGAAAGCGAATTGATTTCATCAGCTATCAAAGTCATTGATTTAAGTTCAGATTTTCGAATAAAAAATTCAGACCATAATTTTATATATGGATTACCGGAACTGAATCGGGAGGAAATTAAATCAGCCCATCATATTGCAAATCCCGGATGCTTTGCTACTTGTATTCAACTTAGTTTATTGCCATTAGCTTCTGTCGGATTATTGAATGATGATGTGCATGTGACAGCCATTACGGGAAGTACCGGCGCGGGTCAGAATCACTCTTCAACGACTCATTTCAGTTGGAGGAGTAATAACGCTTCAGTGTATAAGGCATTTACACATCAGCATTTGGGCGAGATTAAACAAAGTCTGAATCAGCTCCAGAATGAATTTAACAACGATATTCATTTTATCCCTATGCGGGGGGCATTTGCCAGAGGAATACTGGCCGCATGTTATTTAAAGATTGAAGCAAGTGAAGCGGAAATTAAAAAATTGTATCAGGGCTATTATTCCTCCAATCCTTTTGTTCATCTCTCAGAAACAGAACTGGATGTGAAACGAGTAGTGAATACCAACAAAGCCATTCTTCACCTAAAAAAGGAAGGAGGTCAAATCCTGATCACAGGAGTGATCGATAATTTAGTAAAAGGAGCCTCAGGGCAAGCCATTCAAAACATGAATTTGATGTTCGGACTAGAAGAAACGACCGGACTTAATCTGAAATCTTCAGTATTTTAATTATGAGTACTAACAAACATATAGCCATTCTAGGAGCGGGGAATCTGGGTGAAGCTATAGCCAAAGGATTCGCAGGAAATTTTGGTGCAGGAAATATCACTCTGACCCGCCGTCATTTATCAAGACTTGATCACCTGAAAGAACGAGGTTTTCAAACTACTTCAGATAACAAAGAAGCGGTTTCTAAAGCTACTTACATTTTTCTGTGTGTACAGCCCAAACAGCTTGAGGATGTGGTGAAAGGAATAGAGCCAGTATTGGATGCAAAGAAGCACATACTGGTATCAACAATAACCGGGGTTTCTCTGGATGTGATTCAAAGTTATTTGAAGGATGAGTTCGCCATTATCCGGGCTATGCCTAATACTGCTGCAGCCATTTCGGAATCTATGACGTGTGTTTGCGGGAATGAGCTGGCTGGTGATCATCTCTCAAAAGTAGAAGAAATGTTTAAGTCATTGGGAGAAACACTTATTATCGAAGAGCGCCTGATGAAAGCTGCAACGGTGCTGGCAGCCAGTGGAATCGCCTTCTTTCTTCGTTATATCCGGGCGGCAACTCAAGGCGGAATTGAGCTTGGATTTGAAGCCGAAGAAGCTCAGAAAATAGCTATGCAAACGGCGCGAGGTGCGGCTTCGTTGCTGGTGGAAGGAAGCGCTCATCCCGAAAGAGAAATTGATAAAGTAACTACTCCAATGGGATGCACTATTGCCGGCTTAAATGAGATGGAACATCAGGGATTGAGCTCTGCACTTATAAAGGGAATTGTGGCCTCCTTCGAAAAAATAAACCGAATTACGGAATGAGATTATTCGAAGTATATCCTTTATTTAATGTAGAGCCGGTAGAGGCTGATGGCTGTCTGGTATATGATCGTCAACACACCGCCTATTTAGATTTTTATGGCGGACACGCTGTTATTTCCATCGGGCATGGACATCCGCATTATGTAGAGCGCGTGACCGAGCAACTGGGAAAACTGGGCTTTTATTCTAATTCAGTGCCGATCACAATTCAAAAAGATCTGGCACATAAACTGGGTGAAGTTTGTGGCTATTATAACTGGAATCTTTTTCTCTGTAACTCTGGGGCTGAGGCTATTGAAAACGCACTAAAAGTAGCTTCTGCATATAATCAGCGAAAGAAAATCGTCGCTTTTGATGGGGCTTTCCATGGGCGAACATCACTTGCGGTTGCCGCTACTCATAACCCTGATATTCTGTTTCCAGTGAATGAAGGGGCGGAAGTAGTCCGTTTTGCTTTTGAAGATTTTGAGGGGGTTGAGGCAGAACTCAAAAAAGGAGATATAAGTAGTGTATTGATCGAAGGAATCCAGGGTGTTGCAGGGATTATAGAACCCAGCGCTGATTTTCTGAGACATCTTCGCACATTATGTGATGAAACCGATACAATATTGATTCTGGATGAAGTTCAATCAGGTTTTGGGCGAACGGGTCGGTTTTTTGCCCATCAGCATGCATTCATTCAACCTGATATTATTACAATAGCGAAGGGAATGGGAAATGGATTTCCAGTTGGAGGGATTATCACGCATCCAAAATTCGAAGCCAAACATGGCATGCTGGGAACTACTTTCGGCGGGAATCACCTGGCTTGTGCGGCAGCATTGGCGGTATTGGAAGTCATTGAAAATGAAAAACTCATTAAAAATGCAGCCAATGTTGGGAATTACCTTGTTGAAGCCCTAAAAAAGATTGACGAAGTAAAAGAAGTAAGGGGCAGAGGTTTGATGATTGGAGCAGAATTCGGTTTTCCCGTTGCGGATCTAAGAAAAAGACTATTGTATGAGCAGCACGTGTTTACAGGGTCTTCTTCCAACAAAAACATAATCCGTTTGTTGCCACCATTAAATATCACCTACAAGGAAGCAGATCAGTTTATCGACTCCCTGAAGGAGGCGCTGAAGTGAATCAATTCCTGAACATTAAGGATATATCAAGTCTTCCGGACTTATTGGAGGAAGCAAAAGAGGTGAAGGCTAATCCATTTGGATGGAAGTCACTCGGAAAGAATAAATCGATCTGCCTGCTTTTTCTGAATCCAAGTTTACGAACCAGACTTAGTTCACAAAGAGCCGCGCAGAATCTTGGATTAGATGCTGTCGTTCTGGATGTTGACGCAGGGAGTTGGAAATTAGAGTTTGCAGATGGCGCTGTAATGAATGGCGACTCAGCCGAACACATCAGAGAAGCTGCAGCTGTGATTGGAGCCTATTTCGACGTTGTTGCCATCCGGGCTTTTGCAGAATTAAAAGATCGGGACGAAGATTACTCAGAAAAAATACTATCTGCTTTTGTTAACTACTGCGGAGTACCGGTGATTAATATGGAGTCTTCAACCGGACATCCGCTGCAGGCTTTAGCCGATTTAATTACTATTGAGGAGCACAAAAAAGTAGCAAAACCAAAAGTGGTTTTAACCTGGGCTCCGCATCCAAGGGCCATCCCTCAAGCGGTAGCAAATTCTTTTGTGGAATGGATGACAGTTGCTGATGTTGAGTTAACCATCACTCACCCGAAAGGCTACGAATTAGCTCCTCAGTACTTGGGAGATTTTAAGCCCGAATACGATCAACAAAAGGCGTTCGAAGATGCAGACTTCATCTATGCCAAAAACTGGAGCAGCTATACCGAATATGGAAAGGTCCTTTCAAACGATCCGAAATGGATGATTACTGTTGAGAAAATGAAGTTCACCAATAAAGCGAAGTTTATGCATTGCCTTCCGGTACGCAGAAATCAGGTGGTTGAAGATGCCGTGTTGGACAGCTCTGATAGCCTCGTAATTGAAGAAGCTGCAAACCGGATTGTATCTATGCAAACGGTGCTCAAAAAAATGCTGGAGTCGATGTAATGCAAAGCCTGAAAGTCATAAAAATCGGTGGTAGAATAGCTGAGGATGAACAAAGTATGGATCTCTTTTTGAAGGAGTTCATCAAAATGAAGGGGCCAAAGATTTTGGTACATGGCGGTGGCGTGATTGCTACTGAAGTCGCCGGAAAGCTTGGTATTAAATCAGAAATGATAGAAGGAAGACGGGTTACTAATCAGGAAACCCTTGATGTAGTAACGATGGTTTATGGCGGACTCATCAACAAGAAAATAGTAGCGAAACTACAATCACTTGGAGTTAACTCTTTAGGCTTGACCGGCGCGGATATGAATCTCATAAAATCAAAAAAGAGAAATCCGGATCCTGTTGATTTTGGGTGGGTTGGAGATATTGAAAACATCAATTCAGAGGAATTAAAAGTTCTGATTGAAAGGAAGGTAACTCCGGTATTGGCCCCTTTAACCCACGATGGTTCAGGAAATATGTTGAACACAAATGCCGATTCGATTACCTCTTTTGTTGCTCAGGAATTATCAGAAGTATATGATGTAGAAATGATTTTCTGCCTGGATATTGAAGGAGTAATGAACGGGAGCCGGTTAATCACTGAAATGAACCTGTTACTTTATCGCCATCTAAAGGGCATAAATGTTATAAAAGATGGAATGATCCCAAAACTGGATCTAGGATTTCAGGCACTTAAATCCGGAGTTGAAAAAGTAAGTATCACAAAGTTTGACTCAATCAATGATTCGAATTCGGGAACAAGGTTAATACAATGAGCAACTACAAAGAACTTTCAGTTCACGCAATTGAATTGCTTTCAGAACTTATTTCTATTCAGTCTTATAGCGAGGAAGAAGATAAAACTGCTGATTTATTGGTGGAGTATCTTCGTGAACATGACTTCAAAGCCCAGAGAAAACAAAACAATGTTTGGGCATGGTCTGGTTATGTGGATGAGTCTAAACCAACACTATTACTTAATTCTCACCACGATACCGTTAAAGCAACTCCAAAATGGAGCTATGATCCGTTTACTGCCACTATTGAAGACGGGAAGTTGATTGGATTAGGGAGTAATGATGCCGGAGGGCCTTTAGTTAGCTTGCTGCATGTATTTATTGAGCTGTCAAAAAAGGAACAGCCTTACAATCTGGTTTTTCTGGCTTCGGCTGAGGAAGAATCGTCCGGAAAAAACGGTGTTCCAATTGTGTTAGATGAGATTGGGCAAATAGACCTGGGAGTGGTCGGGGAACCCACATCTATGAATATGGCGATTGCCGAGCGTGGACTTATAGTTTTGGATTGTGTAGCTCATGGAGAAAGCGGTCATGCCGCACGTGGAGAAGGAGAAAATGCTATCTACAAAGCGATGAAAGATATAGAATGGTTTCGAAGTTTTGAATTTGATAAACAATCGGAAGTATTGGGTAACATCAATATGACAGTAACTCAAATTGAGGCAGGAACACAGCATAATGTTGTTCCTGATGAATGCAGGTTTGTGGTGGATGTGCGCCCGAATGAGCAGTATTCAAATGCGGAGGTAGTGGAAATTATCTGGAAACATGTGGGATGTGAAGTACATCCACGTTCTCTTAATCTGAATGCTTCAGATATAGATGAGAATCATTCAATTGTACAAAAAGGGATTGAAATAGGAATCAAAACCTACGGTTCTCAAACAATGTCAGATCAGGTACACATGCCGTTTCCATGTATTAAAATGGGACCTGGAGATACGAAAAGATCACATACTGCAAATGAGTTTATCTATCTGAAAGAAATCGAAGAAGGAATTGAAATCTATATGAAGTTATTGGATGGGTTAGAGTTTAAATACAACACCCCCTTGCCTGACCGGCAGGAAAGTCTCAAGAGGGGACTTTGATTTATTAAACATGTGAAGGGTTTTACCATTCACAAAGAGCAAAAAAGAATTATGGCAAAAAAACTTTGGGAAAAGGGAATCAACACGGATGAATTCATTGAGAAATTCACTGTGGGGAAAGATCGTGAACTGGATATTGAATTAGCTAAATATGATGTTCAGGGAACCATTGCACATATCACTATGCTTGAATCGGTGGGACTTCTTAAAAAAGAGGAACTGGAAGTGTTAGTGAAAGAACTGAATCGAATTCTTGATGAAGTTATTAAGCCGGGTAAGTTCGAAATTGAAGAAGGGGTGGAAGATGTTCATTCCCAAATCGAGTTGATGCTTACCCGAAAGTTGGGAGATATAGGCAAAAAAGTACACTCGGGGCGATCAAGAAATGATCAGGTTCTGGTTGATATAAAATTATTTCTGAGAGATCAGATCAAAGAGATTGCTTTTTTAACTCAAAAACTGTTTAATGGTTTAGTAAAACAAAGTGAGGCACATAAAAAAGTCTTACTTCCGGGATACACCCATACCCAGGCCGCAATGCCTTCTAGTTTCGGGTTATGGTTTGGCGCGTATGCTGAAAGCTTGGTAGATGACCTCGTATTGATGCAGGCAGCGCATACCATCGTTAATCAAAATCCTTTAGGGTCGGCGGCAGGGTATGGTTCTTCCTTTCCTTTGAATCGGACCATGACCACTGAGATCCTGGAATTTGCTGGAATTAATACCAATGTGGTATACGCACAAATGGGTAGAGGTAAAGCAGAGCAAACACTTTCATTTGCAATGGCTGGGTTAGCTGGAACACTGAACAAACTGGCTTCAGATGTTTGCTTATATAACAGTCAGAATTTTGCCTTTTTGAAATTACCAGATGAACTCACAACGGGTTCAAGCATCATGCCACATAAGAAAAATCCGGACGTGTTTGAGTTAATTCGCGCCAAAACCAATGTGCTTAAGGCTTTGCCTGCGACGATTGCCACAGTAATCGGAAACCTTACATCCGGCTATCATCGCGACTTCCAGATATTGAAAGAAATACTTTTCCCGGCCATTGAGGATATTAAAGAATGTTTGTTTATAGCTGACTATTCAGTAAGTAAAATAAAAGTTACTGAAGATATTCTGGATGACTCTAAATACAAACTCATCTTCTCAGTAGAAGCAGTGAATGAACTGGTGATTCAAGGCGTTCCGTTCAGAGATGCTTACCAACAAGTAAGTAAGAGTATTGAATCGAGTACATTTACCCCGCCAAAAGAAATCAAACATACCCACGAAGGAAGTATAGGTAATTTGGGAAACGATCAGATTAAAGCCCGGATGAAAAAAGTAATGCTTGGGTTTGAGTAACAAAGAGAATTTTCCTTTCAAAAACCTCTCTTTTCAGTACATTGAACTGAAACTGCTTTACTCCTCATTTAACATTCAGGGATTTACTATGCTTAATTTTTTCAAAAAGGGTCTGATCCTATTCTGCTCACTCTTAGTCATTTCAATTTCAGCACAGGCACAGGATAATTATTCTGAGGAACAGATCGAGGCACTTAAAAAGGAAGCCGCGCAGATGGTGCAGGATCGGCACAAGCAAAGTCAGGTGATGGTCGACAAGGTGTTCAGCTTTGCAGAGCTTGGTTTTCAGGAAGTAGAATCTTCCAAATATCTTACTTCAATTCTGGAAGAAAATGGCTTTGAAGTAGAATATGGGATTTCAGGAATTCCAACAGCTTGGTTCGCTAAATGGGGGGAAGGAAAGCCGGTAATAGCTTTGGGAAGTGATGTGGACGGCATCCCGAAAGCGTCTCAAAAACCTGGAGTGGCTTATCACAATCCAATTGTAGAAGGAGCGCCCGGACATGGAGAAGGTCATAATTCAGGCATCCCACTGAATATCACTTCGGCACTGGTTGTAAAAGAAATCATGGAGCGTGAGGGTATTCAGGGAACAATTGTTCTTTGGCCTGGAATCGCTGAAGAATTACTGGGAGCAAAAGCGTATTACACCAGAGATGGTTTTTTTGACGATATCGATATGTGCATTTTTACCCATGTAAGTAACCGATTAAGTGTTCGCTACGGACAAGCACCGGGTACAGGATTAATTTCAGTTGAGTATACATTCAAAGGTGAATCAGCTCACTCGGCTGGATCTCCCTGGAGAGGAAGAAGTGCTCTCGATGCAGTTGAATTGATGAATATTGGCTGGAATTATAAACGCGAGCATTTACATCCATTGACCCGATCGCATTCTACCATAACGAATGGAGGAGATCAGCCGAACGTGGTCCCTTCCGAAGCTTCTATCTGGTACTTTTTAAGAGATATCACCTATGACGGAATTATGGAGTTGTATGGATATGCCAATAATATGGCTGATGGGGCAGCTTTGATGACCGGGACAGAAGTTTCTTCGAGGATTATTGGAACGGCATGGCCACGACACTTTAACAAGGTAATAGCTGAAACCATGCATCAAAATATTGAAGAGGTGGGTTTGCCGGAATGGAGCGAAGCCGATCAAACCTTAGCTAAAGCCGTTCAAAAAGAGGTAGGTTCAAGACCAAGAGGATTAATTACGGAGCTGGACACTATTGGAGTACCTCTCGAAAATCCCGTAAGCGGAGGATCGGATGATATTGGTGACATCTCCTGGAAAGTACCAACCGTAACGCTTCGATATCCTTCAAATATTCCTGGTTTGCAAGGTCACCATTGGTCGAATGCTATTGCGATGGCAACTCCTATTGCGCATAAAGGTGTTACAGCCGGAGCTAAAGTTCAGGCAATGACGATGCTCGATTTCCTGCTAAAACCGGAATTAATCGAAGCCTCATGGAAGTATTATAACGAAGTTCAAACGGTAGAAACAGAGTATAAGCCCATGCTTACAGAAACAGATAAACCGGCTACCTACTTGAATACAGATATTATGAAGCAATTCCGTCCGCTACTGGAGAAATACTACTTCGATGAAACCAGATTTGACACATACCTTGAACAATTAGGGGTGAAATACCCAACCGTTAAAAAAGAAGAAAGTGAATAATAGGTTTAGCATTAAATGAGACAATTCCACAAATTCTTAGCCGATAGTAGGTCATCGAATTAATCAAATACATTATGAAAAAAGTTAACTACTCAATAATTGCACTCGGTCTGCTTATGGTATCTGTAACGGTGATTGCAATGGATGAAAAACCCGTTGAACGAGCTAATTATGAATATTTGGATCAGAATCTGACAAATGCTAAAGACTTTACATTGGAAGTGTTAGAAGGGATGCCCGCCGAAGATTTTTCTTTCAAGCCCGGAGAAGAAATGAGAACATTTGGTGCACAGGCATTTCATATAGCTTATAGTCTGGAATGGTTCAATGCACGTCTCAAAGGCGAACCAATTGCATGGGAACCGGGAGATGAAGACCGAATGAGTAAAGAAGAATTAATAACTTACACTACCGAACAGTTTGACTCATTTATCAAAATTGTACATGCAGCAGAAGAAAGCGGAGCCTTTACTGCGGGTGTTTTAGGCGCACTTCGGCATAATTCTCATCATTGTGGACAAATGGTAGCCTATTATCGGGCAAATGGAATGGCGCCTCCGGCGTATAAATAAAGATGAATTAAAAGCCGGAGAAATCCGGTTTTTTTATTTAAGGGATAATTGAGTTCGCCAGGAGTTAAGTGCCTCAAAAGCAGGAACCATCCGGCTGCCATACCAGCTGAACCATTCTTCATTCACTAATTCAATATTCGAATCCGGGCATACTTCCTTGAGTTCATAAATATGTTTTTCTTTGAAAGGATAGGGTTCACTACTGAGCAGTACCAGATCAGGACTAAGCGAAGAAAGTTCTCCAAGAGTAGTAACTGGATACCTGCTTTGATTACTAAATACGTTTACCAATCCATATCGAGACATCACATCATGAATGTAGGTATCATTTCCAACGGTCATCCACGGATCTTTCCAAATAAAGTAGGCCGTTTGTATGGGGTTTAAAGTAGGAATGTTAGCAGAAAGCTTTATGATTTCTGAAACCATCCCTTCGGACTCTGTGATTTTACCCACCTTTGTTCCAAGCTTAAGAATCCATTCGATTGCCTCATCAATGGTATCAATTTCTGTAACGATGACTTCGGTATGCTTGGCAAGCTCCTGAACATCTTCCTTACGGTTTTCTTCTTTATTAGTGATGATGAGGTCAGGATTAAGACTTAAAATCTTCTGGATATGCGGATTCTTAGTCCCTCCAACCGAAGTAATAAGTTGGACTCTCTGTTCAGGATGAATACAAAATTTGGTTCGTCCGATCAGCTGATCTTTCAATCCCAAATCAATGAGTAACTCCGTAAGACTTGGAACCAGGCTGATTATTCTTTTGTATGACATGGTGAAATTTAATCCTAAAACCGTTTTATAATTAGGTCATTCCGAATTTATTTCGGAATCTTTGTAATACATAAGATCCTGAATCAAGTTCAGGATGACCAATGAATTTTATAGTTGATTTACATGGAACTTGGCCTTTATACTTTTGTCGAAAATACCCCGGATTCTGAAACGGGGAAATTACTTCATCCTTCAGAGCGCCTTGCTAATCTTATGGAAGAAATTGAACTGGCCGATGAGTTGGGCTTAGATGTATATGCTATTGGAGAACATCACAGAGAGGAATATGTATCGTCATCTCCAACAACTATTTTGGCAGCTGCGGCTACCCGAACAAAAACAATTAAGTTAAGCACAGCAGTTACCGTATTAGGATCAGAAGATCCGGTTCGGGTGTATCAGCAATTCGCAACTATTGATTTACTTTCGAAAGGCAGAGCAGAAATTATCGTAGGCAGAGGGTCTTTCATCGAATCTTTTCCTCTCTTTGGATATGATTTGCAGAATTATGAAGAACTTTTTGAAGAAAAACTAGAGTTGCTCCTCCAGATTCAGAAAGAGACCAATATCACCTGGAGCGGAAAGCACAGAGCGGCAATTAACGACCGGGGTGTTTATCCAAGAGCTTATCAGGAGAAAATTCCAATTTGGAGAGCAGTTGGTGGAACTCCAAAGTCTGCTTATATCACCGGAGCGTTGGGGCTCCCAATGGCTTTGGCGATTATAGGCGGATACCCGGCGCAATTCAAACAAATGGTTGATTTGCATTCCAGGGGTGCGGAAGAACACGATCAGCCTAGACAAAAGCTAAGCATAAACTCGCATGGGTTTATAAGCGAAACCTCTCAGGAAGCATCAGATATAGCTTTCCCGGCTTTTAAACAAGTGATGGACAAGATAGGAAGAGAACGGGGTTGGTCACCCATGCAGCGGAATCAGTTTGACGCCTCAACTGCACTTGAAGGGGCTAACTTTGTGGGAAGTCCACAGGAAGTGATCGATAAAATCATGTATCAATATGAAATATTTAAGCACGATCGATTTTTAATGCAAATGACGGTTGGGAGCATACCCCATAAAGAGGTATTGAAATCAATTGAATTATTTGCGACTGAAGTGGCACCTGTTGTTAGAAAGGAAACAGAGAGTAAAAACCCCTTAAGCTGAATTCATTATTCAGGAAACCAGGTTTTGGCCATCAATATCTAGTTCACTTAGTAACTGCTTTGATTGTGTGTCGAGCTGGATAATTGGCTTAATGTCTGATTGAACATTCGAATCCGCTACAATTTTTTCGATTGCTTCACTAAACAAATCGACTTCCTCAAAAGTATTGTAACATCCAAAGCTGACCCGGACTAAACCAGGCAGGCTATTTTTATGTCCATTTAAAGATTCATCCCGCCATTTTTTAATCTCCGCATCAGAAAGTCGTAGTAACTTTACTACGTAAGGATGAGCGCAAAAACATCCGTTTCTTACACCAATACCAAACTCAGTACTTAGAATATCAGCAACTTCCTGGTGATGGACTCCGGCTAAATTAAATGAAATTACTCCTACTCTATCTACATTTCTATCCCCATAAATCGTAATTCCTTTGATGCAGCCAAGCTTTTCAATAGCATACCGGGTAAGCTTCTTTTCTCGCCTACTGATTTTATCCATGCTGAAACGTGTTAGGGTTTGAATAGCCTTTGCTAATGCAACAGCGCCAATTACATTTGGACTTCCGGCTTCTTCCCTGTCGGGTAAATCTGCCCATCTTATATCGTTTAAAGTGACAGACTCGACCGTGCCGCCTCCCGAATATTCAGGGGCAGAGTTGAGGAAAGTATCTTTTGGACCAACTAATACACCAGTTCCGAATGGAGCATACATTTTGTGTGCCGAGAACACGAGGAAATCAATATGCCATAAATCATCATTTGGCCGAATATCAATTTTCTTATGCGGAGCAAGTTGAGCAGCATCAACTACAATTTTTGCATCATAATCATGCGCCATTTTTGCGATGGTATGAATTGGTTGAACAATCCCGGTAACGTTAGAGGCACCCGAAACACAGACCAAGCTTACTCTGGGAGCATATTTTTTAAGCTTAGTATCCAGATCGTCAAGATCCAGGGTCCCTTTTTCAGTTATTCTTACATGAATGGTTTCAGCTTTATCTCTCCAGGGCAAATCATTTGAATGGTGTTCCATTTCTGTAGTAAGAACAACGCTATCCTTTTTAAAAGGAAAACGATATGATAGTTTGTTTAATGCTTCAGTAGCATTTTTTGTGAAAATAACTGTGTTTTCAGAAGTATCGGCACCAATAAATTCTGCTACTATGTTATGAGCTTTATCATAAACTTCAGTACTTAATTGAGATTTATATCCTGCTCCTCGATGAACACTTGAATAATAAGGAAGAAATTTTCTGACTAGTTCTGAAACTGATTCAAATGAAGGGGTGCTAGCTGCATTGTCAAAGTTGATATATCTCTGAAATTTTCCATTCCTAAGAGGAATTAATCCCTCTTCACCTACAACCCTGATAAACGAGTTATTAAGTGATCTCTTTTTTGAATTTAACATCCCATCCTCACCAGCTGGCTTTTTATTTTGGGCTGATTTGAGGAGGTACTCTTGTAGTACTCAAGTGGATTCCCTTCATCAACAAATTGAGATCTTCCCCCAAAATATGCGGATAGTTCTTTAACATGGTTTGCTATTTCAATGTCTTCTTCGGGAATTGTTAAGGGCATTTTTGGATAAAGAAGACGATTGTACCAATCCTGAATACCCCCTTTTAGAACGAGCATATTTTCGAAGCCTTTGTCTTTTAAAACGGAGAAAGCAAGACTGGAAAGAGAATCAGCTTCGGCGTAAACAATAAGTTGAACTTCCATTTCAGTATTGAAATCATATAATTCGGCTATAGGGAGATGCTTCGCAGTGGGGATGTTAAACTGATTGTAGTCGGATAAACTCCTAAGATCAATAAGGAGAAAATCCTCTCTGTTTTTGATCTGTTCAGCCAATTCTAACACTGTAATGTATTGGGGTTCATCTTCATTCTTTGCCGAGGAAGTATCACCGGAAAAGACAGATACTCCCAATGCTGAAACAGAAAGGATAAAAGCAGCTAACGCAAGTTTATGATTGATGTTGAGCTTCATATCAGTTTTTTGAACTCAATCGTGTTTCAATTTTTTCTGAGGCCCAAAACCCAGCTAAAGCTACCATCACCAAAATAAAAACCATTACTCCGAAGGGAATGTTAAAATAGTCTGTTAAAGTGAGTTCGCCCATAGGTGTGGCATTGTAAAAGCTTTCCAACAGAGGGTAGAATTCGCCGAAAACTAAAATCCCGGTTAGCATTCCCAATACGTTCATCCAGCCATCAAGACTGCCCGTTGCTCCTGCAACACAGGAAGTTCCAGGGCAATACCCTCCAACAATAAATCCAACGCCAAAAACCAATCCGCCAATAATTTGCGGGGCGATAAAAGTCGGGGTCAGGTATACCAACTCAAGGTTCAACCAACCAAATTGATTGAACCAAAACAATCCGATCATAGCGGTAATGATTGCTGTAAACATCATTTTGAAGACAGTCATATCTGTCCCATAAAATTGGGCAGCAAGTTTTTTTGCACTTCCCAAACCCGCACGTTCAAGAAAGAAGCCAAAGGTAATTCCAATAAAGAGTGCAAAAATCAGACTGGCTTCTTCACCAATCCATCCGTTAATAAAAAAGGGACCATTCATACCCACAACCTCCGAACAAACCAAGCTGTTGCATACGCTCCTGCAAATAGTGAAATCATAAATAGCCAGCTACCCACATTCATCAGAGCTCCTCCTGTAAGTGCCTGACCGCTGGTACACCCTCTGGCAAGCTTAGTACCAAAGGCCATAATCATCCCGCCAATAAACGCATATTGAAACCTTCTATTCGTCGTGATAGCGGCTCCTTTCTCAATTTTGATTCTTGTTCGTCCAGCAAAAAGTCCAGACAGAAAACCTCCAATAAGCACACCAAGAACTTCAAAAACCAGCCAGTCTTTAAGTGGACTTACGGTTCCATCTCCCAAATATCCCTGATAGAAATCATTTGCGGCTGTTGTGTGTGGGGAGATTACACTTGCGGTAGTCGCGACTACAGAAGTCATGGCTCCAGAAGCCCCAATTCCTCTCCCCATCACTAAAAAAGTGAGTAATAAAACTAACCCCAATCCTATCCCCGAAAGGTAGGGATTCCAATAAGGTTCAGCTTCTTTTGAGAGAAAGGGCATTAGTTTACCTCGAGCGGATTATTACTATCGTGTCCCCAGGCATGCATAGAACCATCAAATAACCGGGCATTATATCCCAGAATTTTAGTTGCAAAGTAAACCAGTGTGGCTTGTTGGCCAATATGGCAATACACTATAATTGGAGTGTTTTTATCCAAACCTTGCTCATCGAATATTTTTTGAATCTGATCTTTAGATTTCAGGATATAAGATCCGTTTGGGCCTTCATTGACTATTGAAGTATAGGGAATTGTTTTTGCCCCCGGAATATGTCCTTTAGATCCCATCGACTCCTGAATTCCTTCGTAATAGACAGGAGATCTGGCGTCCACAATATTCAGGGACTCATTACTCAGATTTTCTTTTACAAAACTAATTGGAACGACTAAACCAGGGTTGGCTTTTGGAATGAAAGATCCTTTTGGAGTTTTGGGAATTTCCGAAGTGGTTTGCCCGCCTTCATGTTCCCAAAGTGGTAAACCACCATCCAAATAAAAGGTATTGTTTGAATAACCAAGATAATCTAGAGTAAAATATAAACGAGTTGTTGGGGAGATCCCATTAGTCCCGGCATAGATGATAATAGTGTCTCCGTTGTCAACGCCTTTCGATTCAAGGAAAGCCACCAGATTTTCTACAGGAGGTAAATCGTAAACCTGTGTTTCGTCATCCGATGTAAATGTATAGTTCCGGCTTCCAACCAAATGGGCTCCTGGAATATGTTTTTCCAAATAAGCGTCTTCCGGGCCTACATGAAGTATTACAAGGTCTTCGCGGTCAAGATTTTCCTGAAGCCATTCTACGGATTTGAACGGGGTAGTTTGTGCATTCAAAAATGAATAGCTCAGTAAGAGTGATATAATCATCAGTGGTAAAATGATTTTTGATTTAATTATCATAGGACTTGGTATTTTTGAAGTTTAGAACTAGTTACGAAAGCCATTGGAACTATGTTCTACATTGTAAGTGCGAATGCTTCTATTCGAACATATAAGAGCTCAAAACGGATAACTTATAGAGATATAAGGCGTAGATTGGTCGCAGAAAAAAAGAAAATGACTTAAGAATTTAAGTAATGCACGATTCTTCAAAGATAATTTTAAAGTGGATATTACCTCTTTTGGTGTTATCAATGGTTGCTATATCGGGAGCAGGCTATTATGTGGATCAGAATATTGAAGGAACCGGAGTCTACTTTTGTCCTCCTTGTGGCTGTTCTGGAGATCACATTGAACATGAGAATGAAGGCTTTTGCGAATATTGTAATATGCCTTTGATTGAAGAAAAAGAAACTGCATTACTAGAATTGGAAAATTATCTGGCTGAACAGTTCCGGGGAAGCAGTACTCATGCTTCCCTATATTCAAGAGTTGTTTACCCGACTTTGTTCGGAGGAGTTTTTCTGGGAGTTATATCCATATTCTTCTTCAGGAAGAAATCCATTGAGTTTTTTCTGGCACTCTATATAATAGTATGGTCTCTATTTGGGCTAAAGTTTCAAATGTTCGGAACATCCTATAGCTTACATTTTGACATAAAAACTGCATTCATACCCATCTCTTTCCTGCTTCTTCTTGGACCACTTTTGTACTTTCACTCCAGAAATCTTTTAGAAGATAATTTTTCATTCAGTAAAACGGATTGGCTTCACTTTATACCAGGCCTGGCAACATTCTTGTATTACATGATTATGTATTTCTCCTCTCCGGAGGCGAGAACAGGTCACCTTCATACTGACTTTGACCCATACTGGGTAATACTGGAACAATTCGGAGGAGTAGCTTCTTTGGTGGTCTACATGTCTGTTTCAATACAGCAAATCAATAAGCTGAATGGAAGTCAGGAGAGAAAGAAAAACGAAACACAATGGCTTACCAGATTCTATTTTGGTACGTATGCCATTTTGTTGGTTTGGGTTACGAATCTTACCATAAATGCAGTTTTCTTTGAGATGAAATCTTCAACCATTACTTACTTTTCGCTTTGGGTAACCTTATGTATATATATGTACTGGATTGGAGTAGAAGTCTTCAGAAATGAAAAAGTGTTAATTCTTAAGAACTTTAATTCTAAAAGAGTAGACTCCTCAGAACTTCAGCAATTCAAAGAAAAGATCAGGGAAATAATGGAGGACGAGAAACCATATACTGATCCTAACCTTACCCTAAGGAAGCTGGCCGAGCATTTAGGAATGAAGCCAAAACAGCTCAGTGGATTGATCAATGCTTCATTTCAGAAGAACTTCTATTCTTATGTAAACGAATATCGACTGGAAGAAGTAAAGCAATTATTGATCGACAAGGATATGGGGCATCTTACCATCGTTGCAATTGCAGAGAAAGCGGGGTTTAATTCTAAATCGACATTCAATTCTTATTTCAAGAAAGAAACGGGCATGACTCCCAAAGAGTTTAAACTTCAATCAGATTCGAAGGGTTAGAAAAATCGTTTCAAAAGAGATTCTGCCTGTCTTACATAATGTCCCCCAAAAAGATTAGCATGCACCAGAATAGGGTAGAGGTTACAGAGCTTAGAGCGTTCTTCGAACCCTTTTTGTAGAGGATATACTTCGTTATAACCTTGATAGAAATCAGAGTCAAATCCACCAAAAAGCCTTGTCATAGCTAAATCCATTTCCCGATGACCATAATAAACTGACGGATCATAGATGCAGGTTTTTCCATCTGCAGTGAACATATAATTTCCACCCCATAAATCTCCATGCAATAGAGCCGGAGGTTCCTCCGGGAAAACCACATAGGTGTAATTCATCACCCTTTCGAAAATATTAGCTAACTGCACAGGTAGTTTACCGGAATCAATGGCTAATTTGACTTGTGGTTCTAGCCTTTCCCGCACAAAAAACTCCAGCCAATCATTGTGATATTTATTTTGCTGAGGAAGGCGACCAATATAGTTAGAGTGATCAAGCCCAAACAACTCATTCGTTTTCTTGTGAAGTTTTGCGAGTTGGATTCCAAAGTCGGAGGACGAGCCCGAGTTCGCTTCCTCAATAAATTCCAGCAACAAGAAATCATCACCGACCAGAACAACCTCAGGTATGATCAAATCGGTAAGCGCAGAATCAAGTAAAACGAGTCCGTTAGCTTCCACTTTAAACATATCAGAAGGAGCCGAGGTATTCCATTTAAGAAAGAACCGATCTCCTGAATCCGAGTCAATTTTGGCAGCCTGATTGATGTCCCCTCCATGAAGAAGTTCACCAGAAGTTAGCTTTATATTAAGCTCAGATTGAATAGCTATTTTTATTGCTTCTGGTACCATCAAAAGAATAGTTGAATTACGAAGTAGGAATAATTTTTATAAAAATATTCCTACTTCTCATACTCCTGATTTAGAATTCAACCGTTAAACCTTTCCAAACACTACAATTGCGTTGTGTCCGCCAAAACCAAAGGTGTTACTCATTGCGTAATTAACCTCAGACTCAACGGCTTCATTAACAACGATATCCAATCCTTCAGCTTCCGGATCCAGATTCTCTACATTGATAGTTGGTGGGATGATTCCTTCCTGAATAGCTTTAATGCTTGCAATACCTTCCGCTGCGCCGGCAGCACCTAAAAGGTGGCCGGTCATCGATTTTGTAGAGCTGATTTTTGGTGCTGCTCCGCTATTTCCGATCACAGACTTAATCGCTTTTAACTCACTTACATCACCAACAGGAGTTGAAGTTGCGTGGGCATTGATATACCCAATATCGGAGATGGAAAGTCCAGCTTCTTCAAGAGCAAGATTCATCGCTGTTTTTGCACCCAAGCCTTCCGGATGAGTTGCTGAAAGGTGATACGCATCAGCTGTACTGGATGCTCCGAGTACTTCTGCAATGATGTTTGCTCCCCGGGCAATGGCATGATCATAATCTTCAAGAACGAGTGCGCCCGAACCTTCACCCATCACGAAGCCATCTCTTTCGGTATCAAATGGCCTTGATGCAGATGCAGGATCGCCATTTCTTTGAGAGAGAGCTTTCATGGTAGAGAATCCACCCATTGCAGCATAAGTAATAGATGCTTCAGACCCACCAGAAATTATGACATCAGCTTTACCCAAACGGATGTAGTTGAACGCATCCATAATAGCGGAATTTGAGGTGGCACAGGCAGAAATAACAGTCTGATTAATTCCCATTAAACCATGTTTGATCGAGATTATACCCGATGCCATATTCGGAATGGTTTTCACAATGAAGTAAGGATTGAATCGCGGAGTGCCATTTCCTCTGGCAAACGCCATCACTTCTTTTTCAAAAGAATCGAATCCACCTACACCTGTTCCCCAGATTACTCCAACTCTGTGTCTGTCCATACTATCAAAATCCAGTCCGGATTCATCTATGGCTTGTTGAGTTGAGCATAAAGCATATACCACATAGGGGTCATTCTTTCGAATCTCATTTCGATCGAGATAGATGGATGGATCAAAATCTTTAAGCTCGCATGCGAATTGAGTTTTATAATGCTCAGGATCCCATTTTGTGATAGGACCTGCTCCACTTTTTCCATTTTTAAGTGAATCCCAAAATTCATCAACGGTATTTCCGATGGGTGTAACGGCTCCTAGGCCTGTAATAACGACTCTTTTCATAAGTATACTTATTGATAGGTAGGTTAGTGGATAATTTCTTTTAAAATGGAGTTCTTAATCTCCGTAAAATCATTACTGCCGGTTATTCTGGCTAGTTGAGTTCCTGCACACATGTTCGTGAGGATTTTCATCGCTTCAATATTGGCAGGGCTGGTAAAACTAAGAAGATTTTTTTCTTTTCCCATACGCAAAGTTTCTGTAATCCATCCCAGTACGGTATTAGTGAATTCAGTGACTTTACCCTGTACTTCTTCTTCCATAGAATTCCAATCACTGGCAAAAGAACCAATCACGCAAAGTTTCCCGCTGAGCTGAATGGATGCATAGAAGTTCAAAAACATCTTGATCTGATCAGCTTCATTTTTAGAAGATGCCTTTTCAGTAAAACGATTAAAACTATCTGTGTGGAAATCTACGACAGCTTCAGCTAGATCTGGTTTCGATGGGTAGTGATAATGTATAGCTGCATTTTTAACATTTAACTGCCGGGAAATGTCCGCATAACTAAACGCGTTATATCCTTTTTTCCGGATGAGTTCGTCCCCAAGTAAAACGATTGTTTCTTTTGTAGAAGCCATAGTCAACTTATTAATTGGTAAAGAAGATACTTATTAACTGATAAGTATTCAATTCTGAATATGTGGCTTTAATTCTTCCAAAAGAGCCTTGCAACTCCGATCTATCATTTTGAAAACATTTTCAAACCCGTTCTGCCCTCCATAATAAGGATCGGGTACTTCTTTATTTCCTGGTTCAGGATCGAACTCACGGAGCAATTTAACTTTATTGGCGAATTTCCCTTTTCGATCGAGTTGATTGATGTTTGTGAGATTAGAGGAGTCCATCGCGAGAATCAGGTCAAATTCTTCCAGATCTGCATATTCAAATCTGCGGGCTATTGACGGCAGGTGAACCCCATGACCATTTGCGGTTTCCTGGCTTCTTCGGTCGGCTCGCTCTCCGGTATGATAGGCAGCAGTTCCAGCAGAATCGATATAGAAGTAAGATTCTAAACCAGCTTCTTTCACTTTATAAATAAAGACTCCTTCGCCAGTTGTGCTCCGACAAATATTGCCGAGGCAAACAAAGACAAGTTTGTAAGGATTTTCTTGAGTGATTTCCCGTAAGTAGTTTTCCATATAGATTTATTTGAGGTTTTGGCTAAAGGTATGGGCTTTAAGTTAGTTTTTCAGGGATATACTATGATATGTTAAATTTATCATCACAAAGTTTTTAACCGAACAAACCAAAAGCTTTTCTTGAAGAATTACTATATTTAGGGCTTACAATGATTCGCCGGACTAAAACTTTTTATGGCAAAAAAATTTAAGGAAATAAAGCAGCTTAATTATCCTAACGCAGAAGTTGAGATTTTAAACTGGTGGAAGGAAAATCAGATTTTTAATAAAAGTCTTGAGAGCAGAGAAGACGGGATTCCTTTTACCTTTTTTGAAGGACCACCTACAGCTAACGGAAAACCGGGCATTCATCATGTGATGGGGCGTACCGTAAAGGATTTATTCTGCCGATATAAAACGCTAAAAGGATTCCGGGTAGAGCGTAAAGCGGGCTGGGATACACACGGACTTCCCGTAGAAATTGAAGTAGAAAAAGAGCTTGGCTTAGAAGGCCGGTCTCAGGTAGAGGAATATGGAGTAGCGGAATACAATGCGAAGTGTCGCGAGAGTGTGCTTAAATACAAAGACCTTTGGGACGACTTAACCTCCCGGATGGGATACTGGGTAGATCAGGAGAATCCATACATCACATTCAAAAACGAATATATCGAATCAGTTTGGTGGGCACTTCACAGACTTTTCGAGAAAGGGTTGGTGTACAAAGGCTACAAAATTCAATGGTATTCTCCGGGTAGTGGTACTGTACTTTCTTCCCATGAAGTAAGTCTTGGTTACAAAGAAACTCAGGATCCATCAATCTATGTGAAATTCCCGGTTAAAGGGGAAGAAAACACCTTTTTTCTTGCATGGACAACCACCCCATGGACAACCATCTCTAATATGGCGCTCACCATCAACCCTAACCTGGATTATGTGAAGGTGGGTCATAACAACGAAAACTACATTATTGCCAAAGGCTGTGAAGAGCGGGTTTTTGGAGAAGATTTCATCCATATTGAAGACTACACCGGCTTTAGTTTGCTTGGAAGATCCTATGAACCGATTTTTGATTACGCTCAAAAAGAACACGATCCGTCTACAGCATGGAAAGTGATTCCAGCAGAATATGTTACCACCGATGATGGAACCGGAGTTGTGCATACAGCCCCGGCTTATGGTGCCGATGATTACGATTCTTGCCAAAAAGCAGGTATCCCAATGTTTAACCCGATTGACCGTGAAGGTAGATTCACGTCAGAAGTTCCTGATTTCGAGGGGCAGTGGTTTAAAGAGGCAGATAAAGAAATTGCCAGGGCCATTAAAGAAAAAGGCCTGATGTTCCGTCATGAGACCTATGTTCACAATTATCCGTTTGACTGGCGAAAAGGTACACCTTTGATGAGTTACCCGGTGGAGTCATGGTTCATCCGAACTACTGATGTGAAAAAACGCATGGTAGATTTGAACAAAACCATCAATTGGAAACCCGAAAGTACGGGCTCCGGACGTTTTGGCACCTGGCTTGAAAATAATGTTGATTGGGCTATTTCACGCCAGCGCTACTGGGGAACTCCTATTCCGATTTGGCAAAGTGATAAAGATCCCGAATATGTGGAATGTATCAGCGGGATGAATGAGCTTCGCGAGAAAGCCGGTATCCCTGAAGATGAAGAAATTGATTTACATCGCCCGTATATAGATGAAATTACATGGGAAGCTCCTGATGGGGGAACCATGCGCAGAATCCCGGATTTATTAGATGTTTGGTTTGATTCCGGTTCTATGCCCTTCGCTCAATGGCACTATCCTTATGATAACGATCATGAATTCAGCTATAATTACCCCGCTGATTTTATTGCAGAGGGTGTGGATCAGACACGAGGTTGGTTCTATACG
Source organism: Balneolaceae bacterium (assembly GCA_017640665.1). Classification (GTDB taxonomy): domain Bacteria; phylum Bacteroidota; class Rhodothermia; order Balneolales; family Balneolaceae; genus RHLJ01. The sequence continues at coordinate 583,173 of JAEPQE010000001.1, read as the reverse complement.
CTTCATGCATTGGGAACCATGTTGTTTGATGAGGTGGCATTCAAAAATGTAGTTTCAAACGGACTTGTTCTCGATGAGAAAGGCGAGAAAATGAGTAAGTCGAAAGGGAATTCAGTTGATCCTTTTGAAGTAATTGAGAAATACGGTGCGGATTCAGTTCGCTGGTATATGATGAGCAATTCCGCTCCTTGGGAGAATTTAAAGTTCAGTATTCAGGGACTTGAAGAAGTTCAGCGAAAGTTTTTCGGTACGCTGATTAATACCTATTCGTTTTTTGCTCTTTACGCCAATATTGATGGATTCACCTATTCGGGGAATCAGATCCCGGTTCCGGATCGTCCTGAAATCGACCAGTGGATAATTTCGAGATTGAATACCACGATTAAGCTTGTTGAAGAGTACTTCGAAGCGTATGAGCCTACCAAAGCTGCTCGAGAGATGGAAACTTTTGTGGAAGAGCTAAGCAACTGGTACGTTCGCAGGAACCGACGCCGTTTTTGGAAATCCGGGACTACGCTGGATAAAACTGCGGCTTATCAAACACTCTACGAATGCCTCAAGAGTATGAGTCAGTTGATTAGCCCAATTGCACCATTTGTGGGTGAATGGTTGTATCAAAGATTGAACGAAGTTTCTAAACTGGACGAAGAATCAGTGCATTTATCATTCTTTCCTACAGTGGAAGAAACAGCAATTTTCAAGAACCTCGAGCATAAAATGGATATGGCCCGATTGATTTCGTCAATCGTACTTCGTATCCGAAATCAAATTGATATCAATGTTAGGCAGCCGCTTTCAAGAATTATCCTGCCGATTAAAGATGAAGTGGAACGTCAGGCGATTCTTTCAATCAAAGATATTATCCTTGAAGAAGTGAATGTAAAAGATATCCAGTTTGTGGATGACGATTCCGGTATTGTGCATAAAAGCGCAAAGCCAAATTACCCCGTATTGGGTAAACGGTTGGGTCCAAAAATGAAAGCAGTTGCTTCAAAAGTAGGTCAGCTTAGTACCGATGAAATCACTAATTTTGAGCAGCAAGGCTATATCGATATCGAGCTGGAAGACGGTGAAAATATCCGGCTGGATGAAGAAGGACTTGAAATTATTCGCACAGGTCTGGAAGGCTGGCAGGTAGAAACTGAACGTGGATTAAGCGTTGCAGTAGATACTGAAATGAGTACTGAATTGATTCAGGAAGGTTTGGCGCGTGAATTTGTGAATCGTGTACAAAACATGCGGAAAGAGGCAGATTTTGAAGTCACAGACCGGGTAGTTCTGGGCGTGGTTGCTTCTGATGATTTGAGTGAAGCAGTAGTGTCGATGAGCGATTACATCAAGAAAGAAACACTGGCTGAGGAACTTCAGTTGAAAGAACTTGAAGTTTCAGATTTTATAAAAACTTGGGAAATAGGTGACGGCAAGTGTACCATTTCCATAAGAAGAACGGTTAATTCCTAAAGAAGTAATAACATGGCTAAGAAAGTGGAACAACAAGACAGCGAACGCGTCTCCCCATACAGCGATAAAGATCTGGAGTACTTTAGAGAAATCATCCTTAAGAAAAGAAAGGATGCCGAAGAAGAACTCAATACGTTGCAACGCAGCTTGCGTGAAAGCATGGAAAACTCTTCCGATGAGTCGGCTTATTCATTCCACATGGCGGATGCAGGAACCGATGCTCAGGAAAGGGAAAAAACATACATGCTGTTTAACAGAACACGTAAATTTGTGAAGTACCTGGATGATGCCATCAAGCGCATCGACAACAAAACGTACGGAGTCTGTAAAGTTACCGGGAAGAAAATTTCCAAAGGAAGGCTGGAGGCGGTTCCTCATACTCAGCTAAGTATTGAAGCAAAATTGAAACGCCGTTAACAGTCTCAGCTTTTGACATCAAAAAAACTTCTGGCATTATTTACGCCCGCCACTATTGTTGTGGCCATCGATCAATGGACGAAATATGTCGTTCGGACTTCGCCTGAATTACACCGGATGGATATTATCGATGGTTGGTTATCATTCTATTATACTCAGAATGACGGCATGGCTATGGGCATTGATATTTTTTCCACGCCGGTAATAAGTGCAATCTCCATAATAGCCACCATTGGAATTCTTGCTTATTTACTGTATACCATTGATAAAGCTCCGATCGGATATCTTATTCTTATGGGATTGGTTGTAGGCGGAGCGCTTGGGAATATAACCGACCGACTTATTATGGGATATATTGAGGGATACGGAGGATTGCTTGATGGCCATGTAGTAGATTTTATCTTCTTTAATCTGGAACTTTTCGACCGAACGGTTTTTCCTTATATATTTAATGTGGCAGACGTAGCCATATCTGTTTCAATAATCTCTTTGCTCATCTTTCAAAGAAAGCTAATACCTCATGATGTAAATGAAGAAGAGAAAACAGAAGAAACATCCTTAATGGAGAGTGCTGTTGTGTCTGGGGATAGCACTGAAGACAACTCTTCTGAAAAAGAGTAAGCCAGCTTTAGTGACCATTTTTTCCCATATCTCAGTATTTATTTCCATAATCCTGGGATTAGCAGTTGTACACTTACTAAGCGGAGTTTCTCTAATCCTTGATAAGCGGGTGCAAACTAAAACCTACGCACTGCATGGGCTTTGGACACTAAGTATGCTCTTTGTCTCAGTGAATGTATGGCTTAGTAGCTTCGTACTTTCTTCACTCGAAACGATGAGTGCCATTCATTTCTTCAATCTACTCGCTTACGCAACACTCGTGTATTTGATGAGTGGGTTATTATACCCGGTACGAGGAGAAGAAGTAACCGATTTTAAAGAACATTTTAACGAAAACCGATTCAGGTTATATGTTCTAGGGATACTCTTTATTTTTATAGATGCATTCGATGGGGTTTTGGAGCACTATAATGCCGGAGTAGCGTGGGATATAGGTCAGTTTGCTACTTTGGGTACATGGCTGGTCTTTTTTATGATTGGGCTCAAAGTGAAAAACCCGAAATTTGATTGGGGAGTAGCAATCATTTTCTTTATTGGTTTGTTAGGTTGGTTTCAAAGTATGGTGGTTGAAACCAATATACTTTCATGGTAAGTTTTCAGATTTATATTTCTCATCATCACTTATTTCTTTACACTCATCCTTTAAAGGTCAAAAATCTAAGTTACTTATTTCGATGAAACCTTATATCATAGTAATAATCTTCTTTGGAATTATGGGCTGCTCTAGTTCCAAACCATCTGTCAATTCAAATCTTACAACAAATTCCAACTTCATTTATAAGTTCGGTGTCCCAATTAATAAGATTCAAGTACCAATCAATTATGAGTTTTTATCTGATGTAGCTGGTGATACTCTAACTCCCTACTCAGAAAACTATTCAGAGATTATTTCTGGTAGTAAAGGATATAAGATAGAATATGCTAAGGCACTGGACTTGATGATCAGAGATTATCTGGATAAGCAGTTTATTCGGATCGATACGAATTCGACTACAACTCTGTCTATTCAATTAAAGTCTTTAGAAATACAAGAGTATAATCATATCATAGTTTCTGATACCAAAAGTAGTAAAAATGGAATTACAACAGGGGCTAAAAGTGAAGTTTTGGTTTCTGTTTTGGAGGGTAATTTCCCTTTTCTTACAGATACAACAGATAATGAATCAACGGTTTCAAATGTTAAGTCAACTTTTAAAGACTCTCATTTTATAAGTATTAATGATATAAATGAGCTTTTGGTAATCAAACTAATGGGTATTGTGAAGAGCTATGATTGGGGAGGGATAAATTTCTCGGAATCAAAATTAGAAGGGAATGACTATGATATTCCAGTCCTTTCATATTCTGCTAAAGGAAATTTAGAGTCTTATGAGCCCGTCGAAGGCTGTGCTAAAATTTCCGATATCCAAAACAAAAATACCCCGGCTGATATCCTCCCTTCTGCTAAAAATTGTATTAATGAAGAAAAATATGACCGTCTTCTTCAACTTTCTTTGTTAGCAAGAGTTTATGCTTTTTTTGATATGAAAAGAGTAAGTGATGGTTCGGCACATCAGGCAATCCTAATGCTGGAAGAAGAGACATTTTATTCTTTATCTGAGGATCAGTTTAAGAAAATACAGGAAGCCTCTATTCCATATGAAAATGATAGCTCAGAAGAAATAACCAATCTTTGTAGTGCAATTATTGAGCTTGGACCTCCTGAATATCACCCTGTTTATATGATACAACATGGTCTAGGGGCGTTTACAAATTCTGGAGGAAATGGCTTAGTAGAAAATTTTGATCCTGAAAAGGCTTGGTCTGAAGTTTTGACCCAATTTAATTGTACAGAATAACCATTATTCTTCCAGCGAAGTCTTTTTCTTAGGGGAGAAAATATCCAGATCATCTTCAAAAGTTACCTGATCAACGATTTCGAGACCAAAGCTTTTGATTCCAATTCTTTTGACCGGATTATTGGTAAGCAGCTTTAGTTTTCTGATTCCCAGTGAGCGTAAAATCTGAGCTCCAACTCCATAATCTCTGGAATCGCTGCGTTTTGGGTTATTATCAATTTCTTCTTCAGCAGGGGTAGGGCCTTTTCCTTCCTGCATCATCTTAAGCGTTCGAAGCTGATTTACCAACACAGAACCACGCTGATTCCGGTTCATATAAAGTACAACACCTTTTCCTTCACGTTCTACTTGCAGCATCGCTTGGTGAAGGAGTTCGCTGGTATCCGCATTACGGGCTCCGAAAATATCCCCGATCAAATCAGATGAGTGAACACGTGTGAGTACCGCTTCGTCTTTCGTCCAGCTGCCTTTAGTAAGTGCAAGATGGATATCGCCAGTCAACGTTTCTTCAAACGCATGCAGATCAAAATCACCATACATCGTTGGCATATTTACATCCATCACTTCGTTAACCAGGCTCTCATTTTCGTTGCGATAGGCAATAAGATCTTTAATGGTGATGAATTTCATATCAAATTCTTTCGCCATTTTGGCAAGATCAGGAACGCGGGCCATTTCGCCGTTTTCGAGCATGATTTCACAGATAATGCCCACCGGTTTGAGCCCTGCAAGGCGAGCTAAATCCAAAGCCGCTTCAGTGTGACCGGCACGCCGAAGAACTCCGCCTTCTGCTCCAATAAGTGGGAAAACGTGTCCCGGGCGACGAAAATCGCCGGGCTTAGATTCTTCATTGGTAAGCTCACGAATGGTGTTTGCACGATCTGAGGCGGAAATGCCTGTAGTAGTTTGGCGCTTATGATCAATAGAAATGGTGAAGTTGGCTTCGTGGGGGTCGGCACCTTCCATCACCATATTATTAAGATGGAATTTTTTAGCTACGTCAACAGTGACGGGAGCACAAACCAACCCTCGCCCGTGAGTAACCATGAAATTAATCGCTTCGGTAGAAACCATTTCGGCGGCCATTAAAAAGTCACCTTCGTTTTCCCGGTCTTCATCATCCACCACGATGATCATTTTGCCATGTTTAATATCCTCGATGGCTTCGGGGATGGTATTGAAGCGAATCTTTTCCAACTTACTTGTCTTTCTTTTCAGGTTTGTTTGGGTTCACATCGGTGATAGCAGATTTAAGGAAACGGATTTTTACGTTGCTTCCTACTTCTACCAACACAGAGTCATCTTCGATGGCATTCAGAATTCCGATGATACCCGAAGAAGTAACCACTTTGTCGCCCTTTTTCATTTCCGAAACTTTGCGCTGAATTTCTTTCTGTCGCTGACTTTGCGGACGAATAATGAAAAAATAAAAGACAAGAAAAATCCCGCCCAGGAATATAAGGTTGATGATTCCACCACTTGAGTCGCCACTTGGGCTACCCATCAATAAATAGCTAAAATTGTGCATGACTGATTTAAATATCTGCGATTTTAATTAAGCGCAGAAAGATAAGAGAAATTTAAGACCGATGGGGAATTAAGAATGATTCAATGATCAATTAAGAATGGAATGGTTTGAGTAGTAGATTTTGAAAGGAGTATTGGATATTCTGAGTAATGATGTGATGTTCATCAATAATATGTTATACAGCTTATCCAATACTCAAATTTTGAGAAGAAAGTTTTAACCTATTGCAAAGTGTGAGAATAAATTTGAAACAAACACTTCTTCTTATTTCATTTTTGATATGTCCTTTTTTCGAAGTGTTAGCATGCAGCTGTGGGTGGGCTTGGAATGATTCTTTCAGTCGGACGGCTGAGAAGTCTGAGCTTGTAGCACTAATCAAGGTACTCTCATTCGACGAATATTTAGAAGATGATATTTTGGGTTATGATGAACAAATGCCCTACTCAATGACCGTCGAGATAATAAAAAAGTATAAAGGAAGGGAAAGCAGAAAGAAAATTAAAGTTTTGGGTGACACTGGTATTCTATGTAGGCCTTACTTGGCTGAATTTAAAGTAGGTAGTTATTACTTAGCAGCTCCTATTCCTATTGATAGTACATCAAACACTGAATATGATTTCTCTGTTTGCAGAACAGACTACTTAAAAGTTGATACCATAACAAATAGAGCCTATGGAAAATATTCCATGATTAGATATATAATTAACCTAAAAGCATTCGAAAGGAAATTAAAAAATAGAGATTGGGATTATGTGATTATTAGCTCAATTGTAAGTCTGCTAATCATAATATTTGTAACTAAAAAACTGAAAAAAGAATAATGTTTCCCCCTAGCTCCGACACTCTGCGTCGGAGCGACTATTTGCAACTTAGTACTATTTAGGTTACTCACTTTTTCACTCGTTCCATAGCTCAGCTATGGAATGCTAGCCCGAGGCTCTGCCTCAGGTACGGTAAAGAGGCGGAACCTTCGCAGGGGTTCCGCAGGAGACCTACGAAACCAGTTTTAAAAATAATAGGATGCTCTAAACTGGTGCAAGCGTCCGCTTGTACTTTTAATCTAGCTCCCAATTAATTCAAGATTCGATACCCTTCGCGAGTTAAAGCAAACTAAGAAAGAATAAAGATGCGCTCAGGGTGACAGCCAAATTATTCAAACCTAGGCACCATGTTATATTTTCTGTCATGCTGAAGTAAACCTGTCTGCCGACAGTCAGGTTCTGCATAACTACTTTTTGGTTGGTAGTCATAATTAGGTTACTCAACCACAACTAAAGTAGCCTTTGGTCGATGAGCTGAAAAATACCCAACACCGTTTTGCACGTTTGTTGGATGATTCACAGGCTCGTTTGCCAGAGAAGAAATCAATCCTCCTGAACGTCGCCGGGCTTCCAAAAAGCGGTAATATCCCTCACTGATGTTGGTTACCACTACCAATGCGGAATCGGTAGCAGATGAAAAATTGATAAGCTCTTCCCTTCGTATGATTCCATCATCACTAACACCCCGGTCGGTAAGTAGCTCTTCATAAATCAAAAAAGTGTCATTATTAAAAAAGATGTCGTTTTCTGATGAATCGGCTGTGGTGGTATCGGGATCGGTGAGCTGGTAAGCCTGAACGACGAAGAAATTATCCTCCGGTCGGTCGATAATATTGTAGGTAAGTACGGCTGCATCTTCAAACCGGGTAGAGTCTCGGGTTACGGTAATTGAATCTACCTGAATTTGAGGCTGTAGCATACTTTGTGCAGAAATAGATTTATTCGTAGTTGAATCAAAGACAGTAAGCGTCAAGAACTGGAAATCATTGAAGGCTTCAAGTTGTGTCCCATACAATCCGTTTACATCAAAGATATTTTCAAGCGTGTCGGTGATACCTTCATATTCTAAAATTACGAGCGCACGGTTCAGTAAAAGACGATCAATCCCATCATTGGTTAAATCGTTGACATCCTCAGCTGAAAGAGCAGAGAAGCTTCTTGAAAGTGTTACAAAAAAGGTTTCTTCCGGACCAATCAGAGAGGCTACCGCTATTTTTTCTTCAGCTGGTTCCACAGAAATGGGGAGGCTTTCGATGGAGCAGGAAGCAGAAAATAAACCAACGATGAAAAGAAGTAAAAGTCTTTGCGAGGAGATATGGAAGTAATATGTAATATGGTTTGAAGTTGACGCGGCAATCTTATTTAGCTTGATTGGTAACCATGAACAAAGAGATTGCTTCGTCATTAAAAATCGTACCAATCTACTTTTCCGTAGCTTCCTCGCAATGGCGTTTCTTATGTTAACCAGTACTCTCATTTCGATGAAAAATTAAAGTTATAAGCGATGGATGGAATAAAGCCAAACAGACCTTGCTGCACATACTCCTGAGTTACACCGTTGCTTTGGATATCAACCCTGAAAGGAGCAGCACGATTGTAAAAGTTATAGGCTCCGACATGCCATTCCCCACCAAAACGGCGGTTTCCTCTTGGCTTCAGAATAAAATTGATATCCAGCCGATGAGTTGCTGTTAATTGAGTGCTATTTCTGGCTCCATAAATAGGAATAAGCTCCACCTGAGTAAGAGAAGCGTTAGGCATTAGAAACTGACCGGTTTGTGGGGTAAACCAGGCTCCGGATTGGAAGGTCCACACCGCCGAAAAAGATACCCGGTCATTTAATTCGGTCATGGAAACTAAAGTGGCTACATGCCGTCGGTCAAACTTAGCCGGATACGTATTTCCATCATTCAGATTACTGAAAGTCCGTGATGTTTTTGAAAGTGAATATGACATCCATCCGGTGAAAGCTCCATATTTTTTTCGAAGCAAAAACTCAATTCCGTAAGCCTCTCCATCTCCTGATATAAGCTCCCGTTCAAAATTATCATTCAGAATCAGGCTGGCACCTTCCCGATACTCAATCAATCTTTTGAGTGATTTATAGTACGTCTCCACGGAGAAGCTAAGCTGATTTTTCTGGAAGATCCTTGTGTATCCTAATGCGTATTGATGTGCTCGCTGTGGCTTTACATTCTCTGTAACCGGATACCATAAATCGGTTGGAAGTGCAATGGAAGAGGAAGAAACACGATGCATATACTGCCGCATTAAGCTATAGCTGGCTTTTACAGAATTATCATCATCAAACTTATAGCGGAGTGAGAATCTCGGTTCAGGGCCGGAGTATACTTTTCCTTCGGTAGTGGTCATAGAATAGCGGAGACCGATATTCACTTTCAGTGCTTTCGAAAGATCCCGTTCATTTCCACCATAGACTGCAAATTCTGTATTCTGAATAAGATTACCTTCTCTGTTATCAACAAAATCTGAAATATCACCCGAAGTACTTATTACATTCGGACGAAAAAAATGAGTGACGGTCTGAGCTCCAAAAATGAATTTATTCTCTGTGGATTTGAAATACTGCCAGTCTGCCTTAACCCCAACGTCTTGAATTTGCGACCGGATTAGCAGAGAGTTATCAATGAAATCTCCCTGAATATCGTACTTAAACCGGGTTTGGTGAAGGGTAACATTAGAGAAGACTTTCTGGTTCTTGTAGATGTGATTCCAGCGCAGGGTGGAAGTGAAGTTTCCGAGTTTAAATCCAAAGTTTAAGTCTTCATCTCCTTCATCATCACCCGAAGTTTCATCAAAAGCGAGAACATCATTTCCAAAATAAGAGCTGAAATAGATACGGTCATTACTGCTGATTTTATAGTTCAATTTTGCATTATAATCGTAAAAATAATAAGGCAGATCAGCTCCAAAAAGGCCAAACACTCGATCAATATAGGTTCTCCGGGCAGCAAGCATGAAACTCATTTTGTCTTTAATCACAGGCCCGTCAATCGTAAGGCGCGAAGTTAGCAAACCGATTCCGCCCCGTGCATTAAATCTGTTAATGCTACCATCATTCATGCGAACATCCATCACCGAAGAAAGCCGCCCGCCATAGTCGGAAGAAAAGCCTCCTTTTACTACTTCCACGTCCTTGATGGCATCGGAATTGAATACCGAGAAAAAGCCGAATAAATGTCCCAAATTGTATACTACGGCGTCATCCAGTACTACCAGGTTTTGGTCATCAGTTCCGCCTCGAACAAACATTCCGGTAGTTCCCTCATTTCCGGAAGTAACTCCCGGCAATAGTTGGGCTACTTTAATCAAGTCTGCTTCTCCGGCAAGCGTAGGGATATTTGTAATTTCTTGTGGGGTTAAACTCACAGAACTCATTTTTGTGGAATTAACCTGTTCCTGTAATTCTATACGGGTTGCTGAAACTTCAACCTCGCCCAGCTGCCCGATTTGTTCTTCCAGATAAAAATTAAGTGCCTGGTTTTCATTTAAGTTGATGAGGGTGTCAATGGGTTCATATCCGAGATAAGAAACAGAAACTCTGAATGAGGTTTGATTCACGGTTAGTGAATAGAAACCATACACATTAGTTGCAGTACCGGTTTCCAATTCAGGCAGATAGAGTGCCGCTCCGGGTAAAGCTTCCCCATCCGATTTATCATAAATATGTCCACTTAACGTATACTGTGCGTTAGCCTGGGTAATAAAAAAGAGGGAGGATATTATGACAAAGAGATATCGCATTATTAATCTCTCAGTTTGAAATGAAATCCAAGGTTGGTTCCAATAAGAGATGCTATAACAGGGCTACCATCAATGCGGTAATACTGGAACGTTTGCTTTACTAACAAAGACATTGAGACATTCCTAAACAGCTTCAAACGAATGCCGATTGGGATTGTGAGACCTGCTGTTGCCGACTGTTTCCCAAAAAAACTGAACTCCTCGTTTTCAAGTTCTCTGTAGAATATCACTTCTTCAGTTCGGGAAGATACCGGGATGCCAAAGTTAACCTGTCCACCAGCAATCAATGAAAGTTTTTTGTCTGGTCTGAGCGTGAATTGATACCCACTCTTCAGAAAAAAATATTCGTTTCTTACGCTATAATTGGCTGATACAGATAAGGTATCCTGAATAGAACCGTTAACTAAAAACAAGTCTGATTCAATGCTGTTTCGTTCTATTCCAGCAATAAACTGATGTCTTTTGTCATCATTAAGACTAAAAATGAAATCTATTTGAAAGCCTTCTTTTCGAAATACATTGGGGTGATCAATTTCAGAAGCTATTGAAGTCCTGAAAAGGGCGGGGCTCCGGGTGTTTGAAATGAACGAAGAAACGGAGGGCAGATTACCAGAACTCCCGGACTGAGAAGCACTTCCTATTTCAATAGCATCAATAGCAATGACTTGTGCCTTAGATATTGGATACGCACCAAGGGTAAAGAGTAACGCTATAAGAAAAATTGCCAGCTTCAATCAGAGGATTAAGTTCCAGGAGAAACTACTCAAGGATTTTGGAAGAGCAAAGAACTAACTATTAATTTTTGTCATCCCGAGCGCCTCAATTTTAAAAAAATCAATTTTCTCATCGCGAGGGATCTCAAATGTTAATCTAACTCCCAATTAGTTCAGGATTTGATACCCTTCGCGAGACAAATCTCTAAAGGGAAATAATCAAGATGCGCTCAGGGTGACAGTCTTAGTGAAATGTCTTCCTAGCCTTCGCATACTCAACCAAAATTCCGGCTGGTTTAAACCTTGGCCCAAAATTTTCATTGAATTTATTCAAACGAGCTACAATAGTTTGAACTCCGACCTGGTCAATGTATCTAAAAGGACCACCAGTGAAAGGAGGGAAGCCTAATCCAAGAATAGCTCCCAGGTCTCCATCAGTAGGAGATTTCAAAATATCCTCCTGCAAACAATAAGCTGCTTCATTTACCATCATTAGCGCCATTCGGTGTTGAGCAGTCTCGGTATCGGGATTCGAGCGTGAATTCCCTCCAAAAAAAGAATATATCTCTGAGTTAGGCTCTTTCTTTTTACCATTGTAAGTATACATGCCCCTTTTATTCTTTCTTCCCAGGTAACCCGCATCCATCAATTCCTGAGCTTTTGCAGACGACTTTCCACCACGGGCATTAAAGACCGGAGCCATTGTTTCTCCGACATGAGCACCAACATCAATGCCTACTTCATCAAGCAAAGCCATCGGGCCAACGGGATATCCGAACTGCTTCATAATCTTATCCAAAAACTCGATGGAAGCCCCTTCTTCTAAGAGTAGCAATGCTTCGTTCATATACGGAGCCAAAATTCTTGTGGTGTAAAACCCGGGACCATCATTTACAACAATCACCGTTTTCCCCTGCTTTACGCCAACCTCATAAGCAGTGGCTGTTACCCAATCCGCTGTTTGGGGGGTAGTGATAATCTCCAGCAAGGGCATTTTTTGAACAGGAGAGAAGTAGTGCATGCCGATAATGTTCTCTGGTCGTTTAGCTCCTTTCGCGATTTCAGAAATGGGAAGAGAAGAAGTGTTGGAAGCAAAAATACAGTGATTATCCGTGACCTCTTCCACCTCCGAAACAATCTTTCGTTTTAAATCCAGATCTTCAAATACAGCCTCGATTACCAAGTCTATTTTTCCAAAAGCATCATAAGAATCCGTTCCCGTAACTTTAGAGGAAAGTTGATCCCGTTCGAAAGAAGTAATGATCTGCTTTTTCGATTTTTGATTTAAAGCATCCCAAATCACCTTTTCTCCCTTGGCTGCTTCTTTAAGCGTTTGGTCTTTAAGTAATACAGAGTATCCTCCTTTGTTGATGCTGACATCTGCAATTCCGGAGCCCATCAGTCCGGCGCCTAATACTCCAATGGTGTTTACCTTTTCTACTTTATCTTCTAAGGGATTCTTCTTAGCCCCGGTCATCCCAAAAAAAAGATTTACCAAGGCTCTGGATTCTGAAGTTGCACCAGCATCTCCAAAAAGTCGGGCTTCATTTTCGAGCCCCTTCTTCAGACCTTTTTGATAACCATACTTTACTGAGTCTATAATCATCAATGGAGCTGGGTAATTGCCCTTCGTTTTTCCGAGGGTCTTCTTCCTTGCCTGAGAAAAAATGATGTTTCGCCCAACTGGGTTTCCCTCCAGTACTTTTTCAACAAACGATCGTTTGTCTTTTCTTTTGAATGAATTTGTTCCCGAAAGTTTATGAACGGCTTTAATTGCGGCTTCTTCCAATGCATCTTTATGTGTGAGTTCATCTACCAGACCAATACTTTTGGCTTTCCGGGCATAAATATTTCCGCCTGTCAACATATAGCTCAGAGCTTTCTGAATTCCAATTAGTCTGGGAAGACGTTGAGTCCCGCCTGTTCCGGGAATTACACCCAATTTAACTTCAGGAAGAGCCAGAACGGTTTTAGAATGATTGGTTGCGATTCGGTAATCGCTGGCCAGAGAAAGTTCCAACCCTCCGCCCATGCAGCTTCCGTGTATTCCAACCACCACGGGTTTTGAAGCGGTTTCAATCTTATTCAGAATCTGATGTCCATCCTTACTGAGTTGTTCAAGTTCTTCTGCCGTTTCCCGGGTTTTAAACATTTCAATATCTGCACCGGCAATGAAATTATTTTCTTTCCCACTGATAAGGACAGCACCGTTTATACTTTCATCAGATTCAAGTTGGTTCAAAAACTCCTCAAACTGAGCCATCATTGACTCATCCAAAGTATTTACCTTTTCACCCGGTTTATCCAAGGTGAGAATTGCAACCGATTCTTTTTTTGTAATGTTGATGTAGCTCGTAGTGCTTTTTGGGTTTGTTCAATTCCCCTCGTCAGAGGGGACGATGCAATCCGCAAGTTCTGGATTCTATCCGGGGTGTTTTTACTACCCCGTCCTCACCACTCGGCTCGGACACCCTTTCAGCTTGAAAGGGAATTTCTTGTACTAAGTTTAGTCTTCTTTTGAACATTTGAAGTTTGATTATTTGGAATTTATTCTTGATACCTCTCCAAAATAACTGCATGTCCCTGCCCACCAGCTGCACATGCGCTAACCAAAGCGTACTTTCCATCCTCTCTAATCAGGCGATTGGCTGCGGTCGTGACAAGCCGGACACCCGTGGCACCAAACGGATGCCCTAAAGAAAGTGAGCCTCCAAGAGTGTTTAGTTTGTCCATCGGGATTTGTCCGACTTTTTTATCACGATTTAAAGATTTCTTAGCAAACTCTTCAGAATTCAATGCATTCAACACGGCAAGTACTTGCCCTGCGAACGCTTCATGAAGTTCAAAAACATCAATATCTTCAAGAGATAATCCCATTGAGTCGAGAGCTTTTGGCGTGGCATAAGCCGGGCCAAGCAGTAGTTCGTCTCCCGGATTCTGAGAAACGAAATTGTATTCTCTTACATAAGCTTTTGGCGTTAATCCCAGAGAAAGAGCGGTTTGTTCTTCCATCACCAAACAAGCAGATGCTCCATCAGTTAAAAAGGAAGCATTTCCGGCAGTGATGGTTCCATGGGGTTTGATGAAAGCCGGTCGTAGTTTTGACAGTTTCTCCATTGAGGTGTCTTCCCTGAAACCATTATCATGCTCAACCACGTTAAATTCAGGAGGAACTTTAGCGGGAATAAGTTCTTTATCCAGTAATCCGTCCTTTGTTGCTTTAGCCGCCAGGTGATGCGAGCGCATTGCAAATTCATCCTGATCACTCCGGGAAACTCCGAATCGGGCGGCCATTCGGTCAGCACTTTGTCCCATCGTCTCTCCGGTTGAAAATTCTGCAATAGCAGGTAGTTCAGGTAAGAAATCTTTGAGCCCTAATCCTTTAAAAAATTTCAGAAACTCGAGAGGTGATTTATACTTGCGGGCTGCTAAAACATTTTGGCGAAATTTCTTTTTGAATCGAATAGGGATATCAGACATAGTTTCTGTTCCTGAAGCCAGAACAATCTTAGCCTGCCCAGACCGGATTAAATCCACTCCACTTGTGATAGCCTGATTCGATGAAATGCAAGCCATTGCCGTGGTAAAAGCCGGAACCGTGTTTGGGATACCGGCCCCTAATGCACTTTCGCGAGCTACATTGCTGGTTCGAACTTCCTGAATCACATTACCCATAATCACCCGGTTAATAACAGCAGGGTCGATTGGGTTTCTGGCCAGTAATCCCTGTATTGCCATTCGCCCAAGATCGTAAGCCATCAGGTGGTTGTATTCCGTTCCTGATTTCAAAAATGGAATTCGGGCCCCATCAACGAAAACAGCATTAAAGGGATATTCTCTATTGGTTTTCATACTTCACCTTGGTTATTCATCCGCGGTAAGTTAACAGTGTTAACCAAATAATCAATAATAGTTTTGTTTTTTCTTTGAGTGGAGTTGAAATACTCTTATATTTGTCGCCCTTCAACAGAGCGGGCGATTAGCTCAGTTGGTTTAGAGCACCTCGTTTACACCGAGGGGGTCGGGGGTTCGAGTCCCTCATCGCCCACAAAAACCAAAGCCATTCGATACTATCGGATGGCTTTTTTTGTATAGAGCGAATTATTATAGTCTTTTCATAAATTTTTACTAATTAAAAAAATCCTTTATTTGTTTTAAGTTGATTTAGAAATGAGAAAAGTATTGTATCAATTATTGTATTGTGGATATAAAATTTGTCAAACGATCGGTAGTGAAGGCTTCGAAAAAAAGGGCGTCTAAATTTCGGCCCTTGTTGGAAGCAATCGAGAAATTAAAGCCTGGCGGGCAGGCGGTTGAAGTGCCTTATGCCAATGATAAAGCAATGAACTCAATGCGAACGGCCGTGTATCAATTTTGCAGACAAAAGAAATTCTCAGTAAAAAGCCGCAGAGACACAGTCAATAAAAAAATATATTTCTACAGAGATAAGTAATCAGGTAAAGGGTGTACCTGGTCCTCAAATTTTTGAACTGAATTTCCAACAAAACCGATTTTTCCTTTCCTATCCTTTCGGTACATTGAGATCAATTACTATTATTGAATGCTTAGTGTATGAACATTGCTGAAAAAATTATTCCTGAAAGACTCTCCAAGAAAACTATTCTTACTCAGTTTAAAAAGGTAAGAGACTTCACTCATTACCTGGTAGAGCCCCTGGAAACCGAGGATTTTGTGATCCAGCCCATGGAGAGTGCCAGTCCAGCAAAATGGCATTTGGCACATACAAGCTGGTTCTTCGAGACATTTGTTTTGGGGAAATTTCAACCTGATTTCGAAAGTCTGCATCCTCAGTATGCTTATTTTTTTAACTCCTATTATTTACAAACCGGGGTACCGTTTACACGAGCTAAAAGAGGGTTACTATCCCGTCCAACGGTAAAGGAAGTGTTCGAATATCGTGCCTATGTGAATGAACAGATGGAATCCTTCATCAACAATAGCAATGAGGGGATTTGGTCAGAGGTGGCATCAGTAATTGAAATTGGAAATCATCATGAGCAACAACATCAGGAATTGATTCTAACGGATTTAAAATTTTTACTAGCTCAGAACCCATTGCTTCCGGTATACAGAGAGGCAGAACCTGTGAAAAGCAAACCTGCGAATCCTATCAATTGGATTTCGTTTGAAGAAGGATTGATTGAAGTGGGAAATAAAGGCAATGAGTTTACCTATGACAATGAGCATCCTCATCACCGGACTTTTGTACAAGACTTTGAGCTGGCTGATCGACTGGTAACAAATGATGAATATCTGGAATTCATGAACTCCGGAGGGTATGAGGAATCCCGGTACTGGTTGGATGAAGGTTGGTCTGCCGTTCAAAGGGAAGGTTGGAAAGCACCACTGTATTGGTTTAAACGGGAAGGGAAATGGATGCAATTTACACTTTCGGGTGTAAGACCAGTAGACTCGGGTGAGCCGGTTACACATATCAGTTATTATGAAGCAGATGCCTATGCACGTTGGAAAGGCTGTCGTTTACCAACCGAGCAGGAGTGGGAACACGCTTGCGGCAACTTAGAAATTGAAGGTAATTTTGTGGATGAAGATCATTTTCATCCAGTGGCTGTATCATCCAAAAAAGGGTTAAAACAAATGTTCGGAGATACCTGGGAATGGACAATGAGCAGTTATTCACCCTATCCAAATTACAAGCCGTTACCCGGCGCATTGGGAGAGTACAATGGGAAGTTTATGGCGAACCAGTATGTATTACGAGGGGGGTCGTGTGCAACTTCGCAATCACACATAAGAAAAACGTATCGAAATTTCTTTCATGCTGACGCCCGATGGCAGTTCAGTGGAATTCGTTTAGCCCGATAAAGAGACGTTAATGAGTAATGTATTAAGTCCACAGGAAACCATGTTGCAGGAAGTGTTGCATGGGATGAGCCTCAAACAAAAATCGCTGCCTAGTAAATATTTTTATGATCAGCGCGGTTCTGAGCTATTTGACGAAATCACGAAGCTGGATGAGTATTATCCAACCCGAACTGAGCGTAAAATTCTTTCCGAAAACCTGGTCGAAATGTCCTCTTACCTTGGAGATAAAATACAATTGATTGAGCCGGGTAGCGGAAGTAGTGAAAAAACCAGAATTCTTCTTTCGGGACTGGATTCTATTTGCTGTTATATTCCTATCGATATTTCCGGGGATTACCTGAACATGGTAGCGGAAGATTTACGGAATGAGTATCCGACCATTGATATTCAACCTTTGGTAACGGATTACACACGATCTTTTAGGTTGCCAGAAATTCATTCGAATTCGCGGAAAATTGTTTTTTTCCCGGGTTCTACTATTGGGAACTTTAAAAGAAAAACAGTCACTCGCTTTTTCGAGGTAGTTTCAGAAATAGCAGGGAAAGAAGGCGGAATGCTGATTGGTGTGGACCTCAAAAAAGATGTGAATGTGCTTGAAGCAGCTTACAACGATTCAAGAGGAATTACTGCTGAGTTCAACAAGAATATGTTGCGCCATTTAAACCGGGAAATAGGTTCTGATTTTAATCCTGATTTATTTGAACACCACTCTGTTTGGGTGGATGATCCCGGTCAGATTGAAATGCGCCTGATTGCAAAAGAAGATCATAAAATTAACGTGGCTGAAGAGATATTTGAGATTTCAGAAGGTGAATACATTCATACAGAAAATTCCCATAAATATTCCCTGGAAGAATTTGAAGAAATCGTTTCACCTTGGTTCAAAGTAGTAAAGGTCTGGACGGATGAGAGCGACTATTTCAGTGTTCAGTATCTGGAGCCTAGGTAGAGTTGTTATGCTGAACTTTGCCGAAGGTACTCCTTCAGAGGATTCAGCATCTGTGAAGATAAAAATGTTGTTAAAGTCAGATATTAATCAAGGTATCACTTCTCTACAGATTCTGAAATGACTTCAGGATGAAAGGAGTGGTTAGGTAGCTACGTAATTAATAAATCTTACTCTTCAACCCCTGCCCATTTCAGGTACATTCCACGAACCTCAGCAATGTGAGTATCTATGGTATCTATTTTCCAATTGGAGGTGTCAATCGGAGGGTGGATGTAGGCATCAATTTTTCCGGATTTTGTGAAAAGTGATCCGCCCAGACTAAGCTTGTCATTCCCATCAAAGTAGATGGGCACAATTGGATAGTCCAAATCGATTGCCATTCTGAACGCCCCTTTTTTGAATGGGCCAATTATTCCTTCATGTTTGCGCGATCCTTCGGGCGCAATTATGAGGTTCAGGTTGTGCTTTTTAAGACGATCGTAGGTTTTAAGAAGGGTGGCAATGGCCTTCTCACTGTTCTTTCGCTTTATAAACACCTGTCCCGTCAATCGCCCGATAATAAAAAAGAAGGGGATGTATTGAAGCTCCCATTTAGCCACTACTCTGAAGCGTTCTAATCCCAAAGCAAGAAATGTGGGGATATCAAGCGTAGAAGAATGGTTGAAAATATAAATTGCAGGTGGAGTATTGTTCTCTCGTTTGTCAATAACGTTAAACTTAATTCCCAGGATAAAAAGAACCGGGTATGCCATATAGCGCGGAAATGTTTTAACAATCCAGTTGGTGGTAGAACCCCACGTAAGAATTAAAAGAATGATGATCAATACAGATGCTATCAAAAGTATGACCATAAAGACAAGCATAGCCAGCACGCTGCGTACGTATTCAATAAAAGAAAGAGAAGTTGCCATCGGTTGAAATTCCAAATAACATTCGACAAATGCCAAACCTATTTATCGATAGGCATCCGGGATATGATTTATTTCCGGTTTTTTATTTTTGCGCTTCAAAATCCCTATCACATCGAAGCGCATTGGGGAATCTTGCATTTCATGCTCAATGGCCCAGGCTTCTGCCGCTTTAAATACATGTTCTACTTTTGCTTCCGTAACCTGCTCAAAGGGTTGGCCGAACTGAGTACTTGATCGCATCTTTACCTCTAAAAAAACAGTAAATACCCCGTCTTTAGCAACAATATCAATTTCTGAATGACCCGAATAGTAATTTCGATCCAGAATCTCCCACCCTTTTTCTAAGAGGAATGCACAAGCCGTATCTTCGGCTTTGTTACCGATGTGCCGGTGCGACTTACTCACCGGATCCCAGTTTATCTTTCAGAGATTCTTTGACTTCCACAAGTTTGATTAGTTGCTTTAGAAACCCAAGATTTTTTTTATTGATATACGGGAGAAGGGCATCTGTAAAGCGCTCGAACATTTCCAGAAAATCGTTGTAGTTTTCAATTCGTTTTTTAAACCCTTTGCTTTCTTCATCATTCAAACCGCCTGATTCCAATGTTTTAATGCATTCCTGAAGCTCTGCCCGAATAGGGGCAATTTCCTGTTGTTGCCTTTCCCGAATAATGGTAGATACGATCTTCCAGACATCAGTTTCAGCAGAATAATAATCCTTTCGATCTCCCTTAAACTGTACTTTGTGGATGAGTTCCCAATCCAGCAAGCGCCTTAAATTCATATTAGCATTTCCCCGGCTGATGTCCAGTTTATCCATAATAGTATCGGTATCAAGCGGGTTAGATTCAGCATACAGAAGAGCATGAATCTGAGACATTGTTTTATTAATGCCCCAGGCGGAAGCCATATCGCCCCAAAGTTGAACAAACTGGTCGAGTGCCTGATTATATGCCGGTGAGTGATTGGTTTCCATACAGTAATGTACTTACAAAAAGCACAAATCGTAAGTTGAAAACCACTATCTAAAGCGGATCATGCTTAAATTAAACCCACCATTGATCGCTACCACACGGATAGTATAGGTTCCTGCCTCAAAATCGTGTGATCCTAAATCCAGGTTTTGCCAGGATTGAAATCCACCTGTATTAGGTACACTTGGCTCGTTCGTAATGGGAATCCCATCTCTGTAGATACCAATTCTTCCACCGGTCCCCGCAGCGGCTACTCTGGCGGTGATGTCATAGGTGCCGGCTGTAACTTCAACGGTATACTCCATCCATTCGCCATCCTCAAGCCAGCCAACGTTATACTCGGTTATTGGATCTTCAGTAGTTTGAATATCGACACCATCATTTCGGTATTCCCAACCAATATTTCCGGTGTTTTGGTCGTCATCACTGCTTACCCTCTTATACTCTCTGTCAAAATAGGAGACACCGTTCATTCCAATATCATAGTTAGCTGCAGGGATATCGCCAGGAATTTTGAGCTCTGCATAAGGTTGGTTACTACTTCCAAAAGAAGGAGAAAAAAGAGCGGCGACTACGTCAGGTCGGAGGGTAGTTTTTTCAAAGGCTAAATCAGCAGCCATCTGAAAAAGACCATCTTCTGCTTCTTGTGTGGTGGGTCTGGGACCATTTCCTTTCCAGAATTCAACTACCTTAGTATAGTTTTCATTTCCTGAAGAAGATAGGGGTGATGTTATAGTTCCGAGTTTTTTATGGGTCCACAAATTCCAACCAATGTTCTGGCTTTCAACCAAACGAGTAGTTTCATAAAACCAGGGATTGGAGTTTTCTCCGGTTTCACCAAGCCAAAGCGGTGTATTAGTTTGATCCCTTAAAGCGAGCAAATAGTTGATTGTACCCTGATCCGTTTCATTCCAATATTTGTGAAAAGCGTATACAATGTTGTCATATACAGGAGCGAGCAAATCTAGTTTATCAAAGGTTGTTGAGAAGTAATTACCGTTTATAAAAAGAATATGGTTCTCATCCACTTTTCGGATTTCAGGGATTAGATCTGTATGAAATCGTAATACATCATCAGCTCCGTAGCCATCAGGTGTAACAGGCTCGTTCAATAAATCATACCCTATAATGATCGTTTCGTCTTTATATCGGCTCGCAATTTCAGTCCATATCTTGATAGTTATAGGCATATACTTATCGTATTCCGTCCATAACCTGGCTACCCCGTCACTATCAGCAATTTCTTTATTACTTTGAGCACCTGGTGCACCATGCATATCTAATATTACATCTAGCCTGTGTCGCTTACACCATACCAGTAATTGATCGAGGCGTTCAAACTCTCTCTGATTAAATTTTTCAGTTTCTATATCGTAAAACACTTTATGATTAAATGGAACCCGGATATGATCGGCTCCCCATTCTTTCATGGCTATGATATCTTCTTCCTGAACGTAATTGGTTCTGAACTCTTCAAACCAACGTTCTGTTTCTGATTCTCCCAGCAAATCAGTAATAGCATTTCTTAGTTTAGTAGGACCAAAATCACCAGGCATATTAAACATATAACCTTCCGGCATCAGCCACCCACCAAGTCCAAAGCCCTTGATAACAACAGGTTCTCCCTGACGATTCAGAATTTCCTGACCATCTGTTTTAAAAAAGGTTTCATCAGTAAATCCCGGAACGTCTGTGTTAGGACCATCATCATCGTCATTTCCGGTACTGGGATTACAGGCCAGCAGTAGGACCAGGGTTGCCAATAAAAAAGTGTTGTATCTTGAGCTCATGGTGAATAAAAAGTCAATTTGAAGCTTAAAAATATTAAAGAGAGCTGAGAACTTCAGAGATAAGAATTCTCATATTGAATGAACGAGCCGGAGATAAGTTTAATATGAGAGAATTAGCTTTCAGACTTAGCCGAATTCTCCTTTGAAGTAGTTTCTTTTTTAGGTTCCGGCTTTGATTCTGAACTTGTCGCTTCTTTCGAGGAATTATTTCCAGCTTCTTTCCCTCCATTTTTATAGTCAGTTACATACCAACCTTCTCCTTTATAAACGACTCCGCCACCACCGGAAATAACACGCTTTACTTTTTGTCCGGTAGTGGGACAGACAGTCAATGGGTCTTCACTCATTTTCTGAATTACTTCAAAGGTAGAACCGTCTTCTCTTTTGTATTCGTACGTAGGCATGATTATCGGATTATGAATCTTAATTAGACATATTCAAAATGCGTGCCAAATATAGGGTAGGGAGAAATTCTTACAAACAGATCTAAGAACAATTCCAGTAAGATTTTCGAAAACTTTATATTCAGATAATGCTGAATAGGGAAGAGGGACAGACTAAAAAAAGATTATTTAAAATCATTTCAGGGATTAATTGCAGGAAAACCGCTTCCAGAAAACTCCCAAAGAGATTAACGTATTCTAAAAATTCATCATTGAAAAATCTCCTTATTGAGTTAATAAATGCATATTTTTGAAGGCTTAAAATAAAAGTAATCAGGCCTCTGCTTATTCATCAAAAAGTACAGCCCCATCCTCTTAGCAGAGGCATTCAAATAACCAATATAGAAAATTAAAGCCTGCGGTCTATTCCCGTAGAGAGCTCAAAACGTCTTCATGAAACAACTTCTCAATTTATTCGATTTTTCGGCATCCATAAACTATAGAACAGAAATTTTATCAGGATTAACGGTAGCAATGGCATTAATCCCCGAAGCCGTTGCATTTGCATTAATTGCCGGACTTTCGCCTTTAACAGGCTTGTATGCAGCTTTTATGATGGGATTGGTTACATCCATTTTAGGAGGTAGACCTGGTATGATTTCGGGGGCGACCGGTGCCGTTGCAGTTATATTGGTTGTTTTGGCTCAATCTCATGGTGTTGAATATATTTTTGCAACGGTAATATTGGCGGGCTTGATCCAGGTAACAGCGGGAGCTCTCAAATTAGGAAAGTTGATGAGACTGGTACCACATCCGGTAATTTTTGGTTTTGTGAATGGGTTAGCCATCATCATTTTTATGTCTCAGCTCGATCAGTTTAAAACACCTGCTGGGGATTGGATGACCGGTACTCCATTGTATGTTCTATTGGGATTGGTATTGTTAACAATGCTAATCATCTGGGGGCTTCCAAAAATCAGCAAAGCCATACCGGCATCTTTAGTTGCAATTTTAAGCGTATTCGGAATTGTTGTCGCCTTCGGTATCGAGACCAAAACAGTGGGAGATATCGCATCTATTTCCGGAGGATTTCCACCTTTCCATATTCCACAGGTTCCATTCACCTTTGAGACCTTGTCACTTATTTTTCCTTATGCAGCAATCATGGCGGGTGTAGGTTTAATTGAGAGTCTATTAACGCTTAATATCATTGATGAAATTACCGAGACCCGTGGTCGTGGGAACAAAGAAGCGGCAGCTCAGGGAGTAGCTAATATCCTCTCAGGGTTATTTTCAGGGATGGGTGGCTGTGCGATGATTGGTCAAAGTCTGATCAACATTTCAGCGGGAGCAAGAGCAAGGCTTTCAGGGATTGTAGCAGCTGTTATGCTTCTTGTGTTTATCATGTTTGGTTCAGGTCTAATTGAGATGATGCCAATGGCAGCACTAACCGGATTGATGATTATGGTATCCATCGGTACCTTCGAATGGGCTAGTTTAAGGACTTTCACCAAAATGCCGATTTCTGATATATTTGTTATGGTTTTGGTGACTTTAGTTACTGCTGTACTTCACAACCTGGCTCTGGCAGTTTTGGTTGGGGTAATTATCGCTGCACTGGTATTTGCCTGGGACAATGCAAAGCGTATTCGTGCGAGAAAGCATATTGATGAAGATGGAGTAAAACATTACGAGATTTACGGCCCGCTCTTTTTTGGGTCGGTTACAGTATTCAACGAAAAATTTGATGTACTGAATGATCCGGATGAAGTGATTATTGATTTTGCAGAAAGCAGAGTGGTGGATATGTCGGCAATAGAGGCGCTAAACAGAATTACGGAGCGTTATCAGAAAGTCGGGAAAAAAGTTCATTTAAAGCATTTAAGTAAAGACTGTCTCCGGTTATTGGAAAATGCAGATGAAATTATTGATGTGAATGTGATGGAAGACCCGACCTACAAGTTAGCCGTCGATTTGAAATGATAATTTAAGGCTGAAGGAATGTGGCGTGCCAATCGTTTTCTGTTTTCACAAACAGCTGACGATTGTGAAATCTACTTTCATCGAACTTCAGGAATTCAATTCTAACCGGATTGATCCTGTACCCACCCCAGTTTGCTGGACGTTCGATTTCATGGGCACCCCGTTCCTTCATGTCTTTTTTAAACTCTTCAAAATGTAAAGTTGGATTGCCAAAAGGTTCGCCTTGATCAAAGTGATTACTTATTAATTGAGCAGTGAGATTTCTCTCTTTGAAATATAAATCAGCGATTTTTACCTCTAAAGGTTGTACATCACCCTGAATTCGAACCTGCCGCTCTGTTTCGGTCCACCAGAATGTAAGAGCAGCTTTTGGAATCGCATCAAGTTCCATTCCTTTTCTGGAGCTGGTCGGCCCGGTGATGATGAAAGACTCGCCATCAATTGCTTTAAGTGAAACAAAACGGGCATTTGGGTACCTATCCAATCCGATGGTTGAAAGGCAACAAGCGGAAGGAATACTAACTGAAGTCCTGAAAAGCTCTTCTTTGTACCAGTTTTCGAAAATCTTCAATGGGTTCATTATCCCAGATTTGCTAGCCCTTTCTCAAACCGATTCATAGCTTCTTCCAGGTCAGTAATTGAAGCAGCATAGCTCATGCGTAGTCCGTTAGGTTCACCAAAGGCATCACCAGGGACACAGGCCAATCCGAATTCATCCAGCAGGAATAAACATAAATCTGTGGATGTCTCAATTATAGATCCATCGGGTTTTTTTGAACCGAAATAAGAGGAGATATCCGGGAACACATAGAAGGCCCCACCGGGAGTAAAGCAACTTACGCCTTCAATGGCATTGAGCGATTCCACCATGAAATCCCTGCGCTTTTTGAACTCATCACGCAT
This sequence comes from Balneolaceae bacterium, assembly GCA_017640665.1. Classification (GTDB taxonomy): domain Bacteria; phylum Bacteroidota; class Rhodothermia; order Balneolales; family Balneolaceae; genus RHLJ01. The sequence goes on along the minus strand of JAEPQE010000001.1, from coordinate 558,269 downwards.
GGAATGAACTTCAGAAAGATCGTTGGTGTAGGCAGCAAGTCCGGCTGCCTGGGAGATAGAACTCGGTGCAGAAGTCTCCTGACTTTGAATTTTGGAAACGGCTTTTACTACATCCGGATGTGCTGCAAGATACCCTAACCTCCAGCCGGTCATCGCAAACCCTTTCGAGAAACCGTTTACTATAATTACACGGTCCTTCAAATCAGGAGCTACATTCAGGATACTCACATGCTCACCTTCAAAAACGATATACTCATAAATTTCATCCGAAAGAACCATAACATCAGGGTACTTTCTCAAGACTTCAGCCAGTCCTTCCATGTCTTCTTTGCTGTAGCAGGATCCGGTAGGATTGGAAGGAGAACAAAGAATCAACGCCCTGGTTTTATCGGTTATGGCTTCTTCCAGTTGTTCCGGAGTTAGCCGGAAATTGTTATCAAAAGAAGTTCGTACGATAACCGAAGTACCTTCTGCCAAGCGGACCATCTCCGGATAGGAAACCCAGTAGGGGGCGGGGATAATCACTTCATCTCCTTTGTTTACTGTGGCTAGTAAAGCAAAGCCAACGGATTGTTTTGCTCCATTCGAGCAAATGATCTGAGAAGGGTCGTAGTCAAATCCATTATCTCGTTTCAACTTCGCAACTATAGCTTCGCGTAATTCCGGAGTTCCGGGATTCATCGTGTAACCATGCTGACCTTCATTTATCGCCCTGATAGCTGCATCACAAATATACTTTGGCGTTTTAAAATCAGGCTCACCGGCGCTGAGAGAGACAATTGATTTTCCTTCCCGTTTAAGCTCCTTGGCTCGTCCGGTTACTTTTAGGGTGGCTGAAGGCTGAAGGTTCTGCGCGCGTTGAGAAATCATTAGTTAATACTGATTGTTTGTTTTGTGAGTGAAGTTGAAAATAGAGAAAAAGAAGAAAAGGGAATAAGTAAATATGGGAATAAGTTGGCTTATTTACTTATTCCCATATTTACTCTTCAATGCTTCCGCCACGTTATCCGGCACAAAAGAGGTGAGGTCTCCTCCCCAGTAAGCAATTTCTTTTACAAGAGAGGCAGAGATAAAAGTAAATTCTTCGTCCGGCATCAGGAAAACGGTATCAACATCAGGAGCAAGTCGTTTGTTGGTAAGAGCCATTCGGAACTCGTACTCAAAATCGGAAATCTGTCGAACACCTCGAATGAGTGTATCGGCCTTCAACTTTTGAGCATGATTCACCAAAAGACCAGTAAATTTATTTACAGTGATATTTTTTGCCCATGATTTGCCTTCAAGGCATTCATGGATTAGTGCTAGTCGCTCTTCACCTGTAAAAACCGCGCTCTTTTCTTTATTCACAGCAACGGTAACAATTACTTTATCAAACAGGTTAGTTGCACGCTCGAGAATGTCGAGGTGACCAAAAGTAATAGGATCAAATGATCCGGGATATAGTGCGACGTGTTTCATGGGTTGGGTTTATTATTTAGAATCTACCGGATGCTTTTCAAAAATACTAACGGTGGTTCGTCCATAGGCTTTGCTAAAGAAACAGTGGGGATGATCTTTGTAGTTATGGTACTTGTCGTGCTCAAGGATAAACCACCCATCTTCTTTCAGCCAGTTATCTTCCAGGAGTGTAGTGATCATTTCCTCCATCCATTCGTAATTGTAAGGCGGATCACAAAAAATAAAATCATAGGGAATCGACATTCCATCTAAATATTGCCTTACATCAGCTACCGTAGTTCTGATTTGGTTTTCAATACCAAAACCTTCAGCCGTCTTTTCAATGTGTTGAACGTTTTTTGGGTCTAGTTCTACATAAGTAACGCTTTTTGCTCCTCTTGATATAGCCTCAAATCCCAGATTCCCTGATCCCCCAAATAAGTCAAGAATTACAGAACCTTCGATGTATTTATATACTTCGATTTTGTTGAAGATGCTCTCTTTGGTTCGATCGGTTGTCGGACGAACGTCCAGTCCTTTTGGAATGTCGAAACGTCGTCCTTTAAGTTTTCCTGTTATTATTCTCATTAGAGAATTAAAAATTTTGGATTATGAATTTTGAATATCTCACCACTGTCATTTAGAGCGAAGCGAGAAATCTAAATAGCTTTTTGAAGATACGTTAGATTTCTCAGTCGGTAAACTCCTTCGAAATGACAAAGATTCTAAAAGTCGAGGGATAGTAATATTGCAGGGAAAGCTGCAGCTAAATCAAATCCGTAAGTTTGTTCTTCTGCAAAGACTCCCACTTCACCCAAAGAATTCAGGTTCACAATTTTGGACGATTTATCCCAGAAGCCTGTTAATGTTTGCTCCACTTCATGATTTTGATGCCCAAACAAATAAATATGCTCATGCAGCCCTTTCATCCATGTGGAGTGGGCGGCATTTTGTAACCAGTGGTAAGGTAAATCTTCAACCTGATCGAACTTGATATAGGTTGAGGCGCGAAATTTTCCTAGCACAAATGATGTAACAGAGACAACGTTCTTGTGGCATCCAATCATCATAAAAGACCCGCCCGGCTTATTGAACTCAGACCATTTGGAGGCGATCTCAAAATCACTTAGAAATTCTGTAGTAGCTACTTTCTCAGTAAGGTCATCAAAGCCTTGCATTAAATTTCGACGACGAATACTCAGAAACTTATACTGTGATTTACTTACTGCATGCCAGGTGGGTTCAATGTCTTCCCGATCTATTCCCTTCATGATGATGGAAAGGTGATCTTCCCGTTCATCAGCATTATCGTAGACTACTTTGGGGAGTGCGGTCCAGCACTCGTGAGCGGGATTAGTGAGGGCGCGTACGGAATGTACATTGTGTTGCTCCTGAAGCCTCTCAAAAGTAGATTTAATATGAGGGAACTGTTCGGGGTTTTGAGAAGTAATCGCATTTACAACATCAAAATTGAAATCAAAACACCCGATATGCAAAAGGTGTCGATCGTTTTCCGGATCATTTATCGCGTAAAAAAGCCGATCAGAAAAAAAACAGACACCTAAATTTGCAGGAGCTTCACCCATTAATTCCAGTTGGGAGCATTACGCATAGTAGTTCTGGACAAGCTTCCAACAGCATCATCAGAGTCGGGGTCTTCCAGTAAATAAAGTGGCGGACGTAGTGTATCGTTTAGCGTGTAAGAAAAACGCTCGCCTGATCGAGGTGCCAGAATCAAGGTCTCCGGAGAATAAGTAAGTGGAGCTAATTGACGGAACAAGGTGTCTCCCATAGCCACCATCATAGAGTCTGTTTGAAGGTAGTTTACTACACTGTCGAGCCCGCCTTCGGTTGGAGGAAAATGACCGTATCGGGCTTCATATTGCACCAGGGCATCTTTCAAAGTTAACATGCGGTTACGAACGCGCTCTGTTTCCGCTTTTCGTTCTTCAACTACTTGGTACGGAGTAACAATAGAATCATACAACCACCAAGATAGTCCGATGATGATTATCCCCAGTACGATGCTTAAAATCTTATTACGAGTATCGATATTCATGTGAAAAGCAGATATTAGTTAGTATGTTTTTTGCCTTTGAAAACGAATGCAGAAAATACACGCAGACCTTTATAGATGCAACCTGAACAACACATCAAAAATTAACACCACAATAATTTAACTTATTTAGCCTCTTTGTATACAAATAATATCTTTTTAAAAAATTGTTGTATTGAATAAACAGATCTTAAGACTCGCAATTCCTAATATAATAAGTAATTTGTCGGTTCCTCTTCTAGGAGCTGTAGACACAGCGGTAGTTGGTCATCTCGAACATGTATACTATTTGGGAGCCATCGCTGTGGGAAGCATTATTTTTGATTTTATTTTTTGGGGATTCGGATTTTTGAGAATGGGAACTACCGGGCTTGTGGCTCAGGCTTTTGGAGCAGGTAATGAACGGGAAACCCGGATTATTCTGATTAGGGTATTGGCAGTAGCGGGAATTGCGAGCGCGTTAATTCTTCTGCTTCAATATCCACTTATAGAGATTTCTTTGCTCATGGTAAACGCTACCCCGGAAGTAGAAGAGTATACCCGGCTTTATTACAGCATCCGGATTTTTGCAGCACCGGCAACGCTCGCGCTTTTTGGAATTAATGGTTGGTTTTTAGGAATGCAAAATTCAACGTATCCAATGCTTATCACAATAGTGCTAAATCTATTCAATGTTGGGTTAAATCTACTTTTTGTTCTGTACTTTGGGATGAATGTAGACGGAGTGGCGCTTGGTAGCCTCATTGCCAGTTACCTCGGAGTTGTTGTTGCCATTGGGATGTACCTGAAAAAATATTCAGGAATAAAACTGAAAGCCAGTTTGCAGGAAGTTTTGGATCCAACCGAGTTGAAGAAGTTCTTCTCAGTAAACAGAGATATTTTTATCAGGACCCTCTGCCTTATTTTTTCATATGCTTTTTTTGTGGCTAAATCGGCAGAGTCAGGGGATGTTGTGTTAGCAGCAAATACGATTCTACTACAACTCTGGTATATCAGCGCGTATGGAATTGATGGGTTTGCATTTGCAGCAGAAAGCCTGGTTGGTAGATTTAAAGGCGCAAACGATGTCGAAAAGCTAAAGGAGTCTGTGAAGCTAAGTATGGGCTGGGGGCTTGGATTTGGAATAGTAGCAACCATGATATATGCTCTCTTCGGAGATTCCATTATCACTATTTTTACAGATAAAGCAGATGTTCTGGAAACAGGGTTAGTAGTGATTATTTGGACAGTTTTTGCTCCTGTTATTAACAGCATTTGTTTTATTTGGGATGGCGTATACATTGGAGCTACTGCAACCTCAGCCATGCGTAATTCCATGCTGATTGCAACGATTTTATTTTTCGTTCCGGTATACTATTTAGCTGAACCGTTTGTTGGAGTACACGCGCTATGGCTTTCTATGTCGTTGTTTATGATTATTCGCGGGATTACATTGTCATTCTGGGCTCGAAGTCAGATTTTTAAACCACTATCAATACAAGCTATACCATAACCATGAAGTTTATATTACTACTTCGTCATGCTAAGTCAAGCTGGAGCGATCCGAGTCTGGATGATTTTGACCGACCTTTAGCCGGAAGGGGGTTAAAAGATGCTCCTCGAATGGGAAAGTATTTAAAAAAGGCGGGATACAGGCCAGATTACATTGTTTCCTCTCCGGCGCAACGTGCGTTACAAACTACTAAGCTTTGTGCAGAAGCAATGAAAAGAGATGAGAGTATCATCAGGTGGGAAGAAAGTCTTTATTTCGAGTCGGCTGGTAAATATGTGGAGGCAATCCGGAAAACGCCAGAACAGGCGGAGACGATGATGCTTGTTGGGCATAATCCATTAATGGAATCTGCGGCTACTATTTTAAGTGGAGGAAGAGAAAGTACAGCATTCAGAATTCCTACTGCCGGTCTCGTTTGTTTAGAGAGCTATGCAGTTCGCTGGCAAGATATAAAACCCGGGACATGTCAGGTTAAATGGATGATGATTCCCAAGGTACTTAAGGGAATCGTTGATTAATTCTCTGGCGCCAGTTCCTGTAGAAGTAAGTCAGATTCATTAATCATTTCAATTTCCTCAAGAATAGAAGATATCCTGAGTACTTTTAAAAATGAACTTTCTTCGGTGTAGATATAATTTCCAAGAATAGAATGGTTAACCTCTTCAGTTACCATCCCCAATAGTTGTCCTTCAGAATTAAGAATGGCTGTTCCCTGTGCCTTCCCAGAAAAATCATGGGTTGTGTAAAAAAACTCTGAATACTTGTCGCTCCGGGGATGAAGGCTACCTTTATTGAAAGACAGGAAAGCATCAGAATCAGGCTTAGTAATGCCAGAAAAATTAGTGTTCATTTTCAGGCGTGTGAACACCTGTTGAGCAGGAAATAAGTAAGTATAGTGACGGAAATAATTCTGTTGAGCAGTTTCAAAAGAAAAGGCTATTTCTTCCAGAAAATTGTAAAGTGGATCCTGATTTAAAGAGCCAGACTCTAATACCTGCTGAGCTTGTTCCAGGTCAAAAAGAAATGAATTGACTAAAACCTCATTTACATATTCAGAGCTCAAAGTTCCGATATCAATAGATTCACTCCCAGCAAATAAATCAAAGATCATCAGCGGTTGTTGATCTTCGGGAATGGTTTTGAAAATGGGTATCGCCTTCTTTAGCAAGTTAAGTTCTGCTTCTATATTAATACGGCTCAAAAACTGTTCCTGGGAAGAAAGTGTATTCTGAATTAGTTCCTGAGAAGGGTTTTCTTCATTGGAATATGTACTAAAAATATTTGCCAAATCATCCAGTGTGCTCACAGATCTGAAGTAACTCGTTGAATAAAGGATATCGGCAGTTTGCTCGGCAATATCGTACGCCTGATTAATGTAAGTGAAGATTTCGGAATTGAGTTCAGCAATCGTAGTATCATTGGTAATTGCCTCAATCAATTGCTCTTCGGCGCTCTCTTTTTGCTCGATAATACTACGAGTTGAAATCATGCTCTGCGCAGTTTCGAAAAAACTCAGATTTTGCTTAACCGAGTATCGGTTCGCAAAAGAACGGAGAGCGTATATTTCATCTAATGAAGCCAGTGAATCTTCCTTTTCGATGTACATATCGAAAAATGAATTGATGTAAGGATTTAATCTTGTATGATAGAAATTAATAGCCCGGGAGCTTTCAAGCCGGTAGGTTTTTCCGGGGAATCCAAAAGAAATAAGCTCATCATTAAGTTCGGGTTGCTGATCGCTTATCGGGAAAAAGAACTCAGGATTAAAAGGGGAAGAAGGCTGAGAGGAGTAGGCTCTCAGGATAACATATTCATCAGAAAGATTAGTAAGCAGCGTTTTGCTGTCACTTATATCAGAAGCGATTAGGTTTACAGAAGGTGCAAATGCCAAACGAATATCCTGCACAATTTGATAAACGGTCATGATTTGACGGTTGCCTGAGTAAAGATCTTTAATCTCCACAAAAAGGTCGTTTCTTTCTCCTCTTCGTTCATTAATGAGTCGTGTTTTCTGTTCCTGAATGGATCGGTAAATCTCGTAGTTAGGACTCAACTCCGTAATATTTTTTTGCACATCATCAGTTACATCGGTCTGCTCGATTTCAACTAGCAGAGAAATGCCTTGTAGCGGAATTTCAGCCCCGTTCGATTTTGCATGGAATCCAGATGAAAGAAAATCAATATCTTTTTCTGAAGCTATAAAATCGATAATGGCAGAATAATTCGTCAAAAAGAGCCCTTCTTCGGAAATAAAAATGCCACTGCCGGAGTTAGAGTTTCCTTTATATAACTTGGCAACGCCATGGTTAGATGATGAGGTCATGGGAAGTTCGCCGGAACTTACTGGTCGAATTCCTTTATTATAAACTGGAGAAGATGAATCCAGCTCAACTGAATTATTCGAAGAGCTGCACCCCCAGCCCAAAAAAATGATATAAATGAGTAAAAGACGTAATTGCATAGAAGATGATACTTAAAAGTAAGCAAGGATTCTTTATATTTAAGATATTCTAAAATGAACATCTAATCAGACCGATCATTCAACTTCATGAACTACACACAAAATTTTTTCTACCTCTGCAAAACCCCCTTAAGTGCCGAAGGTCCGGCTGACGTTGAAATTATAACACGAGCGGATAATAATGCGGATTTCCCCAGAGTGTTTAAAGAGTTTGAAGAACTAAGATCTCATGCTTTCAATAAAGACAATGTGTACAGTATAGTTCGCGCAGATGATATTTTTGAGTTGATAAGAACAAATACCGATAAAGAAGCGAAGGAAGAAGCCTACGAAAAGGCACAGCCCGAAATTATCACCAATCTCCAACATCGGGTAATGCAGGGAAAGGATGCGAATGCAAAGGCAATTTTAAAGGAGGTATACGATATAGAATCGTAGCCGGCCCTCCTTTATTAATTTCCGGAACAATTTCGACCAAAGTTTGTTTATAGTATTGAAGTAAATATCAATTAATAAAAAACTTATTGTAATGAACGATTTGAAAATCAAGGGAAACTGGAACGAAGTTAAAGGGAAATTAAAGCAAAAATACTCTCAACTTACTGATGACGATTTAGCAATGGCCGAAGGAAAAGAAGACGAGTTGTTAGGTCGCCTGCAAACAAAGCTGGGCAAAGCAAAAGAAGAAATTATAAGTGAGATAGAAAAGCTATAAGCTTTTAAGTAAATATCATTTTATAAAAACCGCCTCTACGGGCGGTTTTTTTATTTTAGAATGTTATTATTGATGCCTAATACTAACTAACATCTGGAGAAATGGAAGATTTTAATTTTGATACAGAAATGTTGATGGGCGTGGTACTTGAATATGGTCCTGCACTTATTAAGGCTATTGCAGTTCTTGTAATCGGTCTTTGGATAGTAAAAATGATTGTTGGGCTGGTTCGAAGAATGCTGGAAAAAAGTAATGTAGATCCATCGTTGAGAGGATTTTTACGAAGTATGGTTTCTATATTGCTTAAAGTGATGGTGTACATTACAGCACTGGGGATGCTGGGAGTAGAAATGACCTCTTTCATTGCGATACTTGGTGCTGCTGGTCTTGCCGTAGGTTTAGCTCTGTCTGGTACCTTGCAAAACTTTGCCGGAGGAGTAATGATTCTGCTCTTCAAACCATATAAAGTAGGGGACTTTATTGATGCCCAAGGCCATACAGGAACAATAAAGGAAATTCAGATTTTCGTCACAATTTTAACAACACCAGACAATAAAACGGTGATTATTCCTAATGGTCCGCTTGCTACCGGATCATTAACTAACTACTCAACCCAGCCTACTCGCCGGGTAGATTGGACTTTCGGCATTGGATACGGAGACGATGTTGACAAAGCTTATGAAGTGCTTAAAAGATTGCTCTCTGAAGATGACCGAATACTTTCTGATCCGGAGCCTTTCATGGCGGTTTCAGAATTAGCTGATAGTTCTGTTAATATTGTTGTACGTGTATGGGTAAATGCAGCAGATTATTGGGCAGTTCATTTCAGAATGAATGAAGAGGTCTATAAAACTTTTGATAAAGAAGGTCTTAATATCCCATTCCCTCAAACAGACGTACACTTACATAAAGTGAATTAATAATTTAAAAAGCCGGTTTCAGAGCCGGCTTTTATATTTTTGGAAATCTGGACGAAGGTTGCTTAAAGTGCCGGAGTTATGTTATCTTGATTTCCCATTATCAAAATGAAGGCATGAGCCGTAAAATAGAACAATTGGAAAGGAAGGTAGTTGTGACTAACCTGGAGCAAGACAATAAAGAAACTGATCAAGCCGAAAACAAAACTTCGGAAGTTGAATCTTCAGCTACAGAAGAAAAAAAAGGAACAGAAACTTCAATAGAAGAAGTGCCAATCAAAGAAGTTCCTGAAGAAGTATTGGAGGATAACGCTACTGAAAACTCTTCCGAGGAAGCCAGTGCTTTACCCGAAACTAAAGAAGACGAAAATGAAGAAGAGGCTTCAACTGAGGCTGAAGAAGAAGTTGAGGTAGTAGAAGCTGCAACTGAAGAACCGGCATTAGTAGAAGATGAAGAGCAGTCGGAATCCGAAGAAAAGGATGCAGTAAAATTTTATACAGAAATTTTAGCTAAGGCAGAAGAGCTGGCAAAGCAGGAAGACTGGTCGTTTGTTTCAAATGAATTTGCTAATCTGGCTCTTCATATCGAGGAAGGCCCCGATCCATCGGAAGATACTTCGAAAGAGGCCATACAGAAATTCAATACGCTTAGAGGTGACTTCGAGGAGAAGAAGCGCGCTCACTATGAAGAGTTGAATAAAAGAAAAGCTGAAAATCTGGAAGCCAAGAAAGAACTACTTAAGCAATTCTCGGACATTATTAATGAGGAGAAGTGGAGTGCTACAAAAGAGGTGAATCAGATTCGTGGCAAATGGGAGTCGATAAAAGTACTGCCACAGGGCGAAGTAGATGCTTTGAATGACCGCTTTGGCGCTTTAATGGAAGAGTTTGAAAGTCATAAAGTAGATCGTCTGGTAAAGAAGCTTCAAAAAGAGGAAGAAAATCTTACGTTGAAGCTAGTTATCCTTGAAAAGATGGACGCGCTTAACGAAAAGGTGACGGCGGATAAGGCCGATTTTGATGAGCTGAATAAAGAGTTTCATGACTTGCTGATCCAATGGCGAAAAGTAGGAAGGGTTCCGGTAGAGAAGAATCAACAAGCCTGGGACCACTTCAATGAAGCACAGGACACGTTCAGCCAGCTTCGTTTTAAGCATGATAAAGAGTACAGGAAATCCGTCGAAAAATCGCTGGAAAAGAAAAAGAAGTTGATTAAAGAAGCAGAGGCCCTGCTTGATGAGAAAGATATTGCAATTGCTGCCCGAAGAGTAAACAAATTGCATAACCAGTGGAAGAAAACAGGGAACCTTCCTCAGAAAGAAGAGAACGAGCTTTGGGAGAAATTTAAAGCTGCGACTGATGCGTTCAACGAAAAGAAGTCCGAGAATATTGATGTGCTTAGGGATCAGGAGCAGGAAAACCTTGAAAAGAAGCTAAAACTGATCGAGCAGGCTGAAGCCGTTCAGGAGACCGAAGATTTTGAGGAAGGCCACCAGGCAATGCAAAAGCTGATGGGTGAGTGGAAGAAGATAGGACCGGTTCCCCGAAAAAAATCATCCAAGATATGGAAGAAATTTAAAGGTGCGATGGATGTTTTTTACGACAACCGTCGGGATCATTTTAAAGATGTACGAAAAGACCATAAAGAGAATCTTGCGAAGAAAAATGAGTTGATCGGCAAACTAAAAGAGCTATCTGAAGGTGATGATCCGGCTTTGGCTGTTGAAGAAGCAAAGAAAATTCAGGCTGAGTTCAAAAAAATTGGTCATGTCCCCATCAAGTTTAAAAATAAAATTTGGAAGCAATACCGTGAGGTTTGCGATGTAATTTACGATCGTTACAGATCTTCAGGCTCAGATTTAGGGATGGAAAGAAAACTAGCTTCAGAAGGAATTGAGCCAGCAGATCGGAAAGAAATTATCAAGTATCAAAAAGAGCTTGATTCTCTGAAGAAGGAAATTTCAAAACTTGAGTCTGAAACGATCCAATATCAAGAGGCAAAAACGTACTTTAAGCCAACCAATAAAGGCAATAAGCTTAGGGATGAGCTTCAGGATAAAATAGATAAAGCGGAAGCTAAGGTTGCGAAGAAAAAAGAAAAAACTTCGGAACTAAAGAGATTGATCAGGGATATCAAAGCGGGGGGCGAAGAAGAATAACAGTTTAAGTTTTAAAAAAAATTTACAATCTTGACATGGCTTTTTCCCAGAGGCAAAAAAAGCATTCGGGGTTTAACGTTTAATCCGGCGGCTTGTTTTTTGTATACATACACTAATTATTGACTAACAGTATAAAAATAAAATTTTGGGGAGTACGAGGTTCTACTCCATGCGCCAATGCCGAAAATATGGTATTCGGTGGTAATACTACATGCCTACAGTTAGAGTCAGAATTGATTCCCGAGTTGCTTATCGTTGATTGCGGGACCGGACTTAGAAATTTAGGGAATAAATTGCATGCTTCGCGAAGTGGTAATAAAGGAAGAATCTTTATAACACACCCTCACTGGGATCACTTACAAGGATTCCCATTTTTCAAGCCATTTTATGATGCCGAGAGTTGGTTTCGTGTATATTTGCCGCCTCAGGATGGTGCAGGCTGCAAAGAAATACTTCAGGGGCACATGTCGAATACGTTCTTTCCTGTTACCATAGATATGCTTGAAGCTGATATGAACTGCGAGACATTTCATCCCGGAAAAATAAACTTCGAAGGTTTTTCAGTTGATTATATGTGGGCGAAACACACTGTTCAAACGGCGATGTATAAGTTTGAAATCGGTGGAAAAGTAATTGTATTTGCTCCTGATAATGAATTACCTATTGACGATGAGCCTAGTACAAAAAAGTTTATTGCTGATTTTCAGGAATTCGTCGCAAATGCTGATGTACTAATACATGATGCTCAGTTTAATTTCAAACAACATCAGAAGCGACAAGGTTGGGGGCATTCTTGCTGGGAGAACGTAATTGATAAAACAAAAGGTTTAGGAATAGGCAAGCTTCTTTTAACTCATCATGATCCCGATAGTTCGGATAAATACTTGGCAGAGTTAGATAAGCGGGTAAAGAACGAATTTGGAACTGAGTTCGAAGAGATAAGCTTTGTAAAAGAAGGGCAGGATATGCTCCTGCCCATTGAGTGATCTAGAAGTAATATCTCAGACCGATTGCGCCATCTCCGTTAAGATCAGTATCGGGGACTAGATCCACGATTGGTGCAATTTCAACAAATAAGTCTAGCGGAGCATCTTCAAAAAGATAATTGAATCCCAAAGGAACTCGTGCTCCAATTCTTGAATCAGCATTTTCAATAAAAAGAGCTCTTGCACCAATTCCATAATAAAATGCAAAGTTTCCTTTGTCTACATCAAAATAGGAATGCCATAGGTAATCTCCATGAAGACTGATGGCATCATTATTTTCAAGGGACCAGGCCGCTCCGGCATCAAATGCGGTATTCGAACTCGTCCAGTGTTTGAACGAAACACCAGTTGGGTCGCCAATCATTATTCCCAATGCACTTTGCCCTCGGTCAGCTTTAGTTTGTGCTTGAGTGTTTATTGAAAGAGTGATAGCAAAAAAAGCTAATACGGTAGTGTATAAAAGTGTTTTCTTAATATTCATAAGTTAGTTGTAGTTATTAGGTATTTATCTCATTAAAGTACTTTGAGATGTTTAAGTTCCATTTTCTAAAAGAACTAATTTTAGCGAGATTACAATGCCGAGTAAAACAATAAAAATTTTTGTGAAAAACCCCGAGAAAGGGGCTGTTAAAACCAGGTTAGCGGTATCAGTAGGGCAGGAAAAAGCGTTATTTGTTTATGAAAAGCTATTGGGCTATACAAAAAATCTGGTGCTGGATGTAGAGGCTCAAAAAGAAGTATGGTATTCAAAGTTTGTAGACCATAATGATCAGTGGAGTGAAGGCTTCTTTATCAAAAAACTTCAATCCGGGTCGAATCTTGGAGAACGAATGAAACAAGCTTTTAAAGAAAGCTTTAGTGAATCGGCAAAACAGAAGGTGGTACTAATCGGTAGTGATTGTGCAGAGTTAACCACTGAAATTATAGATCAGGCTTTTGAGAAACTCAGAGTAATAGATTTGGTTATTGGACCAGCTGAAGATGGAGGGTATTACCTGATTGGAATGTCGAAATTCATTCCTGAAATTTTTGATGGAATAGATTGGAGCACGGAGAGTGTACTTTCACAAACATTTACCAAAGCCAGAAATTCATACGCCAAGGTATCTTTGCTGCCAAAATTAAATGATGTAGATACTATAGAAGACTGGGAAAAGGTGAAAGAGAGATTTAATACAAATGATTAGTATTATTATTCCAACCTTTAATGAGGAGGAATCAATCGGGGAGTTGATATCCTATCTGAAAGCCGATGCTCCAAAAGATGAGATTGAAATTATAATATCAGATGGGGGGAGCACAGACTCGACAAAAGAAATAGCGCAAAGGAAAGGTGCAGTTGTTATAGAAACCCCAAAGCAAGGAAGGGCCGCTCAAATGAACTTCGGAGCTAAACATGCAATAGGAGATATGTTGTATTTTCTTCATGCCGATACCTATCCTCCAAAGGCTTTCCTGGATGATATTATTGGTTCACTCTCGAACGGTGACAAAGCGGGTTGTTATCGATTATCATTTGATGATGATCACCCTTTGCTAAAATTTTATTGCTGGTTTACACGATTTGATATCGATTTCTTCCGGTTCGGTGATCAAAGCTTATTCATCAAAAAGTCTCTGTTTGAAAAGCTGAAAGGGTTTAATGAGCAGTTCATAGTGATGGAAGATCAAGATATTGTTCGCCGGATAAAGAAAAAGGCATCATTTACTATACTTCCAAAACAGGTTGTCACATCAGCACGAAAGTACAGGCAGGTTGGGATTTTGAAATTGCAACTGATTTTTACAATCGTTTTAATTCGATTCTATCTGGGTACACCCCAAAAAAAGTTGATAGAGTTCTATAAAAGAGCAATAAACTAGCCAATGTTATGGAAGTGTAAAATTGAGAATCAAAAAGGTGTACTTGGTTAGATAGATTTGTATTTTTGATTTATATGTTAGCAAAATATTTTCTGAAAACAGTTTTTGTGCTACTAGCTTCGATCACAATAAGCGAACAGGTACTAGCACAAGCCTCATTTGAAAGAGCAGAAACAGATGCAGGTATTTTAGGACTCTCTATAACCAACTATGGTATACTTGGGAAGCCTGATGTTCGTAACAATCCTGAAGGTGGTTCGAGTATGCGCTACCCCAGCGATACAGGTACCGAACATCTTTTTGAAGCAGGTATTTGGATAGGTGCGCTTTATAATAACTCACAATTAAGAGTATCTACCGCTTCTGTTACAACAAGTGGTGGATATACGCGAGGTGCTGCGGGTTTCGAGTTTACCGGAGATCAACCGCTTGGGCGAAGGAGTACAAATCCTAATGATGAGTTTTTCTCTCCGTTCTCTGTAGGCGAACAGGATATAATCGCTGAATTTTCTGATCAACGTAGAGACATCAACGGGACACCAATAAGTGGTCACGATACACCTCTCTATGCTGATGTTAGACTGGAGAGTTATAATTGGGGTTTCCCATTTACAGAAAACTTTACCATTCTGCGTTATGATATTACAAACAACAGTGGACTTTATTCTAGTGCAGCTACATGGGATAGTGTATTTGTTGGGATGTATGCAGATCTGGTGGTAAGGAATGTTAATACAGCTACTGAAACAGGTGGGGAGTTTTTCAATAAGAACGGCCTGGGTTATTTAGATTCTCTGTACACAACATACGCTTTTGATGCAGGTTCACCGGATAACCCTTCTATTAATACCTATGGTGCAATGTCTATCATTGGGGCTGAATACAGAGGAGAGTATTTCCACCCTTCAAATGAAGAATATCTACAAGATGAAGGTTTAAATCCTCCTTTTGTAGATCCGAGTTACTGGTTGTTTAGTGCGGGAACCGGGGTTTACGATAGCCCCAATAATGATCTTCAGCGCTATGAGCGTATGTCATCCAGGTTTCCACTCGATTCGGTGACTACAGACGGGTCTACAATTCGGCAACAGCTTAGAACGGATGGACAGGAAGCTGGGGGTAACTATATTTCATTTATTTCAATAGGGCCATTTACTCAAGTGGAGCCCGGTGAAACTATAACTGTATATATGGCCTTTTCAGCAGCATTAAAACCAGATGAATTTCAGGGGCTTGCAGCCAAAGATGATGATAATGAAGAAACCAGGGTTAATTTAGTTCAAACAATTAATTCGATTAATCAGGTATTCCGCGGAGAGGATAAAAATAACAATGGAGTACTCGATCCGGGTGAAGATACCGATGAGAATGGTCAACTTACTAGATACTTATTTCCTACACCGCCTGACAGCCCAAAAATGTTAGTTCAGTTAGACGCTGGTAAAGTCACGCTTTTATGGGATAAAACAGCAGAAGAATCAGTTGACCGAGTTTCCGGAGAGATGGATTTTGAAGGGTACAGGGTATATAGTTCTGATTTAGGGGAAGATATAAATCCGAATTCCAGATTAATTAGGGAGTTTGATATACCGGGGAATGATGAAGGATTTAATACTGGTTTTGATGAAATTGAATTAGAAGAACCTGTAACTATTGATGGGGTGACTTATTACTATGGCTATGAAATCGAAGGGCTACTTAGTGGCTGGCAATATGAGCTATCAGTTACTGCTTTTGATAAAGGAAGTGAAGTATTTGAAATTGAAAGCCTTGAAAGTAGTCCAAACGTTAATGCAGTACGGGTTTTTCCGGGGACCCCTGTTAATGAGAATTTTGGAAGTAGTGAAAGGCAATTTGAAGTAGGAGTATACCCTAATCCATATCGAGTTAATGCAGCTTGGGATGGTAATCAGGAAGGCGAAAGAAAACTCTATTTCTATAATTTGCCAGCAAAAGCAGAAGTAAGGATTTATACAATTGCTGGAGATATTATTGCAGACTTTACTCACAATTCGGAAACTTATGATGGTGATATCGATTGGTATTCAAGTTTCAGTGATGATCCCCGGGTTCTTCCCGGTGGTGAGCATGCATGGGATATCCAATCTAATGCCAATCAAATCTTAACCACGGGTTTATACCTGTATACCGTGAAAGATATAGCTTCAGGAGAGGTTCAAACAGGTAAAATAGTAATCATAAAATAAATCAATCAATATATGCTTAAAGTTACAATTGAAAGAGTTAATAAAGCAGTGTTCATAACATTCGCTCTATTACTCAGTTTTGGTGCTGTAAATGCACAAGAGAAAGGCTTATTTTTTTCAGAATACATTGAAGGTTCTGGTGACAATAAAGCGTTTGAAATCTTTAATCCAACTGACCAAGCTGTAGACCTTGGAAATTATATTGTTTTAGGGAATTTCAATGGAAATCCTTATAACGATACGCTTAGATTTCCAGCAGGCACAATGTTAGCATCAGGTGATGTATATGTAGTTGCCCACTTAGATGCAGATGCTGCAATTACTAGTGAAGCAGATACTCTTGTACAGAATCCATTCGCAGGCGGCTCATCTTTTATGACCGTATTTAATGGAGATGATGCCCGAGGATTATTTCATGTATCAGGAACTGATACTACACTGCTAGATGTATTTGGAGACCCTTCTGAGGACCCTGGAAGTGCATGGAATGTTGCCGGAGTTTCAGGTGGCACTAGAGATCATACATTAGTAAGAAAGCCAAATTTTGAATCAGGAAATACGGTTCCATTAGCTTCTTTTGGTGCTAATGAAGTTTTTTCAGAATGGATTGTTTCTGATCAAGATGACTTTAGCAATATTGGTTCACACGAAGCCGGTGGGGTTGCTTTTTCAATTCGCGAACTTAACAGATATCGAGAAGTAACAGAATTTTCTGTTGCGGGGGTAGAAAGTCACCCTCTTGCAGGAGAAACCGTAGAGTTTACTGCTGTAATTGTTTCCTACCCAAAAAGTTCAGGACTTTCAAACCCACAGGATAACAATAATGACGGGGTTACTGATGCAATAAGCCGTATTCATGTATTTGTAACTGATACAAGTGCAGTAACAAGAGGGCGAGCAGGTATGTCTCTACAGATTGTAGAAACTGATTATACCACTATTGACCAGTTTACACGTGGTGATGTTGTAACATTTACTGGTAGTCTTGGATATTTCAACGCTACCGCTCAGTTTGATGTTGAGTCTGTAAACCTTTTGGGTAGTGTTAACGAAGAATTCCCTGAATACGCCGAACTACTTAACCCGTGGGAAATTAGTGTTTCTGATATTAACGACTTCACGGATGGCGCTCTTTCAATGAAGTTTGAAAGCTACAGCTTATATATTGGTTCTTATGTAAAATTTAATGGCGCAATAGTTAGCAACGTTTCATTTGGTGATCGTAACTCCGGTGGACGTTCCGACTGGGCTTTAAATCAGGATGGATCAAGAATCTATATCTATGATACATCTCTACGATTAAGAAATGATCATGCGATCGGAAACGAAGGCTATTTGGTAGATTATAACGCACGTCGTCTTGATAGTCTTGATGGCGAATTTGTACCTCCTTCTGCTGGTGCAAATGTTGATGTAAGTGGATTTATTACTTACAACGGAGACGACCCGGATGGATTAGTGCCAAGCGGAAATGGAGCTTTAAGTATTAACCCATTTGAAGAAGGAGTTGTTTGGTTAAATAATTCAAGATTTGTAGATGGACAAGATTTAGGTGGTGGACAAATCTTTAGCTGGCCAAATGATATCGTTGTTAATGGATTACCTGCAGTATTCTCCAATGTTGCATTATCTGACTCAAATGTAACATCTGAAACAGCAGTAACAGTTACAGCTACTATTGTGGCGGTAGACGGGAAAACATTAACAGGTGTTGAACTAATATATACTGCAGGAGAGGTTACAGACTCATTAACTATGACAGCTTCTGGTGATGTTTATTCTGCTACACTTCCAACCTTTGATGGGGGTACTCCGGTTAACTTTACCATTGAGGCTACTGATAGTGATGGACTGGTAGGCGTTGCACCCCTTTCAGGAACATATTCGTTCTTTGTAAAAGGGGATGCGGTTGCTTCTATCGCAGCTATTCAGGAAACATCAGACGGTCTGCCAGGAGATAGCCCGGTTGCAGGTGTTGGTGCAATTGATGCTAGTATTACAGCTACTGTAACAACCAGTGCCCTTAATGATGGTTACATCACAATTCAGGATCGAGCAGCTGCTTGGTCTGGAGTATTTGTGGATGAATC
This sequence comes from Balneolaceae bacterium, assembly GCA_017640665.1. Lineage (GTDB taxonomy): Bacteria > Bacteroidota > Rhodothermia > Balneolales > Balneolaceae > RHLJ01. Next base: position 539,886 of record JAEPQE010000001.1, on the reverse strand, counting down.
TAATGGAATGGAAGCACTTGAAGAAGGTGATATGGTATTGATTACTGAATTATCAGTTTCTGAAGCATTTGGAGTAACTGAAGTTGAAGTTCTTGCATTCGAAGAACTTACTGCAAATACTCAAATGGATACTCTTGCCATTACAGGGTTAACCACTCAGGAAGTAAGATCAAATTACGAGCCATACGAAGGTGTTATGGTTAAATTTGATGACGTTAAAGTATTAACTAACCAGGCAGATGGTTCAAGTGATTTTGGTGAGTGGGAGTTTGGGTCACGCCAAGGTGGTGGAGCCGCTGATACTCTGGAAGTTGGAGATGGGCTACGATTCGACGACCGTTCGTCAAGATTCAGCTCAAGTGTAAATGAGAACATAAAGCTTGATGCCACATTCGAATCTCTAACAGGAGTTATATATTTCTCATTTAGTAATCCAAAAATGATCGGTGGAAATCCTGATTGGTTTGTAAGCGAAGACTTTACAATCCCATTTAGAAACTTTGCTCTGGATCAGCCAGCTGACGAAGCTACCGTTGTAGTAACAGGAGATGTTTCTCCAACTTGGGAGCCAACTACAGATTTCGATGGTAATGATGTAACCTATGAGTGGGTACTTTATACTGCTGATACTTCTGAAGTAATTGTTGCTGTTCCTTCTAATAATGAAGGTGCTGATACTACTGTAACTCTTGCGTTTGCAACAGTTGATGGTTTACTTGCGGGAGCTGGTCTTGAAGTAGGTGGAACAGCAGATTTCGTATGGAATGTACGAGTAACAGATGGATCTGCCGATACTGTAGCAGTATCTACATTTGCTGATGGTGAATTTACTCCGATATATTACAGCTTAACCCTTGAACGAGGAGTTCAAACGTCAAACGAAGACCTTGATGGGGTACCGGATAAATTCGAGCTTCAACAAAATTACCCGAATCCATTCAACCCTACTACTAACATTCAGTTTAGTTTGCCTGAAGCAAGCAGAGTAACACTTAATGTGTACGATATGCTTGGTCGAAAAGTAGCTACACTGTTAGATCGAAAGCAGTTAAATGCTGCGAATCACGCTGTAAAATTTGATGCATCTGCTCTTGCTAGCGGAATGTACATTTACAGAATTGAAGCGGGTTCTTTTGTTAGCACCCGTAAAATGATGCTTATTAAATAAGCAAAGCTAAATTTAACACAAGCTACAGCATAATCTGTAGCTTGTGTTTTTAACTAATTCAATTGCACTGTTGAGTTCTAAATTCAAAATATTATCACTTTTTACTATTCTGGTTATAACCACACTTTCATGTGAAAGTGGATTAGAGGGAGATTTTAATGAAAATCAACTCCCAAAGACTTTTTTAACTGTCGAAAAAATTGATCGCGGAGGCGATTTCAGACTTTCAAGCCAGATTAATATATCGTGGTGGGGAAGCGACAGCGACGGGTATATTGTTGGGTATGAATATGCAATCAATGATACCTCAGAAGGCAACTGGACCTTCACCAGAAAAACAGACAGTACATTTATTCTTCCAATTACACAGGGGTTAATTGAAGATGATGTTCTATTTAAAATTCGTGCCGTAGATAATAATGATGCCCGAGATCCTAATGGAGCACGTCTCATATTCCCAATAGTAAATACCTCGCCCGAAGCAAGTATTAACCAAACGGAAATACCACCGGATACTTTGTTTTCAATTGCAAGCTTTGGCTGGACTATTAGTGATCCTGATGGTTTAGCAAATATTGAACGAACAGAAATTGCAATCAATGATACTGTAAATGGGTGGGTAGAGATTCCATTTTCTCCAGAAGAGGAAGGGAGAATTTTTATTTCGCTTGAAGTAGATAATACTTTACCAGGCGAAAAAGAAGCTGAAGTATTTTTGGGAAGATCTTATACCAGAGCACTAAATAGTAATAACGAGCCACTTACAGTGCCTAACTTACTGGTAGATTCAAAAAATACATTCTACGTTCGTACAATAGATGCCGCAGGAGCAACAAGTAATGTAGATTCGCTCTCATGGTTTACTAAGGCTCAAAACTCAAGTGTTCTTTTTATAAATGACGACGGGAATAGTACTTCCTTAGAAAAACAAAGTGAGCACTTAAGTTTACTTGGTGAGATAGGTATTGAGCCCGACATATGGATTATTAACACCGGTGAAGTAACACAGGATAAGATTGCTCTTTCAGATCAATTTCCATCTGTTATAGATCCAACACTAAAAAAGACACTTGCTAAATGGGATCATATCTATTGGGTTTCAAATAATATTGATCGAAATATTACTTACGCTCTAGACATTACTTCTGACTTTTTCGATGCAGGTGGTACCATGTTTGTTAATATCCCGATGAAAGGGATTAGCCAAAATGACGAGATTTTTAACTTTTTACCTGTAGACTCGATCGGCTACTTTGATGAAGGTAGTATTCAAACTGGTTTTGTTATAAATAGCAATACGGAGGTAAATCCGGAAACAGGAATATCTGAGGTAGTAGCACTCACCGAAAGCCGACAAGTGGGTGTATATCCAATAAAACCGGTTGCAGGAAGTACCTTATTATATCAAACTGATTTTAGAGCCACTACTCTAATTGGCAGCACTCAGGACTACACCCGGTTTGAAGGTGTAGGAGTTGAGAATCAGGAAGGAGATTTGATTTATTTCAGTCTTGATCTTACCAATTTAAACGGTAATTCGAACTTATCAGATCTGCTAAACGACTTATTAATCGGTAGACTTAACTTCAAACAATGATGGGTATGAGAATGCTAAAAAACTTACTGGCCCTGATTTTTATTATAGGATGCTCAATTCCTGCATTCTCCCAGAATACAGGAAATATATCCGGGGTAATTACTGAAGAAGGTACAGGAGAAACTTTACCCGGTGTTAATGTTCGTATTGTTGGAACAAATTTTGGAGCGGCTACTGATCTGGATGGGCGATACACGATTAGAAATATTCGACCAGGAGAATATACAATTGAGCTAACATTTATTGGTTTTCAGGTAGTTCAGGTAACAGGTATCTCGGTAGTAGCAGGTGAAACCACTGAGATAAATCAAACCATGAAGGAACAGGTTTTTGAGTCTGATGAAGAAGTGGTGGTTATTGGAGAGAAGCCCATTTTTGATGTTGAAAAGTCAAATACTTCAGTAACTATTTCCCGGGAAGATATAGAAGCAGCCCCTATTCAACGAGTAGAGGATGCGGTTTCACTTCAATCCGGAGTAGTAAAAGATCCTACAGGCCTTTATATAAAAGGTGGTCGTGCATACGAGACCGGTTATGTTGTTGATGGAGTTTCTGCTCAAGACCCCCTTGCCGGAACGGGATTTGGTCTTGATTTGGGCTCAAACTCGTTCAGTAATGTTGAAGTAATCACTGGGGGGGTAGGTGCTGAATACGGAGATGTAACCTCAGGAGTTGTTGCAGTTCAAACTCAGAATGGGGGTGAGCGTTATGAAGGAAGTTTCACTCATAAGCGAGATAATTCCGGGTCTAATGTAATGGCTAATCAAGCGAATTTCTTTACTGATATTTATGAATTTAATCTTGGTGGTCCGGGCATTATAACTGAAAAATTTCTACCAGCTTTAGGTCTTAATTTGCCAGGAACTTTTACTTTTTTTATGACAGGTCAGGTAGGTTTGACGGATGGATATACCAAGCTTTCTGCTAATCAAATAAGTTCCTCCATAGCTGGCAGCGATTTTTGGTCACCCAGACAGGGTAACCGATGGAATGGTATGATGAAGCTGACCTATAATATTCGCCCCGGAATGAGGCTTCAGGCAGCGTATCAACGATCTTTGACTATCAATCAAAACACGAGAATGCTTCAGATTACAGGAGCTGATACACAGATACGCCCTGGTTTTCAGTTTGCTTTCTCAGATGGATTTTTGGATAACGCAAATACATATACCCACGACAGTAATCTTTCTTATTTAAAATGGACACAAACACTTTCTCAATCGGCTTTTTATGAAGTTCAATTCAGTCGTTTATTTACAAGATTAAGAGCCGATGCTAACGGCAGAAAATGGCGTCCGGAAAATGTGGATAGTGAATTCGATCCTGAAAGTATTGTTACTACTCCAGCCGAAGAGTTTGAAGCAACTGATGATTTTACATACATACTAGCAGGTCCGGGATATATCAATAATGGGGGGATTGCTACACTTTGGCACGATCATTTCGCGGAAGAATTGACGATGAAAACTTCAATTACAAAGTTTTTTGCAGATCGGAAGAATCAAATCGTTGCTGGTTTTGAATTTAAGTTTAATGACTATCAATGGATTGACATAACAAGGCCTTGGATTGGGGCTCCAATTGAAATTTCAGATGGAGTTGTTTCCGAAACATTTCGGGTAGGAGAAAATTTTGATGCATGGAGAGTTAAACCAAAAAGAGGAGCTTTCTTCATCACCGATAAAGTTCGTTACAATGGCTTGATTGCAAATATTGGAGCCAGAATTGAATATTGGGCTCCCGGCAGATATGTAGATGATGCTGTAGATGACGCATTGGATGAGAATACAATATCAACTATTCCAACATTTGTTGCTGAAGACTACATCGACAGCAGTACAGAGATTCTAGGTCTCAGGTATAAATTCCGTTTCCTTCCAAAAGTGAACGTATCTTTCCCTGTCCGTGAAAACCAGGTACTGTTTTTTAATTACGGTCATTCTACAAGACTACCTCATCCAAGCTATGTATACGCTGGATTAGATCCTTTTTATCAGGATCAGTCAGATCTTCCGGATTTAGGAAATCCAAATCTGGACCCTGAAGTAGACATCTCCTATGAGATCGGTCTACGTAATCAGCTTACTGCTAACGACGCATTTAATATTTCTGCTTTCTGGAGAGATAAATATGATTTTGTAACTACTCAAAATATCCGAGTAGAAGATGTAGACGGTCGTGATGTAAATAAAGCTTTTAGAATAAATGGTGATTATGCACGGGCTAGAGGTGTTGAGCTTTCTTATCTGAAGAGATATAAAGACTTGTTACGAGGGCAACTTTCTTTCACTTACTCCAGAGCTGAGGGCTTGAGTTCAACCAATGATGATAACTTCAACGATATTAATGCAAGCCAGAATATTGGGAGTAACATTGAGACACCTTTGGCATGGGATCGTCCTTTTGACATAAAAGGAAATGTTACTTTTACTTATGACCGACCGGAGCCTTTGTTCGATCTTGGCCCTTTAAATCAATTTCAAATTTTCTTATCGGCAGTTTGGAGAAGTGGAACCCGATACACACCTACCGAGTTAGCTGGATTTGAGAGAAATCCGATTACAGGAGAAAGAAACTGGCGACCAATTTATGAAACAGTTGACGATCCGGCCGAACGATTTAGCCGTGTAGGACCTGCTTGGTTTTATATGGATTTTAATTTACAAAAGTGGTTTGAAGTTGGAGGCACAAGGATTTCGGCTTTTCTGGAAATCACAAACTTTCTCAATAACAGAAGCTCTGTAATTGTTAACCCCGTTACCGGAGAAGGATACAAGCAATATCCTAATAATCAGGCAGAATTGATTGCACTCAGAAGTGACAGAAGCTATGATGTGCCAAGCAATGTTCGTGACCCAAGATATATTGACCCGACTGATAATAATCTCCCATCGTACGATAACCCTGCTAATTTTGTAGAACAACGCCATATCATGGTAGGTTTGTCAGTTCGGTTTTAAATGAAGTTTATGAAATTTTATATCATCCCACTACTAATTGTAGTCTCGTGCTTTGCCAAATCAGATGCTTTAGCGCAGAGTTTTGGAGAAGATCGTGCAGGCACAGAAAGCTTTCAGTTTACTAAAATTGCCGTTGATCCCCGTAGTGCAGCTATGGGGAACTCGAATATGGCAGATGCAGTAGATGGCTCAAGTTTGTACTGGAATCCTGCACTTTCTGCAAGATTGCAAAGCTCGAACCTGATGATAAGCCACACATCTTATTTTGCAGGTATAAATCAGGATTATTTTAGTTATGTACATAAACTCGGAACTTTTGCTATTAGTGGGTCGGTACAGTACCTGAGTTCCGGAGATATAATCGAAACTACTGAATTTCAACCATTTGGAACAGGCAGAACATTCAGTACCCAACACATGGCCGCAGGACTATCAGGAGCTCATCAGGTTACAGAGCTTTTTAGTTATGGTATCACCCTTAAATTTTTGATGGAGAAAATTGAGGAAGTGAACTATAATACCGGAGCAATCGATTTTGGTTTTCATTATTTAGTTGGGGATACAGGTCTTCGTTTTGCCGTAGGTATAAATAACTTTGGACTGGACGGAAACCCCAATGGGACTACAACCCGGGAAAATCTTGATGGGATTCAAGAAATAGAACCCGATGAGTATTCTTCTCTTCCCACACGGTTCCATATTGGTGCAGCTTACGACTTGATTGACAATGAGCAATCAAGACTTGTTCTAACAGGGCAGATTACAAATCCCAGTGATAATGCCGAGCAATTTAATATTGGTGCTGAATATGCCTTTATGGGGCAGTTTTTTGTTCGATCAGGTTATGAGTTTGGGGTAGAAGAACGAAAGATCCCAAGTTTGGGTGGCGGAGTTCAGCTTAATGTTATGAACCGGGTATTTAAAGCAGATTATGCATACACCTTATTTGAAAGGTTAGGAGCAATCCACAGAATCGCGATTAGTTTTTCCTTATGATCAGAAAGTTATTACATATTGTATTCTTAGTAGCTGTAACACTTTCTTTTACAGCTTGTGATGATATCTTCAATTCGAAATCGAATGGAGATACAGACGAAATTTTCGAAGAAGGTCGTATTGACCCAACCCTAGAAAATGTAGATGGGTACGCACCCGTACTCCCATTTTGGGGAGGTTTTAACGCACCTACCGATGTACATGTAGGTTTTGACGAGTTTGTATATGTAACGGATGCACAAGGAATTCATTTACTTGATCGTGCAGATTTATCACCCCGGGTAACACTTCCATTTAGAGGTGCCGTTTCAGTTACTCAGGATAGGTTGCTAAATGTGTATGTGGCCGCCAGAATTGACACTGTAATTGAATCCATTGATCCTACAATCACGTGGGATTTGCCAGCTGTTTTCAAAATCAAAAATTTGAATGGAGTAGGACCTATCCAGTATGTAGATACTCTGATTTTTCCATTTGATGATGCTAGTTTAAGTACTACTGCAGCACAAAATTCACGCCTTGACCGTAGTTCTCAGCTTAATTATGAATTAGTTGAGGTTACAGGGATAACAGTTTTAGGAGATAACTCTCTATATGTTACCAGAACAGGACCTTTTACAGAAACTACATCGGTAGCAGCGCCTGACAATACAGTGCTAGAATTCCAGAGAGTTGTTGAAGATGGAGTGAAGACAGATAAGATGAGAAATGTTCGACAAATAAGAGCATTGAGTCCTTCTGTTCCTTCACTAAGAAGTGGTATTGGAATAAGTTCAATTACCAGTTTTATTTCTCCTCCCCAACGCGATAATTTTACCGATGATCGAAGTTTTATTATTACTCAGGCCAGTCAGTCTAAAGACATACCATTTCGGGTATTGTGGATTAACGCGGTAGAAACCGTAGATGGAATCGTATTTCAACAAAACTCGCAATTACTTTCTCAGGATACAACTCAAGCTGACGGCTTTTTGTACGAACCCAATAAATTTAAGCTACCATCTGGTGTTGCTTTCGGTGGAGATGACGACAGTTACATTTTCATTATTGATGCAGAATCTGATTCACTTTTTCAGTTCCAATTAAATGGACAAGAAGGGGTTCCACCTCCCGCAGGTGTAGAAGATCAATCGCGTCAGATTATCGTTTCCTTTGGAGGAAGTGGTGCAGGGCCAAAAGAGTTTAATGAACCTAGTGGTGTAGCATATTTCAATCGAGTGGTTTATGTGGCAGATAAAGGCAATAACCGTATTGCACGATTCAAGCTCACCTCCGATTTCGAATAAAAGAATGAGCAATGAAAAGAGTATTAATTTTATTTTTTCTCTTTTCAATTTCCTGTTCATTTCTTAAGGAAGAGAAACCTCCAAAACTTCTTCTCATATCTTTTGATGGATTTCGGGCTGATTATCTTTCTAAAACCGATACTCCCAATTTCGATCTGTTAACAAAATCAGGAGTAGTTGGAGAGGGTTTGATTCCGGTATTCCCTTCAAAAACATTTCCTAATTATTACTCGATTGCTACCGGACTTTATCCCGAAAACAGTGGTTTCGTAGGAAATAGTATGTATGATCCTGAGATGAATCTTTCTTTTTCGATGGGAGACAGAGAACAGGTAGAAAATCCGGATTGGTATGGTGGCGAACCTATATGGAATACAGTCGAAAAAAATGGATTGAATGCCGGAACTATGTTTTGGGTAGGTTCTGAAGCTCCCATTCAGGATATGCGCCCCACGTTCTGGAAACCGTATGATGGACGTATGCCGAATGAAGCCAGGATTGATTCTGTACTCAAGTGGATGACACTCGAAAATCAAAAACAAATCGACTTTGGCACTTTGTATTTTAGTTTCGTTGATAGCCGTGGTCACAGAAATGGCCCGGATTCTGATGAAGTAATTGAAGCAATTCAGGAAGCAGATCGGTTGATTGGATACCTGATTGAAGAACTTAAATCAAGGGAATTTTGGGGTTCAACAAATATCATTATCGTTGCAGATCATGGAATGGCAGAAGTGTCCAGAAATCGATTAATAGTTCTTGATGACTATATAGACCCTGCTGAAATAGAGATTATTTCTTCTTCTCCTGTCGTTATGATGAATGCAATTCAGCCGGGAAGACATGAGTTGATTTACAAGATTTTAAAAGAATCTGAACAACACTTTAAGATTTATAAGAAGGAAAACCTTCCGGAGAGGTATCAACTAAGAAATCATCACAGGATTCCTGAATTAATTATGGTTGCTGATCTGGGCTATACAATCAACACCAGAGAATACATAGAAGCAAGAAGAAATTACCCCTCCGGCGGAACTCACGGCTTTGATAATAAGGAGAAGGAAATGCATGCCGTTTTTATAGCTAATGGCCCTGATTTTAAAAAAGACTACGTAATGCAACCCTTTCAGAATATTCATCTTTATGAATTAATGGCTCACCTCCTGGAAATTCCTTCAGCCGGAACAGATGGTTCACTGGATTCAGTTAGGGTGATGCTTCGTTAATCAAATAAGGTTGAATGCTGAACTTTGCTGAAGGCACTCCTTCAGAGGATTCAGCATCTGTAAAGGGAAAGAACGAAAACCAGGAACAATCCTAATAATTTGGATTGCATCTAATCTGTCTCCCATCGATATTCCAATCGCTCAAGAAAATTAATCTCACTCTACAAGACTATGCCATACGTTGTTACCGAACCTTGTATTCAATGTAAATATACCAACTGCGCAGCCGTTTGCCCGGTTGATGCTTTTCGGGAAGGACCAAACTTTCTCGCAATTGAACCCAACGAATGCATTGATTGTGATGCTTGTGTTTCTGAATGTCCGGTTGAAGCAATCTTTCCTGATGATGAAGTACCTGATAAGTGGGAACACTACATCGAATTGAATGAACGACTTTCGGAAGCATGGGATGATTATGTCATCAATGAAACGAAAGATGCACTGCCTGATGCCGACGAATGGGCAGAAAAAGAAGACAAGCTCGGCGATCTTGTTGAAGAATGGTAAGTTTCGTTATTTGTTAATCGCTATTTGTAGTTTCCTATTAACAAATAACGATTAAGTCATTTCGCTTGTCTACAAAAAACATTAAACCTCTTTCTTTCGAAAATCCCAAAATAATGGGAATCCTGAACGCCACACCTGATTCGTTTAGTGATGGCGGGAAGTTCAATGCAATTGCTTCTGCAATGGATCGAGTGCATATCATGCTTTCTGAAGGGGCTTCAATCATTGATATAGGAGGAGAGTCTACAAGACCAAATGCCGAACCTGTTTCAGAAGAAGAAGAATTGGCCCGGGTGATTCCGATTTTAAAGAAAGTAATCCCAACTTTTGAAAAGGCTATTTATTCAATCGATACCACTAAATTTGAAGTAGCTAAACAGGCGTTAGAACTAGGCGTTAAAATTGTAAACGATGTCAGCGGCTTGGAAAAAGAGCCTAACCTCGCTAACCTCTGTGCTGATTTCGATGCTACGTATGTACTAATGCATACACAGGGCGATCCAAAAACTATGCAACGAAATCCAACCTATAAAAATGTAACGGTTGAAGTCTTTGAATTTTTTGAACGGAAAATTGAAGTCTTACAGTCAAAAGGGGTTAAAAAAATAATTCTTGACCCCGGCATTGGATTCGGAAAAACGCTCGAACACAACCTTTCTCTTATTGCTCACCTTGACTATTTCAAAAAAATTGGTTTCCCTGTATTAGTTGGAGCTTCCCGAAAATCGATGATCGGAAAAATTTTAGACGACAGACCCGAAAACGAACGACTAACAGGAACCATAGCAGTTCATTATCACTCGCTGGTAAAAGGAGCTGATTTACTTCGTGTGCATGATGTGAAGGAAGCCTCGGATTCAATTCGTATATTCAACGCAATTCAATCTCAATCTTAGACGGAACACTCCTTTGATCCCTATTGGGTTTCTCGATTTCGGCATTATGGACTTTATCGAAACACTGGTTATTGCCGGTGTATTGGTATATCTGTATCAGTGGATAAGAGGAACCTTTGCGATTCAGGCCGGAATTGGAATTGTCCTACTCATAGTAGTTAATCTGGTGATCCGGGTACTTGGCTTCACTACCATCGACTTTATTCTAAGCGGAATTATGAATGTGGGGATTCTTGCTGTATTCATTATTTTCCAACCCGAAATCAGAAAACTACTCTACAGATTAGGAACCAATACCAGTCTCGATCGCTTTTTTACCCGCTCAGGGTCTGATGACATGATCGATGAAATTGTTGATGCGGTTAAAGTAATGGCCAAAGAAAAAATCGGAGCACTGATTGTTTTTGCTCGTACTTCTTCTCTACAGGATATTATTGATGGAGGTGTTGGTATTGACGCAAAGATCAAGAGTGAACTAATAATTACCATTTTTCGAAAAGAAACTCCTCTTCACGATGGAGCTGTGATTATTCGAAATAATCGTATAGTAGCCGCAAGCGCGTATTTACCAATCTCTCAGAATCCGAATATCGCGCAATCTTTTGGAACCCGCCACCGGGCAGCAGTAGGGGTTTCCGAAACCAATAATGTGTTTGTGTTGGTTGTCTCTGAAGAAACAGGACGTATCTCTATTTCCAGAAATGGTTCGCTCACCAGCGGATTGACTATCCAGAAACTCCGCGCCGAAATGGAAGAAGCCTTCGGTACCCAAAAATTCGAAGAAGAAATGGGCTTCAGTTCCTCCCAAGCCGAGATGAATTTGAAGTAGCGCAGGGGACAACCATGTCAGAAAAAAAATTTATTTCATATTCGAAAAAAGGATTAAATAGAAACTCAAATCAAGATAGAATACTTGTTCTCAAAGAAAAAGCATATCGAATATTCATTCTTTTTGATGGAGTGAGCTCAAATAGCTTTAGCTATTTATTCATTGAGGAGTTCAAAAAAAGATTTCGAAAGAGAATGTCACAAATTAGAAATCGAAATTTTAATGTAAGCGATGTTCTATTTAAAACTCATCAGGACACACTAGAATCAGAAGTAAAGGGGCTAAGTACAATGTCCGTATTGTACTTTAATGATGAGTCTAATAAGGCGGAATATTTGAATATCGGAGATTCAAGAATTTATATTTTTACCAATAAATTTCTAGAGAAAATCACTACAGATGATTCTTTAAAAAACCGATCAAATATCATTACAAAATGTCTCGGAATGAATGAATTAACTCAAAAAGATTTTGAAAGTGAGGAAATAAGTGAGAATTATAATTTTTTGATGTGTTCAGATGGATTCTATAATCTAATGGAAGAAAACCTCAAAGATTACTTTATTACTTTCAATTTTAAGTATATGAAGAATATAGACAGAAAGTTAAAAGAGCTTCAAAGAAGAAAAAATCAGGATGATTCAACTTATATTTTGATTAAGAACGATGTTTGAAACTGAAGCAGAATTAGTAAATACTTTAAAAAAAGCCTTGAGTAAGCTCAATAGCAGCGGCTATACAGAAATATTTGATGAAGTTTCTTTGGGTTATGGGGTTGCGGATCTTGTAGTTAGTAACTTTACAAATTCAACCTGTAGGTGGGTATCCAATAGGTTTCTTCTAAATTCAAATGACATCAATATTTATTCGATAATAGAAAATGAGCAGGGCATTACTTTAGAAAAAATTGCTAATCTAACACGCCAATCTTTTAAGCTGATAAATAAGTCTTTAAATAAATTAACTGGGTTTGAGTATGTCATAAATCAGGAAGGAAAATTTTTCATTAAGAATTATTATCAAGTTTCGTTTGAGAACTTATTTGCTATAGAAGCGAAACTCAAAAATTGGAAAAGAGCCCTAAAGCAGGCATATCGCTATAAATGGTTTGCAGATTATTCATATGTGGTTCTTGACTCGTGCCATATAGAAAATGCAATTAAAGAGATTGATTTATTTAGAAAGTACAATGTTGGATTGGCAAGTATTTCTAAAGACGGTGAATTAGTAAGATACTTTAAGCCAAAAAGAGAAATACCATTTGATTATAAAATGAGAGTTCTATTTTCTGAGAAAACAAAAGTATCTATGAATTAGCTAAATAAGTTTTCCAGTCATTTAGATGGTAATTGCTACTTATATCATCTAAAAAAACACGTTTCCGGTCTAGTTCTCGATAATTTTGAATGGCATTGTCTACTAATTCTAGCACAAATTCCTTTCTCTTATCGATATTGGTTATGCTAGAAATTTGTTTAAGTAGTTTATCTATTGATAGTAAGTAATTTTTATTTACATCAGGGCGGTGGATATTCCACTTATATCCGTCTTGCAAAATAATATCTGAAAAAATATTTCTGTCATTTTTAATAATGTCTAGATTATCTGTGTTTCTTATTCTAACGATATCATCCGCTCGCACCATATTTAAAAGCTTTTCAGAAAAATAATATCCTTTGGATCCTCCTCCAGATTGGTCTTCGGTATATCGATTGATATCAAACCGTCTAAGATTTTCATAAGTACCAATTGTAATGTAATCAATATCGGTTTGAGCTAAATAGATAATTGCATCCCAATTTGCATAAGCGAAAATTGTTTTAAAACCATTTATTTTTAAGTTTTTAAATACTTTAGATAGGTTTGTGAATATTTTAATATCAGTATCTAATTTTTTTCTGAACTCAGGTTTCATTTCACATGAGATAAAATAACCATCAAAATTTATTTCCATATCCGTACAAGTCAAGAGTATTTCCTCAACTTTGTCTTTACTAATTATCACATGATTCGCTAAAGGTAAGCTCATGTAATATTGTTCGTTATCTTCCCTTATATTTGAAACATATTTGCTTATGCTATGAATGAGAGATGTAATTTGGTCGATATCTTCATTTTCATAGTAATGGGGAATAATAATATTTTTAAATCCTTTTGATTTTTGGAATGAGATTGCTTGTTTAACACAATTCTCGAAATAAACACTCGTCAAATCATTCTTTGATGAATTGGCAGGGTGGAACTTAAATTGGTCAAGCTTTCCTCCTTTTATATTTCCACTCTCTTTCTTCCCGTAAAACTGTAAATCAATCATTGAATGATTTATTATTTGGGTAATGTGTTTATTATGATCATAGTTTATCCCATGAGTATACGCGGTAATTAAAAAGTAATCTCCAACCTCTTGTTCATTATAAGATTCAATGTTCCAATTTGAGTTATGTCCTAATACATGTGTTACTTTCATTTTTCAAGTAAGTTTAAAAATTGTTCAATATTACCGGGTCTTTCGGATGGGCTAGTTTTGAAAATTGCGCTACAAAATCTGTCAATGCTCTTGTTACCGGTCAGAACTTCAATTTTTCCTGTAGAAAATACTTCCTCAATTTCATCTTTTGAGTTACCAAACGGAAGCGTACCTGTGTAGAGGTAAAATGCAAGTATTGCTAAACAGAAGAAATCAGTTCGATAAGAGATTAATTTTTTTTCACCTCGAAGTTGTTCTGGGCTTGCAAAAGGCCAAGAATGAGGTTGACCAGAACCTGTTCCAGTAATACTAGCTTCATCTAATGCTCTGGCAATTCCAAAATCCAAAACAACAGGGGTTCCATCCTTCCTGACCCTAATGTTTTGGGGTTTAAGGTCTCGATGAATATATCTAGACTTCCAAATAGGCTCTAAAATTCTTCCAATATTAAGAATTAAATTTAAAACTTTATTTTCGTCTCCGATATAAGTTGAACTCAAAGTAGTTAGATCATCACCATCAATATATTGCTCTAGTATTATTGTTTCGTCTTCAAAACTCTCAACACGTTCAATTTTAGGAATCCCAGGATTTTCAGAAAATTCTGTGCAAATTTTCACCTCTCTTTCAAATCTTTCATCTGCAACTCTTATCATTTTTAAAGCATATTGAGCTCCATCTATTTCAACAATGAAAACATTCTTCTGCCCGCCTGAAGGGGCAGTTGTATAACTAGAAATCCCAAAATGATCTAAAAACTCTTTAGTAAGTTGAATAGAGGCCATTACATCGCCTATTTTTCAATTATTTATTCCTATCCATATTAATGATATTATTTATAAAAATGTAGATGCGCATATTTTAAAAGGGTTTAAGTATTAGTTTTCATTCTATTGTTTAGAAAAAGCTGTTTTCTTCACTAATTCTTCATTGTCACATTCTTAATTAAAAACGGAAACCCGTACATTCTGGGTAAGAAAACCGTTTCCATGAAAGAAAATGAGTGAAATGTCAGAGCAAAAAGATAAGTGGGCCAGAAGTGTCGAAAAGGGATTAAAGGGCGAGAAAGCAGACTCGCTAAACCGAATAAGTCCGGAAGGAGTTGAAATTCAGGCTATTTATGATGCCGAAGATCTTTCCAAAAGAGAAATCAATTCGGGTTATCCCGGACAGTTCCCATTTACGCGCGGACCATACCCCAGCATGTATACCCAGCGGGCGTGGACAATTCGCCAATACGCAGGGTTTTCAACAGCGGAAGAATCCAATAAATTCTATCGCCAGGCATTAAAAAAAGGGCAAAAAGGATTAAGCGTGGCTTTCGATCTGGCAACCCATCGTGGCTACGATTCAGACCATCCAAGAGTTGTCGGGGATGTAGGAAAAGCAGGAGTTGCAATCGACTCCGTAGAAGATATGAAGATTCTATTTGATGGAATTCCTTTAGAAAAAATGTCGGTTTCAATGACGATGAACGGGGCGGTGATTCCGGTTCTGGCGGCTTACATAGTCGCGGCAGAAGAGCAGGGTGTATCGCTGGAACAGCTTAGCGGGACTATTCAGAATGATATTCTCAAAGAGTTTATGGTTCGGAATACCTATATCTATCCACCACAAGAATCCATGAAGCTCGTATCAGACATTATTGCTTTTACCAGTGAGAAGATGCCTCGTTTCAATTCCATTTCCATTTCCGGATATCACATGCAGGAAGCCGGCGCGGATTCTGCACTGGAACTGGCATTCACCTTAGCAGACGGAATTGAATATGTGAAAACAGCAGTGGAAAGTGGCTTGGATGTGGATGCATTTGCTCCCCGACTGTCTTTCTTTTTTGCCATTGGAATGAATTTCCTGATGGAAGTGAGCAAGTTGCGCGCAGCCCGGACTTTATGGGCAGAATTGATGAAGGAGCATTTCGATCCGAAAAATATAAAATCCATGATGTTACGAACGCACTGCCAGACTTCCGGTTGGTCGTTGACTGCCCAGGACCCATTAAATAATGTAGTTCGTACCACTATAGAAGGAATGGCGGCAGTATTGGGAGGGACTCAATCTCTTCACACCAATAGTTATGATGAAGCCATTTCACTTCCAACCGAAACCTCATCCCGGATTGCCCGGAATACCCAAACCATCATCCAGGAAGAGACGGATATTACTCACACGGTTGATCCTTTTGCAGGTTCTTATGCTGTAGAATCAATCACACACGATTTAAAGGAAAGAGCTAAATCCATCATCAACGAAGTGATGGAAATGGGGGGGATGGCAAAAGCGATTGAACAAGGTTATCCAAAAAGAAAAATTGAAGAAGCTGCAGCGCTCAAGCAGGCTGGAATTGATAAAGGTGACATCACCATTGTTGGAGTGAACAAGTTTGTGAATGAAAAAGAAGATCCGGTCGAGATTCTGGATATCGATAATGCGGATGTACGAAAGCGACAAATTGAACAACTTGATTCCATCAAGGCGAAACGAGATAATGCAGCTACGAAAGAAGCATTGATGATGTTAACCGAAGCTGCAAAATCCGGGGAAGGGAATATCCTGGAACTAGCGCTTGAAGCAACCCGGAGGCGGGCCACTGTTGGGGAGATTTCAACGGCACTGGAAGTAGCATGGGGAAGACACAAAGCCACCAATCAAACCATAAGTGGGGTGTACGAAAGCGTGTATAAAAACGACGAGCATTATAAAGAAATTAAATCCAGGATCGAGGCATTTGCTGAAGAAGAAGGTCGTCGTCCCAGAATTCTGGTCGTAAAAATGGGACAGGATGGTCATGATCGGGGAGCTAAAGTTGTTGCAACTGCTTTCGCCGATATGGGCTTTGATGTGGATGTGGGTCCACTGTTTTCAACACCGGATGAAGCTGCCAAACAAGCCATCGAAAATGACGTGCATGTAATTGGAGTCTCAACCCTTGCGGCTGGACACAAAACCCTGATTCCTGAGCTCATCAACATCCTGAAAAAAGAAGAAGTAGAGGATATGGTGATTGTGGCTGGAGGGGTGATTCCGGTTCAGGATTACGATTTTCTTTATGAAAAAGGGGTCTCAGCGATTTTTGGTCCTGGTACGAATATCCCAAAAGCAGCATCAAAAGTAATTGATGAAATTAAAGCCAGGCGCAAATGACGGTTGAAGAGTTAGCCAGGGGCATAAAAAAAGGGAAGCGGCGACATCTGGCCAAAGCCATTACTCTTACTGAAAGTAGCAGAAGCGAAGATCAGGAAGAAGCCCTGCGGTTGCTCGAATTACTTAACGGAAACTACAATACTATCCGCGTTGGTATATCCGGTGTTCCCGGAGTAGGGAAAAGTACCTTTATAGAAGCTTTAGGGAACCTATTGGTTGACCAGGGTCATAAAGTTGCGGTGTTGGCAGTAGACCCAAGCAGTCCTTCATCCGGAGGAAGTATTCTGGGTGATAAAACCCGGATGGAAACGCTGGCAAACAATGAAGGTGCTTTTATCCGACCTTCACCAACAGCGGGGACACTTGGTGGAGTAGCTAAACGAACCCGAGAATCAATGTTACTCTGTGAGGCTGCGGGATATGATGTAATTCTCATTGAAACGGTGGGTGTAGGGCAAAGTGAATTTGAAGTAGCTTCGATGGTCGATTGTTTTCTTGTAATGATGTTGCCCGGCGCAGGAGATTCACTACAAGGCATCAAGCGGGGAATTCTGGAAATCACTGATATTTTGGTGGTAAATAAAGCGGATGGTGATCAGGAACGTCTTGCTTATAAAGCCAGAGATGAATACGAACAGACTTTTCACCTGCTTCAACCCAAATATGAAGGAATTGGAGTAGAGTTTTTAGCAATCAGTGCTCTCGAACAAAAAGGGATCAACAAGGTTTGGGATGCAGTTGAAGAATTCGTTTCGTCACTTAAAAAGAAGGGATTTTTTGATAAGATCAGAGAGGACCAAAATTTGAATTGGTTTAAAAGACTGGCAGAAGATAAATTTTTGAAAATACTTTGGGATACGCCTGAAAATAAAGTGAAAGCAAAAGAATTGAGGGAAAGAATTATAAATAAAGAAATATCGCCTTCTGCTGCGGCAGAAAAAATGACTTCCTCATAAAAAAAGCCCTGCTATTTCTAACAGGGCTCTTGAAATAAGAAGACTATTTAATCAATGTCATTCTTTTTTGAATTTGTTGTCCGTTATAATTTATAGTGTAAATATATATTCCACTGGCAACACCAGAAGCATCCCAGCTTAATGTGTGAGTACCTGCATTGAAGTTCTCATTTGCGAGTGTGGAAACTAACTGACCTACTGAATTATATACATTCAAAGTAACAAGCCCGTTTTCCGGAATACTAAAAGAAATATTAGTAGTTGGGTTGAAAGGGTTAGGATAGTTATCGAATAGTTGAAAGCCTTCTGGCTTAGTGTCGATTATATCACTGCTTCTATTACCAGCTATCGATTTACTTCTAGGTAGTGTGGTAGAAAACTCACTAGCAGGAACATATACAGCAAAGTCTCTGGAAGGTGCTTCTACATAAACTCTTCCATCAGAATATACATACGTACTGTCACCTGTTTCCACATTAACCAGATGTGAATCAGACCAGATTGATGAACCTAATGTATGATCAACCCATAGCCCTTTAGTAGAAGAGCTGTTGTCGTTGATTACAATAATAGCCCCTGACTTGGTTCCGTTACCACTTCTGCGAGCCACATAAACATCGGCTGCATCTGCTGAAGGATGCGGACTTCCATCTGCGCTTAGAACTTCAAGTCCTCCTCCAAGATAGTTATTTCTGATATGGATCAGATTATCAATGTCTTTTTGCAAGCTCGTAGGAGCCTGAGTGGTATATGAACTTCCATGTGCATCCTCCTGCTCAACTCCATAATAATGAGAATAGAAAACACAAGGTCTTCCTTCGTGAGTTAGGATATACGCATAAGCCATATCCCAATCACTGGAAACCCATTTGTCATGTTCCTTTCCGGTATCATGGTTATCTACAAAGGTAACAGTTTGTGTACCTGAAAGTGAATAACCTGAGTTATTACGAACCATACTTGCATGATCCAGGGTCGCAGTAATATCGGCAGAACCTGATGTATTATTTACAATTCCATTAAGAGCAAATTTTAGTGGAAAATCGAAAGCGTCCACATCGGCTCCGGTTGTTGTTGTTGAAGTTACACTAGACGTACCTGCATCAACATGATTTACCCATGTTTGAATAGATTGCGCATTTCCCCAGTATTCGCCAACAATGAATCTTTGAGAACCGCTTTTGAGAGGTAAGTTATTTACCCAATCTGCTACATAGGTTTCCTGGAATCCTCGTACAAAGTCTAAACGGAATCCATCGAATCCGATTTCATCGGCCATCCAGTCTCCCCAGTCTTTAAGCCGGTTTTGAACTGTAGTGCTGAAGGTATTCAAATCATTTCCAAAAAATTTAGTATTGGTTATTACCTCATCGTTTCCTGGATATCCTAACCAGTCATTTGTATCCACCGGGTGGAAATCATTATGATCCCATGAGTAGTTAGCTTCACCAGTGCCGGTATGGGTTGGGTATGAAATACCAGTTCCGGTTTGAGCTTCAAGTGTTGTATTGGCGAGATTGGTACCACTTAGCCAAATAGCTGTGGGATAGTAACCGTTATTCTGATCAGCCCATTGCCATTCCCAAGCTCCGCCACTATCAGTTCCTTCTTTACGTGCAGTTAGCTTTATAACTATATCTGAGGAAGAACTAAGCGTAATTTCATACTCATCAATATCAGTAGAGTTATCCATGTGGCCTCTGGTTGTAGTACCAGAGTTGGAAATTGTATTGTAATTACCACTTCCATTATTTGGTTCACTTTCCCATGCAGTGGTTGTAGTTGCTCCTGAACCCGTCCAGTCTATCATTACATCGTAACCACGTTGAGTTTTTGCCGCGGTCCAATCTAAATTATACCCATCAATCTGAATGTAATAGGTTCCGGCTGCTGCATTTGGTATTACCCAGGTAATCTCGTTAGTGGGATAAGATTGGTATTGAGTGCCGTTTATATAAGCTTCATCAAAAACATACTGCTTAACATCCGGATTAGATTCCAAATCGTTATTAGTGCTATAGTAATCTCCATCAGAATAGATGTGATTTAGTATTATATCTGCATACACTTCTATGTCATTGGTATGCATAGAGTCGATCATAGCTTCAAGTTCACTTCTGCTTCCAAATCTGGTTTCCGTTGTTCCCTTTTGGTTATAGTTTCCAAGATCATAATGATCATAAATTCCATATCCCATGTCATAGATTCCAAAGTTTCCTTTAGAAGGAGAAGGGACCCACAATCCTGTGAACCCGCTAACAGAAAGGTCTTTGGACTTAATTGCTAAAGAATCCCACCATGAACCGTTTAATCCGCTTGCATCTACGGGCACATCCCAATAGAAAGCTTGCATCATAACATCATCCTGAGCATAAGTTGCATTCGAAAACCCAGTCAGTATTACAATCAGTAGTAGTACTATTTTTTTCATTTTTCACCTCTTGTGTTTATTAAGGATTAATGTAAGCGCTTACATTTTTTTAAAAATAAAAAAGCGCTTCCTATAAATAAGTGAATAACTATGGTTTTGTTACAAGTTTAATTTTTTGACACTCTCTTTAAGCGGTAGGTCGACAAAGGAATAAAAATATTTCAGTCGATATGATGTCCAATATATTTTTACTTAATAGTTCCTAAAAGACTAGTTTTAAGGAAATAGGTGAATTTGATTTTTAGTAATAAGTAGAAAATCAAATTTTCAAAAAAGTTACTTTTTAATAGTAAAAAAGCGCTTACAGTTGTATATTTTCCATCCGCTAAATTACGAATGAAAAAGAAATAATGAATCAGGTTGAGCACATATATCCTCCATTGAACCAGTTATCTGAGGATGAACAAATGCTTAAAGAAGCTGCTGCAGATTTTGCCAATAGCTCTATTGCACCCCTTGTCCACGAAATGGATGAAAATGCAAAACTTGATCGCGGTTTGATTAAAGAATTTTTTGAAATGGGCCTGATGGGAATTGAAATTCCTGAGCGATATTCCGGAGCCGGTGGCTCGTTCATGATGTCCATTGTGGCTATCGAGCAGATATCAAGAGTAGACGGGTCAGTGGGCGTGTTTATGGATGTTCAGAATACTTTGGTAAATAATGCCTTTATCAGGTATGGTTCTGAAGATCTTAAAGAACGATTTCTGCCTCAGTTAGCAACTGAAAAAGTTGGAGCATATTGTTTATCTGAAGCTGGATCAGGTAGTGATGCCTTTGCATTGAAAACTACCGCTAAAGAAACAGATAACCACTTTGTATTAAATGGCTCTAAGCTTTGGATTACCAACGCTAATGAAGCAGATATTTTCATCGTGTTCGCCAATGTGAACCCTGAACTGGGGTATAAAGGAATTACCGCATTTGTGGTTGAACGGGGGATGGAAGGGTTTTCGGTGTCAAAGAAAGAAAATAAACTGGGAATAAGAGCCAGCTCAACCTGTGAAATTTTGTTCGAAGACTGCAAAGTTCCTAAAGAAAATATTTTAGGCGAATACGGTAAAGGCTACAAAGTAGCTATCGAAACACTGAACGAAGGTCGAATTGGGATTGGTGCCCAAATGATCGGTATTGCCCAGGGGGCTTTCGATGCGGCACTGAATTATGTGAAAGAGCGTAAACAATTCGGAAAAGCTATTTCTGACTTCCAGGGAGTGCAATTTCAGCTTTCCAGGATGGCAACCGATATAGAAACGGCTCGTTTATTGGTATATAATGCCGGAAGAATGAAAGAGGCGGGGCAGCAATTCCTGAAAGAAGCTGCAATGGCAAAGTTTTACTCTTCTGAAGTTGCAGAAAGAGTATCATCAATGGCTATAGACCTTTTTGGTGGCTATGGCTACGTTAAAGAATATCCTGTCGAAAAGTTTTATCGAGATGCAAAGATCGGTAAAATTTACGAAGGTACAACGAACATGCAGCTGAGCACTATTGCGAAGCTGCTACTTCGATGAGTGAGTGAGGAAGGGGGAGTTTCGGCTCCCCCTTTTTATTTTGCACACCTGAAACCAATATCGGTAGCCCTCACATCCCGCAATGTTCCGGTTCGCCAATAAGTACGGGTCGTTGACTTCTCTTCTCCGAAACTTCCACCACGAATAATTCTAATACCATCGTTTTTGTGATCGTGAAGAAAGTCGGGCATACTATAGAATTGATAAAATTCATCTACCCACTCAAACACATTACCACTCATATCGTAAAGCCCGAGATCATTAGCTTGGCGTTTCCCTACCCTGTATGAGAAATTGATATTATCACTTCTTGTAATGGCAAACTCTCTTAGTGAATCTGCATTTGAAGTGCCTGAGTAAAGATGATTTTTTCCACCGGAACGAGCTGCATACTCCCATTCAGCTTCCGATGGGAGTCGATATCCGAGGCTTTTACAAAAGGTCATGGCTTCATCCCAAGTTATATTTACTACAGCTCGTTTGTCCCTACCATAGCCCTGATCTGATGGTAACTCTCTGCCCGTAGCGATAGCAAAGGCATCATATTCCGAAAAAGTAACTTCATGTCTTCCGATATAAAATGAAGAAATTTCAACTTCATGAATTGGAAGTGCATCTGAATTTTTCTGTTCAAAAACATCACCGAGCATAAACTTCCCACCTTCAACAAATATCATCTCCGGGGCATAAGGCTTATTCTTTTGCTGAAACACAATACACGAACTCAATAGAAAAGGGCAAATAAGAACTATGAGAACCTTCCACATATACTCAATACTATTTAACTAGTATTAGAATAACATATTTTTTAAATAAATGGAATGATGATGAGTAAGTATGAGTTTTATCATGATAGTAAAGCAACTTAGAACATCTAAGTAGTTGAAAAGACATGAGTAGATTAGACGCACAAATCCTGGAAGAATTAAAAAAATATTCGAAAGACGACGCTTCATTTAAAAAGTTAGAAGAGCTTTTTAGTAAAATGTACGTTTCCCATGAACAATTAAGAGAGCAGCTTGGGTTACTTGAAAGCGCAATAAGAAACGATTACGATTCTATATTGATCACTGAGTTGGGTCTTGAAAAACCCGGACCTAAGATCGTTTATGTGAACGATGGGTTTACGAAAATGACGGGGTACTTACCAGAAGAAGTTATTGGTAAAACACCAAGAATTTTACAAGGTCCGAAAACAGATCGTGCTATACTTGACCGTCTGAAAAGAAGACTAATTGAAGGGCAGGCTTTCTTTGGACACAGTATCAACTATCGAAAAGATGGTAGTGAATTTATAAATCAGTGGGATATCCATCCTTTGTTAAATATAGAAGGAGAAGTTACGCATTGGGTTTCTTATCAGCGGGATGTTACCGAGAAGAAGGAAACGGCTAAAGCAATTTTTAATACAGATTTTGACGAGTTGTTTACCAGAACGGAAGAATTCACGTTGAAATTTTCTAAAGTTGAATCAGGTCAACAGATTCAATGCAAATACCTGACAGAAGGTTTTGAAGATTTAACTGGTTTGAATAAAGCCATTGTGTTTGATTCTGGACTTGATGCTGTGCTTCATAAAGAAGATGTAGAACCAGTGTTAACTGCATTAAGAAAGGCATTTTCAGGAGAATCATCTACCGAATATTGCAGATATAAAACTTCAGACGGATCATTTATTTCAATGCTTCAATCCTTCAAACCTGTGATGGGTGATTCTGGAAAAAAGGTTGAAAGTGTAAAATCTGTTGCAAAATTGGAATTGAAAGAAAGTTGATCAACGCTTCAATATTATTCCTCTTTAAAAGCCTGTATCGAACAGGCTTTTTTTATAAGTAGAATCACTTATTGCTTATATTTATAACTATGGAAATTGAAGAATTACAGGACAGAATAGTTAAGGAATTCAATCTTTTTGAAGATTGGACAGAAAAGTACAAACACATCATAAAGCTAGGTTCAAAGCTTGAACCTTTACCTGAAGAAGATCATATAGAAGAAAACCTGGTAAAGGGATGCCAAAGTCAGGTTTGGCTAGTTGCTTCTCTCAATGGGGATAAAGTTACTTTTAAGGCTGATAGCGATGCAGCCATTACTAAAGGTCTTGTTTCTTTAATGGTTAGATTTTATTCAGGCCAAACACCAGATACTATTATCAATACAAATCCGGAGTTTATTAGTAAGATTGGAATGGCTCAACATCTTTCCCCAACAAGAGCGAATGGATTGGCATCTATGGTAAAACAGATGAAAATTTATGCAATGGCATTTAGAAGTAAATTGACAACTTAAGTTTGTGTAATAAATTTTTAATGCCTTATTTCTTTTTTATTTAAGAATAATGGGAAAGAAATTTTCACTTACAGGTTTAGGGGACGTTAAAAAGAAAGCAAAGTCTTTCAAGCAGTCTATTGATCAGAATCAGGACCCGGGGATTAAAATACTTAGCAGAGTTTCTATTTTTTTGGTTCTGGTTTGTATCCTGTTTTTAATCCCGTTCCATTTTAATGATTCTGTTTCTGTTACCTGGTTCTTCTTATCTGAAGCAATTGCCTTTGCTCTTATTCCCATTCTTGCAAAACAGGGATTCGTAAAAACAGCTAAGATGCTTCATATTGCCTATGTAGATATAGGTATAGTAATCCTGAGTTCAATTTTTGGAAGCGATGCGATGATTCAGGCATTCTTCATCCCTGCTATGGGACTTTCTATCCTGTTGTTCGACACGAAGCAAATCAGGCTGAGGAATTTGTCAATACTTATGTCTGTAATTTCTTACTTCATTCTCGACTATATCATTTTCGACCAGCTTTACTTTTCTGAGGAAGGTTTCTCGGTGATAAGATGGAGTGTGCTTACTGCAGCTTTTGTAACTACATGGTTAATTTTTAATACGTTTTCGGAGTTCAAAGAAGAGGCTGAAGTAAAAACTAAAAAGCTCCTGGAAAATGAAAAAGACCTCAATAAAGAGTTGAGCTTCAACCAAGCCCGGCTTCAAAAAAATATACAAGAACTTGAGGAAGCTCGTAATGCCTTGGAACAAAGTACAAAGGCGAAGTCAGAGTTTCTCGCTACTATGAGCCACGAAATAAGGACTCCGATGAACGCGATTATGGGTATGACTCACTTGTTGCAAAAAGATAATCCTCGTGAAGATCAACTAGAGGCTTTGAGCATTCTCGATTTTTCAGGGAAAACCCTGCTAACTCTTATTGATGATGTTCTCGATTTCTCGAAGATAGAAGCCGGAAGACTGGAAGTTGAGCGCATTGAGTTTGAGCTTCAAAAATTAACCGGAACTATCATGGAAAGTTTTAAAGTGATGGCCGAAAATAAAGGGTTATCTCTTAAAAGCACGATAGAAAAAGGTGTTCAGAATTTCCTTATCGGTGATCCCGCAAGACTTACTCAAATTTTAAATAACCTGCTTAGCAATGCACTTAAATTTACAGAACAGGGTGAAGTTGAGCTTTTAATTAGGCAAACAAATGAATGGGAGAAAAAAGTGAGATTAGAATTTTCTGTTTATGATACCGGCATTGGGATTCCAAAGGAGCGAATAGATACTATTTTCGAAAGTTTTACACAGGCTAGTGGTAGTACCAAGAGGTTATACGGAGGAACCGGTTTAGGACTTACTATTAGTAAGCAGCTTACCGAGCTACAGGGTGGAGAGCTTTGGGTAGACAGCGAAGATGGAAAAGGAAGTACATTTTATATTGGAATGGAATTTGGAAAAGGAGAGGGCACAGGTACTTCTGATGCTGCGACATCAGCTGAGAGTACAAACCTGATACTTAAAGGGAAAAAGATTTTACTTGCCGAGGATAATGTGGTAAATCAGAAAGTGATGAAAAGGTTTTTGGAGCGCTGGGAAGTGGAGATGACTATTGTCGAAAATGGGGCTGAGGCTTTAGAAGCGCTAAAAAAAACAAGGTATGATGTAATTCTTATGGATTTGCAAATGCCGAAAATGGATGGGTATGAAGCTACAAAAGCAATCAGGACATTTAGTGATCCGAATAAGCGTGAAACTCCCATTGTTGCACTTACCGCCGCGGCTCTGCAAGAAGTAAAAGAAAAAGTGTTTGCAAGCGGAATGAATGATTTCGTCACAAAACCTTTTAATCCCGCCGAACTACAACAAAAATTGGCAGCACTTATCAAATAGTAGAATTTGTCCCGGGATGAGGTACTTGTTTGTTATTTAGGTGAACATCAATCAATTATAAATGGAGATACAATGAATAAGTATATGTTAATTTTGTTCGATAATATTGAAGCCTTTCTGGAATCTTCTCCTGAGGAAATGCAGGAAGAAATAAATTTGCACATGAAGTGGATCGAGGATCTTGGAGATCATTATGACTCAGGTGAACCCTTACATCTGGAGGCAAAGAATATAAAAGGAAAGGAAAAGGTAGTAAGTGATGGTCCGTTTATAGAAGCAAAGGAGCTGGTTGGCGGTTTCTATATTATAAAAGCTAACTCTCTGGACGAAGCTACAGACTTGGCAAAAGGGTGTCCGGTCCTGCGGTTGGGAGGCAGTATTGAAGTAAGGGAAGTTATGAAAATGTAAGTGAGAACAACAGACTTGCATACTTCATCACATTTAGTGGAACATCTTTTTAGGCAACAGTCTGGAAAGATGTCTGCTATTTTAACCCGAATCTTTGGTTTTCAGAATACCGAACTCATTGAGGATATTATTCAGGAGACATTTCTATCGGCTATAAAAATTTGGGGTATAAAAGGGAGCCCTGAGAACCCTGAAGCATGGTTGATGTTAGTGGCAAAGAATAAAATCATCAACGAACTGAATCGTAAAAAGAGACACGCTGAAAAGAACGAGAAAATCCATTACGAGCAAGCCGAAGAAACGATAGACGAACTCTTTCTGGATCATGAAATAAAGGATAGCCAACTTAGAGTACTATTTGCGTGTTGCCATCCGGATTTAAAAGCCAAAGCACAGATTATGCTCACACTAAAGGTGCTTTCCGGATTTGGAGATAAGGAGATAGCCAACGCATTGCTGATGAGTCCCTCAGCAGTAAAAAAGGGGATTTTCAGAGCCCGAAATAAACTTAAAGAACAGAACGAGCAAATTGGTATTCCCTTTCTTTCCGAGATATCCGACCGGATGGAAACGGTGTTTACTATCCTTTATCTGATATTTAACGAGGGCTATAAAACGACAAGAAGTAAAGTGATTATTGATGAAGAGCTGTGTTATGAATCTATCCGGCTAACGCTGCTGCTTCTGGAAATTCCGGAAGTTGATGAAGGTAAAATTTATGCTCTTCTTTCTTTAATGTATTTAACCATGGCACGATTTCCATCACGACTAAACGGAGTAGGGGAACTAATAGAAATTGCTGAGCAGGATCGTTCTAAGTGGGATAAAGAGCTTATCGGTGTTGGGTTTAATTTTCTTAAAAAATCCCGAAGTAGCAGCGAACTAAGCAGATATCATTTGGAGTCTGCCATTGCTTCGGTTCATTGTTCAGCAGCTACCTTTGAAGAAACAGACTGGGATACTATCCTGTTTTGCTATGAAAAACTTTTGGAAATAGATGATTCTACGATGGTTCGGCTGAATCATGCAATTGCATTCAGCAGAGTAAAGGGTTTTGAACAAGGTCTGGAGTTGTTGAAAGAACTTGAAAAGAAATCAGACGCTATAAAAAGACCTTTACTGTTTGCAGCCATTGCGGATATAAACAGGCAACTGGAAAGATATGAAATAGCAAAATCGTATTACCAGGTAGCTTTGGATTTAACCTTAAAAGAGCCGGATAAGCAGTTCATAGAAAAGAAAATAATGGAATGCGATACTATGAACATCCGCCACAACTAGAAAAAGCCTTTCTTTTCTCAGTCCTACGTTAATCAGTAAATCTCACCTACGTAAACCTCAGCCTGGAAGACGGTGTGAGGGCTTGATTTTAGGGTTTTTATAAAAAATTCTTGCGAAGCGCGAACTTTTTATAAAAACTGTGGTACGGAATTTTACACCCTAACATTCTTAATTCTAAACGGTTTAAAAAATGCTCCGCACTAGTCATTCTCTGTTTCTATTGTTGTTAATTGTAATCATATCCTGTGCTAAACCAGAAAGAAACGGATTCTCGGTACCGGTCGATTTCGAAGAATATATCTCAGGATATACTTCAGGAGAGATAAGTAGATTTGATGATGTAGCGGTTTCTTTTTCAAAAGATGTATCAGATAAAATCACAAATGAGTTACTCGAGTTTACCCCATCCATAAAAGGAGAGGCTCAGTGGGTGAATGACCGTACTGTTGTGTTTAAACCTTCATCCCCATTAAAAAACGATACGGAATACACGACAAGGGTTAATTTAGGAAAAGTGTTGGAGCTTCCTGAGGAAAAGCAAACGTTTGTTTTCAGTTTTTCGACGATTAAACAAGATATAGAAATTGAGTTTTCAGGGATTGAACCATTGCCGGGAAACAAAAACGATCAGGTAGTGAAGGGAGTTGCTTATACCGCTGATAGGGCAGCGTTGGATAATATGAAACGAACCGTAAAAGCTGTACAGGATGGGGATGCACTATCTGTTTCATGGTCTCAAAATAACTCACAAAAAGAACATCAGTTCCAGATCTCTGGGATCACCCGAAAGCAGAGTGCTTCAGAAGTGGTTGTTCAATGGAATGGAACTCCGATCATGGCTTCATCAAAAGGGGAAAAGATAATTGAAGTGCTTGAGCAAGGGGCTTTTGAGCTTCTGGAAACCCGAGTTTTTCGAGATCAAAACCCAAGAATAGAGCTTACTTTTTCTGATCCTCTGGATGTTTCTCAAAATTTGAATGGGCTTATTACGCTTGAAAGACCAGTAGAACTCAATTTTATTGTGAATGAGAACAAGCTCACCATTAATCCACGAGCCCGAAGAAGCACTCCTGAAGTACTTGTGATAAACGAGGCAATACGAAGTGCTTCAGGGACAAGACTGGGCATTACGCATCGGCGTGAAGTCCGGTTCTCACAACCTAAACCCGAAGTTGCCTTGCTGGGAAAGGGAGTTATTATCCCGAGGTCAGAAGATTTACTGTTGCCGTTTAAAGCAGTTAGCCTGGGTGCGGTTGATGTTCAGGTGACCCGGATTTTTGAAAGTAATGTGGGGCAGTTTCTGCAAGAGCAGAATCTATCTGGCATTAATCAGTGGAACATCCGAAAAGTTGGTCGCCCAGTTTTTGGTGGCGTGATTCCACTTTCATCTCTGGGGAATCTGGATCCCGGGGCCTGGAATAATTACGCATTGGATCTCTCTAAGTTGATTAAACCAAAACCCGGAGCTATTTATATGGTTGAAATTGGGTTCAGAGCACATCAGGCAGTATATCCCTGTGAAGCAGGAAATACAATTATTTCCGAACAGATTACTAATCGAAGCTGGGAGTTGAGTGCGGAAGAGGAGGAGGCGTATTGGAATAGCTTCAGTTCGTACTACTATCCCAGAAATTACAATTGGAGGGATCGGGATAACCCATGCGCAGTCTCTTATTATATGGCAAACCGAAGAGTGAGCAGGAACGTGTTGGCTTCTGATCTTGGATTGATTGCAAAAAAGGGACAGGATGATCAGTTACATTTTTTTGTTACTGATTTGATTTCGGCCCAACCTAAAACGGGAGTTTTGGTTTCTATATTTGATTTTCAGCAGCAGAAAATAGCCGAATCTCAAACCGATGCAGAAGGCAAAGCAACCCTTAAGGCCGATCGAACTCCATACTACGCAGTTGCTGAGCTAGACAATCAAAAAGGTTATCTAAGATTAGATGACGGCACTTCTCTTTCTGTAACTGATTTCGATGTTTCAGGAGCAACAGTACAGCAAGGTGTGAAAGGATTTTTGTATGGGGAACGCGGTGTTTGGCGACCCGGTGATACCTTATTTGTATCATTAATTCTTGAGGACGAGAATGAAACATTACCTGAAGATCATCCGGTTACTTTTGAACTTCGTGACCCTTCCGGGCAACTTGTTGACAGGGAAACATACACGGCTTCACTGAACGGATTTTATGTGTATCGGGGACAAACCGAAAAACAGGCTCCTACCGGAAACTGGCGGTTAACCGCTCGGGTAGGGGCACTTTCATTTAACAAAACGTTGAAGATAGAATCGGTTAAACCAAATCGATTAAAAGTAGAGGTTGACTTTGAGGATGAAAAAGTAACTGCCAGAACCCGTAGCCTTGAAGCGAAATTAAGTTCACAATGGTTGCACGGAGCTATAGCCAAAAACCTGAAAGCTGATGTTGAAATGAGTTTAACAAGTTCAGAACCTGTGTTCGATGATTTTCGGGGATTCAGTTTTAACGATGAAAGTGTTTCGTTTTCCTCGACTCCGGAGCAGATTTTCGAAGGCGCCTTGAGTGCTTCAGGAGAGAGGGAGTTTGAATATCAGTTTGGTGCGATCGATCAAGGTCCGGCGCGATTCAGAGTAAACCTGAATTTACGGGTTTTTGAGCCCTCAGGAAGCTTTAGTGTGGGCAGAGCAAGTACGTTCTATTATCCTTTTAAGACATTGGTAGGAATTAAAGCTCCCGTAACAGATGAGAACAGTTACGGTAATTGGTTGTCCCGCAGGGAAGCCCATACCTTCGAAGTAGCCTCGGTAGATGAAGAAGGAAACCCGGTTGGATTTAAAGAACTGGAATACGAAGTCTATCGAATTGGATGGCGTTGGTGGTGGGAACGAGGCCGTGAAAATATCAGCAGTTTTTTTGAGCGCAGAGAAGTTCGGAAAGTTCTTGATGGAGAAATAACTACACGATCTGATGGGACCAACGAGCTCAATCTAAGACTGCCACAAGGAGAAGATGGGGGTAGATATCTCGTTCGGATCGTTGATCCAAAAGGCAGGCATTCAGCTAGTCAAATTGTGTATTTCAGTTGGTGGAGAGGCAGGGGTACTTCGGTAAGTCCGGCCCGACTTACCTTCAGCTCAGACAAAGAAACGTACAATGTAGATGAAGAAGTAACACTGAATATTCCGAGTAGTGAAGGAAGTAAAATATTGGTGAGCCTCGAAACCGGATCAAAAATTTTGAAATCAACCTGGATTGATGGCCAGAAAGATGAGACGACATTCAGTTTCTTTGCAGATGCCTCGATGAGTCCTACCATTTATGCTCATGTGATGCACGTGCAGCAACATGCCCAAAAAGAAAACGATTTACCGATCAGGATGTACGGGGTTATTCCAATAACCATTGAAGATTCGTTTACAAGGTTGAATCCCCAGATAGAAACAGCGGTAGAATTTAAACCGGAAACAAATACTACGATTAATATCAGCGAATCAGATGGAAGGGCGATGACTTATACCATTGCCATGGTCGACGAAGGTTTGCTTGATCTGACCAATTTCAAAACACCTGAACCTCACGATGTTTTTTATGCTCGCGAAGCTTTGGGGGTGAAAACATGGGACATGTACGAGTTTGTGACCGGCAGTTTCTCCGGGAATATCTCCAGAATTTTATCCGTTGGGGGAGACGGTTCGGAGCAGGAACTTGATCCGCTAAATGAGGCAAACCGATTCAAGCCTATGGTTAGGTTCAAAGGTCCGTATTATCTCAGACCTGGCGAAACCAATCAGCACACTATTTCTATTCCTAATTATATAGGCTCGGTACGAACCATGGTGATTGCAGGTCAAGACGGAGCTTATGGTCAGGTTGAGAAAACAACTCCCGTTCGAAAACCTGTAATGGTACTCACTACCCTGCCCAGAGTGCTTGGTCCCTCCGAAACGGTGCATCTTCCGGTAAGTGTGTTTGCAATGAAAGAAGATGTTAGGAATGTAAGTGTTCTACTGGAAGCAAGCGATATTTTTGAGATTCAGGGAGAGGCTTCCAGCACCATTCGATTTGACGAGCCCGGGGATCAGTTGGTTAATTTTACTCTTAAAACGAAGTCCGAAATCGGGGTGGGTACCGTTCGGGTTGAAGTGCGAAGTGGCCAAGAAACGGCATACCACGAAATCGAAATCGCCGTTCGAAATCCCAACACTCCTTTCGTTGACATCAAAGAAGAAGTTTTGGACGAAAGTGAAACCTGGTCGCTCAATTTTGATCCGCAGGGAATGATTGGGACCAACACGGCTATGTTGGAAGTTTCCAGAATTCCACCCATTGATTTTGGAAGAAGACTGGATTATTTGCTTCGTTACCCGCATGGATGCATCGAGCAGACAACTTCTTCGGCATTCCCGCAATTATTTATATCGGATGTGATGGATATCAGCGATGAGCAGCAATCCAGAGTAGAGAATAATATTGAAGGCGCGATTACACGACTCAGCCGCTTCTTAACTCCCAGTGGCGGGCTCGGCTATTGGCCTGGATATGAAAACGCAAATTCATGGGCGACAAGCTATGGCTATCATTTTTTGCTGGAAGCGCAAAAGCTTGGATATTACGTTCCCCCAAATCTAATGAGAAGTATCAATCGTTTTCAGCAGTCTCATGCCCGCAACTGGACTGAATCTGATTACAGAAGATCGGATTTAACCCAGGCTTACAGGTTATACACTCTTGCCTTGGCGAATACTCCCGAGCTTGGTGCAATGAATCGTTTTAGGGAACGAGATGATTTAACCGTTCAGGCGAAATGGAGGTTGGCGGCTGCCTATGTATTAATTGGTCAAACAGAAGCAGCAAACAAGATTTTGGAAGGGGCTACAACTTCAGTTCCTGATTACAAAGAACTTTCAGGTAATTTTGGCTCTTCGCTAAGAGATAAGGCGATGATCTTAGAAACACTTTCTTTGATGAACCGAAGGGAAGAAGCAACGGTACTAGCCAGAGATATTTCGGTACAGCTAAGCTCTAAACGTTGGTTGAGTACACAAACCGCTGCTTACTCGTTAATTGCGATCTCCAAATTTCTGGATCGGTTTAATACGTCTGGAGAAATGATCGCTTCCTTTATTTTAAATGGAGACAGGGAGGGGTCAATAAGGACTTCTGCTTTTGTTACCCAAATTCCGTTAAATATGGATGAATATTCAGAAAACGAACTGGAGCTGGAGAACAAATCTGAGGGCACTCTTTTCGCTCGGTTGATTCTGGAAGGGACACCTTTGATTGGAGACAATGTATCATCTTCAAACAGCCTTGTTCAGAAAATTCGTTTTATTGATTTGGATGGGGATGAGATCAACCCAAACGAAATTGAACAGGGAACTGATTTCGTAGCAGAAGTTTCTATAAGAAATCCCGGACTACGTGGCGATTATGCAGAAATGGCGTTAACTCAGATTTTTCCTTCCGGATGGGAAATTCGAAATACACGTATGGATGGAGAATCATTCAGCGAGCCTACCTCCAGTTTTGATTATCAGGATATTCGCGACGATCGGGTGTATACCTATTTTGATTTAAAAAGCACAGCGACAAAGGTATTCAGAATTCAATTAAATGCCAGTTATTTGGGTGAGTTCTATCTGCCTGCAATAAGCACCGAGGCTATGTATGATGAGTCGATAAGCGCAAGAACTCCCGGAACATGGGTGAAGGTGATGGCACCAAAGTAATTGAAGATGTAAGAGTAATGATTTAAGAATGCATACCAGAAAAGAAAACAAGCCAGGGAAAAAGCCTTTCCTCCATTGGAGGAGGTTGAGAGGAGGGTTTTATATGGCTTTTACTTTGTTACTACTAATGGTTTACTATCACTCCCTTCCATACCCGTTATTCAACTCCAGCTACAGTACTGTGCTGGAAGATAAACATGGAGAATTACTGGGGGCTAAAATTGCTGACGATCATCAGTGGAGGTTTCCGGTATCAAAAGAGATTCCTGAAAAGTTCAAAACAGCAATTATAGAGTTTGAGGATAATAACTTTTATCGCCACCCTGGAATAGATCCGGTAGCGATAGGCCGAGCTGTTGTTCAAAACTTTGAAGCTGGCGAAGTTATTAGTGGGGCAAGTACGCTTACCATGCAAGTCATCAGACTGGCCAAACAAAACCCGGATAGAACGGTCTTGGAAAAACTCAAAGAGATGATTCAGGCTACCCGACTTGAGCTTTCCTATTCAAAAGAAGAGATCATGAGTCTATATGCTGCTCATGCACCTTTTGGCGGTAATGTTGTTGGCCTTGAAGCCGCATCCTGGAGATATTTTGGAAGAAGTCCGGAAAGTCTTTCCTGGGCAGAAGCCACCATGCTTGCAATACTTCCCAATAGTCCGGCGCTTATCCATCCTGGCCGAAACAGAGACGTTCTTAAAGCCAAACGTGACCGCCTGTTGGAAAGACTCTACCAACAAGGGAAGATAGACTCATTAACCTTTGAACTTGCAGTTCTTGAGCCACTACCTAAAAAGCCACATAAATTACCGAATGCCGCTCGCCATTATCTTGCGCGGTTCTATTCAGGAGAACAATCCGGAAAGAAAGTCCAATCAGGAATCGATCAAAAAATCCAGCAGCGAGTGAATGGTATTGTTGAATATCACCACCAGCAACTAAAGGCGAATGGAATATATAACATGGGGGTGGTTGTTCTGGATGTTAAATCTCAGTCCATAATCACCTATGTTGGAAATACGAATTCCGGGAGTGAGCACAGCAATCAGGTAGATGTAGTAGTCGCTCCGAGAAGCACTGGTAGTATTCTTAAACCACTTTTGTATTCGCTAAAACTGAACCAAGGCGAGTTGTTACCTAATACACTCGTGCCAGATGTTCCTTCACGGTTTTCAGAGTATTCTCCAAAAAACTTCACAAGAACCTATTCAGGAGCAGTACCGGCTTCAGAGGCACTTGCAAGATCACTGAATGTACCTGCGGTATATATGCTTCAGGAGTTTAGTGTTCCGAAGTTCCATCATTACCTCAATGAGTTTGGATTGAGCACCATCACCAAAGCTCCGGAACACTACGGGCTTACACTCATTCTGGGCGGTGCCGAGGCTTCACTAATTGAAATAACGTCAACCTATGCTTCTCTTGCTTATCAATTGAATGAATATGATGCCGGTAACCC
Source organism: Balneolaceae bacterium (assembly GCA_017640665.1). Lineage (GTDB taxonomy): Bacteria > Bacteroidota > Rhodothermia > Balneolales > Balneolaceae > RHLJ01. The sequence goes on along the minus strand of JAEPQE010000001.1, from coordinate 504,875 downwards.
GAAGGAATCCAACCTATTCAAGAGTATTGATTTTGAGAATTCGAATATCGCTGAGTTAGGGTTTCAACTAAGTAGTGGTGCGGTCTGGAGTACTTTCGAAGCAATGAAAGAAGTTGTGCGACCGGAAGAAGAATCTTTTTGGAGGAGGTTTGATAATGCCCGGAAAGTAGCCTGGAAAACCGGAACAAGCTATGGTCACAGAGACGGATGGGCGGTAGGAGTTACTCCCGAATATGTTGTAGGTGTATGGGTAGGTAATGCAGATGGAGAGGGAAGACCCAATCTGACTGGGATTAAAACGGCAGGTCCGGTTCTATTTGATGTCTTTAATTCACTTCCGGAAACCAGTTGGTTTAACGAACCTGTTTATGAATTGGAAAAAACTGAAGTGTGCGCACTTAGTGGTCATCGTGCTGGGCAATATTGTGAAAAAGTTGATACGGTCTCAGTTCCCAAATCGGGCTTGAAAGCGAAGATTTGTCCGTATCATAAGTTAGTACACGTAAATAATTTGGAAACTCACCGTGTAAATAGTGCGTGTACTGAGGTTTCACAACTAAAGACCAAAAAGTGGTTTGTTTTACCAGCTGATCAGGAGTGGTATTACCGAAAATCTCATCCTGAATATAAAAACCTTCCACCGGTAGCTGTTGGATGTGAGCAGCAGGACTTATCGATGAAGCTTATTTACCCATTCAGAGCATCGAGCATTTATGTGCCGATGGAATTAGATGGTAACTCCGGAAAAGCGGTATTTGAAGTTGCACATAGGCAACCGGATACGAAAGTATATTGGCATCTTAACGATCAGTTTTTAGGGGAGACCAATCATTTCCATCAAATTTCTATTTCTCCAGAACCAGGCAAGTATAGATTAACTCTTGTAGATGAATACGGAGAGCGACTGGAGCATAAATTCGAAATTGTTAGCAGGTAGGGATTAGATTTCTTTACTGAATCTATATTAAAATGTGGATAAGTTTTAGATCAATAAACCTGTAAATAGTCTTCTAAGTATATTAACGCTCATTATTAAAGGTTTATAACAGGAAGATAAGGGTGTTAGAATTATGTACTTTTTTTATTAATTATGTGGAAAACTTGAAAAATTTCCGCATACTTGGGGTTCGAAAGTATAATTATCTACAAAACAGGCTAAAATAACACTCGACAGGGGTTCGAACATGGTTGAGATAACTAAAAAATGGCTGCTCACCATTTTGATCGCTATCTACGGAGTAGTCGCGCATGCACAAACTCTGCCCGGACAATCGGTTGCTCCCGATATTCAGGAAGAGGCAACGAAGTATGAACAATACTATGAGGTAGTATTAGACAATGCTCTATCTGATTACTACAAATCAGGTACCTACATTGTTGATGTAAAAGCGACCTTAGATCGCGTTCTGGTGGCCAGGGGTTACGAAGTTGTAGAAGGTGAAGAACCTATCAAACTAGAAAACCTTCCCGGACTGCCATTTATTCCTCCAAATTTAAGAACGAGTACTCAGCCTCAGCGCGATAGCCTGAAAGCTTCGGGTTTTGATACCCGGTTTCGATTAACCCGTCTCAATATTAAGGTGCTTGTAGATACTTCTTATAGCGAGGAAGATGTCGAATTTGTTGAAGAAGCAGCTACACTCATTTCTAATGCAGACCGGTTCAGGGGAGATATAGTATCTGTGGAGAGGAAGGTTTTTCCGAGAAGTGCCCGTGCTATCGAGCAAGATGCAAGAAGACCTGTATCCCAAATAGAAGAGCCTCAGACAGAACAAATTGTACCACAGGAAATTGCTCAACAACCAGAAGAAAATATGTTTTTAGGGATTGATTGGAATAACCCTCAACATCTTATGTATGTGATAGCTGCTTTGGCTGCATTATTTCTGATCGCGATGCTATTTGCATTCCTGAGGAAGCCAAAGAAAGAGGAAACACTACCATACCCATATCCAATGTTTGAAGGGATGGCAAATCAGGGAGCAAATGAATCTGGCAAAAAAGAAAGTAGTGGGCCTGATGCAAAAACCCTTGCTTTGTTCGAGGAGGATAAGACCTATTTAACAAATACCTGTATTAGCACTCCTAAAGTTGTTTCAGACTTAGTTCACCAATGGATTGCAAGCGATGAAGAGCAAGGGGTTATCAGGGCGGTAAGAAGTTTTGTAAGCGTGGATGAGAAGCTGTTAAATGTGCTTGAACCATATTTGAATGCAGAGACGTACGAAACGATTCGCTTTGGTATAGCAAACACAGATCCGATTCCTTTGGATGAGCGAATTGAGGAAGCACGGTCTTTCAGAAGAAGCATCCAACAAATTAAAGCTTCAAAAAGCTCGCCGGATTCAGGGTCGAATCTTTTTGATTTTATTTATCAACTTACGGATCAGCAACTTCTACATTTAATGAAAGAAGAGTCTGATGAAATGGTTTCTATTTTACTAGCACAAGTTGCAGGAGAGCGTGCTGGAGTGATTTTACAGAAAATGGATGATCAAAAACGGATTTCCATTCTTCTTAAAATGGGTAAGATTAATAACATCCCTATTTCGGTATACAAGAAGGTTGCAGCTCATTTTTCAAACAAGGCGCTTTCAGTTTCTGATATGAAGTATGTAGCCGCTGATGGTGTGGATACCATTCTGACAACCATAGAGACATTACCTCTTTCAGAGCAGGATGATTATGTACGCTCCATAGCGGAACAGGACTTAAATCTGGCCAAAAAGATCAGGAAATTCTTTATTGGCTTCGATGACCTTCCAAAAGTTAAAGATGAGTTTGTACAGTCTGCACTAGAAGAAATACCTACCGAGACCATCATCCTTGCATTAAGAACAGCTCCGGCTGCAGTTCGTGAAAAAGTGCTTCGTGTTCGTCCAAAACGTGAGCAGCAGTTGATACTTTCTGAAATTGATAATCCATCGGAAGCACCGGCAAGGGATATTGAAGATGCACAGAAGACTATGCTTTATGCAGTTAGAAGAAAAATGAAAACTGAGGCCTGATCGATGAAAAGGGTATTATACTCGGTGTTATTCAGCTGCTTTTTAAGCGTTATTGTAATTCAAAGTGGTTTAGCACAATCTCATGAAAGTGGTGATCCTTATCTTATGGATCAGATTATCGGGCAGATGAATAGTGAGCTCAACGATATTCCGGTAAATATTCGAAGGATTGCTGTTTATAAGATCAACTATAGTTCTTTTCGCTTTTCTACGGAAGAAGTAGAGTACATCCGGTCAGAAGTAGAATATGCATTTCGTCAGTATGCGGGATTAACGATTCTTTCCCCACCCGAACTTGAGCCTAACGACAAAATGAAGATTGTGGGGAGCGACAGTACACTCCAGATACTGAATGTAAGAGGACGTTCATTAGCTGATGTATCTCCTGAGCTATTAAATGAAATTACCAGCAAATACGGTGTTCAGGGTTTGGTTGAACTTAGCTTACAAAGAAGAGTCCCCGAAGGACTAGTTATTGCAATCCGTATGATGAATCCGGTTTCCAGAGAGGTAGTTTGGACCAAAAGCTTTATTTCAAATCAGAAGGAACCGGAAATTGAAGTTGATAAGGGAAAAACGTTAGTGGTTAAATTCGGTGTAGGCGCCCGAACCGGAGACTCTATTTTCATTCCTGATACTACCGGTGCAGGGACTGATAGTTCACTCAAAGACATTGTTGTAGATTTACATGCTACTTTTACCTATCGCCAGCCACTAAACAGTGAGAACAGTGCTTATATAGGTTTTACGGCTGGACTCCATAGTCTAAATGCGCGCGAAGCAAATGAGTTTAGTTTAACCTTATTAGAGTTTGGAGTCTCCTATTATCAGGCTATTACTCCTGTTAAGGAAGACCTGAATTTGTATAGAATTATGCTATATCTGAATGGGAATGTTCAAACACCTCTTGGTAAAGAGTCAGGTGAAATGTTTTCAGTGCGCCCGGGACTTGTACTGAATTTAAGTGAAAATTTAGGGCTCTCTGTCTACAGTAGTATCATACTTTCGGGAGAAACCTTAACACTGGAAAACAATCAAAAAATAACCTATAACAAGATTGGATATGGAATACAGGGTGTCATTCGCTTCTAGATTTACCGGGTCTCTGATTCTTTCACTAGTGTTACTGTTGATTGGTTGTAAATCATCAGAAAATATACAGGGAGAGTCTGCAAATGAGGTTCCTCAGCAACTGGAAACAGTATCCAATACAAATACAGGTGCCACTGGAAATCAGCCCAGAAGCGAATCAGTAACAGTAAATTATAAAAATGGTAGTTCCAATATTCAAATTCAGTTAGATCCTTCACAAGATGAATTTTACTTGGATCTTTCTGGGATGACTCCCGCCGAAAAAGATTCTATCATGGTTAAAGATTCCACCTTAATTAAAAACCGGGCAATAGATATTCAAAGCTTATTATCCAGTTATCGGAAAGCGCAGGATTTATTTTATCTGGGAGAATATCGCCAGGCTTTAGAAGAAGTAGACAAAACCATTGAAATACAGGAAACGGCAGATGCTTACGCATTAAAAGGAACCATCTTTTTCATGCTTGAAAATATAACAGCCGCACAAGCGAACTGGACGCGGGCAGTGCAAATGGATCCAAATATTCCGGTACCGAGTATTCCGGAACTAGAAACCTTAATTGAAGAGATAAGAGGGCAGGAAAACTAATATGAGGCTTTCAATAACAAATTTTTTAGGGGTAATTTTTAGTGTTGGGATTTTGGTGTTTGGAATCACAGAGATCACCGGCGCTACAGCAATAATCAATTCAATACCTGCTTTATCAGATTACAGATTCTTAAACCTTCCCAGTTTATTTATTGTACTAGGGGGTGTGCTAAATGCCGTTTTTATAACCTATCAGCCACGTTACGTAGGTAAGGCATTTTCAAGCATTTTTCTGATTTTCAGCCAATCGAAAAGCTCAGCTAAAACTTTATCTCAGGATTTAGAAAAAATTCTTGAATGGAACGACCAGATTAAAGGGGATCGGGTGAATGCTTTAACCAAGTTAGAAAGCGAATACTCGACGGAAGTTTCCGGGTATTTGTTCTCTTTACTCAGTACGAATTATTCTTCTGAAGACATTCATGATTTCGGTGCTAACCATGTAGAAGAGCAATATTTCAGAAAACTGGTTGTGGTGGATGTACTTCGTGCAATGGGGGGAGCTGCGCCTTCTTTCGGGATGTTTGGGACACTTTTTGGACTGATTGTAATGCTTGGTCAACTGGAGAATCCCTCCGGAATGGGGCCAGGCCTGGCAGCCGCCTTAATTACCACTTTATATGGAATTTCTTTAGCACGTTTTATTTTCTATCCCGTTGCTGAAAAGCTTAAAAACGTAGCTCAGCTTAATAAATTCAGGGAATATTTTATTTTGGAAGGTATTCTGATGATTAACGATAAGAAGTCATCATTTTACATTCAGGATAAGTTGAGTACGTACTTGCAAAGAGACTTCAAAGAGAATAAGAATGACGATTAACCAGAATTCTTATGCTGTCACGTAAAAATGTATCAACACTAAGAGATCAGGAAGATCATTCAGAAGATCAGGAATGGTTGCTTACCTATAGTGATATGATCACCCTGTTACTCGCTTTCTTCGCGATGCTAATCGCAGTTTCTTATGTGGATCTAAATCTATGGGAGCAGATGAAGCAAGGTTTAAGGTCCGAGATCAGTAAAGAAGAAAATGTAAGAACTCCGCTTGCTGAGGTTAAACAAGATCTGGATTCTCTTCTTGTGGTAGAAAAACAGCAGGGACTGGTAGATATTACCCTTGATAGGGATGGGATTAAGCTGTTCTTCAACAGTAGTTCCTTTTATGGTTCCGGAGAAGCAGACCTTCTGCCTACCGGAGAGCAGATTATAGACAAGGTAACTCAGGCAATGAATGCGTTGGATTTCTATAAATTCAATGTGGATGTGGAAGGGCACACCGATAATGTACCAATTAACACACCTGTATTCCCATCCAACTGGGAGCTTTCGGTAGCGCGTGCATCAGGAGTAGTAAAATACTTCATAGAAGAAGGAATTGAAGGAGAGCGCTTAAAAGCATCCGGTTATGCTGATACAAAGCCGGTAGTACCACATGTTGATGGACAAGGAAATGATATCGTAGAGAACAGAGCACTAAACCGACGAATTGTAGTCAGGATTTATTACCAGTTGAGTAATCTATAGCGATACAGTTTCATAGAATCGCTATTATTGAGCTATGATATCCCAAAACATCTGGACGATTTTAATTACCTGGGGCACGGTTCAGTGTACCATTCTTGCTCCTATTCTTTTCTTCAATAAAAAAGGGAACTACAGACAGCGGATAATTATTGGCATTATTCTGATCCTGGTAGCCATTCAATCCGGTAACTTTTTGTTTGAATATTTCGAATGGTTCAAAGAATATCCTCATCTGATTTGGGTAAGCTATCCATTCTGGTTTTTGATTGGTCCGGGACTCTATTTCTTTCAAAAGTTTTCTATCAATAAGAACGCCTCAGTAAAATGGTGGGATACGATCCATCTCCTGCCGATGATTCTGGCAACCTGGCTCGCTTTTCCGTTTTATTGGATGGAAGGGAGCAGCAAAGTTCAGTTCCTGATCGATTATTACACTAATTACTGGAACCAGGCAGATGTGTTCTTTTTCATCTATGTTGGCGTTCAATTCCTATATGGTCTCTACGCTTTGGTTCGCTTCAAACTCTACTTCGATAAAGTAGGGGAACAGTATTCCAACACTCATCTCTATCAACATCGCTGGGTAGTTTCGTTGATTGGTGGATTCCTTATTTTCTGGGCATTGACTGTCGTGTTCCACCTCTTTTTGTTGGACGATTACGAAACCTTTATAAGGTTTGATTACGCAACTTATCTTTTCCTAACACTTTTCGTTCAGATATTAGGTTTTGCTGCAATTTTAAATCCTGAGACCTTTTTTGTTACCCCTATCGAACAAGAAGGAATGGAAGCTATTTTCGATAAGGAGGGTGGCATTGAACCAGAAGGTACCATCGTATTAGAGTACATGAAAAAGCACGAACCTTATTTAAACCCCGGATTAAAGATTGGCGAACTTGCCGACGAAATAGGTATTCCCTCGCACCGCCTTTCTTTTATCATCAACAACATGGCAGGCAAGAATTTCTTTGAATTTGTGAATGAATACCGGGTAAAAGAAGTCAAGAAAAGGTTGCCTGATCCCCAATTCAAAAATCTTACTATTGAAGCCATTGCCAGGGATTGCGGGTTTAACAGTAGCGCCTCATTCTATAGAGTATTTAAGCAACAAACCGGGCTAACTCCAAAGCAATACCTGGTTCAGAAGAACTCTTGATCTCTCATTTTATAAACTGAGAGAGTGTTTCATACATGTTTAGAAACGAAGATGAGTATCTACCTGTATGTTAATGAAACTCAAATAAACTTAGTTCGATGATCAAATACAGTACTCTTTTCATTTTACTGTTGTTAACAGCTTGCTCTGCAAAACAAAATAAGTCTCAGGAATCGACAATTATTTTTCATTCAACCAGAGATAGTGTTGCATTCAATATTTACCAATTAAATCCTTTAACACAAAAGATTACCAAGCTTACTGATGATACCACCTGGAGTTATCATCCTGTTTGGTTTGGAGAAGATGAAATCCTCTACATTAAAACGATAGGAGAGCAGGAGGTGATGCGACATCGCTTGAATATCAAAACCGGAGATAGTGCCCCGCACTTACCAGGACTGCACCCTACCGTTTTAATGCATAGTTCACCCAATGGAAAATATCTGAGCTATCATCTGGAGGTTGGTGAAACAACCCAGATTTTCACAGTTAACGCAGACGGCTCAGAAGAAACACAGCTCACTTTCGATGACGAGGGAAACACTCAGCCAAGATGGTCTCCTGACAGTGAGAAAATTTTGTTCCGCTCAAACCGTGATGGAAATCCAGAATTATATATAATGAATCGTGATGGAAGCAATCAGGTCCGAATCACTCAAAGTGACAGTCTGGACAGATATGCGGAATGGTCACCAAGTGGAGATCGAATTGCCTTTGCTTCAAAAAGAGATGGTGCTGATTTAGAAATATATACCATGAAACCAGATGGGAGTGATATCGTCAAACTCACAGATAACGATGCAGAAGATGGAGAATTAGGCTGGTCTCCGGATGGTACCCAAATCGTTTGGAAATTTAGAGATCAAAACACCGATAATAATCACGATATTTATATCATGAATGCAGACGGAAGCAATAAAACCAGACTAACAGATCACCCGGCGTACGATGGATTTCCAACCTGGGGCTGGCTTTCAAAAAATTGAAAACATAAGAGGTTACTATGAAAAAGAAGTTATCACATTTTGCCGCACAATTTCCGGTATATGATCCAGAAATTGCCGCCAACTGGTATATGGAGAAACTTGGTTTCGATATCATATTTAAATGGGGAGAACCCGTAGACTACATTGTAACCAATCGGGAAGAGGCGGTGTCCATTCACTTTATTCGATCAGAAGCAGAAAAAATTGAACCAAGAGTGATTTATGTTTTTTGTTTTGATGTGGACGCTGTATATGAAGAACTTTCCTCGAATAAGATAGTTCATATTACAAAGCCGATAAATCATGAGTATAAAATGAGAGATTTTGAAGTGAAGGATCCATACGGAAATATGATTGTTTTTGGAATGGGAATAAACTGAGTACTATTTTTTCAATTCACTCCTTATTCAAGAATACTCTTACTTGAGGTTATGATATGGTATAAGTAGATATGATAGGTTGATAGAATAAGCTTCTTTTATTTATAGCAAGATTTTCAGTTATTCTGATAAATTAGTCTATCTATATTGAATTCATTTTTCGGGACCAATAACAACTTCGCCTCTTATTCAGCAGAACATTTTCTGTTACTTTTCGGGTTTCTATTTTTTGCACTATGGTTTTTCCGCTTCATGAAAAACCGTCCCGAAAAAAACCAGCGAAAGGCATTACTTTTTATTGCTCTAGCGCTTACTATTGCCCAGCTGGTCAAAATCCCTTTAAATCATTATACAGGTACATTTGATGTCACCAAAGACATTCCATTGCACATGTGTAATTTCCTTCCCTTTATAATGATAGTAGTGTACATAACCAAAAGCCGAGTTATTTGGGCGACGGTTTTCTTCTGGATTGTGCTTGGAGTTTCACAAGCAAATCTCACTCCCTCCGTAGAATATTCACTCTTTCATTATGATGCAATTCGATACTGGATGGTACATCTGGGATTGGTCCTATTAGCATTATACCCCGCAATAGAGTGGAAGTGGGAAATTGAATTAAGAGATGTAGGCCGAACCATACTGTGGCTGAATATTGTGGCACTCATCATTTATGTATTGAATCTGATCCTGGGTAGCAACTATTTCTATCTGATGGGCAAGCCACCCGGCACTACTTTCTTCAGTATCTTACCTCCATGGCCAGCCTACATTTTGGTACTGGAGGTGATCATAGCAATCTGGTCTCTGATGGTGCTGGGGATATTTAAGATGGTTAGGAAAAAAGGATATTCGGACAAATCGCGGACAATCGAATCGGAACCTTAATAAATCGAGAGATTACCCTTAAACCTTTAGTTAAATTTGAAAAGCATCAAAAAGAAGCTTTTAATGAAAAACCAACTTCGTTTCTTTTAACAAAAGGCTGGAATTCAATTCCAGGTTCGTTCTTTCCCAGATGTTTTTTGGAGAGGTAATATCCCCAGTAAGCGCCAATTAATGCCCCTGCGGTTACATCACTAGCCCAATGCTTTCCTTTAGCAATACGGGCTAAAAGTGTTCCTGTTGGTATCGCCATTAGTGAATACGTAATAAGTCCCGGATAGTAAACAACCCACGGGGTGAAAAGCGCAAAAGCAGTGGATGAATGTCCTGAAGGAAAGGAAGTCTCACCGGGATGAAAAAAGTCAAAGTCATACGCGCCATCATTTTCATAAGGTCTGGAACGGGCAAAAATAAATTTAGAAATATTTGTGGTTATAGCAGTATTTAAAACCGATTGGAAAGAGGTGAAAGCCGCATCCTGGAATTTAGTATTTCGGGTAAGCAAAGAAGTGCCAAAAATAGCCGCTGAAACCGGGGCCATATATTTAACAGCCCCAAAGTTGTCGGTAAAACTTAAAAACCTGGAGTCATTGTATTCTTCTCGAAAATAACTACTACTGTGTTCATCTATAATGGAAATGCCGGCTACTGCCAGAGTGACGAAGGTAAATTGAGAAATAAATTCATTGTCAAAATTATTGGAAACAGAAAGCGGATCATGTATTAACCATTGAGAAAAACGGCTATATGATTCTTCATGTTGAGCCTTAATACTTACGCTTAGAAGTAGTACAACACAGATTGTCCCAATTTGTTGATTTATTATTTTCATGTACCGGATAATTATCTAACCGCCATTATGCATAATTTTTAGCAAAATTTCTTCAATACTTACCCGATAATAATAAAGCCTGATAATTTGATTTAACTTATTGGATCAAAATCACCTTTTAGGGTTTTCCTTTTAAATTCTCTTTCATAATCGAACTCACCTCTTCTTCACCGAGGTTTTCCAGATTTTCAATCACGCCTTGCTGATCTTCCTTCTTCTTATTCTGATTGAACTTAAACTTCCCTTCCATTCGGGTGATTTCAATTTCCAGTCCGGTAATACCTTTCAAGTTGATATCAAAGCTCTTCTCAGACTCTTCCAGTGACCAATTCGAATCTACCTGGCTTTCATGGAAATGAGTGAGGCGGGTTACCATTTTCCGTAATTCATCCAATTCATGGATTACTTTAGGCTTCCCGTAAACATGCACCGTTGCATAGTTCCAAGTGGGAACTGTATCTCTATTTTTATACCAGGAAGGAGTGATGTAGGTATGTGGTCCCTGGAATACTGCCAACACCTCTTTTGTCTCATTCAGATTGTTCCAGTGTTTATTAGCTCGTGCGAAATGTGCAACTAAGGTTCCGCGTTCGCCACGGTTTTTATCCACCAGAAAAGGCAGGTGAGTAGCTTCCGGATTATCGCTGTGCTGACTAAATAAAATCCCAAAATTATACTTTTCAATCAGTTCAAAAAGAACGTCAGGGCTTTCTTCTTTAAAAGAGGAGGGAGTATACATAGTTTGCTTTTTGATGAGTATAAGGAAAATCGGCTAATATGAGTTGGTACTAAATACAAAACTTAACAACTCAGCTGATAAATTTTATTTACCCTGAATTTCACAAAAGGTGTGGTAAGTTTATCAAATACCTTCCAGAGATTAATGGCGTTATAGCTATGCAAATAAACGCAGATATTTTCAGTGGAAGAATACCTCAAATCTTGAGAATCGAAGAATTGATACATTCACTGAGGGAAATACGTCTTCATAATAATTGAAAGGGGAAATGAATAAAAAGTCCTTTAAATCCGAAAAAGATTTAGTAAGATTTTCCCCAGTTTTTTATTTAGAGGGATACCTTCTTTTTGGTTTTGAAGCCTTAAACGATACTGTGACTTAAAACTGAGTAAAAGGCTTTACATTGATGCCTTAGTTATAAATAATTTGATTAATGAACAGGATTGACCTCATCATCATTATAGGCTTAATGAGTCTTGGATTAGGAGTCTTTTTCTCAGCATTTTTGTTGCTGAGAAAAGGAATCAAGAACTGGTCTGACTACCTGATTCCTTTAGTTGTTTTGTTAGTAAGCATTGAGTTATTCTATGCAATAAGTTTTTACAGTGAGTTAATCCTGAAACTTCCGGAAATGTTTGGTTTTGGGCGGGTCTTTCAATTATTAGTATATCCATTACTTTTAATCCAAGTAATTTATTTGAGGTATAAAACGCTTAAGTGGTGGTACATACTTATAATTTTACCGGTATTAGCAGATTCGTTATTCTCATTATATAGCATTACCAATATACCAGTAGAAATAAAGATTGATTGGCTGAGAAATATCTTTCAAAACGAATATACACCTCCGATAAATCAGTGGAATCATTGGCATATATTAGTCCGTCAGATTGCAGTTCCTATTCTGTTTTTGATACCCATTAATTATTTCTCTGTACAGCAATTAAGGGCTTCAGGAAAAAAAGAGAAAGAAATGTTTCTGATTTTAGTAGTGGTGTCTCTGCTATACTTTCTTTTCCGTTTAGCTAATAATACAATATCGATATATTTGTATAAGGTAATAGAGGTGCCATTAATAGACTGGGCCTTGATTATTGTTTTCGACTCAGTCGTTTTGATTCTTTTATGCTACATGATCGTTAAGAGTGTAGAACTTAACAGGGTTGGTTTTATAAAGAATAAAGGCAGTAAAAATACGGGTTCAATAATAGGCGAAGAAAAGATGGAGAGTTTTTATCACCTCGCTAAAAATACCATAGAGCAAAAAAAACTATATCAAAAGAAAGGCTTCAGTTTAAACGATTTATCAGAAGAGACAAATATAAACACTACCTATCTGTCTCAATCAATCAATACGATAGAGCAGCAAAGTTTTTCCGAGTTTATTAACAGTTATCGAATTAGTAAGGCGAAAGAATACTTAAAAGACCGAGAGTATGATTACTTAACAGTAGAAGCTATATCTGAAGAAGTAGGCTTCAAATCAAAATCTGCATTTTACAGGGCATTCAAAAAAGAAGTAAAATGCTTACCAAAAGAGTATAAAGAACGTTTCTTAAAGAAATAATTGAATAGGTAAGGTAGTACTAATACTTAAAACGCGACATGTTGCGTCAACAAGTATCATTTCGGATAAGATATATTGCCTCGGTAATTCAAACAAGAAATCGGCAATGTCTTATATAATCAAATCTATTTATGTGGTGTTCATTTTTCTTTCGTGTAGCGAAAGCTCAGATCCAATCACCCCATCCCCCGAAGAACCTAATGTGGAAGTAATTGATACAGTCGAAGCAACACTTACAAACTATTCAATCACAGATAGTGGAGATGATATTGATATTGCTTCAAACGAGGTGATTTACTCAAGTGATTATGATGGGGATAAAATCAGAAAATTCGACTCAGGCAATCAAGTTGAAACTATAATTGATGGGCATACTAATCTGGGTTCTGTCGCCTATGATGAATCGAATGATATTATATATGCAACAAACTATGATTCAGGATTTATAATCCGCGTTGATGGAACCAGAATCGACACCATTGCAGTAAACTTACAAGGGCCTTCCGGGTTAGCGTTTGACAGTGATGGAAACTTGTTTGTAACAGAAAACCAATCTTTTACGATTTCTAAGATGACACCAAACTCGGACTCTACCGAGTACCAAAAGAGTATTTATGTATCTAAAGGCCTTTTAGACTGGCCCACTGCCATTAAATTTGATTCCGAGAATAATCTGTATGCGACGAATATGTTTAAGAGTGAAATAATAAAAATCACTCCTGGTATACAGATGGAATTGCTAGCAACACTTCCAGGCAGGGTAAATTACATTAATTACAACCTGGGTTATTTAGATCTTGATAACAAGTATTTATATGTAGCCCATCATGTGGATGGTTACATATATCGGGTGCATAAAGTAAGTGGAGAATTTGAAATTATTGGAGGAGAAAAAATGAATTTTGTAAACCCTACCGGAGTAGCTTATTCAACCGAGACAGGAAGGATTTATGTGACCTTTCAAAATGGTGTGAGTACCAATATTAGTTACCTGAAGATAACGGAATAATAAATTTTTAAATAATTATGACTAAATGACTTCATATCGATTGTCTGTCAAGGCTCTACTAGCATTATTCTTTTTATGTACTTTTGGAGAGGCTCAAGCCCAACGCCAGGAAAAATTGGACAAAGCAAGAACAATACTTCAATCACTAATTGAAAGTAATGAATACGTTGGGTTAAGTGCAGCGATCGCTTACAAAGGAGAGATTATTTTAGCAGAAGGGTTTGGTTTCAAGAATATTGAAAATAAGCAGAAACCGGATTCTGAAACTTTATTCAGGATATACAGCATTACAAAAACATTGGCAGGTATATTAGCAATGAAGTTGGTAGATGAAGGAAAATTAGACTTAGAACAATCGATAGCAAAGGTAATACCAGAACTTCCTGAACATCTCCATCAAATCACCCCCAAAGATTTACTCGCACATCTATCAGGTATTAGACACTACAATGGTTGGGATGAATGGAATGCTATAAGCCAGGACGAATGCCGAAGCCCTATGGAAGCTCTTGACGTTTTCATAAATGACCCCTTGCTGTTTAACCCAGGTGAAAAGGTGGAGTATACTAGTTATGGGTATGTACTTTTAAGCGCAGTATTAGAAAAGGCAGGCGGCAAGCCTTTTACACAGTTAATGCAAGAGAAGCTTTTTAATCCGAGTAATGCCAAACGAATTTTCCTGGACAACAAGGATGGTTTGAATAGAGATAATATTTCTACTTTTTATGATGTAGAAGATGGAAAGGTTTCAATCACCAGATTGGTAAATAATAGCTGCAAATTTGGAGGTGGTGGTTATAACGCCTCTGCTGAGGCAGTTGCGAAAGTACTTCTGGCATATATGGAGAAAAGTCTTTTTAGTGAAAGGACTTATCAATTCTCATTAGAACAGGCAAAACCCGATGATGGATCTATGATTTATACCGCGCATTTAGGTATTGGGGCAAATACCATAAATGGGTTACGATCTGCTGTTTCTAATGGTGCTGGGCCAGGTGGAAGGTCAACCATATATATGTTTCCGGATGATGAGATTGCAGTGGTACTCATTGGTAATTCTATGGGCAAAAAACTCCGCGCTGAGGCACAAATGGTAGCGGAACTATTTCAACAAAATAAGCCTGAAGAAGAGATTGAATGATGTTTCTTTTGAATGTAAAAAGCCTGGAAGTAATATTTAGCATTACCTCAAGTTCTTGATTTTTCATATAAGAACTCAGGATTTAGGACTTCTTTCAAAGTGAGATTAGAACAAAATAAGCCCCCCGGCTGTGAAAATTCCGAGAGGCTTATTATGTAGGTGTACACCCGAGAAGATTCGAACTTCTAACCGCCTGATTCGTAGTCAGGTTAAGTATGGTTTCAGATAGTATTAAAAATGCTTTTTTAGGCAAATAAAAGCACTATTTTTCTTTTTAAGAATCGGATCAAACCATAAAAACCCATATATTTTATATTAATTATATATTAATTTTCAATTCCACCATATATGGGTTTCACATCAAAGATTGTATTACTCAAAAATAGAAAGAAGAAGGATGGTACCTACCCGATCAACGTAAGGATTACCGTCAATGGAAAACAGACTTATATACCGCTTGGTTTGCATCTGCCAGAAAAGGAATGGGATGCTAAAAATCAAAGGCTCAAATCAAGTTCAAAAGTCGTAGAGAATACAACCAGGTTCAACAACCTCATTGGTAAGCAATTATCCAAACTTAACGATGCAAGTACCGCCCTGCTCGACCGGGGAATTCTGTTTGACCTGGATATTAAAGAAATCGGACAATTTCTGAAGTGGGGACTAAAAGCAGAGAATGATGATGTCGTTAATGCCATAGATGATCTTGCACAAGGACATCCCGTTGAACTCGCGACAGGCAAAAGCGTAAAGAGCGGAAGTCAATCTAAAGATGTGTTTGAATACCTAACTTCCAGTATTAAGCAATTCAGGAAAGCCGGAAGAAATGGCTACGCAAAATCCCATGAAGATTTGCTATATAAGCTGAAATCTTTTCATAATGGCAAAACGCTTCGATTTGAGCAGATCAATTATGCTTTTTTGAAACGACTGGAAGCCGAACATCTTGCTGATGGGAATAGTTACGGAGGGTTAGGTGTATATCTTCGCACTCTACGTGCCCGATACAATGATGCAATCAAAGAAGGGTTGGTTCACAAAAAGCATTACCCGTTTAGTGAATACACCATTAAAAAAGGCTCTCCGGATCGAAAAGCGTTAAGCGATAGTAGTTTTGAAGCGCTGCTAGAAATTGACTTAAAAGGAAATGTAGCTGAAGAAAGAGCTAGAGATCTGTTCCTGACTTCTTATTATTTGAGAGGGATGAACTGGATGGATATGGCTTTGCTTAAAGTATCTGATCTGAATAATGATTTATCCCGTCTCACCTATCAAAGGCAAAAAACTGGAAAACGATACAGTATAGCCATTCACCCAAAGTTGTTAGAGATCATTGCCAAGCATATTGATCTGAAAGAAGCCCAATCGGGTGATTTTGTCTTTCCAATTCTGTCAGATGAAATAGAAGAAGCGGATTACTATGAAGTGATAAAGGAAAAGAGAAATACGCTCAATCGGACATTGGGAAGAATTGGGAAAAAGATCGGTGCACCGGATATTACTTTTTATAGTGCACGTCATACTTATGCTACCAGATCAAAGAGAAAGGGTGTGCCGACAAGTGCCATACAAGAAGCATTAGGTCATAGTACAGAACAAGTTACTCAAGGATATTTAGAATCTTTTGAGGATCAAGTTATTGATGCCTACGATGAGATGTTGTTTTCGGAGTGATATCGGGGATCATAACCCGAAGGTCGCAGGTTGTAATCCTGTCCCCGTCACTACAAAAAGCCCTCTTTCCGAGGGCTTTTTTATTTCCGCTAAAACAAAACGTCTTTTAACAGGTCTCACACAAGTGAGAATATGACTCAGTTTTATTTTGTTTATCAGAGGGTTTAAAGAAAGAAAAGATAGACTGATTATCTGAAAACCTTCTTTGAATACGAATGGCATTCCCGATTGCGATCAATGCTACCCCCACATCTGCAAAAATAGCCTCCCACATAGTTGCGATACCAAATGCCGCCATAGACATTACAAGAATCTTGATTCCCATCGCAAGAGCTATGTTTTGCCAAACGATCCGGTGGGTAAACGTTGCTATATCTATTGCCAATGGAATTTTTGAAGGTTGGTCAGTCTGGATAACCACATCAGCTGTTTCTACCGTAGCATCTGAACCAATCCCACCCATTGCAATACCCACATCAGCTAAGGTAATGACTGGAGCATCATTTACTCCATCTCCTACAAATCCCACAACTTTTCCTTTCCCCAGAGCCTGTTCCAGATATTTATATTTTTCATCCGGGAGTAATCCTCCATAAGTCTCGTCCAGATTAAGTTGCTTTCCTACAGAAGTTGCAACCTGTTCATTATCTCCTGATAACATAACTAATCGTTCTACCCCTTTTGCCCGGAGCAGTGAAATAGCATGTCTGCTATCTTCTTTGATCTTATCCGCGATAATTATGGTACCTTCATGCTCCCCATCCACCGCTACATGAACCAATGTATCAGGGTTTGAATAGTCGATGGATTGAATAGCAACCTGGTTACTCTTGAATAATTCCTGATTACCCACCAATACCCGTCTCTGAGCAACCAAACCCTTTAATCCCTTTCCTGAAATTTCTTCTTGCTGTTCGCTTTCATACAATTCCTTGCCATTCTTAAATTCAAGAATTGCTTTACCAATAGGATGTGTGGAGTGTTTCTCTAGGGAGGCAGCATATGCTATAATTTCATCTTCACTTAGTCCATTATGCGCTATGACTTGTCTTACTTCAAAAGTGCCTTCGGTCAGGGTGCCTGTTTTATCCATAAACAGGGTTTTCATTTTTCTGAGCTGATCCAGATAATCTGACCCTTTCAGAAGAATTCCATTCTGTGAAGCTGCTCCTATACCTCCGAAATACCCTAATGGAATGGATATTACCAATCCACACGGACATGAAACCACCAGAAAAATAAGCGCTTTATAAAACCAGTCCTGAAATACATACTCATCAACAAAGAAGTATGGAAGAAAGGTCAACGCTACTGCGAGCCATACAACAACAGGAGTGTAGACTCTTGCAAATTTAGTCATGAACCGTTGTGTTGGTGCTTTCCTTTGGGTAGCCTCCTGAACCATATTCAGGATATTTGCCAGTTTAGAATCTTTATAACTGCTTATCACCTCCATTTTAATTGGAACCGTCTCATTAATTGATCCTGCCCAGACTTCTTCTCCTTCATACCGCTGAACCGGCTTCGATTCTCCTGTAAGAGCTGCGGCATTAACCGAAGCTTTTTTGCTTAATAATATACCATCTAATGGTACCTTTCCTCCCGGTTTCACTATAATTACTTCTCCTATTTGAATCTTTGAAGGGTGTACCTCAACCGATTCTCCATGTCGTTCCACGATAGCTATATCAGGTTGTTGATCAATGAGTTTTTTTATTGAGTTCCTGGCTTTATGCACAGCTCCATGCTGGGCATATTCTCCAACCATGTAAAAAAGCATTACCGCAACTCCTTCAGCATATTCTCCCAATGCAAATGCACCAACAGTTGCAATTCCCATCAGAAAGAATTCACTAAAAAGAGTTCCGCTTCGAATGAATTTAATCGCTTTGATCCAGACTGGTCCTCCAACAGCTATGTAGGAAATACCATACAGTGAGAGATATACATAATGGCTGCCCTCGAATGAAACTACATATTCTACAATCAATGCAGCTACAAGTGTAACTGCACTGATAATCGCTTCTTTGTACTTTTTTATAAATGCTATCATGGGATTCCTTTTTTATTTCATAATAGCGTTATAACTCTCCATTAGATTGCAGATTTATGTAATTCTCGTGTAGTATTTTGTTATATCTGATCAATCGACACCCTTTTATTTTCCTTTATTTCCTTAAAATGAGACGGGGATAGTCCGGTTTCAGCTTTGAACTGACGGGAAAAATGCTGCTGACTGCTGTAGCCTAATTCATAGGCAATCTCTGTCAGGTTAAGCTCACCATATACAATGAGTTCTTTTGCCCGCTCAATCTTCTGAAGAATGTAGTATCGTTCAATGGATTTCCCTTCAACATTTGAGAACAAACGGCTAAGATATTGGTAGTCCTTACTCAAACTTTTAGCAAGATAGTCTGAAAGCTTTCCTGAAAGCTCCTTATTGGTTCGTACTAACTGTATGATAAGTTGTTTGATTTGTTCTACCGTCTTACTTCCCTGATCATTGATGATCTCGAATCCATTTTTTTGAACTATTTTAATCAGCCTTCGGTATTCCTCATCAGAGATAGGTTCGTTAAGAGTGAGTTCACCCAATTCAATATGCTTCACTGCAAAATCTGCCGCGGAAAGTTTTTCTTCCAAAACCTCCGCACAGTGGCTACATACCATGTTTTTTATGTGAAAGTATTCTTGATTTTTCATTTAGTACTATTAATCATCATGTCCTGTTTCGCTTTTTTTCATTTCAGAGATTAGGTAATAGGCATTATTCATTACCACCTGCGCATTTTCCGGAAGTGGCTCAAACAATTTAACTTCCACCCAGTTTCCTTCCTGTATTCCAGTGCTAATTTCCAGAGGGATAAATTTCCACTCTACCTCCCCATTTTCTATTTCCTTTTCAGCTAAAAACATCAACGATTTACCATCTTCAGTTACTATCGCATCTTCTGGAATCGCCCATACTTTTTCTGAGGAAGTTTGAATACTCCCCCTGATATACATTCCGGGAATCAGATATTCTTGAGGATCATCAATTTCGGCATGTACATGAACCGCTTTCGGTTCTTGTTCAAACTTTTTTCCAATTGAATAAATACTAGCTACTAGTTCTTCATCATATCCCGACTCTACAGTAAACAAAATTTGTTGTCCTTTTTTTAATTGACGCACATCTTTTTCATAAACCATAAAATCGGCATGTATATGCTCAACGTTTATTATCTCAAATAAGGTAGCCTGCGGGTCTACATATTGTCCGATCTGAATTCCTACATCTTCAACATATCCTTCGATAGGAGATACAACAGGGATTCTTTCATAGATCGTACCACTCCGAACTTCCTCAGCATTCAAATTTAACTGCCTTAAACGAGCTTCAGACCCCTTCACTTCAGCTCGAGTGGCTTCATATTCGGCTTCTGTTTGTTGGAACTGCTGCCCAGACCCTATTTCTTCGTCGTATAATCTTTTTTGCCGTTGGTATTCTCTTTCTAAATAATTCATCTGTCTCCAACTGCGTACATATTCCGTTTGTACCTGAATAAGATTAGGGTGAGAGAGGTAGGCTACTATCTGGTTCTTGGTTACGAAATCACCTTCAATTACCTCAATCGAAACTATGTTGGCTCCTAATACCGAAGTTACGGTCGCTTCGTGTTGAGGAGGAACCTCGAGTTGTCCATTTACTCTTACTGTATTTGATAATGATCTTTTTCGAAGGGTATCTAATTTAATTCCCAGTGCATTAAACTTTAATTCTGAAAGATGAACAGTGGATTCTTCCTCGCTTACTACCTCAGAGGTATGTTCGAATGGTATATCTGTATGCTCTTCTAATTCTCCTTGTGCACACGCCGCTGTAATTAAAAAAAACACGCTAAAAAGTGATAAATAAATGTGCTCTGTTTTCATAATGATTATTCCTGATTAATTAATTTCTTGATGATTGTGAGTAGTATTGAAGGATATAGCGACTATCCAATAAGTCACCGAAGGCATCCCAGGCTTTTAGTTCAATATTGAGAGCGTCTCTTAGATTCTGCAAAAACATGATATAATCGACGGCTCCTTCTTGGTATGCGGTAATAGCTGCACTTTGTTGTTCCTCTGCCAGAGGTAATGCCTCTTGCTTGTAATAGGTCCAAGAGTTATTCCATTTGATATAATTCTCTTTTGCCTGAGAGTACATACTCCAAAAAGTTCTTTCAGCTTCTTCAAATTGATTTCGCGTAATCTTAGTTTGAATCTGCGACGATTGAGTTTTTCCAAGTTGTGACCAAAAAAATAATGGAACCCGGATACCAACTTCATAGCTATAAAATCCTGTTTGACCGGAAATTTCTTGTGCAGAATAACTTGCTTCAAGACGAGGTAGAAAGGCACTTTTAGTGCTCTTCGATTCTGCTTCTGAAACCTCGATATTTTGCTCTGCTTTCATCAACAAAGGGTGTGTACTAGAACTATTGAATTGGTCTACTGGTATATCAAGCAGCTCTCTGCTCAGCGCTTCCGTTGTGTAGAGTGAGTCTCCTCCAAACCATTGATTAAATACTGACATTGCAGCGCGATAATCTTGTCGTGCTTGGTCGGTCTGGATCTTCAGATCATTGGCTTGGTTAACTAAGGACAAATATTCCAGTTTTGAACTCGCTTCTGTTTCCAAACGTAGTTCTGCGGCTCTTGTAATCTCTGAGTATTGAGCATATAGCTTATCCAGCAACTCAAATTTTTGCAGAGCTGTATATACCTCCGCCCAGCTTCGTTGAACCTGTAGCTGGATTTGAGCTTTGGCAAGTTCCAGATTGTCCTCAGCCAATTGCTGCTTAGCTCTTTGTAAGTTTATCCTAGATGGAATCCGAAATAGGTCAAATTCCTGAGAAATTCCGAACCTTGTATTAATTCCATCAGAGCCATTTCCTACTTCTTCTTTTCCAGTAAAAATCCCGGTATCTCCAAAGTCCCAAGCTGATTTTTTTAGGGCTCGTTCGCTTTCAATACTAAGTTCCGCAGCTTTGATGGCCGGATAGTTTTCCAGCGCCTTACTAACGGCTTGTTCGACGGTTAATGGTATTAAACTTCGAGTATTTAACTCTTGAGCTTGCAGATTTCCAGATAATAAAAAGGAACTACCTAAAATCAGTAACATAGAACTTACAGTTACTGCTTTTCTATTCCGCCGTTTCTCCTGCCATTTTTCTTCAATGGCATAAAGAACGGGTAGTACAACTAGTGAAAGTAGCGTAGCGGAAATAAGCCCACCAATTACTACCGTTGCTAACGGGCGTTGTACTTCGGCTCCGGCTGATGCTGAAAAAGCCATTGGAGTAAAGCCCATGATGGCAGCTGTTGCTGTAAGTAAAATAGGTCTTAATCGCTCTTGCGTACCTGCCAAAATTCGTTCTTTCAAGTCAGCAACCCCTTCTTCTTTTAATGAATTAAACCTGCTAATAAGCACAAGCCCGTTAAGCACGGCTACTCCAAAAAGTACAATGAACCCAACTCCGGCAGAGATACTGAACGACATTCCTCTCAGCTCCAGAAAGAAAACTCCTCCGATTGCCGCCAGTGGAATGGCCAGATAGATCATGACCGATTGTGCGAAAGAGTTGAGTGCAAAATAAAGCAGTACAAAGATCAGAAAGAGTGCAATAGGTACTACAATGCCAAGCCGACTTTTTGCCCGTTGCAGATTTTCGAATTCTCCACCATAGGTGATATAATATCCCGGAGGTAAGGAGAGTTCGGCATCAAGCCTGTCCTGAATTTCAGAAACCAAAGACTCCACATCACGACCACGGGCATTTACACCAACATAGGTTCTGCGGAACGTATTGTCCCGAGATATCTGCATTGGTCCAGGCTGGTAACTTATATCAGCAACTTCTTTGATAGGAACCTGTGTGCCATTCTCAAGGTCGATGTATAGGTTTTGAAGATCTTCAATTCCGGTTCTGAACGTTTCATCAAAACGAACCACTAGATCGAACCGTTTTTCCCCTTCAAACACAACTCCGGCAACACCCCCGGCAAAAGCAGTACTAATGTATTCGTTTAGTTTTTCAATAGTAAGACCGTATTGTGCTACTTTATCACGATTATATTGAACCGTCATCTGAGGCAGCCCGGCTATTCTTTCGGGGCTAACATCCCCAACGCCGGGAACCGTTTGAATGATCGAAGCCATTTCATTCACTTTTTGGGAAAGTATTTCTAAATCTTCCCCATACAGTTTTACCGCAATATCCTCTCTCACGCCTTCCAGTAGCTCATTAAACCGAAGTTCAACGGGTTGAGTAAATACCAGGTTCACCCCGACGAGAGATTCGTCAAGGGTAGCTTTAATTTTATCGATAAGCTCATCTTTAGAAGCAGCCGAAACCCAGCTGTCTTTGTCTTTATTTAGAATGACATACATATCAGCAATATCAAAGGGCATTGGATCTGTTGGGATATCTGCCACACCAATACGAGCAGTAACGGTTTCTACTTCCGGGAACTCATCAAGAAGTATTTTCTCAATTTTTTTAGATACTTCAATCGATTCGGTAAGACCGCTCCCTGGTCTTATCAGAGCTTGCATTGTAATATCGCCTTCATCAAGTTGTGGAATGAATTCTCCACCCATTCTCGTAAAAGTAAAAATAGCAGCAGCGAAAAGGATCACTGCCAGCCCAATAACCAATGCTTTTCTGTTCAGAGATTGTATAATTACCGGACGGTAAACTCTTTGGATTTGTTCTATAATCTTATTGCTGAATCGGTCTAGAGCACCTTCAATTCTTACAAACCAATTTGATGTGTTATTTGATGGCCGCATAACTACTGCCGAGATCATAGGTACATAGGTCAAGCAAAGAATAATGGCACCCAGTACTGCAAATCCAAAGGTAAAGGCCATTGGGCGAAACATTTTTCCTTCCACTCCTTCAAGAAAAAGAATGGGAGTAAATACAATGAGAATAATTAATTGCCCAAAGAATGCGGCATTCATCATTGTGCTGCTGGCCTTATAAGAGATTTCGTCCATCTGCACTTTATTGAACGTGGACTTTCCAGATTTTACCCTCTTTTGTATTTCATGAACTATGCCCTCCACAATGATCACTGCACCATCTACGATAATACCAAAGTCGATGGCTCCAAGGCTCATAAGATTTGCCCAAACTCCGGTAGCCTTCATCAAAATAAACGCGAATAACAGAGATAAGGGGATCAAGGAAGCTGTTATTAATCCCCCTCTCAGACTACCAAGCAGTAATACTAATACGAATACAACTATTAATGCACCCTCGATCAGGTTTTTAGAAACCGTACTCGTAGTTCTCCCGATCAATTCACTTCGATCAATAATGGGTTCTATATGTAATCCTTCGGGTAATGAGTTTTGTATCTCAGCAATACGATCACGAACCCTGTTCACGGTAGCATTTGGGTTTGAACCCTTCAGCATCATGATGATTCCACCGACCGCTTCTTCTCCATCTTGTGTAAAGGCTCCATAGCGGGTTTGGGTTCCAAATTTAACTTCGGCAACAACATCATTAATTGTAATGGGTAAGCCCCCTTCATTCTTAATCACAATTGACCGTATATCATCGAGTGTTCGTATCAGCCCTTCTCCACGAATAAAATTAGCCATACGATTTTTCTCAATGTATGCGCCGCCAGTATTTGTGTTATTCTTTGCAAGAGCTTCATACACTTCCGAGATCGTAATACCCATTGCATTGAGTTTTTCTGGATTGAGTGAGACCTCGTACTGCTTAATGCCTCCCCCAAATGAGTTTACTTCTACGACTCCTTCCAGCATCACCATTTGTCTTTTTATGATCCAGTCCTGGATGGTTCTGAGCTCGTTTGGGGTATATTCCGACTCGTATTCTGGGTCTACTTTTATTGAATACTCATAGATTTGACCCAATCCACTGGAAATAGGACCCATTTCGGGGCTTCCAAACTTATCGGGAATGGTTTCACCCAGTTCGTTTAGTTTTTCTTGCACAAGCTGTCGGGGTAGATAGGTTCCCATATCATCTTCAAAAACAATGGTAACTACAGAAAGGCCGAAACGGGAAATAGAACGTATTTCAGTGACCCCCGGTAAGTTTCCCATTGCAAGTTCAACGGGATACGTCACAAATTGCTCGATGTCTTCGGTACCCAGGTTTTCAGATACTGTAATTACCTGAACCTGATTATTTGTTATATCGGGTACGGAACCGAGGTTAATAGTCAGCATAGAATAAATGCCAACACCAATTAAGGTTAGGACAAACAAGCTGATGATAAACTTGTTCCTAACGGAAAATGAAATAATTTTATTGATCATGTGAACCTTCGTACTTCAGAAGTAATTAATTTTAAGCCAATTTTTATCTGTCCTTGGGGAAGCCAAAGCATTTTTGGTCGGGCGTTTCTATGCAATAAAGATGTGCCTTAAGTAAGACCACTTATTAATTATAGAAAACGAAATGTAGATGATTGGCTTAAATCAGAAGTACGATGGTCTGAAGCGCTTTGGTCTTATCATCTAAAAAGTGAGGCTGTTGAGATGATATTCTTTGAGTGGTGTCCTCAACAGGCAGATACTCGAGGACTGAGTGACTACCTACAAGGAGAGACTTTAGAACCTTATCCTGACTATAGCGATGAGCATTAGTATCCTCAGAGCAAACAATCGCTATTTCAACGTCATTTTGACATCCATTTGATGGATGAGTTAGTGAAACATCGTTTTTCGAGGCATCTGTAATCTCAAAATTGCGATCACATTTTTTAAAAATACCAATCGAATAATTTGATGTTGTCTCAATATTAACATCGCCATTATCCTCAAAGCAATAAACTAGACTTTCTGCAAGACCGTGAGCTACAAGTGCATGTAGGGAAAGTACACACACCAGCAGAAAAGCCATTGGTTTTATAAAACTTTTAAATTTGCGTTTTAGATGTCTCAATACGATCTCTTTTAAAAATAAAGATTCAAAGTAACAACAAAATGCACAATTGTCTTGCATAATCTTGTTGAAAACTTGAACTATTCTGAATGTAAAAGAGAGACTGTAATTTCGATTGATTATACATTGCAATTAAGAGTGTTGCTTAGTTATTCTCAGCCAATTTATCTAGTAATGCCTTTTTCTGAACAGCATTTTTTTCTGGGTTAGCTTTAATGAGATGTTGAATATTTTGAAGCTTCCATTGGATGGCAGGTAACTTTTTGAGCTTTTCATAAGGGAAGAAACTCCATTTTGGTTCACCTTCAGCGAAGCTTATTAAAAATACCATATCCTCATCGGTAAGGATTTTTTGAATCTCTTCAATCAACTGATTACGAGTGATTTCGAAATCATCATACGTAAATGGGGCATTAGTCATTCCCACAAACTGCTGTTCAAAAGCTTCTCTTTGATCCAATAAGTTCGGACTCAATAACTCATGAATGGGTCTATTATGACTGAGTAAAGCCGATATGAAGCCATACTTAATATTTTCGGTTAACTCTTCATTCTGTAATAAGAAATGTACATCAAAGAGATCCCTTGGATGTTGACGGTCAAGTGCTGCACATATCTTGCCACCAAATAACTCTGCTGTAGAAACCACAGTAATCTCTGCAAACTGTTCGAAAGCATCCTGAACAGCGCCAGACAGAGCATACCGCTCCGGTTCAAAGAGATGCCCTCTCATTATCGTATTCACTTCAATCTTAATCTGTGCCTCTTCGGTTTGAACCGTAAGTTTCGCAACCGTTCCATCTTTTTGTGCGACTTCATTCACGGTGCTATTCAGAATTGCACGATGAATACGGCCTCTAATTTTCCTTAGAGAAGAGGTGATAGTTTGAAGAGCAGTTTTGCGATCATCAAAGGGGAGATAGGTCAAATCTATATCGACCGACAAACGGGGTAAATCACGAATAAAAAGATTTATTGCCGTACCCCCTTTTAAGGCGAAGACCTTTTCTTCATCAATGATAGGTAAAATCTTAATCAGCAGATCAACCTGAGCTTTGTATGGAGTATCAAGCATAGTCCACCAATTCTTTGGGTAGCACCAAGCCATACTTAGAGTCATAAACTCCATTCTTAACGATACTTCGATCTCCTGTACCTACATCAATTTTTTCAAGCTCGATATGTTTCATCACTGGCAGCTGTGCCTTCTCAGCCATGTATAGAAAAAGCCGCTTCACTTTTATGGACATACATTTTTCCAGTAGTTCCTGCATTAAATAGGGACGTAAGGTGGTAAGACCCTCAACTATTTGAAAAGACTCCAGTAATTCAAAGCTTTTATGGGACAGGTATATTTGTTCTATGATTGCTCGTTCTTTGGTCGATGTAAAGAGAGGAAAACTCCCAAACCCATGTTCCCTTATCCCATGCTTTTCAAGAAGGAAGGAGGTATTCACAGATTCTATTTCTACCCCCCAATCTTGTTTCTCAAACCATTTGGGGAGCGATAGATTTCCGGATGAAAACAAATAGATCTTCTTCTCATTAGTTTGTAGATAATGAGACATTCCTAAGCTATTCAGCGCTGTGATACCACCAACATGTATATCCAGTTTAAGTTGTTTTTGTAATGCGTAGACTGCACCCTGCCAATCCAGCTCCTCATTGCTCTTTATATACGCCCCTCTACCTAACCCAGTCAGCCAACCCGATTGTTTGTACTTCTGTACAAGTTGCTTGGATATACCGAGATCATGGAGCCAAGGTGTAGTTCCGACCATGCCTGGAACCCATCCATTCAAGAGATTCATTAATTTATTATCCTTAGGTAAACTCATAGTTTACTGATAGCAAATATTTTAAAGTAAAGCAACTTATTTAGCACTTTAATTATTTTCCCCAGGGTAAACCAATGGTTTACTTGTAATAAATTATCTGAAGTGAATAACTAAATACCTGCTTATTTAGTGCAATGGGGGTATATTTTTCACAAGTTGGAAAAACTCTCTTTAATAGGCTAAAACAAACGTTTTTTAGAAGAAAAGGCTTTTTTTTTATCGCTTTTACTTCGTTTTGTCGCACTTTTGCTTCCGATTTAAGTTAACCATTCTTCGGGTACCAATTTTAAACCATCTCGCCAGCGTTCTCGAATTGAATTTTGAAACCAATCTTCATCAATATTCGCATGATCCGTCATAATAATTTGGAATCCAGTTAATTCTTCAACTAAATCAAAACACATCTTATACATTTTTCGAACAGAGTCTCGATCTTCATCTTTAGATGGAGAGTTAATGTCTGCATCTTCCGGGAAATAGGCTTTTGAAGGTTGGTCTAAGAATAAGAATCGAGGTACAGGCCTTTCTCTACGAACAAATAGCTTATGTAATGCTAAAAAAGTGATTAAATGAAAGCCAACCCAGTTAGCTCCACTTCCTGCTTTCTCTAGTGTAGTTGGACCTTGATCAGTATCTACTACCACAGTGAGATTTTTTAAATCGAGTCTGAGTGGGAATCCAGAAAATTCTAAATCCAGATCATCTGACCAATTAGTCATATCTTTGGATATTACTGAAAGGGCTGACTCAAGCCTACTTTCAACAGTCTCTCTTTCAAGTTCTCGGCTTATTTTTTCGATTTCAGTATCAAGTGTTTCAATCTTTTCCCGAAAAGAGCTTGTTTCGTCATTGAATTCGGGAAGACTCTCAAGATACAATCCGATTCTGCCCAAAACATAAGAACGGCGTGAGTTTCTATCTTTGATATTCTGGAGTCTTTGATCAATAGCTCTAATTGCTTGAAGTTGATCGCTATTGTCTTTCAAACGCTTCTTTAACCCCTCAAACTCATTCTCTAATTTCGTTATAAACTCTTCCATTTTAGGTGAACTATCATTTACTGAACGAATTTGAATATCAAGATCAGTAATTGAATCTCTTAACTCAGAAACAGTGGGAGGGGTGTTTTCATCGGTTAGCTCTGATGAACAAACGGGGCATACATGTGTATCATTTTCTTCAGAGCTAAATAGTTCAAGTGATCGCAATCTCGATATCTGTTCGTCTGCCTCTGATGAAAATCCATCTCTTTCAGAACTCAGCGTCTTAGCAGACTCAAGTTGTGTTTTTAGGAATTGGATACGTTCAATAATTTTCGTTCGCTCTAACTGTAGCTCATCGTATTTATCTCCTTCATTTTCCACCATTTCTTCTTCTGGCTTATTTGGACTTCTAAAGATTTCACCTAATAAACTAGCTAAAGCTTCCCATGATTCAGGAGGTTCATCGACAGATGTAACACCTATTTCAATAGCTTCAGAAATTAATCTTTTTGCCCGACTTGTTCCCTCGCCTCTTATTGATTCAATTTCTTTAACATTCTGTAATAAGGAGTTTCTTTCTCTTTTTAGTCTTCTTAGTGTGATAACTTTTTTTACATGATCTTCGTCTACTGCTCCTAAAAAATAGGGGATGGTATCTTTGATAGCCTGAGGTACAAAATCCTCATTTTGCTTATGGAAAAGCATTTTATTGCTATCAATCTCAGTTTGATGTTGAAAACAATTAAACAAGGCGTGTCTAACGTTTGCTGAAAGAGGTTTTCTTGTGTGCTCTTCTTGTGGAATGTGAATGTTAGCTTTTATCCCAGAATAGTCAGACAAGTACCGCACCAAGCTCTCTCTATTGCTGTTTTTAGAAAGACCGGAATAGTCTGGTATTTCAGTTTCTTTGCCAATAGTGAGAAAAATATCCTCGCTTGTTTTCTGACCCTTTGGAGGGATTCGTCTGGCAATAAAACAGAAACCGTCCGGTATTTTTAGTTTTACTCCAACCCATTCTATATTTGTAGTAATCACTCCATCAGGTATCCCACAGTTTTTGGAGCCGAGACAATAATCCAGAATTTCAATGAGTGCGGTTTTACCTGTTTTAGAAGCCCCAGTAATAATATTCAATTCGCCAAGCTTGAGGGGCAGTACTCTTTTTCTTTCGTTATATCCGTATATGACGATATCCTTAATTTGTATCATGGTCTAATTCCCCAGAGTGATAAAACCGTTTTAACATCCCCTGCTCCTGCAAACCACTTTCCCAAAAACTTAGCTTCATTTATGCACTTTTTGGTTTCTTCCGTTTCAGTTCTGAAAATTTTATTAATTGCATTCGAAGGTGTTTGGGATATTATCATTCCGTTTTCTTTAATTTCTATTGCATTTGCCCTTACTCCAAAAAGAATCGCTTCTTGAATAAAGGGTTTAAGTGAGGCAACTCTTTTAAAGAAACTAACCTTAACTTTTTGATTTTCATATAACCAAGTAAACAAAGATGTTCTAATTGTTCTTGGGAGTAACTCTCTGGTTGATTTATGTAGGACAATAGGAGGAATTAAAAAAAGGTATAGATATGGAAGCCCTTCACCATTTTTTTCTTGATATCCTTTAATTGCAGAAATGAAAAGAACATTTAAAAATGCTGGGTTCAGAAGATTAGCTTCCTCTTTTACTCTCTGCTTCCATTTTTTCATTTCGAGCCCTCTCCAATTAATTTCTCTATACGGTCTCGAAACTCAACATGCCAGCCTACCTTTAGTTCATCAGACAGCATATGATAACTACCTCTGGAAATTGAATCTTCTCTGATGCCAGGTCTAACTTTATATAAATCTCCAGATTCTATCCACTCATAGATTTTTCGAGCAGTTTTCTTTTTCTCAATTTCGCTTGCGGATTCTCCAAGTTCGTCTTTACTTTGCTCAAATTTAATCTCCCAATCTTCAACTAATTTATCTTCATACCGATCAAGTTCTCCAATATGTAGAAGGTCTTCTCTAATCCAACGAGATCTTTGTTCAAAAGCTCTATAAAAGTTACGTATTGCATAGAATATTCGCTTATCTGAAACTTCAATTAAGTTAAGTTGTTGTACAAATGTCCTTTTTTCAAACTCGGAACGATTAATTTCTGCTGATAAAATGTCATCGTCTACAGGTAAGTTTTCCTGTTTGAATTGTTCTCGTAACTCTGAAATTTTGGAAGTTAATTCGTCACTTAAAATTTGTGGCTTTTCACCCATCAAATGAAGTACTACTTGTTGAAACCACCAACCCTCCAAACGCCACTGTAATTTTTCTAAGAATTCTTCTTCTGCTGCGTAGAATAATGATCTTTGGATTTCCCCTTCGATTTCAATGATTGAAAGCGCTTGATCAATGACCTTAATAGAACTAATTAGGGTGTTTTTTTCTTCATTAGAAAGCCTTAGATAAGCTTCATATGCTTTTTTATTTGTTTTATTTTCAGAAGTATTAGCAATTGAATCTAAACCACTAATTATTTTTTGATGGTTATTTTCATTTCCTTCTTTTAAAAGTTCAAGGATGGAATTGTCTTTTACTTTTTGAGTAGTAACCAAATAGAAGTATGAGTTTAATCCGGAAAGCTGAGTTTTAATTAGATCGCACCAAATTCGGACTGTTTTCCAAAGGTCTACAGAGGAATCCGAGATGTCACCGAATTTTGTGTGGTGCTTCGCTTGTAAAATTTCAAGAGGGTTTCCATCGCTCTCGAATACAACATCATCTAGGGTTTCGATTGATACCGTAAATATCTCTCCTTCAGGAATTCTCTTAAGGCTTTCAGATAAAGCCAGTCTACATTGATACAAATATCCAAGAGCAGGTTGAGCAGCCGAGAAGATGTTTTTGAAACTTTCTTGCATTTAGTTCGCTAATGTAAATTGACGGGGGTTCTCCCTTTTTGTAAATAAGCCGTTTACTCAAGAAAAACAAGACTGTGAGCGACTGTTTATTTAAATAAAGTCAGTTTTATTTTTCATTTTCATTGTGAAGTACAATCTCTGATATACTTACCAAAATGACTGAACTAGTTTCCATTACCCACTCTACATCTTCAGGTCTAGCTTTGTATCCATCAGCATTGAGCCACTGATTTATAATATTGGCATTCAGGAAGGATGGAGGATTACTTCCATAGGTAAATATCTTACTGGGGAGTATGCCTGTCATATCTCGAATTAAGCGTAGTTTCTCCAAATCTTCAGGATCAATGGGCTCCAAACCTTCTCGATAGTTTTTGTAGCGTTTGTTTTGATACGGGTTATCCGGCATCGCTTCCCATTGGCTCAGAATGAATTCTAAATGATCCTTTTTTGCCGATTTCGACCCTCTTCTGATCCAGTTATATACGGTAGAGGAGGATAAGCCTACCGGAGCTACATCGCGCTTTCCTCTGAGTAGTTTTTGAGGCCCTACTCCCGTGCGATGTTGGTGGTGTAGCAAGGTTTCTATGATTTCATCTGTGATTGTAACTGTGTTTGTATTTTTAGACATGAATCCATTCTATCACATAGGCTTACCTTGAAAAATCAAATAGATAAAATTTGATTTAAATTTGTCTTAAATACACCTCATAATTCACTGATTGTTCAGCATTTTCTGGAATACTAGACGGGTATGAATGAGGGAATATCATGTCCGATGAAGATGTAAATAAAGTACATGAACTTGCAGAGCACGAAGATCAGAAGACCTTCCAATATATGCTCCAGGGTAAAGAGAATGGGCGTATTAAACTTGGAAGTGCGGCTGACAATGCTGAGCTAATAGGTGAAACTCCAGAAAAAAAACGTAAGAAAGAATTTGAGGATCTGCTCATCAAAACAGCGGGTACGATAGCTCTGGAAAAAGTGGATGAAGCTATTCAGGGCATGGCAGGCTCATTAAAAGCTATGGGAGAAAGCCTAAATAAGGCTCAAAAATACATGGATCGCTCCCATTACCTTAGAGATCAGATGCTTACAATAACCGCCCTACTCCAACATGGTACCGAAGATGCTAAGTTGCGTTACCTGATGGAACAAGGCTATAGCCAGGATCAAATCGATCAGGTTAAAGCAGATGGAGATGCTGATGTTCACTTGAAAGCGCTCGGGAGGGAAATGGGAGGTGAGTATGAGAGCCTCAGAGAATTAATAGAAATCGAAGCGCAGTCCTATCAGGAAAATAAAACAAAATATGAGGCGGATCGGGGTATAGCTGACCAGGCATTAAAGAAAGCGGAAGCAGAGGGCAATACAGAAGAAGCGGAGCTTAGGAGAGAGGAAATCGAAACTCTGGATACTGACTACGCAAAATTAGAAGCACAGTACGGAGAAACCATCTTAGACTTTCAAAATAGGTATTCGGATTTCGATACGGTATTTGATGAATTTATTGGGAGCAAAAGTGAATATATAGGATATGAAGACATAGCAAGAAGTCATTTAGATAATGATAGAGTGCAGAACTCTAAGCTTATTACAAGTGTAAAAGAGCCCTTCACTAAAGCCGCTAATGGCGATCAAATTTCTATTGATAAAAGTCTGGAATCAAATATATCGAGTATCGATACTCCGCCTAAACTGAATACTTTCGGTGTAGATTTTTAATTTAAAGAAGCAACGAGCTGAGGGGTCACATCTTTTGGTATAAAGTTGTCTTTACCAAACTCTTTTTCATACTCAAACATTAATATTGGAAGTAATTGTGCTACGACTTGTGGAGACAATACTGTACTGTTTTCATATTCCCAGAGCTTACCATTAACATAAACGGATACAAAGCTACCTACTTTTGAAACACCTTCTTCATAGGTTGCTGTAATATACATAGGACGATTGCCCGTTTTTTCGGATTCTGTAGCAGCATTCGCTAAACCTCTGGCATAGCGGAAACCGCTAATAGGGTCATCAGCGTCATGATGAATATGGATACCTATACTGGCAGGTTTTGAGCTTCTTTGAGCTTCAGCAGAGGAAGAATAAGCCAAAACCACAGGGGCAGTTAGTACTTCTCTTTCAGAAATCAGTTCCGTTTTTGCATTGTTAGTCGCATTAAATGCAATAGTCCCGAGTCCTTTTCCGGAAGTATTTTGAGCAAAGGCATTTCCACCCAAAAATGGTAGGGTAATGATACTCGCTCCGATAAATGTCTTTTTAATTGCATTCATAATTTTATCCTATTTCAGCACTCCCTTGTATCACATGAACTGCGAAAAGTGCAAGGACAGAAGTGCGAAGCATTAATAAATTAACATTCATTATACGTTAAATATGACGCTTTCTGGATGATACGAAAAATTTATATTGCGTCAAATATGACATATCAGCTTTCTCATATGCTCTTGATTTTAAGCCATGAGCTCAGACGAATACGATATTGAAATTGAAAAAGTAGGTAAGCATATAAAGAAGCTTAGGGTTGATGCTGGTTATACAAGCTATGCTACATTTGCAAACGATAATGATATTGAGCCAAAGCAATATTGGAGGTTAGAAAGTGGATATGATTTTAGATTATCCACTCTACTCCGCCTCTTGGATATTCACAACATAACTCTTAAAGAATTTGTTGATGGAATTGAGGAATAACCCTTTTTCTGGGAAAATTTCAGCCTCTCAAATACTATTGTATTCCCTTGTTTCTCTTCCCTATCGAACGCTCAGCCGCAGTTTTCCTAGAAAAGAACAAAAAGTGAACATTTTTTCTTGACGCACTTTTGATAAGCTGATAATTACTCATCTCATAAATTAAAAATAGGATTTTCTTCCTATTTCATAACTCATCATCCAACATAAGGGAGTAAACCAAGAGATGAACACAACATTGTATTACGGGGAAATAGTAGCCCGAATTTCAGGAAAACTATATTCAATCAATCGAGCCAATGATTATGAAGTACTACTGAAAAAGGATATGTCTTTTGAAGACATGCTTTGTGATATCAGCGCGGATGCCGGAAGGGTCTTTGATACCTTTGAAGATCTATCCGGAGAACATTTCATAGACTGGAGAAAAGCGTTGGATCATTACGCAGATTCCCTGTGCTCATTCATCTTGAGTGGCAGGATGCCAACCATGGCTGATATGATTACAATGGCAACCAAATCCATGGAACTATCAAGAGCAGAGTGCTTAACCAAAGCTAAGGCCGTGCTTTAGGGCGTTCCCCCTCGCGACGCTCAAGGTTATACAAGCAAAAAAACAGTTTTCCCCACTTTTCCGCATTGCATTTGTGCAAAGTGGGTGATCCCCCTTTTCAGTTTTTTTGACCTTGCGCTCTGCTCACCCCCTGTTCGCCACATGGCAAGGGGTATGGCGACCCCATACCCCGTTTATTAACGGGTTTTATAAACCAATGACATAAAGGAGAAAACAATGTCAGACAACAACGTAAAGCAACACAATGAAAACCAAGAGAAACTATTTGCAGATACCAATATCTCGATGAAATCCGGGAGACTGGTAAAAGATGCAGAGCTTGTCGCAGAAGGTAGATATGTGAAATTCCGCATCGGTACCAACAAGCAATATGAACAAGATGGAGAGGTAAAAAATCTGGTCAACTACTTCAATGTTCTGGTTTCTCATAATCTGGAAGAAGCCTTTAACATTGCCAAAGAACTTAAGAAAGGAGATTGGGCATACGTGAAAGGGGAGGATAGCTCCAAAAGTGTGGATACCCCGGAAGGTCATAAAGAAACGGCCGTAACCACCTTTGCTTGGAAAGTGGTTAAGAAGAACACCTCCGAAGAAAGCAATCCAGTTCCCGCATAGGGCCTTTCAACTCTATGGAGGAAGCGTTACTGCTTCCTCCTTTTTTTATCAAGGACAAAATGAATGAAACCCAGGAAAAAATTAAAAAAGATCATTAAGGAAAAGCCAACCTCTATACAAGCATTTGTAGCCGAAGAAGCTCTGGATCACGAAAACCTGTCTCACTTTTTTAATGACCTCTCTTCACATGGTTGCATCTCCGGGATGGTAGGTTCTTTGATCTATTACCATCAAACCCACCAATTTTTTGATTGCCATTATGAGGATATCAATGATCTCCGGCTGGAGTATGAAGAAAATACGGGCTTGCAGATCCAATTAGGAAGCGACCTCAAAAATACGCTAGCCTGGTTCGCTTTTGAAGAGACTGCCTTTCAATTAGGTAACGAATTAGGGCTACTTTGAGGAGCGTATTCAATGAAGATCGAAGAAGTAAAACTCACCTACACAAATAAAATAAAGGCTGCGGATCGCCCAAGGATCTCCTGTGCTGAGGATGCGTACAGTGTCTTTTTAAAAAGCTGGGATCAGGATCAGATTGAACTACTGGAAGAATGTAAAGCCATGTTTTTAGACAGACAGCTGAGAGTCATGTCCATTGCCTCCATTTCTAAAGGAGGAATGAATGGAACCGTCGTGGATCTAAGAATTGTATTTGCAATGGCATTAAAAAGACGAGCAGATAGTTTGTTACTTGCCCATAACCATCCATCGGGCAGCCTGAAACCAAGTCAGGCAGATATCGGACTTACGAAACAGTTTTATGAAGCAGGTCGAATTCTGCAAGTTGAGCTGAAGGACCATCTGATTATTACCAATGAAGGCTTCCATTCCATGATGAGTGATTTTTAAACTCACCATCAGATTAAAGCACTGACTTCTTATCTTTTAAATTTTGAGTGCATTCGCGCTTTCTCATTCTATTCACCATTCACTTTCTCATACTTAATCTCGTAATATGGACATCGTTCTTAGAACGATGGACTAAATTGATTGCGACAGGAGCTAAATAGTGTATTGCTTTAGGCCAATCGACCTGTAACAAATTCGCTCCTCATTTTGTAGCCGTTAAGTACCTTCCTGATGCATTAAGAGGTCAGCAGAACCAGCCCGAACATAGTAAAGGTCAATCCACTCATTTTTCTATCACACACCACGTCAGGGGAGATCAATTCCCTGAATTCTACCCGTTTCAGTGATCCGTTTTTGCTACTTAGATCAGTTCCACAGCCTAAACCAAAGAAACTTCATTATTGACAAATCTGCGCTATAGGATTAAAGTCCTAGTATGCTTTTAAATGAAATCGAGATAGCGCAACAAATTGGAAAGCCGTTGACAGATCTTTCTCAGCTTGCACAGAAACGAAAGGTCAGAAAGATGATTCGGGATTCTAGAAAGATTCCACATGTATTTTATATCGAAAAGAAGGAAATCTGGTGTATCCCCAAGGATGAAGTGGTAGAATTAATACGATGTCAAACGAACTTAAAATCTTTAAAAAAACCAACTCCCCGAACTGGTACCTTCGTGGCACCATCCATGGTCAGGAAATCTACGAAAGCACAGGAATACCTCACCAAGGCTTAAAAACGCCCACCTCCAGGATTAAAGATTATCGGGAGAAAAGACTTAATGATCTAAGAGAAGCCTATATCTATGGCAAAGCATACTCCGCAACATTTTTGGACGCTGCTCTCAACTATTTGAAAGCCGGAGGATCACCAAGGTTTTTGGGAGAATATAATGACGATGAATGGACAGGTTTAATAGGGAGAATTGGTCATTGGAAAATTAGAGAAGTTACCCAAGAGCGCTTAAATGAAGCTTGTCAGGAAATGTATGGTCATTGCACAGCTGAAACACAAAATCGACAATTCTGGACACCATTTATTGCCGTTTGGAAACATAATACAAGAGGGCAGAACCCATTATGCCCAGTTGTAGAATGGCAGCGACCCAAACGATCAAAAAATAAGGCAAGATCACGCAAGCCAGCAACTTATAACGATGCAATAGAGTTTATAAACGCACTGTCTTATCCGGCAGCAAAAGTAATGTTCTTTCTGTTCTGGACAGGATGCAGACCTTTAGAAGCGTATGATCTTGAAACAGCAAATCTTTATCCTGAAGACGATTGGATTGCTTTGGATGAAACCAAAACCGACATGCCAAGAGGTATTCCTATTCATAGGTGCTTGAAGCCGTTATTGAGTTTTTTACATCAACAAAATAATGAACATGTTTTCCTGAATAAATCAGGTAGAAGATATCCTGATAATAGACAATTCAATAAAGCAGGTAGATTGATTTCCAATAGGGGAGGACAGATGGCTTCTCCACTTCATCATGCCAGAGACAAAACAGGGATTAATATAACGCCTTATATGGCACGACATAGCGTTTCTACGCATCTGATTTGGCCGGGCGGTGTTAGCGATATGATCAAGGATGAAATTATTGGACATGCTTCTCCGAATGAAATGAGCAGGCACTATACTCATCTTCCCAGAAAGAGCTTGATTGAGGCGATTAATCAGTTACCATACCCAACTGGTTTGAGAGAAGACCTAACCGATCCGTGCAAAATCCGTGCACAGCATGAAAAGACCTACGGATCAAAAAGCGCTGAAACTCAAGCTGAGACTGAATTAGGAGACGTGGCCGAGTGGCTGAAGGCGCTCCCCTGCTAAGGGAGTATAGGGTTTATAGCTCTATCGAGGGTTCGAATCCCTCCGTGTCCGCCATCACCCGCTCAGAACCACTTACAGAACATGTCGGAGTTCGATAATCTCGATTTTTTGCGATTTTTGTACAAAAGACAAATAGGGAACACATCATGAACAGTTGACGAACATAGGGTTCAACCCGTGCAAAATCCGTGCACAAAGAATGACATCTATTGGTAGTTAATAACTAACGAAAAAAAGCGAAAAGCCTATTTAATTTTATTATTAGGCTCTTAGCATGACATTTAAGAACTCGGGCAATTCCAGCTTTTGTTCACGCACATACTTGACAAGCCCATCTCGGGTGAGAAAGCGGGTAATCCCATCGGTAAACACCTTTGTTTCAGCTTCAAGAAACCCTAATTCCACAGCCTTATGAAGACTTGCTTTTACCTGCTCCATTTCCCGGGTCATTTGATAAAAGTGTGCTTGGATAGAAGGCGGTTCCTTCCCAAACCACAGAAAAGCTACTTCATAGAGCATCCATTTGTTGACCTTGTCCTCCTTGGCGAAATCTGCATCGGGGAGCTGTATAGTAACGGGTACCGCCTCTTCTTCTTTTTTGTTCATCAGCCGCTGTTTACGGTATTGCCCGGTACCCGAGAACTTCCCTTCCCTCTTAACCGATAAATAATGTTCGGCAGAGCGGAACCCCATGTACAATGCAAATCCGTTCCTCGTGCTTGGGTTCCCTTTCGTTGTTTTCTTGTCGAAGATAAGGCGGAAGGTTCCAGCCGATACCGTTCCCCAATTACTCGTGCCGTACACTTCGGCAAGGACGGGGTTTTGCTCCAACAGTGCGTTGACGACTTCTTTCTGGTAAATCAGAAAATCCTGAATGATGCTTTCGGTCCACTGCGAGGGTGGTAGTTCTTGGTTGTAGTCCACCTTGATAAACTCGACTACATCGTTCCAGAATTCTTCCCATGGCTCCATATCTGCTGAAATTAAAGGGTTTGAGGATACATTTTCGGTTTTACGATAAAAAAAAGGGTTTCTAAAAGGAAATAAAATTTTTCCAAAAAGGTCTTCCTGCCAGCTTTCCTGAACTTTGCTTGTGAAAGGTTTTTGTCCTTTCGAATAACTCAGAACCAAGCAAAGAAGATATGGCAACATCACTATTTAATAACTGGATTCCAGGTCATAAACGAGGTGAACGGTACGTCTACTTCAATTTGACCACCGAGGAGATGGAAGATAGATGGGCAGAAAAAGCCAGGACCAACCAACAAAAAGGCATCTCTGTAAAAGAGACGCTCCGGCAAGCTGAATTGACCTTTGATGAAGCTCAATTAGCGATCAATTCGAAACACTATCGCCCCATCCATACCATAGAGACTGAACTGTCCAAGGTTCAGGATTCTCTGGATCAAGTCAGCGAGCATTTTGAGGATTACATCGAATCTGAACTGAAAATCATTCCCGATAAAACCTATGCCCGCATCGACAGACTTCATGCAAAAGTAGCACGGATGCAATCTCAGTCAGACGAACATGAAACCTATGATCCAAACTCTAAAGGAGAGCATCATGAAGGATAAGATCAATGATAAGCGGATAAAGAAAGCACTCACTCACTTTTTGGTGTCTCAAAAGATGCTTTTTTTGATAAGCGCCATTCTTTTTGTTACGGAATCTACGCTTTCCAGGCCGCTATATATTAATGTGTTAGGGCTGGGAGAACTTCTCGGGAGTGTTCTGGCTTTGGGTATGGCTGTGCTTTTTGCCTTTCTGCCCAAAGTAGCAGCTAAGTTGTTTGCTCAAAAAAATTATGGCCTAGGCCTGGTAGCCATATGCTGTGGCTTAGGACTTCTATCCTTTATTTACATTGGACAAGCAGAAGTAGCCCGTCAACTTGCCAACGATCCCTTGCCTGCTATTTTGGAAGTAGAGACCGATACCGAAACTAAATCCAATCTCCATGTGGTGGCAACGAGTCTGATTGCCCTGCTCTACATGTGTTCGGTGTTCTTGGGGTATTTGTTTTACCGAGATGAAAGCGAGTTTCACGACACCAAATTTGGGCTGTCTATGTCCAAGCTCGGCCGGGCTTTCCAATATAAGTTAATACCACTATTTGGTCGTTTCCAACGAGCTGAGGCTAAACCCAAAATTATAGCCGAAGGCCGGGTAAACGAGCATATCAAGGAGTTAGAGAACAAAGAATCAGCGCTTCAACGTGAACTCGACCTCAAGAAGGCGGCGAGAAACTATGAACTCGCTGTGCTTAACAATGCACGAAATCGCATCTCTCATGCCATAGAAACTGCCTATCGCACCGACTCATAACCCTAAAAACCATCGAACCATGAACACGTTATTCTCACTTACTACAAAACTATTATCAGGGGCTTTTCTTTTGCTCATTGCTTGCACTGCTGAAGCCCAAACCATCGAGAAAGGCATCCTTCGGGATGTAAGCGACAGCTCCCATGAGCTTGCTTACCTGGACGCAGATGAAGTCTTCCTGAAAGTGCTAACCCAGTTGGAGTTAAAAAACTCAACCAAAGGGGTAATACTCCGAACAGCCGTCTTTGGAAAAAGTAGAATTCCAGAAATACAGGTGGCCACCCTGCCCGAACAAAATAGATTGTTTGGATCATCTTCGGAGCGCACCAAACACATGAGGCAATTCCTTGCCAAAGCTAAGAGCGATATTGATTACATGGTGAGTCAGCCTACCGATCAGAGGCTTACAAACCTATATCGGGCATTGGTGCATATGACCTCCCAGTTCGACCCAGAAGCAGAAGTCAAAACAGTGATTGTGTTTAGCGACCTGATTGAGGCTTCCAGCATTTTTAATGCTACCACCTATGCCTCTAATCCTGCCTTACTGATAGAGAACTATGACTCTATTGTGAAGACTTTTGAGCAGGATATGTCATTGCCTGATTTATCCGGATTCACCATCCATTTGATTACGCCAGGGACAAGTGATCTCCATTTATGGATGTCTAGGTTCTGGAGCAAATTCCTTGCCTCGAAAGGTGCTCAAGTAGAAGTGCGAGCTTCCTTTTAAACTTTTCAAAATCAAACCAACACGATCATGATTACCGAAGAATCCAACCGAAAGATTACGCCGCGTGCTACAATGAAAGTGGGCGATCTGGCTATAATCCATGCACTTTTCCAGGGCAAGGTATGGCATACCTTCTTTAATGAGCACTGGTCTAAATTCGTAGGATTGGTGCTGAAGGGCTACCTACGATTTACCCGCGCAATGCTTGCCTTCCAGCTGTGGTCGATTTTTCGCTATAAGCCAGGATATCAAACGACGGGTATTTTGCTCGTAGTCGCATCCGTATGCTTTTTGCTGGGCTACAATAGCGCTCATGTTCCTGAGTTGCTCAAACCATTCGCTTTTTTAATTGTCCCTTTTGTGCCTTTTTTTGCGGCCCCAGAAGAATTGCACAACATGGTTTTCGTAGATATTGAGTCGGAATACATGCTCATCTATTCGGGTATTTTTACCCTGAGTTCACTCGCCCATTTAGTGACCATCTGGGTGGGAGGGAACTCCAGCATCACCAAACGGGGAGAAAGCTGGATCGCTTTGGGACTCTCCAAGTTCATGAAGGTAAACGAGTACGTGATCTGTGGACTTTTGGAGCCATCAATAGTGACGGGAATCGGGTTGGCAGTGTGGAAGCTCGGGGACGACCTCCATTTTGCAGTCTTCCTGTTTTTGATTGCCTTTTCGGAGGCGGTGCAGCAACTCTTCGACAAGGCGTTGCAGGCTGAAAAAGAGTCCACGCTAAAGTCCTAAGAAGTATGAATACACTAGGAATTTATTCCTTGACAGCAACCGCAAAACGATCCAACAATGGATAGTTAGACCAGCGAACCCTATCTGTTTTTTTATGGGCAGGTTCTTCTCCAATCATTTCAAACAACAAAGACCAAATACCATGATGGATATTAATATCAGCCGTGATGGAGCAAGCGCTCTGGAGTACTTCAAGAATGGACTTCGCAGAGAGGGTAATTACTATATGGAAGAAACTCCCGCCTATTGGGAAGGGGAAGTGAGTAAGTATCCTGAGCTTAATCTTTATGGTAAAAAAGTTACAACGGAGGATTTTCGGGATCTGATTTTCAATGTGAATCCTACTACGAAAGAGCAACTGACTCCGCTTAATAAGAGCAACCGCCGTGCAGGATTTGATATAGGAGCTGCCCCGGTAAAGTCTGTAAGTATCCTTCACGCCCTTACCCAAGACGAGGATCTCTTCAAAGCCCATGAGTATGCCAATCGGATGATGATGCAGGCTATACAGCGGGATGTTCAAGCCCAGGCTAATACTCAATATGGACGGTTTTATGAAACCACCAGCTCAATGCTATGGGCACCCTTTCATCATTTCACCAGTCGCCCAGTAGCGCTCAAAAAGGATGGGAAGACACTCTATGTGCCGGATATGCAGATGCATACCCACAATTACTGCATCAACGTGACTAGAAGCCTAAAACGAGATAAATTCCTGGCTCTTGAAATGGGCAATATCTACCGGTTGGCTCCATATTATCAGGCCATCTACCATTCTTACCTGAGTAAGCAACTCAATGAGATTGGATATAGGGTAGAGCGAACAAAAGATGCCTATGAAATCGTCGGCGTATCCCGGTCATTGATTGAACGCTTTTCCAACCGAAGACTGGAGATTCAGGCCATTGCCAAAGAACTAGGAATCACCGATCCGAAGGAGTTAGCCCGACTTTCTACTCTTACCCGGAATTCCAAAGGGAAGGCCGTGGACAGCAAGGAGCTGTTG
The DNA here is from genome assembly GCA_017640665.1 of Balneolaceae bacterium. Taxonomy (GTDB): domain Bacteria; phylum Bacteroidota; class Rhodothermia; order Balneolales; family Balneolaceae; genus RHLJ01. The sequence goes on along the minus strand of JAEPQE010000001.1, from coordinate 462,216 downwards.
GGACTTTGGAGAGATCGAATGTCCAAGGAAGAGTTCGAAGGCTTGTCCCAGATAAAAAAAAAGTATCGAAACGATGTAGAACCTATCTCGGCTAAAGATGCGGTGCAGCGTAGCTTGGATCATTTTCTGGAGAGGACCTCAACGGTGCCCGAAAAGCGCGTGCTTGGGTATGCGCTGGAGTTAGGCTACGGCACGTTATTACCAGATGACGTTCAACGGGCGATGGATGAGCGGGAGGACATCTTACGCTCCGAAGATCATACCATTTCCACCATAACCACCCGTGAAATGGTGAAGGCTGAGGATAAAATGATTACTCTCGCAACCCGTGGCAAGGGGAAATTCAAGCCCATCAATCCTGAGCATACCATTAAGCGAGAATTCCTCAATCAAGGTCAGCGGGAAGCAGTACAAGTTGCTCTTTCTTCTCCTGATTTTGTAACAGGCATTCAGGGAAATGCAGGTTCCGGAAAAACGACATTGCTGATGGAAATCGCCGAAGCAACACGAGCTTCAAACAGACCTTTTCTATCCATTGCGCCCTCCTCCCAAGCTGTTGAGGTGCTTAGGAGGGAGGGCTTTGATGCCCATACGGTAGCCGCCTTCATGGTGAATCCAAAGCTTCAAGAGAACATCACAAATGGTGTGCTCTTGTTTGATGAAGCGGGTCTCAGCGGAGTGAAATCAAAAACCAAGGTGCTTTCCATTGCTAAAAAGCAAAATGCTCAAGTGCTCCTTAGTGGAGATACTAAACAGCACGGCTCGCCAGGGGAATATGGTGACTCCTTTCGCATCCTTCAGCAAGAAGCCAAGATCAGAACCGCCCATGTAAAGGAAAATATGAGACAAAAGCCTCAGGAGTACCGAAAGGCCGTCAACCAAATTGCAAATGGAAAGGTATTGGAAGGCTACCAAACCCTGAATAAGATGAAGGCTATTCATGAAATCCCTGAGCGGGAAGAACGCCTTGCAAGAATTGCAGGCGAATATGTGTCCTCGGTTCAGGCTGGGCGGAGCGCGCTCATTGTCAGTCCTACTCACAAAGACGGAAACCAGATTTCGGCTATGGTTCGCGAGAATCTAAAGTCGCAAGGAAAAATTACGGGGAAAGAACGCACCTTTGACACCCTCAAAGGCTTGTCGCTCACCGACAGCCAGAAAATGGATGTGGTCAATTATCAGGAAGGCCAAGTGGTGCGGTTTACTAAGAACCAGAAAGGAGGGTTTAAGGCTGGCTCACACTATGAAGTGCTGGCAAAAGAAAAGCCCGACTTGGTTCAAGTGATAGACCTGAATTCAAAACAGAAGTATGAACTGCCTTATGGAACCCCTCAGCATTACAAAGTCTATCAGAAAACGAAAATTGATTTGGCGGTCGGGGACTTGATTAGGCCATCCGAGAACCTGAAATCCAAAGAACATACCAAGATTAACAACGGCACTCCCCAAAGGGTAGCAGGGTTTTCGGGTGGCGATATTCGACTTTCTAATGGCAAGACCCTTGCAAAGGATGCGTTTCATTTCAGGCACGGGTATGTAGATACAAGCCATTCGAGTCAGGGAAAAACAGCAGACGACGTGTTTATCAGTATGAGCGATACCTCTTTTGCAGGGGTAAACGAGCAAGCTTTCTATGTAGGAGTTTCTAGGGGGAGAAAACGAATCAATCTCTTTACTTCGGATAAGCAACAGCTCAAATCCGCCATCACACGCAGCGGACAGCAAACGACTGCAAAAGCAGTAGCCAAAGACCATGAGCGTAGAATGCTTGAGCGCAAGCAGCGCGCCTTCCAAAACCAATTAACCAAAACCACGGAGCAGCATGTCCTATCCAGACAAAAGCCGAAAGAAGTTGCGCGGGATCTTTCCGGCCAACTCCAGAGAAGCTAATAAAAAAACAGAGACACAAGACTCGCCCTCTGTCTTTCTGGCGGAGAACCAATATTATGCCATTGCTTCGGAACATCAAACCGTGGAGCGATTCAAAGTGATCCTTCGCTCGGGCAAAGTACATAGTATTCCCTACGCCCTGCTCCCAATAGGTACGCTTGATGGCGACAGCCTCTACATCAAAGCCTATGAGCTGCTCATAAAAATATCAGGTCGTAACCTTGACCCCATCGAAGAACACTTTTCTAAGCGTTCGCTCTTATGGGTTAAGGCCAGCCCAAGCGGAAAAGACGATGGCATTTCCACCACCTTTGTCCGCGAGATTCTTGCCACAGGTAAGGCCATACCAGAAAGTGAGAACCCTTAATCCATGACCGATGAAAACAAACAGCACAACAAGGAATACCAACGATCACTTATCTCCGACTACCAAGGAGACTTCTGCCCCTGTTCATTCGCGTCCAGATGCACCACTTTCGGATAAAAAGGTACAAGAACGGCTGGATCTGTACAGTAAAGGGGGACAGGAACAGTTTTTTACCATACAGAAGATCAAGAAGCGCTTTGTGGAAACAAGAAAAATGGAGCGTATAAAGAGGGTACAGGCAGATGCCCACTATGCTCAGGGTATACGGGCAGGATTACCTCATGCTCGCTATGAAGTTATTCGAAGTTCACGGGAAGCCTCCGATGAAAGCCGTAGAACTCAGGTGCTCGAAGAGGCTAAAGAGGTATACAACACCCACGAAAATCTTTCTGGTTGGTTCAAAAAAGAACATGGGCAGTCACAAGAAGCAGACGCAATAGAGCCGCAATCAAGCAGCCTGAAAAAATATTTTCCGTCCCAGTCTTCTTCCCCGAAGGAAACCCAACAACCGAAGGGGAAGATTCAGGGCAAGGACAAGGAGATGCAACGATGAATATCAAAACTATACCGTCATGAAAGTTATCGTCATAGAGGAAGAAGCCTTTTACGAATTGATCGAACAGGTCGTAGACCGCATCGCTCCGAAAATCAGCCCCACTGAAAAGAAATGGCTTTCTACGGAAGAAGCCATGAAAGAATTAGGAATTACCTCGTCAACCACGCTTCAACGCTACAGGGATGAAGGTAAAATCCGCTACACCCAACCGAGCAAGCGGATCATTTTGTACGATCCGGAATCTATTCAAGCTTTCCTTGAAAGTAACGCCAAAAACACCTTTTAACCATGCAAGAACCAAGAAACTCCGAGGAGTATAAAAAAGCCTACGAACGAGTGGATAAGATATGTCGCTATTCGCCTGAATTATTGAAAGGCATGACCATGCCTAATGATAACCAGCCTGTGCAAAAGCTGGCTTTTGAAGACCGGATTACCGAGCACCAGATTGAACAGGACGGGGTGAAGCGTCTTTCCCGAAAAGCATTATTCAAAAAATACGGGTCAAAACTTGCCCGATACAATACCTCCAGATCAAAAGAACAAACCAAAGAACGGTAGTAACCATAACCAACACCCATCATGAACATATTTGGAAAAAACACCCGAAAACTAAACCCTAGCAATGAAGAACTGCTCGACACCAAGTTGTATAAAGTGCCAGGAACTAATGCGTCCATTACTTGGGCAGATTCGGTAGAAGGAACATTGATCACTGGAGCGACCGGAAGTGGAAAATCGAGTGGACCAGGAAAACACATTGCCCATGCCATGCTCAAAAGCGGATTCGGAATGTGTATTCTTTGCGCCAAAAAAGACGAGAGGCAGCGTTGGGTTAATTATGTTAAGCAGGCCGCACCAGACCGAGAAAAAGATCTGGTGATATTCAACAGGCAGAGCGGGCTTTCTTTCAACTTCCTCCAGTACGAAATGCAGCGACAAGGCGAAGGTGCGGGGGATGTACTCAATGTAGTCGAATCCCTGATGGGTCTGAACGAAGCCAACCGGGTACATCAATCGGGAGGAAGTGGCAATAAAGACGAACGTTTCTGGGATCTTGCTCTCCGAAGCTTGATCAGTCGGTGCATTACCACTCTCCGGTTGGCTGGAGAAGAAGTAAGTGTATATAACATGAGGAAGTTGGTTTCTTCTCGCTTCGTAGACGATGAGCTAGCTATCTATCAAAAACTAGAGCAACAGGCCTCCGATGAGACGATTGATCCTCACGTACGGAAACGGGTAGAAAAAGAAAGAAACGATTGGATCAAAGAACGGTATTTTTTGCAGGTGCTCCTCAAGATTGCCAATTCGGAGCTTCCTGAGCAGGATAAAGACGATGAAGATTTGATTGTGAGTTACTGGCTCCGAGAACTCCCCAAAATAGGAGAGAAGACCTCCAGCATTATTGTGACCAGTTTCATGAGTATCGTAGAGCCGTTCCTAAACAATGGCATTCTCAAAGAGCAGTTTCGGAGTGGGATAAGCCCCGAGCTATTGCCCGAAAATATATACAGGCAAAATAAGATTGTAATCATTGACTTCCCTATTAAGGAATTTAAGGTTGCCGGAGCTTTTGCAGCTACAATCTATAAAACAGCGTTTCAGTCGGCGATGGAACGACGTGACATTGAAAATGAGGTAAATCCCAAACCCGTAGGACTATGGATCGATGAATACCAAAACTTCTGCAATCCCAAAGTAGATAGTCTGTTCCAGACTACGGCCAGGAGCTCATGGGTAGCGACTGTGTATATAACCCAGAACATTAACAACATGTATTTCATCATGGGTAGTGAGCAGCCAGAGGCGAAGGCCAAAAGCTTATTGGGTAACCTCAACTTAAAATTCTTTGCCAGTAATGATAACTACGATACCAATATTTGGGCTTCCAATATGATAGGTCAACACTTAGTGGATTTAGAAAGCCTGAACATCAACGAAGACATGAGACTGAGTAAAAACAAACAGCAACAAATGCATTACCGCATTACTCCCGATCACTTCACGATGCTTAAAACAGGTAGGAAAACTAACGGTTTTATGGTGGAAGCAGTCGTTTTCAAATCTGGAAAGATCTGGGCCAAAAACAAACAAAACTTCAGGTTGGTTAAGTTTTCTCAAAAATGAACAACTTACCAGATTTTTAATATGTGTATTCTAAATCTCTTTGTTCTGTAAACTTTTCGAGTTTAGCACCACATTAATCGAGCTGAAGGCCATAGCAATTTCCGCAAGTAATGGGTGCAAAAAACCTAGTATAGCCAGAGGGATCATAATCAAGTTGTAGAAAAATGCCCAAAAGAGATTTTGTTTAATCTTCTTGAACGTCTCTTTGCTCAAGTTAATCGCCCTTAACAAGCCTGATAAATTGCCTTTTGCAAGCACTATATCACCAGATTCAATAGCCACATCCGTTCCTGTTCCCATCGCAATACCGATATTGGCTTGTGTTAACGCAGGGGCGTCATTGATACCGTCTCCAACCATAGCCACTACTCTACCTTCCATTTGTAACTTTTGTATGACCGCTGATTTTTGATCAGGGAGAACCTCTGCAATAACTTCATCAACCCCTACTTTTTTGCCGATGGCTTGACCTGTTCTTGTATTGTCACCCGTTAACATGACCACCTTAAGGCCTTGGTTTTTTAACTTGGAAATAGCTTCTTGGCTATCATCTTTGACCTCATCGGCAATGGCTATGAGTCCCGCAATGGTATTATCAATAGAGACAATGACAACGGTCTTTGCCTGAGCTTCAAGTTCTTCTTTTTTAGAAAGAAATTGATCAGGTATTTCTACGCCATTGCTTTGATGAAGGGCGAGTGTTCCAATGGATACCTCTACTCCTTCTACGCTCGCATTGACCCCTTTACCCGTTGTAGAACTAAAAGACATGGTTTTGATAAGCTCTAATTTTTTATCAAAAGCAGCATCAACTATGGCTCTAGCTAATGGATGTTCTGAATTATTTTCTACGGATGCTGCATATCTTAACACTTCTTCTGATGAAGTATTCTCAATAACAAATACATCCGTTACTTCCGGCTTGCCCTTTGTAATGGTTCCTGTCTTATCCAGTACAATCGTATCTACATCCTTCATAAGCTGGATGGCTTCTCCTTTGCGAATTAAGATACCGTTTGTTGCTCCTAATCCCGAACCCACCATTAACGCTGTGGGCGTTGCCAAACCTAACGCACAGGGGCATGCAATTACCAAAACCGCTATGGTGGCATAAAAGGCAAGGGAGGTATTACTCCAAGTGGTGTCGATCCAAGGGATAAAGTCCGATGCCCAAAACACAATTTCCTTAAAGAATTCTGGAAAAATCAACCATGATGCCAACGTCAGTCCTGCAAGCACCAAAACAATCGGCACAAAAACAGCCGTTACTCTGTCAGCAAATTCCTGTATCGGAATTTTTGTCCCTTGCGCCTCTTCAACCATACGAATGATTTGACTTAAAAAAGTATCACTTCCAACCTTACTTGCTTTTACTTTTAAAACACCTGTTGAATTGATCGTTGCACCTATCACGATATCCCCGGTTTGCTTGTCAACGGGCATAGATTCACCAGTAGCAATGGATTCATCCACACTACTTTCGCCTTCAATTACTTCACCATCTGTTGGAATTTTTTCACCAGGGCGAACCAGCATAATGTCCCCGATCCTTAATTCCTGAACAGGAATTTTAATTTCAGCTCCACCTCTTAACACAGAGGCTTCTTTTGCCTCTAAGGTTAACAGCTGACGAATAGCTTGAGAGGCACTCCCTTTTGCTTTTGTTTCTATGTAACGACCTGTTAAATGAAAGGCCATGATCATTCCTGCAATCATCGCAAAACTATGAAACTGAGGCCCATAACCTAAGGCATGAAGAAGGGTGATAAACCCTGTTGAAAGCGCAGCTAACGATCCTATGGCTATCAACACATCCATATTGGGGTTTAAGTTCTTTGAGGATCTTAAAGCACTTACTAATGTTTCACGACCGGGAACAAAAATGACGAAAGAAGACAATAAAATCATGCCTATTTCCATCCCTAACATCCCTAAAAACATATATCCGGTTATCCAAATTGGAAGCATCCAAATAAGCATGGGGATAGTAGCACCCCATGACCAGATCATGTCTTTTTTGGCTTTTGAAAGCTTATTTTCTTCTCTCTTTTCGGATAGCTCAGCTTTAGATATTGAATCAAATTGATCTTTCAATACCGAATATCCTGCATTCTTAATGGCATTTTCGAACTCGTCAAATGCGATATCTCTGTCATATTGAACAACAGCTGACTCAGTAGCGTAATTTACCACCGCTGAGGTTACACCCTCGATGGCTTGTAATTGTTTATCAACGGCATTTGCACAATTGGTGCAGTGCATACCTTCGATTTGTATTGTGGTCGTTTTCATGGGTGAAATTAATCTGTTTAGTAGGGATTAATCATTTGCTTCAAACTTTTAGTCCGAAACAACCGAGTAACCTGCATCTTCAATAGCTTTTTTTAGCGAAGAAACTTCAACATCTTGATGTTCGATAGTTGCTGTCCCTGTTGCAAGGTCAACATCCGCATTAATAACACCCTCATGTTTTGTAAGTGCTTTTTGAACATGATTGACGCATCCTGAACACGTCATTCCTTTGACTTTGATTGTAGTCGTCATTGTATCGTTTTTTTGTGATGTTTGTTGAATGACAAAAATATCACAACTCACGTACTGAAAAATGTCGGATTGTGGCTAAAGTTTATCTCTTATTGACACACTTCCTCACGACCAAACTTTATCAATCCCACCTCTCTTATGCTCATTGAGCTTCTTATATTCACTCATGGTCATCCCGGTAACCTGTTTAAATTGACGTGATAAATGTTGTAGGTTTTTATATCCCAATGCGTAAGCAATCTGACTGAAGTTTTGGTTGTCATAGCTTATCATCTCGGTTGCCTTCTCAATTTTTAACTTGATGAAAAACTTTTCAATGGTTTGCCCTTCCAGCCTTGAAAATGTTTTAGAAACTTGAGAATAGTTTTTTGCAATATGCTCATTTAAATAATCAGACAAGCTTAAATCTTCATTGATCTGTTCATCCAATAACTTCAATAAAGCATGTTTAACGTCTTCAATCAGTTGCTCTTGACGATTACTAACGAGTTCAAAATTTAACGATTTAAGTTCTTTACCAATATCATCAAACGATGGCGAGTTTTGATCGCGTCTCACAATCGCAGACCCTAGACTTACTTCCAATACCTCAAGTCCAATGGCGCTAAGGCGTGATTCGACCATCATGCAACATCGCTCACACACCATATTTTTAATTTTTAACTCTACGGTTTCCATATTTGACTCGTTTTGATCTTATTCTACAGATTCTGGCTTATATAATTATGAGAATAGTTTATCTAATTTTTCCTTTACTAAGTTCAAATAGCCCAAATATGTCGATTATAAGGTCATTTTGCGTTTTTAAAATTCTGATCAAATTCTTTAGCTTACAATTGATTTTCAAAAATCATATTTTGTTTAGGTGAAATACCAAAGAAATATATCAAAAACTCTTTTTACCTATAAATCATTGGTTGTGATTTTTGGTATGCTATTTCTTTTGGGTTCTTCTGGATTGTCAGAGCAAATGTGTCAGGAAATGATGACCAAAAGCCCTGTAACAGAGCATAGCGATATGCCCGATTGCCCAACAAAACAGGGGGATACAGAGGAGCCAAGTGATGCTGATAATCATTGTGATTCAGAATTATTATGTGACTGTTCACCCGACCTTATCTCAGTTAAAGACAACACTATTGTTGTCAATAAAACTGAAATTCAAGAACCGAATTTATTGGTTGTTGAACTGGTAGAAGCACCAGAAACTCAAGTCAATTATTACTCCTTATCCCATCCCAAACTCTATTCGTCCCCCCCTCTCTTTTTGACGAATGAGTCCTTTTTGATTTAGGAAACCCATCCCAAACCTCATCTGAGGTCTACTCAATTAACGTTGCTCCACGAATTTTAGTCATGCACTATAAATAAGCCTGAGTAACGATTACTTCTTTGCGCACGAATTAATTCTTAACGCAAGAAAACCATATGAGCCTAAATCGAATTTTATCATGCTGAATAAAACAATAAGATTTTTTCTTGAAAATAGATTGATAGCAGTTTTGTTGCTAACCACTCTGGTAGGGTGGGGTCTGGCAACAGCTCCATTTGATTGGAATATCAATTCTATTCCCAGAGACCCTGTTCCTGTGGATGCCATTCCGGATCTTGGTGAGAACCAGCAGATTGTCTTTACCGAATGGCCGGGGCGATCCCCGCAGGATGTGGAAGATCAGATCACGTATCCCTTGACCACAGAGCTTCTTACTGTCCCTGGTATTAAAACGATACGTAGCAGTTCGATGATTGGAACATCTAGTATCTATGTCATTTTTGAAGAGGATGTGGATTTTTATTGGAGTCGTTCTCGTATTCTGGAAAAACTCAACGCACTGCCTGCCGGAACACTGCCCTCTGATGCTCAACCAATGCTTGGCCCTGATGCAACGGGCTTAGGACAAATATTTTGGTACACCCTGGAAGGACGAGATAAAGAGGGGAACCCGGCAGGCGGTTGGGACCCGCAAGAGCTCAGAAGCATCCAGGACTTTTATGTCGGCTACGGCTTATCAGGCGCAGAAGGGGTTGCCGAGGTTTCATCTATTGGTGGTTTTGTTCAAGAATACCAAATTGAGCTCAATCCAAATTCAATGCAGGTCTATGATGTGAGCCTGCCTCAAGTGTTTAATGCCGTACGAAAGAGTAATAGCGAGGTGGGGGCAAGAACGGTGGAACTCAATAACGCTGAATATCTTGTTCGTGGTTTAGGCTATATCAAAAACCTCGAAGATATTGAACAAGCCGTTGTCAAAGTCACCGATAATACCCCCATTAGAATTCAGGACATTGGTTTTGTAACACGAGGCCCGGGGCTAAGACGAGGTTTGCTGGATAAAGGCGGTGCCGAAGCGGTTGGGGGTGTTGTGGTAGCTCGGCAAGGGGCTAACCCGATGCAGGTTATCAATAACGTCAAGGAAAAGATCGAAGAGATATCCCCCGGTTTACCTTCTAAGACGCTTGAAGATGGCACGGTCTCTAAAGTTGAAGTGGTGCCTTTCTATGACAGGGGAGAGCTGATTCAAGAGACGTTAGGAACCCTCGAAGAAGCTCTCACCTTACAAATTCTGATTACGATCATAGTTATTGTAGTCATGGTTCTTAATCTCAGAACCTCTTTCTTGATTTCAGCGATGCTACCTATTGCGGTTCTGATGACGTTTATAGCCATGCGCTATTTCAATGTGGATGCCAATATTGTTGCCCTTTCCGGTATCGCTATTGCGATTGGTACCATAGTCGATATGGGGGTTATTCTTTCCGAAAACATGCTTCGGCATATGGAAGAGATGGAGGACGATGAGTCGATGTTAGAAGTCATCTACAATGCGACCACGGAAGTGGCATCTGCTGTTATTACCGCTGTTACAACGACCATTGTGAGTTTCCTTCCGGTATTTACCATGGTCGCTTCCGAAGGGAAACTGTTTAAGCCCCTCGCTTACACCAAAACCTTTGCACTGATTGCCTCTATTATTATTGCGATCACTCTTATTCCTCCATTTGCACATTGGTTGTTCTCCATTAAAATAGATAAACGAAAAGTGAAGCTTGGATGGAATGCTTTTCTCATTATTCTTGGGCTATTCTCACTCTTTACAGTGACCCCATGGTTAGGCTTGGCATTAATTGGATTTGGTTTAATAAACGGCTCTAGCCTGTTTATCTCAAAGGAGGATCACCATCGCTTAACGCTTCTCAATAACGCACTCACCGTTGCCATAGTGACCTGGCTGTTGACCAAATACTGGCTCCCATTTGGGCCAAGCGTTTCATTGACGGGGAATCTTGTTTTTGTGGTCGGTCTCATCGTGGTCATCTTAGCCTTTTTCTGGCTGGTGATTAGATACTACTCCCAACTTATACGGTGGTGTTTGGAGCACAAAAAACTCTTTCTAGCTCTGCCAACTACCTTGGTCATCTTTGGCGTTGTTGCATGGCTTGGTTTTAATTCCACCTTTGGGTTCGTCGCAAAAGGCTTTGACAAAGTAGGTGTTGATATACGAACGACCTCTGTGTGGTCTTCCGCTACACATACTTTCCCCGGATTTGGTAAAGAGTTCATGCCAGCCCTTGATGAAGGTGCATTCCTGCTTATGCCAACCACACTCCCACACGCAGGCATTGAAGAGGTCAAAGATATTGTCCAAAAGCTCGATATGAGCATTGGCGCTATTCCTGAAGTAAAAATTGTGGTTGGAAAAAGTGGGCGGACCAATTCTGCTCTTGACCCTGCGCCCATCTCCATGTTTGAAAACCTCATCCAGTATAAATCGGAATACAAAACCGATGAAAATGGTCGACGCGTCCGATTTAAAGTCGATGATACTGGTACGTATGTCAGAGATGAAACGGGCGAACTTATCCCCGATCCGAGTGGTGAATATTTCCGCCAATGGCGCGATCATATCCAATCAACGGATGATATTTGGGAAGAGATTGTCAAAGCAACACGTATTCCGGGGACAACCTCTGCCCCTAAATTACAGCCCATCCAAACGCGCCAAGTTATGCTGCAATCGGGTATGCGGGCACCCATGGGCATAAAGGTCAAAGGCCCCGATCTTCAAACGATAGATCAATTTGCCTTACAACTCGAAGAACAACTTAAAAGTGCTCCTGGGGTAAAAAGTGAATCCGTTTTTGCTGATCGCATCGTTGGGAAACCCTATCTCGAAATCAATTGGAACAGGCAGCAGCTTGCTCGTTACGGGTTAAACATCCAAGATGTGCAGGAGTTCATCGCTGTAGGTATTGGTGGTATGCCTCTCACTACAACGGTGGAAGGGCGGGAGCGCTATCCAGTACGGGTCAGGTTTGGGCGAGAATTTAGAGATGATCCTCAAAGGATTGCTGAAATGCTCGTGCCAACCTATACAGGGGCACAAGTCCCCCTTGCCCAATTAGCCAGCATTGAATACCGCCAGGGTGCTCAATCTATTAAGAGTGAAGACACCTTTCTAGTCAGCTATGTCATCTTTGATAAAGTCGATGGAATGGCAGAGGTGGAGGTTGTCGAAGGGGTAAGGCAATACCTTGAAACACAGATTGCCGAAGGAGAATTAAACGTACCCGCATCAGTAAACTATGAGTTTGCCGGAAGCTACGAAAACCAAGTCAGAGCGGAGAAAAGACTTTCCATTATTCTACCGATAGCTCTGTTTTTGATTTTCCTCATTATGTACTTCCAGTTTAAATCCACCGCCACCACTGGCATGATCTTTACCAGCATATTTGTGGCTTGGGCAGGAGGATTTATTCTTGTTTGGCTATACGGGCAGCCGTGGTTTATGGACTTTTCCATTTTCGGACAAAATATGCGTGATCTGTTCCAAATGGGAACCGTCAATCTAAGTGTTGCCGTCTGGGTCGGCTTCATTGCCTTGTTCGGTATCGCTTCAGACGGAGGAGTGGTCATGGCAACCTACCTCGATCAGCTCTTTGAAAAAAGAAAGCCAAAAACTATTGAAGAAGTGCGTGAAGCTGTGGTGGAAGCAAGTTCTCGAAGAATCCGCCCTACGCTGATGACCACCGCCACCACCATTTTAGCTCTTATTCCTGTGCTAACCTCAACAGGGCGAGGCGCAGACATCATGGTTCCCATGGCTATTCCCAGTGTCGGAGGGATGCTGTTTCAGGTCGTAACCCTGTTTGTTGTTCCCGTGCTTTATGCCATTTGGAAAGAATTTCAACTCAAAAAGAGTCTGTCATTATGAGATATAAACGAATTACCACATCATTTATAACCTGTTTTGCTCTAGCGATCATGTTGCTATCCTCACAGGCAACACTTGCTCAATCATTGGATGATTACCTTATCCAGGCAGGTGAAAGTAACCCTGCTTTAAAGGCTGAGTTTACAAAGTACCTTGCCTCTTTAGAGCAAGTGCCACAAGTAACGGCGCTTCCTGATCCGGACTTATCATTTGGGTATTTTATCTTACCCGTTGAAACCAGAGTCGGAGCGCAACAAAGCCGGATTGGGCTTAATCAAATGTTCCCATGGTTTGGAACACTCTCAGCAAAAGGAGATGTCGCCACAGAGCAGGCAAAATCTCAATTTGAGGTGTTTGAAGAGGAACGCAATAAACTCTTTTTCCAAGTCAAGCAACAATGGTATAGGCTTTATTTGTTGGATCATTCGATATCTATCCTCAATGAGAACATTGATATCCTACAAACCTTCGAAAACCTATCTCTGCAACGATATGAAACAGGTCAGGTAAGCCAAGTCGATGTCTTGCGGGTACAAATTGAAAAAGAAGATCTGCAAGTCCAATTAGAACTCATCAAGGATCAACTTAAAACAAACGAGGTAATGTTCAATGAGTATCTTAACAGTGATAAAAATCTCAAGGTCGAAATTGCTGATACCCTAACTGTTTCACCATTTCTAATAGATGAAGCAGAGCTTTCACGGCAGATTTTATCAAGAAACCCAAAGCTTAGCCAACTCGATTACGAAGCTGCGTCTGCCGAGTACGCCATTAATGTTGCCCAGAAAAGCGGAATGCCAAAATTTGGGTTGGGTTTTGATTACATCTTTACCGATGAAAGAACAGATCTAAACCCTTCCGGCAATGGGGATAATGCATTCGTGGTCAAGCTCGGGGTAAAAATCCCCCTATGGAGAGGTAAGTATAAAGCTCAGAAAAAGCAGGCAGAACTCAATTACCGATCTATTCAAGACAGACAATTAGCCGTTGAAAACAGTCTTAAAACCGATCTGGAAAAAGCTCTTCGCGATCTTCGGGATGCCGAGCGAAGAGACACCCTCTATAAAGACATTCAAATTCGAAGAACACGCCAAGCCATAGATATTCTCTTGGAAGAATACACTTCATCATCAACCGATTTTGAAGAGCTCCTAAGATTACAACAAAAGCTATTGAAATTTCAGCTTGCTCAGGAACAGGCTGTAGTCGATCAAAATATAGCTGTGGCCTATTTGGAATACTTGTCAGGCACCGACAACACGACCCCCGAACAAACGAATTTTAAAAACTAAGCAAGGTTAACATGAACAATAGATTTGATTTAAAACGAGTTGCCAAAATTTCCGGTTTAATACTGATTGGCTTGAGCCTTGGTTGGTTGCTTTTTGGTGGAGCACCAGACACGCCTCAATCATTAGATGAACACATTGAACAGGTTCATACCGATGAAGAAGGCAATGTCATTTATACCTGTAGTATGCACCCGAGCATCAGGGAAAATGAACCGGGGAACTGCCCAATCTGTGGTATGGAACTAATTCCTGTCACACAAGATGATTCAGGAGAAGAAAGCCCCTATGAATTAATCATGTCTGAAGCCGCAACTAAACTTGCGGACGTGCAAACAACGACTGTTATCAAAGATGTTGCTGTTTCCACCTATCGTCTTCCCGGTAGAATAATGGTTGATGAAAGACGACTTAAAACATTGCCAGCTCATGTTCCCGGACGTATTGAAGAACTCTACGTCAACTTCACGGGTGAATATATTGCCCAAGGAGACCGGGTTGCTTCCATCTATTCGCCAGAGCTTGTAAGTGCGCAAAAAGAGCTTCTGGAAGTGGCTAAAGATAAAGAGCGTAATCCTTCACTCTATAATGCTGCCCGAAATAAACTTCTCAACTGGGAAATTACCGAAGAGCAAATCAATCAGATTGAACGTTCTCAAACGGTCATGAATGATGTCGATATCACCTCAAAAGTGGAAGGGTACGTCATTAACAAAATGATTGAAGTAGGAAGCCATGTTCAACAAGGTTCCTCGATGTTCAAACTTGCAGATCTGTCTAAAGTCTGGGTAATGTTTGATGCCTACGAAAGCGATGTGGCGAATATAAAGGTCGGTGATGAAGTCTCTTTTAGCGTGAAAGCATTTCCGGGGGAAGAATTTTCCGCTAAAATCACTTTTGTCGATCCGGTTCTCAATCCTCAATCAAGAACGGTTTCAATAAGAGCAGAAGCTGAGAATGATGCTATGCTTCTTAAACCGAATATGCTGACTCAAGGGGTTATCAAATCAGATGTGAGAGAAAGCGGTGAACAAATCCTAGTTCCAAAATCAGCCGTGCTCTGGACAGGAGAACGCTCTGTGGTCTATGTCAAAAAAACCAATACCGCTCAGCCCACTTTTGAATTCAGAGAAGTTGTACTCGGTCAACGTGTTGGTGACCAATACATCGTGAAATCAGGTCTTTTTGAAGGTGAAGAAGTCGTTACCAACGGAACTTTCAAAATTGATAGTGCAGCGCAATTGGCAGGAAAAGCCAGCATGATGAATAAAACTCCGGACGGACGCCCTATAAGAACAGGTCATGAAGGTCACACAATGGACGGCTCGGGATCATCCCAGAGTAATAGTCAGATGGATATGGGTAGTAAAGCCTCGTCAGGTAGTAATTCTATGGACGTGCCAGAAGCTTTTACGTCTCAGGTTTCCAACGTGGTTGATGACTATATCGACCTAAAAAATAGCTTAGCTAGTGATAAAGAAGCGCAGGTTGCATCAAAAGCACAGAGCATTCAAGCATCACTGAACAATGTTGATATGGGTCTGTTGAGTCAAAAAGGGCACATGATTTGGATGAGCCAATCGGATTCCATAAAAACGGCGCTGAACCAACTTATCGAAGCCAAGGACATCTCTGAGCAAAGAGAGGGTTTTGAAAACCTGTCTAACATCATGCTAAAGGTCGCAAAAACCTATCCCATAAAAGGGATTTATTTCCAACAGTTCTGCCCGATGGCGAATGATGGAAAAGGAGCATACTGGCTCAGTGAAAAAGAGCCTATCCAAAATCCATATTTCGGATCTCGGATGATCTCATGTGGGGAAACCATACAAAGAATTGAAAACCAATAACCAAGCAGAAACACTATGAAAACTGTATACACTCTAATTATCGCTTCCCTTTTTCTTATACATACGGCGCAAGCCCAACAAGAATCTCATAGCCACGATGGTCATCTTGATATCTTGGTTGAGCACTATCTGGGGATGAAAAATGCGCTCGTTAAAGACGATTTAGAGAAAGCGAAAACCGCATTTAATGATTTTGCACAGGAAGTTCGCAGCAATGATGAAATGAATAATCATCAGGAACATGCAACGAAACATCAGAATCATCATGGTATGATGCTCAAAGCCCTTGCTTCGGCTGATAGCTCACAAACTATTGAAGATTTTCGCGATGCATTTGTTGATGTCTCCAAAGAGTTACTAACGGCTCTCGAGAATCAAAATTACGAGCATCCGTCTTTGTTTGTTCAATTCTGTCCGATGGCCAACAATGGGGATGGTGCTAAATGGATTAGTGACGAAGAAAAAATCGCCAATCCATTTTATGGCCAAATGATGCACAAATGTGGCGAAACGGTAACTAAAATAGAGTAACGGAGCTATTATGAACCACAATCATTCTGAACATAATCACAAAGCTACTAATCATGAACACCACGACCATTCCGGTCATGGAGAAGATTTAGGAGGGCACAACCATCACGACCACCATGCGCATATGGCTCAGGACTTTATAAAGCGGTTCTGGATTTCTCTGGCTTTAAGTCTGCCGATTATTGCTCTTTCACCCATGATTCAGGGCTTTCTTGGATTGCGAGATACACTCGCATTCTCAGGTGATCTATATGTCTCCTTTGTACTATCAAGTATTGTCTTTTTCTATGGTGGTTGGCCGTTTTTAACAGGTCTTTTCGAGGAGCTCAAGAAAAAACAACCCGGCATGATGACCCTCATCGCCATCGCCATAACGACCGCCTATATCTACAGTACAATGGTCGTCTTTTTCGTGGAGGGGAAAATATTCTTCTGGGAGCTGGTTACCTTGGTTGATATCATGCTCATCGGGCACTACATCGAGATGAAATCGGTGATGAGCGCCTCTAAAGCCTTGGAAGAGCTTGCCAAGTTGATGCCATCAGAAGCACATCTTCTTCAGGAAGATGGCTCTACCAAAGATGTTGCTTTGGAAGAACTTAAAAGTGGGGATCGGGTTCTCATTAAACCCGGAGAAAAAATTCCTGCCGACGGTGTTGTTATAAAGGGAAATAGCTCTGTCAATGAATCCCTCATGACCGGGGAATCCAAACCAGTTACCAAAAGTGATGGCGATGAAGTTATTGGTGGTTCCCTCAATGGTGAAGGCTTTCTGACGATTGAGATTAACCGCACTGGAAAAGATTCATTTCTCTCTCAAGTGATTGATCTGGTACGCCAAGCTCAAGACAGTAAATCCAGAACACAAGACTTAGCCAACAGAGCGGCATTCTGGTTGACCATAATTGCTCTTGGGGCAGGTTTTCTCACCTTTTTTGTCTGGACGGTCTTTACAACAGAAGATTTTGTATTTGCCTTAGAGCGAACGGTAACCGTTATGGTCATTGCCTGTCCGCACGCACTTGGATTAGCTGTGCCCTTAGTAGTGGCAGTATCAACCAATTTAGCAGCAGGGAACGGATTTTTAATCAGAAACCGAACTGCTTTTGAAGAAGCAAGAAACCTTGGAGCGGTTATTTTTGATAAAACCGGAACCCTTACCAAAGGGGTATTTGAGGTTACCGATGTCATCAATTATTCAAGCGATTATAGCGATGAGCAAATCTTACGATTGGCTGCATCACTTGAACAAAACTCTGAACATCCAATCGCTCAAGGTATCATGAATGCTAGCGATGACCTGTCTGAGATTGATGATTTTAATTCGATAACAGGGAAAGGGATTGAAGGAAAAGTTGAAGGAATATCCATCAAAGTGGTCAGCCCTGGGTACTTGGAAGAACAAAGGATTGATCAACCAAACGATGAGTACCAAACACTCTCTTCTCAAGGGAAAACCGTGGTATTTGTTATTGCTGAGGATAAACTGATTGGTGCTATTGCTCTTGGAGATACTATCCGTGAAGACTCCAGAAAAGCAATAGAGCAACTGCATGACATGGGCATTCAATGCATCATGCTTACTGGCGATAATAAACAAACTGCAGCTTATGTAGCTAAAGAACTTGGTCTGGATGATTACTTCGCTGAAGTTCTGCCCAACGAAAAAGCAGATAAAATCAAAGAGGTTCAATCCCGTGGGTTAAAAGTTGCCATGACGGGTGACGGTGTGAATGATGCGCCAGCTCTTGCCCAAGCTGATGTAGGTATTGCTATAGGAGCAGGTTCAGATGTAGCAGTTGAGACAGGTGATATTATTCTTACGCAAAGCAATCCCAAGGACGTAGCAGCACTCGTTGCTCTTGCCAAAGCGACCTACAAAAAAATGGTGCAAAACCTATGGTGGGCAACCGGATATAATGCCGTAGCCATCCCATTGGCCGCCGGAGTATTATACACTTATGGCATCATTCTTAATCCTGCTCTTGGGGCAGGACTTATGTCTCTGAGCACTGTGATTGTCGCAGTAAACGCTCGTTTATTAAAATTAGATAAGTAGGAATGCAAAATGAATGAATTATTTGACTACGCACCAAACATTCACCCGATGGTTGTTCATTTTCCAATCGCCATACTCATACTGGCTATTGGATTGAACCTGGTCGCTTTTTTCCTCCCTCAAAACTGGTGGGATGAAAAAAAGACCACGCTTCTTTATTTACTAGGATCTATTTCAGCCATTGTTGCCTATTTCACGGGAAGATCTGCGGCTGATACTGTGTTCCTTCCAACAGAGGCACAATCTGTTCTCACAGATCATGCCGATTGGGCACTTTGGACGGTTCTGTTTTTTGGAATCTATTCAACTTTTCGCATTGCTTTGCATTGGTTTAAAAAGCTGGAAACGAAATCGATACAGGTTTTTGCATTTGCTCTCGCCCTTCCCGGTCTCTTATTCTTATTTGAGACTGGAGAATACGGAGCAACCATGGTTTATGGTTATGGGGTTGGAACAGGGCAATACTTAGAAGCAGAAGAAACGATAGCCCCAGTTCAAACTGAAAATGCTGACTTAGAATCCCTATTTATTGAAAAAGAAAACGGGGATTGGGTTTGGGATATGTCCGCTAATTCAGTCAATGATTTGAAAGAGCAGTTTCACTGGCTTGAGGGGAATATGGAACAGCTTAACCCAACCGTTTCAATAGCTGACAATCAAACGTATCTCAGCTTCAATCTGACAGACCATATAACCAATTTCTTTGTAACCCATTCGGGGTATCAAAATATTCAAGTTGATATCTATTTAGATATGGGGTCTTTTACCGGGGATGTCAAAATTGTCCATCATGTTCAAGATGCCCAAAACTATGATTTTGTTGCTCTCACTTCAGATGGAGAAATCTCACAAGGAAGAACCACAAATAATGAAATCGAACTTTTCGATGAAAAAGAGTTCGAGGATGAAGGCTTAAAATTTGTTCGGGTGGTTAGTGATGAAACGCATTTTAGAGGCTACATCAATAAAGAAATGGTGGTTCATGGGCACGGAGATAAACCAGATGACGGAAGTATTGGCTTGAAAATAAATGGACATGGAACACTTTTGATCCAGAACATTGAATTATCACAACTCAAATAATTAATCCTTATGAAAACACTACTAACTTTAGTAACAGCCATCTTTGTTATGGCTGCTCCACAGCTACAGGCTCAAGATTTGAGCGACCAGGAATCAATTAAAACGGTGCTATCAAACTTTGAAAAAGCCATTGTTGAGAATGACTCTAAGATAGCATCATCTCTTCTTCATGAAGATGTAACTATCTTAGAAGGGAGGGGCAGCGAGACCAAAGAGGAATATTTATCTCATCACTTTCATTCTGATGGTAAATTCCTAAGTGCAACTGAACGAAACGAGCTATCTCAAAAGATCAATATCGAAGGAAATATGGCTTGGGTTTCAACCATTACATCAATGAAAGGAACCTACTCAGATCGTGAGATTGATCTGACCTCCCTTGAATTAGCAGTACTAAAGAAAGAAAACGGTAATTGGAAGATTGTTGCTCTTCACTGGTCTTCCCGCTAAACAAAACTGTTTTGAAAGATCATATCAAAGAAATACGCCCAATTGTAATTTGGGCGTTTCTTCTCAATACCATTTGGGAGTTTGGGCAGTGCCTATTCTTGTATGACATGTGGGACTGGCCATTCTGGAAGGCAACGTTCTGGATGTGGGCAGCCATTATTGGGGATGTTTGTATCGTTTTAGGGCTTTGGAAGATAACAGAGTTACTTTTTTCGTCTGTCAATTTTCAGAAACTCAAACTGAAGAATTATTTATATCTCATTTTTATAAGCTTTGTTGCCAGTATAGTCTTAGAGTGGGCTGCAAAATTCCTTGAACTCTGGACGTATTCGGAGTTAATGCCTGTTCTTATCATCTTTGATTATGAGGTGGGTTTATCTCCTATTATTCAAATTACATTGCTGCCCGCATTGTCAGTGTACCTCTCTGTGAAGAGAAACCATTTACTGAATCCATAGCTGAAATTATTATCTGATTTGCTCAATATGTGGAAAACATTTAATCATTTGCTTAAATAATAATTTTGCCATAGTTTTGTACCGCTAATTTTTCGAACAAATAAAGACTATGAATAAGCAAGATTGTATTCGTGACGTTGCCGATTTAACTCAAATCAAAAGATGCAGAGCTTCACTTTCCAGTATTCAACCATCCACAGAAAAACTATCCGGTATTCTTAAGCTGGCAGGAAATGATGTCCGTCTTAAAATTCTCTATCTCCTTAATAAGGAAGACCAGCTTTGCCCTTGCGACTTAGGAGACATTTTAGACATAAGTGTCCCTGCGGTTTCCCAGCACCTGAGAAAGTTGAAAGATGGTGGCTTAGTAGAAACCCAAAGAGAGGGAAAAGTGATTTTTTATTCACTCAATCAGCAAATTATACCTGTTCTACAACCTTGCTTTGATCAACTTGAAAACAACAACATTCTTAAAGTGATAGCCGCATGAAAGAACCAAATTTAAATAAGGACAAAGCATTGATGAGCAGTGGAATAGCAGCAGCATTTGTAGCCTCACTTTGTTGTATTACTCCAGTAGCAGCTTCTTTAGCCGGAATAGGTGGTATAGCGTCCACTTTTTCCTGGATGGAACCCATACGTCCCTACATAATCGGGTTAACTCTTTTGATTTTAGGCTTTGCCTGGTTTCAGAAATTAAAACCCAAATCCAAGGAAGAGATCGATTGTGCATGTGATGATGAGCCCAACACATTCCAATCAAAAAGCTTTTTAGGTGTGGTCACTCTCCTTGCTATGATACTCATGGTATTTCCGTATTACTCGGAGGCGTTTTTCTCTGAGAAGAGCACCGAGATTGTTTATGTCCAAGAAGCGAATGTGCAAACAGTCACGTACGATATTGTAGGTATGACGTGTGCGGGGTGCGAAGCCAGCGTTCGCAATGCAGCACAAGAAGTAGAAGGTGTGCTGGAGGCTAAAGCTTCCTACGATACCCAAACGGCAACGATCTCTTTTGATAAATCCAAAGTTCAACCGGAACGCATTAAACAGGCGATCAACAGTACTGGGTTTACCGTTAAGGAAGAGGACTCAAAATAATGAGTACAACCATACTTACAGAATCGACATTGAACTGCCCTGAATGCGGATACCAGTCTAAAGAAAAAATGCCCACTGATTCCTGCCAGTTTTTTTGGGAATGCCCTAATTGTAACGCAGTAATAAAACCCAAACAGGGAGATTGTTGTGTGTTTTGTTCTTATGGTGATGTGGCTTGCCCTCCGATTCAGCAAGATGGGAATTGTTGTAAGTAGTAATATTTATCTCTTTTAGTTTC
This sequence comes from Balneolaceae bacterium, assembly GCA_017640665.1. Classification (GTDB taxonomy): domain Bacteria; phylum Bacteroidota; class Rhodothermia; order Balneolales; family Balneolaceae; genus RHLJ01. The sequence goes on along the minus strand of JAEPQE010000001.1, from coordinate 440,460 downwards.
AGTTCCCGAATAAATTGCTTCTCAATCAATTACTGGGCTACTTTTTGAAAAAGAAGATGATAACTAATCTAGATGTGGGGTATCTGTTTTTATATTAATTATATATTAATCAAAATTAATCGATTCCTGTAAATAAAAAAGCCTTGTCAAAAATATAGTTTTAACAAGGCTTTAAGTGTGTACACCCGAGAAGATTCGAACTTCTAACCGCCTGATTCGTAGTCAGGTACTCTATCCAGTTGAGCTACGGGTGCATAATTCAGTAAACGAAGAGCCCTGAAGATAAGGACTTCTAAATCGCTTCACAATCTCTTTTTAAATAAAAAAGCCTTCCTACTTATTACAGGAAGGCTTTCATCTATATTCTATCAGAATTAATACCTGTACTCATCAGACTTATAAGGTCCGGTAATTGGTACACCTATATATTCGGCTTGTTCTTCAGAAAGGGTTTCCAGATCTGCACCAATTTTTGAGAGGTGGAGTCGAGCTACTTTCTCATCCAGCGACTTTGGAAGTACATGAACACCTGGTGCAAATTCTTCCGGGCGATTCCAAAGTGCGATTTGAGCCAGTGTTTGATTCGTAAAACTGTTACTCATCACAAAAGAAGGATGACCAGTTGCATTACCAAGGTTCATCAGTCTACCCTGAGACAAAAGTATTACCTGCTTTCCTGATTTAAGGGTGAAGATATCGACCTGCGGTTTGATATTCTCCTCTTCCGAATTTGCTTTTAGCCATGCAACATCAATCTCATTATCGAAGTGACCAATATTTCCCACAATCACTTTGTCTTTCATACTTTCGAAGTGCTTTCCGGTCACAATGTCCTTGTTTCCGGTTGCAGTAACCACAATATCAGCTCTTGGAGCCGCGTCTTCCATACGCTTAACTTCGAATCCGTCCATTGCCGCCTGAAGAGCACAAATAGGGTCGATTTCAGTAACTATCACACGTGCTCCAGCTCCACGGAGTGATGCTGCCGTACCTTTACCTACATCACCATAGCCAGCAACAACAGCTACTTTACCGGCCATCATAACATCGGTGGCACGACGAATAGCATCCACTGCAGATTCTTTACAACCGTATTTGTTGTCAAATTTTGATTTTGTAACAGAGTCGTTCACATTAATCGCAGGAAGAGGAAGCGCCCCTTTTCGTTCGCGTTCAATCAGGCGAAGTACACCGGTAGTAGTCTCTTCAGAAATCCCTTTAATCCCATCTACCAACTCAGGGTATTTATCAAGAACCATATTTGTAAGATCCCCACCATCATCAAGGATCATGTTCAGAGGTTGACCATCTGGAAAGAACAAGGTCTGCTCGATACACCAGTCAAACTCTTCTTCGTTCATTCCTTTCCAGGCATACACGGGTACTCCTGAATCTGCAATAGCAGCGGCTGCGTGATCCTGAGTAGAATAGATATTACAGGATGACCAGGTAACATCTGCACCCAGCTCAACAAGAGTTTCAATTAATACCGCTGTTTGGATGGTCATGTGAAGACATCCGGCAATACGAGCACCTTTGAGCGGCTGCTCTGCTTTATATTCTTCGCGGATTGCCATTAAACCGGGCATTTCTGCTTCGGCTAATTCGATTTCCTGCCGGCCATATTTGGCTTGACTGATATCTTTTACTTTATAAGCTAGTTTTTCTTCTACTTGTGGCATGTTTTGCATGTTCTATAATTTTTTATTGTCTTCAATAATTGCTTTGGCTTTCAGGTAATCCCCTTCAGTTCCAGCTGAACCTAATTCAGCTTTAATCAAAAATCCTTCGGGATCTATAAAAACCTTGAATGGAATACCTAATGAAATCACTTCTCCGCCAACATCATTCGCATCAACAGAAAATTCGAAGTCGTAGTCATTATTTGCTATGAATTCTTCCACATCTTCCTGTGTATCTGCGGTAAGTGTATTTACTGCAAGCACTTCAAAATCATCTCCATACTCTTTCTTAAGGGAATCCATTGCCGGAAATACCATCAGGCAGGGACCACACCAGGTTTCCCAGAAATCGATCATAACAACCTTGCCTTTATAATCGGCGAGGTATACTTCTTCTCCTTCCATATTCTGGAAAGACGCTCGTTGAAGTACGGCTTCGATTCGTGCTTCTTCTTCACTTAACTGTCGGGGATTTTGAGCTTTTTTAGAGCAGGAAGTCATCACAAATAATGCGATGAAGAATAATGGGATAAATAGTCTTTTGTGCATGGAGATATATCAAATAATTTTGAAAAAGATAAGAAGAATGGCAGAGAAAAGCGTAATTGGCAATGCTTAACAGGTTGATAGAGAAATAAGCAAATCAGAACAATAATTCCGAAGTTGGGGCTGACCTTTTTACAGAGGAGTCGTATCTTTGTGAATGCAAAATTCTTCAGAGGCAGACATTATATTTGATTTTATTATTGTCGGGGCAGGTATAGTTGGGTTATCAACGGCTTACAAACTTTCAAAAGCATTTCCTGAAACTAAAATCCTTGTGCTTGAAAAGGAAGATCGGGTTGCGGCTCATCAAACCGGAAAAAACTCCGGGGTAATCCATTCGGGAATCTACTATAAGCCCGGAAGCTATAAAGCGAGGAATTGTATAGATGGAAGGCACCAATTGGTGGAGTTTTGTAACAAACATAATATAGCCATTGATATTTGTGGTAAAGTAATCGTAGCTACAGAAGAGGAAGAACTTCCCCGACTCGAAAAAATATACCAGCGGGGAGTTGAGAACGAAATTGAAGGCATCGAAAAAATTGGAGCCAAAGAGCTTACTGAGATTGAGCCTCATGTAAAAGGAATAGCCGCAATCAAAGTACCTTGTGCCGGTATTGTAGATTATGCCGGGATGTGCAAAAAGCTTCAGGAGTTACTGGAAGCTCAAAATGGAAAAGTGCTATTTGGACAAAAGGTAACAAAGATCAGAGAGTCAGAAGATGAGATCACCGTTTCAACAGAAGGAATTACCTTCAAAACCAGACATTTGATTGGCTGTGGAGGGTTGTACAGCGATAAAGTTGCTAAAAGCGGGGGGGTTAAGTCCCCAGTCCAAATCGTCCCTTTCAAAGGAGAATATTACGAGCTGAAACAGGATGCTGAGTATTTGGTAAATCATCTTATTTACCCGCTTCCGAATCCAGAGTTTCCATTTTTGGGAGTACATTTTACCCGAATGGCATTAGGTGGAATTGAATGTGGACCCAATGCGGTATTTGTTTTCAAAAGAGAAGGATATAACAAGTTCGCTTTTGATTTGAAGGAAGGTTTTGAGGCTCTTTTTTTCAAAGGATTTCGGAAAATGGCATTCAAACATTGGCGAATGGGCCTGGATGAGTACAAACGTTCGTTTTCTAAGAAAGCTTTTGTAAAAGGCCTTCAGAAACTAATTCCCGAAGTTAAAGAAGAACAACTAAAGCATTCGCCGGCAGGGGTACGAGCTATGGCGTTGTTACCAAATGGGGAAATACTCGACGACTTCTATTTCGAAGTATCCGGTAAACAGATTCATGTTCTAAATGCTCCTAGTCCTGCGGCTACAGCCAGTCTTTCTATTGGTGATGAAATTGTGAAGAAGGTAAAGGAAGAGTTTAGCTTGTAACTAATTGTGCCTGATTTCGTTATGGATTCACTAAATTCAGGGCATACATGTATAGCGAATCGGAGAATCAATTTACCGAAAAAGAGTTTAGGGAGCTTTATCTGAATTATTACCCGATAATTTTTAAGGTAGCAGTATATATTTTAAAAGAAGAGGAGGCAGCAGAGGACACCGTTCAGGAAATATTTATCAAGCTGTGGGAGAACCCATCCCTACTTTCCGGGGTTGAATACATCAAATCATATCTCATTTCGATGACTAAAAACCTCGCTTTCGATAAATTAAAGGCTCAAAAAAAAGAAAGCGAGCATATTCTTCAACTGGAGAAAACCATGGAAGAAGACGAGCTTATTGAAGAGGAAAATTTTCGAAAAGCATTGGAAAAGGTTGTTTCTGAATTACCTCCGAAATGCAGGCTTATCTTTTCTCTTAGCCGTTTTGAGGGCTTGTCTAACGATGAAATCGCCGATTATCTGCAAATCTCGAAACGGACGGTTGAAACTCAGATTTCATTAGCATTAAAGGCTTTCAGAGGGGACTTAAGACCAATTCTTAAATCCTATCTACCTGGTGGAGGTATGTCTTTCCTTACGCTTTTTCTTCAGCAGTTATAAAAAAAAGTAAACTTTTTTTACGTGTTCCATTCTGGTTTACAGTCTATAATGTAAATCAATAAAAAAATATGAAAACGATACAGATAATAGCCTCAGAGATGAGCAAGTATTCCGACAAGGTTGAACAATGGGAGTCCACTTTTTCTAACTCCGTATTGGTAGCTGCTTTACTAACACTCATCCTTTTATTGCTATGAGCACAAACAGAGTCATTGATCTTTCCGTTAAAAAATTATCTGGCACCATTACCGGAGAAGAGTTAAGTGAACTGGAAGCGTTCATTTCAGAAAATGACGAGCTACTTAAAGTGCATGAAGAAGCGGTGACTATTTGGGAAAAATCGAACAAATATGTACCAAAAGTATCAATAGATGCAGAAACTTCATGGAATTCGCTTCAAAGAAGGTTGAAAGAAAAACCTCAGGCTAACGTTTTCTCACTTTCTCAGTTCTACAAGATTGCTGCTGCAATCGCCATATCCATTGGCTTAGGGGTATCTGCTTTTAATTTATGGGATACAGAACGATATGTAACAAATGAAGGCGAAAAGCTTGAAGTAAGTTTAGCGGATCAATCGTTAATAACCCTGAACGAAAACAGCTCGCTGACAATAAGCAGGGTGTTTAATAAAGAGTTTAGAATGGTTGTGTTTGAGGGGGAAGCATATTTTGATATCACAGAAAACCCGGAGAAGCCATTCATAATCGAGACTAACTCAACAGAAATACGTGTTCTGGGTACCTCTTTTAATGTGGATGCAAGAAGTGAAAAGAAGTCTGTGGAGGTAGATGTTACCACCGGCCTCGTGTCTTTAACCGAGATCGATAATTCATCGAATCAGGTAGTACTTTCGAGTGGGATGAAAGGAATATTCAACTCAGAAAGTAAGGAACTGGTGAGCCTCGAATCAGAGAATGAGAATTTTCAGGCCTGGAGAACAGAAGTACTTGTTTTCGATGACCTGAAAATGCCGAGAGTACTCAGCGATATCGAAGAGTATTTTGAAATAGATATTTCTGCCTCAAATGAAGACATCCTGAATTGCACGTTCACGAGCACATTTTCGAAGCCAACTGTGAGAGAGGTAGTAGAAATACTTTCATTAACTCTGGATCTAGAATACCAACAAGTCGGAGACCAATACACCTTAACAGGAGAAGGGTGTAAAGAGGTACAGGAATAATTAAGAGAAAAAAGAAAATGATAAAAAGAATTGTATTAGGATCAGTAATCGTCGTTCTGTCTATCTCAACTGTCTATTCACAGAAATTCGAAATCAGTGATAGTTTTGAAAATGAGCCTCTGGAACAGATTTTAAAAACTATTGAGGAAAATACCGGATATCGGTTTTCTTATAGCAGTACATCCATCCAAACAGATATGAGAGTGACTGTTTCTTTTAACGATACTACCATCGAGGACGTTCTCGATAAATTGTTTGAGAGAACAAGTGTAAAGTATGAGGTTATTCGGAATCGGATAATCCTGAAGAAAAAAATAGAGGGGCAAACGGTAAGGGGTAAGGTCATCGACAGCCAGACTCAAATTCCTATTCCGGGTGCTGCTGTTGTTATTGTGGACTCTGATCCATTAAAAGGAAATGCAACAAATAATGACGGGTATTTCAGAATAGAAAATGTTCAGCCCGGTAGATACACGATCAAAGCAAGCTTTCTAGGGTATAAAGACGAACTTATCCCCGCTATTCTGGTTGGTTCAGGAAAAGAAGTTATTCTGGAGATTAAGTTAGAGGAATCTTTACTGGAATTGGATGAAATACAGGTTGGTGTAAGTTCAATTTCTACTGCACCGTTAAACGAAATGGCTCAGGTGAGTGGGCGATCATTTACTGTTGAAGAAACCAAAAGATTCCCTGTTGGTGTGGGAGATCCTTTAAGGTTGGCGTCATCTTTTGCCGGGGTTGTTTCAACTGATGATGGTGCAAATGATATCGTAGTTCGGGGTAATTCACCCAAAGGGTTATTATGGATGCTGGAAGGCGTCGAAATCCCGAGTCCGAATCATTTTTCGAGTGAAGGAACATCCAGTGGTGGAATAAGCATGTTCAGTACACAAGTTATCTCCAGGTCCGATTTTTTAACCAGTGCATTCCCCTCTCAATACGGAAATGCAACAGCAGGGGTGTTTGATATTCAATTGAGAAGCGGAAACAACGAACGGCGGGAATCGACTATACAATTTGGTCTCCTTGGTTTAGATATAGCCTCAGAAGGTCCTCTGGCTTCCAGAGGTGGTGCTTCATATTTGTTTAATTATAGGTATTCCACACTGTCAATGTTAAGCGCGGTTGGGCTCCCGATTGAAGATGAAGGGGAAAGGAATATTTTTCAGGATCTATCTTTTAAATTTAATTTCCCAACAAAGAAGGCAGGTACTTTTTCAATATTCGGGCTTGGCGGGTTAAGTAACTATCGTGGTATTTATCCAAATATAGAAGATGATGAAGTATATAATATGGGAGTTTTGGGGATTTCTAACCGGTATATAATTAATAGTAGTACGGTTCTTAGGAGTACACTCTCCTGGTCGGGTACCAAGGTTGTGGATGATTACGTGTTTATTGGAGATTCAGTCACTTTCCGGGATGAAAGCACATTTTCAAAAGAGTATATAAGAGCGAGTTTTGAGTTGAATAAAAAAGTGAATTCCCGTCATTTTATAACTTCTGGATTAACAACGAGTTTTTTGAAGTATGATTTTCAATCAAGCCTGAAAGCTACTCAGAACCAGCCTCCCTTTAACGATTTCAAGCCGTTTAACGACACCGGTAATTCCGGGTCTTTCCAGACATTTACATCCTGGAAGTTTCGCCCAACCGAAAAAGTAACCATGGTAAATGGACTTCACTTGCTTCACTTTTTTCTTAGCCAGGAAACAGTGATTGAGCCAAGATCTAATATTCGATGGCAGTTTCATCCAGATGTAGCAGTTTTTGCTGGCTTTGGATTGCATAGTCGTATTGAATCGTTGGATTACTATTTCGCAAACTATATTAATGAAGACGGTTCCATGGTGGATAAAAACTCAGATCTGGGAGTTACCCGTTCAAGTCATTGGGTTACTGGTTTTGATGCGAATATTACCAGTAAAACCTACTTTAAGACTGAATTCTACTACCAACATATTTTTAATGTCCCGATTCTAGCAGATTCAGAATTACCGGGAAATGAGCACGCAGGGGCTTTTTCAACAATAAACATCAGCGATGGATATGTTGAAAATGCACTGGTAAATGGCGGTAAAGGCTGGAACTATGGGGTAGAAGTTAGTTTAGAGCGTAAATTTTCTGATAACTATTATTTCCTTATCAATGGAATGCTTTATGAATCAAAGTATCAGGGAAGGGATGGAATCACCCGAAATACAAGGTATAATGGGAACTTCGGGTATAACTTCCTTGCAGGAAAAGAGTTTTATGTGGGCAGTCGAAAAGACAATATTTTAGGATTTAATCTCAAACTTAGTCATGCGGGGAATAAAAGGTACACACCCATTAATATCGAATTATCGAGGCAGGAAGGACGAGGAGTTACTCTAGCAGAAGATATATTTACTGAGCGGTTTTCCGACTATTTCAGAACAGATATACAAATTAATTACAGAAAAAATCTAACCGGAAGAACCATTGAATGGAGACTCGATGTCCAAAATGTAACCGGTCACAATAATGTGCTGGATATTTTCTACGATGGGAATTTGGCTCAACCGATTATTCCAGAACAAAAAATAATTATTCCGGTGCTAAGCTATAGAGTTGAGTTTTAAAGCTCTAAAAGGGCATCCCACAATTTCATGTTTTTGTCTTTGTTTTTGATCACGATAAGTGGGAGATACTGATCGCGGTCGATTAACGCTTCAGTGATGCTTCCCAATACAAAAGATGAAAGCGTATTTCTGCCACGTGAACCCATCACAACCGCATCAATCTGATTAGAGAACGAAAATCGATTAATCATATAGGGGATACTGTCGCTTTTCTTTAGCCGGTAGTGCATTTTAAAAGCAGAAGCATCGGTTTTATTTTCTTTTAAAAAGAGTGCCAACTCCTGCTCTGCGTTTTTCTTTAACTCTTCGGCAAATTCGTCATAGCTGAGTCCGGTCTTAAAATACCCGCTTGGCATCTTAAGAATATGTAAACCAAGAATATTCATTTCAGGTCGATCGGCACTAATTCTAAGTGCATACTCAAGTGCCATATAACTGTTTTTAGAGAAGTCAATTGGCACCAGTAAATTGTTGATCTCTTCTGGAATAGTAGGTGGAATTAAAGCAATTGAACACGTAATCGTACGCGCCAGTTTTTGCAGAAATGTAATCTCTGAATCATGGGTATCACTTCGGTTGATTACCAATAAGTCGATATCATTATCCCGCACGACTTTTGAAATAGTCTGAAGTTTAACTCCATCAAGAATTTCAATTTCGATATTCTTGATATTTCTGATGCCCTCGTATTTGTCAATATTAGTCTTGATAGCACCTTTGATTGATTGATCTATAGGAGGGATTAAGCCCGGGTATTTTTCGACCAGTTGTTTAGGGATGTCTAAATTATCGGCCACATGAAGAAACAGGATGGAGTCGAAGGTTACCACACGAGACATTCGGTTTACATACTCGTAAACCACTTCATCGTGTTCGTTAAGATCCAAAACTACTAAAAGGCGTTCTATTGAATACATGGGGTACTCTTAATAAATATTGATACTTGAATTTATACGAGAATCTGAAACAATCAAGAAAAGAAAGTTAAGGCTATATCAAGAGTTAAACACCATAAGATGTTCTAATTTTTTTAGATGCAGACAAGGAAATGTAACATGCTCGCCTATTGTCTATCCTGATAAAAGTTGACTCATATCTTCTGTTAACCTAGATTAGTCGCATTACCCTTTAAACCAATGCTATTATTATGAAAAAAAGTTACCATGTTATTATTGTGCTCCTTTTTGCAAGCTCACCGCTTTTTGCTCAGGTAGATTATGAAACACAGATACAAACTATTTTTAATGCTCGATGTACCAACTGTCATGGTGCAAACGGAGGAGTCGATCTTTCTTCTTTCAACAGTCTTATGAGCAGTGTTGGGAATGCGTATGGAGACCGGGTAGTAGTTGCTTTTGAACCCGATTCCAGTGGACTGGTCGATAAAATTGAACCGAGCCCAATGTTCGGATCGCGTATGCCACAGGGAGGAATGCTTGACCAATCCGATATTGATTTAATCCGCCAGTGGATAAGTGAAGGTGCTAGTGCAGTGCCGGCTTCAAATGAGGGGGAATCCCTAAATCCTGAAGAATTTAAACTGTTGGGGAACTATCCAAACCCTTTCAACCCAGGCACTCAAATCTTGTTCGATGTACCTGTAGCAACACAATATACCGTTTCAATTTATTCTATTAATGGTCAGTTGATTACTGAACAAGTTGGAAACGCTTCGGCGGGAAGAGTTCAGGTTTCTGTAAATCTTGGAGCGAACCCATCAGGGATGTACTTTTATAGAGTAAGTGCCCAAATGAATGGCGCTACCCGCTTAATTGGTACCGGACAAATGACGCTTATTAAATAATTTTCAATTAAAAATGGGTCAATTAAGAATGGAGACACTTTTCTGTTATTCATTCTTAATTGATCATTGAAGATTTTTAATTGCTAAAGGTATTTCTCTCAATTAACTCTCTGGCACTATGGAGAGCGGCGTCAGAAATTTCGGCTCCGCTCATCAGGCTTGCAACTTCGTGTATATGATCTTCCTGTGAAAGGGGGATGATCTTAGTGATGGTTCGTTCCTCTTCTTCCGCTTTCGCTACCTTAAAGTGATGATGAGCTTGACTGGCTATTTGTGGCTGATGTGTGATGGCTACAATCTGGCAGCGGTTTGAGAGCATTCTCATTGAACGCCCCACTTTTTCTGAAACTTCGCCACTTATTCCGGTATCAATTTCATCAAAAATCATCACGGGTAGACTTTGCTCTTTAGCCAAAATGGATTTCAGAGCGAGCATTACACGGCTTATTTCACCGCCTGAAGCAATTTTAGCAAGGGGCTTTGGCTCTTCTCCTTTATTGGTGGATATGAATAGCCGGACTTCATCACAGCCATAATCGGTACAATCAATAAGCATCCCATCTATTTCAATCCATCCGCTAGAACTTTGCAGCCAGTCAACCCGAACGGCCAGTTTCGAATTAGGAATGCCAAGTTTATAAAGTTCATCTTCGATATTTTCTGATAATCTTTTTCCAATCCGGATTCGCTCGTTATGGAGCTTCGAAGCTGCTTCGCCTAGTTTTCTACTTTGATCAGCAACGGATTTCTCAAGTTTCTCAATCTCCAGGTCAAAATTATCGGCAATCGAAAGTTCTCTCTGGATTTCATTCAGATACGAAATCAAATCAGGAATATCCCGTTGATATTTTTTTTGAAGCCTGTTTAGCTCTGATTGTCGCTGGCGAAGCTCTTCTAGTCTACTTGGATTGAACTCAATATTGCTTCGGTAGCGCTCGGCAAACTGAACGGCTTCATTTATACTTACCCGGGCAGCGTTAACCTCTTCCAGATAGGTTTCAAATTCTGGCTCAATGCGGGCAAGATCTTCGAGATTAAGTTTTAGCTGATTGAGTAATTGTAGGATATTAGCTTCGTCATGTTCAGCCAGCTCCGAAATGGCCGCCGCTTTTTGATCCAATACTTCGGCGTTGTCCAGTAAGTTCATTTCTGTGTTCAACTCTTCTTCTTCATCTGTTGAAAGTCGAGCCTGCTCCAACTCATTAACCTGAAATCGATATAGCTCTGTTTTTTCCTGAAGTTCTGATTCTCTTTTCTTTAGTGATGAAAGCTCTTTTTGCAGCATTTTCATTTTTACATAATCAATCTGGTACGCCTCAAGCACGGGATCAATTTCTCCAAAACTGTCAATCACTCCCCGGTGATTTTCTTCTTTCAATAATAGCTGATGATCGTGCTGGCCATGTAAATCAACCAGTAAATCTCCGGCAGCTTTTAGTACGCTAATATTTACAGGAGTATCATTAATAAATGCCCGGCTACCGGTTTGACGGATTTCCCGTCTCAAAATCAGGTATTCCCCAAACTCTACTTCATTCTCTGAAAGCAATGTCTTTAGTTCAGGATTGGCTCCCACTTTAATCGTTGCCTCAGAAATAGCTTTGTCGGTACCACGACGGATGACCTCAGTATCAGCACGTACGCCCAGAATCATATTCAACGCCCCGATGATAATCGATTTACCAGCTCCGGTTTGTCCTGTCAGGATATTAAGTCCTTCTCCAAACTGAACTTCAAGTTCATCGATTAATGCGAAATCTTTTATGTATAGACTTTGAATCATTTAATTATAAATTTTGGATTCTGAATTATTCAATTCGAATTCTCTTGAGTCGTCTTGATTATTGAGGTAAGGATATTAACGATTTGTTGAATCTCATGTAAGTGAGTAGAGACATCAATTTTAGTAAGATCACTTTTTTGGAGTAATCTTAACCAATACTTCGTTTCCCTTGCTTCTTTTGAGGATATGGAGAGTTTGTGAATGAAGTCTTTTCTTGATTGTCCTGCCAAAGCCTCTTCTATGTTAGCTCCAATACTCGTACCACTTCTAAGAACTTGTTTTGATATTACAAATTCACGCTCTTCAATAAGCTGTATATAAAGTTGAATAATCAATAAAGAGAAATCGAAACTTTTCTGTTGTATAAGGTTATCTTTAGGCATAATTCAAAATTCAGAATCCAAAATTTATAATTTCTAAGTAAGACCGAGATTCTGAGAATTCCTTACAAAAAGATTTGAGCGAAAAAGAAAAAACAATCTACGAATTTAAAGTACCGCAAGGACAGCAGGAGTCAATCAGACTTGATGCATACATCACCGGATTTGTGGAGAATGCTACGCGAAATAAAGTTCAGAAAGCGATTAAAGATGGCTATGTTTGGGTGAATGGAAAGCATGAAAAATCATCCTATAAAATGCTTCCGGGAGATGAAATTTACATCGAGCTTCCTATCGCACCTCCGCCTGAGGCAAAACCGGAAGAACTGGACATCAATATAATCCATGAAGATGACGACCTGATCGTAGTGAACAAAGAAGCTGGAATGGTAGTGCATCCTGCGTATGGAAACTGGACAGGAACGTTGGTTAATGGGTTGATGCATCACGTAGATGAATTAGCCGGAGAAGATGAAGACGAAAATATACGTCCCGGGATTGTACACCGGCTCGACAAAGACACCAGCGGGATATTAGTAGTGGCTAAGAATGATGAAACACTCGCCGCTCTTTCCGCTAAGTTTGCTGAGAAAGATGTAGAACGAACCTATTGGGCAATCGTTTGGGGGACTCCAAAAGAAGAAGGCACCATCGAAGGCGATATTGGTCGCTCTAAACACGACCGAAAGTTAATGACAGTACTTCAGGGTGGAAGAGGAAAACATGCGGTAACACACTACAAAGTACTGGAATATTTTGATTACCTGAGTTTGGTCGAAGTGAAGCTTGAAACCGGGCGTACACATCAAATCAGAGTACACATGGCACATATTGGTCACAATGTGTTTGGCGATCCAACCTATGGCGGAACGTCCGTTCGATATGGACCAAACACCGGTCAGAGGAAAGTAATGTTCCACAAACTCATTACGGGATTAGGACGCCAAGCACTTCACGCTAAAACACTTGGGTTTGAACATCCCAAAACAGGAGAAACCGTTCAGTTTAGTTCTGAACTCCCGGGAGATTTCCAGTATGTATTAGATACGCTGAGAGAGAAGTGTAGGGCGGAGTATTAAGGAATTTACCCCTCACACCATACAGCCAATTCATTCCCAGATGGATCTAAAAATTGAAATCTTCGTCCGCCAGGAAATGAAAAAATGGGAACTATAATTTTCCCTCCAGCGGCCTCTATTTTTTTTTGAATAAGCTCAAGTTCTTGATGATGAAGAACTACCAAAACTCCATTTACAATGTCCTCTTGAGTTTTTTCGAAGCCACCTTCTACGCCACTATTCGAAAATGCGGTATAATTTGGAACATAGTCAGTAAATGTCCAGCCAAAAGCCTGGTTATAAAAAATTTTGGTGGCCTCAAGATCCCGAGCTTTTAACTCGACATAATTGATAGGTACATTGTTCACGTGTCGTCTAAATTAATTATCTAAACATAATTTAGATATCCATTATTCACAATAAAAAAGTCTTAGTCCGACGAGGTCTTAACGGTATACGCTTTATGAATAATCGTCCATTTACCCTCAGCCTTAGCAAGAATGAAGTAGTCAATAAAAGGAGCTGGTCTACCTGGGATGATAATTTCAGCTTTTGCCGTGGCTACATTGTTCTCATAATCAATGGATAGGATTTTTCCCGTTCTGCCTGTATTCCTTCCTTCTGTTATGCCATTAATATAATCCTGACCAAACCAAACATGGAGTTTCCCATTTCTAATGGAATAAAGATTTAGATCAGGGTGGAAAGCTTTACGTACCTGATCTTGGTTTCCATATGAAGTCCCTTCAATATAATCGTTGATGGTCTCGGTAATGAGTTCAGTTTCGGATTGTGCGAGTGCAGCTGTTGAGATGCATACGGTTAACAAAAGTAGTATAGATTTCTTCATGTAACACGGATTAAATTTAAATTTCCAAAAACCTATTAAAAGGATGTATAAAGAACCAAAAAAGGGACTTCGGATTTACAAATCTGAAGAAGAAATCAGGTAAGTTTCTTCTTGAATTCGCCCGGGGTCACTCCTTTTACTTTTTTGAAAGCAGAATAGAAGGTAGAGTTAGATTTGAAGCCGCATTCATTGCCAATGGCTTCAAGTGTAAGTAGTTTGTTATTTCTTAGCATTTCCTCTGCAGCCCGTACTCTGTACTCGTTCACATAGCTAGAGAAGCTCTTGTCCAGATTGTCATTAAGAAATTGTGAAAGGTAGTTTGGTACGATGTCGATTTGCTCTGCAACATCAGCAAGCTTTAGATCAGGATTTTTATAAGGCTCCTGTTTCCTGAAAAACTCCTCCAGTTTTGACGCTATCACATCAGATTCTTCCGGCGCGATTAATTTTGAGGCATATTTTTCCTGTTGCTCAAAGAAAACAGACACAGCTCCTTTTCTAAATACCCATAGCAAAATGGATATATAAAATATGAAGGAAAAAGAGAGAGCTCCGACAATGTAAGAGGTATAGCTTGTAGTAAAGTAGGCGATGGCAACCAAAAGCACTCCCAAAATTATATTTACCAGCCAAATATCTCTGTTACTTGCTTTTCGATTCCGGGAGAAAACATTTTTGAATGAAGTGCGAGCTAAATAAGCCGAATAAAGAGTATAAGAATACCAGATGATATATAGCCCATTTGCAAACGATAATCTCCAGCCCCATCGCCACATCCCCCGATTTTGGTTGTAAGGATAAAAAAATACGATAAAACCCATCGCTACAATAATTGGCAGGATGTGGATGAGCCAATTCCATTTTGAGTAAATCTTTTCAGTAGTGGAACGGACATGCAAGTACAAAAAGGGGCCTATAAGTAAACAAGCAAGTAATCCAATCTGTATAAAATCTTCCGAGATATTATCGTAAAAGGCAAAAAAAGCAGACTTAGTAACCCGAATACTTATCACCAATAAAAGCGCTGAAAGGAAGTAAGTCGTTTCATTTTTTTGTTTAGTGAAAAAAGCGAAATAGACACTCAGGAAAAGTCCGTTTACTCCACCCAGGGCACTAAATAAAAAAATTAGTTGGTCTTCTAAGGTCATAGATAAGAATGTCGGAAATCAAACAGAAAACTGATACCGGAAATTATAAGGGTTGTTGCAATGTTTTCTAACTCCCAAAGCGGAAAATAAGAACTTGTGAATTCTTTTTTACGAGTGAGCTTTTAGTACCGACAGGGAGCATCTGGACAAAGGATAAGGCCTCAATGAATCAAATTTGTCTCTTAGAATACGGAACGAGGGGAAGATTAATCATAAACTATTTCATAACTCATTTCTACCATACCATCTTTATAGGCGGTCACATTTTTCAAATGAAGTTTCTGTTCTATACCAATATAATCGAAGAATAATAAACCATCACCAAGAAGGACAGGCATAATTGATATGACTATTTCATCGACTAGCTGTAATTGCAAGAAGTCTTTTGTGATTTCAGCTCCACCAACCATCCAGATATTATTATATGTTGGTTTTAATTGATGATTTACCAGCTTGGTAAGGTCACCCGAGTGGAATTCTACACTTTCTTTTTCTGAAGAAAGATTTCGGTGTGTTAATACGATTACAGGCTTGTCTCCATAAGGCCATCCCAGTTCAAGTGCATGCTCATAGGTTTTTGATCCCATTACATAGCAATCTATAGAATTAAGGAAATCTGCAATTTGCTCTTCCGTTAAGGTGACTCCATCATCGAAATGATTTGTAGATTGCATCCATGAAACGTCGCCGTTCTTTTTAGCGATAAACCCATCAAGGCTCGCCACCATGTGGATCGTTATTTTGGATGAGTAATCCATTGATTATGCATTAAAAGGTAGTATTTCCTGAACGTACTATGTTACAGATGGAAATCAAAATGCTGACCTTTTTTCTGTCCTATACTCTGGATTAGATAGCCCATATCTCAAATAAATTAATTCGAAACTAATTTCTTACTAAAAAGTAGAGGTTATAAATTTTTTTACTACATTAGTTCTACAATTTAGTAACAAAATTATGAAAGAAACTAACCTTGGTGATTTTGAAGAGACGTTATTGTTGATAGTAGGGATACTCGACAAGGAAGCTTATGCTTTTAAAATTGCTGAAGAATTTGAAGCTCAACTTGAACGCTCTGTTTCTATTGGGGCGGTTCATTCCACCCTAAAACGATTGGGGGATAAGGGATTTCTTACCTCCGAAATGGGAAAGCCTACCGCACAGCGTGGCGGTCGGAGGAAACGTATTTATGAGATTACGGGCGCGGGTCAACGAGCATTGAAGAACTCACGGGATATTAAACTCTCACTATGGAGTCAGTTCCCTGCATTTGCTGATTTAAAATTCAACCTTGGCTAAGATGAGTTTAAAGCCTCCTAAATACGCCGTTCGTTTTCTGATCTTTTTCCTGAAAGATGAATTACAGGAAGAAGTGCTTGGCGACTTAGAGGAGGCATACTATTTCAACATCCGGAAGTACTCAAAGAATAAGGCGAAGTTTCTTTATTGGTATCAGGTATTGAATTATCTGAGGCCGTTTGCCATCCGTAATTTCTCAACTCCAAATTTATATCCTGTCATGTTTCGTCATAATCTGAAAATAAGTTATCGGACACTACTTAAAAATAAAACCTTCTCACTTATTAATATAGGTGGGCTCGCGCTAGGTATGACGGTGACTATATTCATAGCCCTTTGGATTTACGATGAGTATTCCTATAACGCCAATCATGAGCATTATGATCGTATTGTTCAGGTAATGAGAAAGGATATTTCTTCGGAAGGAATACAGATCAACAGTTCCCAAACGGGAGGGGCAGGGGTAGAACTGGAAGAAACATATAGTAATTATTTCGAATACGTAGCTATGACGTTCTTCCGGCCTGAGCCAATATTGCTTTTACAGGATGGAGAACACTTTCGGGAAATGGGGTATTATTTCCAGGAAGATATTCCGCATATCCTTAGTCTAAATATGATTCAGGGCTCCCGAAATGCACTTGAAAATCCCAGCAATATAATTATCTCGGAAAGTCTGGCAAGTAAAATATTTAACGAGGAAAATCCGATGGGCAAGACCATTTCTTTGATTTCCGGTACCGATTTGATTGTACAGGGCATCTTTGAGGACCTACCCGGTAACTCTACATTTGGAGACGCGGCTTTTTTTGGCTCTATGGGTTTGATTTACAATGAAGACCGACCCTTTGTTTGGAATAATTACAACATGAAGATATTTGCTCTGCTCAGGGAAAATGCAGACATCGAAGCCGCTTCCAGATCCATAAAAGATGTTATGAAACCCTATCGGGGTGTGGACGATGATCCAAGGGAATTATTTCTTCTTCCAATGAAGGACTGGCATTTTTATGCTACGAATCAATATGGTGAACAGGTTGCAGGCAAGCTTATTCAGTTTATTAGATTATATGGAGCAATTGGAATTTTCATCCTACTCATTGCCTGCATCAATTTTATGAACCTGAATACTTCCCGGTTCCAAACCCGGGGTAAAGAAGTAGGCGTTCGAAAAGCGATTGGTTCAGTGCGGTCTGAAGTGGTAGTTCAGTATTTGACGGAATCGTTGCTGTATACATTCGGAGCATTCATCATATCCCTTTTGCTGGTGTATATGTTGCTTCCCTCATTTAATGTATTTGCGGCTAAAGAAATATCCTTGCCATGGATAAACCCGATATTTTGGGTAATAAGTATCGGATTCGGCCTTTTGGTTGCGTTAGTAGCAGGGAGCTATCCGGCGGTATTTTTATCATCATTTAATCCGGTGCAAGCGCTTAAAGGCAGGCTAAGACAGGGCAAGAAAAACGAGCGCTTACGCCAAGGATTGGTAGTCTTTCAATTCGTTATTTCTATTGTGTTGATTATTGGTACGATTACCATTCACGAACAAATCCAATATGCAAAAAACCGATCAATGGGGTATCAAACAGAAGGGTTGATTACCATGACCGGTAGCCGGACTGTCTATCAAAACATGGATCTTTTAAGGACTGAATTAAAGAATACAGGAGCTGTGGAAGAGGTGGCATTCTCTAATTATCCCCTTACAAACACGCTTGGTAATAATGGCGGATTCAGATTTCCGGGTTCATCAAATCCTATTCCAATTTCGTTCAACACAATTTACGTGAGTCCGGAATATGGGCAGACAACAAAATTTGAATTAGTTGCAGGAAGAGATTTTTCACGAGAACTAGGTAATGAATCAGCCAGCATCATAATAAGTGAATCAGCTGCCAGTGCTATGGGGTTGGATAATCCAGTTGGTCAACAACTGATTTCCAAATATGATTTTAATGATAACAGTTCCCTTGTTTTTACTATTGTGGGTGTGATAAAAGATATGGTTAAAGGCTCCCCATTTGAAGAGCCTATGCCATTGATGTTATTTCCATCCAGCAACCCTATGCGGCACATGTTTCTGAGAGCAAAGTCTGGTATTCCACTCGAAATAGTGTTATCCGAAATAGAAGAGGTATTTGATAAAGTAGCTCCGGAGCATCCATTTGAATACGCATTTGCCGATAATCAATATCTCACCAAATTCAGAGCAGAAGAACAAACCGGCACGTTAGCAACACTTTTTAGTGCCTTAGCCATTTTAATTAGTTGTCTTGGATTGTTTGGTTTATCTGCTTTTATGGTTACACAGCGAGTAAAGGAAATTGGTATTCGTAAAACATTGGGCGCTTCAGTGACAAACTTATGGGCTTTACTTTCCAGAGATTTTGGCATACTGGTAATCATAGCCTGTATAATTTCGATCCCGATTGCATCCTTTGTTATGAATATCTGGCTGCAGGATTATGAATATCGAATTCATATCTATTGGTGGATTTATGCAATTGGGGTAATTTCCTGTTTTCTAGTGACCATGCTCACGGTAAGCTACCACTCCATTAAAGCATCTTTGCTAAACCCGGTTAAATCTTTAAAAACGGAATAAATAAGTTCTGAGGAACTTATTTATTTAGGATAATTGCTCCTTTGTAAAATACCCCAATGGCATTTGCATCATAATCGAAGCCAAACTCATCGGTGTAAGTCATCGAGGTAAATCTAAGTCCAAGCCCAGCATAGGATGCTTCGATAAGAGGTCCTATCGCATTATCAAATGATACATCCGGGCCTACACCATCTCCCTTAAAGTTGATGTTTGTATGTGCTGAAATCCCAGCCCCGATTTTGATTTCATCGGTAATTAACCAGTTAGCTGTTAATTCGATGGGGAACCGGGTGAGGCGAATATGAGCATTATCGGCTTGCGTGGTAACATATTTTATCCCGAGAGTACCCTGAAACATTAGAAAGTCGATTGATGGGAATTGGGCTTCGACTCCAATCCCAATAGAACCGCCCTGACCCGCATTAACGTCCTGATCATCTCCGTCTTCGAACTGAATTTTCGCCACACTTTCTCCTCCGAACTCAAGAGCGGCTCCAATTAGAAAACGTACGGACGATGGTTTTGAGATTATCTCCTTTTCAATCCCGGAAGACTGTGCAATCAGGTTTGATGGAAGAAGAAAGAATATCGCAGAAGCGATAAATAATTTTCGAATGAACATTAAGATGAAGGTGATGAATAGTGATAAAAGAAGGCGACAAAGGTAAACCCTTCTTTAAACCAAAACAATAGGCTATTAAATTACTTTTCTCCCCAGAATAGATAACATCTTCTCTCCCAATTTTTTATACCCCGAATCAGGATTTAAAAAAACGGCAATATAAAATACAGCCCATCCTATAGAGCGTTTTATAAGTGATTCAGAGGCCCCGTACGCTTCAAAAGCTTGCAGTCTTAATTCAGAATCTTCGATTAGCATCCAGAAAGAGACCAGGTCTGTGGCAGGATCTCCCTTCGTAACGTCTCCCCAGTCGATGATGGCTTGTATCTCACCATTCTTTACAATGATGTTATTCGGATGAAGATCTCCATGGATGAGGCAGGGCTCTGAATCTATGTGTTCGGCAACCGCCATTTCCCATAAGTTTTTAATATATAATGGAACTGCAATGTCATTTTGTTCAAGTTCTTTCATCCTGTTTTTAACATCATGATCTCTTGAAGAAAGCGGAACTCCCCGGTAGGGATTGCCAGGTGTTCCCAAAGGATTTATACGATGTAGCACCTTAAGAAAACGTACTAGCTTTTCTATCTCCGATTCCGAAATGGATTCATGCAGAGCTGAATTACCTTCAAAAAAAGGAACAATCGTCCACGACCAGGGATAAGCATCCGTTGGTTTTCCGATCTTAATTGGAGCGGGTACCGGAATTGGTAGTTGATGTTCCAATTTCGGAAGCCATTCAATTTCTTGTGTTAGAAGCACAGCTCTTAGCGTTCTTCTGGGTAAGCGAACCATAAGGGAGTCTCCCAACCGGAAATTGGCATTGTCAAATCCTTCAGAAAGAAATGTGACGGAATGATCAGAAAATTCCGGAAACTGGGTAGCAACCAAAGCTCTCACAAATTCTTCGGTAATTTCTATGTCAGCTTTTGGGAAACTCATTCCTCGTTTCTTAATCTTAGCCTTTCAACTATTTTATAAACACCCTTTTTGATACCCGGTGACAATGAATTTATATATTGCGATTGGGTTAGCGAAATTACTTCGTGAATAAGTTCGGGATAGATCTCTGTCATATCAACCATTACCTGAAAGGCGAAATAACGTACAGAAGGTTTTTTTCGAACCTGCTCCCAAATGGAAACACAAATATCGAAAAGGAGTCCTTGCTGATCTTCGCTGAGTTCACTTTGCATTAATATTTTGATGAACTCGCGTTGGTGACCGTCTTCAAGTTCAGGAAGTTTTGTAAGGATATCTGGTATAAACGGAATTAGTTTTTCTGAGTTCTCCGATATTATTCCTCCAATTGCCCATGACGCTCTCCATGAAATAGGTTTTTGGTCGGATAGGGACAATCTTACGGCTTCATCAAACATTTCTGGGTGCGCTGAAAGGAAAGCAGACATTTTCTCTTTTTTAATGCGTCCCGTAAGTATTTGCTCAAGAGGAGATTTCATTGAGTTGGGTAGATCAAATCTGATTTTAATATTTGGAGTTAAACCGGAAAATTCTCTTCTGAAAGCTCCATTGAGAAAGAAAAAGTAAGTTTAAAATGTTGATTGGTTTCATAGTTGAATTCGGCTTCAATTTGTTCCATTAATGATTTAATAAGAGTGAAACCAAGACTTTTTTCAGAAGCTGAGTCGAAGTCCTTGATGCCGACTCCGTTATCAAAATAAACAACTTCAATATTAGCTCCATTGGGCTTTACTATAATTTCAATTTTATTTCCTGTCTGTTGGGTAAACCCGTACTTCACGGAATTTGTAATCAACTCGTTAAAGATAATCCCGAGTGGGACTCCGTGATTAATACTCAGTTTTTCTACGGAAATATCGGTGTTGAACTCGATCTCTTTATTCTCTCCGTTCATACTGGCAAGGATGATCTCAGAAAGCTCTTTGATGTAGGTATCAAAGGGGATATTGGTAAATTTTTTTGATTCATATAGCATTTCATGAACTTTAGCGATGCTGAGAATCCTGTTTGTACTTTTATTGAGGATGGTTTTTAGTTTCTCATTATCTACATGATAGGATTGCAACGAAAGCAAACCGGATACTACTGCCAGATTATTTTTAACTCTGTGATGAATTTCCTGTAACAACACATTTTTTTCATTCAGGTTTTCTTCAATCAGACCTTGAGACTTTACGAGTTCTTTATTCTGATTTTCGAGATTTTGAATAAGGCTGTATACCCGATCGTTAAATTTGCTTACAAATAAGGTGATTACAAAGGTGACTACAGAAATCATCAGCAACGTTTCGTACCAACGGAATATGGAGGCCTCAGCTATGTTATAATCCGGTGAAGTAATAACTCCGAGATGGTAGAGGTGCCCTATTGCCAGAAATAAGGCAGAACAGAATGTGAAAATAACGAGCATTGTTCTAATGTTATAAATAAGAATGGCAAAAAACGGAATGAGCACCATTAGAATAAAATCAGGGGTATTAATTCCATTTTCCAGGAGGTCTGATGCAAGGAGCACAACCAGAATCACATTAATGGTATTAATCTTGAATTCCAGACTAATCTTATTTCGGAAAGCATAGGTTATAAATAAGATGTTGAGACCAAGTATATCGTAAAAGAAATCGGAATTGAGGACGAATTCATTAAGAGGAAACAACGAAACCAGAAAGACTCCAACACCTATTGAGGTTCCCACAAGAAGTACTTTATCTACTAAATCCTGCTTTAATTCAGAGTTGTCTTCCATTTGCGAATTATCCATTCCGTTGCCCGTAGTATTTTTATGTTCGATAGAGAAGCCGAGTAACGTTATAGCCCGAAAACCTTTATCTTTCTTCAAAGAAAACAAAGAACGACTATTCATGCAAAAGAAAGAAATCAATATTACGGTAGAACTCGACAATCAAAATATCCCAACCAATATTATCTGGAAAGCAGATGATATGCAGGGGAAGAGCGAAGCACAGTGCAGGGCTATGCTTCTGTCACTTTGGGATGCCCGACAAAAGGATACGCTTAAACTCGATCTTTGGACTAAAGACATGACTGTGGATGAAATGAAAATCTTTTTCCATCAAACATTGGTCACTATGGCGAATACCTTGCAAACGGCAACTAATGATGAGCGTATTTCAGGAGATATGATGGACTTCTGCGACTATTTTGCAGAAAAGATGGAGATTAAAGCGGGATAATGAAAAAACTATTCTTTAAACATTTGGATGGTGTAATCCAGAAGCTCGGTACTACCATAATTTCCATGCCCCGGAATAACAAACCGAATTTCGGGGAATTTTTTTTTGATTTGGGAAACAGTACTCGACCATTCTTTGGTATTAGCATCTTCCAGGTTTCCTTTTCCTGAGCTTAAGGATTTAATCATACATCCTCCAAATAAAGTTTGCTCAGAAGGAATCCAGAGTGCAATATTATCGGCCGTATGTCCTTCACCAAAATAATAAGCAGTTGCAGAAGTATTACCGATGGAAATATTCAGAGAATCATTAAAAGTATGGCTTGGGGGTATGAGGCCATCTTTGATAGATAAGTCGTAGGTTTTTGTATAACCATAGGAAGGTATTCCGGATCTATGAAAAGCAGTGAGGCTTCCAAGAGCGTCCTGATGATGGTGATTCACAACCACGGCTTTAATCACAATGTTTTGCTCGTTCAGCCAGTTAATGATGAGATTCGCATGTGAAGTATCAATAGGGGTATCTGCAATCAACGCTTCTTCATTCTGAATATAAATGAGACCGTTAGAATAAAACCTGCCATAAGTCTCAGAATCAGTTAAGGTTTTATGAATATAAAGCTTGTCGTTGATTTTGATTAGCTCTACCTCCTCAGAAAGTTTGATGGTGTGCTCCTGAGCAATACAAACTGTTGAAATGACAATGCCTAAAAAAAGAAAAAGTATTTTCATATCAGGTATATAATATTGAGCCAAAACTTACGGCACTTTTTTGGTCTTTCTCATCCCATAAATCATAAGAAAGAATACTTCCCCGGCTCTCCGGAAATGCTTTCAGAAAAGTTAGTAAAGGGGAAAAGCCACAAATCCGGTAGAGATCGTACTCTTCTTTCATTAATGAGATAAGTTTATCTGGATTTCCCGAAGCTCCGGTTTCCAGGAATCGTTTATCATTCGATTTCACATCTTCAAACATCATTGAAGCTTCTTTTTGATCACCGAACTTGTGGCCGAAATGAGAAAGATCGCCACTGATCAGAAAAAATGTTTCTTCATCCTTCAGTGCCCTGAGAATGGTTGAAAACGAATCAAGTTGTTGTTCCCTGAAACTATTATCGGAATACATCAGCTCATCCAGGTTCCCAACAAGAATGGGGGCAATTTCAAACTCGTGATCCCAGATATAGTTCAGGAAGAGCAAATGAAGTTCTATACTGTGTTCAATTCTGTGGGCCCTTGCTTGATTTGAAATGCCAGCCAAAGAAAGATCCTGAAACGAGTTCAGGATAACATCGAGAGTAGGTTTATGAGATGCTATTTCTCCATTTGGCATTACAAAAGTTTTATTGGAAATGATGAAAGGAGAATCTTCATACATCTTTCCGTATACCCCCGAATAATGTGAGGTAGCTAAAACCACAACCTTTTTTGGTTTTAATTTTTTGATAGACGAGAAAGCTTTCACATAGCTGCTTATTCCTACTCTAGGGTCGATATGTGGAGCGTACATTCCGTTGGCTGAGCTAACCGGATTGGATTGTTCATATTCCTCAAATGCATGATCCAGAAATTCTTTCAATTCATCCGGATCTGATGGGTACGAAGCCCCGGCTGTTGTTGTATGATGAGAGGTTGATTCTTCATACTTCGTTTCTGTTAACTCTGCACGGTTAGTAAAATATTCAGATTGCAGCAGTCTATGTTCGTCCAAAAAACGAACGTAGCTTAGAATCTGTTCTTTATTCACGTCACCAGTTCCAAATTTCAGAATATCTTCAACACTGCGAGCGCCATCAATTAAGGAAAGCATAGTTTCGGATTCTATTGGCAGAGCTAAATCAGGAGTGGCGTATCCCATGCTATCATGGAAATAAAGCAACGAATTCCCGTTTTCATTAATTGGGATTCGTTGGATGTCATAACGAACAGGCGGGATGGGCTTGGTGTATGAATTAAATAAGTGGCGCATCCAAAAAAGTAGAAAATTTGTAAGGACTTTGCTTCTATTTGGTCTTACTTAATGTTAAATGCTCAATGATAAGTTTTAAATGGTGGTTATGCGTTCAAAAAATGTTATACAGAACAAAAGTTTTAGCTTTGCTCTAAGTATTATTGAATTGTACAAAATACTTCAACAGGAAAGAGAATTTGTTATTTCAAAACAATTACTCCGTTCTGCTACGAGTATAGGAGCAAATATCGAAGAAGCAACGGCCGCCCAAACCAAAAAGGACTTTGCTCACAAAATAAGTATTTCATCAAAAGAGGCGAGAGAAACTCGTTATTGGCTCTGGCTACTAGAAAAAAGCCAGTTAGTTAAAGGAGACTATACAAGCTATTTGAACGATATAACTGAGATAATTCGAATTTTGACCTCAATTGTAAAAACAGCACAAAAGAATTCATAACCACCATTTAAAATTTATCATTTAACACTATGAATTTCTTTCCCGCATTTTCCGGCACTCACAATTCTTCCCGTACTTCACACATAACGGGTGATCCGGTGCTTTCGAAATCCTTGCCTTACATGGACCACGACCGTGATGAATCATCAAATGAGATAAATCAGTCCAACTTTCCTGAGGAAATAGGGCCATTAAATCTCTCTCGATCTTATCTGTGTTAGATTTATGTTTAGTGAGCCCAAAGCGGTTCGAGAATCGTTTAACATGGGTATCTACCACTACTCCATGATTGATACCAAAAGCATTACCGAGTACAACATTAGCTGTCTTGCGTGCCGCCCCGCGTAATGTGAGTAGATCATCCATGTTCTTCGGTACTTTGCCATCAAAATTCTCGACTAAAGTTTTAGAGGTCTCTTTTAACGACTTGGCTTTATTTCGGAAAAAACCAGTAGTTCTAATGAGTTCTTCTAATTCTTCTAATGGAGCCTCCGACATTAATTCTGGAGTAGGGTAAGTCTCAAATAATTTCGGAGTCACTTTATTTACCCGAACATCCGTACATTGGGCGCTTAAAATTGTAGCTATTAAGAGTTCAAAAGGATTCCGATGGTCCAACTCACAATGTGGATTGGGATAATGTTGATATAATTCATTTAAAATTTCCTGTGCGCGTTCTTTCTGTTGTTTTGTTTTTCTGGGTAACTTCATGCCTTCTATGGAATTCAGGAAAATATTTTAAGGTTAGGACTTCAATTATATAATCATATATGTCATCTGCAAAAGAAGAAAAATCATTCCAAAATACAACAAGTTATACTTTGTATGGTCTTACTTTTGGTCTAGCTTTTCCGGTTATTGCCACGCTGTTCGATATAAATATTCAGGGACTTTCGCTTTCTTTAGATTCTGTTGTAATAGTGCAAAGTGGTAACCCGCTTCACTGGATTATTGATACAGCTCCCTTTTTCCTGGGGTCACTTTCGGCTTTGGCAGGATACCGAAAAGATCAAACCGATCATTTAAATCGAGGTCTCGAAAGAATGGTAGCCGAGAGAACCGATAGGCTCGAGAAAAAGAATGAGTTGTTAAAATCAGAAATAGAGAACCGAAAGAAAACGGAGAAAGCTCTCGTTGAAGCAAAAGAGCAAGCTGAAGCAGGAGCGAGAGCTAAAACACAGTTCCTTTCTACAATGAGTCATGAAATCAGAACTCCACTTAATGCGGTTATAGGGATGTCCGGATTACTCACTGACACCGAGCTAAATAATGAACAACATGATTTCGTAAACACCATCAATAAAAGTGGAGAGAACCTGCTGGGGATTATCAATAATATCCTCGATTATGCAAAAATTGAATCCGGTAAACTGGACCTGGAAGAAGTAGAATTTTCTGTCGCTTTTTTAATTGAAGATGTATTGGATCTCGTATCTGCAACAGAAGCGGATAAAAATATTGAACTGCTGTACAGGATTGATGAAAATGTGCCGGACTATGTTAAAGGTGATTCGACCAGAGTACAACAAATACTTGTAAACCTTGTCCGAAATGCGATCAAATTTACGGAAGAAGGTGAGGTTGTCATATTTGTTCAGTCTAAAAAAATGGAAGGCGGCAACATTGAATTAATGTTTGAGGTGAAGGATACGGGTATCGGGATCCCAAAAGAAAAACAAAAGAAATTATTTCAGTCATTCTCACAAGTTGATGCAAGTACCACCCGCAAGTTTGGAGGTACAGGATTAGGTCTGGCAATCTGTAAACGACTTGTTGAATTAATGAATGGGGAAATTTCTGTAAAAAGTGAAGAGGGAGTAGGGAGCTCTTTCATATTCAATTTAAAAGCGAAAGGTAGCACCAGGAAGCTTGGCCTAAGAAACCCAGAACATCTTAAAGGGAGAAGTATTTTTATTCTAGACGATAACGATACCAATCTGTTCATTCTTAAAGCACAATGCGAAAAAGCTGGAATGAATGTGAAAACATATCAGAGCCCAATGGAAGTACTTAACTCTGTGGAAGAGCTAAAAAAGTTCGACATCGGAATTCTGGATATGCACATGCCTGATAGAAACGGAGTACAAGTTGCTGAGGCAATTCGAGAGAAGTTTTCGAAGATGGAACTTCCTCTGGTTTTATTAAGCTCAATTATGGACTTAGGAAGTGTCGAGGAGCGTAAGAAGTTCAATCTCTATCTAACCAAGCCAATTAAACAAACGCATTTACATCACAATCTTGAAAGGGTGTTTGGTGATGTTGAAGGAATCCTTAGATCAAGAGACAAAGAAGATTTGAAGAAGTTAGATCTTGGCAAAAAACTGAAAATCTTATTGGCTGAGGATAATGCGATCAATCAAAAAGTGGCAAGTAAGATGCTGGAACGTCTTGACCAAAGCTGCGATGTTGCCGGAAATGGAATCGAAGCGGTTCAAATGTGCCGTCTGATAAATTACGATTTGGTATTAATGGATATGGAAATGCCCGAAATGGATGGGATAGAAGCAACTAAAATGCTTAACAAAATTCAGGATGATTTAGGCAAGCTACCAGTGATAATTGCTATGACGGCCAATGCTATGGAAGAAGACAAAAAGAAGTGCCTGGAAGCAGGGATGCATGACTTTCTTCCAAAACCTGTTAAGCTTGAAGCCATGCATGAAGTTTTGAAGAAGTGGTTTAAAGAGTAGAAAACTCAAGTCTAAGCCAGTAAACTAACTAACTCACTAAACCCCTTAAATTCTGCATGTTCAGCTGCAGTTTTTCCGTGTGAATCCTTAACCGTTGTATCAGCTCCATTTTCGATTAGCAAAATAGCGATCTCAGATTGATTAAACATCGCAGTATAAATCAAAGCGGTAGCGCCCTGAGAATTTTGAGCATTGATATCCGCTCTTTGTTTGATCAGTAAATTAGCGATCTCCTTATTACCCTTAAAAGAAACTCCCATTAATGCCGTATTTCCGGCTGCATCTTTTGCATTTATATCAGCTCCGGCTTCTAATAAGTAAGCGGCTATTTCACTTTGGTCAACATAGCTTGCCATGATTAGTGGAGGGAATCCTTTGGAATCTGTTTTTGAAAGCAGAGAAGAATCGCCTTCTACTTTCTTTTTTATTTCTTCCAGGTTTCCGGAACGTATTAAATCAAAAAAATCCATAGTAAAGGAATAGTTTATAAATGAGTACGGGCAATCCATGAATTGCCCGTACAATAGATTATTCAAATTTAGATAAGGGAAATATGATCAATCAAGATCGAAGCGATCCAGATTCATCACTTTATCCCATGCGCTTACAAAGTCGTTAACAAACTTCTCTTCAGAGTCATTGTAAGCATATAACTCAGTGAGAGCACGGAGTTCAGAATTTGAGCCAAACACGAGATCAGTACGGCATCCTTTCCATTTAACTTCTCCTGAGTCGCGATTTTTCCCCTCAAAAAATTCTTCTTTTTCTGAAGTAGCTTCCCATTTGATATTAATGTCTGTTAGGTTTTTGAAGAAGTCATTAGTCAACTTTCCTGGAGTATCAGTGAAAACTCCACAATCTGAACCTTCATAATTTGCACCAAGAACTCTCAGGCCTCCAAGAAGAACGGTCATTTCAGGAGCTGTAAGAGTTAGCAATTGGGCTCGGTCAACTAACATTTCTTCGGGCGTGGTCTCAAAGTCAGGTGCATAGTAGTTACGGAATCCATCAGCAACAGGCTCCATCCATTCGAACGATTCCACATCTGTTTGCTCTTGTGAAGCATCTGTTCTCCCGGGAGTGAATGGAACAGTAATTTGGTGTCCGGCTTCCTTAGCAGCTTTTTCAACAGCAACGCATCCGCCTAGAACAATCAAATCAGCCATCGAAACCTGCTTGTTTCCAGACTGTTCTTCATTAAACCATTGCTGAACAGTTTCCAGTGTATTTAACACTTCGTTGAGCTGATCAGGATTATTTACTTCCCAATCTTTTTGTGGAGCTAATCGCACGCGGCCACCGTTTGCACCACCACGTTTATCTGATCCCCGGAAAGTAGAAGCAGAGGCCCATGCGGCTGAAACTAAATCTGAAACAGAAAGTCCTGAACTCAGAATTTTATCTTTTAGAACTGCGACATCGTTTTGATTGATGACTTCATGAGTAGCCTCAGGAATCGGATCTTGCCACAGCAACTCTTCTTCAGGAACTTCCGGGCCAATGAACAATGATTTAGGTCCCATATCACGGTGCGTCAATTTATACCATGCACGCGCAAAAGCGTCAGCAAATTCATCGGGATTTTCGAGGAATCGTCTGGAAATTTTCTCGTACTCAGGATCAACTCGAAGTGCCAGATCTGTGGTAAACATCATGGGCGCATCTTTTTTGTTCGGATCGTAAGCATCAATTACAGTTCCAGCTCCTGCTCCGTCTTTTGGCTGCCATTGATAAGCACCGGCCGGACTCTTGGTTAACTCCCATTCATACCGGAATAAATTCTCAAAGTAGTTATTATCCCATTGGATTGGGTTTTCAGTCCAGGCACCTTCTTCTCCATCTGTGATGGTATCAGCACCTTTTCCGGTACCGAAATCGCTCGTCCAACCGAACCCTTGCTCTGCCATACCTGCTGCTTCAGGCTCTGCTCCTTTGTGATCAGTCGGTCCGGCACCATGGGCTTTACCGAAGGTGTGTCCACCTGCAATTAGCGCAACGGTTTCTTCATCGTTCATTGCCATCCGGGCAAACGCGTTACGAATATATTTTGCTGATTTAGCAGGATCAGGTTCACCATTCGGACCTTGGGGATTCACATAAATCAATCCCATATGGTCGGCAGCAAGCGCACCTTGAAGTTCCCCATATTCATCGTGCCGTTCGTTGGATACCCAAACTTTTTCCGGTCCCCAGTTTACGGATTGATCTGCTTCCCAGTCATCTCTCCGTCCTCCGGCAAATCCAAACGTTTTGAAACCCATTGATTCCAGCGCCACATTCCCAGCCAGAATTAACAAATCTGCCCATGAGATTTTTTTACCATATTTTTGCTTGATTGGCCAAAGTAATCGGCGAGCTTTATCTAAATTGGCATTATCAGGCCAGCTATTTAGTGGCGCGAATCGTTGTTGCCCTCCGATAGTTCCTCCGCGCCCGTCCATCACACGATAGGTTCCGGCAGCGTGCCAAGCGAGGCGAATCATAAAAGGACCGTAGTGACCATAATCAGCAGGCCACCATTCTTTAGAGTCGGTCATTAAGTTTGTGAGGTCGTTTTTTAGCCCGGCAAAATCGATGGATTTAAATTCTTTAGCGTAGTCGTAATCTTCACCCATAGGATCAGAGAGCGAGGAATGTTGCCTGAGAATATTGAGGTTTAATGAATTTGGCCACCAATCCTCATTTTTAGTACCAGCACCAGCAGCGTATTTGTCGTTCACATTTATAAATGGACACATACTAGCGTCGCCATTTCCATTAGCTAATTCTTTCATTGTAAGACCGATTTTATTTTAGATTTAATACCGTTCCAGCGCCCAACTGGAATATTCGCTATATATAACATCTAAAGAAAAAGATTAGATGAATCGTTCTCCAATCAATAAAGCTTTAACTGGTAATAGGTATTGTTGATGAGCTAGAAAGATTCGTAAAGAATGATCTCAAACTGAAGATTGGCGTTTGCCGGAATACCATTATTAGGTCTGCCATTAGCACCATAGGCATATACCGAAGGAATAAAAAGAGTAATACGACCTCCGTCTTTCATTATTGGGATTCCAATCTGCCAACCGGTTATCAGAGCTTGCAGATCAAAAACTCTGATGGTATCCGTTGCGTCATCAAATACAGAGCCATCGCTTATTAGCTTACCTTCATAAGAAACCCTTACCTGGCTACAATTTCCTGGTTTGTTTCCATCTCCTGCTCTCTTGAGCACATAGCGTATTCCTGAAGGATGGATTTCAGCCTCAATTTCATTCTCAGCTAAATAAGCGTCTATTTTTTCGATGTCTTCAGCGAGTTGGCTCTGATTTACATCAAGATTGGGCTCAAACTTGCATTCATTATCGCAGGATGTTAGCGTTCCAATTATAATTACCGAGAAGAAGATCCAAAGTGTTTTGCTCATCATCTAGTTTAATTCAGCTTGTTGGATGTTGGATGTTGGATGTTGGATGTTGGATGTTGGATGTTCACTAAACCTCATTCAAAGCTTCATTTAATGCCTGCAGACTTTTCTTGGCATCACCGAAGAACATCTGGTTTTTCTGTTCATAAAATAAGGGGTTATCAATACCGGCGTAACCAACACTTAAACTTCGTTTGAATACTACTGTACGTTTGGCTTCATCTACATCCAGAATTGGCATGCCGTAAATCGGACTTCCCGGAGAAGTTTTGGCCATTGGGTTTACTACATCATTAGCTCCTATGATCATTACCACATCGGTTGAAGCAAATTCCGGATTAATCTGATCCATGTCGTAGAGTAAATCGTAAGGCACATCCGCCTCAGCAAGTAATACATTCATGTGACCGGGCATTCGGCCTGCAACAGGGTGAATTCCATATTTAACCTGAACGCCTTTCTGCTCAAGTTTGGTAGCCACTTCTTTAACTACGTGTTGTGCCTGAGCCACTGCGAGTCCATATCCAGGAACGATAACTACTTTTGAAGCATAGGCAATTTGTATAGCAAGGTCCTCAGCAGAGGTTTCATTTACAGATTTATCGCCTGTAGCACCGCCTCCACCGGAACTTCCTCCATCACCACCAAAGGAACCGAAGATTACGTTAAAGAGGGATCGGTTCATGGCTTTACACATAATTTGTGTTAGGATAAGACCGGCCGCACCAACTAACGCTCCGGAAACGATAAGCAGATTATTTCCTAGTACAAATCCTGCCATGGAAGCAGCAATACCCGAATATGAATTTAAAAGTGAGATAACCACCGGCATATCCGCTCCACCAATAGGAATAACGGAGGTGATTCCGATTAGAAGAGAAACTCCCATAATTACCCAGAAAATTGTCATGTTAGTCGGGTCGTATGTGAAGATTCCAATCAATACCAGCACTCCGATCATTGAGCCAATATTGATGAAATTGAGTCCGGGGAAGGTGATAGCGTTTCCGGAAATGAAGCCTTTAAGTTTACCAAAGGCTACAAAACTCCCGGTAAAGGTGATAGCTCCGATGAAAATACTTAGCCCGGTTGTCACAAGAACGGTTGCCTCAAAGCCTAATACATCTGTAGTTCTGGCAAATTCACCCCAGGCAACTAATGCAGACGCAGCGCCTCCAAACCCATTGAATACCGCAACGAGCTCTGGCATGGCTGTCATTTCTACTTTTTTAGCAAGCACAAGACCAATCAGACCACCAATAACTACTCCGGCTACAATCAATTCAAAAGAAACTATTTGCTGATCGAAAAGGGTAACTACTACACCAATTAACATACCGATAGCGGCAAGCTGATTTCCTTTTCGTGCCGTAGCGGGAGAATTGAGGAGCTTTAGTCCACGGATAAAAAACGCTGTTGCGATAAGATAAATAAGCTGGATCGTATCAGGTAAAAAAGCAGCTATTGATTCTGGTAGAAGTTCACTGATCATTTGTCATCCTCCTTTTTCTTGAACATCTCCAGCATGCGGTCGGTAACCATAAATCCGCCAACCACATTAATGGTTGCAAGGATGATGGCTGCGAATCCAATCCATTTTCCCATCTCTTCTCCTAAAGAACCGGCTACAATTAAAGCGCCTACTATCGTAATCCCGGAAATGGCATTAGCCCCACTCATCAAAGGAGTATGAAGCGTAGGAGGAACTTTTGAGATGAGCTCAAACCCGATAAAACAGGCGAGCACAAATATGAATAACGAAAATATTAAAACTGACATAGTGTATTTAATTTGGAATACAAGAATTAGGAATAGGATGCCTATTCCTAATTCCTAATTCATTTATTCTTAACCATTGGAGA
This sequence comes from Balneolaceae bacterium, assembly GCA_017640665.1. Classification (GTDB taxonomy): domain Bacteria; phylum Bacteroidota; class Rhodothermia; order Balneolales; family Balneolaceae; genus RHLJ01. Next base: position 407,346 of record JAEPQE010000001.1, on the reverse strand, counting down.
AATAATCTCTCCGTTGTGTGTGATGGTGGTGTTCAACAAAATTTCATCTTCGAAATCGAAATTAGCTTCTCCTTCTTTGATCAGGAGGTTCAACAAATTGAGCATGTTCTTTGCATATAAAAGGCTCGCATGGTTAGAGAGCTGGCTTGGAAGATTAATTGGTCCAACAATATTTACACCGTGCTTAACTACGGTTTTTCCAGCTTCGGTTAGCTCACAGTTCCCACCGTTTTCAGCTGCCAGATCAACAATTACGGAACCTGGTTTCATACCCGCAACGGTTTCTTTTGTTACCAAAAGAGGAGCAGGTCGCCCGGGAATTAATGCTGTTGTAATTACGATATCCGATTTCTTTACATGCTCAGCAATTACTTGTTTCTGGCGTTCCTGGCTGTCCTTGGAAAGCTCTTTAGCGTATCCTCCTTTCGTTTCTGTGTCTTCATCGTCTAAAGGGACCTCCACAAATTTGGCTCCTAAACTTTCAACTTGTTCTTTTACCACCGGGCGAACATCGTAAGCCTCAACCACTGCGCCAAGTTTTCTACAAGTGGCAATGGCTTGAAGTCCGGCTACACCCGCACCTAAAATCAGAGCTTTGGAAGGAGGGATGGTGCCTGCAGCTGTCATCATCATCGGGAAATATTTATCCAGAGTATCCGCGGCAATAAGTGATGCTTTATACCCTGCAATGGAACTCATAGAAGACAAAGCGTCCATATTCTGAGCGCGTGAAATTCTTGGAACAGCATCCATTCCCATAGCCGAAATCCCGAAAGATTTCAGAGACTCAACAAGGTCAGGATGTTGCAGAGCCCACAAGAAGCAGATTAAAACGGTGTCTTTTTTAAGGTTTTTTAAGTCTTCTTGAGGCGGAGTTTGAACGGCAAGAAGTATATCCGTTTTCTGGAATAGCTCTGATCGATCGGAAATGATTTTGGCTCCTGCATCTGTATAAGCAGAATCCAGAAAATTAGCCTCTAAGCCAGCTCCTGACTCAATCCAAACTTCCAGTTCTTTTTTGATAAGCTGAGCAGCGACATCGGGAGTAAGTGCAACCCGCCGTTCGTGTTCAGCTGTTTCTTTTGGAACAGCAATAATCAATGGTATCCTCCAACTTTAGTTTAGGTCAACTTAATGAAATAGAAGTTTTAGACAAATAAAAGTGGGAGCGCTTTTTTGTTTTGTAAAGTAAGACTAGTAGAATTCGAACTAGATTTTTGTGAGTACAAGAATCTATTTTATTAAAGTCATCATTCTATACTCGATCATGGAATTTGTTTTTAATGAGTATATATAAACTCCTGATGTCAAATCTGATCCATCGAAACTATAACTGTGAGTGCCATTAGTAAGCTTTCCGTTTACGATAGTTTTTATTTCTCTGCCTAGAATATCATAAACGTTAAGGGTTACAAATTCCGGATTCGATAGTTCAAAACTGATTTGAGTATTAGGATTAAAAGGATTCGGATAGTTTTGAAATAAATTGAATTCTGAAACAAGGTCATTTTGAAATTCAGAACTAGTTAACAATGTGCCAAGAGAATACATGTACACATTTGATTCTCTTGTAGAAAAGTCAATTTCCTTTATCTGAGTTAGAATAACTTCTGGATTATTATCCCCTGTGAAATCATCGATGGCAATGGAATACTCATGGTTGAAACCCAATGATAAAAGTGTGTCTGGTGCTACAAGCTTTACAGCACCCTTATCCTCTTCTAAAAGATTATTAGTGTTTACGATTACTGCATTAGTATTACTGGGAAAATTACTGAACGTAGAAAAAACTAACCCGCTCTGGCTACCATTTTGAGAATTGTAAGCGCTCACAGATCCTAGGAAGCTGTCTATTTTTTCTCCCTCAAACCAAAGGCTTCTTGGATTGCTTCCGAATAAGTTCAAATCAAGAGAAAATTCCTGATCAAGGACACTATCAACTTCAGTTCCACCATATAAGACGTAATAATTTTCTGGATCTTCATAAAACGAAGAGTTTATATCATTAGAAAAAATTACGTCATTGTATGTGTCATTATCTATATCGGTATAACCAATCGTAATTTTTCCAAATACAGCCTGATAAGGAGCAATGGTTTGTTCGGGAACTACATATAAATCATAACTTGAGTAAATTTTATCTTCGCCCCCAAAGTATATCAAGACGGAACCACGTTGTGGACTGACAAAGTTGTTGGGATTTACAGTATTAAATAGTGGAATTGCGAAATCATTATTGCCATCTCCATTGATATCACAAAGGTTTATAATATCCTTTGGTCGTAGCTCAGTATCTGATTCAATATTAAAACTGCTATTAATTGGGAGAATTATATCAGGTTCATCATTTAAAGTATTCCCTCCAAAAAAAATCCAAGCTTCATTAAGGGGAGCGTTTTCGTTTTCAGTACCTGAAGCCGCTCCTATAGGTAGAATACCAATGTCGTCTATACTATCATTATTTAGGTCGCCTAAATTATCAATTTTAGAATGGAATTCGCGATCAGGAATAGGAGAACTAAATGAGTTGGTATTAATTATACTTCGGTTTGTAAAAGAATTCTCATCATCGCCCCAAAGTATTTCAACATTATATGAATTGAATTCAGTACTGTTTTCAAAAATACCTTCTTTAAAACTAATTGCTATATCTATGTATTGATCGTCATTAAAATTTCCAGTAACTATATCATGTATAAATAAAGCTTTTCCTCCTAAACTTTGGTTCGTGGGTAGTAACCTGATATTGTGATTCTCTGATATATTTTCGCCACCATAAAATATTTTTATGGAAAAAGTTAATTCGGTTGGAGTTGATTCATTATGAATTATTGCAAAGTCAGATATACCATCTTGGTTAATATCGCCAAGGGAAACCGAACTAATAATTTGCCCATCAAAAGCCCATTCCTTAGAAAATTCGATTTCAGTTTGAGAAAATAATTTTGGAGAAAGAAAAATTACTATGGTTAATGTAAGTATTTGTTTCATAGAAGGGGTAAATGAATGTTTTTTATAATTACAAATCCATGATAATAATTCTAACACATTTTTCCTCTGGATCATGTATAATTAACTCCATTAAGAAGTTGGGGGTAACACCATGAAGTCTCTCTTTAAATACAGTTTGATTCTGATTACTAGTGCTTTCATTGCTACAACTGCATGTGAAGATCTGGATTTAGACAACGATGAAGCAGGAAGTGTTCAGGGATTTTGGGAGCTTCGGCAATCAGTAAATAGTATTACCTATCTACAAATATCTGATACTGAGGTTATCTTTTATTTTTATGATGCTGTTGAAAATTGTATTAAAGTTGATGCCTATCAAGTTTTAAGAATAGATGGTACTGGATTCTATATTCTGGATCAGGAAGGTCTGGAAGAAAACAGAGTTCTCGCGATTTCAAAGAATGGTGACAGAATTCATGTTCGGGATATCGAAAAAACGCAAAGCGAATTAGATAAATATTCACCAAGTGAAGTCGATATCAATACACTTGCTCCGATATGTGTTGATCCGACTGATGTGTTTGGCAATTGGGAGTTAGAGCTTGAGGATGGAGATCATATTTATATTTCGGTACGGGAAGATTCGATTAAGATTTATGATCAGGTTCAGCAGGAGAACTGTTTTTTCTTCTCAGGTTTAGAAGTAATAGAAATTAATGGAAACGTATTTACAATAACAGATAATGACCCTGCTTCAACAACCGGAACTCAGGAAGTTACGTTAACCAGAACGAATCAAGGGCTGGAAATTGAAAGAAGGGAAGATGAGCAAGTTGTTAACGAGCTATTTGTTCAAAGCGATGCCGATTTTTCTACGTTTGGCCCAATTTGCTCATTTGATTTTCAATTTTTAGAGGAAAACACCTGGCAATACAATGCTAAAGTGGAGGAAGGAGATATCGAGTTTTACTTAACGATAGATCAGGAATACTTCACATTTCATTTCAGAATTGGGGACCCAATTAATGCCCCAGATGATGTCTGTTTTGATATTCAAAAACTGGAGATAATTTCAAGGGGCGATGGAACACTCACAGTAAGAGAACCAGTAGAACCTTTCGGCGAAATAGAATTTCTCATCGAATTCCGCGAAGAAGAAGGCTTGTTATATGTTGATGATACATTGGATATCCTTACTTTTTTTCCTACAAATATTGATTCCGGCTATATCAATAATCAATGTTCATTTTCCGTTATTCCAGCTACAAAAATCTTTTAATAGCTATCATTGTTATAGAGATATTCAAACCAAATTGATAATGGTTTTTCTTATCATTGCCTGTCTAATTAATTAAAAGCTATTATTATGGAAGATATTGCAGGCAAAACATTTAAAGTGGTAATTATTGGAAGTGGACCTGCCGGATTAACTGCAGCACTTTATGCAGCACGAGCCGATTTAAACCCTATTGTTTTCGAAGGGCCCGAGCCGGGTGGTCAGCTTATGACTACTACCGATGTTGAAAATTTCCCAGGCTATCCCGATGGAGTGATGGGACCACAAATGATGCAGGATTTCCGTGAGCAGGCGACCAAGTTCGGAGCCGATGCACGATATGGATACGTAACCGATATCGATTTTGATGAGCGTCCCTATAAACTTACCGTAGACGAAAAAACCGAGATCAAAGCACATACTATTATTATTTCTACTGGTGCTTCAGCCATGTGGTTAGGTTTGGAAAGTGAAACACGCCTTCGTGGTAAAGGGGTTTCTGCCTGTGCCACTTGTGATGGAGCTTTTTTCCGAAATCAACATGTGATTATTGTTGGGGGTGGTGATACAGCGATGGAAGAAGCTACTTTTCTCACTAAGTTTGCCAGCAAAGTAACGGTTGTACACCGACGTGATGAACTCCGTGCTTCAAAAGCTATGCAAACCCGAGCCTTCGAAAACGAAAAGATCGAATTTATCTGGGACAGCGAAGTAGAAGAGGTTTTGGGCGAACAGGTTGTTGAAGGAGTTAAAATCAAAAACCGAAAAACAGGAGACTCAACTATATTAGATGATGTTACGGGAGTCTTTGTCGCGATCGGACATAAGCCAAATACCGATCTGTTTAAAGGTGTTCTTACCATGGATGATGTGGGCTATATCGAGACGAAAGGACAATCTACTAAAACCGATCTTCCCGGAATTTTTGCCTGCGGGGATGCGATGGATTCATTCTATCGTCAGGCGGTTACTGCTGCCGGAACAGGTTGTAAAGCAGCGTTAGATGCCGAGCATTATTTGAGCAATGAACTCAGTCTGGAAGCAATTGCTGAGGAGCACTGGAAATAGCCTCTACTGTATTAAAGAGTTTAGGAAAGCTGGTTAATTACCGGCTTTCTTTTTTTGTGTTGATAATATTTAAATCCACCTAACATCAAAAGGATAGATAAAATATCCCCACCAGCTTGTATCCCAAAGTCGGCCAATTCCGGCAGTTCACGATTAATTGTTGATTTAAAAAGTAGTTGCCCGAAAGGTTGGTAGTCTAGAAATAAAGCAGATTGAAAATTCCAGCCTAAATGTGCAACAACAGGCAGTACAATAGAGTTCGTTTTTGAATACATATAGGCCCAAATCAATCCCATCCCACCAGTGAGTAAAAAGATATAGGCCATTGGTACCAAGCCATTTCCAAACATCCCATACGAAAACCAATGATAGATACCGAAAGCAGTTGCTGAGATGAGAATAGCAGTTCTACTTGATGTGAAATATATGATCAGCGATAGCAAAGCCCCTCTGAACAATAATTCTTCGAAAAGTACTGAGTTAAAATAAAAATAAAAGGCTTTTATCGTATCAGTGAAATTGGCTGAGTCGCTAAAACTCCATTCAATATTATAGATAAGAGTTTTGGTAATCAGGGGTATTGCAAATGCTAATAAAGCAAGGATTAAACCAACTCCAATTTCTTTGAGAAGTTTATTAAAAGGTAAAAACCAGTTTTTTAAAAGTGGTTTTTAAGAACAAAATAAAACAGGAGCCAAGAGACTCCTGTTAAGATTAAATTCCCTAGCATTAGTTTTAATAATTACGATAAATCAGATGCTTGATCGGATTTTGGTCAAGGAAGCTTATTTTTTCTTTTTCTTACCTACCGTTTTTTCCTCTTTCTCTTCGGCTTCTTTTTCTTCAGTTTTATCTTCATCCTTTGTTTCTTCGGAAGCTTCCTCTTCATCATCTTCAGTGATTTCGATCACTTCAGCGTCAACTGAGAATTCATCTTCTTCATCAACTTCTCTCTCAACCAGAATCTGGTAATCGTTAATAAACATTGCGAACATTCCGATTGCAGAAATAACCGGCGCCATTGCCCCAACTAAAGCTGCGCCACCAACTCCAAATGCCAACTGCGTTTGAAAAACTACTTCTCCCTCTTTGTTCTTGATAATTAGTCGTCTGGCACTGCCTTCCTTTATAAATTCTCTGATCTTAGCGATCACCTCATTAACGCCACCCTGAACTTCTTCATAGATGCGTTTTGCTTTTGATTTTGCCTCGTCTTTATTCATGATATGTGCAATTTATGAAATTTTTTGTAAGGAGTTTCCTCCGGCGGGGTCTAACTACGCAAAGCAATATAAAAAGATTCGGAGTTCCAATGTTAGCCAGAGTTTATTGTGCATCAACGGTAGGTGTTGATGCAAAGATCATAGATGTAGAAACCCATCACACCAACGGAATGGTAAAATTTTTTCTTGTAGGATTACCAGACCGAGCCGTTTCAGAATCGCGGGATAGGGTAGAAGCGGCTATCAGAAATACAGGTTCTTATTATCCTCTGGGTAGAATTACTGTAAACCTTGCTCCTGCCGATCTTCCCAAAGAAGGTAATGCCTTCGATCTCCCCATTGCGATCGGGTTGCTTCGTATGTCAGGGCAAATTCACACTGAAAAACTCGAAGAAACCGTGATGCTAGGTGAATTAGCATTAGATGGGAAAATTCGTCCGATTAAAGGAGTTCTTCCGGTTGCAGTAGAAGCCAAAAAGCGTGGCTTTAAATATTTGATTGTTCCAAAAGAGAATGGAGCGGAAGCCGCGGTTGTGGAGGGAATTGAGATTTTTCCTTTTGAGCACTTAAATCAGGTGAAAGACTGGTTAGAGAATCGTGGAAGTATGGATCCTTTCCATATTGATGTTGGAAACGTATTCAGCCAAAACGGACAGGCTGATTTACTGGATTTCAGTGACGTAAGAGGACAGGAAAATGTGAAACGAGCACTCGAAATAGCCGCAGCAGGAGGTCATAATGTAGTGATGGTCGGTCCTCCGGGATCAGGAAAAACGATGATGGCTCGTCGTATCCCTACTATTCTTCCTCCACTTTCATTAGATGAGGCGCTGGAAACAACGAAAGTTCATTCTGTTTCGGGTTTGATGAAATCCGGAAAGGCACTCATCACTTCACGGCCATTCAGAGCTCCGCATCATACGGTTTCAGATGTTGCTCTGGTTGGGGGTGGAGGAATACCGATGCCGGGTGAAATATCAATGGCACACAATGGCGTTCTATTTCTTGATGAGTTGCCTGAATTCAAACGAAGTGCTCTAGAGGTGATGCGTCAGCCACTTGAAGACGGTTTTGTTTCCATTTCGAGAGCAAGGATGAGTGTTACCTATCCAAGCAGAGTGATGTTGGTTGCTTCTATGAATCCATCTCCATCCGGTGACTGGTACAACCCACAAGAGATGAACGGGACGTCTTCTCTTCAGATGCAGCGCTATTTGAGTAAAATAAGTGGGCCATTGTTGGATCGAATTGACTTGCATATAGAAGTGAATAAAGTCAGTTATGATGAGCTCTCCGGGAAAGCAAAAGGTGAATCTTCAAAAGAAATACGAGAACGTGTGATTGAAGCCCGAACTATCCAATCCAGACGATTTATTGGGTTGAAAGGAGTATACTCTAACGCCCAGATGAATACCCGCCAGGTTCGGAAAGTATGTGAGTTGGATGAGACGAGTTCCGAGATCCTGAAGAAAGCAATTACTTCATTGGGACTCTCAGCCAGAGCCTATGATCGCATTCTGAAAGTTGGAAGAACAATCGCCGATCTTGATAAATCAGAAAATATTCAATCGCATCATATTGCCGAAGCTATTCAATATCGAAGCCTGGATAGAGAAGGGTGGCTTGGGTGAGGATTGACGAATATTGAATAAGGAATTACAAATAACGAGCGAAAAGAAACTAGACAACAAAACATAAAAATGGATACAAAAAGAAAATATGATTTAGAAGAGCGCTTAATCGGGTTTGCTTTAACGATCGTTTATATCAGTGAGCGTTTACCTAAAACTTATTTAGGAACACACTTTGCTAAACAAATAGTACGAAGTGGGACATCTCCTGCCTTTCAATATGCAGAGGCTTGTGATGCAGAATCAAGAAATGATTTCATTCATAAATTAAAAATCGGGGTGAAAGAGCTAAGAGAAACCTTAGTCTGTTTAAAGATCATTGATAGAAAACCATTAATTGAGTCCAAAGCTGTTATTCCGGTTATCAAAGAGTGCGATGAATTAATTTCAATTTTAACCACCAGTATTAAGACGGCGAGAAATAATGCGTCAAAGAATACTCGTACTTCGTAATTCCCCATTCAATATTAGTCATTCAAATCTTAGCATTTTCATGCGGTGAAATTTATGGTTTTTGAAAAGTTATTTAAGAGCGGGAACTAGTCTTCTTGAAAGAAGTTTTAATTTATAAAGTTTGGAGATGGCTATGAAAAAAGAAACAACATATTGGCAAGGGAGTTTGGTATTTACTTTACCAATCATCATTCTAATTATATATCTGATATTGACATTATAAGAGTTGATTTCAGCGTATTAAATGGATAAGCTTTTTAGCTTTAATCCAGAGAATGAATATTGCCCAAATACGCCGACATAGTATTTCCAACAGCAGTTCGACAGGAATTTACCTATCAAGTTCCTGATCACCTAGAACAAGATGTATGGATTGGAGTGAGAGCATGGGCACCTCTCCGAAATTATTTTGCAATTGGAGTAGTAGTAAATATCCATACTAAGACCCCTCAGTTTGAAACCAGGCCAATTAGAAAACTACTCGATCAACAGCCAGTGATTGAAGGGGAATTGCTTCAGCTTACCAAGTGGATACACCAATTTTATTTTAGCAGTTGGGGAGAAGTAATACAGGCGGCACTTCCAGCCGGACTCAATTTCATTTCCAAAAAGTATATTCGAACAAACGAGGAACACTCAGGAGTTGAATTATCCAAAAAAGAACAAGAGGTGTACTCAGAAATTCGGGAGCAGAAGAAACTACTTTTCGATGAAGCCAAAAAGAGGTGGAAAGGGACCGGCTTGAATAAAGTCTTCAATCAACTGATAAAAAAAGGGGTACTACAAATATGGGAAGAACCGGATTCAAAAGTATCTGTTAAAACAGAAAGAGAGTGGCATTGGAGAGGAGATAAATCAGCCCAAAAAGCCAATGATTTTCTTTCTGAGATTGATGGAAAATTAAATAAATGGCAAGCTGCTTTAAAAGGACTAGTTGAAGTCGGTTTGCCTAAAAGACAATCTTCACTAAAGTATCTGGATGAATTCAATGGTTATTCAAAAAGAAAGCTTCAGGATTCCGGGTGGATCACTTATAGAGAAGTTGAATCCGGAAGTGTAGAACCGGACCTTAGTTATGACCCCGACACGATAAAATCACTGAATAAATCTCAAGGGAAGATCTATGAAAAGATTTTAGAGTCATTACAAAAAGACTCTTTCGCGAACTTCTTATTGTATGGGATAACCGGAAGTGGAAAAACTGAAGTTTACATCCATGTGCTAAAAGAGGTAAGAGAGCAAAGGAAAGGTGGAATTGTACTGGTACCAGAAATTGCTCTTACGCCACAAACTGTTGCCCGTTTTTACCAGATTTTTGGTGATGAAATAGCAGTTCTGCATAGTCGGATGACTAATAGAGAGAGGTTACAAGCCTGGAAAGAGCTCAAGAAAGGGACAAAAAATATTGCTATAGGTCCACGGTCGGCACTATTTGCTCCCGTTCAAAATCTGGGACTCATAATTCTTGACGAAGAGCATGATGCTTCCTATAAACAAATAGATCCTTCGCCCAGATATCACGCCCGTGAAACGGCTATCATGAGAGCGAGTCTCAATAAGGCAGTAGTCATAATGGGTTCGGCAACACCAAGTATGCAGGCACTTAATATGGCTGGCAAAGGGAAGGCCACATTGTTGGAGCTAAAAGAGCGGCACGCCGAAGCAGTTCTTCCGGAAGTCAAAATCGTTGACCTAAAGCAATATACTGGGGCTATGAAAGGCGAACTTTCGATTCCATTGTATAGTGCCGTTGAAGAAGCCCTTGCTCAAAAGAACCAGGTCATTCTGTTATTCAATCGCCGGGGTTTTGCAAGTTATATGCAATGCGAAACCTGTGGGCACATACCTCAAAGTCCGGAATGTTCGGTAAGCCTCACCTATCACAAACACAAAAATATGTTGATGTGTCACTATTCCGGATATTCCAGAAAAGCAGATACACTATGCGAAGTTTGTGGATCAGACAAATTGGTTATTAAGGGTTCAGGTACACAAAAAATTGAGGAGAGCCTGGAAGAGTTATTCCCGGATGCAAATATTCTTCGATTTGATAAAGACTCCACTTCAAAAAAGGGAGCGCATGAACGAATCCTGAATTCCTTTGGGAAAGGTGATGCTGACATTTTGGTTGGTACACAGCTGGTTGCTAAGGGTCTCGATTTCCCCAATGTAACAGTTGTAGGAGTGATTGATGCAGATACGGAGCAAGCATTTCCGTCTTTCCAATCAAATGAAAGGACGTATCAATTATTAAGCCAGGTTTCGGGTAGATCGGGCCGGGGATCAAAGCCGGGAAAAGTATTCATCCAAACTCGTCAACCTGAAAACACAGCGATCCAGTTTGCCAAAATGCACAACCACGAAGGATTTGCAAAAGAAGAAATGGGGTTCAGAAAACCATTGAATTATCCACCCTATTCCAGATTGATAAAATTTGTACTTAAAGGAAAAGAAGAGCAGAAAGTAAACAAAGCAGCGCTGGTGTTAAGACGCGTAGTGGAGAACGTTATTCCGGGATTGGAAATTCTGGGACCATCCGTAGCTGCTATTAGTTGGATGAACAGAAATTTTTACTGGGAATTAATCATAAAAATAAATCCCGAAAAAGGTGCAAAATACATAGATGCGATGCTTACAAAGGTTATGGAAGTTTATGAGCAACATTCAGAAATCAGCACATCGGTAGTGCGCATTAATATTAATGTAGATGCAATTCGCTAAAAACTTGCAATAAGCATCAGAAAGTAAGTATTTCCTATCTGTTAAGATCATAACAAAAATATGGGCGAACAAAGAGTAAAACTGGCGAAAACAAACGAGCAGGTTCAGAACTTTATGACGAACGTGCTTAAAGATCTGCGTGCATTAAAGAAGATGCTGGATGAAGAATGGTTTGAAACGGATATCATTCGAATCGGAGCTGAACAAGAGCTTTGTTTGATCGATAGAAACGGGAAACCATTTCTGAATGCGGGAGAAGTTTTAGAAAGGTTGGGAGGAGAAAGTGAACACTTCACTACTGAGTTTGCGAAATTTAATCTGGAAGTGAATATCAACCCACCATTAGAATTTAAAGGGAATGCGCTTTCTCAAATGGAGCACAATCTCCAAAAAAGAGTTCAGCAGGTAAGAGCCGCAGCAGAAGAAATTGACTCAGAGGTTTTGCTCACCGGGATACTTCCAACCATCAGGAAAGCGGATGTAACGATAGATAGCTTAACACCTATTCCCCGCTATAAGGCACTTTGTGATGCAATTGATAACATGAGGGGAAAAGAGTTCGAGCTTCGTATTCAGGGAATGGATGAGCTACTCATGAAGTTTGATACGCCTTTACTCGAAGGATGTAATACCGGATTTCAGGTACATCTACAAATAAAGCCGGATGAGTTTGTATCTAAATATAATATTGCACAGGCAATAACAGCTCCGGTTCTTGCCGGGGCAGTAAACTCACCTTTGTTTTTGGGAAAGCGACTTTGGGCAGAAACCCGGATAGCCCTTTTTCATCAATCTGTTGATACAAGAGGGGTGGGCGATCATATAAGGGAAAGTAGTCCTCGTGTCATGTTTGGAACAAACTGGCTGAAGGATTCAATTCTGGATATTTATAAAGAGGACATTTCCCGTTTCAGGGTTCTGCTAAGTTCAAATGTTGAAGAAGATGTTGAGGAGATGTTGAAAAATGGAACAGCTCCTAAACTAATGGCACTAAATGTACATAATGGGACAGTTTATAGATGGAACAGACCTTGTTATGGAGTCGGAAGTGGAAAACCACATTTGAGAATTGAAAACCGAGTGCTTCCTTCAGGACCTACTGTTATTGATGAGATGGCAAATACTGCATTTTGGCTGGGTCTTTTAAATGGATTCGAAGATGAATATTCCGATATCACTAAAGAGTTGGAGTTTGATGATGCGAGAATGAACTTTTTTGCGGCATCAAAAATGGGCCTGGATACCAAATTCGAATGGACTAAAGGAAAGAAGGTAACTGCTAAGGATCTGATCATTGATGAACTTCTGCCAATCGCAAATGCCGGACTTAATAAAGCTAATATTGATAAATCAGATATTGATACTTATTTGGGGGTTATTCAAGACAGAGTTGAATCCGCGCAAACGGGGTCATACTGGGTAGTGAGATCATACTCCAATCTTATAAAAGATAATAATAGAGAACAGGTTGTTTCCGCAATTACTGCTTCCATGCTCAAAAATCAAAAGAAAGGAGAGCCGGTTCACAAATGGGGTCTTGCAAATGTCCATGATATGGAGAACTGGAAACCCTCTAGTTTACTAGTTGAAGAGTTCATGACTACAGATCTTTTTACTGCACGTAAAGAAGATTTGATTGAATTTACTTCAAATCTGATGGATTGGAGGAAAATTAGATACATACCTATAGAAGATGATCAGAAACATTTGGTTGGATTGATCTCAATGAGAATGGTGCTTCGTGAATACTCTCAAATGATGAACGAAGGAAAGGATATTGTGAATTTACCTGTTAGTGATTTCATGATTCAAAATCCCATTACAATTCACCCTGAAGCCTCAATTATTGAAGCGATGAACATTATGCAGGAAATGCAAATCGGGTGCCTTCCTGTAGTGAAGAATAGTCGATTAGTTGGTATTATTACGGAAGGAAATTATATGAATATAACCCGGCGATTATTGAGAGCACTTGCCGAGGAAAATGACGACAAGGAGTAAATGCAGCTTGCGAAAGTAGAACACAGATTAAAACCCGGCTCAAAAGCACAGCATTATATCGCAGATGTTATTGGAGAGCTAGAAGGTCCAACAATTATTGCGGTTGCAGGAATTCATGGCAACGAAGCTACCGGGATAGGTGCTATTAAAAGAGTTATTGAAGAAATTGAACCAATTAAGTCGAAACTTAAAGGTCGTTTTCTGGGATTGAAAGGAAATATTCCAGCGTTGGCTGCCGGTGTCCGCTTTGTAAACGAAGACATGAACCGGCTATGGACAACTTCGATTTTAGATAAGATCAGGAGAACAAAGTCCAGAGAGCTGAGTTCTATAGACCGGGTAGAAGTGAAGAAGATGTTACAAATCCTGGATCCGATAGTTCTGGATTCTAATGATGAAGAAGTTATTTATGTTGATTTGCATACGTTCTCAGGCTCAGGGGGGCTTTTCACTATAACACCTGATGACGAGCGGCATATCGAGATAATTTCAAAACTGGGAGTTCCAAGAATTTTAGGAATTCACTACTCCCTGCCGGGAACCTCCATGGAATATGTTGAAGATGCAGGGCATATTGGTTTTGCTTTTGAAACGGGAACCCATGGATCCAGAGAAGCAGAGGACAATGCCTATGCTGGATTACTTGTTCTTCTTGAAAGTGTTGGAATGATAAACAAGAATGATATTCCGGATTTTGACATACAGCACGATTATTTAATGAGCAGAGTAAGTGGGTACCCTTCTGAAGTAGACTTTTTATATAAACATATTATTGAAGACGGTGATGAATTTGAAATGAGACCGGGCTTTCAGAATTTCGATCAAGTTGTAAAAGGAGACTGGTTGGCAAATGACCGGAATGGCAAAATCAGAGCACAGGCAGGCGGATATCTTCTTATGCCTCTTTACCAGAAGCAAGGAAACGACGGGTTTTTTATTGTGAGGGATTGTGAGTAAGAAACAGACATTAAATGATTATCAGTTTATTGATGGAAGCAGGCTTTCATCTGTAATTGAAGCTTTGATTTTTGCCAGCGACGAACCTATTTCAGGAGAAAAAATCCGTTCTATCATTGTTGAGAATGAAGAACAAATCGAAATTGATGAGGGTACAGTCGCTAATTTTGTTGAGAAACTGAATCAACGTTATGATGAAAATGGGCTGAGCTTTAGAATTGAACTTCTTGCCGGGGGATATACTTTTGTAACGCAATCGAAGTATCATTACTGGCTGAGTGTGTTTCAACACGAAAATGCATTTCGAAAGCTATCTCAATCGGCCATAGAAAGCTTGGCGATAGTAGCATACAGGCAGCCGATCACTAAACCGGAAGTAGATCAAATCCGTGGAGTTGATTCTGGTTATATCATAAGACAGCTAATGGAAAAAGCATTGATTGAAGTAAGTGGAAGGGCAGATAGCCCGGGGAAGCCCTTATTGTATAGGACAACCAAACACTTTCTGCGCCACTTTGGTTTGAACTCTGTTCAGGATCTTCCGAAACCAAGAGAAATAGAAGAAATCCTTAAAGATGATGACATGGCAGAACATCGGCAGCTTTTACTCGAGCGCCAGCTTATGATGGAAGAATTGGATGAAGAGCCAACGGAGGGAGAAGAACAAGAAGCTCAGGATGGTGAAGAAGAAGAGCATCCTGAAGAAACGAACTCAGGAGACGAAGAAGAATGAAAAAGAGAAAAAGTAAATCTAGCAACGATCAAAAAAAGAAATCATACCCAAAAAAAAAGAAAACGAACGAAGTAGATCAGAACTATTCCAAAACGGAGGAGATCCGCTTAAACAAATTCATTGCACATGCAGGATTGTGTTCAAGAAGAGAGGCAGATACCTATATTGCTGACGGAAAAGTTAAAGTAAATGGTAAAGTAATTACAGAAATGGGTTATAAAGTCCGTCGAAAGGATGATGTAGAGGTAGATGGACAGAAAATTACTTTGGAACCGTTTGTGTATCTGTTGCTGAATAAACCTAAGAATACCATCACTACAACAGATGACGATCGCGGCAGGAATACGGTGCTGGATGAGGTCGAAAACGCAACAGGTTATCGCGTGTATCCGGTAGGTAGATTAGATCGAAATACTACAGGGCTTTTGATCTTGACTAATGATGGAGATTTAGCACACCGGTTAATGCATCCTAGCTATAAAGTTAAAAAAACATACGAAGTTCAGACAAAGCGAACACTTACTCAGGATGAACTGGATGCTTATGCAAAGGGAGTTGAGCTGGAAGACGGAATAGCCACTGGTTACAATATCCGACCATTTGCTGATGTTAAAAATACATTTTTGATTTCAGTATTTGAAGGAAGAAACCGACTGATTAGAAGGATGGTAGAGTTTCATGGGACAGAAGTAACAAAACTAAAAAGAACGGAATATGCAGGGCTGAATTTGAAAGATGTATCGATGGGACGTTGGAGATATTTAAAACAAAATGAAATTAATGACCTTCGAAAACTGGTTAAGTTGGACACACTTGACTTTAAGAAAGGGTAACATGGAATTCGACAATATTTCAATTTCGTCAGGACAAACCCCTTCATCAGAAGGATTACCTATTCGATGGGATTTATATACTCCTATAAGCGGTACCTCAAGAGAATTTCCTGTGATCATATTCCTTCACGGCTTTAAAGGATTTAAAGATTGGGGCCCTTTCCCTGATGCCTGTGAAGATATGGCCCGAAGTGGGTTTGGTGTTCTAGCAATGAATTTTTCCTTAAATGGGATTGGAGAAAATAAAACAGAACTTGACCGTTTAGATCTTTTTGAGCGGGAAACACTCTCGCAGGATTTAGATGACATAGGGACGATTATACATGCCCTTCAAAAAGGAGAAATCAAAGATAGTCATTCTCATCTTAATACAGATACTATAGGAATTATAGGGCACTCGAGAGGAGGGCATACTGCAATAGTGGCTGCTGCAGAATATGAATCGATCCAATGCCTGGTTACGTGGTCAGCTGTTGGTAACTATATGGGGCGTTGGGCAGAGGAGAAAATTGAAAAATGGAAATCTCAGGGATTTATCGAAGTAGATAATGGTCGTACGGGTCAAATTATGAAAGTGGGCAAGGTTGTTTATGAAGATGCCGTTTCTAATGCCGACCATTTAATGGCTATGAAGCGAGTTGCCGATGTTCGAATACCATCCTTATTTATACACGCAAGAGAAGATGAGACCGTACCCTATACCGATTCAGAAGAATTACACATAGAATGTGCCTCAAAAGATAAAGAATTACGCTTGGTTGCCAATACAGGTCATACCTTCGGAGCAGCCCATCCATTCGAAGAAATGGACTTCCCGGTACCTTTTTTGGAAGTTTTAGGATGGACTATCGGCTGGTTTAGGGAATATTTGAGGTAAATAATTAAGTAGTAATGCCCATCTAAGTTAAAAAAAATCCCTTTCATACTTCTTTAAGTAGAAAAAATGAAAAATAGTTAACTTTTGTTAATGAAATCTGTAAGTTCTAGGTCAATGCTTTATTAACTGGTGGGTTTTTTAAAGACAATAACTTTCAAACTAATTAACGACGTTTCTATGAGAAAACTAATATTAATAAGGAATAGTGTGTTTGCATTCATTATGACTTTGGTCATAACTGCTTCTGCATTTGCACAAAACCGGGTCGTAAGCGGGGTCATTATAGACGCCGACACCCAGGAACCTATACCTAGTGTAACAGTGCTTTTACAAGGAACTGTTAAAGGGGTAGCTTCTGATGTTGATGGCAGATATGAGCTGACATTAACACAAGAAGAGCTCAATAACGGAATCCTGTTATTTTCTTCTGTTGGTTATATAGCCAAAGAAGTAGCAATAAACGGAAATACAACCATTAACGTAGAACTTAGTCTTGATGTAGCCCTTCTTGATGATGTGGTTGTAGTAGGATATGGCTCTCAGATTAAGGAAAAAGTCACAGGGAATATTTCTACTATTAAAGCCAGTGACTTTGAAACTGTACCAGTTAATAGCTTTGAGCAAGCCGTGCAAGGACGTGCTTCTGGTGTATTTATTCAGACAAACAACGGTAAACTTGGGCAGGGTATCCAGGTTCGTGTTCGTGGGTCTTCCTCTATTAATGGTAGTAATCAGCCTCTTTATGTAGTTGACGGAATTCCTGTAACTACAGATGATTTTTCCAGAAATGCTGCCGAAACTAACCCGTTAGCAGATTTAAACCCAGCTGATATTGAGTCTATCGATATTCTTAAGGATGCTTCTGCAGCTGCTATATATGGATCCCGAGGATCTAACGGTGTTGTGCTTATTACTACTAAAAGTGGTGGTGCTGGAGATACACAAATTAATGTGAACTATGCAGTTGCTACCAGTGAACCTACTAACAAAAGAGATTGGTTGAATGGGCCAGAATATCTTGAGCTATTTGACGAAAGTTTCGAGCGTTCTCCATTCAATTCAACTGGTGATCTTACTGGTACCGTATTTGGATTTACCAGAGAGGGTTTATATGATACATTTATTCCGGGCTGGGATCAGGGATATGATACTGATTGGCAGGAATTAGCATTTCAGGATAACACTTCTCAGAAACTTGATATTTCTGCAAGTGGTGGTGATGCTAAAACAAGATTTTTTATCAGTGGTCAGGTAGATGATCAGGAAGGAATCATTATTGATAACGCTTTCGAAAGAATAAGTGGACGTCTTAATCTAGATCATAGTGCTAGTGATAAACTAGATCTAGGACTTAATCTTAGTTTAGCAAGAACAGTTAATGACCGTTTATCTACTGATAATGCGTTCTCAACTCCAATTCAATTGGTAGCATTACCTCCGGTTCAACGTGCATTTAACGATGATGGTACTCCATCTAACGTAACTGTTTATGATAACGGACTTCTTTACAGAGACGGTGCAACTTTTGAAACGATTGTTTTTAGATCTCTAGCAAGAGCGTATGCTTCATACGATATCTTACCAGAACTTACTGTTCGAGCAGAGTTTGGTGTAGATGTATTGGATCAAAATGAGGAAAGATGGTTTGGTTCTACTGTAGCTCAGTTTACAGGATTTAATAATGGTACAGCAGATAACCGTTTCGTTCGATCTGTAAACTGGACATCCCAAGCCTTTGCTCAGTACCAACCGGTGCTAGGAGAAGATCATGAGTTAGACCTTACTGTTGGTCTTTCTGCTCAGGAACAGACTACAGATATACTTAATGTGTCTGGCGTAGATTTCCCAAATGACTTGTTTCGACAAGTAGCAAGTACAGCCACTATCGATGCTGGTACTGCAACAACTACTGTTTGGTCATTAGTTGGATACTTTGCTCGAGCAAACTATGTGTTCGATGGAAAATATCTGCTTTCTTTAAGTGGTCGGGTTGATGGTTCTTCTCGTTTTGGCGCCGATAGCCAATATGGATTCTTCCCTGCAGCTTCTGTTGGCTGGATTTTATCTAACGAATCATTTATGGAAGACATTGATCAGATCAGTTTCCTGAAAGCGAAAGCAAGTTTTGGTCTTACAGGAAATACACCTGCTAATAACTTTGGATCAAGATTTCTTTTTGGTGCTGGTTCTTATGCGGGAGGTTCTGCACTTACTCCTACTCAGGTTCCAAACCCGGATTTAAAGTGGGAATCAACCACTCAGATGAACTTTGGTATCGAAGTTGGTCTGTTCTCAGATCGGGTTACTGCTGAAATTGATTACTACACTAAAGAAACAGAAGACCTGTTACTTAATGTAAATATTCCTGGTACAACCGGATTCTTAACTCAGCTTCAGAATGTTGGTAATCTGGAAAACAAAGGGTTTGAGTTCTTAGTAACTACGGTAAATACCACAGGTGATCTTAACTGGACTACCACATTAAACTTTGGTAAAAATGACAATGAGATTACCAACCTTGACGGTCAGGTAATCGAAGGTAATTTTGTAAGTTTTGCTCGTGAAGGCCAGCCAATAGGTGTATTCTTCACAAGAGAATATGCGGGTGTAGATCCTGATAATGGTGATGCTTTATATTGGGTTAATAGCGCGGATGGTATCGATCACAGTACTGGAACTACCAATAATCCGAATGCTGCTAATCGTGTTGCTGTAGGTAATCCAAATCCTGATTTCCAGGGTGGAATTACGAACAATTTCAGTTACAAAGGGTTCGACTTAAGTATATTCTTCCAGTATGTTTACGGTAATGAAATCTACAATGGTGGTGGAACATTTCAGTCTGCTAATGCTGACTTCTTTGATAACCAATCAAGAGATCAGTTAAACAGATGGCAAAATCCTGGTGACATTACAAATGTACCAGAAGCCAGATTACTTGCTGGAAACGGTACTAGTGAATCTTCAAGATATATTGATGACGGAAGTTACCTAAGACTTAAAACTCTTACACTCGGGTATAATCTACCTGCTAGTGCTCTAAGTAATATTGGTTTGAGAAGTGCGAGACTTTACTTTACAGGTCTTAACCTTTTAACCTTTACAAATTATGGTGGCTGGGATCCTGAGGTAAATACTGATTTCGCTGCAAGTAATATTACTTTGGGAACTGATTTTTATGCAGCTCCACAGGCTAAGACATACACCGTTGGTATTAATATTGGATTTTAATCATGAGGCCAACGATGAAAAACACTCAAAACGATTTAAATAAATTAAATATGAGATTTCTTAATAAAACAATGTTAACTGTTCTGGCAATAGGACTTCTCGCGGTGAACTGCGATAGCCTGCTGGATACGGAGCCTGCACAATCCATTGATGGATCTATCGCGCTGGAGACGGAAGCCAATGTGCTTACCGTATTAAACGGAGCTTACGATGGCTTTAGTGACGACGATATGTTCGGTGGACAAATACAAATGGAAGCTGATCTAATGGCTAATGATAATAGCGATCCTGAATTACGATGGGTTGGTACATTTGAAGAGCCGGAACAAATCTGGAGAAAGCAGATCCTCCTAGAGAATACTCAGGTTTCTCAAACTTGGACTGAGTCTTATGATGCAATCAACCGTGCAAATAATGTACTTTCTGCTTTAGATGTTATTGAAGACGCGGCTACCAGAACTCAGGTTGAAGCGGAAGCTAAATTTATCAGAGGAGTATCATACTTCTATTTAGTTCAGTTTTTTGGCAAGCCATTCAGCGATGGCAATGCTGCATCAAATCCAGGTGTTCCATTAGTATTAACGCCAACAACTGGTATTGATGAAACATCAAATGTTTCTCGAAATACAGTAGCTGAAGTATATGCTCAGGTTCTGTCTGATCTTACAGATGCCGAAGCGGGACTTCCAGCCTCAAACGGCGGTTATGCAACTTCTCATGCAGCAGCAGCTTTCCTATCCCGAGTATATTTGCAACAAGGTAATTATGCAGGGGCAAGAGATGCTGCTAACCGAGTCATAAGCTCAGGTGCATTCTCTCTTACTGCTACTTATGTAGGTGCATTCAATAATGCTGAAAATTCTACAGAAGATGTATTCGCAATTCAGGTCGATGCTCAGGATGGTGCTCATTCTTTAAACACGTTCTTTGCTCACCCAGATGCCGGAGGACGAGGTGATATTACTATTTCACCAACTCACTTAGCACTATATGAAGCAGGTGATGAAAGAATTGATGCGATGAGAAGTGATAGTACCGCTACAGAAAAGTGGGATGATTTCACAGCTAATATTCCTGTAATCAGACTCGCGGAAATGTATCTTACCAGAGCAGAAGCGAATCAAAGACTTACTACCGTTGTGGGTGCAACTCCACTAGCCGATATAAATACTATTCGTGCAAGAGTAGGATTGCCAGCACTTCTTACAGTTGATGTTGATGCAATCTTAGCAGAGCGCAAGCTTGAACTGGCATTTGAAGGACAGATTTTACATGACCTTCGAAGAACTCAGCAGAATATAGGTTCTTTCGCATACGATGCTAATGAAACTGTATGGCCGATTCCGCAAAGAGAAATGGATGTAAATTCAAATCTCACTCAAAACCCAGGATATACTGGTAATTAGGAGTTAGTTTAGTCAAAGGATTAAAATAGAACCCCAGCTCTTCAGAGTTGGGGTTTTTTTGTTTTATTATTTTTTACAGGCTAAAAGCACTTTTTTCTTGATTGACTGATCAGGTTGTTAGACTTTACAAACCTGAATATATTTTTAAAACTAACTTAACCTATCAGTATGAAAAATGGTCTATTACGAAAGGAATGGCTCTTAACTTTTCTTTTAAGCGGATTTCTAATTCTTTCCGGTTGTAAAACTACTCAACCTACATCTTCAACATCTTCTTCTGAACCCTCTCGATCAGGTAGATCTGGTCCGGGTAGTGGAGATATGAAAAAGTATAGTGAGGTAATCACTAAAGATGCGGAATCTGATGAAGGTTTGTTTAATGTGCATAAAGTGGACGATAAATTTTATTATGAAGTACCGGAAGATTTATTGGAGCGTGAAATGCTGCTGGTAACTCGTGTAGCCGGTTCCACGCAAAACCTAAGCTTTGGTGGTGCAGGCCAGAAAGCAAGAGGTCAGCAGGTCGTTAGATGGCAACGCAAGGATAATAACATCCTGCTTAGACATGTTTCATACTCAAGCGTAGCTGATGAAGAAGATCCGGTGTATAAATCTGTTCGAAATAACAATTTTGAGCCGGTTATATATACGTTTTCTATTGAAGCAGACAAAACAGACAGTACTGGTATTGTATTTGAAGCTACTAAGCTCTATACCTCAGACGTTCCTCTTCTAAGTGGGTTAAGCAGTTCGCAGCGAAGTAGATTCCAAGTTCGGAGATTAGATGGAAGCAGAAGCTTTGTAGAGCGTATTACGAGCTATCCAAAAAACATTGAGACCCGCCATGTTCTTACTTATGATGCCGGTTCTCCTCCTGATGACGGAGTAACAGGAACTATTTCTCTGGAAGTAAACCAGTCTATGGTGTTACTACCTGAGGAGCCCGCTACTCCAAGAAACTGGGACCAGAGAGTAGGATTCTTTTCTATCGGACAATATGATTATAGCTCGGATGAGCATAGAGCTGCCACAAACCGATTTATAACAAGATATAAGCTTGTTCCTAAAGATGAAGAAGCATATCTGAGAGGTGAATTAGTTGAGCCTGTTGATCCGATTGTTTATTACCTGGATCCTGCCACCCCCGAAAAATGGATTCCTTATTTGCTGCAAGGAATTGAAGACTGGCAAGTTGCTTTTGAAGAGGCGGGCTTCAAAAACGCCATAATTGGCAAGGCTGCTCCTACACCAGAGGAAGACCCGGAGTTTTCGCCAGAAGATGCGCGCTACTCTGTAATGCGGTACATAACTAATCCAATTCAAAATGCACAAGGACCGCATGTACATGATCCAAGAACAGGGCAGATATTAGAAAGTGATATACTTTGGTACCATAACATTCAGAATTTGTTAAGGAACTGGTTTTTTATCCAAACAGCAGCGGCTAATCCTGAAGCAAGAAATGCAAAAATGTCTGATGAGATTATGGGCGAAATGCTTCGTTTCGTAATGGCGCATGAGGTTGGCCATACACTTGGGCTTCCTCATAATATGGGTTCAAGTGTGGGATATACCGTAGATCAGCTGCGAGATCCTGAGTTCACTTCTACGCACGGAACGGCACCATCAATTATGGATTACGCCAGATTCAACTACGTTGCTCAACCAGGTGATGGTGTAACGAACTTCTACCCACAGATTGGCGAGTATGACAAGTGGTCGATAAAATGGGGGTATACATGGTTCCCAGATATTGAAGAAGCGGATGATGAAAACGAAATATTAAACGACTGGATCGTGGCAAATGGCGATGATCCGCTATACTGGTTTGGATACCGAAATGGAATCGACCCTCGTTCGCAAACAGAAGCTATTGGTGATGATGCGATGCGGGCAAGTGAACTCGGTTTAGCAAATTTACAGGTAATTACCGATAACTTAATTGACTGGATAGAAGCTCCTGGAGAAGACTTCAGTGATCTTTCAGAGCTTTATGCGAATGTTCTGGGGCAATGGAGAAGATATATGGGACACGTTAGCATGTATGTAGGGGGTGTTTACCAGACCTTTAAAACCTATGATCAGGATGGTGAGGTCTACGAAGTTGTTCCAAAAGCTGATCAACGAAGGGCACTCGCATTTCTTAACCGGCATGCTTTTACAGCTCCATCCTGGGCCTTTAACAAGGAAATACTGGACCGGGTTAATCAATCAACTGCTGTAGAAA
This sequence comes from Balneolaceae bacterium, assembly GCA_017640665.1. Classification (GTDB taxonomy): domain Bacteria; phylum Bacteroidota; class Rhodothermia; order Balneolales; family Balneolaceae; genus RHLJ01. Next base: position 383,757 of record JAEPQE010000001.1, on the reverse strand, counting down.
CATTCCGATCTGCCCAGGCAGGTGTGCTTAACAACCTAATGAGCCCGGATAGAATCGCACGACTAGTAGATAACGAAACAAGGACTGATGGGGAAACCTATACCGTGTTTGAGATGATGGACGAACTTCGTGGTGGTGTTTGGAGCGAGCTTCGGGCAAACAGAAACATCAACGTTCACCGAAGACATCTTCAAAGAGCGTACTTAGAGCGGGCAGAATACCTGATGACGACCGAACCACCTCGGGGAGGGTTCTTCGGGTCGCGTTATGATGTAAGCCAATCAGATATACGTCCTGTAGTACGGAACGAGCTGAACATTCTGCGAAGAGACATCAATAACAGAATTAATGCAGGAAATATCGATCGCGCAACAAGAGTACATCTTGAAGATGCAAGAGCACGAATTGATGATATATTCGACAGAGATAACGACTAAATAATGTAATTTCTAAAGGGTGATATATACGTATCGCCCTTTCTTTTTTTGACAACTAATGGAGGAAATATGAAAAAAATATGTTTGGTGTTACTGGGGGTCGTCATTGCGATGCCATTAAGTGCCCAGCAACTGGATATGGACTTAATGAAGGGAATTGAACCACGTAATATTGGCCCGGCTGGAATGAGTGGCCGAATCACGGCTATTGATGTCGTAGAGATGAATCCCGATATCATGTATGTAGGCTCAGCATCAGGGGGTATTTGGAAATCTGAAAGCGGCGGAATAGCCTGGGAACCAATCTTTGATGATTATGAAGCAGCTTCGATAGGAGCAATTGATATCTATCAAAAAAGCCCGAGTATAATTTGGGTAGGTACCGGTGAAGGAAACCCGCGAAATAGTGCATCAGCTGGAGCCGGTGTATATAAAAGTTTAGATGGCGGCCGTTCCTGGGAGCTTATGGGGCTGGAAGGAACCCGCAATATTCATCGTGTAATCATCCATCCTGATGACCCAAACACGGTATATGTAGGAGCACAAGGAAATGCCTGGGCCGATACTGAAGATCGGGGAGTATATAAAACCATTGATGGCGGTAAGACTTGGGAAAAGATTCTATATACAAATACACGAACTGGTATCGCTGATTTGGTGATGGATCCCATCAACCCAAATAAAATGTTTGCGGCGATGTGGGAATACCGAAGATGGCCCTGGTTCTTTGAGTCCGGTGGAGAAGGTTCAGGTTTATATATGACCGTTGATGGAGGAGAAAACTGGAAGGAACTTACTTCAGAGGATGGTTTACCTGAAGGAGAATTAGGAAAGATTGGGGTAGCTATTGCACCAAATAAACCAAATGTGGTGTATGCTTTAGTAGAATCAAAAAAGAACGCTATTTACAGAAGTGATGACGGTGGGTACACCTGGGAACTTCGCCAAACCGTAGAAGATGATCCTCAGGTTGGTAACCGCCCTTTCTACTACCATGAAATTTATGTAGATCCATTCAACGAAAACCGAGTCTATAGTATCTATACATTTATTTCCAAAAGTGAAGATGGAGCCCGTTCATTCGAGAGTCTCTATCCTTACTACAATTGGGTTCACCCCGATCATCACGCGTTTTGGTTAAGCAAAACGAGCCCTGGTTTCATGATTGATGGAAATGATGGTGGGCTCAACATCACTTTTGATGGAGGAGATACCTGGCGTTTTATCGAGAATATTCCTGTCGGGCAGTTCTATCACGTGAATGTAGACATGGAAATTCCTTACAACGTATATGGCGGAATGCAGGATAATGGTTCATGGGAAGGCCCGGCTTACGTTTGGAGAGCCGGAGGAATCCGAAATGCCTATTGGGATGAACTCTTTTTTGGTGATGGATTCGATGTGCTGATCGACCCAAGTGATTCCCGATATGCATATGCAATGTCTCAACAGGGAAATATAGGTCGCGTAGACCGGGAGACAGGGAGTGCTCGATTTGTAAGACCAACACATCCCGATGGTGAGAACCTTCGTTTCAACTGGAACGCAGCTCTTAACTTCGATCCCTTTGATGAAGAAACCATTTACTTCGGAAGCCAATATGTACACAAAAGTACAGACCGTGGCGAGACCTGGGCGATTATTTCACCGGATTTAACTACAAACGATACCACCAAGCAAAAGCAGTATGAAAGCGGTGGATTAACCATGGATGCCACAGGCGCAGAAAATTACACAACTATTCTGGCAATCGAACCAAGTCCGGTGGAAGAAGGAGTGATTTGGGCAGGCACAGATGACGGTAAAGTTCAAATTACCAGAGATGGTGGCGAAACCTGGAATGATGTTTCTGGAAACCTGAGAGGTGTTCCTGAAGGTAGTTACGTAGCGCAGGTAAAAGCGTCAAAATTCAATGCTGGAGAAGCAATAGCAGTAATCAACGATTACCGCAGGGGAAACTGGACTCCGTATGTAATGCATACCACAGATTATGGCCGACGATGGAGAAACATCGTTCAAGACAAAGGGTTAAATGGCTATGCACTTTCCTTTGTACAGGACTTAGAAGAACCCAATTTGATGTTTGTAGGGACTGAACTCGGATTGTATGTAACAATCGATGGAGGATCAAGCTGGACGAAGTGGACGAACGAGTATCCTACAGTTTCTACCTATGATATGGTAATCCACCCAAGGGAGCACGATTTAGTGATCGGAACCTTCGGGCGTTCTTTCTGGGTGATGGACGATATCCGCCCGCTAAGAGAATTGGCCGCTAACGGGGCTGATGAGCTCGAGAAAGCCATCAAAGCGTTTCCTTCACCAGATGCCTATCTTGCAGAATGGAGGCAGGCTATGGGTAGCAGGTTTACTGCAGATGGCTTCTTTATGGGTGATAACCGACCAAATGGAGCAATGCTCACTTATTCTGTTAACGTTCCAGAACCGGAAGAAGGCGAGGAGAAAAAAGAGGAAAAAGTTAAGATTGAAGTATTTGATGCTTCCGGCGAAAAAATCCGGACTCTTGAAGAAACACCAGATCACAATGGAATCAACCGTACAAGATGGGGATTAGATCGTAAAGGTGTGCGTAACCCAAGCAGGAATGCGACTCGCCCTGAAGCCTCTGAACCAGGTGGCGCAGATGTACTTCCCGGCACGTACAAGGTAAAGTTTACCTATATGGAATCATCAGATTCAACAATGGTAACGGTTCATACTGACCCAAGAATTGAGATGCCAATGAATGCACTTCAGGCAACATCAAACTTTATTGATCGGGTTAATGAGGTTCGGCAGGATCTGAGCGATGCGGTTGCTAAACTTCGCGAAGCTAAAGAAATCATTGAATTGAATGAACGACTTATTAAATCTGATTCCCGCTCAAAAGAAGAGCTTGAAGAAGTGAATGAAATCACCAAAGCTACCAAAGAAAAGGTAGACGGATTAATGAATCACGTATTTGGAGAACCTGACGAGCGCCAGGGCATTACCAGTAATCCAACTGTTACCGTAATGAATCGATTATTTGGTCCCCTTCGTTATCTGGGCGGTGATTTTGATGGTCCGGGAGCAACAGAGGAAAATCTGCTTCGATTAGCTAAAGAAGCAGTTGATGAAGCTGTTTCTGAAATCGAACACTTCGTAAGTACAGATTGGGCAACATATCAAACTGCTATTGAAGCTGCAGATTTAAGCCCTTTCAAGATACTCGGTGAGGATAATTAGAGTAATTGCTTAAGGTATATGAAAGCCCGTTTCAATTCTGAAACGGGCTTTTTTTTATCTACGAAATAGATTCACAGAAATGTTCATCCTAAACTTGTTTCGGGCTTTAATTATTCTCGTAGCTATTTTATCATATCAAGAGGTTACGATAAGATTCGGAAATAAATTCGCATTGCCCTTTTCCCCACTTTGTGTTTTAGTATTTTTGTGACTTAATTTCTATCAACAAAAATGTCACGATATGGAGTCATTTATTGAGTTTTTTGAAAATATCCCGTCCGCTTTCAGAGCTGGAATTTTAGTAGGAGGGATTTTTCTATTCTGGGTTATCGAAGGGGTTTTTCCACTTTTTGAATTTGGATATAAAAAAATTCGTCACGCAGGGATAAACGCAGTATTAACCGGTTTCTTTGTAGTGATAGGGCTAGCCTTTGCAGGCACTCTTCTTGCAGCTTCCAATTATGTAACGGCTAATAATTTTGGGCTTTTGAACTGGATTGTAATGCCAGTTTGGTTGCAAATGATAGTGGGTGTGATGCTGCTCGATTTCTTTGGAGCTTTTTTAGTACACTGGGTAGAACATAAGGTAAGGTTCATGTGGAAATTCCATCTCGTTCATCACAGCGATACTACCGTAGATGTGACTACTGGACTTCGCCATCATCCCGGTGAAGCTGTATTCAGGATGGTTTTTACTATTATGGGAGTTATCATAGTTGGGGCGCCTATCTGGATTGTATTTCTATATCAAACCTGTTCTGCGGCATTCACGCATTTCAATCATGCCAATATCCAGATGCCTAAGAAACTTGACAGAGCACTCTCACTTCTCTTTGTGACTCCGTATATGCATAAAGTGCACCATCACTATACCCAACCTCTTACTGATACAAACTACGGCAATATCTTCTCTTTATGGGACAGAGCTTTTGGGACTTTTGCTGAAGTAGATGACACAAAAGAGCTGATTTATGGGATTGATACACACATGGATCCTAAAGAAAATGATGATGTAGTAAACCTGCTGAAAATACCTTTCCAGAAATACAGACCTCCGGTTGGATCGAAGTTTGGAGGAGAAGATAAAGACAAAATGAATTGAATTGATTAATTAAGCAATTCATAGATTAAAGTTTTTTCGATTCTTGGTGCATGGCTAGCACCCATGGTAACAAACACTGTTTCTCCCTGTTCAACAAGCTCAATTATTAATTGGATCATGTGCCTATCACGGAAGAGGTTAGAATCATTCCAAATATCCATCAGATAACCCTCTGGCCATCCTTTGGAACTTATATGTGTAGCCCAATCGAATGTTGGGTAATCTTTTTCGAGAGTATTAATGACTTCCTGTGATGATCGAAGTTGATTTCGAAGGCCAGAGTAATCTGTTCTCTCAGCAATAAGTCTATTAAATAAAGCATCGCCATTATTCTCCCTATATGTTATAGAATAAGAGAAATAAGGTCTGAGTACATAAAAAAGTGCCAGATCTTTCCCCGAATACTTTTCGAGGAGAAAATTTATTTCGTTCTCTCTATCTGGCTCCCATGTATATAATGGTATTCCATCTGATTTGGCAAGCTTAGCCGTTAATCCCCGTTCACCATATTTTTTGATAGGATCCTGAGTCCAGGTGAATAAAAAACCCAATCTACTTTCAACTAATGCAACAGAAGGTTGTGCAAATCCCCATTTTGTAATGATAGAATCTAAATGAGGATGAGAGGGGTTATTAGTATGGTTCACTCCAATTATATGAGCAGCTCCAGACGAGCTGTTAACAGAGAAATAGTATGGTCTTCTATGGGAGTTTATTATTTCATCATAATCTTGCATAGACATGATTGGTATCTCAAGATCCGTATAGTTTTCCGGATAATAGTAGGGAGGTGAACTCCATAGTATATTGAAATGGAATAAAAGCAGAACGGATAATACATACGCTACTAGTGTTAATCCTATTCCTTTAAAGATTCTTTTCGTTCTTGATTTCAAAACTATCTTCCTTTAATAAAGATGTTGCGAATCTTTTCATCATGAGAATATTCTTCAAGTTGAAAACTCCTATTTTTGATAGTGATGTTCCTTTTCTTCAATTTACTCAGAGTAGATAATTGAAGAGTATTATCAGTTATTCTGCCATAATAAATCTCTGTTTTTTTTGTAGTCTTATCATAGACTAACTCTTCGTAAACTTGTGCATAGGTATTAAAAGTGAGCACAGAAAGTTGTTGATAATCATCAGATTTAAGTAGAATAACTACTGAGCAACCATCGAGAATGCCATAATAATGTATCGAGCCCTCCGAAGTATAAACGGGTTCATTTCTACTCAATTTCTTAATCACATCAAATTGACTAGGATCACACCTTCTAAGAGAAAAATTAGTGAGGTTATTTGTGCCTGGTAAAAGTTCAGTTGGTACGGTTTTGCTTCTAGAAAATTCCATAATCCAGTTATTTGTCCAGGTTTTACCAGAATCTCTGGAATAAGCATCATCCCATCTTAAGTTATTATGTGTTATATCCGAGAACGTATAGCGGCTTAGTAATGTAGTTGAGTCATTAATAGCTTTATCACTAAAGAATTCTCCTCTTCCATGGCGGAAATTTCCTTTTAAAGAAGTAGTGCCGGACCTGTTTTTCCCAGGCCAGTTTAGCCAAATTACCCACTCATTAGAATCTTCATCAAAGTGTCTCAAACTATACCCTATAATTCCATCAGGTTTATTTTTTTCTTGCCAAAGTTCTAAAATAACGTTCCCATCTAGCATAGAATAAATTCGCGCAGTTGACTTATTCTTCTCTTCCCAAATATTTTTTTCTTGATGAACTCTCAAATTAATGTCCCATTCTCCTATCCAAAAATCGAAATCATTATTCATAATAGTTTGAGCGTTCAGACCTCCTGTCAGCAGAATATTTATACAAAATAGAAGCTTTAGTATTTTCATATTTAGACTTTGCAGTAATTACGGTATAGCTACCTGGAGGAGTAATCTTGATATATATTTAAAATAAAATCAGATATTTTTGGAGGTATCGGAGGAATTAAACCATTTTCAATCATCCATCTATGAATCCATGATAATCCTCTTTGGTGGGTACCTGTTGGTAGTTGGTAAGTTATATCAGAGAGAGCTTCTTCAAGACTGATAAACTCATAATTTCTGTTTTTTAAGATGTTAGCCAATTTATCAATATGATCAGCATTTAGCTCATTAGCGTGAATCAATAAAATCTGAGGAAGCTCATACCCAAGGTAATCAAGAGATAAATTTTCGTAATATATAATCACCTCTTCCATGTAACGCAGGTAATCTTGAGCTATAGGTACTCTTAGATCTTCATCAGCATTTTTATAACAAAAAGCATAGATGTATTCTTCATTATCAATAGTTACAGGAGCGGTTATATAAGATTGCTCTTCTAAAAAACTTTCTAATGCTAAACGATAGGTATCAGTTGGTCCGGTTCTTAGCTGAGGATGACGAAAGTATTTGAGTTCTTTTTGTTCTGCCTCCATTAATGAACGGATAACTTTTTCTCCTTTTATTATGTCTGTTTTATAAGCAGATACATCCGTTTCGTTAATAAAGACATGCGAGAACGTATGGTTGCCCAAATCAAGATCTTTTGCTACCCAGTCTTGCAAAAGGTGTACTCGTTCCTTTTTTATTTTGCCGTCTTCATAAAGCTTACCTTCGTTCACAAATCCAATAGTTGGAATTTTATTATCTGAAAGGAATGAAATCAGCCCGTTCATTATGTATTCATAGGAATCATCAGTTCCTGGAAGATCATCTATCGTTATACTTACTCTTCTTTCCTGACTTCGAACGGAAGTATTAATTAATAGTATTGAAATAATTAAATAAAGCTTGATCATTCGTCTATTAAAAGCTTTACCAGGAATATTAAATTTATTTCCTGTCCATTAGTTTGATAATCTTGTTTGATGAGATAAGGAGGTTCATCAGCGGTGTAACTTGTAAGTGTATCACCATTCCCAAGTTCAACAACAAATACCCGGCAGTTAAACGATCGACCATTTATGGTGACAAGTTCATTGCGATCATTTTCAAAAACAGCCGAAGCCCCAACCTCAACGCCATTTGCTGTTTTTCTCCATCGATTTAAGCTGAACGATTTTTCAGAATTATCGATACCTGCCAGCTGCCAGTACGCAAATGTTCCATCAAACACAGGATTCTTACTTTCGACAACCTGTTCCTTCATTTCTAATTTTGAATATTCTTTGAGAACTACGCTGTCATTCAAGTATGTTGACTTATTATAAGTCCAGTTCGGCATTGGTGAATGAAAATTTCTATAGATAAAGGCTCCATTTAGGGAAGAAAGGCCTATTACATCTGTAATCATTCGATTAGGATTCGATATGTCGGGCATACTCATCATAATGTTGTACACACTTTCATCAGGAGAAAAGCTTGTAGTTATATCAAACCTGTTTCCCATTTGTACATACTCAGCACGGAAGGATTCCAGACTAAATGTATAGGCATCTGAATTGGGATTTAAAACATCATTAGTTTCTGAATGCAGAGTAATACTTACTAATAACACTGTGAGTAGGCTTCTTACCATCTTTATTTTTTAATTTTGTTAAGTATGTTGTTAATCAGGTTCATGTAAATAGAGGAACTCTCTTCGTTTTTTAATTCAGGGGCAGTAGCTGACCTAAGTGAAGTAAACTCGCCATGAGTTAAGTTATAATCGGTAACTATATTAATATGATGACCAAACCTACCGATGAGCTCAAGACTTTTTCCAAATCCTGATTCTCGTCCTGTATAGTGAATTACCGGAAAGGCTATGTCATTTAATACAGAGTCGGATAAAAGAGCTTCTCCGTATTCATAACCAATTGACGAGTCAAGGCTTAAGTAAGATTTAGTATTCAATTCAACAGCTAACTCCAAAGTAGGAACTCCCTCAAAACTCCACGAGATAAAAGAAATATCTAGTGTATCAATAAGTTTTTCTGGTTTCAGGTGCTCTAAAGCGGCAAGTAAATCCAATTTATACTCCTGAACTCCTTCTGGCTGAAAAGGTAGGCGTTCACCTTTTCTAATTCCGGTTCTGGGTACCGATAAAACTGAGAAACCAGCCTTTGCAATTTGTTCTGCTAACGAGGAAAAATAAATGGGATGCGCCCCTGATAAAATAACAAGTCTATTGGCATCCTTTGTAGAAGGTGCATTATGGTGAATGTTTGTTTTCTTAGTTAAAAAACTATTAAGAGATTCTTCCGGAATATCTTCTGAACCTAAACTCGATAGTATTCTCTTAAAGATATCTAGATTTTCAGGAGTATTTTTTTCAGGATTTATCTGCCGAATATACTCTTGATATGTTATCGGTGAGTTAGTTAAAGAGCTATCGGAAGGGTGCCAATACCAAGCTCTTATTGGTTTATGAAGCCCAGTAGAATCCCATTTTTCTGAAGGTCTTGTAAGTTCAAATAATTTAAAACCGATCTCAACTTCTTCGCTTTTAAAAGAATTAAGAAACTGAAGAAACGGAGGCCAGTCTTGTTCTTCCTGGATAAGTACAGAAGCTCCATGTCTTCCTTCAGAATAGTGTATTCGAATATCCAGATCGTTAGGTAAAGAATTCTTAACACCCTCAACCATTTCTGTTTCAGAAACTCCTGTAGAAAGATAAACAGGTACAGTCGTTTTATCAGCCCATAGTGAGAGCAGAGTTGCATCAGTTGGATGGTACTCTCCAGGGGAAAATGCAGCAATTCCGTCAACAGGAAAGCCATCAGCCGCAAGTTTAAAAACAAGCATTGCCGAAAAAGAAGAGCCAAGTACTATCGTTTTACCTTTATATCCTGCAGCATTTATATATTCTAATGATGCTTTCATGTCATCATATGCTTTCCAAATAACAGGCCATACCTTCTCTATTTGGTATTCCTCTGTTCTTTCGTAATTATCGACAATTTCATATGTACCATATTTCCGTGCTGTTTCGTTAGATACTTTATTCCAAAAGTCTTGTTTCCCCCATCTAAGGTCAACAGCAAGGCAATTAAAGCCCAGCTCTTGTAATTCAGTAGCTATGGTTCTAAACTCGCCTCTACTTGATACTGATTGATGAAAAAGAATAATATTGGGAGCTGTTTTACTGGCGTGGTACAGATCAGCAGTAATTTCTAAACTATCCTTTGAAGGAAAAGAAATTTCCTGAAAGTTTTGTGTATATCCATTTTGTGAAAGCACAAGAAGTACAAGTGCAAAAAAGGAAGTAGAGTAAAAGTTTGTGAACATTGGTTTTATCTTTTTACAAAGCTAAAACCGGTTTTTATTTAAAGTTCACTAATGCTGTGGATTAACCGTTAATTGAAACCAATGTTGAAGATTTTGAAGTGCCAAATAAAAAAGGTCAAGCTATCTTACGTATCTGCAAAATATATTCACTATAGTTTAACGTGCTTAAGAATTCAAAAAACAGATCTACATATAGTCTATTAATAATAGCTTGGTTATTTATTTGTCTTTTGGGAGGACTTGAAACCCTTATGGTGTTTCTTTTTAAACCAGAGACTATCCAAAATTCAAAAGCTTTTTGGCTTCCTGTTATGAGGTTGCTAAATGGATTTGCGGCAATTTCTTTGGTTCTTTATCCGGGCTACATCTGGATACGAGGTAGAAGTATATCAATCCATATTTTTGGTCATTTATTGCTATTAGTGTTATTTGTTTTAGTCTATTTAATATTCTCAGTTGGTCAGTTTCAGCTCTTATTTCTGAGTTTTGAGTTTGATTTATTTCTGTCGGGTATATTTGAAACGATGATGACAAATCTACATCATATAGCAGCATATTACTTTTTTTTAGTGTTCATTTGTGCAAGCAAGGACTACTACAACGATAAAACCAAGGCGGTTACTAAACGTGAACTGTTAGAGAAAGAATTAACGGAAACGAGATATAGAGTACTCCAAAGGCAATTACAGCCCCATTTTCTTTTCAATACGTTAAATGGAGCAATTAGCATTATGGAAGACAAAAAAGAGTCTGCCCAGAACATGCTTGTTGATTTAAGCGAGTTATTGAGAAACTCACTTGAAATTGATTTCGGAAACCTGATTTCTCTTGAAAGAGAAATCGAACTCTTGAAGACGTATTTAAATATCGAAAAGAAAAGGTTTGAACATCAGCTAGAGTTTGAAATTAATGTTCCCAAAGAGTTATCAGAAGAGAGGGTGCTTCCCTTTTTACTTCAGCCGTTGGCTGAAAATGCAATTAAGCATGGATATAAAGGAGGAACAAAGGCTTTAAAAGTACAGGTTGAGGCAGTTAGAGAAGAGAGAAGAATAAAGATTGAAATAAGTAACAACGGAGCTCCACTAAGTGTAGAAAGAGTTGGGATCGGAAGAAGAAATACGGAAGAAAGGCTTAGAACTACTTATGGGGAAGATTACAGTTTCAGTCTTATTCAGAAAAATGGTAAAGTAATTAACAGAATAGAATTTCCATCAATATGAAGATAAGAACGGTTATAGTAGATGATGAAGCTCCTGCTCTTCGGAGAATTAAAAAATTCCTTTCGAAACATATTGATTTTGAGCTGATAGGAGAAGCAGAAAATGGTAGAGAAGCGATTGAACTAATAAGTAGTTTGAGTCCAGACTTTTTGATTTTGGATGTTCAGCTTAAAGATATGACAGGCTTCGATGTGCTAAAAAGCATCAAAGCATTTCGAATGAAGATAGTGTTCATAACTGCTTATGATGAATTTGCTATCAGGGCGTTTGAAAAAGAAGCCATTGATTATCTTCTTAAACCATATAAAGAAGAACGTTTCGATACTGCTTTAGAGCGGATAAGAAAGCATTTTAAGAAAAATGAGATTCCACTGGTTCAGGAATTATATGATATACTTTCTGCCACAAATTCGAGATCGTCATTTATCGAAGTAAAAGAAGGAAAAACTACACATCTTATAGACTTTAAGTCACTGGTATATATAAATGCTGATGGATACCACAGCAATTTTTTTGATGAATCAGGTGAAAAAAAAATGATCAGAGTTTCTTTAAAACAGATGGAATTGATTTTACCTGAAAATTTTATTCGTGTAGGCAGATCTTATATCTTAAATCTGGATAAAATGACAAGCTATAAACGCTTAAAAAATTCGATAGATGTTGAATTGAAAGGGAAAAGAATATTCTCTTTTAATAGTGAAAATGCTGAGATACTTTTCAACGCTATAAAAAAATCTTCTATAGCCTCTTAATCTAAACTTGATTTGTTAGGATCTGAATGAAAAACATTTAAAAGTTCAGGGTTCAGAGAACCACGCAAAATATGACAACCAGATATCCAAAAATTCAGATTTATCATCCCAGCGAACTACTTAAACCTTGGGTTGATTCATATATCATACTTCAGCACAGAAAAGATGGTATAAAAGATCCCCTTCTCTGGACAATTATGCCGGATTGTACCGGATACTTGATATTTCATTTACTCACAGATCGCTCCAGACTATCTCTGGTTGGCCCCAGATCAGTTTTCAAAAATATTAATAGAACTAACAGGGTTCTTACTCTGATTGTGAAGTTTAAGCCCTGGGGTTTATCAGGGATTCTTCCATTCCCCACAAGTGAGTTGAAAGATACTTCAATCCCTCTTTCACAAATATTCGGATATCCTGCGATTAATCTTAAATATAAATTAGAAGAGTTGGCACGGTCAGGAGATATCAGAAGTTGCTTGAAAAAGGTTGAACGCTTTATAGAAAAGCATATAGTTAATAAAAAATCGAATCCGAAAATTGAATACATTTCGCAACTGGTTTCTAGCAATCAGGGTTTAATTACTGTAAAGAGAATGGCTGATGAAATGGGTTTTTCAGATCGGTATCTAAGAAAGATATTTTCTCTTGAAGTAGGATTAAGCCCTAAACGATACTCAATGATTACCCGTGTAACCAATATTGTTAAAAGTGTTGACACGGGAAGTGCAAAAGACTGGACCAATCTGGCCTTGTCCTCTGGTTATTTTGATCAGTCACACATGATTGATGACTTTAATAATTTACTGGGAGAGAGTCCGGAGGTTTTTATAAACCGGAATAACAGAGAAGAAATTATCTGATTAAGCGGTTCCGTTTTTTCCAATAGGGTTCAGATAAAATTTACTAGCTTATCTAAAAGTCAGAATAAATTGAATGAAATGAGTATAAAGCATATTAGTTTATTGATCATAACTATGGGTTTCTCAATGTCTGCTTGTGGCAAGACCAATTCGTTAGAGCCAATTGCTGTAACAGAGAAATATGAGTTCTACAGTAATTTTTGGATTAATCAGCATCACTTTTTGTATGCCAAAGCTAGCTCAGCCGCTAAAGGTAATTGGGATGATGGTTTCACCGAAAACGAGCTAGATAAGTTAAGTGTCGGCGAGGCACAAATTCTCAAAGACGGTATAACTTTCTACCGCGATTCCGTGATCTCATATAGTTTGACGTTTAATAGAGGGCTTACAATACTTAAACGAACATTAATCAATTTCGATGAAGATGATGTCTTTGAAATGGACGACTTCCATGATGAATTGGTTGAACATCTCAATAAGGTAAAACCCGTTTATCGAAAATATTTCTGGGGAGAGCACAACAGATCTAATTTAGAAGTGGTAGATAATCACTTGGAATTTATAACAACCCATGAAAGTGAAATATTCGATCGAATCTCAGGGCTGGCGCAGCAACCGTGGAGAGAAGAGAAAATAAGAGTAGATGTAACATATTATGCGAATTGGGCCGGCGCTTATACCTCTAATAATCCGCAGGTACATGTAACTATTACCTCTCAAGACGATGGTAAGGGAGATTGGCAAGAACTGATTTTTCATGAGCCAAGTCACTCTATAATGTCTTCACGGAGTTTCAAAGCAGCAGAACTTATTTCAAAGGTTTCTGAACAACTTGGCGTTGAACCCCCTGAAAGTCTTTGGCACGCTCTTCTTTTCTACTTTTCAGGTGTTAGTGTTCAGGAGGCTTTTAAAAAAGAGGGAGTAGAATATGAGTTGTATATGGTACGATATAATGTATTTGATGAGTATCATCCTGTCATATTTAAATACATGCCGGATTATGTACAAGGAGATACTTCATTTGAAGAAGCACTAAAAAAAGTAATAGCAGAGTATGAGCAATATTGATAGATGCTCTAGATCTATATATAATAAAATAAATTACTATAAATCTTCTAAAGGTGTTTTATCGTTTCGCCAACTCCACTCAACCTCTGTCATAAACCATGAATAAGCCTCAAGATCTGTGATTCCCCAATTATTAAAATCTCTGAGGCTTTGAAATAATTGATCTGCATTAATTGAATTTGGTTCTTTCAATACTGCCTCAATATTATTTATAAAGTTGGATGGTTTTTCTGGGCACTTTTCCAGATAATGTATTAACCATTTGTGATAAGGAAAAAGTATTCGATTGTGAGCAAGGACTAATCGTCCGGCGAATAAAGCAAGTTGAGAAGCTGCCCTTGTTTGTGTGTACAGGTTCTCATGGCGACTCGCTTCCCCCATCAACCAATTTTGGATGAAAGCCATACAATAAAAAGATTTGAGGCGCTCATAATGTCCTTTTTCCGGGTAGACATGAATTTCCTTAAATATTTCTTCAAGATGATCTAAGTGAGAGTAAGAAATGAAAGCACCATCAAAGGCCGCTCTGGATGGTTCATTTCCTCTATCAGCTACTTCCTGCAAATATTTCAGGTTTATCACCTTGCCATCTACATATCCTCCTGAGTAATCACAAAGGTCAGTTCTGTTTATAAACAGATCTCCGTTTTGTTCTCTCTTTTCATACTCATCATCTGTAGCAATAATCATAAAATCGACATCCGAATCATCTCTGGCACATTGTTTTGCGACAGAACCTCCGATAATAAGGGCGAGAAAACGGGAGTCTTTTCTATACTCCTTAGTAAGGTTTTCTATCGTTCTTTTGTGATGTGGTTTAATATTAATTTCCATAATTGGTTATCAATTCGAGATTTAAAACCCCAAGCCAACTCTTATGATTTTTTCGAAAAGCTGATACTCACAATATAACCAACCACTACCACCACAAAAGCACCAAGCGGATTCAACCATAAAAATTCGATAGCTTTGGTATAGCTTTCCGGCACTTGTGTCCATGGAAAGAAGAACGAGTAATCTCCCAGGCCTTCTGAATAGAACAATCGATCAAAAGTAAATACGGCCAGCATTCCAGAAAGGAGTCCCGTGAGGGCCCCGGTTCCATTAGCTTTCTTTACCCAAAGCAGCAGGATGAATACTCCCAAAATGGAGCCGTAAAAATAACTACCAATCTGGTTAATTAACTCAATAATGGATTGAGTTTCTCCCAAAGCGAGAGCAGAAACTGTAGCAATCACTCCCCATAACGCAGTTACTCTTCGGGAAGATTTCAGATAATGCATTTCTCCATGTTCACTTGGATCAAGCCGTTGATACCAGTCGACAATCGAAACAGTTGTAAGCGCATTTAATTCACTATCAATAGAGCTCATTGCTGCAGCAAAAATACCTGCTATAATCAAACCAACAATGCCAATAGGAATGTATTTAAGGATGAAATATGGGAAGATATAATTCGTGTCATTTACATCGGCTTGACGGATTTCAGCCTGAAGAGCTAGCTCTTCTTGTCTGGCCTTGTTAAGGTCAGCGTCGGCTTCCAAAAAAGCTTGCTGCGAAACGATGTCTCTTTTCTTTGCTGCTTCAATGGCCATAGCCTGCCTGGTTTCGCGAGCTTGATTATATTCCCGATCAATACGTTGTTCGCGGCTAATTTGCTCTTCGGTTTGTGCAACCGGGTCGGTAGACCGAAAAGAAATAGGGGCATCATTAAAGATGAAAAACACGTACATCATCACTCCAAGAAGCAGGATAAAGAACTGCATAGGAACTTTAGCATAGGCCGTCATCAACAATGATTTTCGGGCTTCCTTAACCGATGAGGTAGTTAAATAGCGTTGCACCTGAGTTTGATCGGTTCCGAAATAGGAAAGCATCAGGAACAAAGCCGCAAACACACCACTCCAGACATTATACTTTTCACTAAGATCAAAATTAAGATCCAGCGCGGTGAGTTTATCCAACGAACCTGCCAGATAAAGAGCGTCTCCAAAGCTCACTTCGTCAGGCATATTGAAAAGAATAACGAAGAAGCAGAAAATCAGTCCAAACATCATCACTGCCATTTGCTTAACATCGGTTGTGATTACACCCGCAACTCCACCAACCATGGTGTAAGCAGTAGCAATAAGACCAATTACAATAATTGTGGCAGAAAGAGGGAGTTCGAACAAGAGTGCTAACACGTATGACGGTGCAGCAATTACGGCACCTAAAGCAAGTCCACGGGAAATCAGAAATAACCCACTGGTGGTAAGTCTGGTTTTTAACCCGAATCGTTCTTCTAGGACTTCATAGGCTGTAAAAGCTTTCATTTTACTGAAGAAAGGAACCAGGAAAATACAGATCAGGATCATCGCAAAAGGGATGGCCAGATATACCTGAACAAAGCGCATATCCTCTACGTAGGCAATTCCGGTTGTTCCGATAAAAGTAATTGCTGATGCCTGGGTAGCCATAATTGATAATCCAGCCGCCCACCAAGGCATCCCGCGCCCGGCTAATAAATATCCTTCAATATTTTCAGCATCCTTACCACGTCGGGTTCCATCCCAAATGGTATACGCAAGAAAAGCGAATAAAACGGTCCAATCTATCCAATGCATAATTTAGGGCAGATTGAAGTAGTAGGTGAATAACCAGAAAAGCAGTACGCAGGCGATGCCCCAGCAAAAGACATCGATGTAGATTTTCTTCCAGTTTGTTTCGTCGGTAGGATTTTCCATTTCCAATGATAGTAAATGATGCTTTAGGATAAAAGCTTTTCAATAATCCTAAAACTCTCTCTCCCCTCATTCAATAGTAAATCCAAAATAGAGCATTTAGGCTCGAACCCTGGATAGGATTGCTTATACATCGGATGCACTTTCAGTGCTATTTCAGCACTTTTACTCTGCCGTTGGTAGTTTTTTGAGTTATGTTCCAGATACAAAACATCTGCATCTAAATTTGAGACTGTTTCATCCAGGAAGGTGCTATATCCGTCTACCTTACTCGCAAGTTCAAACTCAATGTTCAATTCCAAAAACTGAAGTATTCTCTGAAAAAAATAGAGATTGAATTCCAGTAGGTATTCGAATTCATTTACTTTCAAAATATCTGATTTTAGTTCATCCTCGTAGAAATCGAACCAGGTGGCATTTTGGTAGTTATGAGCAATCGCATTCCAGAAGGGTTCGAACCAGCGTTGAGAGTGATCCAACCGTACTCCTTTAATTGCTTTCTTTCGGTCTTCCTGAAGAACCGGGAGATTAATCCATTGTGTTCCATCTTCAATCCTGATTTCAGCACGGTGAGTTCTTCCTTTTCGGGACCATTTTTCTACATCCTGAAGAATAACCCGGTCCGCCTTTGACATAGATGCTAAATCAAACAGGTTAGGTGCAAATTGTGGGGTGAGAATCGCTAAGGTCAATTATGAATTTTAAATTTTGAATGTTGAATTGGAACATAGCTAAATCAACATTCAAAATTTAAAATTCATAATCATTACCACAAAAAGGCGTCTTTAAAATTTCATATCTTTGGGGCCTTATACAATTTGAATTAAAAAAAAGAATTTAATGAGCGTTCGCGTACGATTCGCACCTTCACCCACCGGATTTTTACACATTGGCGGACTTAGAACCGCGCTTTATAACTATTTGTTTGCCCGCCATCATGGTGGCACCTTTGTTCTTCGGATTGAAGACACCGATCAAAACCGATATGTGGAAGGAGCTGAGCACGATATTATCACTTCTTTAGAATGGGCCGGAATGACGATTGATGAAGGTCCGCATAAGCCGGGAGATGTTGGTCCTTATCGCCAGAGCGAGCGAAAGGAAATGTATCACAAATACGCGAAGCAGTTAGTTGATGACGGTCATGCCTACTACGCCTTCGATACCACAGAAGAAATTGATGAGATGAGGGAGCGACTCAAAAAGTCAGGAAATCCTTCTCCGAGTTACGATTCTATAACCCGTCAATCAATGAAAAACAGCCTTACTCTTCCTCAGGATGAAGTGGAGAAAAGACTAGCTGCGGGAGACGAGTATGTAATTCGTTTGAAAGTGCCCCGAAGGGAAACTGTAAAATTTGAAGACTTGGTTCGAGGAATTGTTTCTTTTGAAACTGCTGGTTTAGATGACCAGGTGCTGATGAAATCAGATGGCATGCCAACTTATCATCTTGCTAATGTGGTTGACGATCACACGATGGGAATTACGCATGTTATTCGTGGCGAGGAATGGCTGAGTTCGGCACCAAAACACATGCTCTTATATAAAGCATTCGGCTGGGAGCCACCAACGATGGCACATTTGCCGTTAATTATGAGTCCGAGTGGAGGGAAGCTTTCTAAGCGAAAAGCAGAAAGTGAAGGAATCCCGATCAACACAAAGGATTATATCATTGGCAATTACGAGCCCAATGCTTTAATCAATTTTCTCGCTTATCTGGGATGGAGTCCGGGTGATGATTCTGAGATCCACAGCATGGAAGAACTTTGTAAGTTATTTACCCTCGATAGGGTGAGTAAAGGTGGTGCGGTTTTCAATCATAAAAAACTGATGTGGTACAATGAACACTACATTCGTGAAAGTTCTGTGGAGGAATTACTCGTCCGTGTAAAGATTTTGATGCAGGATGCAGGCTTTGAAGTGGTTGATGATAACTATCTGAAAACGGTAATCGAATTGTTGCACGACAGAGTTTCCAAAGTAGATGAGTTTGTCTCGATGGGAGCATTCTTTTATCAGGCTCCTGAGGAATATGATCCAAATGCCCTTAAAAAGTGGAAAGATGACAGCGCGGGCTTTGTGAAGGCATATCAAGCCAAAATAGAAGAGTTTTCTGAAGAGGATTTTGTGGCAGCGAATTTGAAATCAGCATTGGAAGAAACCGTTTCTGAAAACGAAGTTGGTTTTGGTAAAGTGATGATGCCCGTTCGTATTGCAACGACAGGGCAGGGATTCGGTCCGGATTTATTTGCATCACTTGAACTTCTTGGGAAGCAGGAAACACTAAATCGAATAGATAAAGCACTTGAAAAACTAAACTAGTACAGGTATGAAGATCAGGGTTTTAATTTTTGGGGTTATTTTAACAGGATTCTTTGGCTGCAAAACAGCTGAGATATCTACCACCAGGCCGGTTGAGGTGAAGGAGAAACCGGAAGAGAAAACACTCGCTTCCATTTTTGAAGAGTCTGACACTTTCCAAAAAACCATAACCGGTTTCATGTTGTATGATCCCGAGGGCGATTCCACCATTTATGCGGTAAATGAAACCAAGTACATGAATCCGGCATCAAACACGAAACTCTTCACCTACTTTGCCGGGTTGAATGTGTTGGGAGACCAGCTCCCTTCTCTTAAATATATTATTTCGGGAGACTCTCTTATTTTCTGGGGAACCGGAGACCCATCGTTCCTTCACCCGGATTTCGGTACGCGCGAGGCGTATGATCTTTTATCAAATTTTGATGGAAATCTGTACTTCTCAGACTCTAATTTTGATGATGAAAACCTGGGGCCGGGTTGGTCTTGGGCAGATTACAACTCATACTATTCAGCTGAGAAAAGTCCTTTTCCAATTTATGGAAATGTTGCCCGCGTGACTATTGAGCATATAGAAGAATATCGAATAGCAAAAGAAGATGGAAAGTACCTTATCAGCCCTGATATCTTTAATGATTATTTAAGCGAGAAGGGGAATAGTGAAGAAGGGAGGTTGATTCTGGAAAGAGAGCGTGTTGGTAACGAATTTGAGTACGCATATAGTTCTGATACTTCCAGATATGAGACAGATAAACCGTTTCACTATACCCCTGATTTTTTGGTTGAACTACTTTCAGATACTCTGAAAAAGCAAGTAGGGTATCTTCCTGATGTTAATCTTCCCGAAGAACATGAAACTCTATATGGGATGGAATCAGATTCCCTTTTCAAATTTATGATGCTGCCGAGTGATAACCAGGCTGCTGAACAAATTATGTTGATGGTAGCTTCTGAGTTGGGAATGAAATTAAATTCCCGGGCTGCGATCAACTATGTGTCGGATACTTATCTAAGTGATTTACCGGATGAACCCAATTGGAGAGATGGTTCAGGTTTATCACGCTACAATTTGTTCACCCCAAGGAGTATAATTGCACTACTCGAAAAGCTGGATGATGTAGTAGATAATGATGCTCAACTCTTTGATGCACTTCCGCAGGGTGGTAAACAGGGAACTATCAGAAGATTATATGCTCATAAAGAAGGTGGAGACCCGTATGTTTTTGCTAAAACCGGGACATTGAGCAACAATCACTGCCTGAGTGGCTATGTTGTTACAGAATCCGGCAAGAAACTACTATTCAGTTTTATGAACAATAATTATGTGATTCCAACCCGCCAGGTTCAAGCCCAGATGGATGAAGTTCTCTGGTTTATATATAAAAATTATTGATGTTGTCATTTCGAATTCTGAACTGGATGAGAAATCTGAAGAGTATACTTTTAGAAATACGGTAGATTTCTCACTTCGTTCGAAATGACAAAAAGTAAGAGATCTGCCTAAGCCTCTTCTCCTTGAGCGTCTTTAAGCATTCTGAATTTGATCTTAAATATGGCGAAGATAACCGTCATAAACGGACTGATCAGATTAAAGAAAGCAAATGGGAAATAAGCGAAAGTGCTTACTCCAAGTACATTTGAGTGAAAAGCTCCACAGGTATTCCATGGGATAAGTGCTGATGTTACTGTTCCGGAATCTTCGAGAGTCCGGCTGAGGTTTTCAGGAGCAAGTCCTTTGTCCTTGTAGATGTCGGCGTACATTCGTCCCGGAACTACAATCGCCAGATATTGATCGGAAGCGGTAACGTTAAAGAAAATACACGTTCCAGCTGTTGTAGCTACCAGTGATCCAGCCGAGTTAATTCCTGAAATAACACCTTCAGCGATTCGCTTTAACATTCCACTACGTTCCATTACCCCACCAAAAATCATCGCTGACAGAATAAGCCACACAGTACCAAGCATTCCATACATTCCACCAGAAGTAAGGAGATCGTCTACAGTTGCATTACCAGTTGCTATACTAATTTCACCATACATAGACGTCATAATTCCAACGAAGCCTTTCTCCAAGGTGGTTTCGCCAAACTGAGCGACCTCCTGAATAAGAGCTGGTTGAAAAATCAAAGCAAAGACAGCTCCAAGTAATCCACCAATGGTTATAGCAGGAATAGCCGGCATTTTTTTTGTAATCAAAACCACCATGATTACCGGAACCACAAAAAGAAAGAAGTTGATGTTGTACTTGCTGTCTATAGCGTCCAGAATTACTTGGGTGTCGGCTATTTCAGTATTTCCACCATACATGAATCCCAGAATCAAAAAGAGTACCAGAGAGATAGAAATGGAAGGTACTGTGGTATAAAGCATATACCGGATATGAGTAAATAAGTCGGTACCGGCCATGGCTGGGGCGAGATTAGTGGTATCAGAAAGTGGCGAAAGCTTGTCTCCAAAATAAGCTCCGGATATTATAGCTCCAGCGATCATGCCAACAGGAAGTCCAAGTGCTTTACCAATTCCAACCAAGGCTATTCCCACTGTGGCTGAGGTTGTCCATGAAGAACCGGTTGCAACAGAAACAATAGCACAGACTATACAGGCAGCGAATAAGAAAATAGTAGGATTCAGGATTTGAAGTCCGTAATAAATCATTGCAGGTACAATTCCGCTCAGCAACCAGGTACCTGCCAGAGTACCAATTAACAAGAGAATAATCATAGACGACATCGCAGAACTAATACTGTCTACAATTCCCTGCCGGATTTCTTTCCAGTTAATACCCAGTCTCAGTGCGACCAAGGCTGCCACCCCCGCAGATAGCATTAAAATGATTTGATTTGAGCCATCCAGAGAAGCATCACCAAAAATCCGGACATTAATGAACAAGGCAATAATGAGGAAAACAATAGGAATAAACGATTGAAGAAGGGTCGGTTTGTCGTATTTATAAGTCATTAAAACGGATCAATAATTGGAAATAATAAATCGAATGAATAAACACTCTTTTTTAACTAAAAACCAGTTTAAAAGCATTCTCCTCAATAATCTCAGAAGTCTTGGGATTATATCTGCGTTCAATAAAAGATGCTTTGTCATCGCGACCGATTAACAGCAGGGTAGAACAACGAGTACCATAGGTATCAGTTTTGATGAATACCGATGACACTGCTTTTTCCCATTCCTTAGGTATTCCGGTGTCAGGCAATTGATCTTCTGTAGGCTTGTGTTCATTCTTGAGCAATTCGAATAACCGCTCAATTTCAAATTCTTTTTTTTGAATGACTTCTTCTAGCTCAGCTTTAGCCTGATCCAATTTTGGCCATGAGGTATCAAGCAAAGCGTTGCTTACTCCATGTATTCCTGTTTCCAACTCGGAGATCTTGTCAGTAACATTCGAATAATGGTACACGCCGCTTCCATCTCCCAAAAGAAGATTGTATCCACTATATGTATCAGCCCTTGATTGGTTCTTTACAAGGTGGTCCTGTGCTTTATCGGTACTTTTTAAAAAATCTAATACAAGCGCCCCTCTACTTGGTGGATTTTCTTTTACGCACGAAGGATCTCTATAATTTGTTAAAGCTGCCCATTTCCCGGATGTATGAGTTCCCATCCATGT
The DNA here is from genome assembly GCA_017640665.1 of Balneolaceae bacterium. Lineage (GTDB taxonomy): Bacteria > Bacteroidota > Rhodothermia > Balneolales > Balneolaceae > RHLJ01. The sequence goes on along the minus strand of JAEPQE010000001.1, from coordinate 361,220 downwards.
GCCCCCGGCTTTAAGGTCTTTTCCTGCAAGTAAATCAGGATACCCTTCTTTGTCCCAAAATTCAGCCTTTCGCGTAGGGCGTTCATAAAACTCATCCCGGTTGGCCGCCAGAATTAACCGGTATTTAGGATGAACATTGTAAGCAAAAGTAATCAGGCACATAAAATGGTATAAACAAAGGTTTTAAAAACGCAGGAATCTAAGCATATTCCTGCAACCTAATTAAAGATTTCCGTATAGGATTTTCATGTTTGCAATGCACGATCAACGCTTTAGGGATATACTGCTTCTTATTTTTGGATTTTTTGGGGCAATTTGGTTTTTCTTCGATCTTGGGAATCACCATCCGCTGGGGCCAGTAGATATTAAAATATCAGATGAGGAGGCTATAGAACTCGCCGACTCTATCTTTTTGAACTGGCAATATCAGCCTGTTAATCTTAAAAAAAGAGCCCGCATTACTTCCTATTCCACTGTAATCGATCATCTCCAAAAAAAATATGGTCGGACTGAGTTTGTTAAAGCGATGGAAGATACAAGCCGTATCAAACTCCCAACCTATAATTGGACGATCGAAGAGTTTTCGGTAGTGGATGGAGATAGAAAAAAATCTTATGAAGCCCGTTTAAGTAAACAAGGAGAACTCATTTCTTTTGATGTTGATGATGAGCTGATTCGGGAACAAACTCCCTTCCATCGTGGAATGATCCGTAAGTCTTATGCAAGAGGAAGGGAGTTCACAAAGGCATTCGAAGATTCGATAATCACCAGATTGGTGAACTTCCAGCATATACGAGATGACATGAGTAGTTCAATGGAGTTCATCAGAGAGCAGCTTGACAGCCAGGAAGATTATCACAATAGCTATATATGGGCGGGAATCGACTATTATATAAAAAACACCTATTGGAGGAGTTTTTCTTTTAGCAGGGACTCTATGAGTTTCGACGAAAATGGGGTGTTTCGGTACGCTACCGCGTATTTAACATCTCAGGACACAGTGATGGGAATTACGCCAAAACTTACGATCGAAATGCTGCCCGCAGGAGTAATTAAAAGCTTTAATGTTGAGTTGGATGAAGGGGTTCCTCCGGCAAGAAATATTGAAGAAAAAAGAAGAAATCTGGCCTTAGGGGTTCTTCTTTTCTTTGGAGTTTGGCTCCTCATTTCTTTTTATCTGAGGATTAAGTCTCGTGCAGTAGACACCCGTCCGGCACTAATTGTAGCTGTTATATGTGGATTTCTCGTTCCATTATTATTTATTCTTCAATATTCAAGAGAATTTGCTTTTAGTTTTGAAACAGGGCAACTAGCCACTTTTTTGAACGTAATGTTTGCTTTTGGATTAGTTGGAGCATTTACGGCAACCGGATTTTTTGTAACTACAGCCGTTAGTGATTCGGTGACCCGGCAGTACTGGCCTAGTCAGTTAAAAACCTGGGATTTGATTCGCCGTGGAATGTTTAAGAATAAACCTGTTGGGTGGGCGATAGTCAGGGCGATTTCAATCGGGGCTATTTTAGCCGGAGTATTTTCAATACTTATTAATTTCTTTCCTGCACTCTATATCCGGGGGGATGTCCTTTTTTACGAAGGAGCATACTCCATTTCGCCCCTTGCGAATATTATTATCACACTCCTGTTGGGCTTATCATTTGTGTTGGTTTGCTTCCTGATTGTTGGAAATCAATTATACGCGCTTACTTCAAAAAAATGGATTATTCCTTTTGTAAGTGGGTTAATTTTTGCGGTGGTAGATATAGTACCGATGGGATTGGAACCTCCATTAATCGAATTCTTTCTGAATTTCATACTTGGTTTATTGATTGGAGTCTTTTATATCAATTTTGATTTCCTGACCATCGCGTTGGGCTTTTTCATCTTTCTGAATTTCATAACAACCTCAAAAGGCTGGTTGGTTTCCGGATCTCCTGATGCGCCGATTTTTTTAGGGTTTGTACTTACAATGATTATGCTCTCCGGAATAGCGCTCTACTTTTTGATTATGGGTGAAGAAAAAGATCATTTGCCGGATTATGTTCCCGAGTATATCGAAGATCTAGCGAAGGAAGAGCGTGTGAAACAAGAGTTAGATATCGCTCGCAATGTTCAAACAGCTTTTCTTCCAAATACGACCCCGGATTTAACGGATTTTGATTCAGCAGCAGTGTGTTATCCCGCGCAAGAAACCGGGGGCGATTACTATGACATAATTTGCCTGGATGATGAGCGTGCTGCCATAGCTATAGGAGATGTTAGCGGGAAAGGAATTCAGGCTGCGTTTTATATGACCTTCATCAAAGGAGTGATTCACAGTTTGTGCTCTATTTTTCCTTCCCCGAAGATGATGCTTTTCAGAGTAAACAAGTTGTTCAATCAACATGCAACAAGAGGCACATTTATATCCATGATTTATGGTGTGTTGAACTCCACAGAGAGGACATTCACTTACATCCGTGCAGGTCACAATCCGATGCTTTATAAGACTAATGGTGAAGTAAAATGGATGCAGCCCCAAGGTGTGGCGATCGGAATGAGTAAAGGGGAAGCCTTTAATAAAATAATGGAAGAAGATACGATACAGTTTAAAAAGGGAGACGTGCTGGTGCTTTATACCGATGGTATTACTGAAGCGCAGAACGAAGAAGGGGAATTTTATGACGAAAAAAGATTGTTCAAGTTGATAAAACGTGAAAAAACCAATTCCGCAAAAGAACTTCGCGATTTAATTATTGAAGATGTTCGTACCTTTATTGGCGGAGCACTCCAATATGATGACATGACGCTCGTTGTGATAAAAGGATAATTAAGAGCATAACATGAAAACCCGAACAATTTTTGTTACGCTAATTCTGGCGCTATTTACTGTATTGAACAGCCATGCTCAATCTCAGTCTGAGATCAATTCCGGATTTGAATGGTATACCTTAGATGAAGCGCAGGAAAAAGCAAAGGAAACAGGGAAGAGTATTTTACTCTTTGGTTACGCAGAATGGTGTACTTACTGCCTTAAAATGAGAAAAGAGTCATTTCCTGATTCATCTGTTCAACAATCAATTGCAGATTATTATTACCCGGTTCAATTGAATGGTGAATCAGAAGAAAGGGTGTCCTACAATGGAAAAAAAATGCCGGCAAAAGAGCTTGCCCGTTACCTGAGATTAGTATCATTTCCAACCCATTATTTTATTGATTCAGAAGGTGAGATTCTAGGTGCACAGCCCGGATATATTGAACCGGAAATTTATTCACCACTACTCGAATATGTAGGCTCAGGCGCATACGGAGAAATGGGATTTGAAGAATGGTTGGAACAGGAAGGAAAACTTCAGGATGGGAAATGAGTTTAAGTCAATCTGTTGAGGATTACCTGAAAGCAATTTACGTGTTAGAAACGGAAGGAGCGGGAGCAAGTACCACAAATATTGCAGAGATGCTTAATGTCTCTTCAGCTTCGGTAACCAATATGTTAAAGCGCCTTTCGGGAATGAATTTTATTGATCATAAATCCTACAAAGGTGCAACGCTAACCGATGCAGGAAGAAAAATTGCCCTCGAAATTTTGCGCCATCACAGGCTTCTCGAACTTTATTTGAAAGAGGTAATGGGTTATTCCTGGGACGAAGTGCATGACGAGGCTGAGAAGCTGGAGCATCATATTTCAGAACAATTTGAAGATAAAATTGCTGAATTGCTGAATCATCCCACCCACGATCCCCATGGAGACCCGATTCCTACCAAAGATGGGGTAATGCCAGAAATGGCTTCTCTTTCTGTTTGTGATGCAGAAGAGAGTACTCATTATATAATTGGCAGGGTTAGAGACCAGGACCCTGAGTTACTCAGGTATCTGGAGAAAACGGGAGTAATACCAGGCGTAAAGCTTACCATTCTGGAAAAAGCTCCCTTTGAAGGTCCGATCAAGGTTTTACTTGAAGACAAAGAAAAGACGCTGGGTTATGCCATTGCAAAACAGATCTATTTAGTAGATCCTTCATAAGCTATTATTTAGTTGGGCTTAGGAATGGAATAAGACGTCCTGATTTCTTAGAATGTATTTCTATTATTAACAAATAAAGGAGTCTTATGGACACAATGATTGCAAAAATAGGAAGAATACTATACGGAATAACAATTTTAGTCTTTTCTTTTTTTCATTTTATGGGAGCGAATGATATGGCCGGAATGGTGCCAATACCCGGAGGGGTATTCTGGGTATACTTAACCGGAGTAGCGTTGTTAGGTGCTGCGATTTCAATTCTTATACAAAATCGGGTGATGCTCGTTTCTATGTTGTTAGGGGTTATGCTTGTGATTTTCGCCTTATCAATTCATTTGCCCGGAGTAATAGGTGCTGAAAACGATATGAGCATGCAGATTTCTATGGGAAACCTGCTTAAAGATTTAGCTATGGCTGGTGCTGCATTTTTTATTTCCGGTGTTTATTCTGAAAAAGAAGACGATACAGACTCATAAGCCGTAATACTCACGTTATTTAACTAAGGCTGCAGCATGTGTTGTGGCCTTTTTTAATTTATACTATAACTGATTCCCACCATAAATCGCCTTCCTTGTAGTGGCCCGTACACATAATCAGTAGCAAATTCATCACTGAAAGGTTGATCGGGAGCAATAATTGCATCGCCTTGGATATAATCAAAAAGGTTTTTTCCGGTTAAAAACATTTCAAACCGTTCTGAAAATATCTTAGTTAATTTTAAGTTGTGTTCACTGAACGCCTTGGAATAAAGATCTCGTTCGGGGTATTCGGGCAATCTCATTTTACCAATTATTCTTCCGGTATAGTCTACATTAATTCCGGTTTCTGTAAAGCGATAGGTCAGACTTAATACTGAATTGAAGTCAGGAGAGAATGGGAGGTCTTCTCTAATATCATTTTCAACGAAGAACACATCCTGAAATGTAATTCCGATTGAATATGTAAGAGGAATCAGGAAGTTATGCGCCATGCTGATTGATAACCCCCTCGAAACAGAATAACCATCCAGATTCGAGTAGATAATTTTATCAGGAGTATCATAATCCGGTATAATTTGATTTGAGAACCGGGTTTGATATACATCAAAATCAACATTTAACACGGAAGGGCCGATATCAATAATCTGGTTCCAGTTTAATGCCAGATTAAAGGAACGTTCCGGGTTTAGTGCTTCTGCAATTTCAACTTGTCGGGAACCGGTTAAAGACTCATGTTCTTCAGTAAATAAGTTTACTATACGAAATCCAGTTCCAACATTAAGGCGCACCGTAGAGTGCGAAAAAGGGTCAGCTTTCAGATTAACCCGGGGGGAAAGAATTACGCCATGATCCTGGTGATGGTCGGCTCGAAGTCCTGCCAGGCCTCTGAGTTTACTGGAAAATTTATGATCATATTGAGTGAAAATACCGGGAACAAATCGGGTGTCTTCAGAGCCTCCATTCAATCTTGTGCCATTAAATAATTGATGGAGCTCATCATAACGGGCGCTAAGACCGGTAACAAAGCCATTATCTTTAGAGACAGGCTTGTCCCAAATCAGGTTTGCGAACGTTGTTTGCTGATCTGCTATGTAATGATATTCTCCATAATAACTATCCTGATCATGATAACTGTAGGAGGCATCCAGCCGAATCGTTTCGCTTTCGAGAGGAAGCTCATAGCTTCCAAAAAGTTCAAAACGATTGGTATAAATTGATTCTCCATAAACCGATGTGCTTCCTCTTAAATCCCGCTCAAAATTCGAGGTCCCTCCCATTCTGTCTTCAAAATAATATTTACCCGCCAAATTAAACTTCTTACCACTTGGACGATAAATTTCCCATTTATTAAACAATGAAACCCGAACATTTTGGGTAATGTCAGCGAAATTGTCTCCGTTTTCATCAATAAACCGATCCTGCACATAGATACTTCCGCTAAGCATGGTTGGTGATTTTCCTACTTTAGGAACCAAAGAAAAATCTAAATTATGTTCGCTGTGAGTACTAGTGGTTGAAGAAATATCAAAAATAGGAGCAATCGAAGGGTTTTCGGTGATAATATTAATCACACCACCCATCGCCTGACTTCCATAAAGTGTTGAATTTGGTCCCTTGATAACCTCCAGATTTCGGATAATGGTTGGGCTGATCCCATTCAAACCATACACAGAGGCAAGAGCCCCCATAACCGGCATGCCATCAATAAGCACAGAGGTATACGGGCCTTCCATTCCATTTATACGAATGTTATTTGTTCCACAGACGGCACAATCAACCTGATTATAAAGCCCGTTCACATACTGGATGGCATCCATAATATTATTACTACCTGTTTTATTCAGGAAGTTCTGCGAAATCAAGTTAACCTTAACCGGTGAGTCTGATATTGATATTTCCTTCATAGTACCAGTTACCACCATTTCATCAAGCTGCAGCATCGACTCATCAAGATAAACCGTTATAAAGGTAGTGTCTTTTTGTACTTGAACAGGAACTTCCTTCTCCAGAAAGCCGATGGCACGAACCGTTAGAAGGTGGCTACCTACAGGAAGATTTTTTATAACAAAGTACCCGTCTTTGTTGGTGTAACTACCAATCCCAAGACTCTTCACACCTATGGTGGCATTTTCAATGGCTCCCGCTTCGGATTTCACCAATCCGGTTAAAACTCCTGTCTCCTGAGCATTCAGATTTAAAACAGAGGAAATGGCAACAACTAAAATAAATACTCTCTTCATAGAAACTCTTTTATTGCAAGAGTGAATATGAGATTAATTTAAAATTTAGTCAAGACTAATTTTTAAATTAGATAAGATTTATAATACTTGAAAAGCTATTTAATAAGCATCATTCTTTTAGTAAGAACTTCTCCGCCGGCTATCAGTCTGTACATATAAATACCCGATGGAACAGAGGTGGCATTCCAGCTTATTGATTGACTTCCGGAAGCCTGAAATCCATCAACAAGCGTTGCAATTTGTTGACCAAGAGCGTTAAAAATCTGCAATTTTACTTCTCCGGGAGATGCCAGCTGGTATGAAATAGTAGTAGATGGGTTAAATGGATTCGGATAGTTTTGATCTAAACGAATGGATGTTGGAGAGTCATTATCAATTTCTGAGGAGGTGCTTAAGATCGCTAATTCGTCTACAATTACATCTACAACATCTTCATAATCCGAATCTACAAATGTGGTTCCTTTATATTTAAGAAAACCATCTGCGCCAATAACTACAGATCGGTCATAAAACCCTGAACCTCCGTAATAGTCTACCAAGGTTTGTCCTGCATTAAGTAATAATGGATATGTAATACCGGTTACGTTTCTGAAGTTTTGATTATTTGAGACAGGGTCATCCCAGGTATCTAATCCTAGTGCAACAAAATTAGTATCATCTTTAAATGTCTGATATATCTCAGTTTCAGTTACCGGACCATTCGTACGGCAATGTGGACAACCAGCACCATAGAAAAAGATATAAACAACCTGACCTTCAAGATCTGATAACGAAATATTGGTTCCTTCACTTTCACCTAAAACCTGGTGCGTGAAATCAGGCGCTTCTTCACCTACCGAAACCTGTGCGGAAGCATATCCAGTTGAGAAAAGTAAAATAAGAATAGTAAAAAAGAACGTTTTCATAATTTTATGACTATTGGTTCAATGAATTTAATTGCTCCTGAATAACAGAAATAACTTTTTCAGAATCAGTGTTTACAAAACCGGAACCTTTGTAAGCTATCCTGCCCGTAGGATCTACTACAACAGAGCGGTCATAGGCTCCTGCATTCCCGTAATAATCGACCAAGCTCTGCCTGGCATTCAGTAGTAAAGAATAAGTGATGCCCGTTGCATTCTGGAAGGAAATATTCTGCGAAACGGAAGTATTCCAGGTATCCAGACCCAAAGCAACAAAGTCAGAATTGGATGTAAACCGTTGATTGATATTCTCTGTAACCGAACCGTTTGATCTGCAATGCGGGCATCCGGCTCCATAAAAGAAAATGTAAACTACTTTTCCTCTGAAATCGGATAACGCAATCTCTTGCCCATCTGTGCTGGTGTACATAAACTCGGGAGCCACTGTTCCTATAGCTTCGTCAAAACCGCCGCTGTCTGTAGAAGCAGAACAACCGAGAAAAAGAATAAAAGTGATATAAATAAAAGCTTTCATAGATACATTGGTCAATTAAAATCGGGTTGAAAAACGGACTTCAACACCTTCAAAGTCTAAAATTTCATAACAAATTCCTGACGTACATGCTGGCCCACCTCTACGCTTCCCTGCAAAAACATCAATTCGGTTACTTGATGAAAAGCGATACGAAAAGTTTGTACCCAACCAGGTTCTTGTTTCGGTTTCAACAGCAAAGGTATTAGGATTATCGGTCTGTTGGGGATCTGTACTTGCTTCAAATACAATTCCGGCAGATATATCAGGTAAATACGTGAATGTGATGGCTCCGTAATAATTTGAGCTTGGGTCGGGATCAAAAGACCGTTCGAAGGTTTGATACTGAAGATCAAGATTTAATCCCCATTCATAGTTAAATGATTTGTCTGTGATAAGCCCAACTGAAATTCTATTTTCCTCGCTTTTTGGTTCGTCATCCGCATAATCAAAAAAAGTTTTTATGGACAAGAAATCGTCTACTTCATAGTAGCCTTCTAAAAAGAATTCCATGTAATTGAACTCACGAAAAAGGTCATTCTTCGCGGTTGTGAAGTTCGCGGTAATAGCATGACCTTCTTCAAAGTTATAATAGGTTTCGAATTGAAAACCGGTTTCATTCGAAGTTTCAAGTACATGTGTACTTCTGTTTAATACGGGGTAAGTATGCTCTTTGATGAGAGAAGGAGGATCATTATATCCCTGACCCAGTCGAAAGTTATTATAGTTTTTATACTCTATGCTTCCTCCAAAAGAATCGATATAAAAGTTAGATCCCAGATAGAGGGCGTAAGCGTCTTCTTTCTGGAAAGCAAGCACTTGGGCATCTGTTTCGAATGCATATTCTCCAAAGAAACTGATGTTTTGGATTGGAGTAGATGAGAACATGAACGAACCATATTCACTGGTAGCGTTAGAGAAGTTAGGATATGATCTCATGAATGCTCCACCGATACTAATCTTTTCACTCAAAAATACGTTTGCCTGAATAGCCTCAACCAAATCCGGACGTCTAAGTGTATCCGGTTTAAAGTTAGGCGGTAAAATGTTAAACAAAGGCTTTGCATGAAGAGCTTTAACTTCCAGCCAACTCGTGGTGGCATCAACAGCAATCCCTTCTAAATCTCTGAAAAAAGAATAACGTGTTCGTTCAAATTCATCTTCATAAACGGAGCCGGGAATATCGTAGCTACGGAGGAGTAAGCCCCGACCAATAGTTTCATAGAAATTCCCTAGTCTAATTCTGAAGGTATCATCCCGATACTGAATACGTTTCTGTGTAAGATCCTGATAATTCCGATCTTCGTAAGGGGTGAGAAAATATTCAACACGCCCATAAAAACTCAGATTATTATGATCATAGAAAAGATTTACCTGGTCGTAAGAAGAACCGAAGTTTTTATCTTCGAAAGGAAGGTTCCCGTATTGGATTTCAACAGTATTAGAACCATAGACCTGCGCTTTGGAATCCTTAGATCCAAAAATCACAAAAGTGAAGAAAAATAGTATGAATTCAGTTTTCTTCATTCCCCTAATAGCTTTAGGATTTCCTCACGAATAGCAATTTCTTCTCCGGGTTTATAGCCCTCATGGAAATAAACGATTTCATCATCGCTGTTTATGATCAGTAAAGAAGGTACCGCTCTCACTCCCAGTTTCCCCATCACTTCGCTGTTTGTGTCTAGCAAAATTGGGTAAGTAACCCCAAGAGATCTTGCAAAAGGCTTTACTTTGGCAAGGTTACGAGGACCATCAATACTGATGCCAACAAAATTAACTCCCTGATCTTCAAATTCTTCCGAAATTTCAACCAGCTTTGGGATAGATTTGATACATGGCTTGCACCAGGTAGCCCAAAAATCAATCACAGTAAATTGTTCGCCTTTAATATCCTTGTAGGATGTAGTTCGGTTATCCAGATTTTTCAAGCGAAAATTGTTCACTTTTGGAGGAGTATATACGAATCCTCCCAGCAGAATGATCAAAGACAAAAATAACTTCATAACAAAAATTGATGATGTATAGGAACATCACCAATTTAGGTCATTCAATTATCACAAAAAGATAAAATCTTGTCCTTTGTGCCTAATCCACCCAATCAGCGATGAATACGTTCGTAGAGCGATCGCCACCATTAAACCGGTTTGAAGCGAATACTACTTTCTTGCCATCATAAGAGAACATTGGAAAGGAGTCGAAAGTTGGGTCGAATGAAACCTGCTTAAGTCCTGTACCATCCACATTGATCATATAAAGATTGAATGGAAATCCTCTTTCGGAAGCATGGTTAGAAGCGAACAGAATCTTCTCCCCGGAAGGATGGAAGTAAGGTGCCCAGTTGGCATTTCCTAAATCAGTAACTTGCCGAAGTCCGGTTCCATCTACATTGACAACGTAAAGCTCCATATCAGTTGGCTCAACCAATCCCTGTTCTAAGAGAGAAGTATATTTCTCAATTTCTTCCGGGGTTTTTGGCCGGGAAGAGCGGAATACCAACTGAGTTCCATCCGGAGAGAAAAAAGCACCTCCGTCATATCCTAATTCATCAGTAATCTGAACTACATCGGAGCCATCAGTATTCATGATAAACAGCTCGAGATCACCTGTTCTCATGGAAGTAAACACGATTTTGGTTCCATCCGGAGAAAGAGTCGCTTCGGCATCATAGCCGGGAGAATCCGGAGTTAGATTTGCAATGATTTCACCTTCAAGATTAGCCTTAAAAATGTCATAATCTTCATAAATCGGCCAAACGTAGGCGCCATTTGGACCTCGTTCCGGGACAGCCGGACACTCTTTATTACCTAAATGAGTAGATCCATAGACAAAAGTAGTATCTCCGGGAAGAAAGAACGAACAAGTTGTACGACCATTTCCGGTACTAATCATTTTGGGCATAAAGTTCTCATCTTTTGGAGTGGTTGCATCCATGTAATAGATTTGATCGCAATCTGCTCCCCACTCGGGATTATCAGATTGAAAAATCAACTTAGTGTCTTCAAATCCCCAGTACGCTTCAGCATTATTGGCACCAAAAGTGAGCTGTTTAACATTGCGGAAGTGAACTTCTTCCTCATATTTCAAGCTATCTGCTTCCGGATTGTATGGGGATTCTTTGGGTTCGGATGAGCAGTTGATGAAAAGTGCAGACATCAAAAAGAGAGAAAAGTATTTCATGTAGTTAGTTCGTTAAAAAATTTGGCGGGATAATCGGGTTCTTATGTGAAGATTTTATGAAGATTGATAGTTGGGAAAATATTAGAAATTTGAAACAAAAATAAGATCTGATTCTCTAATAAGTAATTCACAACCAGACATTTGAATAATGAAGAAATATGTAGTTTTAAATTTCGTCGTTGTATTCGCAGTAATGTTAAGCGCGTGCACCTCAGAGATGCGGAATAATCTGAATGAGCTTTCCTCCAACTCCACTGAAAAAGTTTCAAATACAAAAGAACAGTTTCTCTCTGAGACACGAGATGAGCTGAACAGGCTAAAAGTAGTATTAGCAGAGATTGAAAACGAAGCGAAAAAAACTTCCGAAAACCTGGATGATGAGACCCAAAGGAAGTTAATACAGATAAAGGAAGATAGAGCCAAGCTTGAGCGTCAAGTTGAAATTTTAAAAACGGTGTCCAATGATAACTGGGAAATGACCAAAGAATCGTTTGCCGAAAGTATGGATGAGTTTAAAGCGGAATTCAACAAGTTCGTGGATGGTTTAAAAATAGGGTAGATCCTATTGTTGATTTCTTCCAGAGGAAACTAGTTCCAACAATTGGGTGAACATGCCTTTTCCAACTTTCAGGAATCGTTCCTGACTTCCCATCGCGAGATACCTGAGGACCAGCCTGAGTTCAGAAAGCAGCGCCGGGGGATTCGTAATAAGAGAATCTTCCCTAATGATATAATCCCAGTCCATCGGCTTCTGAAATTTAACTCCGGCTTTACGCATCACTTCGCGGTAGACATTGGCCATTAATCCATAGCCTATAGTAGTGGGATGGAGACCATCCAGACTAAAGATTCCACCTTTGTATAACTTACCAGTATCTTTATGTACTCGTACAAAATCAGTAGAGAGTAGGGCTTCATTATGTTCATCTACCAAATGTTCTGTTTTGGGATTACGTTTTAGTGCAGCCACAAAATCATCCGGGTAACTTCGCAACAGCTCCCCGCCCAAACGTCTACGTGCCATACTGGCTACATTTTTCGCCATGGGGACAACAAACCAACCGTATTCGCGGGAGACTTTTCTAATAATGGAATTGAATTCATCCACCGCGAAATCAATTTGAATGGCTTCATCTTTAGTTAGATAAGGATGCTTATCAGGGTCAAAGTCTTCATCCCAAATCCAGAAACGGGTGTAATAATCAAAATAGCCAAGGTGATTGCTTGAGAACTCTGAATTAACCCCACGACAAACTGGTGGAATAGTCGGGTATGGAATAGTTGGGACAAATACTCGTTGAGCTCCAATTTTGGATACTTTCTCAGCCAGCCTCCGGTATTCAATCTCGAAATGTTCAGGGCGATAAATGGAATGTTTTCGAAAAGCCATGAACGAATCCAGGTCTTCTTCTTTTGACCAGGTCAGATTCAGATTTACAACTGCTCCCAACGCGTTATTATGTCCCAGGCAAACAATCAGATTTTCAATGCCTCCATCTTGTTGCAATAATTCCACGTTTTTGAGTTGAGTGTTTTCCTCGAACTCAGGTGTTAGTTGTGGATTCAGTACCAGACGAGAAGTAATAAATTTCGCGTGTTCTGGTAAAAAGCCAAATACAGAATAACGTTCTTTATGTTGCTCAATAAATTCCCGGCTGTTTTTTTCATTAACCATCCAGGAGTCATTTACCGCCAGTCCCCAGATTGCCTGATTATGGTAGGGAGTAGGTTGATTTACACTCAAATCTTTCAACCCGCCTTCCCAGTATTTCTTAATACGTTTCAGCGTTTTGAAAGTATGAGAAGCAGCGCCTGCATATTCACTCCAGTCGATATCAGGTCCGAACTCGTCGGAAAGTCCACGGAGAAGTACTTCCAGATTTAAAGGAATACCTGCCTGTGCTGTGAAAGAAGGTTGATCAAATGATGGAAGTGGATCAAAGCAGCGGTGAATAAACGATGGGAAATTAATATCGGTACGATAAATACCACCGTTATTGAATCCCTGAGAAAGGCTGTCTCCAATAACTACGAGTTTATGTTTAGGCTGCTTTTTTTCGAACATGACAGAAGGAATTTGCCACTAAATCACGAAAGCACAAAATGTTTCTGGATAAGTTTTCGGTGAATAGTCATCCTGAGGATACTTCCGAAGGATCCAGACGAATACCCATTTAGGTCCTTTGCTTTCGCTCAGGATGACTAATAGGTGGCGATTTATTTAACTAAATATTCTATTCTCATCAGATACTACGTACCTTCTTCGCAATCATTTAAAAGTATTATTATGTCAAATTCAGAAGAGAAAAACAGATTACAAGAATTCCGCGAAAGAAGAGCTGCACAAAACGAAAAAGTGTTTGATCTGGAACACCTTGGTATCAAACGCTTTTTTAATATGGATGCTAATACCTATAGGGATGGAGCATTAGATTCTAAAACGAAAGAGTTGCTTGGGCTGGTGGCCTCAACAGTACTTCGCTGTAACGATTGTATTGATTACCACCTTGAACAATGCGCTAAAACTGGCTCTACTAAAGCAGAAATTATTGATGCTATGAACGTGGCACTGATGGTTGGAGGAAGTATTGTGATTCCGCACCTAAGGCATGCTGTGGATACAATTGAGTTATTAGAAGAGGAAGGGGCGTTCAATTAAGAATTAAGAATGATTCAATTAAAAATGACTTCTTTGTCATTTCGAAGGAGTGGAGCGACTGAGAAATCTAAAGGGTGTTTTAAAAAAGAGTCACTTAGATTTCTCGCTCCGCTCGAAATGACAGACCAGACCATTTTTAATTATTAATTGAATCATTGCAAATTGATAACCGTTACTCCCGCACCACCAAAGTCTTCGTTGCCAAGCTCAAACTTCTTTACTTCGCTCCGGTCTTTCAGGTATTTGTGGATTTGCTCTTTCAGGATTCCATCACCTTTACCATGTACAATTTCTACCTGATTGAGTCCACGGAACACCGCTTTATCTAAATAATGAGTGACTTCATTCAGCGCTTCATCCGCTCGTTTCCCTCTGAGGTCGAGGCGCGGGGAAATTGTTCCTTTCATAAAATCTGAATCACCAACCATCACGGCTGAACGTGCTTTTTTCTTTTCCTTCTTTTTGGGAGGATCAACCTTAACCAGGTTTTTGTATTTGGTTCGGAGTCGGAGTCCGTCTGCCTGGACAGTGGCATTAGTACCTTTGTGTTCAACCAACTCTCCTGTAGTGTTCCCATCCAGAAAACGAACATAGTCGCCTACTTTTGGAGGGTGTTTACTTTTTCTGAATTTGGCTTCCCGTTTTTCTTTTACCTCTTCGAGACTTCCCTCAATCACTGACTTTTCCTGATCAATATTCCTCCGAATGTTTTTGATCTGATCTTTGTCGGCCTGATTTTTCACAATAATCTGTTCAACTGCCTGCTCCACTTTTTGGTTGGCTTTATCCATAATGGATTTAGCTTCAATAAGCGCCTTCTCCCTGATTTTATCTTTTTCACGATTGATACCGTCAAGTTTATTCAGATAACGATTTCGATCGGTTTCAGCTCTCGATTTAAGATTCTCAAATTTAGCTTTGAGTTCTTCGGCATGCTGAGTCTTAGTTTCCAATTCGGTGATCAAAGACTCCATTTTATTTTTTTGTTCTCCAAGCAGCTCCCGTGATCGTTTAAGAATCTTCGAGTCCAAATTCATTCGTTCCGCAATTTCAAAAGCGTAGCTGCTTCCGGGAATACCTTTTTTGAATTTGTAGGTAGGAGAGAGTGTAGCCTGATCAAACTCCATGGAGCCATTCACCGCCAGAGGGTGTTCATGTGCAAATACTTTCAACGAGCCATGGTGAGTAGTGACGAGTACCTTACAATCTTTGTCCAGCAAGTATTCAATAAACGACTGAAATAAGGAGCCACCTTCTTCGGGATCGGTACCGGCAGCAGCTTCATCAATTAGAACCAGGCTTCCGGGCTTTAACTGTTTCTGAGTCTCTCGCATCCATTGCAGGCGCGAAGAAAATGTACTTAGATCATTTTCAATGGATTGATCATCACCCAAATCAACAAAAATCCCGGAGAACACAGGAAGCTCAGAAGTAGGATCGGCAGGAATAGCGTATCCGGTTTGATTCATCAGCGCTGAAATTCCAACGGTCTTCATCGCAACAGACTTCCCACCGGCATTAGGACCTGTAATCATCAGGCAGCGCTCCTCTTCATCAAGATCCATAAAGAGAGGGATGATTTTTTCACGTTCGTCCTTCTTTAGCGAAAGATTTTTGAGTTTCAGATTTGCGTTAAAAACTTCTTTGAGCTTCAACTCGCCATTGGAAGTTGTGACAGGAATTTCACCTTCCAACTTAATTGAGACTTTTGCCTTAGCTGCAATCACATCCAGCTCTGCGAGTGCTTCAATATTCTGAGAAATATAATTCGAATTCTGCCGGACATGATTGGTAAGCTCTCTTAATATCCGTTCGATCTCCCGTTGTTCTTCAATTTCAAATTGGCGGATTTCATTATTCAGATGCAGAGCTTCTGCGGGCTCCAGATAAACAGTTTGCCCTGTAGAAGAAACATCATGGATAAAGCCGGGAATCTTACGCTTGAATTCAGCAAGAACCGGGATCACCATTCGTCCATTTCGGATAGTTGCCCCTTCATCAGAGGTCATTCCATCTTTGTTCGCATTCCTCATCAGCTTGTTGATAGTGGTACGAAGCTCGTTTCGTTTCGCATTCAGTCGTTTGCGAATTGATTTCAATTCGGGACTGGCATCATCTTTAAGCTGACCACCATCAGTTACTTTTTGTTTGATGGAAGCTTCGAGTTCTTTAAGGGGAATGAGCTGCTCGGAAATTGAATAGAGGGTAGGTTTATGCTCAGCCCGGGCTTTCAGAAACTTCTTTATCAAACGAGCAGTGCTGCAAATTCCTAAAACATAAGGGAAAGCAGTAAGCGGGATAATGCTGCCTTCCGCTTTTGAAGCAGTAAGGTAGTCTCTTACATCAGGAAGTTCACCCAAAGGAAATGGATCTGGGTCACGAAGGATATCCATCATCTCCCGGGTTTGAGCCAGCAGAATTTTAACACGTTCAGTACTACCGGTAGGATAGAGTTCTTCAATCATCTCGAACGAACGCTCTGACTGTGCCGCATCAAGTGTCGCCTTGCGAAGCTGTTCGAAGCCCAGTTTTTCTAATATGGTGGATGGATATAATTGCATGCTCACATTTTGAGTCGGTAAAGATAAACCTAATTCAGATGGATTTCGATCAATGTTTTTTTGATTTGCCAGATAATAGTTAGCTACAAGTCGTCATCCTGAACTTGATTCAGGATCTTAAGATTAAGTTTCTGTACCCTGATCTATCTCTTCCACTTTTGTATGATCAAAACGAAAGACTCAATTTTGTATCCCTCCTTAAATGCTTCTACATTATCCTGAGAATCTAAAAAAGGAGGGTAACATGAAAATTCCGATCTATCAGGTTGATGCATTTACTGATTCACTGTTTGGCGGAAATCCCGCGGCAGTTTGTCCGCTGAAAGAATGGATTAGTGATGAACTTATGCAGCAAATCGCTACAGAAAATAACCTTTCAGAAACCGCATTTTTTGTAAAGGAAGGTGATGTATACGGATTGAGATGGTTTACCCCGGCAGCAGAAGTTGATTTGTGTGGGCATGCTACTCTGGCAACTGCACATATTTTGTTCGATGAGCTCGGTTATGATAAAGAGGAAATCAACTTCGAAACTAAAAGCGGAAGGTTAGTTGTAAAGAAAGAAGAAGATCGTTTAATGATGAATTTCCCTTCTGACAAAATGCCTCAGGTGGAAGCACCGCCAATCCTTTTCCAGGCACTGGGAATCAGGCCAACTTCACATACATATAAAACAGACGACTACATGGTTGTGCTGGAATCGGAAAAAGAAGTAGCAAAACTACTTCCTGATTTCAGAATGCTCGCTGAAGTAAATGCCAGAGGGGTGATTGTTACAGCTCCGGGAAACGAAGTTGATTTTGTATCCCGCTTTTTTGCACCTCAATATGGAATAGACGAGGACCCGGTAACAGGATCAGCCCATACAAAACTGACTCCCTATTGGTCTGAACAATTAGGTAAAGCAGAAATGGAAGCCCGGCAAATCTCAGAACGAGTGGGAGTTTTAACGGTTCGGGATAGAGGAGAACGAGTTGAGATTTTGGGTAAAGCTGTCACTTACCTGAAAGGGGAGGTCATCGTTTAGTGGAACTCTTTATTCTGCTTATCATCGGATTGATAGCCGGTTTAATTGCAGGTTTAATGGGGATCGGAGGGGGAATAATCTTTACACCTGTTCTGTTCTTTTTGTTCGAGGATGCAGGTATTGAGAGCTCCGTACAATGGTCAGTAGCCTCGGGGTTACTTTGCACCTGGTTTGCAGCGGGAAGTAGTACCGTTAGGCAGTATCTCCAAAACAACATCTTTTGGGGTGAGGGAATTAAGCTCGGAATTTTGGGCGCGATTGGAATTACTTTAGGGAAGCTGCTTCTGACATCTTCTTATTACAACCAAGAGCAATTCGTAGTTTTTTTCAGCCTTATCTTATTCTATGCAGCCTATATGATGTTTCGGAGGGGCCAGGATTCATCCAAAGAGGTGGAAAGAGAGTTTACGGTTCTTAAATTTCCTCACTTATTTGTTACCGGCGGGGTAGGCGGATTCGTTGCATCCCTGGCCGGAGTTGGAGGTGGCGGGGTTATGGTTCCGATAATGAATCTCTTCTATAAACAACCCTTCCGTAAAGCAGTTAGTGTATCTCAACTGGGCATGACCATTTTAATACTTTCCGGGCTTGTTCAATTGGCGTTAACCCAAGTTGATACACCCGGACTCACAGAATTCACTCTTGGCTTTGTAGACTTCGGAGCTGCTTTACCTTTAGCTTTCGGAGGATTGATTGGTGGCTTCGGTGGTGCATACCTCAATCATAAAATAAAGCGGAAATATTTGCAATGGGGTTTTGGAGCTCTGGCCGTTATTATGGCTGGGAGATTGCTCTGGGGAGTTTTTGGTTAGGCTACTAAAGTATTCAGGTTTTCAAAAAGAGCTTTCATTTTTTTATTAAGCACATAGACATTGTCAACCTGTTCGATGTTTGGGATAGAAATAACATCAAGTTCTTTACGTGTTTTGATATCAACGAGCATTACCCGGTTATCATGTTTTCCACCGGCAGGTATTACTCGCAAGTAACGTTTCCGGGTAGCGGAAATACCTATGTACGCTATCTCTTCTTCTTCGGAAAAATCTACCCCACGGCCAAATCCTCCCGTACGGATTGATCCTGTTAGCTCCCAGTTACGATCGTAAATTTTGGTAGTCTGATCACTGCTATCCTGAACCCAATATTCATTATTTATTTTACGAACTGAATGAGGACTTTGCAATTTAAGTTGCAAAACTTTTTTCTTATCGAGATTTATAATTCCACCATCTCCTTGTCTTCTAATCAACATTTCCAGGACGATTCTGAAATATTGCCAACCTGTTATATTGTGGATTAATACACATAAGTCTCCATTATAGTCTCTAAAAATCTGGTTACAGTGAAATTGGTCTTTTATCTCTTCACTCTGTTCAACTTCAGCGTCTGTTCTGTATTCGCTAAGTGAAATCCTCTGGACAACTTTATCTGAACGAACATCATATTCTATAGCTTCGTCAAATTCTGTATTTGAAATCCAAAGGGTATCCTCCAGAAAGTTTATATCATGTAAATCAGCAATTTTTGGAATATTCAGTACAGTATAATGGCCTGTATTTACATTTACTTTTCTTATTTCAGTGTTAATCGAAACAAATAGATAGTTTTCGATATTGGGATGCCATGCAATAGAGCTAACTCCCACCTCGCCCCAATCCTGAAAAAATTTAACAGGTTTAATTACACCATTCCTGTCCAGAATTTGAACCGGGTAAATTTGGTCTCTGGTAAGCTCTTGATCAGCTTCTTTCGAATTTTGAGAACCAAGTATTAGCAGATCATTTTTTACACTCATAGAATCACAAAGGCTTTTTACTTATCTGGTTAATTTATTAATAGAAAAGTCTAGAATCACAACAGATTAAGAATTGTCCCTTCGGTTTCTAATATTTCGCTCATCAGCATAATCTCCAAAAGTTAAAGTCCGAGTTCTTCATTTAAAAACCTCGAGTCAGAGTTTACCGACTGAATTAATTGTTCTTTCTTTTCCCTTCGCCATTTCTTGATTTCTTTCTCTCGTTGAATTGCATCATTTACATATTTGAACTCTTCGTAATAGATAAGATTAAAGCAATGATACTTTCCTGCAAAAGATTTATTAGTTCCTGCATCTAAGCCATGTTCTAAGATTCTTGAAGGAATGTCATTAGTAATGCCCACATACAAAGTGCTTTTGGTAGCATTCGTTGTTATGTAAGTATAATAGGGCATGAATTAATAATAGAGAAGGGATCAATCAAAAACTGTATTATAAGTAACGGCTCAGTCGTTTTTTAAAGACTCATTAATTCCTTAAAGCGAATACTTTGCCTCCGGGAAACCTCTATTTCTTTCCCATCTTTTAAAAAGAGTTTAAAAGAACTATTAAACCAGGGTTCTATTCTGTTTATGTACTTAAGATTTACAATTTGCTGGCGATTTGTTCTGTAAAATATTTCCGGATCTAACCTTTTTTCCAAATAGGTTAAAGATTTTGGAATCATGGGTTTTTCGTTGTTGAAAAATAAACGGGTGTAGCTTCCGCAAGTCTCGAGCAATCGAATATCTGCTAAACTAACAAACCAGCATTTCTCGCCATCCTTTACAAAAACTTGATTATCAAGCCTCAGCTTTAAGCTTTCATTCTTATTATTTGTTCGATTATCAATTCTTAGCTTGGCTCGATTAATGGCCTCTTCCAATCTGCTTTTTTTAATTGGTTTTTGCAGATAATCAAGGGCATTATGATCGAAAGCTTTTATGGCATAATGATTATACGCAGTGACAAAGATAACTTCTGGTACGTGATTTAGCCCCGAAAGAAGCTCGAACCCGTCTTTTCCAGGCATTTGTATATCTAAAAAAATTAATTCTGGCTTATGATGTTCAATTTGTTCCTGAGCACTTTCCGAATTAGCCGCTTCACCTATAATTTCTACATTCGGATTATCATTTAACAAGTACCGAAGTTCCTGACGGGCTAAGCTTGAATCATCAACTATTATTGCATTCATGAAATTGGAATCTTTAGAGACGCTGTAACAGTATTGTTAGACGAATTTTCAAGGCTCACTTCTGCAAATTGACCAAATATAATCTTCATCCTATCCATCAGGTTTCTCAACCCAATTCCTTCGGGTTTGTTTTCTTTTTTAAGCTGACCGGAATTTGTGACCGAGATACTCATTTGATTGTTATTCAGTATACTTGATATAACAATAACTCCAGTTGTTGTAAGTTGAGAAATCCCATGCTTTATTGCGTTTTCAACTAGCAATTGAATAGACATAGGGGGGATCTGTACGTTCAAGGTTCCCTTTTCTATCCTAAATTCATAACTAAGTCTTTCTTCAAATTGCATCGACTCTAATTGAAGGTAGTTTTCTACAATTTCAAGTTCTTGTGATAGACTAACTTTTTCTGAGCTGTTGAATTGAATTGAATATCGTAGTAATTCAGAGATATGTGTTATCATATTGCGTGCTTTTTCCGGGTGGTTTAAAATGAGCGCACGTATATTGTTAAGGGCATTAAATAAAAAGTGAGGGTTTATTTGGTTCTTTAAAATAGCCAACTCAGCCTCCTGGAGTGAAGTAAGCAATTCAAGTCTTTCAATTTCCTCTCTTCTTTTATTTCTGAAAAATATCACTCCCAAATAAATGGATGTCCATATGGTTAATATAAAGAACGTGTGTAGTACAATGCCTGTAAACCTTGTCCAATTGAAGACGATGTTTTCTTCAAGCGGAATAAAAATATATATGATAAAGCTTATAAATGCCTGACTAGCTATTGCGGTTAATAGCACACCTAAAATTATCCTTGGAATTAATTTAGTAAGGGGTAATTGAGGCCATTTTTTATATTGCAAAAAAAGTTTAAAAAGATGAGAGAAAAGAATTAAGGAAACAAAAATAATGGGTAGTACAATGGTTGTAAGTATTGAAACGGGGTTGTTAATTGTGAAAACCATTATGAGGATAAATAGAAAAATGGTATAAGCGCCCCATCCCAATAATTGACATAACCAATAAGATATTTTGTTCGACATAAAGAGCTTTTAAAAGAAAAAATCAGTTTAACAACTATGTGATTTTATAAAAACTTCTTCAACCAACCAATAAAGAAGTCAGGGTCATCCCACATAATAAAGTGCTTTCCTTTGTCACTCATATCTATCTGAAGGTTTTCAAGATTAGCGTACTGAAGTGTATAACTTCTTAAAGCGCCCTCTCTGGTTGCTCCATATTCTTTGCCAGCAATCCACGAACCCAGTACCAGAGCAGGGACATTTATTTTTTCCAAATCATCTCTGATGTCTGTTGTATTCATTTCATACATTGCCTGAGCTATGGTCTCATTATCACTGGCCATATACCATTCTGTGGCAATATCAATATTTGACGAACTGGTAATCATCCACTTTAAAAATTCTTTTTGACCAGCTCTTTTTTCATCATCCGGACGAGTAGCTTGTTTCATCATGCCTGCTCTGTAATGAGTTGCATTTTCAGTAGCAGATTCTTCTGTTAAAGAGGAGTCACGGATTGCTGGCAAGAATGGCAGAGCATCTACGATTACGAGCTTAGACAACAAGTTAGGTTCTTCAATTGCGATGGTTAATGCTAAAAACCCTCCCAGGCTATGACCTATGATCGCTGGTTTCTTAATATTATTTTTTTGAATGTATTGAATAATACCATCTCTTATTTTTTCGAGATACTTACCCTCATGGTCATCCATAGGTTTATTTCCTGCAAATCCAGGTAATTCTATTACATGATATTGATAATTGCCACTCATAGATGAAATAGTTTCATGCCAAACAGAGCCACTTGAGGTAAGTCCCGGTATTAATATAATTGGCTCACCGATACCGTGAACCGTAGATGTTAAGCCGTACTTGTTTTGAGAAAAAACAAGTGTTGATATAAAACAGAAGAGTATGAGTAATGGAAGTTTTTTGAGATTCTGCATGATACTGTTGTGCTTTCTATTCCTGTTGTCTCACAAAGTAATCGAGCCAGATAGGTTTTACTTGTGTCTTTTATTGTGCGGAATTAATAGCTCTTAAACGGCACTCAATACTGATAAGTGGGAGGTAAACCCGTATAGCCAAATGCTTACTTACTCTGAATAAAGTAAATCAGCGAAATGATCTACTTATAAAATATGTCGCCACCACCATTTATAAACAGATGTAATAGATGAATAGAAAAAGAAGCTCCGATCAAGGAGCTTCTTTTATTGTTAGCAATCTATAGCCTGCCGTCTGTAGGCCTGGCCGCTACAAGGCGACCGTGGCTATATTCATCCAGTAAACTAATCCGGCTTAGAGATACCATTCCCATGGAATCCCGGGGAAAAGCCGGTTTTCTTGGAGAATTAATCCATGATCTTTCGCAAAAATGCGGGTTGATCAGAATCGTCTTTTCTAATACGCTCCGTTCTGCTTTGGAAAGGAGCTACATTCGTATTTTGTTCTGACTCAGAGGTATTTTCTTCTTCCTGAGCAGTTGGCTGCTCTTCTTTTTTCACGTTGAGGTCACGTCGTAAATAAGAAGGAGTATCCAATCGCTTCAGGTTTCCTTCACCTTTGTAGAAATCTCCGGTGGTTCTGGTAAACCGGGTTGCGATTTCTTTTTTAGGTTGAGTCTGGTTTTTTAATGCATTTTCAGCAGCTGCATTTAACGGTTTGTTAGGTGCTACTTTAGCTGATGTTCGGTCTTCTGCAAGATCAAATCCGGTTGCAATTACTGTAACTCTGATTTCGTCTCCGAATTCCTCATCAAGCACCGTACCCAGGATGATTTCTGCCTCATCGCCTGCTTCCTGCTGGATAATGCTGGTAGCAGTTGTTGTTTCCTTCATTCCAAGATTCGAACCTGCTGAAATGTTAACCAGTACATTACGAGCACCACGAATGCTCACACCATCAAGAAGAGGAGAGTTAATTGCCTCACGGGCAGCAATTTCAGCACGGTCGTTTCCTTGCGCGGTTGATGAACCCATAATTGCAGCGCCACCATCGGTCATGGTAGTACGAACGTCTGCAAAGTCAAGGTTGATCAGACCCGGCATCAGGATTAAATCGCTGATGCCACGAGTGGCACTGTATAGAACTTCATTTGCTAAAGCAAAAGCTTCCATTAACGACGTATTCTCATCCGCGATATCCAGTAACCGTTCATTTGGGATTACTATTACGGTATCGCAGTTTTTCTTTAATTCGTTGATGCCTTCAAGCGCATATTTTTTACGAATCTTACCTTCGCACTCAAATGGAGTTGTGATGATCCCCACTGTAAGAATTCCTTTTCGTTTGGCCATTCCCGCAACTACGGGAGCACCTCCGGTTCCGGTTCCACCACCCATTCCGGCGGTTACGAAAACCATATCTGCACTTTCAATGGATTCCTCGATCTCGTGACGGTTTTCCTCAACCGCTTCGCGACCGATCTCAGGGCGGGCTCCTGCTCCAAGACCACTGGTCAAAGCAGATCCAACCTGAATTTTTAAGTCAGCCATGCTGTTTTTAAGTGCCTGGGCATCGGTATTCAGCGCGATATATTCCACGCTATCGAGACCCATATTTATCATATTATTGATAGCGTTTCCGCCACCACCACCTACGCCAATGACTTTAATCTTAGCGTTTTCCTGGCTTTGTTCATCAAAAAAGAAAGTAGCCATGATTACTCCTGTTTATGTTTGTTTACTGAATTATTCTGTTTCTATAGATGATTGCTGTTTAAAGTTCTTTGAACCAGCTTTTCATGCGATCGGCGATTTTTGCCATCACTTGTTCTACACTGGTTGCTTTAGCTGAAGAAGGAATCATCGTTTTATTGGTATTTGTGCCGGTTTGAAGGGCATGTACCACCAACCCAACGCCGGTAGCGTAAATAGGGCTGTTTACTTCTTCAACCAACCCGCCGGTAATGCCGAGAGGGATACCTACCTTGGCATCCATTCCCAGAATTTCTGATCCGAGGGAAGTAATATTCTTGATCAGAGATCCGCCACCGGTTAATACAACTCCGGCGCTTAACGACTCGGAATAACCGCTTCGTTTGATCTCGATACTCACGATTTCTAAAATTTCTTCCATCCTTGCCTGAATGATCTTAGCAAGGATGCTTTTAGTAATTTCTTTTGGAGGACGACCTGCAATACCCGGAACGGTAATTACTTCATCGTTCTGGATCATATCTGCGTAGCTTTCTCCGTGATTTCTCTTGAGTGTCTCGGCCTGATCATCCAACACACTGAGGCCCAATCGGATATCATCGGTTACTTTTTGTCCTGCGATTGCAATCACAGCGGTATGTCTGATGGTATTATCCTGAAAGATAGCTACATCCGTAGTTCCTCCACCTATATCCACTAAAACTACTCCGGCTTCTTTTTCTTCCTGGTCGAGAACGGCATAGGAAGAGGCAAGAGGCTCAAGGATAATGTCCGCAACCTGATACCCTGCTCGTTCCACACAGCGGTAGATATTTTTTGCGGCAGATACGAGTCCTGTGATGATGTGTACTTCAGCTTCCATCCGCATACCACTCATTCCAACCGGGTCACTAATACCATCCTGACCATCAACTACAAATTCCTGTGGAATTACATGCAGGATTTGTTGATCGGTTGGGAGCATTATTCGCTGGCAATCTTCAAGCAGGCGCTCTACATCCTGCCCGGTAATTTCGTTGTCTTTATTATTGATGGTAATAACACCTTTGCTGCGCATGCTGCGGATGTGATCCCCGGCAATACCCACATTTACGGAATTCACCTGAATTCCGGATGCAAGTTCAGCCTGAGCAATGGCATCTTTGATGGCGTTAACCGTTTTATCAATGTTAACGACTACGCCACGGTTTAATCCATCGCTTGGTGCTTTTCCCACCCCAAGGATATTAATCCGTTCCTGCTCATCAATAGAGGCTACAATTGCACATATTTTAGTTGTCCCGATGTCGAGACCGACCATGATGTTTTCTTGTTCTGACATGTCAGTTCCGCTTGTTTAAATGATTGCTAAAATTTTGTTCTCCATTAAAACCGGTAAGTCGTAATGACCCACCCCTCAATCCCCTCCGTGGAGGGGAAGCTCAGATTGTTCTTTCCAATCCCCAACAAGTCCCCTCTTGAGAGGGGATAGAGGGGTGGGTTGTAATTAGCTCTGTCCTTATTCACGACTTCACCTCCCGGGTTACTACCTGGTTTTTGAATCTAAGATCCACCTGCTGCATTGCTTGAATTCCTTTCGTGCGGATTACATCTGCATAAAAGGCTTCCCAATTCCGAAGTTTAGTTTCGAAATCGTTGGTCCCGAAGAGCAATTTTACTCCGTTTTCGTGACTCAGAGCCACAACTCCTTCTTCGGTGCTATAGGCAACTTCGCTTATGGTTGCCCATCCAAATTCATTAATTCTGGCTCCTACCAGAAAATCTCTGATCTGTTTAAACTCATCTGATTTTAGAGTATCCATCCCAGCGGTAGCTCTGAATCCATAGACCAAAGGGAGGTCCAGCGTTTTCCCTTCAAGAATTGGAAGCCGAACGCCTTCTTCATCTACATACATTCTGTTTGATCCCCGGACCAGCACCGCGATGGGAGTTCGTTCTGAAATAGTGAGCTCTAAATCACCGCTTGGTTCCACGTAGGGCGTGACGGATTTCACATAGTTCAAGACCTCAACACGGGCAATCAACGAGACTAAATCCAGGCTATCTGGCTTGATACCCAGAGGTACATCTGCCGCATTAAGAATCTCTTCTGGAGTATTGAAATAAACACCCGTTACCTCTACTTCATTGACAGTTACATTACGGTTCCAGTACATGGCGGCAAGCACAGCGATTCCAAGCACCATCAGAATGGCGGTTAACCAGGGGAGTAATTTCACCTTTTGAGCTTCGGTATCTGTTGCTTTTTTACTCAATTAGTTCGCTGTTATTTTAAAATTTCCTGATTCGATTTCATCCACAAAGTTTTCCCCGGAGCGGTATATATCCCCGGCACCCATGGTGATGATGATGTCTCCTGTTTTTGTAATCTCTTTCAGCGTATCAGTCACATCATTCTTGTCTTCCACGTAAATCACATTCTTATGTCCGTATTGCTCTGCTGTGTCCGCAATCAGTTTTCCGGTTACTCCTTCAATCGGTTTTTCCCGGGACGGATATACATCCGTTACAATGAGCACTTCTGCATCAAAGAAGGAGAGGCCGAATTCTTTATATAATTCCTGAGTTCGAGAGTACAAATGAGGTTGAAACACGGCTACAACTCTTCGGTCCGGCCATCCTTTATGGGCTGCATTTAATGTTGCCTGCACTTCGGTTGGATGATGTGCATAATCATCAATCACCATCATTCCGTTGTTGTATTTCATCTGGAAGCGTCGATAAACTCCCTGAAAACTCTCAATTCCGGCTTTTATCAACTTGAAATCAATCCCCAATTCAATACCGGTTGCAATTGAGGCCAGCGCATTTAATACATTATGCTCGCCTGGTGATTTGAGTGTGATTACACCCAGCTTCTCACCATTATTAGTTACTGTGAAAGTGGCGGTGAATTCAGACAGAATGATATCAGTTGCCCGGAGCTGAGCTTGTGGTGTGAGACCATAAGAGAGCACCCGCCGTTGAAGCTGAGGAAGAATGCTTCGCACATTCGGATCGTCCAGGCATACAATAACTGCTCCGTAAAAAGGGACCTTATTGGCATAATCCACAAAAGCCTGTTTTACATCTTCAAGGTCATCATAGATATCCAAGTGTTCTGCTTCGATGTTAGTGATAATCGCAATGGAAGGAGTGAGGCGAAGGAATGTTCGGTCGAATTCGTCGGCTTCAACCACAATAACATCGCCTTTACCAACCACGGCGTTCGTTTTATCAAAACTATGGACTTTACCCCCTACTATAATAGTTGGATCGTAATTTCCTGCACGGGTAACCAAACCCACCATAGTAGTTGTTGTTGTTTTCCCATGTGTGCCCGCTACTCCGATTCCATATTTCATCTTCATCAATTCGGCCAGCATTTCGGCTCTTTTGATGGTAGGAATCCTTTGCTCAATAGCTGCTTTGGTTTCTTCGTTTTCATCTGCTTTCACAGCACTGGTATACACTACTACATCTGCACCTTCAATATTTTTGGGATCGTGTCCTTCATAAACAGTCGCTCCAATATCTTCGAGGCGTTTGGTAGTTTCTCCAAGCGAACCATCCGAACCGGTTACTTTATACCCGCGATGAATCAAAATCTCAGCCATCCCGCTCATACCAATACCACCTATCCCTACCATGTGGATATGCTTCGTCCTTCCAAAAATGGGTTGTGTTTCGATTCTATTCTCCATCAATTCATTCGGGCTTTAGCGAGTTCTAAAATTTCCTGTGCAATTTCTTTTGCTGCGTTTGGTTTGGCCAGACTCAAGGCTGCCTTATTCATTTTCTTGAGCTTCTCCTGATCTGTAATCAAACTGCTTACCAATTCCGGAAGTGCGTTTACAGCATCCTCATCTTTTAACAATTCAGAAGCACCGGCATCCGCCATCGACTTAGCATTTTCGGTTTGATGATCTCCCGCCACATTTGGGGAAGGAATCAACACACTGGGCATTCCGGTAAGCATAAACTCAGAGCAGGAACTTGCTCCGGCACGACTAATCACTAAATCAGCCGCGGCATAAGCTTCAGGCATGTTATCAATGAATTCAGTGAGCCTGAGGTTCGGGTATTGTGTTTCATCAATTTCAGTCGAAAGAACATCGTAATATCTTGAGCCACACTGCCAGAGGATTTGAAGTCCGGCTTTATTATGCAGAGTCTCCAGATTCTCTTTTACGGCCTCGTTGATGGATCTGGCTCCGCCGCTTCCACCCATAATCATAATCACAGGTTTAGATTCATCAAATCCGAAAGCTTTCAATCCTACATTTTTGTCAATAGCTGTTAAGGTGTTTCGTGTTGGATTTCCTGAGACTGTGATTTTATCTGCAGGCAGGAATTTCTCAGCCTCTTTAAATGCAGTAAAAATTTTACTGGCGAATTTCGCAAGTAGTCGGTTCGTGATCCCTGGAAAACCATTCTGCTCCTGGATAACAACCGGAATCCCTTTCTTACCTGAAATCCAACCAACAGGTCCTGCCACATATCCACCGCAGGAAACCACAACTTGAGGTTTGAACGAAGAAACTATTTTCAGGCTTTGAATGAGAGCTGTAAGCAGTTTAATAGGGAATAAGAGGTTTTTCAGGGTAAATCTTCTGTGAAATCCACTTATCCAGACATTCACAATTTTATAACCGGCCTTAGGTACTGCTTTCCATTCCATGTGGTTTCTTGTTCCGACAAATAAAATCTCTGTCGCAGAGTTCTCAGCTTTTAACGCGTCTGCAATAGCGATTGCCGGATATACATGCCCACCTGTTCCGCCTGCTGCTATCAAAATCTTTGGATTAACCATTGTAGAAGGCCCCCTGATCCCGGTTATGTTTCGAGATGTTGAGCAGAATGCCCACCATAAGTCCGGCAAACATCATATTTGTTCCACCATAGCTTACAAAGGGCATTGGCAAACCAGTTACGGGAAGCAGGCCACTTGCAACACTCGCATTCACAAATCCATAGAGTACGATGGTGAGGGTACATCCAACTGCAAGTAAAGATCCAAGAGAATCTTCTGCTTTTCGGGCGATGAAGACCACACCACGTATTAGAATCAGGCTAAAAAGAACAATCAAAGCCATAGCCCCGGCAATACCGTATTCTTCTGCGATGATGGCGAAAATAAAATCATTATAAGGTGCAGGTAAGAAATCGCGCTGTGTACTTTTCCCTATTCCAACACCCAGTAATTCTCCCTTAGCGATAGCGATATGAGCTTGCTGAGCTTGATAGCCGCTCCCGGTCAAAAATTCCTGTGTTTCTATATTCTTGATTTGCTGGACGTACTGTTCAATGCGATTCTGTCGGTTGGTTGATTGACTAAGCAACAACATTCCTCCCAGCACAGCTACAGTAATCATTGATCCGAGCTGTAAAACACTCACTCTGCCAATAAACATCATCACCAGGCAGATACTCATCAAGATACCGGCACTACTGAAATCTTCGATACCGATGAGTCCACAGGTAAGAACTACCCATACCATGATTGGAAGGAACGACTTTTTGAAGTCCTTAATGTATTCCTGCTTCTCGCTTAGAAGCACACTTACATGGAGAAGAAGTGCGACTGTAGCTACAGTTGAAGGTTGGAAACTAAATCCTCCCAGGTTGAGCCATCGTTTAGCTCCAAATTGTTCTGTTCCGAATATCAATACAGCCACCAATAAGAAAAGGCTAACCACCATGCCTAGCCGACTGAATTTAGCAAGCGTATGGTAGTTTATTTTGGAAGCAATCAGCATTACAAAGAAGGCGATTCCCAGTTTTACCACATGTCGGGTAACCAAGGCAAAAGCTGAAGTCTCATTTGAAGCTGCAAAGAAAGCAATAGATGAATACACCGCCAGTACTCCAAACATCATAAGTATGATGATGGCCATTAACAGAATTCGGTCGCTGCCTTGTTTTCTGGTATCGATGTCTTCCGGGCTGGTGCCCAAAACACTGGATAAATTGCTATGTGGAGATGTATAAATCATTTATTGGTCGCAGAGTAACAAAGAGGCAAAGTGACAGAGTAAGTTTTACTAAACTCTGTCACTTTGTAACTATGGTTCTTTGTCACTTCTTTATTCACAGCTTATTCACTTCTTCTTTAAAAACTTTTCCCCTGTGTTCGTAATCATCAAACATATCGAAAGACGAACAAGCCGGACTTAATAAAACTACTTCACCTCGTTTGGCTACTTTTTTTGCAGCTCGAACAGCATCCCTCATCGTCTCAGCCATTTCAAAATTTGGTGATACAGCTTCAAGCTGTTCCTTTACTCGCTCTTTTGATTCACCAATGGCGATCACCGTGTGTACTTTTTCTTTAATTTGATCAATCAGCTCTGAGTAATCGTTGCCTTTATCACGACCGCCCAAAATCAGTGTCATCGGAACGTTATAGCTATCCAGTGCAAACCATACTGCATTCACATTAGTAGCCTTGCTGTCGTTGATGTATTTTACACCATCAACTTCTCGGGCGATCTCAAGCCGGTGCTCAACACCAGTAAAAGTTTTCAGGCTTTCCCGAATAGCTTCGTTTTTAATTTCAGCGGCACGGGCTGCAAGTGCAGCAGCGAGTCCGTTTTGTAGATTATGTTGACCTTTGAGGCCGAGTTCGAACACTGACATAAGGGTTTCTTCCTTATTATTGAATCTGAAGATGATATGATCGTTGCGAACGAAAGCACCTTCAGGGACTTCATGCTTATTTGAAAATCCCCATAGTTGAGGGAAGCTTTCATTCTGTTGTAGTGCTTCAACGTGTTGTTTGATGAGCGGGTCATCGTAGTTGAAGATGAACCAGTTATTCGCTGTCTGGTTTTCGGTAATTCTGAATTTGGATGCAGCGTACTTTTCTAAACTATACTCATAGCGATCTAAATGATCGGGAGTGATATTCAGGAGAACGCTTATATCCGGTTTAAAGGTGGTTATATGATCGAGCTGGAAACTACTCACTTCCAAAATATGATCACCATTTGCTTCAACCTTTTCTGAGAATGCATATCCGATGTTTCCGGAAAGGCTGAAATCAACATTTGCTGTTTCCCAAATATGGCTGAGCCAGGTGGTAACCGTAGTTTTTCCGTTACTTCCTGTAACAGCCAGAATTCGTTCGTTGGTGAACCAGCTTGCCACTTCAATTTCTGAGAAGACTTCTTTTCCTTCACTAAGGTAAGTCTGAACAATCGGTGCTTTGGTTGGAACACCCGGGCTTAAAACAGCAAAACTGGCTGCTTCAGCTACAGATGTGTGACCGTTTTCTTCAAAAGTGATTCCTGCATCAATTAGTTTGGCTTTAGACGACATAGAAATTGCACCAGAGTCTGTTACAAACACCTTAGCTTCTTTATGTTTAAGAAGTAAAGCGGCAGCAATTCCACTTCTTGCAGCTCCGATTACGACGATATGTGTTCCTTTCACGTCTCTCATCGGATCTTAAGGGTTAGTAAACTGATTAGTGCGAGGAGGATCGTAATAATCCAGAATCGGACAACAATTTTTTGTTCCGACCACCCTTTCTTTTCAAAGTGATGATGGATGGGAGTCATTAAAAACACTCGCCGACCTTCCCCATACTTTCGCTTGGTGTATTTGAAGTAGGTAGTCTGAATGATCACCGAAAGTGTTTCAAAGAAGAAGACTCCACAGATAAATGGGAGTAGGAGTTCTTTATGTAACATCAACGCCAAAGCACCAAATGCCCCACCGATTGCCAGTGATCCGGTATCGCCCATAAATACTGAAGCCGGATTCGTGTTATACCAAAGGAATCCCATACACGCACCGATCAGAGAAGCACAGAATATGGTGAGTTCTCCCGCTCCGGGCAGATACATAATATCGAGGAAGCCTGAGAAATCAACCCGACCGGATACATAGGCGAAAATCGCGAATACAAATCCACAGATAGCAGAAACACCGGAAGCTAAACCATCCAAACCATCTGTTAAATTGGTAGCGTTGCTTACTGCAGTAATAATAAATACCGAAACGGGAAGATAAATAACCCAACCCCACTGCTCCCCAAAAAAAGCATAATCAATATTCAAATCCTTCGCAAATGGAACAGTAGAGAGTGTGTTAAATAGTTCAAAATCTGAATGGAAATAAAGAACGGAACCAAGGACTAAGCCAACGGTAACCTGCCCGGCAACTTTGAATCTGCCAGCAAGTCCACTTTTATCTTTTTTAACTACTTTGATGTAGTCATCAATAAAGCCAACAATTCCCAGGGCGAGCATCACAAAGAAAATCAACCAGCCATAAATACTGTCCATCTTTACAAAAAGCAGGGTAGGGATAAGTGTGGCAAGCAGTATGATTACACCACCCATAGACGGTGTTCCTTTTTTACTGGCATGATGATCAAGTCCAACATCATCCCTGATAACCTCACCGAGCTGCATTTTGCTTAACCACTTGATAATTCGTCTACCGATAATCAGGCTGATTACAAGCGAAGTAACAGCAGCAAGCCCGGTTCGGGTAGAGATAAACTCCATCGCCGATGCTCCGGGAAATTCGTAGGTAGTCTCAAGCCAGGCAAATAGTTCGTATAACATCAGATGCCTCCCTTTACATAAAGTTCGAGGGCATCCCTGGCAATCAGGCGGTCATCGAAAGGATGTTTGGTGCCTTCTACATCCTGGTAATCTTCGTGACCTTTTCCTGCAATCAGTACGATATCGTTCTTATTCGCAACACCAATAGCTTTTCGAATGGCTTCTTTCCTATTCGTAATACTTGTCACGTTGTTTTTAGTATCAAATCCCTTCAGAATATCTTCAATGATCTTCTCCGGGTTTTCAAAACGCGGATTGTCGCTGGTTACAAAAATCTTGTCGGCATACTCTTCAGCAGCTTTTGCCATTTCAGGGCGTTTGGAAGTATCACGGTCTCCTCCGGCTCCGAAAACTACAATCAGTTTTTGCGAAGGTTCTTTTACCTTATGCAAGGTTGACAGCACATTTTTTAGTGCATCAGGAGTGTGTGCATAATCTACAATAGCAAGAGGAGCTGCATCGAGTTCAATTTTCTCCATTCGCCCGGCTGCACCAGCTGCATTCTTTAATGCTTTAGCAATGGAATCGGTTTTCAATCCTAGTGCCTTACAAATAAGGAAGGTCTGAGCTACATTATAAGCATTGAACTCTCCAATCAAAGGGGAAGTGATCAGAGCACCATTCACCATCAGAGTTAAACCAGAGGATGTATTTGATTGGATATAGTTTTGATCGGTGCCAAATGAAAGCAGAGATTTTTTTGCTGTACAGTTAGCAAGCATAAATGCCCCATACTGATCATCTGCATTAATAATTGCAGTAGAGGAAGAAGGGAGCTCATCAAAGAGAATTTTTTTGGCTTTCGCGTACTCTTCAATTGTTACATGGTAGTCAAGGTGATCATGACTAAGATTTGTAAATACCGCCACTTTAAAATCAAATCCCGAAACACGTGATTGAACAAGGGCATGGGAAGAAACTTCCATCACCAAGTACTCTGAACCAGCTTCGATCATCTTTTTCATGTCGTTGGCCAGTTCGATAGGATCTGAAGTGGTAAGAGCGCTGTCCAGTTCTTCTTCTAAAATCTTTTTTGAGACGGTGCCTAGTAAAGATACCTTTTCTCCAAGCGATGAAAGCACTTGGTGAACCAAAGTAGCCGTGGTTGTTTTACCATTAGTGCCGGTAATTCCAATAATTTTTAGTTTTTTGGCAGGATTTCCAGCAAAAGCATGAGCAAGTTTACCGAGTAAGATTCTGGTATTCTCCACTTCCATCACACAAACATCCTTTGCATCTGTATAGTAGCTTTCTTCGGTAATCAGAACTTTAGCCCCCCTGGAAATAGCGTCTTCCAGAAACATATGACCATCCACTTCATGACCCTTGATAGCAATGAATACAGAGTTCTTGGTTACCTGACGTGAGTTTTGAACAATGGAATGCAGATTCTCTTCAGGCTTCGTTCTGGAAACATGTAGTGGATTAACTAACTCTATAAGTTCTTTGATGTACAACTTATTTATCTCTTCCGGCTTCAGTTATAATTTCAAGCGACCTGGCTTTTCCTCTGATGGTTACTTCACTTCCTTTTCTCATCAATTCACCGGCCTTAGGGAACTGCGCGAATATGGTTCCTGAGCCGATCATAGAAGACTTTAGCCCAAGTGAGGTAAGAAGGTTTGAAGCACTTCGCATGCTCATGCCTTTCAAATCAGGGATTTCCGCGAGACCTTCTTTAATGCTTGCACTATCAATCGGAGCATAGGTTTCCGAAAGAGTGAGTAAAATTTCTTGTCCGGCCATAAGCTCCGTTCCGGCTGTTGGTTCTTGTGATAAAACAAATCCATCTTTTCCGGAGCTCTTAAACTCAAGGTTTAGTTCTTCAAGGATCTTTTCAGCCTGATGAACCGGTAACCCTTCAACATAGGGAGTAAGGGCCAGTAACTCAGGTTCGTGTTCATCAAACCTGAAATCACGTTGTAAATCACTGTCCAGTCCGGCAATACGGGTAGCAACTTGTCGGAAAATAGGTCCTGCCGTATAACCGCCGTAACCTACCGGCTTGGGCTCGTCAAGAAGAATCAGACACACATATTTAGGGTCTTCAACAGGGAAGAAGCCGACAAATGAACCTCTGTAGTTATTTGTATAACGACCGTTCACTACTTTTTTAGCGGTTCCTGTTTTGCCAGCTATGCTTAAGCCTTCGACCTGTGCGAACTCTCCGGTTCCGGAGTCTGAGACAACGCTTTCAAATACAGGAAGTAGTGCATCCAACGTTTTCTTTTTAGCGATTCTGCGTATTTCTACGGGGTGATGCTCACTGATGATATTTCCTTGTTTGTCTTCGATTCTTTCTACTACATAGGGCCTCATCATCAAGCCATCGTTCGCGAAAGCAGCATAAGCCTGAGCAACCTGAATTGGAGTAGAAAGCAATTCATATCCGTGCGACATCCACGGAAGGCTTACCAAACTCCATTCATAGGGTTTTGCCATTCGTCCACTTTCTTCTCCGGCGATATCAACATAGGTAGGGGTTCCAAAGCCCATATTTCTGGCGTACTGGTAAAACTTGTCTTTATCTAAACGCATGGCAATTTCAGCCGTAGCTACATTTGAGGACTGCCTCATTACACTTGCAAAATCCATGTTACCAAGTGGATCATGATCGCGGAGTGTTAAACCGTGAATGACTATTTCTCCACTCTCAGGAGTTTCAAAAATCTCTTCGAAATCAACTTTTCGTTGTTCTACTGCAGCTATAGCAGTTACCAATTTAAAGGTTGAACCAGGCTCTACCATATCAGAAACTGCGAAATTACGTCGGTTGATGTCATCTTCATTCCCTGGGAAGTTGGGATCGAAGGTAGGGTAATTAGCTAAGGCTTTAATGGCACCCGTTTTGGGATCCAGAATGATTCCGGTTCCATAATTGGCCTGGTGCTTTTCGACACCGGTTTTTAATTCGTCTTCAAGAATGGCCTGGATGTAAGCATCAATGGTCGTGTGCAGGGAATACCCATCCTGAGGCAGTTTTTTTGGAGCCCCAACATATTCAAATATTCTGTTGAATGGGTCTTTTCGAACCTGACGAACACCATCTTCTCCTTTAAGCTCCGTATTGTAGAAAGACTCAATCCCGGTACGGCCATCCATATTATGATTTACAAATCCAAGAGAGTGTGCCGCGAGTGTTCCAAACGTATACTTTCTTCGAAAGTTCTCCTCAACAATCACACCTCGAATACCAAGAGCTTTAATTTCGTCCTTCGCGATACCGGAAAGATTCTTGCCAAGTACTACATAGCGTGAACGTGAAGGAGCTGAGTCAATTTTATTCAGGTAATAAGAAGAAGGCTGATTAGTTACTTCAGCCATTTTTTTTGTTAACTGAACAATCTGATCACGGGTTAATCCTTTAATCTTTGGATCAAGAGCGATTTGGTAATCGGTAGCATTTGTGGCGAGCAGCGTTCCGTTTTGATCGTAAATATTCCCACGTTGAGCAGGAATAGAGATATAATCAATGGCCTGTTGGTTCCAAAGTTCACGTAGTCCTTCACCCTCCACATAGTTAATGCGGAATAGTTGAAAGGCCAATGCGCAAGGTAATAGGAACAGTAATCCAAGCACGATGAACATCCGACTTAATATGGCGGTTCGGTACTCAGTCATTTTTTACTTTGATTACTTTATCGACCGGCCCACCGTTTATAAAGCCCTGCTCTTTTGCTTTTTGATAAATCTCAGCGGGCCCAACCATTCGGTCGTACTTCAGCTTTAATTCATCATGCATTTGGCGAGCTCTGTTGTATTCCTGCTCTAAAGCCTGGACTTCCTGTAGCAGCTTTTGCGTGGCAAAAACATGGGTTAAATATGCAAAGCCAAACACTCCGATAATGAGCGCAGCAAGAATTACTTTTCCTGGTTTGATTTTTGGAAAACCAACATTTCCGGTTGAAGCCTTGCCGACTTTTTTCCTTCTGGCCTTTTTAGCTGAGGGGGGTGAGGGTGTTATGTCAGGTTTAGGGACTTTTCGGAGGTTTGGCTTCACTTGTTGGCGCTTAAGCGGGGATTGAACCATCATGAGCCGCCTCCGTTGGTTTTTTCTGCGACCCGGAGTTTAGCGCTTCGGGCTGCGGGGTTTTTGGAAACTTCATCTTCAGATGGGGTGATAACCTGTCGGTTTATCGGTTGAAGTGGGGAAATGACGTTTCCGTAAAAATCTTTCTCGATCTTACCTTCTAAATTACCGGCTTTAAAAAATCGTTTAACAATACGATCCTCCAATGAGTGGTAAGACATCACTACTAATCGCCCGCCAGGCTTAAGAACCTCGAGGGATTGTGTGAGCACATCTTTCAGCATTTCCAGCTCCCGGTTTACCTCAATACGGATTCCCTGGAATACCCGGGCGAGTGATTTAACCTGAAATTTACCTTTAATTACTTCGCCTACAGCGGCTTTAAGTTCTCCTGTAGTTTCAATAGGGCGGGCATTGATGATGGCTTTAGCAATCTGTCGGCTTGCTCGTTCTTCTCCGTAATGGAAGATTACATCACGGAGCTGCTCGTACTCATAATTATTAACCACCTGATAGGCAGAAACCCCGGTAAGGTTTCCCATGCGCATATCCAATGGACCGTCTTCCTGAAAACTGAAACCACGTCCAGCTTCTTTTATCTGATGGGTGGAAACTCCAAGATCTAAAAGGATTCCGGCTACCTGACCTTGTACTTGGGGAGGTAGAAGGGTAGTCAGGTAGCCAAAGTTTCCTTTTAATATGTTGAATCTGGGATCGTCTCCGATTCGGGTTGAAGCTGCAGCGATTGCTTCATCGTCCTGATCTATAGCATAAAGTTGTCCGTTCTCATTTAAATGAGATATAATTTCTTTTGAATGACCGCCACCGCCAAGGGTTCCATCTACATATATGCCATCTTTTTCGATAGCAAGACCATTCATGCATTCCTGAAGCATTACGGGGATATGCTCATAATATGTAGTCATGTTAATCAGCATCGGTTTG
The DNA here is from genome assembly GCA_017640665.1 of Balneolaceae bacterium. Classification (GTDB taxonomy): domain Bacteria; phylum Bacteroidota; class Rhodothermia; order Balneolales; family Balneolaceae; genus RHLJ01. The sequence continues at coordinate 323,444 of JAEPQE010000001.1, read as the reverse complement.
TGAGCCGCCTCCCATCACTTGTTCAAAAATTTCTTCAAATGCATCAGGGTCGAGGTTTTCGTCAGCCTCGTTTAGTTTATCCGGGGACCAGATTTCGATGTATTGCCCCATTCCAATAAAAACAGCTTTAGAACCGATACCAGCGAACGTGGAATGGTCAGAGGGGATGGCTATGCGATTTTGTTTATCGAGCGCTACATCTTCTGCATAGCGTAGGAAATTACGTTTGGCAATGCGGCCGGCGCGGGTAAAGTTATTGGCCTGAGACAGGGCGTCTTCTACATTTTGCCATTCATTTTCGGGGTATAAATAGAGGCAACCTTCTAATCCACGTACTACGACGAACCGATCTTGTGCGGATGGGCTAAGCACTTTACGCATCTTGGCAGGGAAAGAAATGCGTCCTTTCTCATCTACACTATGCTCGTATTGGCCTTTAAAACTATACACGATTCCCGCTACGTGAATTTAGATTGCTAATTTGATCAGAAAAGAGAAAGTCCCCACTGTCTCCCACATCACTCCACAATGTACCCTAATTTGCCACAATGTGTCAAGAATTTTCCACTTTGAAAGCAAAATTAATTTTTCAGGCTAAATTGGTAAGATTTTGTTCTTGGGATCGGGACAAGGACGGGAAGATTTTAGAGCTCAGGTTTTGTCATGTGGAACGAGCATGAAGCCTCTGAATACTTATGATATTAAACGAAGCTCCCGAAATTATCCATCTGATTTTCCCGGGGTAAAAGAGCATTTTTTCCGATAACCCGGGCATGTAGTTTTTTAAAATTCCGAACCGGATCGAAGGGTAGGGTCACACGCTTGGAAAAGCCTCCCCATTATTGGATTGTGCATATTCCTCGATCTAATACTCCGTGATGTATGGAATTAATACCTTTGTTAGCAATTTAGATTCCCGCCTTCGCGAGATGACTTTTAAAGGATAAATTAGTGCCTACGAAACAATAATCAGTCATCCCAAATGTGGGTCTGATGGTACATGGCTTCATAGCCGCCTCAATAAGAGATAGAAGGGGTTAATCTATCACTGAGTACTTCTTTAGAATTGGTAGAACTTGATCAATGGGAAGTGCTTGTTGTTCTCCTCTGTGACCCGAAATTGTGGATGCCATAAATAAGGAGTTGAGGATGGCTTCTTCGGTAGCTTCAACTGCTGCCAGAAATAGAGGGGTCATTCTGTTATTGTCCAATTCAGAAATTTCACGAACCGGACTCTGGTTATCAAGATTGTTCCGAACTGACTCATGAGTTGAGAAAGCAATTATATAGTCGCCACTACCATTTGAGGCAAAACCACCCACTCTGCTTATTCCTAAAAAAGCTCGTTTAGCAAGACGTTTTAAATTGCGAGAGGTGATTGGTGCGTCTGTAGCTACAATAATCATTATGGATCCATCTACATTATAAGGTACTATATCAGATAGGTAGTGATTTTCAAGTTCTTCACCTACTGGTGCGCCATCAATAGTGAGTACTCCTCCAAAATTGGATTGTACCAAAACTCCCACGGTGTATCCTCCATATTCTTCTGGAAGTACACGAGATGAAGTTCCAATTCCTCCTTTGTAGCCCAAAGCTCGGGTCCCGGTGCCTGCTCCTACAGCGCCTTCTTCAACAACTCCGGGAGAAGCATTTTCGATAGCTTCATAAACATGCCCGAACTCTACGGATCTGGCACGAATATCGTTTAAATAGCCGTCATTTGTTTCGCCAACGGTTGGGTTTACCGATCTTACATTTTCATTTCCTGGAAGCTTAAGGGTGTAATCTGTAATAGCATTCGCAACCGTGTGAATACTTAATGTATTCGTTAGACCAATCGGAGTTTCGATTTCTCCAAGTTCTTCGATTTGAGTAAAGCCTACAGCCTTACCAAATCCATTACCTACATAAACGGCAGCGGGTACCCGATCTCTGAATATGTTTCCACTATGTGGAAGAATCATCGTGACACCTGTCCTGGTATGCTCACCTTCAATAAGAGTAGTATGCCCTACAAGTATTTCATCTACATCAGTAATTGCATTAAGAGGACCGGGAGTTAAAATTCCTGGCTTGATGCCATAATCTCTGACTCTTAATCTTTCTTGTGCTTGAATGTTACTTGAAAACAAAAAAATCGTAATCAAAGACAAAATAATACGTGCCATAGCTAATAAGATTTGTAAGTATTGATCTATATGAAAGTTAAAATCAAATTTGAACCAATCCGATTACAAACGCAATTCGTAATAACTATTAAGGCAAATGAATAACTGGCTAAGACTATTATTCTTTTAAAATTTCAACTAGTTAAAGGCATGTAAATTGATGTTAGATGCTTGAATTTTAGATGAGTAAGTGTAATCTTTGTCATTAAAATATTTTAATATTAAAATTGGCTAATAAAAGTATAGATGAATCAAACTTTCTTATCACTTGGGGCGATAGCAATTTTCATGTTTCTGTCTATGAATATTCATAAAGGATATTTGGTTGCTACTCAGCAAACGGTAGATAGTCAGCAGGAGGTGGATGCAGTAAACTTTGGGGTTTCAATTACAGATGAATTGTATTCACAGTCTTTTAACTACGATTCTTTACAGGCAAACTACGGTCATTTGAATGATATTAATTATGCAAGTACCAGAAAAAATTTAATAACTGCCTCTGATGATACTCTGGCAGCAACCATAGAGCTATCATCGGAACAAGAAATCGTTGCAGGGGCTACCGGCAGGGTTGCAACCGTAACTATTTACAGGATAGAAAGTGGGAAACCAAAGCAATTGGCGCAGCAAAATGCATCCATCGTACCATATAATCCTAATTGATAAACCATGAATATTTCTTTTGAATTAATAATACCCCCGATCATTTTGGGAATACTTATAACAATGATAACCGGAGCGAATGTAGTGATGATGGATTCTACTGTGGAAAACCAATCAACCTATCACTTACAAACTAATGCAAATAACACGGTTCTGCTTATCTCAGAAGAGGTTAGATATTTGCATAGGGTAGAAACAGCTAATGGTTCCAGTTTTGAATTTGTAGAGAAAGTAACAGAAGCATCAGATTCAGTAGATGTAAAGATTTTTAAAGACAATGAATATTTGAAAGTTATTCGTACTCCCCGAGGGGGTAGTGCTGATACTACAGCATATTTTTTAAGGCTCGATTCTCTAACCTTTCAGGAGACAACACATGGAACGACATCCGCTCCATTTTTGAAAGTGAGTGTTCTTACGACTTCGTCTAACGATGAGCAAATAAACAAAAACAGAAGCTATAAAGCATCTGCAGAGCGCAGTATTTATCTCAAAAACTTACACGCTTCAGATATCTTTTATAGCACAGGAAGTTAATAATGGGTAATTATGCAATTTGGTTAGTTTTATCAATGACACTGGCACTCACTGTGTTTGGTGATATGACAAGACGTAATCTTTACAGAGCTCAACTCGAATCAGTGCAGGCTTTTAATGCTAATCAGGCAAAGAATATTTCACAAGCTGTTATTCTGGGCGTATCTAATCAATTAAATGATGAGGAAGATGTTTCGGATGTAACAGCTTATACTGATTGGGATGCTATGGGTGGTAGCTACAAATATACAGTCACTGAAATAGGTGATACTATTTTAGTGGAAAGCTGGGGAAAGGTTAATAATATAGAGTATAGACAGGAACTGAAACTACTTTCGCAAAATACCAGTCCTATTTGGAATCCTAACCTTCCGTACGCCGTTTTTTCTGGATCTAATATGTCGTTAAGTGGAAGTGCGAGAATAATTGGTCATGCCGGCACAAATGCAGTAGGTGCAGGAGATGTTAATTTATCCTGGGCTACTTCTATCGATAGTTCACTATCAATTGGGCCTGGTGGAGATCCTTCAACCACAGTAATTCAGGCTTCTGGACATAATGTGGGGTTAGGAGTAGAAAATCTTCCTTCACCAGGGGAGTATGAATTACCGGATTTTATAGATTATCCAGCAAAAACAACTATTCGCTCTCCTATTGTCACAGTTTGGCCATTTACTAATATTACACTCAATCCATCTGACTATGATGGAGCATACATACCTTCAGTAACAGTACAGAGTAATTATGAACTTACAATTAATACAGGAACGGAAGATCGGGTTATGCACGTAGGCGATTTTAATTTAACTCAAGGGCGTGTAAATATAGTAGGTTCAGGAAATCTTACGTTAATTGTGGAAGATGATTTGGTGGTTTCGGGAAGTAGTACAATGAATAATGGCGGAACTCAGGAAAAGCTATTTACTTATTACGGAGGCGAAGACGCTTTGAACTTTGCGGGAGCAACTACCTTCAACGGAAGTGTATACGCAGAAACCGCAGACATAACAATTAGTGGTTCCGGAGGAATTCAGGGGCATATTATTTCCGGAGGAGATAATGTAACGGTTTCAGGTGCAGCTGTTGCAAACACACGAGTATTATATGCTCCTAACGCACATGTAAATGTAACCGGGTCCGGTAGTATACGTGGAGCGATTGTTGCGAATAGTTTTTCTGCAAGCGGTGCGGGAAGAGTAGAATTTTCTCAGGCGCTTACATCAGATTTACCTGAATTGGAGGTAGAAGATGGCGGCGGATTTAGTGGATATGCGATCCTTTCGTGGTATTGATAAACTATGAAGACTAACACTACCGAATAAAGTATAGGTAGTGTACTTTTTAAGAAACTTCTGCCAGAATCTGATTGATTTCGTTGTCTGAAATAGAAAAACTTCTTTGTTCTCTAGATTTCATTTCATCCAATAGTCTATCTGCCTTAAACTTGTTGTCATCATATACTTTCTGGAAATGGAGCCCTCTTGCATATAACTGGACACCAAAATCTAACAAATATGGTTTGTTTTTCAGGCACCAACCAAGAGTTTTCCAGAAATATTTACGGTCTGAGCTTTTGATGCCCAATTGAAAAAGTGAAGTAAAAATTGCTCTCAGTATATACGGCGGAATAACTTTCTTTGAGTTTTTATGTATCTCCGGTCTCTCATACATTTCTAAAAACTTTATGACCCGATTATAGAACGCTTCTCCTTTATATAGATAATTAACTGTACGGTTAAAACCATCCATAAGAACTTTTGTATCCATTTTTGGGATGATATTCGTAGCTCCCTCAAAAAACCAGTTTTGATCCAATAATCGATTTTCTTTTCGCATTCTCTCATGCAGCTCAGTTCCGGGAGGAGCATTAAGTAATCCAATGATACCCATTACGATGGCTGTTTCCTGGATAAATTCGATCTGACGGTCAAATACCCCTTCATCATCATTATCGAATCCAAGAATAAAGCCCGCCATAACTTCAAATCCTCGAGTCTGAAGGTACTTAATATTATCCACCAGATTTCGTTTAGTATTTTGTTTCTTTCTGCAAAGAGCTAAGGTATCTTCGTCTGGGGTTTCCAGCCCAATAAAAACAGTACCAAAACCGGCTTCAAGCATTTGATCCATCATCTCTTCATCATCTGCTAAGGTGATTGTCAACTGAGTAGTGAAGTAAACTTTTTTTTCTCTTTGGGCTTGCCATTTTTTTAGTCCCGGAAGTAAGTCTTGTTTTACCAGTTTTTTATTTCCAATGAGGTTATCATCAGCAAAGAATACGATGCTAAATGCATCAAGGTTTGGAATGCTGTTTAGCTCATGAATAATTTGCTCAGCAGTTTTTGTTCTAGGCTTTCTTCCAAACAAAGAGGTGACATCACAGAAATCACACATATATGGACACCCTCGCGAATACTGAACCAAGGCCGCTGCATATTTATTCAATTTAGCTAAATGCCAGAGTGGAAGTGGTGTTTCGTGAACATCGGCAAACTCAGTAGTCGAATATACCTTTTGGGGAGTTCCTTTTTCTAAATCCTCAAGAAATAGTGGAAGGGTTATTTCAGCTTCATTTAAAACAAAATGATCTATTTCAGGAAAACGCTCATATTCGTGAGTTAATAAAGGCCCTCCGGCTACAATGGGTTTATTCAGTTTTTTCGCTTTGCTTATTACCTCGCGCATCGAAACTTCCTGAACATTCATGCCACCGATAAAAACGTAATCAGCTTCTTTTATATACTTGTCTTTGAGAGGCTCTACGTTCAGATCTACCAGCTTTTTTTTCCAATCTTCAGGAAGAAGGGCGGCCACAGTTAATAAGCCAAGAGGAGGAAATAAAGCTTTAAACCCTCCTAGCTGGATTTCCTGATCCATTGTCCAGCAGGTAACTGGCATTTCGGGGTAAATAAGCAGAATATTCATAACAATGCTTTATATATATAAAAAGGACAATAATACTATTTTACGAGAAAGAGTAATTCAATTATTCTGTAGTCTAAAAAATAATATCGGAGCTTATCTCTTTAAGAAAATCGTTTAAATGCTTATTAATCTGCTCGAATTCAATCAGGAATGCATCATGTCCAAATGGGGAGTGAATCTCTTGGTAAATTGCATTGGGAATAAGTTCTGCTAACTCTTTTTGTTCGGAGGTTGGATAAAGCCTATCCGAATCAATGCCTATTACTAAAACAGGAATATCAATATTGCCAAGAACTTCTTTGAACGAATTCCGATTTCTGGAAACATCATGGGTATCCATGGATTTGGTGAGGCGATCGTAGGTGAGGGCATCAAATCGGCTAACAAGTTTTTTCCCTTGGTATTCGAGATAGGATTCTACCTCAAAAAGTTCTTTCTCAGGATTGTAATCTCTCCCGAATTTTTCTGAGTAGTTTTGGGGAGTTCGATAAGTGATCATGGCCATGGCCCGGGCAGCTGCAAGCCCTTTGGCCGGAGGATCATTTTTCTCATAAAAACCATTATTCCATTTCGGGTCAGCATACAAAGCCATTCTCTGGGCATGACTGATTCCAATTGCCCAGGGGGAGTGAGATTTTCCCATTGCTACTAAACAGGCTCTTTTGACACGCTCATCCATCAGAACAAACTCAAGGGCAATCATTCCTCCATAGGAACCTCCAAGTACAAGTTCGATACCTTTTATTTCAAGTTGATTAATAAGTAGTTGTTGAAAACGAACAACGTCCCGAATGGTAAAAACGGGGAAATCACCTCTGTAAGGCTCGCCGATTTTCGGATTGATACTCCACGGATTAAGCGAGCCATAACAACTTCCGGGAATGTTCATGCAAATCACAAAATGTTTTTTCAGATCAATGGGGCTACTTTCAGCAAAAAATCCCGAAAACCAATCTTCAATATTGGAATTTCCGGTAAGGGCATGAATTACCAGAATTACATTGTCTTTGGTCTCATTAAGAGTACCCCAGGTATGATAGGCTGCTTCGGGCTTTTCGAATGTAAAACCGGATTCGGTAGTAAAGCTTTTTGAAAATGAGTGCTTCTTTATTTTGCTCATAGTTGAGTTTAAATTAAAAACAAAGAACGACAAAACCGGAGTGAGGGTCTTGCCGAACTTTGCTGTGTCACTCATTGGTGTTTCAATGAGTGGGTGAGTTTCTAACTGATATACACCACTTCACCATTCACTGGCACCGGATTAGCAATTATATCTAATACCGGGCATCGATCTGTGGAAAAGTTCTTCAAAAGCTGGAGCTTTGTCGGATCCGTTTCATTGGTCGATATCACGGTTTTGTATCGAACATTGTTGAACCCCGGGCGCTCATCTGAAAGATTAAAAAAGCCCTGCAAATCCAGATCGCCGGAAGCTTCCACTCTAACGGATTTAAGATCAATTCCAAGCTGACCCGCATACGCTTTGATTACAATTTCCTGGCAGGAAGCTAACGCTCCAAGCACATACTCGACTGGGTTTGGTGCTTCGTTTTCTCCACCAAGACTTTCAGGCTCATCAACGATGAATTGAAACCCCCTAACATTGATTTCAGACCGGAATCCTTTTTCAAGTTTTGAATCAACAGCAAATGTTACATCTTTAGCTGAGGGGTTTTCTTTCACATGATTAATGATATTCGAAATAGTTTCGTTAAGTTTTTGATCGATAGTGTTTATTTCAGTTGTTATAGTACTCATTGTGTTTTTATTTTAGTGTTCTAGAATCGTTTGCAGAATTTCTGCGGATGGTTTTTTACCGGATGCGGGGTGGCTAGACCTCGCATCCTTTTTTTTAAGAGTCATTGCGTGGGATTCAACGAATGAAGAGAGTAAATCCCGCGGCAATCCGCGATATAACAAGATTGCTTTGTCGAAAAATATCTACTCATATTATGATTCATTTCTCCTCGCAATGACTTGGCTCTTATGCTGGCACTGCTGCAGTTTCAAAAGCTTTTTCGAAATCTTCGATGATATCATCGATATGTTCGATGCCAACTGAGACTCGGATTAAGTCCGGTTTCACGCCACTGGCAGCTTGTTCCTCATTATTCAACTGCTGATGTGTGGTAGATGCAGGATGAATAACCAGAGTCTTTGCATCACCAACATTTGCAAGATGGCTTCCAAGCTTCACACTGTTGATGAAGGTTTTGGCATTGTCATACCCTCCTTTCACTCCGAAAGTAAGTACGGAGCCAAAATAACCGGGACGGAGATATTTTTTTGCTCGTTCGTGATACTCATGCTCTGGAAGTCCGGTGAAGTTAACCCATTCAACAGTATCTTGTTCTTTCAGCCATTCGGCAAGTTTTAGTGCATTTTGATTGTGGCGTTCAACCCGTAAAGAGAGAGTTTCCAATCCCTGTAAGAGGAGAAAGCTGTTAAATGGAGACTGGGATGAGCCAAAATCACGGAGCCCCTCAACACGTGCACGAATAGCAAAAGCAATGTTTCCAAAAGGACCGTCGGTTCCGAATACTTCCCAGAAATTGAGACCGTGATAGGATGGAGACGGTTCAGTAAATAATGGATATCGGCCATTACCCCAGTTGAAATTTCCTCCATCCACTATCACTCCACCAATAGATGTTCCGTGACCCCCAATCCATTTAGTTGCTGAAGCAGTAACTACATTCGCTCCATGTTTAATAGGTTGAACTACGGCACCACCAGCTCCGAAGGTGTTGTCCACAACCAAAGCAATTCCATATTTCTTACCAAGTGCGGCAAGCCCTTCAAAGTCAGCTACATTTCCTCGGGGGTTCCCGATGGATTCCACATAAAATGCCTTGGTGTTGTCATCGATTAATTTTTCGAATTCCTCGACCGTGTCCTCCGCCGCAAAGCGAACATCAATTCCCAGTCGCGGGATGGTAACTTTAAACTGATTATAAGTTCCTCCATACAGGTTTTGGGTGGATATGATGTTATCTCCTTTCTGAGCCAGGTTAGCAATGGCAATAAACTGAGCAGCTTGCCCGGATGAGGTTGCCAACGCTGCAGCTCCGCCTTCTAATGCTGCAATACGCTGTTCAAAAACATCCGTAGTTGGATTCATAATCCGGGTGTAAATGTTACCGAATTCCCGAAGAGCAAAAAGATTAGCGGCGTGTTCAGAATCATTAAAATTATAAGAAGTGGTTTGGTAGATCGGCACGGCACGAGAGCCGGTGGTTGGATCGGGTTGCTGGCCTGCATGAAGCTGCAAGGTTTCAAATTTGAGTGTTCGTTCGGTTAGTTCATTGCTCATGATGTTGGTAAGTTTTGTGAGTGATTATTGAAATTCTTTGTGCAAAAAAAAGCCTCGTTCAAAATGAATTCGAACGAGGCTTTTAAACCAAATATCTTTCGAACTCATTTTCCCCAATGCCGGCTTACCAAACATTGAGCAGGATGTAGCACCTTTCCCGAATTTAATTCGAGCGGTTGCCAAGGCTTCATAGGACCTGATCCCTCCACCTTTCTTAATGAGAATGCAATTATATATTAAAGAACGCCTGAGATTAACTCCCAACAAAAAAGCCCTTCTGATATTGCATTCAAAAGGGCTTTTCGTGTTTATTTAAAAACTAAATACATCAAGCCCTTCAGGTGCACATCATGCACATACACATGCAGTAGCATGCGGGCTTACAATCGGTATATCGGGTTGAAAATTTCATTACACAAAGCTTACGGGATGTTAAAGTATCAATCAAGAGTAGTTGGAATTTTTTTTAAATCCAGCAATACCGAATTTAGAAAGAATGTTAAGTTCATAAAATACAATGCAGAATATTATTCTAACAGCCTTAAATAATTTGACCGAAATAGAATTAAACGAAAAAAATTTACTGTTTTACAGACGATTATTCTGCGAGTAAGCCCTGGTTAATTTTGATTACTCCTTTAATTGTTCCAAAGCAAGTTCTATCGCTTTAGTCAATTGAGGGTCATTTCCTTCGAGCCGGTCTTTAAAATTATTATGCACTTCAATATCAGGGGCAACTCCTGTTCTTTCCAGATTAGCACCATCTAAAGAATAAACACCCACTTTAGGAAGGCGATAAAATGAACCATCTACTAAACTTTTCCCTGAGGTAAAAATGATCCAGCGATAGGTTTCTGTTCCAACTACCGTTCCAAGGCCAAGTTCTTTAAATCCTGCGGTAGTAACCTCGGCATCACTGAGCGTTTGCTCATTTATCATCAAAATTATGGGTTTGTCTGCTGGATTAAAGTTCGACTGTCCGGTCATTTTTCCTTCTCTGTATTTCCACTGGGCGTACTTTCTCTGTGAAAGGAAGCGTAGCACATCGTCGTGTACATTCCCGCCGGTATTGTATCTCAAATCGAGGATCAAGGCGTCTCTGTTGTAAGCTTCGGATGTCATTTCAAGGAGGAAACTTTGTAGTTGTCCACCGCCCATATTTTTCATGTGTACATAAGCCACACGCTTATCAGTTTGTTCATCAACCATACGTTGATTGGTGTCCACCCATTCGTCGTAAAGATCCGTCCGGGTAGAAAAATAGGATACGGGGTGAACATTCATATCAAATGTGTCCCGCCCCCGTTTAAATGTTAGTGTTAGTTCCTCCTGCATAGTTGGGAAAGAGAAATATGATTCTCTGTTTCGGTTCTTGTCAATGACCACCCCTTCAACAGCTACTAATTCATCTCCGGCTTGAATATTTTTTCCCGGGATATCAAGAGGACCTCTTTGTACGATTGATGCAACTGTAAAAGGATTATCATTCTCAAAAAGCAAACCTACAGAAAGAGAAGTAGTAGAGTGAAATTCGTTTTCCTCAGCTCCATTGGAATTAAATCCCAGGTGAGAAGAGTTCAATTCTCCCAACATATCGTTATTCATTCTCCGAAGGTCCGACCGGTTGGTTACATAAGGTAAATATGTCTTATATCGGTCTCTGATTTTTTCCCAATCTACACCGTGAAATGTTTCGTTGTAGAAATTCTCTTCCATATTTGCCCAGAACTCATCGAACATTTGGTAGAACTCGTCTTTTAAATTTCGCTGGAAGGAATCCTCAGTTTCAATTTTGGTTGCCTTCGCTGAGGCAGTATCAATTTTATAGATCGAACCTCTTCCAATTGCATAAACTTTTCCTTCGGAAACTGTCACAAACCGAACCTGACTAATGCCTTCTATCTTGGAGGTTTTCGGCTGTTCAAAGGGTTGATGAGTAGTTACATATAGTGCAGTATTTCCTTCATCATGATTACTTGTATAAAGTACCATCGTTTTATCCCCATCTTGTAAAACAACACTCACAAATTGATTACCGAATCGCTCGCCAACCGGTTCAGCTCTTTCCATAATCCGATCGGTATTTATAGTGATTTCGAGCTTCTCTTCACTCTCTTCAATGTTTTCATCTGATTCATCTGCTTCTTCAAAAAGCTGATCAAACTTCTGGGATTTGAAAGGCTCTTCGAATCTATCAAGTGGTAGTCTGAACACATCAAAGTTATTCGATCCTCTGGGATAAGTAGGAGTTGTTTGTGTTGTGGAGTAATAAATGTATTTACCATCGGGAGCCCAAAAAGGTGCAAGTTCAGAAACACCGGTTCTGGTTAGATTTTGTATCTCTTTACTCTCAATATGATAGACAAATATATCCTGTTCAAAATCTCTTTTTGCATTGTAAAGTAGATATTCGTCATTGGGCGAGAAATAAGGCTGGGTATTTTGGAATCCCCAGAATTCATCTTTTACGACCGTTTCACTTTCGAAGGATTCTAAATCTATAATTCTTAACTCGTCTCTTCCACTATGATATACTGCTTTCGACCGATCTGAACTTACTTCAATATTTCTATTATTCTGATCATCCGAAGTATGTTGCTCTTCTTTTCCGGAACCATCTGCAGAAACTGTGAATAGATTTTGATATCCGTTCACAGTTTGATTGAAAAGAAGGGTTTTATTGTCGTTCAACCATTTAACCTCAAGAACTCTACCCATTCCTGATGTATTAATCTGACGAATGAACTTTCCATCCATGTCGGAAACAAATAATTCTCCGCGTGAGATAAACGCCATTTTTTTGCCATCAGGAGAAACATCCAATCCGGTCACATTTCCACTTACTTCAAAACTCTGGCTTTTAGTTAGCGTGTTATTCCGGAATATTGAAATCGGGACAAGCCTGCTCTCTCCAGATGCTATATCGTATGTGTAAATTTGGTATTCTTTTTCGAATACGATGGTCTGCCCGTTAGCACTTACTTTTGGATATTTGACTGAGGTTGTAAAGGAAGTGAGTCGTTCTTTTTCTCCATTATTGAGCTGGTAAAGATTGTACTCACCGTTAAATTCATCAGAGACAAAGTATAGATTTCCGCTTTGATCTAAAGTGGGCCATAAATCTTTTCCTTCCCAACTTGTATGTTCAGCATAAGTTTCTGTATTAGTATTATACGACTTGATGTCAGGATTGAATGCTCCTTTATATCCCTTTCTTTGAGGAAATATGAAGCTTTCCCATGATTCATTAAAATAGAACTCGTTTCTTGATGGGTGCTTAACAAGATTATGCACGTTATTGTGATAATGATCAAACAGTCGCTTTGGGGTGCCTCCATCAACAGAAATTGAATAGGTACTGGTTCTGTTATAGCGATTAGAGGTAAAGTAGAGAGTTTTTGAGTCCCAGTTCCACGAAGAAACAACATCACTACTTTGATGAAAAGTAAGTTGTGTAATTTGTCCTCCTGCTATCGGCATGATGTAAACATCATTATTCCCATATTGGTCAGAAGAGAAAGCGAGCCATTTCCCATCCGGGGAAATATTTGGAAAGGATTCGTGACCATCCATTCCGGTTAAGCGAACAGCCGTTCCTCCCTCAGCAGGTACCTTCCAAAGATCACTTTCATAAGAAAAAACGATAGTGGAAGCGTCTGGGGAAATGGAGGGTGCGGTTGTAAAACGGGGGTTTTGAGAGTAACCTGATGCGATTAGGAAAAAGCTGAATAAAGCAGAAGTGAAGATTCTTTTGAAACTCATAATACCTGTTAATTAAAGTTATCACAGAGTATTAAATAGGAATTAAAAGCCAAAGCAGAGGTTCAAAAAAAATTGTAAAATCAATACCCGAAATTTCTAACCATATTAGGGTTGTCTCTCCACTTTTCGCGGACTTTCACATGCAGGTCCAAAAAGACTTTGCGGTCGACGAACTCCTCGATGGACTTTCTAGCCTCGGTTCCAAGCTTCTTTATAGCGCGCCCACCTTTACCGATAATCATTCCTTTTTGGGATTTCCGGTTTACGATCACTTCGGCATTGATGTAATCTAAGTCTTCCCGTTCTTCATACTGTATTACTTCTACCGTGGCCGAGTACGGAAGCTCTTCATGAAACTGTAAAAAAAGTTGTTCACGAATTAACTCCGAAGCAAAGAACCGGACAGGGTGTTCACTTAGTTCATCTTTTGGGTAGAAGGGAGGCCCCGGTTTCAGGGTGTCAATGATTACCTTCATCAGGCCGTCAATACCTACTCCTTCTAAAGCCGATACAAATACGGTTTCTAAAAACTTAAATTTATCATTAAGGTCTTTCTTCAGCTTTTCAACAGTATCCTGACTTTCTGAATCAATTTTATTGATCACCAAAAGTACTGGTTTTTGAAGATTTTTTAATTGATTAAAGGCATAATCCGGAATGTTGTTTTCATCAGCTTCTACAATAAAGAGGATGGCGTCGGCATCTTTTTCCGCCTTCTCAACAAAGCGCATCATAGCTTTTTGAAGTTCATATTTTGGATTTATGATGCCAGGGGTATCCAGGAAAATGACCTGAGCATTTTCTTCTGAATGAATGCCTACAATTTGATGACGAGTGGTTTGAGCTTTATGAGTAGTAATGGAAAGTTTCGTTCCCAGAATCTTATTCATAAGTGTTGATTTACCCGCATTGGGTTTCCCAACGATTGCAATGTATCCTGATTTGTGTTGGGTATCACTCACTTAACATCCTGATAAATACTTATGATTTCTAAATAAGCGCTCACCGTTTTTGGGAGGCCCCAGAAAAGTGATTTACTAATCAAAGCGTGGCCAATACTCACCTCATTGAGGTGAGGAACTACATCCAGAAAAACAGGCAGGTTATCAAGATTGAGCCCGTGTCCTGCGTTCACTTTCATCCCAAGTTGATGAATTTGAATAGCTGCTTTTTTAAGCCGCTTTAATTCTTCGACTTTTATATCATCAGAAGCTGCATTCGCAAACGTACCCGTGTGAAGTTCAATGGCATCCGCCCCAAGCTCAAAAGCCATATTGATGTCCTCCGGATTAGGATCGAGAAAGAGAGAAATCTTAATATCAGTTTCTCGAATAGATGGAAACACACGTTTCTGAAAATCATCAAACACAACGGACATATTCAGCCCGCCTTCGGTGGTAAGTTCTTCACGACCTTCTGGTACAAGTGTACATAAATCCGGATTTGTTTTTTTAAGGATTCCTAGCATTTCATCTGTAGCGGCCATCTCAAAGTCGAGGGTTCCTTTTACTGTTTTCTTCAAAGCTTCTACATCATCATCAACAATGTGCCTTCGGTCTCCTCTCAGGTGAAATACAATACCATCAGCACCAGCTTCCTCGCAAACCTTTGCCGCTTCGGCAGGAACGGGGTATCCCTCTCCACGGGCATTTCTAAGCGTAGCTACATGATCTATATTAACAAGTAAATTCATTGCTTCTTATTGTCTTTGATATCTTTCTTAAGTATTCCTTTGAAAATAGGCATTCGGTGCGTTATTTTTTAGAAACAAATTAATTGCATGATTCGCAACTTTGCCCTGATACTATTGTTTGGAATTTTAGCGTCCTCATGTGGAATGGTGAAGAGGGGGACAATCCCCTGGGAAGAGAGAAAAGAGAAAGAAGCCATCCAAGCTGCTATTGCGTCAACAAAAGTACCGAATGAACCAGCTAATACTAGTAACGTTCGCCTTTCTAAAGGCGAAAAAGCAATTAAATCTTCTCTGGATTTAGCCTTTAAAGATTGGAAAGGAGTACCATATGTTTTAGGTGGTACCGGATACAATGGGGTGGATTGTTCTTCTTTTATGCAGATTGTTTTTGCTGATTATTTTGAAATAGATTTGCCTCGAAACACCCGCGAACAAATGAAAGAAGGTTCTTCGGTAAGGAGGAATAAAATTAAGTTGGGAGATATGGTATTCTTCAAAACAGGGAGAGATTCCTATCATGTTGGAGTGATGATTAATAACGAGCAATTCCTCCACGCCTCAACCAGTTCCGGGGTAATGATTTCAGGTTTACAAGAGAGGTATTGGGCCGATGCATATCTAACCACCCGACGAATACTTTAGGCCTTGGATTATTAGTAAGACTTAACCCCAAATAAATGTAAACGGTTGTAAATTATTGCTTGTTTAGGGCATGATTCGTTTATTGCACAAGGTGCTGAATATTTATAAGAATTAATCAGATAGGCCTGTACTAAATTTTCAGCGGTGAAGAAGGCTTGATCTTAAGTAGTTAGTCAGTTAAATGAGTAAAAAGTTAGGGGTAAAATTATCAAAGAGGAGTGCATATCTGATAGGATTATCTACGTTGATTCTGCTCACGCTCTTTAATCAATTTTTGATTCAACGGATTTTAAATGAACAAAGATTTGATGCTACTGTTATAAATCTTGCCGGAAGGCAGCGTATGCTTAGCCAGAAGATTACTAAAGAAGTAATGCAGGCTGGTCAGGGAACCTTTCCTATTGAAAATGCAAAACACGAAGCTGCTATTTTTCAAACCGTCCACCAAGGACTTCAACAAGGGAACGAACTTTTACGCTTACCCAAGCTATCTAATCAGGAAATTCAACTTCTTTTTGATGATATATCCTCAAATCTTAGTGCAATAGTATCTCCGATACTTGAGGCAAGTTCCATGGAGGAATTAACGGTTTCAATTCCATCTATTCTCGAAAATGAGAAGGAATTTCTTATTAAGATGGATAGAATAGTTTCTGCCTTAGAAATAGATTCGCGACGTCAGATACAGCGTCTGATTATGCTCGAAATCTTATTAGCTTTTTTTTCTGTATTAATATTGTTGGGGGAGTTTAGATTTATTTTTAAGCCACTTTACGATGAGCTGGATGAAGAGAATGAAGAGCTTGAAAAAACAATAAAAGGACTAACCCATTCTAAAGGAGAGTTATTTAAGGCGACTCAACGTTTTGATTTATCGATAGAAGCTATTAATGCAGGAATCTGGGACTGGTACATTCCGGATGGTTCTGAGTGGTGGTCGGATAAATTCCATACTCTATTGGGTTATAAGAGAGGAGAAATAACGGCTTCGTATCATACATTTTTGAACGATTTACTCCACCCTGATGATAGAGAAAAAGTGGAAAAAGCTGTCAAAGCACATCTTGAGGAAAGGAAAAAGTATAAGCTTGAGATCAGGATGAAAAATAAAAATGGAAATTACCGATGGTATGAGACCGTAGGGCAGGCAAGTTGGGATTTTAAAGAAGAACCCATACGCATGGTTGGTTCAATCATTGATATAGAAGATAAAAAGCAATTTGAAGCTCAGTTATCCAGCGATGAACAAATGCTACGTATTCAAAAAGCTGAATTAGAAAAAGCATTAACCGAACTTTCCGAAATTCAGAAGGTTGCAAAAATTGGTACTTGGGAAGTAGACTTGGAGACGATGAGTGCTCATTGGTCAGACGAGGTCTATAAAATTCACGAAGTTCCTGTAGGGGTTGAGATCAAAGTTGAAGATGGAATTAACTACTATCGGGAAGACTATCGAACCGTGATTCAAAAAGCGATCGATAATGCAATTAAGAATAAAGAATCATGGAACGAAGAGTGTGTTCTTGTAACTGCTTTAGGGAACGAGGTTTGGGTTCGTGCTATTGGTTTTCCAGTATTTAAAGAGGGAGATGTAGTAGCTCTTCGGGGATTATTCATGGACATTGATAATGAGCGACGTGCTGTTGAGGATAAACGGAAATCTGAATTGATATTCCGAAGTATTTTTAACAGCACCTTTAATTTTACCGGGTTATTAGAGCCGGATGGAACTCTGATTGAAGCAAATAAATCAGCTTTGGATTTTGGTGGATTTACTATGAAGGAAGCGAAAGGTCTTAATTTTGCAGATGCTCCTTGGTGGTCATTAAGTAAAGAGATAAATCAGCAACTAAGAGAGGCAATAAAGAAAGCTGCGTCAGGAGAATTCATTCGGTACGATGTGGATGTAGTAGGGGTTGGTGGTAAAGTAATTACTATAGATTTTTCTATTATCCCAATTTTTGATGACGATGGTAAGGTGATATACCTGGTTCCTGAGGGAAGAGATATCACGGAAAGGATAGAGTTGGAAGGGGAAGTGGCACTAAGCACATCTCGTCTTATTGAGGCACAAAAAATAGCCCGAATCGGAAACTGGAACTGGGATATGAAAGAAGATAGTATTATCTGGTCTGATCAAAACTATGAGGTATTTGGGCAGAAGAAAAGCTTTAAGCCAAATTTCAATGATCTTAATAAGCTCATTCACCCCGATGACAGAGGCCCGTTTCAAAAGGATGTAGAACAAGCTATCAAGGAAAACCAGCCACATGATTTTATCCATAGAATTGTACTAAATGGAGGAAAAGAAATTAGATATATCCATGAAAGAGGGATCGTTTTTTATGACGAAGAAGGGAACCCCTCTAGAATGGCAGGTACATCTCAGGATGTTACAGAGCAAGTGATCAGGGAAAAAGAAATTGCCAGCAAGAGAGAGTTGTTGGAGCTAAGTGAAAAACAACTTAAGACTTTTATAAATCAGGCTCCTGTAGCAGTAGCTATGCTGGATGATGAAATGAATTACATTGCTGTTAGTAATAAATGGTATAAAGACTATGGTATCACAGATTCTGATATCATAGGTAAAAACCATTATGATGTACTTCCTGAAATCAAAAAAATGTCAAAGTGGATTGATGATCACAGGAAAGTACTTTCTGGGGAAGAGCTATCAAATAGTAGGGATAAGTTTGTAAGAGAAGATGGGTCGATACAATGGATTAGCTGGAAGCTGTTGCCTTGGTATGACGAGCCTGGTGAAGTTGGTGGAATGATAATGTATACGGCCGATATTACGAACGAGATTAAATATCAGGAGCAATTAGAAAACTTGAATGAGATTCTCGAGCATCAGGTGAATTTGAGGACAGAAGAACTTAACAAGGCGAATCAGGAACTTGAAGCATTCAGTTACTCTGTGTCGCACGACTTGAGAGCTCCACTACGTTCGATAAATGGATTTGCAGATATTTTAGAAGAAGACTACTGGGATTCACTTGATGAAGAGGGCAGGAGATTGGTTGGTATTATAAAAGAAAGTGGTATTAAAATGGGGCAATTAATCGATGACATTCTGGAGTTTTCCCGCCTTGGTAGAAAAGCGATTAATAAAGGGGTAGTAGATATGAAGGAGGTATTTAAAGAAGTAACTAAGGAAGTGTCTTCCTTAAATAAAGATTTAGACATTAGCTTTAAACTAAGTGAATTAACCAATGTAAATGGTGACCTGTCTTTATTGAAACAAGTGGTTACAAATCTGATTTCAAATGCAGTAAAATATTCTTCAAAAGAGAAGAATATTAAAATAGAAGTTTCACATACAGAGAAAGATGGAAAAATTGTTTTTAGTGTGAGAGACAATGGTACTGGTTTTGATATGAAGTATCATGATAAACTATTTGGGGTTTTTCAAAGATTACACTCATCAAATGATTTTGAAGGAACCGGTGTTGGATTAGCAATTGTAAGAAGAATAATAACAAAACATGGTGGCGAGATTTGGGCAGAAAGTGAACTAGATAAAGGTTCAATATTTTATTTCTCGCTTCCAAAGACCTAACAAAAGGAAACTTCTATGAAAGAAGATAAAACGGTAGAGATACTTTTGGTTGAAGACAGTAATCACGATGCTGAGCTAACCCTGAGAGCGCTTAAAAAAAATAATATTACAAATAATATTGTTCGTCTTAGAAATGGAGAGGAAGCGCTTGATTTTATTTTTGGTCGTGGAGAATACCAACAAAGAAGTATTAAAAACCAGCCCAAAGTAGTTCTTTTGGATCTCAAAATGCCAAAAGTAGACGGAATGGAAGTATTAAAAGAGATTCGGAATAATAAAGAGACAGAAAACCTTCCTGTTGTTATCCTTACTTCTTCTAAAGAAGAAAGAGATGTCATTGAGAGCTACAAATTAGGAGTAAATAGTTTTATCGTAAAACCGGTGGAATTCGGGAGTTTTACCAAAGCCGTAGCTGAAATAGGGTTTTATTGGGTGTTGCTGAATCAAAAACCGTGAGTCATTAATGAGCAATATAAAGCTTTTGTTATTAGAGGATTCTCGTCTTGATGCAGAACTTACTTTGAGAGAGCTCAAAGAAATGGAGCGGAAGTTTGAAACCTGCATTGTAACGGAGAAAGAAGAATTCGAGAAGAAAGTGATAGAATGGAATCCCGACCTAATAATTTCAGATTTTAATCTGCAAACTTTTAGTGGCGACGAAGCTCTTGCTTTTGCCAAAAAAGAAAGACCGGAAACACCGTTTATTACTCTTTCTGGTTCTATAACAAAAAATATGGAAGTGACACTTCTCGAGGAACGTGCTAACGATGTACTCACAAAAGATAATCTAAAACGCCTGCCTTATGCTATAAACCGTGTTCTTAATGAAAAAGAAGAACAAAAAAAGTTAAAGAACACGTTAGAAGAGTTAAAAAAAACAAACGAACAGCTAAGCGGTTTACTTAAAGAGAAAGAGGTGCTTGTTGGTGAGGTTCATCATCGGGTAAAAAATAATCTTGCACTTATTTCAAGCTTTCTTCAACTCGAACAGTTAGGGGTTACAACATCTGATTCAAAGGATCAGATTATCTCTGCAAATATTCTTCGGGTTAAATCTATTGGAATTGTTCATGAAACTGTATATCAACTTGGTTCTTTTTCTAATATTGACGTATTAAAAGTTTTATCAGAAATTATTCGAGTAAACTATCGCGAGAGAGGGAAGGTTCAGCCAAAGCTAAAGATCCAAAAAGAAGAAATACCTGCCACATTTAATATCAATGTTGCAGTTCCATTTTCATTATTACTTAGTGAAATGATGTTTCAGGTATTGAACTTAGACGAATACAATTCTTTTAAGCCCGAACAAGAAATGTGGATCTCTGCATCGAAAAATAACAATAAGTTTATTGTATCAATAGTAGAACCAAAGCTTGCGGGCTTACTATCCAGACTTCAAAAAGAAGATGGCTTCAGTGAAATCATTGAAGTGTTGGCAAAACAAATTGATTCACGTCTTGAATTAGATCTGGAGAACGGTAAGACAAATATTGTTTTTGTGGACAAAAATGTAAAAGGTTCCAGCAGTACTTTGGTTTAATGATTTATGGAATCAAAAATAGATTTCATCATTTTTCCATAGTTATCGTCTAAGTGCACCCCCCGGCGCTTCATCATAGCCTGCATGGCTTCGATAGCTTTTTCAAAACGGTAAGTTTGAAGCTTGTTATCACCCAACCAGCTAAAAGAAGGAATATATTTTGGTGGAAAGCCTGATACAAAGATATTTGAACTTACTCCACAAGCTGTTCCGGTATTCAGTGCAGTGTTAATTGAGGTTTTAGAATGATCTCCCATCACTGTGCCAAAAAACTGTATACCTTCTTTATAAGGCTTTTTGGTCTTCCAGTTTTGAAGATAAACTATGCCATAATTGTTTTTAAGGTTAGATGTGTTTGTGTCTGCTCCAAGGTTACACCATTGTCCGATCAGAGAATTTCCTACAAACCCATCATGTCCTTTATTCGAGTAAGAATGAAAAATACTATTTGAAACCTCACCACCTACCTTACAAACAGGACCAACAGTAGTGGCATTATAAATTCGTGCATTCATTTTAACCGTAGCGCTTTCACAAATTGCGACCGGGCCTTTTAGAATGCTTCCGGCTTCAATGATCGTATTTTTTCCAATATAAATAGGGCCTTCATTCGCCATTAAAATACTCCCAGGCTCAACAACGGCACCTTCTTCAATAAAAATATGCTCATTATGAATACATGTTGAGTTGGGCATTGCTTTCTTATCAATAAGAGACTTAGTTCCTAATCTTTCGATATCAGCACTAATTTCTACCCCATTTTTTGAAAGTAAGTCCCAAAGAAAGGAGATGTGGTTTGTTTCAAAGTCAGCTTCTTTTTTGTTTAACCCAGAAGCATCAAATTTTCCTTTCTCAAGCATCGTTTTGGAATCAGAGAAGGAGATCCTAGCTGCTATTACTAATCCATCATATTCCAAAAGCATGCCTGTAGGGAGATTAAAGATACTTTTAACCATTTTCTTTGTGGGTAGAAAACGGCTATTAATCCATATACAATCTTCTTGGTTTAGAGCTTGAGTGTTATCAAATAATGGTTGCAGATGCGCTTTATAAATGCCTGTAGTAAAAGAAGTAGTGATACTTCGTTCCCATTTTTCACGAATAGTAAGAATACCTACCCTTAACTCAGATACGGGGCGGGTTAAAGTAAGTGGGAGAAAATTATCCGCAATCTCATCAGAGAAGAAACAAAGTTGCATAATATTAGTTTATCTATTCGATTTTTTTAATCTAAGATTAATCATAAAATACATTAATTTAACAGATGATAAGTACCACAAAACAAAAAAGTATAGTATGTGCGGAATTGTAGGGTATATTGGGAGCAATAAAGCAAAAGACGTTGTTATAAAAGGTTTAAAAAGGCTTGAGTACCGAGGCTATGACTCAGCTGGGATAGCCATAGTTAATGGAACTCTTTCCGTAAAGAAATGCAAAGGTAAAGTTGCTTCACTAGAAAGCCTTCTTACCGAAGATGATAAGGGGAATATTGCAATTGGGCATACTCGTTGGGCTACTCATGGAGAACCAAATGATATAAATTCACATCCTCATATAAGTTCGTCTGGGAAACTGGCAGTAGTACATAATGGGATTATCGAGAACTATAATGTGTTGAAACAAAAACTCCAGGAAGATGGATATGAGTTTTATTCACAAACGGATACCGAAATTGTAGCAAAACTTATCGAAAGTTTTATAGACAAAGATCCTTCTGTTGAATTAGTCAAAGCTGTAAAATTATCCCTTGCACAGATAAAAGGTACGTATGGACTAGCAATTCTACATGTAGATTACCCAGATACTATTATAGTTGCCAGAAAGGGATCACCATTGTTGATTGGAGTGGGAGAAGGAGAAATGTTAATCGCATCAGATGCTTCTGCAGTGGCCGAGTACACAGATAAAGTTGTATATCTGGATGATGGGGAATTGGCAATAATAAAAAAAGATGGCTATCAGGTTTTGAATGCAGAAGATGTTGAGCTTTCTAAGGAAGTACATGAATTGGCCATGAGTCTTGAAGAAATTGAAAAAAGTGGATTTCCTTTTTTCATGCTCAAAGAAATTTTCGAACAGCCAAAAACCATTTCAGATAGTTTGCGAGGTCGGCTGAACACAGAAGAAGGCACGATCACCTTAGGTGGTCTGTCGCAGATTATGGATAAGCTTGTTAATGCTAATAGAATTATTATTGCAGCATGTGGAACCAGTTGGCATTCCGGGTTAGTAGGTGAATATTTGTTTGAATGGCTGGCAAAAACTTCTGTAGAAGTAGAGTATGCTTCAGAATTCAGATATAAAGATCCGTTGATTGGTGAAGGAGATGTTTTATTTGTGATCTCTCAAAGTGGTGAGACAGCGGATACTCTAGCTGCACTCCGAGAAGCGAAAGAGAAGGGTGCAACTGTTCTGGGGATTGTAAATGTTGTTGGATCTACCATTGCCAGAGAAACAGATGGTGGAGTCTATTTACACGCTGGCCCTGAAATTGGTGTAGCTTCAACAAAAGCTTTTACCAGTCAGGTTACGGTACTAACTCTTATCGCGCTAAGTTTAGCTCAGCACAAGGGGGCAATTAGTAAAGAATATGCCAGACGAATAATTGCTGCACTTTCTAAAATTCCGGATCAAGTCGGTGAGATTTTAAAGCAAAGTGATGAAATTGAAAAGATTGCAAATTTATTCACTTATGCACCAAATTTTTTATATCTGGGAAGGTCCTATAGCTTTCCTGTTGCATTGGAAGGCGCTCTGAAGCTCAAAGAAATTTCTTACATCCATGCAGAGGGTTATCCTGCCGCAGAAATGAAGCATGGTCCAATTGCTTTGATTGATGAAATGATGCCTGTGGTAGTAATTGCATCTACTGAGCATACTAATGATAAGATGGTAAGTAATGTTGAGGAAGTGAAGGCAAGAAAAGGGAGGATTATTGCTATTACTTCTCCTTCTAATGAGGAAGTAAAAGAGCTTGCTGAGTTTAGTTGTAGAATTCCTGAAACAGAGGATGTTCTTTCACCTCTACTAAGTGTAATTCCTCTCCAGTTACTCTCTTACTATATTGCTGTAAACAGAGGTTGTGATGTTGATCAGCCAAGAAACCTAGCAAAAAGTGTAACGGTCGAATAAAATTATAGTAATTAAATTTATTAGGCCTGGTTCATTAAAATCAAGTACATGAACTGTACTAATGTGGAAAAACCTTTTTTTCTGCCTAAAAAAAATGTGGATAACTTGTTTTTGGGTAAAAAATTTGGTTCCATTGCTTCTCTATGTAAATCTCTCTGTGAAAGACGCAATGAAAAACTGGAAGACCATTATCTTTAAGATAGTTGTATTGGTTTTGGTAACAATAGTAATTTTTACTGGGTAGAAACCACCTCTCTTAAGTTTAAGAAAGCTAAATTAAGGTTATTTTTTTAACCTCAATAGTGGACTATATGTGTTAAGTTTTACAGAAGTTTGATCGAAATAATCTTACTTTTACCACCTAATCAAAGACAAAGTCAAGAATTTTGAAGGTTGATCTTTCGTATTTAGAAGACATTACAGGTGGCGATAAAGAGATGATGCTTGAGATGCTCAATTTGTTCATCGAGGATATTCCTTATCAAGTTGAAAAAATCAAGGAAGCCGCAGAAGAGAAAAATATGAAATCTCTTGGGACCGAAAGTCATAAACTTAAACCCACTCTACAATATGTTGGTTTGAATGAAATGTACGAACTTGTTAAAAAATTAGAAGCAGCTGGGAAATCTGACGAATTTTCAAATGAAATTGACATTTTAGTTCAAGATCTGGTAAATAACTTGAACATTAGTTTGCCCCTGCTTGAAGCAACTACAGAAAAATTTAAGTGATATTTTTATATACCATTTGCAGGTGCTCAATTTCATCTGCAATATAGATTTCGCCTTCTTCAATAAAACCCAATGAATTGTAGTATTCTTTTAATGCTGACTGCGCTTCAATTCGAATATCTACGCCTCTATAAAGCTCGAGTGTTAGTTTGATTCCTGCTTTGATCAGGTCTTTTCCAATAGTTTTTCCACGATATTTAGGAGCTACAACAATTCTTCCTAAAGAAGCTTCTCTAAACTTAATGCCAGGAGCAAAAAACCGTAAATAAGCTGCAAGTGATTCCCTGTCGTACATCAGAAGATGTTGTGCGTTTTGATCTGAGTTATCCAGATCACTATAGAGGCAATTCTGCTCAATCATAAAAACATCCTGACGGAGTTTTAGCAGGTCATATAGCTGAAAAACGCTCAGTTCCTGGAATTCACAAAAAAGGGTTGTCATCTTTTTTAAAGGAAAGTAAACAAAATCGAAAATTCTTCGTATTGGGCAACTGACATTTAACAAAAATCCACCATTATGATTTGGGCTTGGCTAATAAACAGTGTATCCGTTTTTATAACCGCGAAAGTATTAAGCGGGGTTGAAATAAAAAACTTCTGGAGTGCAGTTTGGGTAGCAGCAGGTATTTCGTTAGCTAATTTCTTGCTAGGACCAATTCTTCACTTTCTTGCTTTACCATTTACCATCATCACCTTTGGTTTGTTTGCACTGGTTGTAAATGCTCTTTTGGTGAAGCTGGTTGATGAATTTGTTGATGGATTTAAGATCAAGAATTTTGGATGGGCTATCGCTTTCACCATAATAATGACCATTATCAGCTCAGTACTTATGAGAATTTTTAGCTGATTTATCCTTTGATAAAAAAGCTGCCTTAAATAAAACGGGCAGCTTTTTATATGTCAAGCAATTCTTAGATGTTATCACATACAGCTTGAGTAAAGGTAGAAGTAGTGCCTTCACCTCCAATATCTGGCGTGCAATATACTTTTCTTTCAACGAGTGTTTTGTAGATTGCTTTTCGGATGTTTTCGGAAACCTGTTTCTGATCAATATGTTCGAGCATCATTAAAGCAGAAAATAATAGAGCTAAAGGATTTGCTTTATTTTGTCCGGCAATGTCTGGTGCTGAACCATGAACAGCTTCAAACATGGCAGCATCATCACCTATGTTAGCAGCACCTGTTACTCCAAGTCCTCCAACAAGTCCCGAGGCTAAATCTGAAAGGATGTCACCAAAAAGATTCGTAGTTACAACTACATCAAATCGCTGAGGTCGCATCACCATTTGCATAGCCATATTGTCTACAATTAAATCTTCAAATTCTATATCAGAATAATCCTGGGCAATCTTCCGACCTACCTCTAAAAATAATCCTGTAGTAAGTTTCAGGATATTCGCTTTATGAACAAGAGTAACTTTCTTTCTGCCATTAGCTCTGGCATATTCAAACGCAGCTATAATTATTTTTTTACTTGCTTCTTCAGTAACTACCGCGATGCTTTCAGCATGCTTTTTATTATCGTCTTCCTCGATCCAATGCTCTTTACCAATGTATAATCCCTGAGTATTTTCGCGGAAAATTACCATATCCACGTTTTTAAACGGACTGTCAATACTTGGTAAAGTGCGAGCGGGCCGGATATTACTATAAAGATTGAATTTTTGGCGCAATGCAACATTTACAGAACGGAATCCGGTACCAACAGGAGTTGTAAGTGGCCCCTTGAGAGCAACACGGTGTTCTTCCAGTGCATCAATTACTTCATCAGGAAGTGGGTTACCTTTTTCTTTATAAGCGATAAGACCTGCGGATTGTTCAACCCAGTCAATTTCTGCTCCGGCTTTTTCTAAAATTGTAGTTACTGAGCTTGTAATTTCTGTTCCGATTCCATCACCGGGAATCAATACAACTTTCTTCATTGGGTATCTTTCAGTTTCAAATTCTTACGGGATTGAATATACAAAAAAAGGAACCCAGGATTTGACCTTACTATTCAGCTTTTTTGACTATTAAAGACATTAAGGCTGATATGTTACCCGGTATATTTTTCCTGAGTGGTCATCCGAGATAAGTATGGATCCATCCTGAAGCTGAACAATTGAAACAGGTCTTCCCCGAATATCTTCTTCACTCTGGAGCCAGCCAGTAATAAAAGGTTTATAAGAGGTCGGGTTTCCTTCATCGTCAAAAGTTACAAATGTAATTCGGTATCCTATCTTTTCACTTCGATTCCAGCTTCCGTGTTCTGCTATCAATGCCTGATTTTGGTAAGAAGAGGGAAACATTTCTCCTGTGTAGAAAATAAGCCCAAGAGGAGCTACGTGCGGCCCCAGCTCCTGAACTGGTTTCCTGAATTCGTTTTCACGGTCTCTTCCCGCATCTCCGAACTCAGGATCCCAGACAGATGATGCGTGCAGAAACGGAAATCCGAAATGCTGACCTTCTTCCGTTAGTTCATTCAACTCACCGGGAGGTGTGTCATCACCAAGCCAGTCACGGCCATTGTCGGTAAACCAGATATTTTGTGTTTCCGGGTGCCAGGTAAAACCAACCGTGTTTCTGATTCCATAAGCGATAATTTCACGGTTACTTCCATCGGTATTCATTCTTGTAAGTGATGCAAAGATCGGATTCTCCTCTTCATTATTACAAATGTTACATGGCGCACCAACAGGAACGTACAGCTTCCCATCCGGACCAAAATCAATATATTTCCAGCCATGACTAGTTTCTCTGGGGTAATCATCTCTAACTAAAACAGGTTCCGGGGGATTTCCCAAATCAGACTCAATATCCTCGAAGCGCCAGATATTACTTATTTCAGCTACATAGAGATTTCCGTCTTTGAAAGCGACCCCGTTAGGCATTCTTAGACCAGAAATAATAGTATAGACTGTATCCGCTTTGAAGTCATTATCACTATCGACTACAGCATACACCTTACCGTCTTCTCCTGTTCGTCGGGTACCAACATATACAACTCCCGAAGGACTCACTGCAAGCTGCCGGGCTCCCGGAACCTGATCAGAAAACTCCTCAATGGAAAATCCAGAAGGAGCTTCCAGAAATCCCAAAGAAATTTGGGTGCTTTCTGTATTCGGGATATCAATTTTTTGTTCTGAAGGAGTGCATGCCCAAAGAACCAGCAGTAGACTGGTAAATGTTATTAGCTTCATCGATAAATAGTTAGTTACACTCATAAAGATGGGTTTTCAGCAGCTAATATTCTGTTAAAGTTTGAGAAGCTTACAGAAGTAATGACATGGTTTTTACTTTCCGTTGTAGAAATAAAATGTTGAAAGTACTTGTTTGGTTTAGAAACGATTTGAGAATCCATGATAATGAAGTTCTTTTAAAGGCTTCAAATGGGGCAAGGTTTTACCCTTCTATTTTTTGATCCGCGGCACTATGATTAAACTTCCTTCGATTTTCATAAGACTGGTTCACACAGAGCCAGATTTTTGATTGAATCACTTTTGTTGGATTACGATCCTCCGTTCAATTACGAAACTGGATGTATGATGTGACTGTTGGTCACGACCCCACAAACCTGTATTTCAACATTTTACATCAGGTCTATTGCTATCGTAAGAAAGGTAGATATGTACGTTATTGGCTGAAGGAACTAAATTCTGTTCCATCCGAGTTTATTCATACACCCCATGCAATACCATCAACCAACAAAAGTTATATGACTTAGAGTTAGGAATTGATTATCCTGAACCTATTATAGATTTGGAGCAAAGCTATGAAGAAATCAAAAACAGAGAGTAAGCCTAATATTCTGCAACTTGCTCAAAAGAGAAGTGTCAAAGAGATTACACGTTCTTCAGAAGTGGCACGATCCTTATTTTCAGAAACCTGGAGAGTATACCTCGATGAGGTGAACATGGTATCTGTAAAAATGAAGAAATCTAAAGACTCAAAGATAGATAGTTCTAACGGTCCTGTCCGGTTATCTCTAGTAGATTAAGATTCGGATTAAGTGAGCAGAATGAAGAAAAAGTCGGAGCTTCCGACTAAATTATGCCCTGTATGCAACCGGTTATTCAGCTGGAGAAAGCGATGGGAACGGGACTGGGATTCAGTTAAATACTGTAGCGAACGGTGCCGCAGAAGCTCAAAATCGTAATCGGTCCCAAACAAACTGGGGAACGGATTTCGCTACCCATGCAATCAACCTCCAACGTTTGGTAATGTACACGTGGTTCTTTTTTGCCTCAATTCCACGAATCATTTGTTTTGTAGCCTTTTCCACTGAAGCCACCCAAAACATACCTTTGTTATTTTCAGTCATCTCGGTGTGAATGAAACCTGGCTTTATGTCTGTGATGGTGATATCAACACCCATTCGATTTGCCTTCTGGCGAAAACCAGTCATGTAATTCGAAATAAAATGCTTGGAAGCAGTGTAAGCCGCAGCCCGTCCCGAAGCAAGAGTAGAAGCAATGGAAGACATTCCAACAATTTGACCAGACTTCTTTTCGTCCAGAAAATACTGAAAGGCAACATTCATCCCATGAGCAAACGCTGTAACATTTACATCAACTGTTTGCTTATCTGATCCCCATGTTAGTTTTCTGGAATCACGACCAACACCCGCATTCAGGATCATGATATCCAGCCCGCCCATTTCTTTGATCAGTTCTTTATAGACGGATTCCGCTTTTTCAAAATCAGTAACATCTAATGGTTTGATAAAAGCTAGCTCACCGATTTCTTCTTTTATTTCTTCGAGTCGATCAACTCTTCGGCCAATTAACCCAACCTTATATCCCTTTTCTGATAATTGAATGGCTAACTCTCTTCCTATTCCTGATGTGGCGCCTGTAATAATTACATTCTTCATTCTATTGGCTCAAGATCCTCAGATAAATAATTAATCAATGGTTGGTAAGTGAGTACATCGAAAGTAAATAGAAACTCAAGGTACTGTTCAATTACTCGTTGTTTCGATTTTAACAATACTTCTTCGAGCTTTAAAATTCCCTCTTTCATCTCAAGTATGGCAATCGGGTCGTAGTCTTCAACTCTGGCCAGGTTTTGTACAAGGTGTTCAAGATCAATCTCTTCGGTTTGTTGAACAATTTGATTATGATGAGCAATCAGGTTTTTAAGGTACTCGTATTCCAGAACCCGGTTTACCGAGTCCTGAAATTGCTCACTTTCGAATTCATTTCTTAATTCAATTTCATCCAGCTTCCGTTCGGCAATCTGGGCTCTGTTGTTTTGAAAAATGGGTATTGTAATTCCAACCGAATAACCAATTTCAGAATCACGATTTGTAAATGGGAAGTATTCTCCCTGAATGTAGCCGATATCAAAATCTGCTTTTTCAACCCGCACTTCCTGTCTGGCTACTTCAATACGTTGCGCGATTAACTCAAGCTCTTTTGAGTTGATGGATGAGTTTGCTAACTCTGTTGCCAGGCTGTCGATGGTAGAAACAGAGATAAGCTCAAAAGTAGACCAATCAAAATCAGATACCCCAAAAATCACCGAAATTGTTTTTCGTATTTGATTCCATTCGGTAAGAACATCATCCAAAGATTCCAGTTTTTCGACCTGATCTATTTTCGTTTCCGCGAAGTCACGGGCATCAAAAAGATCACTTTCCATATTCTGTTGAAAAATAGTAGCCTTTTGAGAAGTCAAAGAAGATTGCTTCAGAACCAGTTCGTAGAATTGCTGCTCAAAAAGATAATCAAGTACATCTTCGTATCGGGAAAGGAGGTTTTCTTTGAACTCAAGCTCTTTTCTAAGACTCAGTTCTTTTTTGGTAGCATTGAAGAAGGCATTGTTTCGTCGAATTTTCCATGGATTTCCGGGTCTTATCCGAACAGCGTACTGGAGATCTTCATAGTTAAGCTCATCATTTCCTGCACGTAATTCGAGTTCATCAATAATAGGAAGCCGATAGTTTCGTGGGCTTAGAAAGTCTCGTTGTGCATCATATTGTTGAAGGTTGAGATCTTCAAATGCGGTAAGCAGGTAATCGGAAACTGTTTCCTGAGCACTTAAAAAAGTAATCGATAAAAAGAGAAATACAACGGTCAGGCTTATTTTTGAAACGAACTGCTTCATTTTATGATGATTTTCTCTCCAACGGGAAGTCCGTTTTGGTCAGGTATTTCAATAAAAACTTCCAGGCCAAAAGCTTTAACACTGGTCGATTTTTGAAGAATTTCGGGTAGCTCAACTACCGAACCAAAACCAATGATTCTTCCGGTTGCAAATAACTCATTATGTTCGAGTGCCTGAATAGTAACCGTTTCACCTAGAGATTTATCCCGGTCTTTTTTTCCAACCAAATATCCTACGGCAGAGGTTGGGTGCAATGGGTTCACGGAAACGACAGAAGTAAATGCTTCTATTTGTTCTCCCTCTTTCACATAGACGTTCTCGACAACTCCTGCGAAAGTTGCATATTTGTTAAGTCGCTCGTCTTCTTCCAGTTTCCAGTCTAACTCCTGTTGAGCAAGGTCAATTCTTGCCTGTATCTGTGATTGATCGAACTCATGGTCCTGCCGTAAGTCCTGTTCTTTGATATTCACTGCTTCAATTTCCAGGAGACCTTTAGCTCGAATAGATCTTATTTGAAGCTCCAGTGTAGTAAGGCTGTCTTGTGATATAGAAGAGTTTTGTTCACTTAGAATTTCATTGGTTAACGAACGATTCAGGTTAATCCGGTTTTTGATAAGTGATACTTCGCTCTCAATGTCATTTCTGATAATTCTTTTTTCTGATTCAAGGAGTTGTATTTCGGATTCAAGAAGCTTTTGTTTTTCGAGTTTCTCTGATGTTAATAGTTCAACCTCTTTTTCTAGTTTCTGAATTTCAAGAGTCAATTCCTGGCTCGAAAGCGTGACCAGCAAATCCCCGGGTTGTATTGTTTGTCCGGGCACAACATACACTCCATCAATCACAGCTGATTTTTCTGCGTTGATTTTATAATTCTTGGAATAAGTAACTCCCAAAAAAGAACTACTTCCTTTGAAATACCTGTTGTTAATAGTGAGTAGGCTCACAAAAAGAACGGCAACAAAAATGTAAAATGAGTTTGGTCTCTTTTTCATATCAATCTTCTAGTTTTCTTCCTGGAATGCACGGTAATCGGCTCTGATACGATCGATTCCTTCTACATTTTGCAGTTCAGATAAAAACTCAGTGTTGTCAACCTCTGGTTTTAGCTCAATCGAGTACTCAAAATCAAATCGTCCGGTAGCTCTGGTTCTTATCTGTACATCTTTGAACTCTTCGCAAAATCTTTCAAGTACTGAGATTGCATGCTTCAAGTGTTCTTTATCTGCAAGTCGAAATTCCAGTTTCCCTCTTACGCGTTCTTTAGATGAAAAAGGGGTCATATTTAAGATCAGTGCCATAATACAGAATAGAATAGTGCCTACAAATGCAATGGTGTACCCAAATACACCTATAGCCAGACCTACACTTAATGCAGCAAAGAGAAAAATGATATTTCGTGCATCGGTTATGCGTGTTCTGAACCTGATGATCGCAAGCGCCCCAAATGCTCCGAGTCCTCGCGCCAGGCTATCCCCAATGGCCATCATCACCATGGCAGCAACGATAGACCCCAAAGCCATGGCCTGGAAAAAGTTTTTTGGGTACTGATGCCCTGAAAATGTGAGCTTATGTGTAATTGCAATCAGTGACGATAGAACAAACGACCACAATAAAGAATAAAAGACATTCAGAAATGTGGGGTAATCGTAAACAGGTTGATCCGGGAAAAGTTCAAACATAATATATAGTTAATGCGCGCCAACAGGCTGCTGATCAATTCTTATAAGCCAGCATCAATTATACTATACTTTTTACGATAAGAAAAGAGGTTCCGTCAGGCTTTTGAAAGTTCCGGAATACGGGTTTTGGCATATTCAAATCCTCCAAAAAGAACACCTGAGTACACCAGATCACCAAGTACAGTATTATGGAAAAAGGGAACCGCCATTTCATAACATAGTATCAACCCGCCAAGATTAAGCGGATAATCAGGATCACTCAGCCATACACCAAAATTAGAAACCACAAAAAAGATTACAGATGCGCTTAAGCTTCCAACAAGAACTCGCGGTAATGTAACTTTCTTAAGCAGAAAGATACCGGCAATAACGATGAGCGCGATTGCTCCATATACCCATGCAAAGCCGGGAGTAAAGAGTGTAAAGCCCTGATAATAGCTGGCGTATAGTATATTATTGATGAGTAGATCACTCAAAAACATAGCCAGTAAAGGAAGAATAAACGAGAGTTTCTTATCCGAAAAATAAGCTGCTCCCATTAACGACATAGCTCCAATAGGTGCGAAATTGTAAGGGTGAGGAATTAACCTTGAGATTGCAGCCGCAAGGATTAACCCGGAAAGAATAATAAATCGTTTATTCATAATGTGATTTTTAAAGTTGCTTTAAAATAAAAAAAGCATCGCTCCAAAGAAACGATGCTTTTCGATTAAAACAGAATAAATTTATTATTTATTGGACTGTTGCATTAAGCTCTACATTAAGAGTCACATCAACTTCATCACCAACAACGGCATCAGACACCCAATCACCGGTTCCTACCCCAAAATCATTTCTTAACAGTTGGAATTCTGAGGAGATACCTGCTACTAAAGCATTTTCACGGAATGGATGATCCTGGACTCCAAGAAGTGTAAAAGGTAATTCAAAATCTTTGCTTTCATCTTTAATTGTCAGTGTTCCGTAAGCAACAAAGTTGTTATCCCCATCGGTAGCTTCAATACGATCGCTTGAAAACGTAATTGTTGGGTATTCAGAGGCATTGAAAAAATCTGCGGACTGAAGGTGTCCATCTCTGCGTTCATTTTTTGTGTTAATACTTGCAACCTGTATCGTTACATCAATACTGCTTTCTTCCAGATTATCAGGTGAGAAGTTCACATTAGCAGAATAATCTTCAAAGGCACCGGGTACTTTAGCAAAAAAGTGTCGTACTTCGAAATTTATTGAGCTGTGAGATTTATCTACAGCCCACGATGTGGCCTCCATCTTTACCATAGCAACAGAAGCTACTGTAAATATAGCCAGAGCAAACATTGAGAATAATTTTTGAGAGAGTTTCATATTAGTAATAATTTAAATTTTGATTGAATAAGTTGGTTAATCAACTACAAGGAATAATAATTCGTTCAATATTAAACTATTTTTATTCAGCCTTAAAATTCGTTTTCGCTATAACCCTGATAGAGAATAATTTGGCTACTTAGCAGGGCTTGTAAAGCGATTTCTTTTTATCCTGAATCGCCATGGGAGTTTGGCGTCTTCACCTGCATAGTCAACTCCAACACGAGGAGAGGCAATTATCTGAGAGTTTGATATGGCTTTTCCATGATCCTCTATCCAAATTTCATCCCCTAGTAAGTCAACGCCATAGTTTTTGGTAGTAATTCCCAACGCCTGAGATGCTATTCCAGGTCCGCCTCCGACAGATCGCTCCAATTTGGGTTTCTTTCTTCGCTGAAGGATTTCATCTATTCCTTCCAGTGGTTCGATTGCACGAATCAACACAGCATCAGCAAAACCTTCTTTATTGGTAACCACATTGAACAGGTGATGGATTCCGTAGCAGAGATAGACATAAGCAAAGCCTGGTTTACCAAACATGATTTTGGTACGCTCAGTTCTACCATGAATATGAGAGTGGCAAGCTTTATCAGTTCTTCCATTGTAAGCCTCGGTTTCTGCAATTATTCCTGAAGTTTTGATTCCATCAAACTGAGTGCAGAGGACTTTGCCAAGAAGCTCTTTAGCGATGAGGACTACTTCATCTCTTTCGTAAAACGTGCGGGAGACCTTAGTCGGTTTCATCAATCCAAGGCAGAGTAAGGATTATCCTCATAGGAAGATTTATCCATAAAATAAGTTTCCCTGAAGGCACGGGTAAGAATTACTGAGATCACAAAAAGCAGAGAAGTATAAAAAGCCCAAATGCCGATAATCACAAAAATGGCGTATCCCTGATAAAAATACTGATAGGTCGAAAAGGCATAATTGAGATAGGTGCTTACAATTAACTTGGCAAGCTCAAATAAAATAGTGTAAATCGCAGCACCTGTCATGGCTACTTTAGGAGATATACGCCGCTCACTTACAAAGCGGAAAATGGCATACATCAAAAAAAAGGTAAAAATAATTGGCAGGGCGAAATCAAGTACGTCATAAATCCATGGTAAGCGGATTTCAATTTCGGTATACGGGACCCGGATCACACTTAAATCCAGCAAAGAGATAACAGAAATTGCCAGACTAAAGAAGAGGAAGACAGAGCCAATCACTCCAAAACCGAGAAAGTTGTATAGTATATCTTTAAAGGGATGCTTTTTGTCTTTGATATCAAACACTTCAAAGATTACATGTTTAAAACTATGGAGGAGACCTTGAGTGAAAAGCATGAGAATTATCAAACCCGCAATCCCGAAAATGGTTCTGGCTCCAACCAAGGGACTTAAAATATTTCTAAGCGTTTGTTCTCCCTGGATGATATCAGATTCTGTTGCTTCAAATGTAAACACTGGAATAAGCTCCGAGCCATACCGTACAATTTCGTCGAAGGCGGTATCATATGAAAGAATATACCCAATGATTGAAACTAGGATAAGGGTAAAGGGAATTGCACAAATAAATAGATTGAAGGTGATTGCAGAGGCATTAAAAAAAATGTCTTTGTCTCCCATCAGAGAAAACGCCTTCTTCCAAAAATCCTTTATGTGTTCCACAGAGTGAGTTTAGTTGACTCTAAAATACATGCGTTCCCCCTTTAATTCAAAACATGCGGCACGCTTAGTTTTTAACTCTATTCATTGGTATGTTTGATGTTCAGTTAAATCCATAAAATAAGTTAGCAAAGCATATTACTGCCGATGGCCGCTCGCAAGCAAACGCCTTTGATGAGGCAATACAACGAGATTAAAGAGCAAAACCCGGGAACTATTCTGTTATTTCGGGTTGGGGATTTTTATGAGACTTTCTCGGATGATGCAATTCTTGTGAGTAAAGAGCTCGGCATCACTCTAACGAAGAGAAATAATGGGGGAGATCAAACTCCCTTAGCAGGTTTCCCATTTCATGCTCTGGATTCCTACTTGCCGAAGTTGGTAAAAAAGGGTCATAAAGTCGCAGTATGTGAACAGACAGAAAATCCTGATGAAGCGAAGAAGGCAGGACGTAAAATAGTTGAACGGGAAGTGACAGAGATTACTACGCCTGGTGTTACCATGTCGGATAAACTGCTGGAGCACAAGCGGAATAACTACATCATTTCTTTGTTTTGGGATAAGGATAAAATCGGAGTCGCTTTTTCTGATATTTCAACCGGTGAGTTTGGGTTAAGTGAGGTGAAGGAGTCTCAGCTTGATAGCTTACTGGCTGCGATTCAGCCTTCGGAGGTGTTGGTACAGGCTAAAAAGAAGAACAAGCTCGAACAGGAATTTCTAAAGTTTAACATCACCTACATTGAAGACTGGGTGTATGAAGGAGATTATGGGTACAAGATTCTAACCGAGCATTTTAAAACACATTCCTTGAAAGGTTTTGGAGTGGAAGAGTTGAAGACCGCTCACTTTGCAGCCGGATCGCTGCTTCATTACATGCAGGAAACCCAAAAGGCGTATCTGAGGCATCTTCGTAGATTGTATGCCTATGAGAGCAATGAGTATATGTCGCTGGATCCGGCAACCAAGCGAAACCTCGAATTAACAGCAAGTTTGCAGGAAGGAGGTACTGAAGGGACACTCATTTCTATCATGGATAAAACCTCCACAGCAATGGGAGGTCGTTTATTGCGGCGATGGATTATGCGTCCACTAAAAAGGCATAAGCCTATTCAACAACGCCTTGATGCAGTCGAAGAATTGTTTAACTCCCACGACATCAGAAATACGCTAAGGGAGGAACTAGAGCAGGTTGGGGATTTAGAACGGCTCATTTCCCGGATATGTGTAGGCAGGACAAACGCCCGGGATATTGTTCAGATCAAATTATCTCTGGCACAAATTCCCAGACTGAAAAGTCAATTTGCGGCGATTGATAATCCATTGCTTCAGGACATCGGCAAGCGAATGAAGTTGTTGATTGAGGTTCAGGATAGAATAGGAACGGCTCTGGCAGATGATCCTCCTGCCAGTATTCGCGACGGAAGTATGATTCGCGAAGGATTTAATGAAGAGCTGGATGAGCTTAGGGATATTGCCCGGAATGGGAAAAGCTATATCGCGAAAATTAAAGATCAACTTTCTAAAGAGACAGGGATTACTTCCCTGAAGATTGGCTACAACAAAGTGTTTGGTTACTATATTGAAGTTACCAATGCGCATAAGGACAAAGTACCCGAGACTTTTATCCGGAAACAAACTCTGGTTAATGCTGAACGATATATTACTCCTGAGTTGAAGGAAATCGAAGAGAAAATCCTTTCGGCAGAAGAGCGAAGCAAAACGTTGGAATACGAGCTTTTTGAGGAAGTTCGTTTGTTTGTTGCCGAGTACGCCGATGATATTCAGCAGATCGCGTTTGCGATGGCGCAGTTGGATTGTATTCAGGGATTTGCAGAAGTAGCATTTAGGAATAATTACGCGAAGCCGGAAATCAGAGATTCAGAGGAAATCGACATCAAAAAAGGGCGACACCCAGTGGTAGAGCAATCATTGCCGCTAGGGGAACCTTTCATCCCGAATGATATAGAGTTGAATAACGCCGAACAGCAGATTATGATTATTACCGGACCAAATATGGCAGGTAAGAGTATCATACTTCGTCAAACCGGATTGATTGTATTGCTCGCTCAGGTCGGGAGTTTTGTTCCTGCCGAATCAGCGAATATTGGATTAGTTGATAAGATTTTTACGCGGGTAGGCGCTTCTGATAATCTTGCCGCGGGAGAAAGTACCTTTTTGGTTGAGATGAATGAAGCCGCGAATATTTTGAACAATGCCACTCCAAGATCGCTCATTTTGCTGGACGAAGTCGGGCGGGGAACCAGTACGTTTGACGGATTGAGTATCGCCTGGTCACTGGCAGAATATC
Source organism: Balneolaceae bacterium (assembly GCA_017640665.1). Taxonomy (GTDB): domain Bacteria; phylum Bacteroidota; class Rhodothermia; order Balneolales; family Balneolaceae; genus RHLJ01. The sequence goes on along the minus strand of JAEPQE010000001.1, from coordinate 285,706 downwards.
TGCACAATCATGCTCCGGTTGCTGCTAAAACATTATTTGCGACACACTATCATGAGTTGAATGAACTTGAGCAGATGTACGACCGCATTAAAAACTTTAATGTGCAGGTGAAAGAGCATGATGGAAAAGTGATTTTCCTCAGAAAGTTGATTCGTGGTGGAGCCGATCATAGTTATGGGATCCAGGTGGCTAATATGGCGGGACTTCCTGAAATCGTAATCAATCGTGCGAAAGAGATTTTAAGTAATCTCGAAAATCATAGCCTCGACATCACCAATAAAAACGGTAGTATTGAAGGTAAAGCTACTCAGCAGAAAGAAGCAGCAAAAAATCTATCACAAAAAGTAGATAAGCAGGAAGAGATTGAACAAATGAGTTTGTTCAACACGCATATCGATCCAAGAGTGGAAACCCTGATGAACAAACTCGAAGCCACCGATCCTAACCGAATGACACCCATTGAAGCACTAATGCTGGTTACGGAGTTGAAGAAGGTATTGGGGAAGTAACAAAAGGCACCGAATGATTGAAAATGTGTTGACTTTTTTTGGATATGAAAATACCGCTGAAGGTTTAGCTTATTTTTTGATTAGTACTGGAGCTATATTTATACTTTTTGGGGCTATTTTTTTTTCAATTAAATTAATGGATAAGGCTGGAGTAAAAAGAATTGAACTAACCTATTTAAAGCCAAGATTCAAGGATAAAGGAAAAGTTTATAAACATCCTGAGCCAGATGTGAATTTTAAATTTGAAGTGTTTGTATTATTAATTGGCTCAGGAATTGTAATAGTTGGAATTCTTCTTCTATTTTTTGGTTCTCATTTCCTTGATTTACTCAAGTAATCATGAGATGATTCGAATTGAAAAGTCCCCTCTTGAGAGAGGATTTAGTGACTGAGATGGAACTTTGTCCCTCTTTGGAGAGGACGCAGGTTGCCATTAATGGCCCTCCCTCTGAAATCCAGCAAGCAGGATTTCTGTCTCCCTCCAGCGGGAGACAGATACTTCGCTCATAATTAATTCATCAAAAAAAGAAGATGCACTGATGGAAATAGAGCGGTATGTTTTGGAGTATGAAAAAAGGAATGGAATTGAAAGATAAGAAACGGATTAACACACCCTTTATCCCCTCTAAAGAGGGGGCTTCTCATGAAAACCTCTGCTAAACATATCGCAGACCGGATTAGATTGATGATTTCCACCAAGCAATTTCAGGTGGGAGAAGTGCTACCTTCTACCAGAGAGCTGGGTCAACAGTTGGAGGCGAGTTTTCATACCGTGAGGAAGGCATACCACATTCTCGCAGACGAAGGAATGATCACCGGAGAAAAAGGACGCGGATTTATTGTAAACCGACAAACTTCGCTCTTAGACAAAGAAGCCCGGCTTGAAATTGGTGGTGAAAAAATCCAGGCATTGATTGAGGAATTGGTAGGGCATGGCCTTGATGATGCTGAAATAGAGTTTTTATTCCAGGAGCAGCTGGATTATATGGAATGGCCAAATAGAATTCAGACCTGTGCAAGTGTGGGCGAGAACCTGGAACTGGGAGGTATGCTGGCAAGTGCCATCAAGAAGCAGGTAGGAGTAAAAAGCAAGGTTATTGATATCAATCAATATGAAAGTGCCGCAACCTACGATGCTCTTTTTGTGCCTATTCGATTCGTACATAAATTTCGCTCACTGAGTGAAACCATTATGATCATCCCGATTATCTATAATTATGACCCGGAAGTATTGCTTTCAGTAGTAGATCAGTTTGGAATTCAGACGATTGGACTGGTAACTTCAGACGAAGAAACCATACCTAAAATCATTAACGAGCTGAAGAATTCGATTCCTTTTGAAGGCTCTTTTGTAGCCGGAAGTATTTATGGAAAATCGTTGCCGCTATTTGTTCGTGAAACAGATTTAATCATCTATACGCCTGATAGCGCTCGTTTAGTGGAGCAGAAAGTTCCCGAGAAAAGCAGAATCCGATTAGAGTATAAACTAACTGACCGAAGTGCAGAAATGATAAGATCAGAACTTTGGGATCAATAATTTGACAATTAAGAATTATCAATTAAGAATGGTTTACCTGTCATTTCGAACGTATGTGAGAAATCTAAAAATCTCCTCGAAGTTAAACTTTAGATTTCTCGCTTCTCTCTAAATGACAAATAGATTTTATTCTTAATTGAACATTGAAACATTGATAATTGAAAATAAAAGAGACTATTCAGAAAGCCATTACGGCAATCGAGAAAGAAATTGAAGCGGTTCGGGAGACTCCATCCAGTGATGTGTTGATGAACGGAGTAAAGGAGAAAAGAGCCGGACATCATATCTATGTGTTTGAAAGCAATAATCAGGGGTTACGGTTCGCCGAAGAAATAAAAGCACGAATCGGACTTGATAAAGAGCAAAAAGTCGAAGAGGTAGATTTCAAAGATGGGAAAGTTTGGCTGGAATTCGATCAGGATGAAGGGAAGAAAATCGACGAAGTGTACCTGGAGTGGGAGAACGATTTCGTACTCCGGAAAATGGAAGATCATCTTCATACCCTAAAAGATAAATGGAAAGAGGTTCCTCAGCTTGATGCTCTGCTAAATCCGGCTTCCGCATTTAAAGCAGCCGGGTTTGCAGCGCCGCCAAATCTTGATGAATTAAGAAATGACACTCAGATCGAAGCCATAGAAAAAGCACTGATCAATAATGTGTTGTATGTATGGGGACCTCCCGGAACAGGTAAAACGGCCACGCTTGGCTTTATCATTGCGAATCTTTTGAAACAAGGTAAAAGAGTGCTGTTTGTTTCAAATACCAACAGAGCGGTAGATGTGGGATTGCTTAGTATGATGGATGCTTTGTATGAAGTTCAACCCGAATTTGATGTACAGCAAACCACTCGTTTCGGGGAAGCCTGGCTGGAAGACGAACGTTTGGAAGATGTATTGTTCGAAAATCAGGTGAAGATTAAACTGGATGGCAAAAAAGCGGGTGCCATCGAGCTTCAAACCATGATGGATAACTACAATGCACTTCAGGATCAGATTGATGAACTAATGACCAGCGATGAAGAAGTCCCTGAAGCTATGGATTTACAAATACAGCTTATTGGAGAAAAGATAGACCGACTTGGAGGAAGGGAAGAAGTTGAAGAGAACATCGAGAAGCTGCTAAATATCAATGAACGGCACGAGCTGAAGAAGAAGCAACTGGTTGCTACCACGATGGCTAAAGTGTGCACTTCGGAATTGTTTTTTGGAATAAGTTACGATGCCGTAGTAGTTGACGAAGCCTCGATGGCAGGAATACCATACATGTTGCTGATGGCAGCCAAAAGTAAAAAGCATTTAGTTGTAGCAGGTGACCCAATGCAACTGCCTCCTATTTCAATTACGAACGACCCTGATGCCCGGTTTTTTCTGGAACAGGATATATTTACCTATGTATCCGGTGCCGATTCTACTGAATCTCTGTTCCAATGGCATGATGAAAACCCTCAGTTCACCTGTTTCTTTGATACCCAATATCGCTTGAAGTCAGACTTGGCAGGCGTGATCAGTTCCGTCTTTTACGAAGGGCGATTGAAATCCGGTAAAGAAGAGAAGAAAGCCCGCCAATCCAGTAGTTCAGTCGCGCTTGTAGACTCTTCAAAATATGGCCCATCCATCGAACAGGAAAAAACAGAACGTGGATTTAAACCAGTTAATGATGTGCATCTCAGACTGATTGAGGAAAGCGTGAAAAAACTCAAACTGAAGCATATTCCGGAAGAAATAGGCGTTATTGTACCGTTTCGGAGCAGTGTGTATCAGGTTCGGAATTACCTGAGAGAGAAGAATTTTCGAGGGATTGAAGTAGGAACCATTCATACTTTCCAGGGGCGGGAAAAAGAAGTCATTATTTTTGATACGGTGATGAGCGGAGAACTCCAATATGGCCAGCTTCGTCATTATTCCGTTAGACCATTCGACGAGACCAAAAACGGATTGAGTGTACCAAGACTCCTGAATGTAGCTTTTTCCCGGAGTAAAGAATTGTTGGTGGTCATTGCAGATATGAATCACGTTGAAAGGGTATACGGGAAAAAATTTCTAGGGAAGCTTCTTGGATCGGTAAAAGAGATATCACTTTAATTAAGGCCACTGAGACTCGAAAACACAAAAATTAATCCGGTTAATTTGTGTTTTGTTGTACTAATTTGTTTGAAATTAATGTTGATATCTATCCTTAAACCCTCGTATATTTGTTGCCCTTTCGGAAACGGAAGATTTATTGAAACGCGAGAATAGCTCAGCTGGTAGAGCACAACCTTGCCAAGGTTGGGGTCGCCGGTTCGAATCCGGTTTCTCGCTCATTTAGAGCTCATCAGATCTTCTGATGAGCTTTTTTTATGGGAATTCTTATCTCATTTTGCAATATAGGAAATGGCTATACTGATACATAGTTATTTCACTACAGCATCTCTCAATGTGTTTATTTTCAACCCTTTCTCACTTTAGTTATCTAAGATTTCTGATTCCCTGTTTCATCATTATTTCTTCCTTCGCAAATGAATCAAAAGCTCAGGTTTCCGTAGGTAATGGGACTTACAGCACTATCTTACCATCAGGAGAAATCGGGCCACAGAATTTCAATGGCCAAGATATACTTCCAAAGGTATCAGATTCATTTACACAACGTGTACAAACCAATGATTTTTGGAGTAGTCTGATATTTCCATTTTTTGGGAATCAATATTCCGGGAAACTCATTGCTCATCCCTTAACAATGCAGGGAAATAGTTCGGGATTAGAAATTGCCTATGTCCCTGATCATGTTTCAGTTAATACTCCTGTAGGCACTGACTTTTTATATCCATACAACGCCCAGTTTACGGTTGGGGTTTCCGGGATGAACTCCTCCAATACTGAAACCTATGGATACGACGATTGGACGGTTACTGCAGAATGGGTTGATGGAGATAAATCAATGCTCGCGACCTTAGGACATGGGCTCCCATTTGTCTTCTTTGAAATTTCCGGAGGTGATGCAGCCATTAATTTTGATGGAAATCCAACGGTTTGGTTTAATGAAAATGGAGTTCTTGGCGTAACGATAGAAGGTCGGCATTATGGTATTTTTGCACCATCCGGTTCAAGCTGGAATTCAGGAAGTACCTATACTTCTTCTCTTAATGGGAAAGATTATCTCTCAATAGCCATTCTCCCTGATAATTCACAATCAACCCTAGACGAATTTAAAATTCGAGCGTACGCTTTTGTTACTAATAGTGAAGTCGAGTGGGATTACGACGAGTCTACATCGACCGTGACTTCAACCTATAGTTATGAAACCACATTAAAGGATTCTTCCGAAGGTAATATCAACGAAACAATTTCTGCCTTATATCGCCATCAATGGATATACGTAAATGAGCCGCTAACTAATTATTCGTACGCTTCTCCAAGAGGGGAAATGAAAGCCATTACGGGGAATTCATTTTCAACTACGCTTAAATTTCAGGGAGTGCTTCCTGCTTTGCCAAATCAAGGAGATTATAATCCGGATGTGCTAAAGAATCTTGTTTCCGAAGTTGCTAACGAATCGCTTCAATCTGGCCCAACTTATGAAAATGGAAAAGCAATGGCTCGATTTGCTAACCTGGTTCATATTGCCGACCAATTGGGGTTGACTACAGAAAGAGATTATTTCCTTTCCTCACTAAAAACACGCCTGGAAGAATGGTTTACTGTTGGGGGAGATCAGGAATACCATTACAACTCAGATTGGGATGTACTCACAGGATATCCTTCCGGTTTTGGAGCTGACAATCAGGTAAATGATCACCATTTTCATGCGAGTTACGCTATAGTCAGTGCAGCTACTATTGCACAATATGATTCTGCATGGGCTGCTCAGGAGCAATGGGGTGGAATGGTAAATATGTTGATCCGAGACGCAAATGGCTGGGACCGTGACGATGAACTGTTTCCGTTTTTAAGATCGTATGATATCTATGCTGGTCATTCCTGGGCTGCTGGTCACGGAGATTTTGAAGAGGGAAATAACCAGGAATCCAGCTCTGAGTCTATGAATTACGCTTCTGCAGTAGTGCTCTGGGGAGAGGTGACAGGTCAAACTGAAATTCGTGATATGGGAATTTTTCTGTATGCAACTGAGACCACAGCTGTTGAACAGTATTGGTTTGATGTAGACGAAGAGGTTTTCCCTGAAGATTATCCTCATGATGCAATAGGGATGGTTTGGGGTGCTAAAGGAGTTCATGCTACCTGGTTCGGTGGAGATCCTGAATTTGTTCATGGAATCAATTTGTTACCGATTACTAGCGGCTCACTTTATTTAGGTAGGCATCCTGAACATATTGTAAAGAATTACAATGAAGTAGTTGAGGAACGAGGTGGGCAACCCGAAGTATGGCAGGATATTTTCTGGCAATATTTATCCATGGCGGATCCTAATCAGGCGCTGACCTACTATCTGGCTGACCCAAACTACGAAGCCTTTGATGGGGAATCGAAGGCGCACACAATGCACTGGTTGTACAATATGAAAAGAATGGGTCAGGTAGATACCACTGTAACGGCTGATATCCCAACCTATGCGGTTTTCAAAAAGGGAGAAGCAAGTACCTACATTGCGTATAATTCAGGCTCAAATGAACGATTAGTTTCTTTTTCTGATGGATATTCTATGAGGGTGCCTGCCGGAGAAACACTCACTGAAACCACAGATCAAACAAACCCGAATGCGCCTGTTATTCTGTTAACAGCAAACAAAACGAGTGGTAAGTCACCACTAACTATCCGGTTCGATGCTACAAATAGTTTCGATCGAAATAATCTTGATCTGAGTTTTAGTTGGGATTTTGATGGTCTTGGAAATAGTACAGCTGAAGATACTTCTTTTACTTTTACGGAAGTTGGTACTTACAGCATAAAGCTTACTGTTACCAATACGGATGATTTGATTTCAACGGATAGCGTTGAAGTTGAGGTTTTACCAAACGGTAGTGCATTTGGTGGAGCTCCGGTTTCTATTCCCGGAACCATCGAGGCTGAAAATTATGATGAAGGAGGTAAAGGGATTGCTTATTACGATGTAGATGATTCAAATATAGGAGGACCGGAAGCTTTCAGGGCAGACGAAGGTGTTGATATCAGTGCCGATGGGGGCTCAATTCATGTCTACTGGATTGTGGCGGGCGAATGGATTGAATACACCTTTGAAGTTCAGGAAGAAGGCGAGTATCTCATTAAGCCACATTTTGCCACTGTACCTGGATTCGGAAATTTCACTCTCTATGTTGATAATGTAGATATAAGTGGGAAAAAGTTTGTCACTGGGACAGGGAGCTTTATCAATTTTCAAGCTATCGAGATTGCTCCCGTCTTTCTGGAAGAAGGAGTTCATATCATGCGATTTGAATTTGATACCGATGCCGGTTCTGAGACAAAAAACTGGCTAATGAGCTTTAACAATATCGTTGTAGAAAAGACAAGTTCAGTTTCAAACGAAGGTGAGACCTCTATGCCTGATGAGTTCAGCTTATCGCAAAACTATCCAAACCCATTTAACCCGAGTACACAAATCAATTTTACTTTGCCGGAAGCATCGCTGGTTACCTTAGAAGTTGTGAATATGCTGGGTCAAAAAGTGGCTACTCTGTTGAACGATCAAAAACCTGCGGGAAGATACTCCGTTAACTTTGATGCTTCTAAACTCGCAAGCGGAGTTTACTTCTATACCATTAAAGCAGGGGATTTCAGCCATGTTAGGAAAATGCTTCTGATTAAATAGTTAAGCCTTAATAAATAGAATTTAATCTTTTTTTATATCTCTCTAATCCACTTTTCTGGAGCTCTTTTTTTTGTATACTCACGCAGGTAATTAAGGCGTACAGAAATTCTATGTTGGCTACACTATTTGCTTTCGTTTTAGCATTCGGGGTTGGGATTGAAAAAGCACATCCAATTGGGGCGGATATTAGTCAACAAGAGGTTGATACATCAAGAGTGGTCCAGCTACTGGATGAAGCCAATGACGATATTAATAGTAGCAGGTTTACAGAAGCACGTAAAAAGATAAATCGGGCAGGGGAATGGTCTGAAGAGCTTGATTTCTCAAAAGGAAAACAGCTCACCGCATTGCGAATGGCTGAAGTATATCTGAATGTCCAGTTTTTTGATTCTGCCCGGGTTGTGTTGGAACAAGCACTTGAAGACTTTCCGGAATCGTCCTACAAAATCCAAATGTGCAATTTGCTTGCTACTGCTTATCGATACATGAATGAGCTGGGCAAAGCTATCGAGACCTATCAAATGGTGTTGGAATTAGCAGAGGAAAATAGCCAGTACAGGATGATCGCCGCTATTCATCAAAATATGGCGGTAGCTTATATAAATATGGGAAAGAAAGCGGAAGGCCTGAATAGCTTTCTTTTTTCGATTGATTACGCTGAGCAGGAAAAAGACACCGTTTTTTTAGCTATTGCTTATAATAATCTGGGGGATACTTATAACGAATTCGGGGAGTATGAGCAGGCCGAATTTTATCTTCAGAAATCCTATGAATTGGCGGCAATGAAAAACCTCAGGTCAGATCTCCTCAGAGTGACTATAAACCTTGCCAATTTAAAAGGTAATCTTGAAGAATTTAATGATGCACTTGAGCTATATCAACAAGCGCTTGACCTTACTAAAGAAGTACGTCCCAATACACCTCCTTTCAGAATCCTGTACAACCTTGGAAATCTGTCCCTTAAAATGGAGTCTCCCGATGAAGCCATTTCGTATTTTGAGGAGTCTCTGGATTATTGTCTACAATTAAATATCCCTCCTGGTATTTACTATAACTATGGTGGACTTGGAGATGCAGCAACACAAAAAGGACAATTGGTGGAAGCAATCAGAAGGCATGAGCAGGCACTGGATGTTGCTGAGCAAATGGGTTCACTTCCATTCATCCAGGAAACAAGACTGAAGTTGTATGAACTGAATAAAGAGGCAGGTAATTTTGAGTCCGCTTTAATTCAGTTTGAAGAATACGAAGCAATATCAGATAGCATGCTTGATCTGGAACAGGAACGTGATTTTGCCGAATTAGAGAACAGATTAGAACTGAACCGGCAAACAGAAATCAATACTCTACTTGAAGAAAAACAACTACAGCAGGAGAAACAGCTTAAGTTTCAGCTGGGGTTAATTATAACGGCTGCTTTCATCATTATTTTAATTCTGTACATCCTGTATACAATCAATCAGGCAAGTAAGGGAAAAACGAAAGCATACAATCAACTTGCCAAACAAAGAGAAGAGCTTGAAAAGTTAAATCAGGAGATGAACAAGCTGTTTGCCATTATTGCTCATGATTTACGGGCACCTTTAGCTTCTATGCATGGTATTTTGTTTTTATTGAAAAGTGGGGAGTTGTCAAAAGATGAGATTGTATCTTACACTAACGAAATTGAAGGGAACGTCCAAAAGAATATCGATGTGATGGAAGATCTTCTTTCCTGGGCTAAGCGACAAATGAACGGGATCACTTTTGTAAAAGAAGACCTGAACATTCATGAAGTGGTCAATCAGGTAATTGCTAAACAGGAAAGCAGGTCAAAGCTGAAAGAAATATCAATCACTAACAAAGTGAATAAGACTATGCGTATTAAAACTGATGAAAACGCATTGAAACTGATCCTGAGAAACCTATTATCCAACAGCATAAAATTTACCAACCTTGGTGATGAAGTTCGCTTTACCAGCTCCGATAAAGGAGATAAAATCCAGCTGTGTGTAATTGACACCGGAATCGGTATGTCGAAGGATCTTCAGGAGAGAGTGTTTTCAAGTCGCAGCATTTCATTTTCTTTGGAGGGCACAAAAGGAGAGAAAGGAACTGGGTTTGGACTAAGTCTGATTAAAGAGTTTGTTGATAAACTTGAAGGCACCATCACTATAGAAAGTGAAGAAGGCAAAGGAACCAAGTTCTGCATTGACTTGCCCAAAGAGTAAAAACAATTCTTAAATAGAACTATTCTCTGATTTTGGAATGCATTATGTTTCGGTCCTGTTAATCAGTTAACCGAAAACGAAAAAAAGAAAATCATGCCAGATAAAAAAGCATCAGCCGTTTGGAACGGAGATTTGAAAGGTGGAAGCGGAACTATGAACTCGGAAAGTGGAGTACTGAGCGATGCAGCTTATTCCTTTGCGTCCCGGTTTGAAGATGAAGGGAAAAGTAATCCGGAAGAATTGCTTGGAGCAGCCCATGCCGGATGTTATTCCATGGCGCTTTCAAATGAACTTCATAAAGCCGGACACGAATCTAAAAGCGTAGATACCAAAGCAACCGTTACTCTTGAAATGATTGATGGTGCTCCGACTATTTCAACCATTAAATTGGTCGCGGTTGCAAATGTGCCGGGGCTAGATGATTCTGAGTTTCAAAAGATTGCGGAAGCAACTAAAAGCGCATGCCCGGTGTCACTTGTACTAAATGCTGATATTGAATTAGATGCTTCTTTAGCTTAATCAATATCTCATTCAGGATTTACAAGCCATGCTTAAATGCATGGCTTTTTTTATTTCACCTCATCCAGTTTAAGATCTTTGGCAAGCTCTTTATCCTTACTAGTCTTCCAGATGAATTGGTCGAGAAAGTAGTGATGTAAAGCTAATCCTAATAATATTCCCTGTAGTAGTTTATCGGTGCCAAAATCAGCAAAGAGCATTTTCTCGCTGGTAACCATGAAAGGAATACATCCGGGGTGTACTTCAAAGGTACACCCAATCAACCGGAAGATCACTCCCATCATTACAGCGGTAAGAATATAACGTGGAAGAGATTTCGTAAGCTTTGCAGACAAACCAAATTTAGTTTTATCCTTGGCCTTACGGTATCGGTTTTTATGATGGAACCACACAATAGCATGGTATTGCAGATCATGGAAGATGGTTACAAAAGCACCAAATCCGAGTAATCCTGCTTCAAGAACGGCATCAGAAAAACAGATATAAATGTGGAGTGGGATTACTGCGAATAGAAAAAGAGCTTTTGGTAGGTTTAGCCCTTCACCCTGTCGAACAAGGTAGATTTGACGTGCAATATAAGCCAGACAGAGCATACCAATTACTCCAAGAGTAAACCAGGAAACCAGGCTTATAGCAGATATTCCTACTACCGCCTGAACTGAAGACAAAACCGGCGCGAGTAATGCATTGGTTTCCGGGAAGCGGACAATGAACACTATAAAAGGAAGCATCAATCCACCATAAAGTAAACCAGAATCAAGATAGTAGTCCCATTTCACCTGCTCCTTATTCTTTTTCTTGTACAACGCTAAGAAACCATAATGTTGACGCACAACATGCCAGTAAGCCCATAGCCCAAAAAAGGAGGTGAAGATAATCCAGGGGATATTATATCCGGTAGAACCCGATTGGTACATCAGATAGGAAAGAGTGATTACAACAGGTCCGGCTAAGAACCAAAGAAGACTCCAGAGCAATAGTTTTTTTCGCTGTTTAAACTCTTGTTTATCGAGGTAAGTACGGCTGTAAGTGCCAAAAAAGTGAGGAGTATCAATGAAAGCCACCCAAAAAAACCAGATAGTTACCATGTCCCAGCCGAGCCCGGCGTACATGAACATGAGCAGATATCCACCCAAAGCACCTCCGATAAACCAGATTAAATCAGTGCGCTTATCAACAATCCAATTCGATGTGTACCAATTATTTGCGACAGGTGCGAGTGTAGCCATTTCTAAAATTTATCCGGATGAATAATAAGCTTCAAAATTATAACAATTAACAGGCGGGACAAAGAGAAATTTGTGTTATTGCGAAAATCTATTTCAAAAGAATATAACTCACTTCTAATTCCCACTTCCGCTTATCATTTAGTATCTTTGTTTTTCTCTGTAAAACCTCAGTTTTGGAGCAGATTTAATGAGCGATAAACCACGTGAGTATTGTGGCATTTTTGGTGTTTTTGATCATCCCGATGCAGCCCTTTTAACCTATTACGGTCTGCACTCACTTCAGCACCGTGGCCAGGAATCGGCCGGTATTGTTACCTCAAATTTTGATGAAGAAAAACATCGGCCGGTAATGCCGATGTATAAAGACTTTGGATTAGTTTTAAGTGTATTTGACAAGCCAAAGATTTTTAAGAAGATTTTAAGAGGTAATTCTGCAATCGGTCATAACAGGTATTCAACTTCAGGATCATCTAAAAACCCCGCTAATATCCAGCCATTTAGGGTTCACTACAGAAGCGGTAATATTGCGATTGGTCATAATGGTAATCTGTCTAATGCCAAGCAGATTCGATCACGATTCAGAGATGAAGGAATTATTTTTCAGAGCACTTCTGATACTGAGCTTATTCTTCATCTGATTGCGCAAAGCCAGTATGAGGATCAGATGGATCAGATTATGGATGCACTTCAACAGATTGAAGGTGCGTATTGTCTGGTAATGCTTACAGATGATAAACTCATTGCTGTTCGCGACCCAAATGGATTCCGTCCTCTTGCTCTTGGTAAGATTGATGGTAAGTTTTGTGTAGCCAGTGAGACCTGTGCGTTTGATATAAACAATGCCGAATACATACGGGATGTTCAGCCGGGTGAAGTGATAGTGATTGACAAAGAGGCGACGGAAAAAGGAGAGCCTAAATCCTTTTTTATAGAACCGGAAATTGGCACAAGCACCAGCCAATGTATTTTTGAATATGTGTATTTCTCCCGACCTGATAGTATGATTTTTGGAGAAATGGTTGATAAAATCCGCAGAAATCTTGGGAAGGCACTTGCTAAGGAACATCCCCTAAATGAGGTTGTAAAAAACAATCCTTCAGGAAGAAAGCCGGTAGTAATTTCTGTTCCCGATTCAAGTAATACCGCGGCTTTGGGTTATGCCAGTGAAAATCAAAAACTGGGGAACGATTGTAAATACGATATCGGGTTGATCAGAAATCACTATGTGGGAAGAACATTTATTTCGCCGGGGCAGAAATCCCGGGAGCAGAAAGTGCGTACTAAGTTCAATCCGGTACGTGGAGTAATTGAAGGCAGAAGTGTAATTATTGTAGACGATTCTATTGTCCGTGGTACTACTTCGCAATTATTGGTGGATATGATCAGAGCTTGTAATCCATCTGAAATCCACTTTATTGTAAGTTCTCCACCCATTATAAGCCCATGTTATTACGGGATGGATTTTCCAACTCCTGAAGAATTAATAGCAAATCGCTTTGATAAAAATATTGAAAGGATGGCCAAAGAAATCGGAGTAGACAGCTTAAGGTATCTGTCACCAGAAGGATTAGTAAGTGCGGTAAAAGAAGCGAATCCTTCCAGCCACGAATATTGTACAGCCTGCTTCACTGCAAAATATCCGGTCCCAGTGAATTTTGGAGTAGAAAAAGAAGAAAACGAACTTGTTTAATGTATAACGGTCCTGCCACTTTTGTTACCAGTGCACCCAGATTAGAAGATTGCCCTCCCGAATCATTACCCGAGATTTGTTTTGCAGGCAGATCCAATGTAGGTAAATCATCTTTGATTAACAGTTTAGTGAACCGGAAGAGATTGGCAAGAACTTCTAATGTGCCAGGGAAAACTCAGCAGATGAATTATTACAACATTGCTGAGGAGTGCTATTTTGTGGATTTACCGGGATATGGATATGCGAAAGTCCCGGTTAAAGAGCGTGAGCGTTGGGGAAGAAACATCAGAGAATACTTGCTGAATCGAAAAACACTGAATCTGGTTGCACATGTGGTCGATTGCAGGCATAAACCTACCAACCTCGACGAAGACTTTTTTTACTGGATGGCGTCAAATCAGATGCCTTTTTGTGTGTTACTTTCTAAAGCTGATAAGCTATCAAAGAACAAAGTTTCACAGGCTAAATCTGAAGTAAAGAAAATATTGGCTGAAATGAATATTGTAGTTCCAATTTTGGCGTATTCATCAGACAACAGACAAGGGGTCGAAGAAGTACAGGACCTTTTAACCGAATTTGTAGAAAATTAACGACTAAACTCATTCACTCACTCACTCATGTCATTTAAAGTTTTACTACTCGATAATGTAGATCCCGTATGCGGGGAAATTTTCAAACAGCGCGGAATTCAAGCCGATCAACCAGGGAAGCTAACCCAGGAAGAACTCTTCTCAACAATCGGAGAGTATGATGGAATGGTAGTTCGAAGCGCAACCACAGTAACTCCCGAATTGCTCGAAAAAGCTACTAAGATGAAAGTTATCGGACGTGCTGGGGTCGGAGTTGATAATATTGATATCTCAGCTTCAACAGCAAAAGGAGTACTTGTAATGAATACTCCGGATGGAAACACGATCTCAACGGCAGAGCATACCTGTGGAATGTTGATCGCCCTCTCGAGAAATATTCCGACCTCTGTAGCCACTGTGAAAGGTGGAGGATGGGACCGAAAGGCCTATATGGGAACGGAGGTTCACGGTAAGATTTTAGGGATTGTTGGACTTGGTAAAATTGGATCGGAAGTTGCGAAACGAATGCTGGCTTTTGGAATGGAAGTTCAGGCCTATGACCCGTTTTCAACTGAGGAACATGCACAGTCTATAGGTGTGAAACTTGTTGAACTGGATGAGCTGTTGGGCAGCTCAGATTATTTATCTGTACACACTCCACTCACAGAAAAAACTAAAGGACTTGTTTCTCTTAAAAATGCAGCCAAGCTTAAAAAAGGAATACGCCTCGTGAATGTTGCACGCGGAGGGATTTACGAAGAAGCAGACTTGCCACAACTTATTGATGATGGAATTGTTGGTTCTGTAGCTCTGGATGTGTATACGACTGAACCTCCAACAGAAGAACTCTATAAAGTGCTTGCCCATCCAAAGATCATTTGTACCCCTCATCTTGGGGCATCAACTGAGGAAGCCCAGGAAAAAGTGGCCGAGCAAATTGCAGCTCAGATATCGGACGCTCTGGAGAATAAAAATTACAAAGGCAGCCTGAATGGCAAGTCGATTTCATTACTTACCAACAAAGAAGTGCAGCCATATCTCCAGTTAGCGGAAAAATTGGGGAGGATGGTCGTTCAGCTTTCTCCCGATCACGCAAATAATTTCGAGTTTGAATATGCAGGCGACTCAGCCAAATACGCAGATGTTTTAACGGATGGTATTCTGAAAGGTATGCTCTCTGAATATGTAGATGATGCCATTAATCTGATTAACGCACGTGTTTATGCAGATGAGCGTGGTTTTAGCATTAAAGAAGTAACATCGAGCAAAACGAAAACTTATAGCGATCTTGTTACTATTCGGCTCCCAAAAGGTGCAGAATATACCAGCATCTCAGCTGTCGTATTTGGAGAGGGCGATTATCGAATTGTAGCCATTGATAACTATGGAATAGAGTTGAGGCTCGATGGCGATCTCATTCTATATCAAAATGAAGATAAGCCGGGTATGCTTGCCTCTGTGAGTGGTGCGCTAGCCGAAAATGGAATAAACATCGGGGCTTTAAGCCTTGGTCGTTCTGGGAAGGGCTCGTACGCAATCACTGCAGTTTCGGTGGATAAGCATCTGGATGAAGGAGATCGTTCTGTAATTCAGGAGCTTGATGGCATTCAGAATATCAGGTATATCTCACTTTCTTAAAGAGCTGGCACTACATTGTCATTTCGAGCGGAGCGAAAAATCTAAGGTGCTTTGTTTAAGTTTTTTTAGATTTCTCAATCTCACAACTTTGTTGTGATCAATCGAAATGACACACGCTACCCAAACTCACCGGCATCAAACCGCTCGATTAAACGAGACTCATTAACGCGCTTAAAACCGGATATTTTTTGCTCTGATAAGGAAGCAATAGTCATTTCTCTTTTGCCTAGTGCACCCGGGGCTTTTGCTAATTTCCATCCGGCTTTAGCCATAGCAGCTCTGGCTTTTGAAGCAGCACAATAGGTACTTAAAACAGCGTTCTTCTTACCGAAGGAAGCTAGTTTTCGGAAAGTCCCTACCGTCCAGAGTTCCTTATTCACCTCTGGAGAAAAAGCATCATGGAAAATGAAATCCACAGTGTTGTCGATGTGATCAAGCTCATCAAAAAAACCATAAAAGAGATGCAGGTAAACTTCATGTTCAGGAAGTGGCTTAATGGTGTTTAATCCAGGCTGGAGTTGACCAAATATTCCGGGAAGAAGCTTTCCAAACTTTTTATGGGTAAGGAACTCATCAAAGTTGAACGACTCTGCCATTTTTTTACTGACAGGAAATGCCTCCACTGAATAAAAATGAACCGGGAATGCGAGTTTTCCAGATAAATAGCGATCCAGTAGTAAGAGGAAATTAAGTCCGGTTCCAAACCCAACTTCAAAAACAGTTAATGCTTCCGGTTCATTATTCAGAGCCAGATTAACCCCGGGAATATCAAAAAATACGTGATTACTTTCTGAAACTGCTCCGTTTGGGTTATGGTAAAACTGCCCGAATTTATCAGAGTAAAGGGTGGAAGAGCCGTCTTTTGAGAAGTGATGTTTTGCTGAATCAGTTGTCATTACCTGCTAAGGTAACTTTTCCATACTTAGAAAAGCCAATAATCTCAGGTCCACCCCGATTAATTTTTCCAGAAACCTTAGTTTTGGTTCGGGTGCCTTCAATTGAAAAGCCTTGCAATTCAACTGCATTGCTTCCCTGTAATTCAACAGTGGCGTTAGATGTTTTAGGCATCCAGATCTGGATATTACCAGCAGAGGTTTCTAAGGTGGCATCATTGGTAATAGGCTTCTTATAAATAAGCAAAATATTTCCCCCTTGAGTTGATGCTATTACTTCTCCATCAATCTCTTTTGCATCAATATTGCCACCTTTTGTATCCAGAGCTGCATCACCGGTACAATTCTTTAGCACTAAATGCCCACCCTGAGACTTCAAAGTTACATCTCCGTTGGCATCTTCTACTTTTACATGTCCGCCTCCCGAAACAGCTAAAATATCTCCGGTAACTTTATTGATGTTGATATGCCCACCTCCGGTTTCATAAATCTGATCACCATTAATGTTGGTCGCTTCAATATGCCCACCTCCGGTATTGGTAACCAATTCCATATTTTCAGGAATATAAAGTGTAGTCTGAAGATGAATATTGTTCCAGTCGTTTTTATTGACATTTTCTAACAAGAACCGGGCTTCTCCATCATCAATAATCGAGATGGTATTCAGCTTTGAAGTGAGGTCTTCTTTGGAAGAAATTTGCCCTGATGCCTGAACTGTAAATTTTGCTGTTTTGTCTTTGGTACCAACAATAGTAATTGAACCACTTGGTATTTTAACAGAAGTACTTGTTATTGACGAAGCATCAAATTCATTTAAAAATGTATATACTCCCGGCGAAGTGTTCTCCCATTCACCCTGGATTGCATTATCATATTCACGGTTAATTACAAGCAGCTTATCATCCATTTCAAAATTGAGGTGGATATTTTCATCCGAGAGCTCACGAATTATATTATCAATTTCGGTTAGTACTTCGTCACGTGCCTCGGCCGGAATAAGGTGAGCAATAGCCTTTAGTTTTCGAAGGTTTTCTTCTTTACCTAAATCACTCAGATTTTCGATTTCTTGTAATTCCTCTAAAGCAGCCAATTCTTCTAAATTTTCTAAATCGATAACATGAACCTGGTTCGGAGTTGGGGGAGTTGGCTCCTCTGGAACATTCTCTGCCGTTGTTGTTCCGGAATTATCCGCACCCGAAGGTTTTCCAATCAGGTATAGGGCAATAGCGATAAAAAACAGACCGGCTAAAATTATTTCCCAGGAAATTCTTTTCATAGTACTTTTTCGAAATTATAAACGACTGCTGAAACTACGTGTATCGGAATGCTAAGTTACACAATAGTAAATTAAGCCGTATTATCAGATTTAACAGAGCTAAAGGATGAAAATATGTCATTGCAATCAAAAATAATTGAGTTAGCAAATCAGTATCAGGCTGAAATGGTAGCTAACAGAAGATATCTCCATCAACACCCCGAAGTGAGTTATAAAGAGTTCGAGACCACAAAATTTATTAAGTCGAAGCTGGATGAACTACGTATTCCTTATGAAAGCCCGCTTGAGACAGGTTGTGTAGGTATTTTGAAAGGAGGAAAGGAATCAGATAGAGTTCTTGCATTACGAGCGGATATTGATGCATTGGCTATGAATGAAGAAGGTGATGCAAAGAAAGAGTTTTTCTCAAAAAACCCCGGAGCTGCCCATTGCTGTGGGCATGATGCTCATACCTCAAATTTATTGGGAGTTGCTAAAATTCTTACAGAGTTAAAAGGCGAACTTGAAGGAACCGTTTTATTGGTTTTTCAGCCCGGAGAAGAGAAACTTCCTGGTGGAGGGAAGTTGCTTTGTGATACAGGCTTTCTTCAATCCAAGAATGTACAGGCTATCTATGGACTTCACACTTCTCCAACTCATACACCCGGAACTATTGCTACCAAAGAAGGTCCATTAATGGGAAGTCCCGATGAGTTTGAGGTCGAAATTTTTGGAAAAGGCGGACATGCTGCCCGACCCCACGAAGCTATCGATCCCATTGTATTAGCTTCTCAGTTTGTAACAATAGCGCAAACCGTAGTAAGCAGAAGTATTGACCCAACTGAACCAGCTGTAGTTACGGTAGGAAGAATTGAAGGTGGAACGGCACACAATGTAATTCCCGGGAGTGTGCGATTATGGGGGACAGTGCGCACACTGAATTCTGAAACAGCAGATTTAATAGCACAAAGATTGGAGTCTATTCTGAAAGGAATTACAGAGGGGGCAGGAGGTTCTTACACCTTCGATTTCAACAAAGGATATCCTGCCGTTATAAATACCTCCGCTGAAACTGAGAATGTAATTTCAACCATGCAGGAATTATTTGGAGAAAAATCAGCGATTTTGATGGAGCGACCAATTATGGCAGGAGAAGATTTTTCGTTTTATCAGGAGCACTTTCCCGGAGCATTTTTCTTTGTTGGAAGTGGGGCCGAAGAATCGGAATCTACTTATGTGTGGCATCATCCTAAATACAACGTAGATGATCGTTTCTTCCAAACTGCAGCTCCTTTGATGGCTTCACTGGCATTGAATTCGAAATGAAGTACCGCCAATCTTACTGGGAAGCTGAGTTATATAATCAAACCTACGATTTGATTGTTGTTGGTGCTGGATTAACTGGCCAATCTACAGCTCACTTTTATAAAAAAGAATATCCTAATACACAGGTTTTAGTCGTCGATCGGGGTGTGTTCCCAATTGGTGCGAGTACAAGAAATGCAGGATTCGCTTGCATTGGAACGGTAGGAGAACATCTTGCAGATCTCGAAATAGACTCTGAAGCAAAACTTAAAGAACGTATTAAAGACCGATTCGAAGGATTACAGCTACTCAAATCCACTTTAGGAGAAAAAGCTATTGATTATCAAGAAACCGGAGGCTGGGAACTTGTTCTCGACAAAAAGATATTCGAAAAGCTTAGCAGACACATTCATCGGTTTAATGGTTGGATGGAAGAATTGATTGGAGAGAAAGATTTATACGAAGCCGGGTCTTACAATGGTATTCCGTCTATTTATAATCGTTGTGAAGGGATGCTTCATCCAGGAAAGATGATCAAACGACTGTACCAGTTGAATCGGGACCTTGGGATTGAGTATCGATGGAATACACAGATAAGTTCGATAGAGCCAGAGTCAGGAATACTTGTTATTGACGAACTCTTAAGTTACGAAGCTGAAAACCTTGTGATTGCAACAAATGCATTCACGAATCAACTCTTGCCCGATAAATCAATTACACCGGGAAGAGGTTATATTTTCGTTACTAACGAGCTGGAATCTCTGGAATGGAGAGGAACCTTTCATTACAATAAAGGCTACGTTTATTTTCGAAACCTCGGTGAAAAGCGATTGCTTATTGGTGGCGGAAGGGATATCGATCCAAAAGGGGAGGAGACCGATGAGTTTGGAGTGAACGGAGATGTAAAAGGGTTTTTGCTTTATTTTGCCGAAGAAGTTCTGGGTTTACCTGACGGTTGGAAAGTGGAACAGGAATGGTCAGGAATTATGGGCTTTACAGAATCGAAATCTCCGGTCTTCGAAAAGATTAATGAAAATTGTCTGGTTGTAGCCGGACTTAGTGGAATGGGCGTAGCTTTGGGGATGCAGTTAGGGAAGAAAGCAGCAAGTGAGGTTTAATTTTCAAACCCCAAATTCCAAAATTCAATCAAATTCTAAATTTATCAAGTCACGGCGAGGAGTATAGATTTTGAATTTCTTCTATAATCTCCTCGCAATGACCTATAATTTTTTTGAACCAGCAATCTGTAATTTAAACTCCCTGTAAAGTTCCATTAACTCGCTCATCATCATAGCTGTGGCACCCCAAAGTGGAACATGATGAATATCCCAAAAAGGAACCGTGTATTTGGTATCTCTTAAGTTCCATTCCTCTCTCATCTTATTTTTGGATTCGATTAGTTCAGAAAACGGAACCGTAAATATTTCATCAACTTCGTTGGGATTAGGAGTGAATTTTTGAGGTTCTGAAATAAATCCAACAACAGGAGTTACCAAATTGTTTGAGTGATTGACATAAAGAGGAGACATCAACCCCGCGACAGATACTCTTTCTTCAACCAATCCGATCTCCTCCCGGGCCTCTCTCAAAGCGGTCTCTTCATAGGTCTCATTGCCCTCTTTTCCACCCCCCGGAAAACTAAGCTGTCCACCATGTTTGATTCCCGAAGTTCTGAGTGTAAGAATAATCTCTGGTTCTTCTTCCCAGGTAATAATGGGTACCAACACACTGCTGTTGCGGTATTCATCATGCTCTGGCATATTTGTTTTAAATACAGGGTCTTTCTGAGCCGAAGGATGAGGACGCATTTCGTTTTGGGCAACTTCACCGGGTAAAGAATGAGCCAAACGTTGTTCTAAAAAAGCCTGAAATCCTGTCATGGGTGATAATATAGATCAACACGAATTAATCCCAAAGTAAGAGGAGCAGTTTTTAAAGAAGCATGAGTGTCCGTACTTTAACGCTGGAATAATCAAAAAAGAAATCAGTTAGAAAAAGCTGCTGAATGAAGAAATATAATGTTTACGGTATTGGTAACGCCCTGGTAGATCTTGACTTCAAAGTCACGGAATCTTTCCTGGAAGATCATCAGGTTCACAAAGGGGTAATGACCTTAGTGGACGAAGAAAAACAAACCCGCTTGATTGAGGCCATCGATCACAACAACACCAAAAAGAAATCAGGTGGATCGGCTGCAAATACAGTGATTGCATTGAGTCAATTCGGAGGTAAAGCGTTTTATTCCTGCAAAGTAGCTTCTGATGAATTTGGTGATTTCTATCTCCACGATATGAAAGAAGCCGGGGTAGATACTAATCTTGATGGAGTTGAGAGAGAGGAGGGAATCACCGGTAAATGTTTGGTGATGATCACAGAAGATGCTGATCGCACCATGAATACTTTTTTGGGAATCACGACCGATCTTTCGGTGAATGAAGTAGAAGAAGCTGCGATAAAGGATTCCGAGTACATCTACATTGAGGGTTATTTGGTAGCTTCCCCAACAGCTTTAGAAGCTATGAAACTCTCAAAAAAAATCGCGGAAGACAATGGTGTGAAAACATCTATTACCCTATCGGATCCATCTATCGTTGAGATTTTTAAATCACAGTTTCAGGAGATAATTGGTGCATCTGTAGATCTTCTTTTTTGTAACGAGGACGAAGCAAAGGCTTACACCGGAAAAGAGAGTATTCTTGAGGCTCGTGAAGAGTTAAAAAAAGATGCTAAGCGTTTCGTAATCACACAGGGGAAAAACGGAGCAATGATTTTTGATGGGGATACTTTTATTGATATCGAGCCATATAAAGTGAGTGCAGTTGATGCAAACGGAGCAGGAGACATGTTTGCAGGTGCTTTTTTATATGGAATTACTCATGGATTGGGCTACGCTGGTTCGGGGAAGCTTGCGAGCCTGGCGTCTTCAAAAGTAGTATCGCAATACGGCCCCCGGATGAAATGGCATGAAGTACAGGAAATCTTAAATCACTTGAAATGATGAACTGGATTGAAATTCTTGGATGGTCGGGTTTTGCTATTCTAATTACGGCATGGATTCCCCAAACACTTGATACAATCAAAGCGGGAAGAACAGATATGAATATTGCTTTCATCTTGATGTATGTTATCTCAAGCTTGTTGCTTACTATATATTCGATTCTTGAAAATGATCATGTATTCATTGCATTAAACACTCTGCTGACTATCGGAAGCGGCATTAATCTATTCTACAAACTCTTTCCGAGAAAACAAGATGGATAAACTCGTACTTGCCTCCCGGAACAAGAATAAAATCGCAGAGATGAAGGCGTTGGTTTCTGACCTGGGAATTAAGGTTTATTCCGCACTCGATTTTCCTGAGCTGGAAGAGGTAGATGAGGATCAGGATACGCTGGAAGGAAATGCTTTAAAAAAAGCCAGGTACGTACATCAACATACTGGATTACCATCTCTATCAGATGACACCGGTTTAGAAGTGGATGCGTTAGGTGGAGCTCCGGGAGTATATTCCGCTCGATATGCAGGGGAAAAGGTGACCTATCAGGACAATGTGTTGAAACTGTTAAGAGAGATGAACGGAAAGGAAGATAGAGCTGCACAGTTCAGAACAGTAGTTGCCTTAGTAACAGCTGAAAATGAACATACCTTCGAGGGAGTTTGTAAAGGGGTGATCATTGATCATCAAAGAGGAGAGAAAGGTTTTGGTTACGATCCGGTTTTTCTACCACAAGAATTTGATCAAACGTTCGCAGAACTGGATTCGAAGGTGAAAAATGAAATTAGTCACCGGGGCAGAGCTATTCAGAAATTTATCTCATTCTTAAAAGGATAACTTCATGCTTTTTGGTACACCAGACTATATCGTACTTGTTCTATACCTGATCGGGGTAGCCATATTTGGGTTGAAGATTTCCGGTAAACAACAATCTACCAAAGAATATTTCCTTGGAGGAGAAGGCATCCCCTGGTGGGCAGTTTTATTCTCTGTTGTTGCCACAGAAACCAGTACACTTACATTCATCAGTATTCCTGCAGTTGCCTACGGAGGCAATCTTACCTTCCTGCAAATAACGCTCGGCTACATTGTAGGCAGGTTTTTTGTGGCCATCTATTTTCTTCCAAAATACTACGATGGAGAAATGTATACGGCCTACCAGTTTCTGGAGAAGCGATTTGGTCCATCCATGCGGAATGCAGCCAGTTCAACCTTTATGATTACCCGCCTTTTGGCTGATGGTGTTCGGCTATTCGCAACAGCGATTCCACTAGCCATAATCCTTAGATTGGGAGGCGCTTTTACAGGTTGGGGGGATCTTGAATTGTATCTGCTTTCCATTTCCGTAATCGCTGTTATTACCTTGATTTATACTTTTTTTGGAGGGATCAAAGCAGTGGTTTGGATGGATGTAATACAGATGGGAGTATATATAGGAGGAGCGGTTTTAGCGTTATTTATTCTCCTGAACAAAATTCCAGATGGCTGGCAGGGTGTTGTACAGTTTGCTGAACCAGGCAATAAATTTCAGATGTTCAGATTGGGATTCGATTTGCCGTTCAAAGAATTCATCGCACAGCCCTACACATTTTTCACTGCTTTAATTGGTGGAGCAGTGTTCTCTTTGGCATCTCACGGAACCGATCAATTATTGGTACAACGATTATTGGCTACCGGAAACCTTAAATCAGGTCAAAAGGCCCTAGCCTGGAGTGGGGTTGTGGTGATGTTTCAATTCGCTCTGTTTTTGGTAATTGGATTGATGTTATACGCTTTTTACGAAGGGGTAAGTCCTGATGGACTAGGGTTGGCAACTACTGATGAGATCTTCGCCAAATTTATCGTTGAGCAACTTCCGGCAGGAATTTCCGGATTGATAGTGGCCGCTTTGTTTGCTGCAGCTATGAGCAGTCTGAGTTCCTCGCTTAATTCACTGGCTTCTGCTACTACCTATGATTTCTATAAACCTTATTTTGGAAAAGAAGACAATCCTGAGAAAGATTTAAAAACCTCAAAAATCATCACGTTGGTTTGGGGATTTATTTTGACTGGCTCTGCTTTTTTATTCGCGTTGCTTCAGTTGCAGGCAGGCGAACGGCCCACGGTGGTAGAGCTTGGGCTGGGAATCGCTTCGTATACCTATGGTGGATTATTAGGAAGTTTTTTGCTTGGGATATTTTCAGAAAAACCCAATAAGAAAGATGCAATGCTGGGATTCTTTACCGGATTGATCACTCTCTTGTTTATGGTAAACGGACCTGTACAGAATATTCTACCGGGCGAGGGATTAGTGATCGCATGGCCATTATATACAATGGTTGGAAGTATCGTAGTTATTTCGGTAGGATTGATTTCAAGCAAAACGGGATTGTTTCGAAAAGAAGCATAGACTTTAAGAGCACATTTTTGTTCATTTAATAATGAAAATCAATCAACAAGTTATAAGCGATTTCTACACAGCATTCTCCCAAAAAGACTATAAAACCATGGGCGATTTGTACCATCCAGAGGCTTACTTCAAAGATGAAGCCTTTGAGTTAAATGGAAAAGAACCAGCTGCAATGTGGCATATGTTGTGTTTAAGAGGAAAGGATTTAGAGATCGAGTTTTCTGACGTAAAAGAAGAAAGCGAAAATGTAGTTACGGCTCATTGGGAAGCGAAATACACCTTTTCAACAACCAAACGAAAAGTGCATAATAAGATTGATGCCCGGTTTAAGTTTAAAGACGGGAAAATTATCGAGCATATAGACACCTTCAACTTTTGGAGATGGTCGGGCCAGGCTCTGGGGCTGCCGGGTATTCTCTTAGGGTGGTCTCCAATTATAAAAAATAAAGTAAGAGAGCAAGCAGCTAATTCATTAAATGCTTTTATTTCGGCTCACCCGGAATATCAATAACTATCGACGGCGTGCGATCAGCCGCAGGCATCTATGAGACAAAAACTGCTTAGCGAAGGAGCGAAAGAACTCAGCTATGAAATCCGAGAAATCGTAAAAAAAGCAAAGTTGCTTCAGAAAGAAGGAGTGGAGATTTCCTGGGAAAATATTGGGGATCCCATCCAAAAGAATGCCCAAATTCCTGCGTGGATTAAGGAGATTGTGACTAGCCTCGCTCAGGACGATAAGACTTATGGGTATTGCGATTCAAAAGGAGAAATTGAAACCCGTGAATTTCTCGCAAAGCGGACGAACAAATTGGGTGGGGTACAGATCACGGCGCACGATATATTATTCTTTAACGGCCTTGGGGATGCCATTGCCACGTTATATCACTATCTGGCGCCGACAACACGGGTAATTGGTCCCTCGCCTGCTTATTCAACACATTCTTCAGCTGAGGCTGCGCACGCAAATCATCACCCGCTAACCTATCGACTGGATCCGGAAAACAGTTGGTATCCGGATATGGAAGATCTCCGAAATAAGGTGAAGTACAATCCCAATATCGTGGCCATTTTGTTGATCAATCCCGATAACCCTACGGGGATGGTTTATCCTAAACAAATACTGGAAGAGATTGTTGAGCTGGCCAAAGAATTCAACCTGTTTCTGATTTCGGATGAGATATACAACCAAATCACTTACAACGGAGTGAGAGCGTATGCACTTTCTGAAGTGATTGATAATGTGCCCGGAATCGCAATGAAGGGGATCTCCAAAGAACTACCATGGCCCGGTGCTCGATGTGGTTGGATCGAATGTTACAATCGGGGGAAAGATGCTGATTTCGATCAATTGTGTAAGGTTTTGGACGATGCTAAGATGATCGAGGTGTGCTCTACGACTTTACCACAGCTGGCAATCCCCAAAATTTTAGGAGATGTACGTTACGAGGAGTACCGGAAAAATTTAAATGAAAGGATTGGCTGGCGAAGTAACTTTATTTCCGAAACGCTTCAGGAAATTCCAGAACTTACGTTCAACCCGACTTACGGAGCCTTTTATAATACCATTGTTTTTAAAGAAGGGACTTTGACTGAAAACCAGAAACTGGAACTTCCCAACCAAAAAGTGGAGGAACTGGTGAGAAGCTGGGTGGAGGATGTTTCACTGGACACCCGCTTTGTCTATTATCTGCTAGGAGCAACCGGAATTTGTGTAGTCCCGATTTCTTCCTTTTGTTCAGATTTATTAGGATTCAGAGTCACATTGTTAGAGGAGGATGAAGAGTTGCTGAAAAAGACGTTTACTACACTTAGAGATTCAATAAGGAAATACTTAGATAGCTAGAAATATTGTCATTCTTCGCTTTCGCTCAGAATGACCTATTATTTTACCAAAATATGCCAAACGGAACCCACAACGCCTTAGAAGATCCCAGAAATGAAGAAGTCTTCATTTCTATAAATGGAGAACTATTCCCAAGAAAAGAAGCCAAAATCTCAGTATTTGACAGCGGTTATCTGGTTGGTGATGGAGTTTGGGAAGGATTACGGCTTCATCACGGAGTGCTTGTATTTTGGGATGATCACATGGACCGGCTCTGGCAGGGAGCAAAAGCCATTGGGATGGATTTGGGAATGACTCGAAATGATCTCAGAAAGCAGGTTCAGAACGTGATTGATGCCAACGAAATGAGTGACGGTGTTCATGTTCGGATCATGATTACCAGAGGCATTAAGAAAACACCGAGTCAGGACCCAAGATTAACGATCTCAGGACCAAATGTGGTAACTATTGCTGAACACAAAAAAGCCGACCCCGGGACAAGAAATAAAGGAATCATTCTGTTTACCAGTACCATTCGTCGGGGTTCACCTGATTATCTGGATCCGAGATTGAACTGCCACAGTAAATTACACGAGGTTCAGGCACTCATTCAGGCATTGGAAGCCGGAGCAGATGAAGCCCTAATGTTGGATGTGAATGGATTTGTAAGCACCTGCAACGCAACCAATTTCTTTATGGTGAAAGACGGAGAAGTGTGGACCTCCACCGGACAATATTGTATGAATGGGATCACCCGTGGAAAAGTGATTGAAGTGTGTGAAGAGAATAATATCCCATGCCACCAGAAGAACTTTTCATTGTTTGATGTCTATGGAGCGGAGGAAGCTTTTGTTACCGGTAGCTTTGGGGGATTAACACCAGTCACCAAAATTGATGGAAGAGAAATCTCTAAATCTGTACCAGGGACAATTACAGGGCTTTTGCAGAAACTCTATGAAGGAGCAATTGAAGCGGATGTTGAACGACAGAAAATTTAACAATACCGCCGTCATCCTGAACTTGATTCAGGGTCTGTGAAGGAACCAGCGTTGATAAAACTCAAAGTTGAATAAAGTTACAGATGCTGAAACGAGTTCAGCATGACAGCAAATAAGGAGTATGGATAAAACTAAAAGAATCTGTTTATGGAGCGGACCGAGGAATATTTCCACGGCATTAATGTATTCTTTCGCTCAGCGAAAAGACACTACAGTAGTAGACGAGCCTTTGTATGCGCATTACCTGATACATACCGATGCCCGGTATTATCATCCCGGTGCAAGTGAAGTGATCGCAGATCAGGATAATAATGGGCAAAGGGTAGTTAACCACGTTCTATTCGGGGAATATGAGACTCCGGTCGTGTTCTTCAAACACATGACTCACCATCTTGTAGAACTGTATTTAGAATTTTTGGAAGACACGATAAATGTCATTCTTACAAGAGATCCAAAAGACATGCTTTCGTCCTTTGTGAACCAGATTGAAAACCCAACGCTCGAAGACACCGGCTACAAGCAGCAACTCCAGCTTAAAGAATATCTGAAACATCATAAACTCCCGGTACTGATTGTGGACTCCAAAGAGATTCTCATTAACCCCAAACAGAAGATTACCGAATTATGTGATTTCGCCGGAATTCCCTTCGATGACAATATGCTGGAATGGAAAGCCGGCGCCCGACCCGAAGACGGCGTCTGGGCCAAGCACTGGTACCACAACGTCCACAAATCCACAGGTTTCCAACCCTACAAACCCAAAACCGATCCATTTCCTGAGAAGCTGAAAGAGTTGCTGGAGGAGTGCGAGGGGTTTTATAAAGAATTAGCAAAAGATCAGTACAGATAATTAGTTCTATTAGAGTTTATTCGTAAATATTTTTATCGAATATATTTTTTAGTTATTGTTAAAGAAAAATGTTTAAGTGATTAGCTTTATTAAAAAACAGATAGTAACAATTTTTGGAGGTACTAAATCAAAGGAAGCGAGTTCATTATCTGAACTAGTAATTTTAATTGACTATGACAATATAAAATCAATCTTTAGGCAAAGAGGTTTAGTTCATGTTGTTGATAGGATTATGCTAAATATATCACCAAGTATAAGTAAGGTATATAATAGATATAGATTAAGATTGTATGGCGGATGGTATGAATCCAATAATCTGTCGAGAAATGCCCAGATGCTTTCTGCCGAAATATCTTCGAACTACCCTGATGTTAGAAAGATTAAGAAAAATGATAAAGAATCTAGCTCAATAATTAACGTAGAACTTGCCTTTTCTTTAGAATCTGATCACAAGCATAAATTATTTAATACATATAGAAAGAATCGTACACCTCATGGGATAAGGTCGGCAAAAAGACCTTTTAATCAATGTTCAAACCCTAAGAGTTGTACATTGGATTGTATTCCTTCATTTCTAAATAAAAAAAAATGTCCCGATCACACATGCCAAGCTTCCTTAAATGATATTCTAATTAAGAATGAACAAAAACTGGTTGATACTATGCTAACTTCAGATATTATTTTTTTGTCCTTTAGAGATAATGATGAGGTTTGCGTTGTAACCTCAGATGATGATATTTGGCCCGGTATTAACACTGCTCTTTTTAATAATACACAATTAATACACTTGCATACACATAGCAATCGGAAAACACCTGCCTATTATATTCCTCATGGAGTGCAAAATTATACTCAAATAAATATGACTTAAGATGGAGTTAGAAAAATTTAAAAAAATATTAGAATGTTTTTCGGACGAGCCCGACGATATCGAAATTTCAAAGGGTGAGTTAGTAGTTCAAATTAGAGATGAAATAATTGAAGCTAGCCTTAAACAAAACTCAGGAGAGTTAATAGTTATAGAGTCCGAAAAAGAATTCACAGCAGCGAAATGGATAATTGACAGGATTGCTCATTTACCTCAGCTTGCAGATAGAATAATAAGCTATACAGAAACGGAAGAGCATTTTATTATACCAGAAGCAAAATTCTTAAACAGAATCAATGATAATCCAGATGATAAAGAAGAAAAAAGAGAAGACGCTGTTAAAGCAACAATAGATATATTAGATAACTCATTACCTGGGAATACAAATATTTTATATCTAACATCGGATGCTGGAGAAGGCAAAACAACACTTATTAATCAGTTAGCATATAAACAGGCAAAGGAATTTAAAGAGAATAAGAAAGGGTGGCTATTACTCCCTATTACTTTAGGTGGAAGACCCTTTTTAAGGTTTGATGATGTTGTTATAGGTTCGTTAATGAATAGATTCAGATTCCCGTTTTTCTACTATGATGCTTTTATTGAGTTAGTAAAATTGGGAGTAGTAATTCCAGCCTTCGATGGTTTTGAAGAAATGTTTGTTGAAAGTTCAACTGGAGAAGCTTTATCGGCACTTAGCAGTTTGATACAAAATCTTTCATCTTCTGGGAGTCTCCTCATCTCCGCAAGAAAAGCTTACTTTGAATACAAAGACTTTAGAAGCCAAGCTAAGCTTTACGATTCAATTGAAGAAGACGAAGTTAGTTTTTCGAAATTAACTTTAGAAAGATGGAATAAAGCACAATTTCTCAGATATTGTGAAATTCGAAATCTAAAGGAAAAAGAGAGTTTTTATACAGAAATTAAAGACCGATTAGACGAGAAACATCCGCTTCTTACGAGGGCTGTTCTTGTTAAAAGACTAATAGATGTTGCATTAACCTTTCAAGATAGAAAGGATCTATTCAAGAGAATTGGAAAATCAACAGATAATTACTTTTATCAATTTGTAGAAACTATTGTTGAAAGGGAAGTAACAAAAAAGTGGATAGATAGGTCGGGTGATGCCGCCAAACCACTACTGACACTTGAAGAGCATTATACGATTCTATCAATGCTCTCAAGCGAAATGTGGATTTCAAATACTTCATCGCTAAATGGTGATTTATTAGAATTGATTTCAGATTTATTTTCAGATCAATTTAGAAAATCTCCAAATATCAGTCGCCAGATCAAAGAAAGAATAAAACAGCACTCACTTCTAGTTAATAGTGAGCAAAGTAGATTACTTTTTCAATTCGACCACGAGGAATTTAAAGACTTTTTTCTTGGAATAAATATTGGAAATCTAGTATTGAACAAAAGTAAGATTGATTTAATTACAATATTACAAAAAGGATCACTTCCGAAACAAACAATTCGATCAGCTTGTACTTTTATAAATAGAAGAGGAAAAAAAAGTATAGACAAATATGTCAGTTATCTTCAAGAAATATCATCTAATGATTCTAAAACCTCTTTTACTCGTGAAAACTGTGGTGCACTAATTCTTAAGTTTTTGAATAGAGAGAAAAACCCTACTGTCACTTTATCGGAGTTAATTTTTCCTCCAAATTCACTAAAAAACCGAGCTATAAAAAAAGTAATTTTCAAAAAATGTCTTTTTCAACATACTGAGATAAAGAATACTACACTTACTGATTGTAAGTTTATTGGATGTAAATTTGATAGACTAGATTTTCAAAGTGATTATAAAATGATTGGTGTTCAATTTGAAAACACTGAAGTCAACTCAATTATTACAGAAAAAGAAAGCAGAGTTTACAACCCTTCTTCTATCCCAAGCTATTTGGCTAATAAAGGAATTTCCGTACAAGTTGGTGATAATGTTTCAACCGATAAATTATTTGACGAAATAGAGGATATCCAGCTTACTATAATTGAAAAAGTTTTTCGTGCTTTTCTTAGGTCTACTTTTATTAATGAAAATGTATTGAGAGTTAGGTTGGGTTCAAAGGCTCCTCAGTTTTTTGATGAAATGCTCAGCGACTTGATAAAACGAGATGTACTACAAGAAGTTCCTTATAAGGGAGCTGATACTCAGAAAAGATATAAGTTGTCAATCAAATTAGATCAATTTGAAATGGCTCTGAATGATTCTAATGGTAGTTATAATAAATTTTTGGAGATGATTACCGAATAGCCATCACTGTCCTTTCCTTTGCCGAAGACATTCCTATGGGAGGGACAGGGATTTCCTTTTATGTTGTCATGCTGAATACTGAATCAAGTTCAGCACAGGCTTGATTCAGCATCTGTTAAGGGAACAGTGTTGTTCTGGTTAACAATTATATCAAAATACCACTCCCTACAGATCCCGGATCGGGGGTCCGGGATGATGGCTTTAATTGTGGATTGGTTCTTGAAAGTTTAGAAAAGACTGTTTGTCATTTCGAGCGGAGCGAGAAATCTAAAGAGTTCAATTAAAGAGTACGTCAGATTTCTCACCGACATCCGTCGGATTCGAAATGACAAAACCATTGGTCTTTGGTCAATCGTCCTTTGTCCTTACCGGATGATCGTCTCAGATCTCTTCGGTCCGGTTGAAATAATAGTGAATTTCACGCCTAAGTAATCCTCTACGAATTCAATATAAGATTTGGCTGAAGAAGGAAGCTCATCCCAGGAAGTCATTCCCGAAATGTCTTTGTCCCAGCCTGGTAAGCTTGTGTACACCGGTTCCACGTTTTCAACTTCGTCTAAGCAGAGTGGGAAAACGTTGGTTTTCTCTCCGTTGATCTTGTAACTGGTACACACTTTGATTTCCTCAAAGCCGTCCATTACATCCATTTTGGTGAGGGTAAGTTCATTCATCCCGTTAATACGAACGGCATATTTAAGGGCCACTAAATCTAACCAGCCACAACGTCGCGGTCGACCGGTAGTAGCGCCGAACTCATGCCCTTTTTTGCGGAGTTCTTCTCCGGTTTCGTCCAATAGTTCTGTTGGAAAAGGTCCGTTTCCTACACGGGTACAATAGGCCTTAGTGATTCCCATCACATGAGTAATTGCGGTAGGTGGAACCCCTGTTCCCGTACACGCTCCGCCTGAAGTTGGTGAGGAGGAAGTTACAAAAGGATAGGTTCCGTGGTCCACATCCAATAAGCAGCCCTGAGCGCCTTCCAATAAAATATTCTCTTTACTTTCGATAGCCTCATGCAGGATATTGGAAGTATTACAGATGTAAGGCTCGAGCACTTTAACCGAGTCTTCAATTTCTGCCATCAAATCATCGGCATTGAGTGTAGGCTCCTTATAAAGATTCTCAAGCGCATAGTTGATGTCCTGGATATTCTGTTCAATTTTCTTTCGAAGTACTGATCTGTCCAACAAATCCACCATGCGAATTCCTACACGGGCAACTTTACTTACATAAGCAGGGCCTATTCCACGTCCGGTCGTTCCGATGGCATCTTTTGCCCGGCGTTTTTCTTTGAGCTGATCAAGGATTTTGTGGTAGGGAAGAATTACGTGTGCAGTCTGGCTTACAAAGAAACGATCCTGAAGTGAAAATCCCATTTTCTTTACATTCTCGATTTCTTCAACTAGTGCGATGGGATCAATTACAACTCCGTTACCAATGATGCATTTCGCATCACCGTTAAATATTCCGGATGGAACCAGATGAAGAACGACTTCTTTATCATCAAACTTGAGAGTATGACCCGCATTCGCTCCACCCTGGAAGCGTGCAACGTATTCAACTTTATCACTTAGAAGGTCAACAATTTTTCCTTTTCCCTCATCGCCCCATTGGGCACCAATTATCACTCGAACAGACATAGCTAACGTTTTACAATAAAAAAGGGGTGTAGCAATCTACACCCCTTTAAAGTTTTATTTATGGGTACTGTTAGTCTTCATTAAAAGACTCAACGGCTTCTTCTACGGAGCTGTAATGTTTGAATACCGTGATGAGTTTGGTAACAACTAACAGACTCTGGATTTTATCGGTAGCGTTGGCAATGCGAAGATCTCCACCTGCTTTACGCATTGTGGTGAGAGCGCCAATCAGCATACCTAATCCTGAAGAATTCATGAACTTTACCTTGCTCAGGTTAACCACGATATTGGTTTTCTCGGCATCAATTAGCTCATGAAGTTTTTCGTTAAGGCTAACCGCGTCGGGTCCACCCATTACGTTACCTTTAAATTCGATAACAACACTGCCGTAGCGTTCTGAAGTATTAAAGCTCATAAGTTCCTCTTTGAAAATTTACTATTTAGTTTTTCGGGTACGTTTATCGAGTTCCAGTACCAACGGACTCGCTACAAATAAAGAGCTGTACGTACCAAGAACCACACCGATAATAAGGGCAAAAGATAATCCTTTCAACACCTCACCGCCGAAAATAAACAGCACGGACACCACAAACAAGGTGGTAACAGAAGTTATAACGGTACGACTGAGCGTATCATTCAGGCTTTTGTTAACCATAGGGAAATATTCCATCCCTTTATGAACAATGCTGTTTTCACGGATTCTGTCGAATACAACCACGGTATCGTTCAACGAATACCCCACAATAGTAAGGAATGCTGCGATAATATTCTGATCAATCAACAAACTAAATGATACGAGGTCATTCAGAATGGTGAAGATTCCGAGCGTGATTACCACGTCGTGAACCAAGGCAGCAACTGCCCCCAGTGAGAACGTCCAGTTTCGGAATCGAATGAGGATGTACAGGAAGATAATGGCAATCGCGTAGATTACTGCCTGCGCTGCACTGGATTTTAATTCGTCGCCAAAACGGGGGCTAATATAGTTGCTGGTTTCTGATTCATAGGTAATATTGGGTAGTTCGCTATCAAGTGTATTTTCGATAATAACCTCAATATCCTCTTTCGATGCAGTGTTATCGGTACGAATCAGTACTTCTGTATCAGACCCGAAGAGTTTTACTTCTGGTGCAGTACCGAGAGGTTCCGTTAAAGTTCCTCGTAGTTGTACTGTATTTACAGGTTCAGAGAATTTGTATACAAACTCACTCCCCCCCTTAAAGTCAATACCATATTGCAATCCTTTAGTAATTATGATCGCAAGAGCTGCCAGAAACAGTGTTCCTGAAATCATATAAGCGACTTTTCTCTTACCGACAAAATCAATGTTTGGAGTTTCAAACCATCTCATAATGTGTTCCTTTTAAATCGTTTTTAATTTTTTTGAGATTATCCGAAGCTCACTGCGTCGGCATTGTTTCGGGTGAGGTAGTCGATAACCACACGGGTAATTACGATGGCGCTGAATAGCGAGCATGCAATACCGGCAAGTAGTGTTACCGCAAAACCTTTAATCGGGCCAACTCCAAAACTCATCAGAATAATGGCTACGAAACCTGTAGTTACGTTTGCATCAATAATAGCACTCATCGCGTTGGAATAACCTGCAGAAATTGCTGCTTTAATGGTTTTACCGGTTCGCTGTTCCTCACGAATTCGATCAAAAATAAGTACGTTCGCATCTACCGCCATACCAATGGTAAGTACGATACCTGCCATACCCGGAAGCGTTAGCGTAGCTTTGAATCCGGCTAAAATCCCAAGAATAAAAATGATATTCAGAATCAGCGCGAGATCCGCAACACCGCCACCCGTTTTGTAATATACAATCATGAAGATGGCAACGATTCCAAGTCCATACATGATAGAGTTAAAGCCTGCTTTAATAGAAGCTTCACCAAGAGTAGCGCCTACCGTTCGGCTACCAATGATTTCAAGCGGAGCAGGAAGTGCACCAGAAAGCAGGATATTAACCAAATCTTCTGCTTCGGCAGTACTTTCAAGCCCGGTAATGGAAGAACGTCCGCCGTTAATTTTACTGATTACATTCGGGTAGGAAACCACAAATCCATCAAGTACGATAGCAACAGGCTTACCAATATTAGCACCGGTAATTCTTCCCCAGGTACGCGCACCTTCTGCATTCATTCCCATAGCAACTTCAGGAACATTCGTAGTTGGATCGAACTGGATACTGGCTTCTTCGATGACATCACCGGTAAGTTCAATATCGGTACTTACTCCAAAGAGTGCATACCTCTCGCCACTATCTCCAAAATCGGTAGGATTTGATCCCCATAGTACGGTGGTGTTACGGGGCATCATACGTTGAACTTCAGGGGCTTCCAGTAAGTCCATTACTGCAGCAGTATCTTCTGCAGCAGCATAACCGAAGATATACGGGCTTTGATTTTGAAAAAACCCAAGTCGGTCAACAAGTTCGTTGGTTGCTACCGGAGCTGATAAGCTATCAGAAGAAGTATCAGGTACTACTTCATAATATTCGATAGCGCGACTTCTGAAGCTTGAGAAATCCTGAGCATCTGCTCCGGTTCTGAACTCCAGACGAGCAGTGCCACGAAGCAATCCTCGGACACGATCTTCATCATCCACGCCGGGGAGCTCAACGATAATTCGGCTACTTCCTTGCTTGATGATGGAGGGCTCAGTAACCCCATACCTGTCAACACGGGTACGAATAATTTCAATGGCACGGTCTAAAGCTGAATCCCGCTGATTTTTAAGATAAGCGATCACTTCTTCATTTGAAGAACGTCTTGTTATGTTGTCTGAGTCACTACGGTAGTACCTACTTAAACGAGCATTGGCATCACGAGCTATAAAAGCTGCTGCCATTTCGTCGATGAAGTCGGTATCGTTATCTCTGGCTGTTTGGCGTGCGTCTGCAACCACTTCATCAAGAAGGTCGTCACGATCTTCGCCAGCCAACTCAAGGATAAGTTGTGGAGTTCCAACTTCCAGGGTTACGTGCATTCCGCCCTGAAGGTCAAGCCCAAGGGATAAAATGTTCTCGCGGAGATTAGAAAGTTTTTCCGCGTTTTCTTCTATGTATTGAGCTCTTTCAGTATCGTTAGTAAAGCTCTCAATTTGTTTTTGTTCCAGGTTCCAGATGACCGTTGGATACAAGTAGTATAAGGTGAGTGCCAAAAAGGCAACGATAACACCGATTTTAAATCCATTTCCTTGCATGATTGTTCAATTAAGAATTAAAAATTTTAGAATTAAGAATGGGATCAGAATTTATTCTTCTAATCCGATAAAGTTTTGAGAAGAGGGAGTTTCACTAAACATTGTTCATTGAAACATTGCTAATGGTTAAGGGGCACCTATAGCTGTGCCGCTTTTATGTGGAGATAGGATAGAAGCATTGCCAGAGGTGAGTTCATGATCCTTAATATCAGAAACTTCATCCACATCGTAACGCAATGTCCGTTCGTTCAGGGTTGATGAAAAATAATGTCCGTCTGAAGGGAGTATCGTTTGCGGTTTGATGTTCTGAATGAACACCGCTTTACCCATACCACTTCCGGAATTTTGATAATTATTCCACTGAGTTAGTAAAAGTTGATAAACATCTTCTTTTGAAGTTCCTTCATCATTGCTTTCAGAAACCGGTAGTTTAAAGTCATCAGAATGATTGTGAACCAACTCAGACGCTTTGCGAATCACCGTTTCCAGTTCGCCATCATCACTGGAAAGAGCCTCTAATTCGTCCAGAACAGTATGATCCGGAGTTTTCAGGTGAGACTCTAGCCACGAAGTAAATGCACTATAATCGGTTTTGCTGTCAGCTGGTTTGGCATAGTGAAGCACCATACCAATCATCAACATCAGAAAACCGGAAATACGGGCGATATGTGATCTGAACATTTTCATCAGAGCATTAAAGATAGTTAAGTCTGTACCCAATTATCAACGAAAGGATTCATAAATAAAAAACCCTTAACAGGATCAACTGTTAAGGGTAAGGTAGGTTTATTTATTAAGGTAATATTACTTAATTAAGGTCATCTTTTTTGTGATTAATTGATTTCCTATCTGAAGCCGATAGATGTAAACCCCACTCGATAAGTTTTGTGCATCAAATGCTATGGTGTGATTACCGGCTGTTTTGCGTTGCTGAACAAGTGTGCCCACCAGCCGTCCGGTAATATCGAATACCAGTAAGCTAACGTCTGCTTCTTTAGGTACCGAGTAACTGATAGTTGTGCTTGGATTGAATGGGTTTGGATAATTCTGTTCTAGCGCAACTTTAGTTGGCAAGTCTTCAATTACTTCATTAGACACCAGACTGGTCATTACTTCAAACTGTGCTTCAGCCGAAAATGGTGACCCAAGGAAGGAATTATCTACTGCCTGAACCTGCCAGAAGTAGGTACCGTTTGGAAGTCCCTGTAGTAGTAATCCGGTTTTGTACCCGGCATTTCCATTAGCCAGAATTTTCAGTTTTCCAGTCGAGAGATCAGCATTCGCAGAAAGAATATCTGATGCTCCTGCCGAAGTACCGATTCGCACATTATAAGTTAAAGAAGGAGATGGAGTCTGAGCGTCTGAAGATGGATTCCAGCTTAGTTTTACCGTATCATCGGCCACTTCAAACATCAAATTCTCCGGAACTGATGGTGCTGTGTTTTTGATAGCGGTGGTATTAGATAATACTTTGGAGCCGGAACCGGTTATAATGATATCCAGATCGCCGTCTCCGTCGTAATCGGCCCAGGTTACAGAACCAGCTCCACTAATGTCCAGCTTTTCTTCTGCAATTTTACCTCGGTTGTTATTGAAGATTGAAGCTCCGCCATTTGCATTTAAAAGTACATCCGGATCTCCGTCATTATCATAATCCCCAACTACTGCACGACTTTTTGCTTGTCCTGCAGCTACAGCTTTTGCTGGAGGATTGGAATTCGATGAGAAGAACAACTCAAAATCTAACCCGTTATTCTGGTAAAAACCTGTGAAGAGATTGGTTTGAGCAGCATCTGTATAACCGGTGATCAGGACATCCTGATCAGTATCCAGATCGAAATCTGTGAATGCCAATGTTCCATTAATTACTCCCTGGAAGCTTGATTCAGCAAGGAAGAATTGATCGTTACCCAGATATCGATACAACATAGTTATAATGCTTCCATCAGAAACTTCTCCGGAGATCAGAAGATCAATTCTGCCATCTCCGTTTGAATCTCCCCATGCAGCCGCCGCTTTGGTAAAGCCTGTGAATGGGAAAGCAATTGGCTCAAAAGAACCAGCGCCGTTATTTTTAATCAAAAGAGTTTGTGGTCCTTCTGCTGTTGCACCAGCAACTAAGAAGTCAATATCACCATCGTTATCATAATCAGAAGGGGAGACCATTCCATCACCTAAACCAGGAAGAGTAAAACCGGCATCAGTCAGACTTCCTTCATTATTGAGATATACTTTTGTGATGGGACCTTCAGAAGATTCCCCGGAGATAATCAAGTCAACAAATTCATTCTGGTCAATATCGAACCAGTATACATCGCTGTTTATTACTCCTTCTAAAGATTCCCCAGAATCAGAAAGGTTACCGTCTCCATCATTCACATAAAGTAAAGTCAAAGGGTCTCCATCAGCTTGTTCCTGACCGGTAAGAAGAAGATCAAGATCGCCATCGTTATCAACATCAGCCCATGAAGAAACTCCATTAATTAAATCAGGCAAGGTGATTTCTTGTTCTTCATATGTGGATTGAGGAGTGGCAAGTATTTTGTCTGGAAACGCACTTTGGACCCCAAATCGGTTTACAGCAAATACATAGAATTGGTAGGTGGTTTCATTTTCAAGTCCACTGATTACGGTACTTGTATTTTCATAACCATACACCGTATCGGCCATGTTGATGCCAAATCCATCTTCTCCATAGTACACGTAGTAAAAGTCAAAGAAGGTTGAATCAACAGCATCCCAGTTAATTTGAACGGCTCCATCTGCAGCAACAGCCATCACATTTTGTGGTTGATCCGGGGTAGGTTTCGGAAAAGAAGTGAGAACATTCGAAAACTCACTTTCAACAAAGTTATTATTTACCACAGTAACTTTGAATGAGTAATTTACCAGTTCAGTAAGTCCCGTCACCGTTTGTCCAGAATCAACTGCAAAACCATCTCTGCGGGTAGAATCAACCAGAGCAAAATTTTCACTATCTGTGCTCATGTAAATCCGATATCGAAGGAAGTCTGGATCTTTACTTTGAGTCCAAACCAGAGAAAGTGCTTCAGAAGAGCGATCTCGGATTTCCAGTAAAGTAACAGGTTGAGGAGGTTGTGCTTCCTCAGCGATATTGGCGAAGATAACATCGTTTACTCCATCTGCTGAAGCTGTCACTTCATATGAACCTGCTGCATCACCTAAAGTGAAGAAGCTGAATGCCAAACCATCTTCATTAGTAATTGCTGATGTAGAAGTAAGTAATGCTCCGGTAGAAGCATCGGGTACCGAAGTAATATCAAAATGTACGGTAACTCCGGCAACTCCATTTGTATCTTCGTCAACTACCAAAACAGCCAAAGGGTCTTCAAGTAATTTTCCGGGTAGTCCTTTTTGATTGTTACCCATTACGGCAACCATAGTATCCGGATCAGAAGAAGTTCCACCTTCAGAAAATATGGGCGTTCCACCGGTTTGATATTTGTAGCGGAAGGAAAGGGTATCACCAAAGGCTTCTGGCACATCTGTTATTTGCATTACGGCATAATTTCCCTCACGGGTATATACCCCCCAAAGTTGACCAGCCGCTACTGGTTGACCGCTGGTACCTGAACCCATCCAGCTTACAGAAATCCAGGGCTCTTCATTTGTCCATAAAGGAATACTTGTTACATCCTCAAGTGAACCATCTTCAAGACGAATGATTCTCCTTCCTTCTATTTGAGGAGCACTTTCGTTCCCGAAATTCACACCTTCATTAGAAGTACCACGGATATCAGCGAAATATGCACCAGTATCAGCCTCAGAAGAAGCGAGTTCTTTCGAGAAATCGAAGTATTGCCATTGTTTTCCAAAACCATCTCCTGCAATCGCAACAATTGTTGCTTCTCCGGAAACAGGAATCGGTATATCCGTTGGAGTTGCGAAAGCAGGACCTACACGATCTTCGCTTTCGTTAAGTTGATGATCGATGGAGGTAACCCAATAAAAGTATCCCTCTCCAGATGTTACATTCACATCAACAAACATAGTATCGTCGGTGATATTGAGAAAAGATGCAGAAGCTGGATTATCATCCCCTTGTGAACGGTAAATGTTATAGGCACTTGCTCCTGCTGCTTTATTCCATGTTAATTTTACGCTACCAGCTCCTGAAGATGCTTTAAGATTTAAAGGGGCTTCAAGTTCAGCTCCGTTTACGGTAAAGAATACCGGATCAATGCTTCCATAATCTGATACAGAGGCCTTTACAACATAGGTACCGGGTTTTGTGCCCACAAAGTATTTGATTTGTGCAATACCTTCCGAATCGGTTCCTGCATAGCTTATCTGAATACCATCGATTGAAGTAAAGTTTCCGGGATTTGCAGCATCAGGATGTTGAGTTACTTCAAAATCGACTCCGGCTCCACTCGTAATAGGATTTCCTGAAGCATCTTTTACAATTACTTTTAGTGGATGTTCAATCGGTTCAGTAGGAAACGCTGATTGATTATCCCCGGAGGCTATTTCGATAGAGGCAGGTTGGGCTTCTACTCCAATTAAGGTAAACTCAACACTTACTTCTGCATCAACATCCATTTGTGCTTTCACAAAGTATTGACCATTTGAATCTCCGATTTTTACGGGAGTGGAAACTTCTCCGTTGATATCAGTTGTAAGGTCACCTTCAAGGCCACCTTGTCCGGTTGCTCCATCAGGAATATTTGAAAAGCTAAATGTTATGCCTTTTTCAGCAATTGCGTCACCATTTTCATCTGTAAGTTTTACAATTAGTGATTCCGGAGCGAAAGTGTTTAAAGCAACTTGTTGATTATTCCCTGAAACGATTGCGAGATTATAGACAGGATCGGGATCTACTGTGCCACTACCTTCAAAGAAACGGGTCCCGTTGGGTTGATAGATATAATCGAAGGAAAATGAAGTTCCAAAATTCCCCCCAGGGAGGTCCGTGATCTCCATGATGGCATAATGTCCTTCACGGGTATACACCGCCCAAAGCTGACCAACGGCAATTGGCAGGCCTACTGTCCCGTCCGAAAAATCATAGGAAACAGTAACCCATGGTGCTGTATCAACTCGTTCGGGTACAGACTTAACAGTGTCGATATCACCCGTTCCCAAAAGCAGGAATCTTCGACCGGTTCCGGAAAGTGAAGAACTTCCCTCATTCCCAAAATTTACACCTTCGTTACTTACAAAAGCGAAATCGAGTTGATAGTCTCCTGTATCATTATTATCTCCGGTTTCTTCTCTAGAAAAGTCAAACCCAGTCCCGAGAGTACTGGTAGTTGAACCTGTGAGTTGTTCTGCAGAGGTTGAGCTGGTGTCCTCTACATTCAGGGTAAATGTTACGTATTTGGAAGTATCAGAGTCTAATGTCGCTTTAATCTTATATACACCGGGAGCATCACCCGCTTTAACAAAAGACTGAGCAATTCCAGACTCGTTTGACTGAGCACTGGTTGCGAGAGAACCGGCTACCAAAATATCATCGGGAACTTCTGAGAAATTAAAAGTGACAGTAGCGTCTGAGATAAGGTTTGCGTTTTCATCGGTAATGAGCACCCGCAAAAATTCTGGTGCCACTGCTTCAGGTAATACAGTTTGGTTGTCACCTTCCTCAATGGCAATTGAAAGAACCGGGTCTGGCTCAACTCCATCACTGCCTTCAAAAAAGCGGGTACCATTAGGTTGATACTTGTAGTCGAAGGTGAATGAGTTACCGAAATTTCCATCCGGTAAATCGGTAATCTCCATAACCGCATAATGACCTTCTCTGGTAAATACTCCCCAAAGCTGACCTACTGAAATTGGTTGACCTTGAGTTCCATCAGAAAAGTCATAGGAAACTGTAACCCATGGCGCTGCATCGGTTCGGCTGGGAACAGACTTCAGAGTATCAATATTTCCTGTTCCTAAGAGCAAAAACCTGCGTCCCGTAGAGGATAACGAGCTGCTCCCTTCGTTTCCAAAATTTACACCTTCATTGCTTACAAAAGCGAAATCAAGCTGATAATCTCCAGCGTCTTCGTTGTCTGCCGTTTCTTCTCCGGAGAAATCAAAGCCTGTTCCAAAAGTGCTGGTCCCTGATCCTGCAATCTGACTTCCGTTATCTTCATTAAGGTTGGTTTCAGTTAAACTAGTACCACCCTCGCTCATATATTTGTATTTAAATACAAAGCTGTTGCCGAAGTCACCTCCGGGTAATTCATCGATTTGCATAACAGCATATAAACCTTCACTGGTGTAAACAACCCATAATTGATCTGGTGATATAGGTTGACCTTGCGTACCATTTGGCCAGTCCCAGCTGGTGTCTATCCAAGGAGCATCATCCGTCCATTCAGGTACGGTTTTTACGGTGTCGATATCACCTGTTCCGAGTAAATAAAGTCGTTTTCCGGGAATGAGAGATGAAAATTCTTTTCCAAAATTCACTCCTTCATTACTACTCCCCCAAAAATCTGGTGTATAAGTGGCTGTATCAGCAATGGAAAAAGCTTTTTGACTTGTGAAGTCATAGTATTCCCATTGTCCTGATACTTTATTAAGAGTATCAATTCCTGCAACAACCTGAGCATTTAAGTTAGTTGTGCCGGAAAAAATTAATAAAAATGTTAAAGTGAATAGTGCTTTGTAAAGCTGGTTAAGTCTATAATACCCCATGATCTTATCTGTCTGGTTTTTTGTTAATGGCCTTTTATAAGGCGGTTTAAATAACCAAGAGATGAGATTTTGCAACATACCCGATTGAGGGTATAATGAAGCAGAATACCTTAGGAATAAAAATACCCTGGATCGGGTATGTAAAGAGATTGAAGCTTAACGAATATTTCCCTTGTTAATACAAACCGCTGCCTCAATAAGTATATGGCAGCACAAATCAAGGGGTAACTATGTACACTCTTTTAAAAAAGGGTATTCTTCTAATGGCTTTTTTGGGGATACCTTTTCTTTTATATGCACAAGACGCGGATGATCTTTTCGAAAGTGGGAAGTATCAATCTGCTGCTAACGCTTACGAACGATTAGCTGTTTCCGATCCTGAATATTTCAAGAACGCAGCTGAAAGTTATACCGCTCTACAAGACTGGGACAAAGCGATTGAAAATTACAGACTTTATATAAATCGTTATTCCGGGGCCGATAAGGCGAAAGTTGAAAAGATCATCGAACTATTAGAAGCACCTGATGAAGAAATCTATATCGATAACTTAGGAGCTAATGTAAATTCTGATCTGGATGAATTTCTGCCCAGAATCTCTTCAGACGGAAGCCGTATGTATTTCTATTCAACAGACAGATCTAATGGATTTGGTGGAGGGGATGTTTGGTATTCAAGCAAACAAAGTAACGGTAATTGGAGTGAGCCCAATAATATGGGGT
This sequence comes from Balneolaceae bacterium, assembly GCA_017640665.1. Lineage (GTDB taxonomy): Bacteria > Bacteroidota > Rhodothermia > Balneolales > Balneolaceae > RHLJ01. The sequence goes on along the minus strand of JAEPQE010000001.1, from coordinate 242,201 downwards.
CTATTATAAATACCGATTCTCATGAAGGCATTTTATCACTTTCTTCTGATGGTAATACAGCTATTGTATTTGGGAACTATGAAGGAAGGTTCGGAAATGGAGATTTTTTTTATAGTGCAAAAATTGGAGACAGTTGGACCGTGCCATGTAATTTGGGAGGAGATGTAAACTCAAGTAACTGGGAGTCAATGGCTAACTTATCACCAGATGGCAAAACACTTATTTTTGTAGCTTATCATGGACGTAAAAATGCTGAAGACGCTGATTACGAAACAGATATTTATATAACACATCTAAGAAACGGAAGATGGACAGAGCCGAAGCCTATCTCTACTACAATAAACACAACATCTTCCGAAACCTGGCCATTTCTAAATGCCGATGGAAGAACGCTATATTTTTCTTCTGACGGGCATCCTGGTTTGGGAGGTTCCGATTTATTTGTTACAAGAAGGATTGGCGAGGGCTGGGACAATTGGACAACACCCGTAAATCTGGGAAAAAATATCAATTCGGTATTAGACGATGAAGATATGACAATTCCAGCTTCAGGAACGGTAGCTTACTTTACCAGAGAAACAACGGGCGAAGGAGATGGTTTTGGCGACGATGATATTTTTAGAATGATCCTACCTCCCGATATGCGTCCGGATCCGGTAGTTACCATCTATGGAAATGTAACTAACCAGGAAGACAGTTTGATTGCAGCAACACTATACTGGAGTGATTTTGATACCGGAGAGCAGTTGGGGTATTCTACAAGTAACCCAAGAACCGGAGACTATCTTATCAACCTACCATTTGGCAGAAGATATTTGATTACTGCAAATCAAAGAGGATACCTGTTTCAAACAGAGATGTTAGATTTGAAAACTATGGTTGATGATTCCATTGCTTTTTCTGAAAAACTTGGATCAGAGCTTTTTAGAATGAGAAACGCTCTAAGCAGAATAGATCAAAACAGAGTTGAGTATGAACGATTGCTCGCCAGTACTTCAACCAATCTGGATCAGGAATTCGATGAGCTGTCTGATTTAAGTAAAGAAATGAATCAGGCTCAGGCAGATCTGAATGCTTCAATCCGAAGAGCCAGAATTAGTTGGCTGGAGGATAATTCAGGATACGAAGAAGTAAGAAAAGACATTAGCTTAACTGAGGCGAATGAAGGAGCAAGGATCGTACTCGAAAACATCTATTTTGATACTGGAAGTGATAACCTGAGAGAGGAAAGCATTCAGGAATTGGATCGTTTGTACGAAATAATGGCTCAATCAAATCTTATCATTGAGATTGGAGGGCATACCGATAACGTTGGCTCCGATGAAACGAATATGGACTTGAGCCAGGCTCGTGCCGAAGCCGTTGTTAACTACGTGATTGAAAAAGGTATTTCATCAACTCGTATCTCAGCACAAGGGTATGGGGAAACAGACCCAAGGGCTACTAACGAAACAGCTGAAGGTCGACAGGAAAACCGCAGGGTTGAAGTTAAGGTATTAGGAAGTGTTGCCCAGGAAGGTACCGGAGGAGTGCTTGAGCAACAACGATTAGAGGAAGAAGCTCTTTCTTCGGAAAATTTATACGAGCTTTATCGTCAGGCTGCAATGGCAGGTGGTATTCCTGAGGGTGCAGCATGTTACGATACCAGTAATTATTCCGAAAGAAGTACTACCTATGTAAGTACAAATACAAACAACAACAGAACCTCTACTTCCACAGCCCGATCAACCTCACCAGCCTGGTTTATAGATGCAAATGGAAATGATATAAGCGCATTTGGAGGATCAAGCATCAATTTCTTGTCGCATACAGGAAACGGACAGCACGGATTCGCAAACGTAGGTGGGGCAGGAGTCTTGTTTCAAAGTAGCAAAGGAACCGGAGAGCGCAACTTCTATGGTTATTTCATAGGAAATGCAGTGGGCGGTGGAATAGATTGGATCAGGTATAAAGACTTGACCAGGTTAACAAAACTACCTCTTTCACTTGATTATGGACTGAGTGCTTATCTGGTCTTTAACAAAGAAGAACGATCTACCTTTGGAGGCGAAAACTACGACTTCTTTACTACAAGCTGGGGGATCCCTTTAAAGGTAAGATTACGATATAACCTTGAAGTGAGTGATATAAAAGTCTCACCTTACGCATCGTATAATTATAACCTGTTGAGCTTTGTAGAACCCGAGCCAGAGTCAATCTCAGAAGGGAATGAGGTTTACCCTCAGGCAGTAGTAGATGCACCACATTGGCTTGAGTTTGGTGCAAGAGCTAAATTCAAATTCCTATCTGCCGGACTTGGTATACAAAACGGAGGAGCAGGCTCAGGGATAATGTTTAGGGCGGGACTAGCTTTCTAAATTCTTGAAAAGAAGCGTAAGTGGCACATAGATGCCACCTTGATAAGGGTCGACAGCGAAAGCTGCCGGCCTTTTTTAATACTGTAGAATTTTAAACTCACCTTATGTGGGTAAAAGAGCTTTTTATATTCTCATATAGAGTAGAAATTTGAAGACAATGTTACTCTAGTTAATAGTTTCTCAGAGTAGTAAGGCTACCATTTAAGTAAATTTACGAACTAAACTCCAGACTGAATTCAAAGTCTACTTTCAGAAGAGAAAAAGAAAAGAACTGAATAGCTGGTTTTATTTCTATATAAGCGTATATAACCGATTTGATGCTTAGTAGTGCAAGTTATAAACCTATTAAGTTACTGCCCCAAAAAACGGTTTTAACGAGGGAATAAAAAATTTAGGTTACCTTTAATTAATAGAGGGGTAGCAGGTATTAAGCTAAGCCTTTTGTAATGGCAAAACGAACAGCTGAAGCACGTGAATGGACATGAAGCTTCTTGTAAATATTTTTTATGTGGGTTCGAACAGTATGAGGACTTATAAAAAGTTGTTCTCCTAGTTGTTGTTCGGTTAAATCATCCACAATTCCTTTAAGAATGTCTATCTCTCTATCACTTAACGAAAACTCAACTTGAGCCGCTTTCGCTTTTGTTTCTTTTTGTTGTTGTTCAGACTTTACAAAACTCATTAACTTTAGAGCAATACTTGATGAAAGAGCAGCACCACCTGTTGCGAGTTCTTGGATTGCATCGACATACTTTTGTATGGGATCGTCTTTTAGTAAGTATCCCGAAGCTCCTGCCTGAATGGATTGAAAAATCTTTTCTTCATTTTCAAATACTGTTTGGATAAGAATATCAATTTCAGGGAATTCGGATTTAATTTCGAGCGTAGCTTCTATCCCAGTTTTGCCAGGCATTTCAATATCCATAAGTATAACCTGAGGAAGATTTTTTTCTGAAAGAGAGCGGAGCTTTGATAAGGCAATGTCTGCGTTCTCAGCAACAAAAATAATGTTTATATCATCAAAAAAATCTAGTCGGGTGATTAGGTTTTTTCGGATCTTATCCTGGTCTTCAACAATTGCAATTTGAATATTCATAGTCTAAAAAAAGCGAATAATGAATAATAAAAGAATACCCTGATCAGGGTATTCTTAAAAATCTAACTTAAGTACTGTACCAGAGTTTTTATCAGAAGTTATTACAAGAGAGCCACCGATCTCTTTTGCTCTTTCATGCATATTTTTAATACCATTTCCTCTAGTATGAGAATCCTCTGTTTCCATACCAACTCCATTATCAGAGAGTATAACATTGAATTTAGAGCCTTCTTGTTTAAAAGATATCTTGAATGTGGAGGCTTCAGAGTATTTTCTGGCATTATTCAGCGCTTCCTGAATAATTCTCGTTAAATTCATTGATTGTACTGGGTCTAGAATTTTATGAGGATTTACATCTGCTTTAAATTCAATTTTCATTCCTTTCAGGTAACGTTCCTGTCGTTTAATAAATCCCTTAAGATGCTCAAGGAAAATTTCAAATTGAACTTCTTCTTTATCTAATAACCAGATTGTTTCTCTCAAATCAGTCATAGCACTCCTGGCGTCAGAGTCCAGATTTTGCAAAAGAGACAGGGCTTTGTCCTGTTGATTTTTTTTAACATGCAGATTACTAATCTCAATACCGGTAATAAGATTGGTTATTTGTGAACCTACATTATCATGTAGCTCTCTGGAAATCCGCTCCCGTTCTGTTTGAATTTTACGCTGTGTTTCAAGTTCTCTATTTAAAGTTCTGAGTTTCATATTTGACCTGATCTGAACTCCTCCAGCCCCTAAGCTCACGAAGCCCAAAAGACATAACCCGATAAACCACCAGGTTTTATAGAATGGAGGAAGAACTGTAAATTCAAGTGATGCAATCGTATCATTCCAAACACCAGCTTGGTCAAGTGCTGAAACCTGCAATATATATTTGCCATTAGGAAGGAAGTCAAAATAAGTCGTAGTTCTGCTTCCCAAATAATTCCAATCTTCATCAACGCCAAGAAGTTTAGTTCTAAATCTTGTTTTATTTGGGGCGCTTATATTTAACGCTGAAAAAGAGATTTCAATTCTTGTTTCAGATGGTTCTACAATTATATCTTCGTTTAAGGAGCGAGACTCACCATCCACTGAAAATCCATCAAAATATGGGAAGAAAGTAGATCTATCTGCTTCGGTTTTCTCCGGATTTATAACGGCGATTCCTTTTTTTGTTGTAATTAATATTTCGCCCGTATCGATTTTTTTGGTTAAAGAGCTATTACCATAATTTACTCGCGCTGAAGGGAAGCCGTCATCTACAGTAAACCTTTGATATTGAATCCTTTCCATTTCACCCCGATCAAACTTATCTAAATCTGATCTTTTAACATGCGCGATATATCCGTTGGATGAGAACCAAAAATTACCAGAGTTATCTTCTGTAACACTCACAAAATTATCCGGTAAATCTTTGTATACATTTAAGCCATTATCTGTAATTCTGTAAAAACCGTAATTTAAAGAAGCAGCCCAAATTTCACCTTTGGAATCTTCCGTAATTCCAAAAACTCTGTTATCTAACAAACCATTTGAAGTATCATAGTGCGAGATAACGTTGGTTCCCCGCAATTCATAAATCCCATTATTTACGGTAGAGACCCAAATGTCTCCTTCTTTATCTACAGCCGTATTAAAACACTCATTTCCAGGGATTCCATCATCTGTTGTGAGGGTATCAGATATTTCCCAATCATTGCTTATGATGTTAAGTCCATCAAATGTCCCAACTAAAAGATCTCCATTCTTATAAGTTTCTAAGCATACTATATAGTTAGAAGTTAGTCCAGATTGAGCATTTTTAGTACCTACAATTTCGTCATTAACATATTTAACTATACCAAATTCCGAAGTTGTTATATAATAAGTGCTGTCATTTGCAATTTTTATAGACGAAACGCTTTCATTAGACCTTGTGGTAGAATAACGGTGGTTTTTCCAAACACCGTCTTCATAAATCATTAGTCCACCTCCAAGTGTTCCAACAAATATTTTTCCAGACGAATCCTGATCCACCGAATTAGTTTCGGTATATAAAAAACCGGGCGTACTTTCATCAATTACATCAACTAATCTTGGGACTAAGACTGATAAGCCAAACTCAGTTCCTATATAAACCCGATTTTTAGTGTCAAAATTAATCGAATTGATATCATTTGAAACAAGACCAGACTCATTATTGAGGTTCTCAAAATTATTATTAATAAAACGATCTACCCCTTCGGTTTTAAAGCCTATCCAAATAGAATTATCAGCAGGGTTTTGCTCGATATAACTAACGCTGTTATCTGTTAGTCCATCTTTTTTTGTTAGATTTATTGTTGGTTTTAAATCTTCAAAAATTACAATTCCTTCCGTTTCAGTACCCGCCCAAACTTTGCCATCTTTCATCTCTTTTACTGTATTAATAGAATTATCAGGTAAACCGTCTGGAATCGTTATATTTATAATCTCACCATTTTGAAAAACACTGATACCAGTTGTAGTAGCAACCCACACTCTATTCTTACTATCTGTAATAATTTGTTCAATTTTATTTCCAGCAATTCCATTGGTACTATCAAAAAAGGCTACAACGGTATCCCTAAATATGATGGCTAAACCATCTTCATAGTCGCCAATAAAAATGGAATCACCTTTTGTATAGCTCATCGATGAAAGTGAATTAAGCGTAAGTCCTATCTCATCCTTCACTGTTATTAACGAATCATCACTAATAGTATGAATACCAGCTTCAACTCCCAGGAAGGTTAAATCCTCTTTTTTATTTGTATTTAGCTCCGGAATAATTCCCGTTCTGTAAGAGCTTTCAGAAAATGGAGAGAGCTTAATACCATCGTATTTGAACAAGAAAGAATAGTTAGCAATCCATATAAAACCAGATGAATCCTGAAAAGTGTCATATACTTCATCCCGATACAATCCATCTTCTCTATCTATGGTTCGAATTAAGTAATTATCGAAATAGGATCCATAGTTAACAATGGATTGACCCATTGAGGGGATGGAAACTATCCCCAAAATACCCAATAGAAATATCTTTTTAATCATACCCCGTAATTTTAAAGCCGCAGTTAAAATAATAAGCTGTGCCAGGAAACAAAAAATAAGATTGCTTTACACAGTAGCTTTTTCCAACCGCTCAAATTCCTGATTCAGAAACTTGCCTGTCTCTGATTTTTTATGATCAGCTAGTTCTTTAGGAGTGCCTTGTGCGATGATTTCACCGCCGCCGCGACCTCCTTCAGGACCGAGGTCTATAATCCAGTCGGCGGCTTTAATGAGATCGAGATTATGTTCTATAACCATTACGGTATTTCCTTTCTCTACCAGTTTTTGGATCACATTAATGAGCATACGAACATCCTGAAAGTGAAGTCCGGTAGTAGGTTCGTCCATAACGTACAATGTGTCCCCTGTACCAATTTTGGAAAGCTCTCTGGCAAGCTTAATACGCTGAGCCTCTCCACCTGAAAGAGTCGTACTTGACTGCCCTAAAGTGAGATATCCTAATCCTACTGAAGTAAGTGTATTTAAAATTCGGGAGATGGTAGGTTGTGCATCGAAAAATTCTGCAGCTTCGCTGATGGGCATTTTCAGCACATCAGAAATGTTCTTTTTCTTATAGTAGATTTCAAGAGTTTCCCGATTGTAACGTTTACCATTACAGGTTTCGCAGGTCACGTACACATCAGGAAGGAAGTTCATCTCAATTTTTCGAACGCCATCGCCCTGACAGGTTTCACACCTTCCACCTTTCACATTAAAAGAAAAACGTCCCTGGTCGTAACCCCGGATTTTTGCCTCAGGAAGTTCCGAAAATAACCTTCGGACATGGTCGAATACTTTGGTGTAAGTACCGGGATTGGAGCGGGGAGTTCTTCCAATCGGACTTTGGTCAATAGAAATAATCTTATCAATATTATTGAGCCCTTCTACAGTATCGTAGGGAAGGGGAACGCTTTTGGATTTATAAAAGTGATTCGAGAGGATGGGCACGAGCGTTTGATTGATCAATGAACTCTTGCCACTGCCACTAACCCCGGTTACTGATATAAACTTACCAAGAGGAACCTCTAAATCTACATTCTTAAGATTATGACCGCGGGCATTTTTGATCTTTATCTTCTTTTTATTTCCTTTTCTGTATTCATCAGGCAACTCAATGACTTCTTCATCCCGTAGAAACTTTGCAGTCATTGAGTCTTTTGTAAGCTCACCTGGCTTTCCTGCGGAAACAATATGTCCCCCGTTTACACCAGCATCCGGTCCTAAATCAACCACGAAATCGGCATGTTCTATGGTTTCCCGGTCATGTTCCACAACGATTACGCTGTTACCCAAATCCCGTAGTGTTTCCAGGGAGTTAATCAGCTTGATATTGTCTCTTTGATGAAGTCCTATACTAGGCTCATCTAAAATGTAAAGTACACCAACAAGCTGTGTTCCGATTTGGGTGGCCAGTCGGATACGCTGGGCTTCACCGCCACTTAAAGTTTGAGCTTCCCTATCCAGATTCAGGTAATTCAAGCCTACGTTGAGGAGGAAATCGAGTCGGTCACAAATTTCTTTAAGTACCTGATTTCCAATCAATTGCTGACGCTCTGTTAGTTTAATCGAATACAGCACATCTCTCAATCCCTGGATATCCAGCTTCACGAGATCATGAATGTTGTATTCATCAATCTTATAAGACAACGCTTCTTTGTTCAATCGTCCGCCATCACATTCCGGGCAAACGACTTTGCTCATATACGCTTTCGCTTTGTCCCGTTGTTTTGGAGATTTGCTGTTTTCATATTGCTCGATGATGGTTCTTCTAAGCCCTTCAAACTTATGCTGGTAGGTGACAGAGTTATCCTTAAAATCGTAACTCACAGCAAACTTCTTTTCCCCGGAGCCATACATCAATATTTCCCGAACTTCTTCAGTATATTTTTTGAAAGGAGTGTCAAAATCTAAATCAAAGCTTTCCAGAACGGCTTTTAACTGTTTAAAAGCAAAAATATCACGGGGAGGACCGAGGTACCGAATCCCTCCATCATTTACGCTTTGAGATTTGTTAGGAACAAGTAAATTCCAGCTTACATCATAGGTATAACCAAGTCCATCACATTCCGGGCAAGCTCCATAGGGAGAATTGAATGAAAATAAATTAGGAGCGGGGTCTTCATAAGCGATACCGCTTTCCAGATCAAAAAGCTTCTGTGAAAATAACCGGTCTTTGAAAGAACCATCTTCCTGTTGAACAGACAGTACCACGTTTCCATCTGCCATTTCAAGGGCCATTCTGATACTGTCTGCAATACGTTTTTCACTTTTTGGGCTGATTACAAACCGATCTACAACCACCTCGATATTGTGAGTTTTATAACGATCTACCATTAGACCATCAGTTAGCTCTGTCAACTCACCATCAATTCTGGCACTTACAAATCCCTGCTTAATGGTTTGTTCAAAAAGTTCGCGGTAATGCCCTTTTCTACCGCGAACAACCGGAGCAAGACAGTAAGCTTTTGTTCCTTTTGACATGTCCATTACAGCAGCCACAACCTGATCGGCCGTTTGCTTTTCCATCTTATTTCCGCTCACATAAGAATACGGAACTCCGATCCGGGCATAAAGAAGTCTAAGGAAATCATAAATTTCGGTTACGGTACCCACAGTTGACCGGGGATTTCGATTGGTAGTTTTCTGATCAATAGAAATAACAGGCGAGAGGCCATCAATGAAATCTACAGCAGGTCGTTCCATCATCCCTAAAAACTGGCGTGCGTAAGCTGAAAGCGATTCAAGAAATCGGCGCTGTCCTTCGGCATAAATAGTATCGAAAGCTAAAGAAGATTTCCCGGAACCTGAAAGTCCGGTTATAACCACAAGCTGATCCCGGGGGATATCGATATCAAAGTTTTTAAGATTGTGTTCGCGAGCGCCTTTAATGACAATGTTTTGCTGCAATAGTCTCTGGTTTTGGATTCAGATCAACTTGGAAGGTACCAAACAGAGCTCACAAATCCTTCATTCCTTTTTACGAAAAGTGATTAGCCTTTACTTACGCCCTTCGACAGAAAGTTATATTCTCTGATAAATAATCGATTTGGAATAATTCCGAACTCATCCTCTGATAAATCCGGTTTGATGCGATTTAGAAAGTACATCGGAACTTTACCGATATTTTTCGCTTCAATCTCTCCCCTGGGTTCACATTCAAAGAAATCCTTAATTCTGTGGTAGGTATCTTCTGATATGTTGACGGTATTCGATTCAGAACTTTGTTCCATTCTTGAGGCCAGATTTACAGCTTCTCCCCAAACATCATAAGCGAACCTCTTCTTCCCGATAACACCAACTACCGAATGCCCGGTATGGATTCCAATTCTAAGCGGGAAATATGGAATCGACTCAAGAAGAGAGTCTTTAAGATTAGTTACAAAAAACTTCATTTTTAAAGCGGCCAAAGCTGTGTCAACAGGGTGGGTTACATTTCGTTCAGGAATTCCGCCTGCTGCCATATAACTATCGCCAATAGTTTTAATCTTAATAAGGTTGTGTTGAGACATAAACTCATCAAACTTATCAAAATAGAAACTCAGGCTTTCAATAAGAGCTTCGGGAGATAAGTCGGGAACAACTTTGCTGAAGCCGTCGAAATCTGTGAATAAGAAAGTTGCGTCTTCATAGCGTTCCGGGGTAACGGTACCATAAGCGAGCAGACTATCAGCAATTTTTTTTGGAAAGATATTCTGTAAAAGCTCTTCATGTTCTTTCTTGGTAAGCTCAAGTTCTCTATTGGCTGCATTTAAACCAGACTGCATTTTCTCAAGCCTCGAATTTTGGCCAAGTGTATTTTTGTAGGTAGAAATCAAAAGATTTACTAAATGGCTGTAGTCTGCTTTTACTCGATACTGTGCCCCTTCAATAGTAACCGTAACGGTTTCGTCCGCATCTGAAACAGCAATAGGGTTATTCAGCAACTCACTTACCTTAGAAAAAAGCGTGTCATCGTCATAGGGTTTTGTAAGGTAATTATCGGCTCCTGCTTCTATACCTTTCATCAGGCTACCGGCCTCGATACGTGATGTAACCAGAATAACGGGAATAGTTCTAAGTTTTGAACTTTCTTTGATACGTTTACACAGCTCATAGCCATTCATAAGTGGCATCTCAACATCAGAAATCACCAAATCAGGAAATTCAGTTTCAACCAATTCTAATGCATCCTGCCCGTTCTGAGCTGTAAGAACTTCATAGCCATGTTGTAATAGTTTATGTCGGGTAATAGTTACCAGTGCAGGGTAATCGTCTACTACCAGAATGCGGGATTTGGTTTCAATCATAATTCAAATAATATATAACTGGAAATATAGAGCAAACAAGGCAAGATTAGTATTTAGATTTTTTAAAAGCATTAATTAAAAAAGCCTTAAGTTAATACCCTCAAAATCACTCATTATCATGGAAGACACGTTACAGAAAAACTGGGCACCTACCAGTTGGCTTGAAAAGCCAGTTAAGCAATTACCTGCATATCCTAATCAGAAGGAACTTGAGGATAGTTTCAAAACACTTCAAAAATTACCACCCCTAGTAACTTCCTGGGAGATCGAAGCACTTAAGAACAAGCTGGCGCAGGTTTCTGCGGGTAAATCTTTTTTATTACAGGCCGGGGATTGTGCAGAGAGTTTCAGCCTGACTAATTCTCCAAAGATTGTTAATACTGTAAAAGTACTGTTGCAGACCAGCTTCATTTTGATTCATGAATTAGGAGTTCCTGTAGTTCGTCTCGGAAGAATTGCCGGACAATATGCTAAACCTCGTTCCAAAGATTTTGAAGAGGTAGATGGTGAGATGATCCACAATTACCGAGGAGATCTTATCAATGGGTTTGAGCCAAATAAAGAAGCACGTACTCCAGATCCGCAACGATTGATCGAAGGCTATCATAAAGCAGCACTGACTTTGAATTTTGTTCGCGCACTCGCTGATGAAGGCTTTGCTGATCTCCATCATCCGGAGCAGTGGGAACTAGACTTCATGAAGAATAATGAATACTACAAAGAATACGAAGCTATGGTGGAGTCTATCACTAAAGCTGTGAAATTTGTGGACGCCATATCACCGGATCGTTTTTCAAGTTTTCAGAAGGTAGATATTTACACATCTCATGAAGCCTTGAACTTATATTACGATTCCGCTCAAACCCGGAAAGTTCCTCGCAAAACTGATTTCTATAACCTCAGCTCTCATATGGTTTGGCTCGGTAACCGAACCCGCGAATTAGATGGAGCCCATGTGGAATATCTCAAAGGGATTGCAAATCCGATTGGTATAAAAGTAGGTCCTCCATACACCATTGATGATACCCTCAAGCTTATTGAGGAATTGAACCCAACCCACGAGGCAGGTAAAATCGTATTGATCACCCGTTTTGGGAAATCAGTAATTGAAGATGAACTCCCCGGTCTTATTCAAGCTGTACGCCGGGAAGGTTTCCCCGTTGTTTGGAGTTCAGATCCAATGCATGGTAATACCTTCTCATCCTCCAATAATTATAAGACTCGTAATTTTGATCATATCCTTCAGGAAATTAAATCTGCTTTTGCAATCCACCGGGCTGAAGGCAGCTACCTCGGAAGTGTTCACCTCGAACTAACGGGCGATAATGTAACCGAATGTGTTGGCGGAGCAAAAGGATTGAATGAAGATGGACTGGATCACAACTACGAAACTTTCTGTGACCCTCGTCTTAATTACGAGCAATCTCTGGAAATGGCTTTTCTGGTAGCAAAAGAGTGGAAGCAGAGCTACTCTTAGCAATTAACAATACATCAATGATCAATTAAGAATGAAAAGGCTTCTTTGCCATTGATAATTCTTAATTGAAACATTTTTAATTGAATAAGCCTGTCATTTTTGTCACCCACCTGTCTATGCGACAAACTCTGTATGACATCCTTTCTATCCCTCAAAAAGTAGGCTGCAATTTCTTCATTCCCAGTTTGACGAGCTGTCAGTTCTTAAATATCTGATGCAATTGGCATGTCCGTTGCAAAACACAAAGTGAATTTTTGAATGTATAACTAATAAGAAAAGAGGATTCAATTATGGCACTTATAAAATATAACAGACCAAACACCGACGTATTCTCAAGAAACTTCAACGACATTGTTGATGAATTCTTCAACAACGCTACAACAAACTATCGCAAAGATAATTTTATGCCTAGCGTGGATGTCTCCGAAACAGACGAACAGTTTGAAGTATCAGTTGAACTGCCAGGCTTGAAGAAAGAAGACATCAAAGTTGATCTTGAGAAAGGAAGATTAACAATTAGTGGTGAGCGTAAGTTTAAGAATGAAGAAGAAGGCAAAAACTTCCATAGAGTAGAAACTCAGTATGGTAAATTTAGTCGCTCTTTCTACTTACCGGATTCTATTCACGAGGACAGCATTACAGCAAAATACGAAGATGGAATTCTGAACATCTCTATTAAGAAAAGTGAAGAGAAAGTTAAGAAGCAGATCGAAATCGCATAAGAATTTCGACTGATTGGTTAAGAGAAGTCGGAGCCTTTGACCAGGCTCCGACTATTTTTAGTTACAAAATGTAAAGGCGTGCAATTTTTGATTGCGATAACGTTGTAGCATCACAAAACAAAACTATCATCAAAATTTAAGAACTATGAATACTGCTGTTAAGAATTTTTTTGGAGTTGCAGCTGCGATAATTGTGTTGCTGGGAGTTAATGCTTACACAGGAACTAACAACCCGATAAATCTCCCTGATTATGACACGGAAGTAACCACTTCTGAAAACCGCTCCGTTGCCTCTCTAAAAGATTTAAACGACGCGATTGTTGACATCGCAGAAAAAACTAACCCTTCTGTAGTTACCATCACTACAGAAAAGACCCAACAAGTACGAAGAATGGATCCTTTTTCGATGTTCTTTGGGAACCCGAATAATCGTGATGGCCAAACTCAGGAGTATGTACAGCGAGGTTTAGGCTCGGGTGTAATTGTATCGGAAGACGGTCTTATTCTTACCAATAATCATGTGATTGATAACACAGACGAAATTAAAGTACGCATGTTTAATGGAGACGAAATTGATGCCGAGCTCATCGGAACAGACCCCGAAACGGATATTGCCGTTCTTAAAGTAAATACCGGTAATCTTCCGGCGGTAACCTTAGGCAATAGCGATGAAGCCAAAGTTGGTTCTTTTGTTTTAGCAATCGGAAGTCCGTTAAGTGCTGACCTTGCTCATACTGTTTCCTTCGGAATTGTGAGCGCGCGCGGAAGAACACTTAATAATCTTACTGCGTATGGAGATTATATCCAAACAGATGCCGCTATTAATCCAGGTAACTCTGGAGGCGCTTTGATAGATATGAATGGGGAGTTAGTTGGAATTAATTCTGCTATCGCCTCACGTTCTGGTGGAAATGACGGTATCGGTTTTGCGATTCCTATCAAGCTGGCTAAAAGAATAATGGATGATTTAATTGAAGATGGGGTCGTGTCTCGCGGTTATCTTGGGATGTACTATGCCGGCGAAGTTGATCAGACAATGGCGGCTGCATTAGGATTGGATAACGCTGGTGGTATCATCGTAGGACAGATTGAAGAAGATGGTCCAGCGGCTAAAGCCGGGTTAAAAGAAGACGATATCATTGTTTCAGTAAATGGAGAAAAGATTAAAGACTGGGATGCATTCAGGCTTGAAATTGCAAATTTAAAACCTGGTAAAAAAGTAGACCTTGAAGTAATCAGAGATGGAGAAGGTCAGGAAATTTCTGTAACTTTAGGAAGTCGTCCAGGTACCGAAATCGCTTCTAATGAGCCAGAAAAAGAGGACATTGTAGAGAAGCTGGGATTTAAAGTAGCCGAACTTAGCTCTGATATAAAAAGACAGCTTAACATAGTGAATGATGTTGAGGGAGTTGTTGTTAGAGAAATAAGTGAATCAAGTAACGCATTCGAGCGAGGACTTCAGCGTGGAGATGTTATCACAGCTGTTAAGAGAAAAAAAGTTTCCAGCGTTGAACAATTTTACGATGAAGTTGAGCGTAGTACTGAAAAAGGCGATCAGGCAATTTTATTGACTATTGAGCGAAATAATTTGAAACAATTTATCGCATTCAGACTTTAAGTTATTGTTGACCTAATTTATTGTACCCCGAAAAAGCCAAAGCATGGACCCTGATACGGTCCATGCTTTTTTTTATAGCCGTTATGCTGAACTTGATTCAGCATCTGTTTCTAGATAAGACTTTAATTAAGCTTTTCTATTCGTATTAAGAACTTTTTTATACGGATTCTGCGTCAAGTCTGGAACGAAAACTATTAGAGGTTGAAGAATCAAATCAACACAAAATCTTTTTCTCTAAAGAAAGGGCTGAGATCTTCAGGTGGAGGGAAGTATTTGCCACGAAAGTCATTAAAGAAATCAAGTGTTTCATTACTCATTAACTGGAGAATTTCGTCCATCGCCTCTCCGGAAATCATAAAAGGGGTTCGGTCAAAAAGAACTAAATTTCCAACACACTGTGCGCTGATTTGAAACTGTGCACATTCTTCAATCGGTGTGCCTTTTACAATACATTTTGAAATCCATTTGTCGGCATCAAATTGCTGAGCAGTACGGAGCTCATTCTGATGAATGAAATTCATGTTTTGTTGAAAGTACTCCGTCATTTTTCGTTCCGACTCTTCTGAATATTCATCCATTTGTGTTTTCATGCAATCAGTACAAATTGCGAATTCCCAAACCAGATCTTCTGTGTTAACCCCCGGATAATTTGTAAATGCTTTTTCAATGATATACTCTTGTTGATCGAGCAGGTGTTTTTCACACACCAGGCATTTATCTATCGGGGCTCCGGTTTCAGAAGAATAAAATAGTTGAGGAATTTCAGATAGAGTAGGGTTCATAGACCAAGGATACCAAAATCCCTGAAAAGATGATTATCTAAAATAGATTCCGGTTTATGTAGTAGCGCAGAGAAACACTGAAATTTATATCCCAGGTACTCCTTGAATAATTTTCATCAAAAAGATTATTATTAGGGGTGAAATCTCGGGATCGATACGTCTGGTTTAAACCTAAAGAAGCAGAGAGAAGAAGTCTGTTTTCAATAAAATAGCTTAGTTGAGAAGAAATATTTGTAAAGAGGTTGTGTTCTTTTAACGATTCAATATCCTTAACTCGATCTCTATTGTACCTCAATCTCAATTGATTGTTTAGTTGAAAACGATCAGCCAAAATCCAAAGCCAACCGCTATCGAATTGAGATGAATAAGCAACCTCTACACTATTTCTTCTCTCCAAAGGAAAATACAGTTGATTAACAAAATTGGCACTTAATTGATGATTTAAATTTAGGTTTTTATACCAAACAGCATTCAATTCAACATTAGCAGCTCTTAAAATGTCAAAATTTCTTCGGTTAGGATCAGAACCATGAAAGTCTATTTTAGATAATGAATTAAAATAGGTATAACCTCCGGTTAGTGTAACGCTATGTCCTTCAAATCTAGAGCCCAGATTTTCATTAAACAGATCGTTCAAATAGAATATATCAAATGCACTTAAGCTGCTAAGTTTTCCCTGAATACCATTATTAAGGTCATTCCAAAAATATTTGAGCGGTCGGTCATAAGTTCTTTGATATCCTTGATACCGTGTAAACTGCACCGAAGAAAACTCAATATCCTGTTTTGAAATTGAGCTATTCCCGAGGGCTTTATAGCGTTCATTAAGTCGTAACGCTCTAAGGATGGGAGTTACATTACGAATTCTTCCAAAACCTATACCTGCGCCAGGGTTAAAATAAATAAACCGGGTTGTGGAACTTTGAGTGATTTCAGGTAATTGATTTCTATTTTCGGTACTGGAATTAAAATCGTATCGAAGATTACTTCTCCAGTTTCCTTCCAGAAATAAATCAGAAGAAATGAAGTGTTGAGTTTCTGCATTAATATCAAAATCAATGCGTTCTGAACCGAGACTACTATTCACTTTATTGGTGTTCATAACACCCGAATTATTATCCTCATTTTCTTGCTCGTTTGTTCTTCTGTTTACTGAAAATGACAAAGAGGTATTTACTTTCATGTTCAAATCCTCGCTTTCTCTGAAATAATCGTATGTCGGAGCTACTCCAAAACCTAAATTAAACTGGTTTGATTCAAACCTATTAGTTTGGAATGAGTTAGAACCGGAGAAATTTCTATCACGATTTATCTTGTTAATTCCATTATTAATTCCTACTCCCACATTTGATAGGTAAAAATTACTGTATCCCCAATCCGGTAAGCGATAATCAATCAGGTATTCGAAATCGGTGCTGTCGGTAAAGCCAATACTTTCTTGTGCGATGATAGATGAGCTTGTAAGTAGAAACAGAAGGGTATAAACAAATTTCATTCTTATGGAGTCGTTAGTTTTAAAGCTAGATGAATATTTCGATACATAAACTTAGTAAGTATAACATATTGATGTTAGTAACTTTGCGAAAAGACCTGCAATTCCGTCAGTTCCACAATCCGGGCATGGTTTTGGTCAATATTGGGAGTAAATACACAGGGAGGAATTGAATTATGAATTTGAACAAATTTACACTTAAAGCCCAGGAAACTACTCAAAAGGCACTGGAGCTGGCACAGTCTGGGAACAATCAGGCACTGGAACCGGCTCACGTACTCAAAGCATTTTTGATTGATGGAGACAATATTGTAATCACCTTGTTGAATAAGCTTGGTGCAAGTATGAAAGTAGTGGAGGTGACTACCGATGGATCACTAAATAAGCTTCCGAAAGTCCAGGGCGCTTCGGTATCAGGACAGTATCTGTCTGCTACTACTAAAGAGGCATTCGACATAGCTCAAAAAGAGTCTACCGCACTTGGTGATGAATACATAAGTTCCGAGCATGTACTTCTGGGAATTGTACAAACCAAAGGAGAAATAGCTGACCTCCTGAATGATCAGGGAGTCACCAAAGACAATATCTTAAAAGTATTGAATGATGTTCGGGGAGGGCAAACCGTAGACGATCCCAATGCCGAAAGTCGGTACGGAGCGTTAAAAAGATACGCCCGGGATTTGAATGAACTTGCAGAGAAGAATAAACTCGATCCGGTAATTGGCCGTGACCAGGAAATCCGGCGCGTAATGCAGATTCTGACTCGACGTACTAAGAATAACCCCGTTTTAATTGGTGAGCCGGGTGTTGGTAAAACTGCTATAGCCGAAGGTATGGCACTTCGAATTGTGAGAGGAGATGTTCCCGAAGGTCTCAAGTCAAAACGTATTGTAGCGTTGGATATGGGAGCCCTGGTTGCAGGTACAAAATTTCGAGGAGAGTTTGAGGAGCGCCTTAAAGCTGTGGTTAAGGAAGTTACTGAATCGGATGGAGAACTCATTCTTTTCATTGATGAGATACATACCCTAGTTGGAGCTGGTTCTGCTGAAGGTTCTATGGATGCAGCAAATATTTTGAAACCAGCTCTTGCACGTGGAGAGATGCATGCCATTGGGGCAACCACTCTTGATGAATACCGAAAATATATCGAAAAAGACAAAGCGCTGGAGCGCCGACTCCAAACCGTTTTGGTGGGCGAGCCATCCGTAGAAGATACGGTTTCCATCCTTCGTGGATTGCAGGAACGATACGAAGTGCATCACGGAGTTCGAATTACAGATGCAGCTATTATCGCTGCTGCCGAACTTTCTCATCGGTATATTTCTGATCGCTTTCTGCCGGATAAAGCCATTGATTTAATTGATGAATCTGCTTCCAGATTACGATTACAGATTGATTCTCTACCCGAAGAACTGGACGGCATCGAACGACAAATCCGTCAGTTGGAAATCGAACGGGAAGCGTTGAAAAGAGAAAAAGATCAATCCAAGATCAAAGGGATTGAGAAAGAGTTGGCAGACCTGGAAGAACAACGAAATTCAATGCGGGTACAATGGGAACAGGAACGTGATCTGATTCAAAAAGCCCGCGAGTTGAAGCAAGCTATCGAAACTACCCGCAACGAAGCCGACAAAGCCGAGCGATCTGGTAACTACGAGAAAGTGGCAGAACTCCGATATGGAACCATCACTCAATTGGAAAAAGATCTGGATTCGGCTAAGAAGAAGCTGGATGAAATGCAGGAGCGAAAAGCGTTGCTTAAAGAAGAAGTAGATGCAGAAGATATTGCAGATATCGTAGCCCGCTGGACCGGTATACCTGTAAAACGAATGCTTCAAAGTGAACGACAAAAACTGTTATTACTGGAAGAAGAGCTCCACAAAAGAGTAATCGGTCAGGATAAAGGAATCGAAGCCGTAGCGAATGCGGTTCGACGTTCGCGTGCTGGTTTACAGGATGAAGACAGGCCAATCGGATCTTTTTTCTTTCTCGGATCCACAGGTGTGGGCAAAACAGAACTAGCGCGATCGCTGGCTGAATTCCTGTTTAATGACTCTAATGCCATGATTCGTATCGATATGAGTGAGTATATGGAAAAGCATAGCGTGAGTCGTTTAATAGGACCTCCTCCTGGATATGTTGGATATGATGAAGGCGGACAGTTGACTGAGGCGGCTCGTCGACATCCATACTCAGTAATTTTGCTCGATGAAATCGAAAAAGCTCATCCGGATGTATTTAATATTTTACTACAGGTATTAGATGAAGGTCGGCTTACCGATAACAAAGGAACGACCGTCGATTTCAAGAACACTATCATCATTATGACCAGTAACATTGGTTCACACTTGATTGTGAATGAGATGGAAAAGTCGGGCGGGGAATTAAATGATGAGCAATATGAAACTCTTCAACAGCAACTGATTGATCAACTTAAAATGACGATTCGTCCCGAGTTTCTGAACAGAGTGGATGATATCATTGTATTCCACCCATTGGGCAAAGAACACATTCGCCAGATTGTGGACATCCAACTCAAAAGAGTGCATCAGCTACTTGCTAAGAATCATGTTAAACTCAGTATTCCAAATAATGTAAAAGACTGGTTAGCTTCCCGGGGATATGATCCTGTATATGGCGCTCGCCCTCTGAAAAGAGTGATTCAGCGAAGTATTACTAACATGTTGGCAACTCAGTTATTAATGAGGGAGGGGGAAGGTTCCGTTGAATATGAAGCCATCCTCAACAAAACCAAAGATGGAATCGACTTCGTGGAAGTGGTGAGTGATCCGGAAGAATGGGCAGAAGAAGAGGCGAAGGATTAACAAATAGAGAATAAAGAGTGAAGAATTAAGAATTTGGTTTGAATTTGTTAATAGCTCAGTCATCCTGAGGATACTTCCGAAGGATCTAAGCGGGTATTATTGGAGAAAAAATTGATTAGCTTTGATTGCTTATTCACTTTGTAACAAGTGTCCAAATATTCTCGTTAGCTTTAACTTGCCCCTTCAACCCACCAGGCATTTCAACGCTTTCCAGGAGTTGAACAGAATAAGAAGCACCATAATGCTGATGAATTTCTTCTTGAGTGATTGAAAACGGAGGTCCGGAAACTAGACCCTGGTCATACTCAAACACAATCAAAAACTGTGGGGCTTTCTTAGTGATATTCCTCAAATGAGTGCAATAGTCTTTTCTCATTTCTTTCGGTAAAGCCACCAAAGCGGCGCGGTCATAAACAGCATCTACCTTTTCAACCATTTCTGCTGAAAGCTTGAAGAAATCTCCCACAAAAATATTGATGTTATCTGCACTGTAAATCCGGAAGTTTTCGGTTTTAGATATTTCTGGTTCTGCTGAAAGTTCTTCAAATAACTCCTTAACAGCAGTTTCATTTAATTCCACTCCAACCACTTGGAAACCTTCAGATAAAAGCCAGGCCGCATCAATGGTTTTGCCGGTTAGTGGAACGAATATTCTGGAACCAAGCTCAAGATTGAGGGAGTTAAAGTGTTTCAAAAGAAGCGGATTTGGGCGGGGTTGATCGAAACCGATTTGTCGTTCTGCCCAACGTTTGTGCCAGAATTCGGGGTTCATAAGTAGGTTTTAAAATTTATTAATTAATAAATATTTCAAGCGTAATTTTTTTAGAAAAACTCTTTGGGATATTCAACTACACCGTTCACTTTCTCAAGAGCACCTTCAGTTAACTCAACAACCATACAGTTCTCTTTGGGAACTTCAAAAGGAAGCGAGATTCCAAACTTGTCTAATTGGCGATATCCAAATCTTGGATAATACTCTGAATGCCCCAGCAGAATGATGGACTCATATCCGAGTTTTTTAGCTATTTGATGGGCATTGATAATCAGTTCTCTGCCAATTCCTTTCCCTTGAAATTCAGGTAATACAGAGACTGGAGCCAGTGCAAGGGACTCAAATTCCTGCTCCTTATTTCTAACTTTAATCTTGGTCAAAAGAATATGACCTACAATTTTAGCATCAAATTCTGCCACCAAAGATAGTTCGGGAATAAATGCCTCAGATCCTCTAAGCTTTTCTACCAAAAGGTGCTCAGAATGATCGCTGTATTCTTTATTTTTAAATGCACTTTTAATGAGGTTAAACACCGGACTAAAATCTTTGGATTGTTCTTGCCTTACAGTAATGTTCATATCCTCTCCAACCTCATAACAATACATTCATCTTTGCCAAAGGTTCGGTATTCTACAAATTCAAAACCAAGCCGTTTGTAGAAACGGATAGCATCTTTATTGGAAACCAATGGATCAATAATAATAGCTGTTACATTAGGTTCAGCAAAACATCGCTCAATAACCAGTTTCATCATTTGCGTGCCATAGCCTTTATTCAACATATCCGGTTCTCCAATCCAGATATCAATGGCGCGAAGATTTGGCTCAACATCTCCCCAGTAATGAGTTTCTTCATTTTTTGGGTCTATGATCTGTATGACGCCAATGGGTTGTTCACCAACCTGAGCAATCAAAAACTCTGAATACGGAGAATTCTTGACTAACTCTTGCTCCCATTCATAGTCATCATCTGCACCACCCGAGTTAATTACATGAGGCTGTTCATCCCATCGCTTCAGCAAATCAAGATCTTCAATAGTAGCGTTTCTAAAGTGTACCGTTTTTTGCATTTCCATCCAGATTTTGTAAATAGCGCTAACTAATCTAAAAAATGTGAGGGTGGGAAAATGAAAAAAGTATACTTTAAAGGGTTGTGGTTAACACTGGTTGCTATGCTATTATCACCAGTTATGGTATTTGCTCAGGATGAAGAGAAGGAAGACGAGAAGTGGGAGATAACGGAACCCAGAGGAGAAACCCGTGAAATCTCTTTTTCAACGAATGAGGGCACATGGATGTCGCTCGATATTTCTCCGGATGGCGAATGGATTTATTTTGATTTGATGGGCCATATTTACCGGCTTCTATCTGAAGGAGGTAAAGCCGAAAATCTAACCGATAGTACAGGGATTGCCCTGAATTTTCATCCTGCTGTTTCACCTGATGGTTCCCAGATTGCCTTCATTTCAGATCGCTCGGGACAAAGTAATTTATGGGTGATGAATTCCGATGGTTCAGATGCCAAGCAAGTATTTAAAGAAGGAATGGTTCGGGCGGTAACTCCCGAGTGGAGTAATGACGGGCAGTATATTTTTGTTCGCAGGCAAAGTCTTTCAGGCGGTGGTTCCGGTATCTGGATGTACCATAAAGACGGAGGTCAGGGTATAGAAATAGCAGATGGAGTCTGGCCATCTGTATCGGATGTGGATTCATATCTTTATTACTATGATGCAGTGGGTTCGCGCCCGGGAATTGGCTTGAACGATGCTTTGAAAGGCTACAATCAACTTTTTCGTAAAGATTTAGCTACAGGAGATATAATTGAAATCACCAATGGAGTAGCGGCGCAGCAAATAAGAAGTTCGAGTGGAGGTGGCTATGCCGGTGAAGTTTCACCAGACGGAAGATACATCGCCTTTGCACGTCAGATTCCAAGTGGAACCATAAACTATCGCGGACATGAATTTGGACCCAGAACTGCACTTTGGTTGCGGGATCTCCACACAGGTTCCGAACGATTGATAATGGACCCTATCGATCGGGACATGACGGAAACCATTAAAGTTCTGCGTGATTTGCCGGGGTATAGTTGGAGTAAAGATGGACGACATATCTACATTTCACAAGGCGGTAAAATCAGAAAACTGGAAGTAGAATCTGGTGAAGTTACTACGATTCCTTTTGAGGCAGATATCCACCGGGTAATTTCGGAGCAGGCTTATCATAAATTTGATGTTCCTTTTGATGAGTTTGAAGCAAAGTTTTTACGCTGGTATGGGCTTTCTCCTGATGGAAGCAAAGCAGCTTTTCAGGCGATTGGCAGAATCTGGGTGATGGATGTTCCAAATGGAACTCCTCGTAGACTAACCAGAGACAATTTCGAGCCTTTCGAATTTTCTCCAAGTTGGTCGCCCGATAGCAGATCGATTGCTTTTGCAAGCTGGGAAGATATGAATGGAGGTAAACTCTGGAAAGCTGATGTCCGGAATGGAAGGATTACTGAATTGACTAAAGAATTCGGAGAGTATCTGCATCCGGCATGGAGTAAAGATGGTTCAAAAATTATAGCCATAAAAGGTTCAGGAACGACTTACCGCGGTAGAACACTGACCTGGAACCCCTGGTACGATCTTGTAGAATTAGATGCACAGGGTGGAAGCGAACGAGCAGTTAAAAGGATTGAGAATCATGGAAGCACTCGTGCTCAATTGGCTCGTCCATTTTATGGACCAAAAAACAGGATTTTTTATCAGGAGCCGGTTGATAATGAAATGAATTTGAAGTCGGTTCGAAATGATGGTTCTGATGAAGTTGTCCATGTTTCTATAGAAGACGGAGATGAGATCACGCTCTCTCCGGATGGGAAGAATGTGGCGATCACGGAAGGAATGAACGTCTATCTGATGCCTCTTCCTTTTATGCGTACTAACAGCGAAACGATCGACATCAACAAAAAGAATGGAAAGTTTCCGGTAAAACAACTTTCCAAAACCGGTGGAATGTTTCCGACTTGGGTAGATGGTAACACGCTCACTTTTGGAAGCGCTAATATGCTCTACAAGTATAATTTGAATTCTGAAGAAACTGACAGCATCGAAATCAATCTTATAGTAGAGAAGGATAAAGCTTCTGGATCGATTGCATTAACCAATGCTCGTATCATCACAGTAAATGAAAACGACGAAGTGATAGAGTCGGGAAGTGTTGTCGCTGTTGATGGTCGAATAACCTGTGTGGGAGATTGTGATGTCTCGGATGTGGATGAGGTGATCGATGCATCCGGTAAAACCATTATGCCGGGACTCATTGATATGCATGCCCATCATTACCGTGAGTATCAGGGAATCATGCCTAAAAAGAGTTTCGAAACAGCAATTTATTTGGCCTTTGGAGTTACTACCAATCTTGATAATTCCATGTGGTCTCAGAATGTATTTCCAACTGCTGAATTAATTGATGCCGGAGAAATATTAGGCCCGAGAACCTTCAGTACCGGCGACCCGTTGTATCGTGGAGATGGGACGAATCAAAATGATTTAACAAGCTATGAAGTAGCTGAAGAGAATATCCATCGTCTGAAGTCTTTCGGTGCGGTTTCATTAAAACAGTATCTGCAACCTCGACGAGATCAGAGACAATGGGTTACCGACATCGCACGTAAAGAAGGGTTAATGGTTACTACCGAAGGTGGAGATTTAATGTACAATCTGGGAATGACGATGGATGGTCATACTGCCTTTGAGCATCCGATGAGCTACGGGATTATTTATAAAGATGCGTCCATGTTCTTTGGGAAAGCGAAAATGGTGTATTCTCCAACTTATATGGTTGGGGGTACTGGTCCTTGGAATGAAGAATATTATTATCAGCGTGAGAATGTTTGGGAAAACGAGAAGATGCAAAGATTCCTTCCCTGGCGACAATTACTTCCTCATACAAGAAGAAGAATGCTACGCCCGGTCTCTGACTATGGTTTCCCTTTAATTGCAGAAGCGCTGAAAGATGTAATTGAAGCAGGAGGGTATGGTGCCATTGGATCTCATGGACAGATTCATGGTATTTCAAGTCACTGGGAGCTTTGGATGACTGCTGCCGGAATGAGCAATCTTCAGGCTATTCGGGTAGCAACCTATCACGGAGCTTACTTCCTGGGAATGCAGAACGATTTAGGTTCTTTGGAAGTTGGAAAGATTGCGGATTTACTGGTGATCAATTCAAACCCATTAGAAGACATTGAACATACCCTGGACATGCTGTACGTGATGAAGGATGGAAAACTATATGAAGCTGCAACACTCAATGAGGTATGGCCCGAACAAAAGGAATTTGGTCCTTATTACTGGGTGGATGAAGACGCTCTGAAATCAGACTCGATTCCAACCGATTACTGGGATAATCACTAGTTTTTTAAAAGCCGTTCCTTTGAGCGGCTTTTTTATTTCATACAGAAAAAGTGATGATGATGATGCCCAAAAATCAAATCGCTGGCATAAGGCTCAGCGTATGCAACTCCCGCTGCAAGAAGTAAAACTACAATAAGACCGGTTTTTCTCCGTGTTTGTTTCTCAGAGTTTTTGAGGGTCCATGCGATAAATGCTAAGATTCCAACGATGGCAATTTTAAATAGGCGCTGTTCCCAGCTTAGATAAGGATTGAAGCCTCCGATAATCCACAGAAAAAGAAGGGAAGCTCCGGTTAAGAAAAAGGGGTTAGAGTTTTTCATGGCAGTGATGGTTTGTTTAGCAGACTACTTAATCACGAACACAAACAAAAAAGGTTTCGCCCTGTCAAGAGCGAAACCTAATCCCAGGATAGGGAATGTAACTAACTAATTAACTAATCTTTTCGAGAAGCAGTGTTTTGACTTCCCGTAACACTAAGCCCGTTGCAAAAATAAGACCAACGAAAACAGCTTTTACTGCCATTTCCGGGAGGGTGATATCGGGAGATAGCCCCCCTAAAATTCCAAAAAGAGTAACGCTTGCCACGATGATGAATATGTACTTTGCAATTTCCATGATGTAATACTTGTAGGATTAAATTTTTCTCGATGACCACCTGTATGACGAGGTGCGGAAAGAAAAAGTGACAGAGATTTTTAAGAAAAAGTGGTTTTTTGAGAGATTTTACATCTTCTTAACATCTTTACGCCAAAACCCGGAGAGGATGGAACCGGTAATATTTTGAATAATACTGAAGAGAGCAGGTGCGAGCCCCATAGTAGCGAGTCTTCCCATTTCTGCGGCAATGCCGGAAGCTAAACCGGAGTTCTGCATCCCCACTTCGAAGGCAATAGTTCGGGCTGATTTTTTATCCATGCCTAAAAGAGTAGTAATCCAGTAACCCAGTGTGTATCCAATGAGGTTGTGCAGTGTTACAATTCCAATCAATAAAAAGCCGATTGATAACAAGGAATCTCTTCCTGATGCAGTAATTACGGCGATGATAACAACTATGCCAGTCATCGACACAATCGGCATTATTTTCCCGAACAGTTTAAATCGCTCATAGAAAAAGTGATTGAATGCTAAACCTGCAATAATTGGGAGTAGAACAATTTTTGTGATACTCCAAAGCATACCCAGAACATCAACAGGTACGTAACTGCTGGCAAGTAGCTTCATTAAAAGCGGAGTTAAGAAAGGGGCCAGAATAGTAGCAAACGCTGTGAGTGTAATAGAGAGAGCTACATTCGATTTTGAAATATAGCTCATTACATTGGAGGCTAAACCACTCGGGGAAGAACCAACCAGGATTACTCCTGCCGCAATTTCATTCGGTAGTCCAGCCAATAAAACCAGCAGTAATCCAACAATAGGCATGATGGTGAACTGGCAAAGCAATCCTGCCAGAATAGCTTTTGGCATTTTTACAACACCTGCAAAGTCATGGATACTCATTGTTGTACCCATCCCAAACATAATGAGCATGAGGAGAGGGATAATCAAAGAGCTGACTTTGAAACTTCCCCAGGTTGTAAAATGCTCAGGAAAAATCATTGCCCAGACCACTGCTACAATAACAGAAAGGGTAAACGCGAGATTTTTAAGCTGAAATTTTGAAGAGCTTGCTTGAGGCTTGTTATCCATATCCTGATTTTTTTGGAATGGATAATACGGACTAGATTTGTAAGATTTCTTTGAAAGCTTTGCGTGTATATGAATTGTTAGTTGGAATTCTATTTCTGTTGAGGAGAGATTTCTTGTACAATGATGCCATCTTTATCAAAAAAAAGAAGTTTCGCCGTATTTGTTGAATCTATGAAAAGCCGAATTCGCTCATTGCCAAAAGTATCCTTCATACTTAATTGT
Source organism: Balneolaceae bacterium (assembly GCA_017640665.1). GTDB lineage: Bacteria > Bacteroidota > Rhodothermia > Balneolales > Balneolaceae > RHLJ01. Next base: position 215,431 of record JAEPQE010000001.1, on the reverse strand, counting down.
GGGATCTCGTTTTGACTTCCTAAAAAGAGCCGGTCTAGCCCAAAGGCTTTATTCGCTTTCATAGTTGCCAAAGTATCTTTAATCTCTTGTTTTCTTTTTTCTGATAAAGAACCAGAGAAGAAATATTCCTTTGATAGGTCAAGACTTTTAGGAAAACTCCCATCTGCAGGTCTGTCGTAAAAAGTTAATCCTGAACTTACTCCATTCACATTTTCTTTGTACTCCAGATTGATTACTTGATTGTCTTTGTATCGATCAAACGATAAATGACCTACTCCTGCAATCCGTCCATCAGGTAGTTTAAAACTATTAAAGATCAATCCACCCATTTCATCTCCTTCTTGGTTAAAGAAAATCATCCCAGCCATGTATTTTCTTCCATCGGCTAGCTCAAGTGGGTATTCCGTTCCATTAAAAACGGGAGGGGCAATGTGTTGCTTGTTTGCAATGGCTATAACTGTTGTTCCGTCTTCGTTTACGATGTTAATTCTTTTGGCAGTGAGTATATCAAAGGTATTTTTATTTTCTGTGCTAAAGCCAAATACAAAAAATGAAACGAGGACTAACCAAGACGCTACATTGCTTATAATTAAGAGTTTGGTTTGTTTGTTGGATGCATTCATAATGCTAAGTTTCTTTACTGATTATCTGTTCTTTGATGTGGGTATAATCGTTTAGCACTCCCAGCCCAATTCCTTGTAACACAGTAAGAAATACAGCAATTCGGTCTAAACTAGAATGAGTTGCTCCATTTCCATCTGCAAAAAACAACGCAATGGGGATTCCCAAAAGGAGTAAAACTCCCAACTGTACCGTTTTTATACGATTAAGATGCAATGTTTTAGGTTGGAATTGTTTGAAATCCCCCTTCATCCAAAACAAAAAAGAGATAAATGAACCAAGAGTGATTAAAATAAAGATTAGACCAAGATCAAATTCAATGCGTAACGCATCTCCTTTAAATGTAAGATTGTTAGCAATATAGTAAGCGTAAATAGATAGGAAACTTGTAGTGCTAAGAGTGACGAAAGGGAATACATAAAACCAGATTCTTTTGTACCAGTTTTCCAGCAGATAGCTACACCAGCTTGCAAAAACGCTTGCGAGTAACCAGAAAAAATCGCCTTCTAAACCCGTTCCTGAGATAATAAAGAAGCCCCATTCATAATCGTTTTGTACACTAGCCCGATAAAGCGCAAGGGTTACAAAAATGGCGATAAATAAATTAAAGAAGCGCCAGGTTTTATAGAGTAGTTCCGTCATTGAAAAAGCTCAGGTTTTGATTACAGTTTCTTGAGTTCTTTCTTGGCTTCATCAAAATCAGGCTTCAACTCTATGGCTTTGTTAAACGCCTGCTTTGCAGCGGTTGTGTTTTCTTGAAGGCTATAAATTTGACCTAAACGAAGATGTGCCCAATGAATTGAAGGGGAGGTCTCTGAATGGTGATGCTCTAAAAAGTAGTTGAGATGGGAAAGGGCTGTATCAAAGTTTTTCCCAGCGTATGCAGCAGCTTTACCATATTGGTAGTACGCTGTTAAATATTCAGGATGCGCCTTCATGGATTGTTCGGAATAATCCATCGTGGCTTCGTAATCTTTTTGATCAAATTTTACTACAGAAATGAGGTAATAAAGTCTTTTCTCTTCTACTCCTTCGTTCAGCATAGTTAGGTAAATTTGTTCGGCTTTTTCGAATTCTTCTTGCTCTTTATAAACCGATGCCATTAATTGATAACCCAAATTAGGATCGTATTTTTTTAGTATTTGGGCATGTTCTAAAGCTTTTTTTGAGCTTCCTCCTGCAATCATTGGTGCATTCAAGTAAAAATTACTTAACCGAATTCTGGCGTTAACATGGCTGGGATCTATTTCAAGGGCTTTACTCATAGCGCTTTTCATTTTAGTGGAGTAGGTACTCATTTTAAAAATGCTTGACGTATTTGATAATGCTTCAAAACTGGCTTCTCCCAATAAATAAAAGTATTCGGCATTCTGATTATCTACTTTGGTCAAATCTGAAAAAGTATCTATCGCTTTAGGGTAGTCTTGTGTTTCCATATAGCTTTTTCCAAGAAGTAGAAGCAGCTGTTCATTGTTTGAATAGTTCGGTAATTCGTTTTCTAATAAGGAAACGGCTTGTACAAATTCTTCAGCTTTAACCAAATCTTCTGCTTTGGAAATGATTTCGTTTTGGGCGAAAGCAGGAGCTTTCAGTATAAAAAGAGTGAGGAATAAAAAGAGTAAATGTTTCATGTTTTTAATTTTGTAAGAGCGAAAGTTTGATATGAGATGGGTATTGATTAGAAAAGTAAATACGTTGTTGTGCAGGTTTTAACTCTTTAGCCAAGATAGATTCAACCCCGCTATTTGGATTACGGTTATACTTTGGGAAATTACTACTGGATACCTGTAGTCGTATGCTTTCTCCTTTTTTTATCTGGAAAGCCATATCGCCTAAGTTCAGCGTTACTTTGACTACAGGAAGTTTTAATGCTCCAGGTTCAATTCGGGTAATAGCGTCAAGTAGGTTCCATGAAACCCCAGCGCTATCCACTTTTGTTAGCTTTGCCGTAAAATCGGTACCAATGCCCGTTGTACTCACATATAACGTAACGGAATGATTTCCGGCAAAGGTTTTATCTGTACTGAATGGGTCTGTACTAAAAGTGAGTACATCTTCTCTGGATTCAACATCCTGTTGATCTCTGATACCCATTTTTTCTAAAAAAGTATGAAAGTTTGCCCCTCCGGTTGTAGGGACAGGATTATGTGGGTCGAAAGTAAATCCTCTAAAAATAGAATTGGAATTAGTAGGTGTATTTTCAGTTAAATTGTTATCGGATAAATAATAGTTGGCCTCAACTGAATTTTTTGGTGGCCAAATTTCCGTTTCATTCCAAGTGTCTTTAAATAAGACGTAATAGCGAATCAGGTTGGGTTCTGTTTTATAAGAATCTATCAACGTGTTCTTAAACCAATCTTTTGCCTCATCCAGCATCCATTGCATATTGGCTTCTCCGTTTTCAGGGAGCTCATAGTCTCCAAGCATCGGATTTTCGTGGTACAACTGATTATGATACCAAGGACCAAGTATCATTTTTTGGGTTGACGAAGCTTTTGAAGCAAGCATTTGGTAGTCATTTAAACTTGCTTTAAGCGTGAAATCAAACCATCCGTTTACGTGCATAGTAGGCACAGCCGATTGTTCATGCGGATAGTTTTGATACATTCGGGTGATTTCTTCCAGCTTGTGTAATCCATCGTTATCCTTAAATTCTATGTCCGGCATAACGTCTACAAGAGGAGTGTGGAGAAATATCTCATCCAAATCCATTCCCTTAAGCGATTTCCTTGTTTTTTGCCCCTCAAAAAGTAGCCAAGGAATTACCAATAATTGATGAAAAGCGCCATCAGTTTCGCTAATTTCAGTCCCATCAATCCAGCCAGATAAATTGAAAATACTTTTAAGAGCTGGATGATTCGATTTACTCAAAATCATAGCTGAAAATCCTAAATAGGAAGACCCCCACATCCCTACATTTCCATCAAACCAAGTTTGTTTCTGAATCCAATCGAGGGTTTGTAGGCCATCTTCATATTCTTTAAAGAAAGGAATGAACATACCTTTCGAGCTATATTTACCCCGTACATCTTGTATAACAACGCCGAAACCTTCTTCAGCAAAGAAATTTCCAAATAATTCGATGCCTTCTTTTTGATAGGGAGTTCGTATTAGAATAATCGGAAATGTTTCTTTATTTGAGGGTTTATAAAAATCATGATAGAGCGTAGTACCATCTTGAAGTATGATAGATTGGCCTTTCAATACTTCTATTAGCGATTGACTTTGGGCGGGTTTGAAGAGAAAAAGTCCAGCTAAAAAGAAACAAGACACTTTACATACATAAGATATTCTGGTCATCAAATTCGTATTGATTAATAGTTTTTGAAAAACCTACTTAATCATTAAGAATGCTTCTTAAAAATGAGATTAGGAACTAAGAAAAGTGGTGAATATGGTATATGTGTGGTGAATGAACTCTCTTTTTTAGTTCGCCACAAAGCTATTGGCTATTCAAAGCTTCAATCACTTGATGAACATACGTTTTGGAAACAGGGATTGTGGTATCGGTATGTTCTAAGAAGAGTTGCAGCCCTTGCATATTACCATCAATCTTTTTCACTTTATTAAAATTTACAAGATAAGACCGATGAACTCTCAGAAATGGAAAGACTAAATGTTCGCTATACGATTTTAATGTATTTCGGATAAGTTCTTTTGAGATAGAATTACCCGACTTATAGTACACCGTTACATAATTATCATCTGATTTTATATATAGAATGTCGTCTGGCTTTATAGCAATTAGTTTATTAGAAGATCTGGATACTTGTTCTATAGATTGTTGATAAGGGAAGTTTTTTAAAAGATCAGATAGGTTGGTTGTTTTTTTGTTGGCTTCTTTTTGTAAGAATTCAATGTATTTCCAGCATCCTAAGCCAGCTGAAGGTATTAATCCAAAAAGAAAGGCATTTTTAAGATTTTCAATCAGATTACCTGTATGGATAAGCGGTAGTTCATTCAAGAAGTTTTGGAGAACGTGATGTGAAAAAGCAATAACAAGAACTACCCAACAGTAAGAAAGAACAAACGAATAGAAATACCAGCGTTTGATTCTAAAGTATGCATTGAAAGCAGGAAAGAATAAAGCCACATTTAAAAAATAGATGACTCCATACATTCCACAGAACAAAAGCAGCACAAGAAATTTGTTGTAATCAGAAGAAAATCCAAATGGTTCTAAGGAGATGAAAACAAAATAAATGATTGCAGTAATAAACCCTGTATCCTTTAGCGTTTTTGCATACTCATCATTCTCATATTCAATGCTAGCAGTAAACAGTTTCTTAAGGCTTTCTTGGGTCATAATATCGAATCATAATTTAAGCGCTCCAAAGTACGACTCAAATATTAATATGTTCAATAAGAAAGCGTTATTAACCGTAACAAGCTTTTTAATCACCCCATTAAATTAAGGGCGTCGTCTGTTCCTATTTTCTCATATTCTTCGTCATTCGGCTCCCAAAGCTCGATTTTGTAGCCGTTTGGATCCATGATCCAGCCGAATTTACCATACTCGAAGCTTTCCATTTCTCCGACTATTTCTACACCTTCTTCTTTCAGGGTTTTGAGCAACTCCTCAAGATTTTCAACCCGGTAGTTGATCATGGCATCTTTGGTACTTGGATCGGTGTAGGTGGTATCGCTTTTGAATACACTCCAGGCGGTAAATCCTTTCTTGGATTCATCTTCTCCATGCCGCCACTCAAAAGTTCCTCCCCATTGTCCTGATTTTATTCCGAGATGTTTTGCATACCACTCATTGGTTGATTTCGGGTCATCCGCTTTAAGGAAAACTCCGCCGATTCCAGTTACTCTTCGTTTCATAACAGTTGGTGTTAGTTAGTCTTTCTTTAAATCTCCGATAAAATAGTCCGGCCGGTCTTCAAAAGTTTGTATTGAGATACGGTAAGTATATTTCCCATTTTTGATTTTCGATTCACCTACATAGTCGATGGGTTGCTGTACAAAATTGTTAGTATCAATTGAAAAAGAGACAAAGAAATAGCTATAAGAGTAGTCATAAAGCTTATAATCAGAGACTTCTCCCGGTTGAAGAGACTCATAGATGAAATCGCCTCCTCCGGTAGCTATTCTTAATCCTTCAATAGTAAATGAACTGGTATTTTGAACCCGGATTTCAACTTCGGTATCATCATTACCAACCACGTTGCAGCCAGCGAAAATTAATGCAGAGATAAATAGAGAAGCGGTTAAATTTTTCATTCTAAATGAGATTAGTTAATGACTAAATGCAATAACTTTAAACCAGATTAAAAAGTATTTGGGGATAATTAGAATTACTCATTATGCTGATCAAATAGAATCTGATTTCCATCAGGATCAGCAATACAAAAATGGCAAGGCCCTTTTTCGTCCTGAACAGATGGAGATTCCATCAAAAAACTGATGCCTTTATCTTTTAAATCCGCGTGAATCGTTCTGGCATCAGTTGGATTAAAGGTGATGATATTCTCCTCAAACATATCTTGAAACAGCCCGATTTTGTAATCGCCACGTTGCATAATCAACCATTTCTCCTCGATTGATCCGAACTGAGTCAAGGCCTCAAAACCAAGTTTTTTATAAAACTCTTTAGATGCTTTGATGTCTTTTACTGCAAGTGATAATGAATGGATTCCAAATTCTTCGTTCATTTTAGTTTAGTTTTCGTTGATATGTTGCGTTTCCAAATTGGGCGTACTCTCCATTTTTTAGTACAAAATCTGTTACTTCCATTGAGTCATTTGATACTAAGGAGTACTCGGTTTTGCCTTGTTCAAAATCAAGGGTTCCCCAGTGGATGATTAATTTGTGTTCTTTAGTAACACCCCTTAGCGGAAATGAAACTCCTCGTGTATCAAACCATTGTCCGGTTATGGAATCGCCTTCCGTTCTGTAATATCCATGAGCGCTCATGCTAAATGCTCCGTTATTCAGAGCGTTGGAAAAACTTAAATGATAAAATTGTTGATTAAGAACCTGTTCCCATTCCATGCTAAAAGTCGCCTCGGAGTTGTATAGTGTTCCAATACCTTCCCATTTTCCAAGAAAAGATTCAGGAATTTGGGCATTAGCCGAAAAGCTTATTAATAGAGTGATTAAAATGAGAACAGGTTTTTTCATGCTTAATCAAATTTAGTTTTGGTCCAGGTCCATTGCATTCCTTTTTCACCTGTTGCATCTTCAATTCGTGCAGTGAGGGAGTTCCCATTTCGTGAATATATAACCCGTTGGGGAAAGTCGTGCTCCATGTTTTCGAAAACGACTTTTTTACTGCTAACTTCGGTCAATGTGAAAGAGGTAGGAGCTTGACCGCCCGGGCTTGCCATGTATAGTACTTTGCCCTGGGTTTCTATAATTCTAAAAAATTCAAAAGAACTTCTTCCATTCGTATATATACTGCGGTTTACTCCTAACATAATTCCTCCATCAGGTGTAGTCCATAGTTCTTCGACAGATGTTCCATTTTTTTCCTGAGTCCAGTACCCATTCATCCAGCTTAGATCAGCAAGAGATTGAGCTGAAACTGTATTTGAAACCAGTAATAATGATATAGTAATAATTGCTTTCATAAGTAAATTTTTGAATTGAGATTGAATCTCAAAACTAAAATCAGGAAAGCGATATGTATTGGAAAAAACCGACATATTCAGTTTTCAATCGGACGTTTTAAAAAGAAATTCGCCATGTTGTCATTCTCAAAGAAATAGGAAGAAGGATCTTCTCCGGTAAATTCCTGGAAATTGCTGATGAAATGAGATTGATCATAGTATCCGCTTAGATGGGCAACCTCACTCCAGCTCAATTTCTTTTTTTGTATGACCTGAAAAATGTAATTAAACCGGATAATCCGTGAATAGAACTTTGGAGATAAACCAACATACTTGTTGAACAACCGCTCCAGTTTTCGTTCACCAACATCCAAAGTAGAAGTAAGTTCAGAAACAGAAATCACTCCATTGTTTTCAGAAATCAATTCAAGTGTTTGCTCTATTATTTGTGAGCTTTTTGTGTTACCTGCTTTTTTCTTGGTAAAGAATTGATTGAGCACATCCACTTTCTCGAAATAGGGGGTAGGGGAGAGCAATATCTCCGAAACGAAATGGAACTCTGATTCTAAAACAGAATCCAGATCTGCTACATTATCAGTATAGTTCTGCATATCAATACCAAAGAGCTTTGTTAGCCCTGCCGGTTTAAATTTGATACCAATCATTCCTGAGCTTCCTGTATTTTCAAGTAAAAAGTGATTTCGGATTTGTCCTGCAAATAATTTTTTGGTTTGAAGCTCCCATTCTCCCGAAAGCTTAATCCGGTACGGATCTCGATAATGGAAAATGATTTCGGGAAAACCATCCGGAATTATTTTCTGTTGACGGGGGGTGCGGTCATTACTTTCAATTACCCAATAGCAATCAATCAGGTTGGTAAGAGAAAGCTCAGGTTCAATTCGATCGTACAACATACTATTTGGGATTATTCTTTTTCCACGGCTGATTTGAAGTCGTCCAGATACTTGTGGCTTTGTTTCTTAAAAGCACCTCCCATAAAAAAAGAAATGATTTTCATAAATCCTGAAAATTGAAATTCATTGTAACTGACTACTTTTGTAGTATTTGCGTCAATTTCACTATATCTTAATTCAACCTTATTAGTCATTCCGGGAGCCTTGTACTGAACCGTATATTTCTCAGGAAGATTACTGACCAGTACAGTTTCAGTCATTTCCATCTCCCTGCCTTTCATATCGAACACAAAACGGGATTCGGCACCTTCCTGACCATGACTTCCTTTTGTAGTCTGATGCTCTTTAAGGCCTTCCATCCAAAGGGGATAGTTTGAAGGGGCTTCAAAGAAAGCGATCACCTCGTCGAGAGGTTTGTTGATAGTAGTTTCAAGGGTATAATTCATCGTTCTACATTTTGATTATCTTTTAATGGCGCTTTCATAAATATCAATCCATTCCCGAACGGTCATCTTTGTAGTGAGTTCTGCGATCAATTCGTAAGGAATTTGCTCCGGTTTTTTAAAGCGGATGCAGCTCTTTCCCATATCCAGCTTTGTTTTTACATGCTTGGGATATTCTTCCACAAACCAATTCAGCAGCTCTTCATTGGCGTATATTCCGGAGTGATATAAAGCAATGAAATTCTTCTGAGAAGCAATATTTATAAACGGCAGAGGAAGCTCGGGCGAGCAATGATACCCATCCGGATAAATGCTATGTGGTACAACATAGCCAATCATTCCGTAATTGATGGTTTCCTCAAAACCTTCCGGCAAATTTTCCAAAATTACCTGTCGCAGTTTTTCTATTGGTTCTTTTCGTTCAGCGGGTACTTTTTCTAAATACTCTTCGGGGGTGTCGGCTTTAATTTGCATGGCTATTAGGGTTGAGTTGTTAGTTCTTCAGATTTCCAAAAATTCGGGTTTCGGAATAGTCCGGCGCTTATTAGAGAGAGAAGCAGTCCAACTGGGAAAATTTCGGTGAAGGTGATGGGAAGCCGGTACAAAGGGTTGTTATATTGCGTTTTCATTTCTTCCATTTTTTGAATGGTTTCATTCAACTCTTGTTGATTAGCGCCCGACTCTCTTGCCTTATCGATTATAGAATTCGTGTACTCTTCAATGAATGCATAATCGTTTATATAAAGATTTACTTCCCACGTAATGACATATACAATTCCGGCTACAAGAGAAATGCCAAGACCTATTTTTAACGCGGTTTTAAAGTTGATCACTCCTCCCAATTCCTGATCCCGATATTTCTTAGTGGCTACAAAAATCATCGAAAAACCGATGAGCATAATGGAGTAGCCAATAGTCTCTGAAGCAAAGAAAGAATTAGCACCGGAACTTGCTGCCATAATTCCAAGGATCATACTCCCTATAATAGTTGCTCCTGTGATGGAGCCGTAAACCAAAATAATTTTATTCATTGAACTCATATAAACCTGTATTTAGTGATGATTCGCCAGCAAAGAAAAGGAATACCCAAACTAATTCCGTCACCCGAAAGTATGATTTTAGGCAAATCATCCCAAAAGGTGGGTTAAAAAGGATAAGGGAAGAGAAAGAAGAATAAAACGACATCCTGAACTTTGCCGAAGGCATTCCCTAGGAAGTTTCAGGATCTTATGAATCAAGCGTTGATTTACTTTCTACTCATAAATTGTTTTGAAACCTTACAAAGATCCTGGGTCAAGCCCGGGATGACCTGAAAATTATTTTATAAGTCGTAATGACTTCGCCTTTTCTACGGCTTGGGTACGGCGGTTTACTTCCAGTTTCTCGTATAACCGGGAGAGGTGCGTTTTTACGGTATTGATGGAGACAAAGAGTTTACCCGCTATTTCTTTGTTGGAAAGTCCTTCTGCAACCAGCTCCAGTACTTCCAATTCCCGCTCGCTAATACCAAGGAAATCGAGTGCTTTTTCGTTTTTTTGGAATTCATCAGGAGCTCTTTTGGGAGCGGTGAGTTTTTGACCTACCCAAAGCCCGAGTCCGGCAAACATCAGTGCAATAATAAAAACGAATGCTTCAGTAGAAAGATCCCGCACAAAATAGCGATACTCGAAATACTCGAGCAGAAAAATGAGTGCCGCAAGGACTAGGCCGTATATAAGGATGGTTTTTTTCACGAATAAAGAATAGCGAATGAAGAGCTAAAAATGAAGGGATTCCAAATCTTCAATCTTCATTCTTTACTCTTAATTCAACAGTTTGCCCGGATTCAATCCTTTTAAATCATCCACCACAAACTCGCGACCTTTTCTAATCAGTTCGCCATCCAGATAAACATCAGCACCAATACAGACCAAATCCCAGTGAATGTTGCTGGAATTTCCGTTTGGGGCGATTTCGTAATCTTTGCCCAACGTAAGGTGGTTGGAGCCGTAAATTTTTTCATCAAAAAGAATATCATACATCGGCTTTTCTATTACAGGATTGGTTCCGAAACTAAACTCGCCGAATCTTCGGGCACCTTCGTCGGTATCAAGAATATCTTTCAGTGCTTCATTGTTGGAAGAATCGAAATCCACTACGACTCCGTTTTCTACCACAAGCTTCACAAACTCAAAAGGCTTTCCCTGGTACACGGATGGGGCATACGTGATGTGCCCGTTTACAGAATCACGCACCGGAGACGTAAAAAGTTCTCCATCAGGAATATTGTGCGAACCAAAACAAGGTACCCAGTTCTGCCCTTTCACAGAAAACGTAATGTCTGTTCCATCTCCTTTAAGATGAATAACATCCGTTTTCCGAAGTCGGGCTTCCAGCGGCTCCATCGCTTTTTTAAGCTTGGCGTAATCCACCAGGCAGGCATCATAATAGAATTTTGTGAACTCACTGGTAGGGAGTTTGGCATTCATCGCAAAAGCCGGAGAAGGGTAGCGCATAATGCACCATTTGGTATTGTTAACTCGCTCCTCAAAATGAACCAGATGCAGGAAGTGTTCAGAATAAGCTTTATTTGCCGCTTTGTCCGCCTGAGAGTTTTCGTAAATATTCTCAGAGGCGCGAATTCCAATAAATACATCCATCTGTTCCATTAAAGGAAGTTGATCCACTTTCGCCTGGTTTTTCCAGAACTCCTCATTTCCATTTTCGATGAGTATTCGCTGTGTTTCGGCATCTTCAATCTGCACGAAAGGATGACCTTCTTTATCTCTGATTTGTTGCACCAGTGCTCTTAGAAGATCGATGCCATTTAGTCCAATAAGCTGAACCATCACATTTTCACCTTTTTTGAGTTGTGTGGAGTGCTCAAGAATTAGTGTTGCAAGATCCTGATCGTGTTGTGAAATCACTTTATGAAATGTTAAATGATGAATGTTTGAATCTTAAATGTAAGAAAACCTCTTTTTAAACGAATAACGAATCTCAACTCAAAACCACTACATTATCACATAGATTGATCTCCATAGGATCATTCGAAGCTAAAACCAGAAGCGTTCCTTTTTCTTTTTGATCGGAAACGATTCTTTCGACCAGTTCGTGGCCTTTTTCATCCAGATTAGAGCCGGGCTCGTCCAGAAATAAAATCAGAGGCTTGGTAATTAAGGCAGCAGCTAGCTTAATACGTTGTTGTTGACCAGTTGAAAGTTCCTTGAAAAGTTGGTTACTGTACTCCTTCATTTGAACGTATTCAAGAACGGAAGGAATATCAGTTTCACTTTTTAATTTCCCGCTTACTTCCAAAATAAACTCAAGATTTTCAGAAGTTGAAAGTTCATCATATAAATTAATGTACGGAGCAGAATAGCCAATAAGTGCTTTTGCATGATCTTTGGGTAAAACCTCTGGGCCTTGTTTCCAGATAACGTTCCCCGACTTTAGACGTAATAAACCCGCTAAACATTTCAATAATGTTGATTTCCCACTTCCATTAGCGCCGGAAATACCGAGAATTCCTTCCTTATGAGAAAAAGAAAGTTCGCTAAAAACCGTTCTGCGATTGTATGTTTTTGAAAGCCGATCTGCCTGAACTGAAATCATGCCAGAAGGTAGCAAGAACAAAGAAAAGAACAGAAGATAAATTTCTTCATCAAACCTAAATAATTATTACAGTTATTAGGTTGTAAAGCGACTAAAGACATCCTATTTTCTGCGCACATCAATCCTCTATGCAAAAAGTAATCGATCAAATAACAGATCATTTGGTAAGCCTTGTAACCAGTGACAAAGCTGAATATAATCCCAAAGAATTGCTCAAATCAGGTATTCCATCGTTTGTGGTGGAACGTATCCGCTTATATCTGGAGGATAAAGTGAGAGAGGAAATCGGAGACTCTACCCCGAAGTGGTTTGATGGCGAGGCTCGTCTGGTATCCGATGCGTTTAACGATTATGTAAGATCTGCGATCAGTACCTCCAGAATCCCTAAAGATGAACTGTATGAAGTAATTCATGCCGTGGTAAAGGACATCATTTTTGTATTCATTGAGCCGAGGAAAAATATGGCTGAGTATCTCTTTAGGGATGATGACGAGCTCCCTTTCGAAGAAATCGAAGAGCGTTGCTCGCGGCTAACAATTTATAAGCACTTTGGAACAGCCGTTCCTCTGTACATGAAGAAAAGAAGCCTGGATTCACTTTCCAAAGAGAGGTGTAAATTATTGATTCATAAGCTGGATGCTAAACTTGTGGCATCTTATTCGGCACAGGATTGGGCACAAAAGCTTGAGCAGCTTTTCATTCTTTTTGGTGGGAAAATTGACCCAATGCTACTTTCTACCTTTTTTGAAGATAAAGGTCTTTACGGGATGGCAGGAAAGTTTGAAGCATTGAAGGAACCACTCACTAAATCTGATTTTATTGAGATTATCTCTTCTAAAGAGCTGGCAGAGTTTTCTACGGAAACGAAGCCAGAGAAATCGAATGCAAAAGAAGAAAAAAAAGCAGCTGAAGAGGTCGAGAAGATTTCAGAGGAAGATGCTTCAGAACAAACACTGATCGAAAGTTTTTTTGGGAATTATGAATACGTACCTCAGGATGAAGAGAGTGGAGAGGAAACGTTAGCGGCTAAATTTTCGGATGGAAGTTTATCAGATGAGGAGATGTCGGAATTACTAACAGATATTGCCAATGATGGAGTTGTTGAAGTGGAAGATTTTGATCAGGTTGCTTCCTTGAACAAACTCTTTTCATTAAGCGGCGAAAGTGAGGATGATGGCCAGGCTTCAGAGACCTCAGAAGAGATTGCCGCTAAAATCAAAGAGATGAAAGAGGCAGATGCAGAAGATGTGGCAGAATTCAGAGAGAACCTTATTTCCATTCTCGATCAGGCTAAAAATTCATTTGAAACCATTGAGAGAGGCGATCAACCGGATGAGATCGAGGTAGAAGATATCGCAGATGTATTTGTTGATGAGGAAGAAGTAGCTGATGATGAATACGAAGCTGATATTTATGTTGAAGACGAGCCTGAGTCTGAAGGTGAAGAAAAGCCAATGTGGGCAAAATTCCTTAATGACGATCAAATGGATGTGCTAATGGGAGGAGAGCGGAATAGCAAAGAAGGCTCAGAAGCATTTGAAGAAGAAATTCAGGTAGATGACGACTACTCAGAGGAACCTGTAATTGATGTGGAGTCGGATATAACCCCTGAAGAAACACCAGAGATAAATTTGGAAGATTTATTGGTGGACCGAAAAGCAGAATTTATTGAAGTGATATTCTCCGGCTCAGAAAAGAAATTTGATAAAGCCTTAGAAAAGATCAAAACCTTCGAAAGCTGGAAAGAAACTTCGGATTTTATCCAAAAAGATGTTTTTAAGAAAAATAAAGTGGATTTGTTCTCAGGAGCTACGGTCGATTTTACAGATCGATTGCACCAATATTTTAACGAACTGCAGAATAGTTGAGGAGCACTATGGAAACCAATGAAAAAGTAAAACGATTACTGGAACTCAGAGAAGAAGTGTTGAAGGGTGGAGGTGAAGCCCGCATCGAGAAGCAACATGAAAAAGGAAAGCTGACTGCCAGGGAACGTGTAGACTTGCTTCTTGATAAGGGTAGTTTCGAAGAAATCGATGCTTTTGTAACACACAGAAGTGTCGCCTTTGGTTTAGAGAAGCAAAAATTTCTGGGGGATGGGGTAATCACCGGTTTCGGAAAAATTCATGGAAAGCCTGTCTATGTTTTTAGTCAGGATTTCACAGTGTTCGGTGGTTCATTATCAGAAACTCATGCCGAAAAGATATGTAAGATTATGGATCTGGCCATTAAAAACGGAATCCCTGTAATTGGATTAAATGACTCCGGGGGAGCACGAATTCAGGAAGGAGTTACGTCACTTGGCGGTTATGCAGAAGTTTTCTGGAGAAATACGATGGCTTCGGGAGTAGTTCCTCAGATTTCGGCAGTAATGGGACCTTGTGCAGGTGGCGCAGTGTATAGTCCGGCGCTTACCGATTTTATTTTTATGGTCGAAAACACCAGTTATATGTTTGTAACCGGGCCTAATGTTGTGAAAACGGTAACTCACGAAGAAGTAACTTCTGAAGAACTTGGTGGTGCAGTTACTCACAATACGAAATCCGGAGTAGCGCATTTCGCGACCCCAAATGATGCCGTTTGTTTGCAGGAAATCCGCAAGTTGATGAGCTATATCCCTCAAAACTGTGAGGAAAAAGTACCAAATATTCCTTCCAAAGACCCGGATTCAGCAAAAGCCAAGTCGCTGGAATCTATAGTTCCTCTCAATCCAAATAAACCCTATGATATGCATGATGTGATTCAGGGGGTCGTGGATAAGGATTCTTTTTTTGAGGTCCAGAAAGATTATGCTGAAAGCATCATCGTAGGATTTGCCCGGCTTGGTGGTCGAAGCGTGGGAATAGTTGCCAATCAACCTTTATCGATGGCAGGGGTTTTAGGAATAAGGTCATCATTAAAAGGAGCACGTTTTGTTCGTTTTTGTGATGCGTTCAATATCCCGCTCGTTGTGTTTGAAGATGTTCCGGGCTTTTTACCCGGAACCGATCAGGAATGGGGTGGGATTATCAAACATGGGGCAAAATTACTCTATGCATTTTGTGAAGCCACTGTTCCTAAAATGACAGTTATCACCAGAAAGGCTTATGGTGGCGCTTACGATGTAATGAATTCGAAGCACATCCGATCAGATTATAATGTGGCATGGCCAACAGCTGAGATTGCAGTTATGGGAACCAAAGGTGCGGTCGAGATTATTTTCCGAAGAGAAATCGCAAAAGCAGATGATCCCGAAGCCAAACAAAAAGAGCTGGAAGCGCAGTACTCAGAAGAATTTGCTCATCCATACAAAGCTGCCGCACGTGGATTTATTGACGATGTGATCCTCCCTTCAGAAACGAGAGAAAAGCTGATTAAAATGCTGGAAGTTACTCAACATAAAGTAGACACAGTACCGAAGAAGAAACATGATAATTTGCCACTTTAAAGTGAGTCTTATCAGGCTGGCTTAATGAAGTGTTTTCGCAACATCGCGGATTATTCGTAATAAATAGTCGATATCTTTTTTTTGTTTTCGGTGATTGATTACACATGCTCGCAGTACAAAGATTCCATTAAGCTTGGTTCCTGTTAAAAAAACTCTTCCATCTTTTTCAAGAGCAGCAACAAGTTTTTTGTTAAAGGATTCAATTTCAGATTCATCGGATAAATTGCCAACGTATCTAAAACAAGAGACTGCTAAAGCAGATCTGGCTTGCAATTCAAAATCGGGGGCTTCATTAACCTGATCAGAAAGATAGCCAGCCAGATCAATATCCTTTTGAATCATTTTCTTTAGCTTATTCATGCCATATCCTTTGATACTCATCCAAACTTTAAGCGCCTTTGCATTCCTGGATAATTGAAATGTGTGCTCATTAAAGTTTAACCGATTCTGGTCTTCCAAATTACTATCTAAGTAATCGGCCTTTTTGAAATAAGCATTTCGAAGAGTATCCCAGTTTTTTACAAGTACACATCCTACTTCAAAAGTTTGATAAAGCCATTTATGAAAATCGATAGCTACAGAATCCGCTTTTTTAAGTCCCATATAATATTTCTTCACTGAAGGTAAAACACATGCAAGACCTCCATATGCACCATCTACATGAAACCATAGACCATATTTTTGTGCAAGAGCTGAAATTGAGTTGAGATCATCAATTGCACCTGTATTAACAGTGCCCGCTGTACCTATCACACAAAATGGCTCGAAACCTTTCTCAATATCTTCTTTAATGGTTTGTTCAAGTATCTCGATATCTATAGTAAAATCAGAATTAACAGCAATTTTTCTAAGATTATTAGTACCAATTCCAAGTTGAGTTACACTTTTATCTATACATCCATGAACTTCTGTTGAGGCATATACTGTAAATGGTTTTAGCCCGAATAATCCTTTCTGTTGTATATTTTTCTTTTCAAAGAAAATATTTCTAGCTACTGTAAGTCCTGCAAGATTTGCTTCAGACCCACCACTAACTAAAACTCCGCCAATATCTTTGCCAAAATCAATGATCTCAGAACTCCATTGAACGACACGTTTTTCAATCTCAACTATAGATGGGGCAAGATGCCACTTTCCAATATTTTGGTTAATTGTTGCGGCTAGTTTCTCAGCAATAATAGAGATTTGAGTCCCGCCTGCCATAACATAGCCATACATATGTACTCCGATATTGTCTGTGGCCGTATCAAGTATTTTATGTTTTACTTCTTCAAGAAGTTCAACTTGTGACATCCCTTCTGAGGGAGGTTTCTCATCAAACCAGTTTTCGATTTCAGTCTGGGGAAAAGAATGGAATGCTTTTCGTTCTTCAAAATGCTCAAATTTTTGAAGTATCATTTCCGTACTTATGTCCAGTAATTCTTTAAACTCCTTTTTGGGAAGGTCAAGGTCTTTTGAGTTCACTTTATTTCGATGAATTTGGTTAGGTAAATTTAGTTATTTAGCAGATCAACAATCGCTAACGTACACCTGGAAGTACACACAAGCTTCCCCCGTTCATCTACAATCTTCGTCTCCCAAACATGAATGGTTTTCCCGATCTGAATGGGGGTAGCTGTTCCTGTAACCTTGCCACCTTCCTTTACAGGACGATGATGGTTAGCGTTAATCTCTATTCCAACTGCAGTTTTATTCTCAGCGAGATGTAGCCAGGCACCAACGGAGCATAGAGTTTCGGCTAGTGAAACGGATGCTCCTCCATGCAAAACCCGGAAGGGTTGAACGGTTCGCTCATCCACGGGCATTTCAGCAATCATCTCTTCCCTGGTTATTTTTAGAAACTTAATGCCAAGCGCAGTTCCCATATTGGCTTCATTTATATCGAGGAAGCCTTCAGCTTTTTCTTTTATTGAATCTTCTATAATCATAAAACTTGCTTAACACTGTTAAGTTGAGTATTTATTTATTGGAAACGCTTTCATGTTTTAGGCTGAAAGTGTATCTATAGTTACTTAGTAACAATAGCTTTGAATGTATGAAATATGAGCCAGCAGTAGTACCTCTTTTACTTGAAGAGGGAATGAAAAAAAATAAATTGGGGATTCTTTCTGCGGTAAAGAGAAAAGGGCAATGGATTGAAACCTCTGTAGATGATTTTAAAAGCAAGGTAAAGAACCTTGCATTAGGATTATATCATCTTGGAGTTCGCAAAGGAGACCGGGTTTCTATCCACTCTGAAAACAGCACAGAATGGCTGATTTGTGATCAGGCAGTACTTTCGCTTGGGGCAGTGAATGTAGCTGTTTATACCACACAACCAGCTGATCAGATTAAATATATCCTCGAGAATTCTGTGGCTAAAGTTCATATCGTTTCGAATGATGAGCTGTTCGAAGAAACCAAGCCACTTGTTAAAGCGATTACCTCTATCGAAGCTATTATTAGTATTCAACCTTCATCCCACAAAAAGTTAAAAGGATTTGAAGAAGTAATGGAGATGGGTAAAGAACTGGACACCGAACAACCCAGTCTGTTTAAGGAATTAAGAAGCGCTATTGAACCAGATGATCTGGCTAACATCAATTATACCTCGGGCACCACAGGTGTTCCGAAAGGGGTAATGCTAACCCATATGAATCTTGCTTCGAATGCGCTTGCTTCGTTGGAAAGAATGCCATTTAAGTCTGATGACTTTGAATCCCCAAAGATACTTTCCTATCTCCCACTGGCGCATATGTTAGAACGAATTGCTTCATATTTATATATCTGTTCGGGAGCTTCAATTTATTATGTAGAAGATGTTCAGGATTTTAAAATCGATTTAGTTACTGTAAAGCCTATCTACTTTGCCACAGTTCCAAGGCTTCTGGAGAAGATTATGACCGGGATAAAAGTGAAGGGTCAGGAGCTTTCAGGTGTAAAAAAAAGGCTCTACTACTGGGCTGTTAAATTTGCTGAGGAATATGATCCTGAGCATCCACCAGAAGGGTTAGAGGCCATGCAATGGAAGCTTGCTGATAAACTGGTTTATTCAAAAATCAGGGAGGGAATGGGTGGAAATTTGGTAGGTACCACTGTAGGTGGGGCTGCATTAGCACCTCCGGTAATGCGGTTTTTTAATGGAATTGGGTTAAAATGCGGTATGGGTTATGGATTGACAGAAACCTCTCCGGTTATGACTTCCAGTCTTCCAGATGTGATACGAATAGGTTCTGCGGGAAAAGCTCTTGAAGATGTTGAAATCCGGATAGCCGAGGATGGAGAAATCGAAACCAGAGGGCCAAATTTGATGGTGGGTTATTACAAACTTCCTGATAAAACCGCGGAAGTGATGACGGAAGATGGTTGGTTTTGTACCGGCGATATCGGCTACATAGATGATGAGGGTTGGTTATTTATTACAGACCGAAAGAAATCGATGTTTAAGCTTTCAACCGGGAAATATGTAGCACCCCAACCCATAGAAAATGCTCTGATAAATAGTGGATTTATAGACCAGGCGATGGTGGTAGGTAGCGAGGAAAAGTTCTGTGCAGCTTTAATTGCTCCGGACTGGAACAATATCGAAAAGAGATTCAAACAAAAGGGAATTCCATTTCCTTCTGAAAATAAATCAACAAACCAGGATATAATCAATCAGGTACAGCTCGAAGTGGATAAGGTCAACAAGAAACTTCCTCATTGGGAGCAGGTAAAAAGGTTCGTTCTTCTTGAACGGGCGTTTAGTATCGACGAGGGAGAACTAACACCAAAGATGAGTGTTAAGAGAAGTGTGGTAAAAAAGAACTACGCAGATTTGATCAAATCAATTTATGAAGAATAGTAGAGTGGCGACATGAAAAAAATTCGGAAAGTAGCAGTTTTAGGATCTGGTGTAATGGGCAGCCAGATAGCCGCACATTGTATAAATGCGGGGCTCGAAGTACTTCTTCTGGATCTTAAGAGTGATGATCCCAGGCATCCCAATAAAATAGCTGAAGAGAGTATCAAAAAAATTCAGAAACTGAAGCCTGCTCCATTCGGATTGACAAAGTTTGCTGAAAGAATTGAGATCGGGAATTTTGATGATGATCTCAACCGTTTAAAAGAAGTGGACTGGATTTGTGAAGTAATTATTGAGCGAATGGACATCAAAAAGAAGATGATGGCCAGACTGGATGAACTTAGGGCTCCTCGAACCATTGTAAGCTCAAACACGTCCGGGCTTCCTATTTTTGAAATTAGCTCAGATTGTTCCAAAGAATTTAAAGAGCATTTTCTTGGAACTCATTTTTTCAATCCTCCTCGTTATATGAAGTTGCTGGAGATTATTCCCACAGAGTTTACTTCTGAAAAGGTGATTTCCCATATAAGTTCTTTTTGTGAACGGGTACTTGGAAAAGGAGTGGTGCTTTGTAAAGATACACCGAACTTCATCGGAAATAGAATTGGAGTATTTTCGATGGCTTCCATAATGCCTTATTTCTTTGATGGGAAATTTAGGGTGGAAGAGATCGATGCACTTACAGGAACTCTCACAGGATATTCTAAGTCTGCTACATTCAGAACCGGGGATATTGTTGGATTAGATGTGATGGCACATGTTTCGGGCAATATTCATCCGCTTATTCCAAATGATGAGATGAAGGATACCTTCAAGCTTCCTGATCAGTTCGGGAAAATGATTGAAGCAGGGAAGCTTGGTAATAAAAGTGGCGAGGGATTCTACAAAAAGGTTCAAACTGAACAAGGGCGTGAATTCCATGTTATAAATCCTGAGAAGTTAGAATACGAGCCTCAAAAGACTATAGACTATGAAATAATAGCTGAAGCAAAAAAGATTAGAGATACAGGAAAACGCCTCAAGCTTTTGACCTTTGACGATTCTGATGTCGGTAATTTCGTGTGGGAAACCCAACGGGATTTATTGTTATATGCCGCGAACAGAATTCCGGAAATTTCAGATTCTATAGAATCAGTTGATCGTGCTATGAAATGGGGGTTTAATTGGGAACTAGGACCTTTCGAACGCTGGGACGCTCTTGGAGTTGACTCTGTTGTAAAGAAACTCTCAAGTGAAGGGAAAGGTATACCGAATATAGTTTCGGATTTGAAAGAATCAGGTTACGATTCTTTTTATGCTGATGGAAAAGTATTTGATCCAATTTCCAAAACGATGGTGGATCAAACTCCTAATGCTGATGGTGAATTAACCGTTGCTCAGGTTCGGAAAGCAAAAGTTCCGTTTTTTGAAAATGATTCGGCTGCCTTACTGGATATGGGTGACGGAATCGCATTATTCGAGTTCAAAACAAAAAATGCTACCCTCGGTTTTGAGCTAGTAAAATCTCTGGAAAATTGCCTCGAATCAGTAGAAAAGCATTTCAAAGCGCTGGTGATAAGCCACGATGGAGACAATTTTGCTTATGGCGCTAATTTGATGGAAGC
This sequence comes from Balneolaceae bacterium, assembly GCA_017640665.1. GTDB lineage: Bacteria > Bacteroidota > Rhodothermia > Balneolales > Balneolaceae > RHLJ01. The sequence continues at coordinate 194,451 of JAEPQE010000001.1, read as the reverse complement.
TGTACAGGCAGTTCAATCGGGTAAGTTCGAAGATGTTGTGGCTGCGGTTACAAACTTTCAGCGTACCGCAGTTAAGCTGAGGTATGCTTCTTTTCCTGTGATTGCGGCTCCTTTCGGGAGAACTCTTGGAGGAGGAACTGAATTTGTATTGTACTCCGATCGTGTGGTAGCCCATCATGAGTTATATATGGGCTTAGTTGAGGTTGGTGTAGGATTGATTCCAGCAGGTGGAGGAACAACCGAGCTTTTAAAACGAGCGATGAGCAAGCTTGAACCCGAAGCAGACCCTCTTCCTTTTATTAAAGAAGCTTTTAAAACTATAGGATTGGCAAAAGTATCAGATAGTGCTCACAAGGCAAAAGAACGGGGTTTTTTACGTGATGAAGATGTAATAGTGATGAATCGGAATCTTCAGCTTGCAATAGCAAAAGAAGAGGCCCTTTCCATGTTGGAAGCAGGATATCAGCCCCCCGCAAAAGAGCCCATCAAAGTTCAGGGCCTTAAGGCTCTTAGCGTAATGAAAACGATGTTGTATGTGATGAGTGAAGCAAGATATGCCACCGACTACGATAGGGTTGTTAGCGGTAGAGTAGCCCATGTATTATCTGGTGGTGATTTAAGCGAGCCCCAGGAAGTCCCGGAAGATTATCTTCTGAAACTTGAGCGTGAAGCTATACTGGATTGCTTTAAAGATGAAGGAACTCACGCCCGAATCGAACATATGCTTAAGACCGGGAAACCATTGAGGAATTAGCTGTGAGTAGTGAGGTTTGAGTTAAGAGCGGTGAGTTATGAGTGATTATAAAAACCTTGGATTTACAGAAGAGGGAGATTTTCAAAGATGTACTACAGAACTTGATGAGATACAAAAGGTGATTTTTGTATTCAGGAATACGCTAAAATGAAAAAACCATAAACTCGCAACTCAATACTCCCAACTAGAAAACTCATGACTAAACAAGCATATATAGTTTCTGCTAAACGAACTGCCTGCGGTAAAGCAAACAAAGGTTCCTTAAGATTTACCTATCCTGATACATTGGGAGGGGAAGTTATCAAGGATTTAATGAAGCACGTGCCCGATCTGGATCCTGCTGAAGTTGATGACGTGATGATGGGATGTGCATTTCCGGAGGCTTCACAAGGGTTAAATATCGCACGCCAAATTGCATTGCTTGGTGGATTGCCTGATTCTGTTCCCGGAGTAACAGTAAACCGGTTCTGTTCTTCAGGATTGCAGACTATTGCGATGGCAGCTGAACGGATTATGGCTGGTGGAGCAGATGTGATTATCGCAGGTGGTGTAGAATCAATGAGCATGGTTCCGATGGGTGGGATATCATTTCAGCCAAACCCTGATTTAGTTGACAATCGTCCCGAAGTGTATATCAGCATGGGGCTGACAGCAGAAAATGTAGCCGAAAAGTATAAAATCAGCCGTGATGATCAGGATGCCTTCGCTTATCAAAGTCACCAAAGAGCAGTAAGTGCCTGGGAGAAAGATAAGTTCGGTGGGCAAATTACACCTGTAGAAGTGGTAGAAAAGAAAATTAGTGCAGAAGGGGAGCTTATAAAAGAAACGTTCATTTTTAGCAAGGATGAAGGTCCACGAGCTGATACATCAACAGAAGTTCTCAATAAATTACGCCCAGTGTTTAAAGCCGGAGGAAGTGTTACAGCTGGAAACTCATCACAAATGAATGATGCATCCGCTGCCGTTCTGGTGATGAGCGAAGAGAAAGTGAATGAACTTGGTTTAACTCCTATAGCCAGATATGTTGGATTTGATGTAGCTGGAGTAGCTCCTGAATATATGGGGATTGGTCCGGTTGAAGCTGTTCCGAAAGTCCTGGATAAGTCAGGTCTTTCATTGAAAAGTATTGATTTGATTGAATTGAATGAAGCATTCGCATCACAATCTTTAGCAGTGATAAGAGAACTTGGGCTGGATCAGGAAATAACGAATGTGAACGGAGGTGCGATTGCGATGGGGCATCCACTAGGTTGCACAGGAGCTAAACTTACTACTCAAATCTTACACGAAATGAAAAGCCGTGGGTCAAAATATGGGCTCGTGACTATGTGCATTGGTGGTGGCATGGGTGCTGCAGGAATTTTTGAAAATTTAAACTAAGGCGTAATCATGTTTACGGAAGACACACTGGCTGGAAAAACAATCTTGATAACAGGTGGAGGGAGCGGGCTTGGCCTGGCAATGGCGAAAGGTTTTGCAAGATCAGGCGCTAATATCGCAATTTGTGGACGAACAGAAACAAAACTTCAGAAAGCTGTAGAGGAAATCAAAAAAGAAAAAGAGGGAGCTGAAGTACGGTATTATGTGAATGACGTAAGAGATCATGAAGCCGTAAAGAATATGATTTCAGATATCGTTTCTGATTTTGGGTCTATGGAAGGACTAGTCAACAACGCAGCGGGGAACTTCTTATCAGCATCCGAAGATCTTACCCCGGGAGGGTTTAAAACAATTGTAGATATTGTACTTCATGGTAGTTTTAATTGTACACATGCTTTTGGAAACTATTTGATTGACAACGAAAAAGAAGGTTCAATCCTAAACATTGTCACAACTTATGCAGAAAGTACGGGATGTGCCTTTGTTCTTCCGTCTGCGTGTAGCAAGGCGGGAGTTCTTGCCATGACTCGTTCATTAGCTTTCGAGTGGGCAGAATATGGAATTCGGGTGAATGCAATTGCTCCCGGACCTTTTCCAACGAAAGGGGCTTGGTCGAGATTGGTTCCGGATAAAATGATAGAAAAGCTCTTTATTAAGAAGATTCCGATGAAGCGGTATGGAAAACACGAGGAACTTGCCAATCTGGCTACTTTCCTTATGTCAGATTTGGTTCCGTATATAACGGGAGAATCAGTTGTAATAGATGGGGGGGAGCGACTTCAGGCCGGACAATTTAATTTCATCAACGACCTGATGTCTCGTAAAAAGCTTAAAGCCGCATTTAAAGCGATGAGGCCTAAGTAATTTTTAAAAAACCTGTGCAATAGTAATTATCACTAGAATCAATCCGAGATAAAAGATATTGGTGGTTGCGTTTGGTTTGTGCAGTCCCAGAAGCTTCTTGTTGATGAAGTATTCGAGTCCGAATTTGTAATAGGTATTATATAAACTTTTTTTCATGACGACCTCTATTGAAATCAATTAATTTGATAATGTTACTTAAGCTTATTTGCTTTTTTATCTAGTTTGGCAATGCGTACTTCATGCCTTTTCATTTTAAGCTCTTCTTTACCTACATAAAGAATTTTACCGTCAATGATAGTTTCAACCCACAATTGTTCACCTTTATCGTACTTTGAAGTTGTAATCAACTTGAATGAACTTCTGTCATACAATTTCCAAATGCCATGTGGCTTGAAACGGTCACCAATTTTCAGGTATTTACCCTCTTTAAGAGTATTACCATTTAAGTCTTTGTAGACTACATCATAATTATCACCAATTACATGCGTGACAATTTTTTGTTCTTTAGGGGTTTCTATTTGTTGCGCGTTTGCAGTTATAAAACCACCAACAAGTAGAAGAATGATTGTAAACGATAATTTTTTCATGGCAATACCTTTCTGAATTTGATGCCAATCCAATGTTACCAAATTGTTAACAGAAAGTAAAGTTAATATTAACTCAAGGTTTCTTTAATGTTAAGAGAACTGCTTAAGTCGTTGTTCTACTTTGTATATGTGGGTTGCCAGTCGCAGTGCGTCGTAACTAGAATAAGCCGATTCCCGATTTAATTGGATTGACTTCAAAAAAAGAAGAGCAGCTTTCTCTGCTGAGGTTGCCGGATCAAATACCTGCTTTTCGAAATAAAGTCTGTTACTTTCATTAAGTCGTCCGAACTTTATTATCTGGCTGGGTACATTGCATTCCAATATTTCATTCTTAGTAGAAATGATACGCTTGTGTTTGTTCTCAGAAGCACCGGTATAAACACATACAGATGCAGAAGCTCCGCTATCAAACCTCAAAAATAGATGGATTACGATAGGATGATTTTCATTAAGAGCAATTTGCTTCGCTTCAATATGATGTATCCCGCTATCGATCCATTTTAAACACAGCCCGAGTTCATCAATCCAAAGATGTCGGAATTCATGTTCCACATCAATCAACTGGTTTTTATTCACCTCTTTTTCAATGTGGATGAAGCCGGGTCGGGCCATTTTATCCATCATCCATTGGGTTGCTGGCGCGAGTGTTGGCCAGTGTGCAAACTGAACAATAACTCCTGCTTCTTTTGCAGCCCTGTGAATTTTCTCAAGTTTTGGAATATTGGTAGGGGGTTTAGCAATAAAGAAACAATTAAATCCTTTATGGATTCCTTCTAAAAGGATATCAAGATTATGCTCGGATTCATCGAGGATGAGGCATGCATCAACAGAATCCAGATCATTTAGGGATGGAGTAAGATCAACCTGGCGAACAATGCTATGCGGGCGAAGATGTCCTTCCCAGGCAACTCCGCGGGTTGCGTCCCCAACAATTCCTACTTTCATAAGTAAACGGTTTAATTTTACTTAAAATGCACAGGACGCTTCAAATTTCCAACAAACGTTCGGTGAAAAGGGAGGCTTAATCAGGCATTACAATAGCGAGTATAAAATAAGCGAGAATGGTGAACCCATACATAAAGGCAAAGATGATAAATAGAATTCGAATGATGGTTGGGTCCCAGCCAAGATATTCTGCCAATCCAGCGCATACTCCGGCAATCATTTTGTCCTTCTTGGATTTTCTTAATTTAGCAGGCATAACAAACATGTTTGATTTTAGATCTTGGCGCTCGTACGAGACAACCAACAGCATGTTACAAAAAAGTTTGAAGTGAATACAGAATACTTCAGTCAGATTATTCTTCCATAAAAATATTCATTTTCATTTCCCAATAATCCGTATGTGAGATTATGTAATTATGATTGCCGGGTTCCAGATTCGTTGCAGTAATTAATCCATCTTTACCAGAAATTATGCCCTGGTTATTTCCTTCAAACCTTAGGACAGCGCCTTCAAGGGGGAACTTATTTTTGTCTGTTACTCTTAATTCTAGTTTTCCATTGGAATCCTCAAAGATAAATATTTGCATTTCTCTTCCATCTGAATGTTCAGAAGAAAAAGTATTCTGGGCATCTGTATTATCAAATGTGTTGGTAAGTCTGAAAATTACAGGAAGGCTATACTGTGTTTTAACAGGTTCTCCGTTTTTGATTCCAGGTTTAAATTTGACATTGGCGAGAGCAGTCAGAGCAGCTTCATCACAACCTCCACCTATACCGGTCATAACTCTCGGATTTACCACATTACCTTGTTCATCAACAATAAATTGAAGAGTTACACGCCCTTGGATTCCTGTTCTTCTAGCCTCTTCTGGATATTCAACATTCTTCTGGAGCTCAGTTAGCCCACCTATCAGTTCCGGCATTTGGTCAGGGACTTTATAGTACTTGCCGGTTTCATTACTAAAAGCCTTGAAATCTTTGAAGTGCTCTTCAAAGTCAACATCTCTTTGAGTAAAAAAGCCAGATACTCCGTGAACACTGTAATCAGGAAAATGCTTTACCCAAATATCCGCTTCTTTGTTGTTTTCAAGAATTGGACCATTAGAAATGATTTCTACATCAAGTCCATTAATTGAGAATAAAATACGTTCTCCTGAAATACTACCAGATTTCTTTGCATTCTCTATTTCATGGAGCGCAACCACAAATATTCCATGATCTTTAGTTCCAAAGAACGCAGAGCCAATTCCGGGACCATTTCCTCCTCCCGGACTTTTGTCTAAAACAACTTTATCATTAATTGAAATGGAATGAGACATCACAGTTATCCTCTCATCCTGAAGCTGTTCGCTACTTAAAACTTGTTGCCCCTGCAAATCCGAGCAGGCAATGGGTAAAGTGATTAATAACGTCATCGCAAAAAAGAACAAAAGGCTTCTCTTGAGTGATGTTTTATAAAGCTTATGATGTTTCATGGTTTCAATGCGTTGCTTTAAAGTTGATTGCTTAACAGCCATGCTTACCGAAAATCCACTAAGTCCTCGTTCAAGGGGAACAAGTTCATAGAGCATAGAGGCATATTTTTTTGTGGAAACCTGAGTCGTGCTTAGAACTTGTTGATCACAGGAAATTTCCCGGTAGGTCTCAATTTCTTTAGCGCCTAATCTAATTAGAGGGTGGAACCATAAGACAGACTCAATAACAGAAAGGAAAAGCTGAAGTAAATAGTCTCCTCGTTCTATATGAACCAGTTCATGTTGAATCGCCATTTGTACTTTTTCAGGTTGATCCTTAATCCTTTTTGGAAGTACGATAACAGGCTTAATCCAGCCAAAGGTGAAAGGAACCAGTGGATGATCGTGAAATGCGAGTTGGATCTCTTTATTTGAAGTTTCAAAACCCTCTAGAGGAGAAGTTTCTAAAGTTTGGTATAGTCGCTTTAAGCTGATGTAAGAAGTCAGAAGGCGGATTAAAAAGAAGAGACTTACTAAAGCTAACAAGCAAGTAATTGCCCCGATCAAAAAATTAGGGTTAAGGAAGTCGGGTTGAAAAACAGAAGTAGCTGGTTGGGCACTAACGGTAAGCTCAATAGGACTTTGAACTACAAAAATAGCCCCTTCAAAATTGACATTACTAATGGTACTTTGCCTTACTTGATGAATGGCATAGCTTGCAAAAACCCCAAAAAGAACTGCAGCTAGTGTAGCGAACCGTAAATGATACTGATACAACGGATTTAAAAAGGAAGCATGTTTTAATGCAACAAAAGCAATAAACGCTACAACAGACCAAATCAGCAGTGGAAACAAAAAAGATCAATACTGAGGGAGCCAAGAAGTTGAAAAAATTCATACATGGGTTGCATGATCAATCCTCCATGCCGTCAATTAGTTTTTTGATCTCTTCTCGATCTTCTTTGCTTAGGTTTTCATGTTTAACAAGTGTTTGTATGAGCGCAGAGGGGGATCCTTTAAACACTTTGTCAAGGATTTCGCTCAACAGTTTACCTTGAACTTCTTCCGGCTGTTGGCTTTGTTTAGCACTGTATACATAGGTTGTTCCTTCTTTTCGATATTTCAGAACACCTTTGCCGCTCAGGTTTTTCATTACGGTCATAATTGTAGTGTATGCTACTTTTCTCTTTTTCAGGATTTGTTCCAGCACATCATTTACAGTTGCTTCTTTCAGCTCCCAAACAATGTGAAGTACTTCAAGTTCAGTTTTACCGATGGGTAGAAATCTTTTATTCGACATAGGAAACGAATTAGTTAATACTATTATAATAGTATTTCCTTGAGATGCAAAATTAAAATTTAAACTGAGGAACTAAATTCCATTGGAAATCAATTTGAAAGGCATGAAAACAAGACCTTTTTTATCAGAGATTGATAGTAGAATTGATAAGTCCGAAATTGATAAGCATCCAAAAGCAGTATTTATTCTTCACGATCAATTAAACCTGGATGCATGGCCAGAATGGGTGAAAGAAGAGAAGCCACTACTTGTTTTCATCGAATCGAAAGAGAAAGGGAAGTCGCTTCCATATCATAAAAAGAAATTGATTTATCTGTTGAGTGCTATGCGGCATTTTGCTCTGGAATGTTCCGAAGTCGGATTCCCAGTACTCTATCATTCTTCAAAAGGTCATTATGATGAAGGTGTAAAAGAGATACTTGAAGAATCGAAGGATTTGGTGCTTACGTATATGACACCTTCAGAATGGAATTCACGCGAACGACTTCGATCAGTGAAAGAGGAATTCAATAATCGTATGGAAGAAATTCCAAATACATTTTTTTTGGCTGACGAGGAAGAATACAAAGACAAAATTGGACCGGGCTACAGGATGGAATACTTCTACCGGGACATGCGTCGAATGACTGGTTATTTGATGGATGGAACAAATCCTGAAGGAGGGGAATGGAATTATGATGAGGAGAACCGGAAGAAGCTACCTAAGAATATCAAAACTCCAGAATGGGCCTCTACTGAAGTTGACTCAATAACTCAGGAAGTAATTGATTTGGTAGAGCATTCATTCAGCGATCATTTCGGAGAGCTAGATGGATTTGATTATGCAGTTACTCGTCGACAAGCTTTATATCGGCTAAACGATTTCATTGAACACGGCCTTGATCAATTTGGTCCGTACGAAGACGCCATGGCTACCGGAGAGCATGTAATCTTTCATTCTCATCTGTCTATGTATTTAAATAATGGGCTGCTGATCCCAAAGGAAGTATGCGATAGAGCACAAGAAGCTTATGACGCGGGAAAGGCAAGGCTCAACTCAGTAGAAGGGTTTATCCGGCAGGTTATTGGTTGGAGAGAGTTTGTCCGGATATACTATGAAGCGATGATGCCGAAAGTTCGGGAAGTAAATTACTTTAAATTTGAGCGAAATTTACCACAGATGTACTGGACCGGAGATACTAAGATGCATTGTATGAGCGAGTGTCTGAAACCAGTAATTAAATTCGGGTATTCTCATCACATTCCAAGGCTGATGGTGCTTAGTAATTTTAGTAATCTTACGGAAACGAACCCTCAACAACTTAACGAGTGGTTTTGGTTTGCCTATACCGATGCCTACGAATGGGTAGTTCTGCCAAATGTGCTGGGTATGTCTACCTTTGCAGATGGAGGGGTGCTGGCATCGAAACCTTATGCAGCAGGAGGAAACTACATCAATAAGATGAGTAACTACTGTAAAGGCTGTTCCTATAAAATCAGCAAGAAAACTGGTGAAGATGCCTGCCCGTTTAATTATCTGTATTGGAATTTTGTGGATGAGCAACGGGAGACTTTTATGGAAAATGGTAGAGCAAATTTTATGGTGAATATGTTTGATAAGAAATCAGATGAGGAGAAAGAAGCTATTAAGTCAAGTAGTATTAGATTTATAGAAGGGTTAGAGAGAAGAAGCTAGCCAAGAATCCAACTCGCATTTTTATGCAATATCCACCTGCGGGATAACAGGTTAGATTCGAACAAATCTTTAAAGTTATCGGAGCGGGTCATGAAAAAAGTAAAATTCCTTGTGTTCGCAATTACACTCTTCCCTGGATTAATAGCAGCACAGGGATTTAATTTTGATATCGGGTTTGCGCTAGGAACACCACAAGGGAGCTTCCATCAATCACTGGAAAGAAATGCTTACGGGTTGGATATGTCAGCGACATACCAGATTCCAAGGTCTCCAATCCATTTTGGAATAGGTGGAATCTATCAAAATTTCGGCTGGGACGAGCGTACGGAATTTTTTAGTCCTGATATTCAGGAAGTAAGAGTAAAAGTGAGAACCACAAATAATATGTTTACTCCACATTTTATTATGCGTTTTGAGCCTGAATACGGGATGATTAAACCCTTTGTGGAAGGTTTGGTTGGTTTCAACTATCTGTATACACAAAGCAGTGTGGTTGATGGCTGGGATGATGACGAGTTAGCGAGTACGGTTAATCACGATTATTACACACCCAGCTATGGAATTGGTGGGGGGATGAAGTTCAGGCTTTATGAAGGATACGATGAGGATGGAGATTTTATTGGATTTTCCATAATTGTTAAAGCTAAATATATGCTTGGTGGAGAAGCAGATTATCTGAAAGAAGGAGATTTAATCAGAACCCGACGAGGACTGGATTATAACCTTTCAAGATCCAGAACAGATCTTACTACCTTTAACGTTGGTTTTGTATTCAATTTTTAAAACGGAATGTAACAGAGTGAATATCGGTTTGAATTCCTGATATGCAGACCGATATAAAAAACATCAACAGTTACCGAAGATTTAACCGAAACAACGAAGAACCTAATAGCGAAGGAGATTATGTTCTTTATTGGATGCAAATCAACCGGCGTTTTCAGTACAATTATGCACTTGAATACGCCGTAGCCTGGGCGAATAAGTTAAATAAGCCTCTCCTTATTTATGAAGGTTTAAATGTTGATTATCCCTGGGCTAGCGATCGCTTTCATACCTTCATTATGCAGGGAATGAAGGAAAACCTGGAGATAGCGAAATCTAAAGGTTTGAACATGTTTAGTTATGTTGAGCCGGAGTCCGGGGCTGGTAAAGGTCTTTTATACACTTTGGCTGAAAAGGCTTGCATTGTGATTTCGGATGAATACCCGGTGTTCATTATTCGAAAGCACAATGATTCGGTTAGTAAAAAACTAGATATACCGTACATCACAATAGACTCAAACGGATTAATTCCTCTCGGAGTCACAGATAAAGATCCGTACTCAGCCTATCTCTTCAGAAAGATCATGCAGAAGCATTTTATTGAAGCTTACACCAATCCTCCCAAACAAAACCCTCTAGATAATCTGGAGAATGCTGATAAGGTTTCCCTGCCGGATGAATTTTTAGAAAAATATCTCCGTGGAGATGAAGCCCTCGAAGATATAGACAAAACTGTTTCAGGTTTAGATATTGACCATTCAGTTGGGGTGATTGATATGGATGGAAGTCGACAAGCAGCCTTAGGAAAGCTTGGTCAGTTTATTAGGAATGGATTGATGGAGTACGATGAGAAACGAAATCACCCTGACGAAAAGAAAACAAGTGGACTAAGCCCATGGCTCCATTTTGGGAAAATCAGTGAATATGAAATTGTAAAAGCTGTATTAGATCATCAACCTGAGGGTTGGGATTTGGATAGCATCACACCAAATGGAGGAAAAAATTCAGGTTTTTTTAATGGTGATCCGAATATTGAAAGCTTTCTGGATGAAGTAATTACATGGAGGGAAGTGGGATTCCATTATGCACATCACCGACCGGATTATGATCAGTTTGAAAGCCTCCCGGATTGGGTTCAAAAAACCATGAATGAACACAGAGATGATGAACGAGAATACATCTATTCCTTGGAAGAATTTGAGCAATCTAAAACACATGACGAGCTCTGGAATGCCGCTCAAACTCAGCTTAGAGAAGAAGGGATAATTCATAATTATTTACGCATGCTTTGGGGAAAGAAAGTAATAGAGTGGACTCCGGATTATCGTACAGCGCTGGATTATCTCATCGAACTGAACAACAAATTCGCAATCGACGGACGAGATCCGAATAGCTACTCAGGCATTTTCTGGGTATTAGGACGTTTTGATCGTGCCTGGCAGGAGCGGGATGTGTTTGGAAAACTTCGTTATATGACCAGTGACAGCACTCGAAAAAAAGTGAAGCTCAAGCAATATCTGGATAAATATAGTAGCCAGAAAAGTCTATTATGACTTTTGAGTACCAATAACATATATTGCACATATTTTAATTAATCCATTCTATGGATCTGTTTCAGGATAAAAGTCAGCAAGGATTTCGGGTAAACGAACCTGATGCTTTTGATTATCATCAACCACTTGCCACACGAATGCGACCTAATTCGCTGGAAGAATTTGTAGGTCAGGAGCATTTGGTTGGGGAAGGAAAAATGCTTCGCCGGATGATCGAGAGCGGAGTGATTGGATCGCTCATTTTTTACGGTCCACCAAGTTCAGGTAAAACTACACTGGCGCATGTAATCTCAAAAGAAATTAAAGCGGCTTTTGAAGTAATCAATGCCGTTCTTGATGGAATAAAAGAGCTCCGAACAGTGGTAGAAAAAGCTGAAAAGCTTCGAAAACTCAATGGCAGAAAAACCATCCTTTTTGTAGATGAAATTCATCGCTGGAATAAAGCACAACAAGATGCATTGCTTCCCCATCTGGAAAGTGGAATCATTACTTTGGTAGGAGCCACAACCGAAAACCCATTTTATTCTCTGGTAAATCCATTGCTTTCCAGGTGCCAGTTATTTGAGCTAAAACCTCTTCTGAAAGGGGATGTTGAGCATATGATTCAACGTGCTTTAAAAGATGAAGAAAAGGGCTTGGGGAATAAAGAAATCAAAGTAAATCAGGATGCGATTGATCATTTTGCCGACTATGCCGGGGGAGATGTACGGAACGCACTTAACGCTTTGGAAGTAGCAGTGCTATCAAGTAAGCCTGACGAGGGTGGAGTCATTCATATTCATCTTGATATCGCTAAAGAAAGCATCCAGCGCAGAACGGTTAGATATGATCGAACAGGAGATGAGCATTATCATTATATATCCGCTTTTATAAAATCGGTTAGAGGTTCGGATCCGGATGGGGCATTATACTGGATGAATGCTATGCTGGAAGGAGGAGATGATCCGAACTTCCTTTTCCGGCGTATGTTTATTCTTGCCAGCGAAGATATTGGGCTCGCGGAACCAAATGCCATCACTATTGTGAATTCATGCCACGAGGCATTTATGAAATGTGGAATGCCGGAAGGGATGTTTTTCTTGTCACACGCTGCACTTTATCTGGCGATGTGTCCCAAGAGCAACAGTACACTTGGTATTTTTAAGGCGAGTAGCGAAATCAAAGAAAAAGGAGTGGGGAATGTTCCTCCATATCTGAAGGATAAAACCGCGAATAAACTTTCTGCCCGCTATCAGGATATCGAGAATGCTTCTAAAGATTATAAATACCCTCATAGCCATCCAGGGAACTGGGTAGATCAGCAATACTTACCGGATTCATTAAAGAATATCTCTTTTTATGAAGCTGGAGCTGAAGGAAGAGAAGGGTTACTTAAAAAACGTCTTGACTCGATCAAGGGAAAGAATAAATCTGAAGAATAAAAAACAGGCGAAGAGGATCAGCACTTCGCCTGTTGTTGTTGGAGTCACTAATACTACCGGAAGGTGAATCGCAGCCTAACCAACCTGATCCCCCCCGGCTATGTATTAGGCGGAATAAAACATGAGCAAATAGTTTAATGTATTTGTTAATAACACATAAAATGATACGGACTAATTGGATGAAAGAAAAACAAATTTAGGTAAAAATATCTTTTTGTTTAAATAAAATTCAATACTTAAAGGAAAAGCGCTTACAAAATTAAGAAGGATAAATATTTATATTTTCAGGAATGATTTTTTAAGAATAAAAGTCATCAATTCAGAATAAAATCAGGGATTCATATGAATTTGAAGATTATCAGTGGTACGGATATGCCTGGCTCCAAATGTTTGGAAGTGGCTAATTATTTAAGCGGACTTTACCAAAAGGTAGGAGTGAAAGCTGATATAATTGATATGACAGATTTCCCCTTGGCGGATGTAGTAGGTGGAAAGTATATGGACGAAATACCTTCTATCATCAAATTCAGGAAGCCGGTGATCGAGGCGGATGCTCTTTTGTTTGTGATACCAGAATACAACGGAAGTTTCCCGGGTATTCTTAAAATATTTATCGATTACCTGCCTTATCCGAGCGCTTTAGCTGAAAAACCAATTGCCTATGTTGGAATAGCCGGAGGAGCTTTTGGAGGTCTGCGACCTGTAGAGCAATTTCAAATGGTGGCTAATTATTTAAATGCACATCAATACCCTGAGAGAGTATTTATTAGTAGAGTACAAAACATGTTTGATCCGAAAACAGGGATTAAGGATGAATTCCAACAGAAACTACTTGAGGCTCAAACCGAAGGGTTCGTGAAATTCGTTGAAGCTTTGATCAACTAGTTTTCAGAAGATAGCCAACCCCGTGTAGCGTTATAAGGTAGCGTGGGTCATCAGGATGTATCTCAATCTTGGCACGTAGTTTTGAAATATGTACATCCACCGTTCTGGTGTTGGTACTGTATTCATAGCGCCACACTTTTTCGAGCAACTCGTCCCGGGACACAGGCTCACCACCGGCGCTTAAGAGATAGCGAATCAATTCAACTTCACGAGCTGTAAGTTCATTTACTTTTCCATCAGGGAATTCAACTTCAGATTCGAGTAAGTCAATTTTAACCCCTCCAAGCTTTAGTATTTCTACTTCGCTGGACGAGGAATAGGTACCTGCTCTTCGAAGTCGTGCCTGGATTCTAGCCAATAATTCTTTTACACCAAAAGGTTTTGTAAGGTAATCGTCAGCTCCAAGGTTTAATCCTTTCACTTTATCAATTTCCTGGTCCTTAGCCGTAAGCATGATGATCGGGAAGGTGTACTTAAGCTCACGTACTTCCTTACAAATATCATAACCACTTTTGCCGGGAAGCATAATATCAAGGATCATCAAATCCGGAGAGTGTTCCTGAACTAATTCAACAGCATGTTCGCCATCTTCACTTACAATAACCTGATATCCTTCGCTTTCTAAAGTGTCACGGAGGGTAAATATTAAACTGGGCTCGTCTTCTACTACAAGAATTTTGATGGTCTTATTAGGCATACTCAGAGGTCTTGATCACGGTTTTGGTTGGGCTGTTTTCCTTTCGGGATTTCAGTTTTTCATCTTCGCGCACAAAAATAGAAAATCTTAGGGTGAAAGTAGTCCCTTTTCCAACTTCACTCATTACACTTATAGTTCCACCGTTTAATTCAATTAGGTTTTTAACAATACTCAAACCTAATCCATGTCCCTTGGTTTTTGCATTCAGAGAATCTTCAACACGATAGAACTTCTTGAAAATATTTTTTTGATGTTTTTTCGGAATGCCGATTCCGGTATCAGATACAATCAGTACCATATTTTTTTGCTCTGATTGAACCCGGAACCTGATTTCTTTTTTTCCTTCTCCCGAATACTTAATTGCATTCTCTATAAGATTACTCAAAACCGTTTCGAGGTGAGAGGTATCAACCATTACCAGCGCCTGATCCATGCTGTATTTTAGAGTAACATTGAATCCTTTTTCTTCAATGTATGTTCGGTTCTCCTTTAAATACTCCTTAATCCATTGGTTCAGGTTAATTGGGATCGCCTTAATTAACGTTTGACCGGAATCCGTTTTTGCTACATCCAGCAATTTTTCGATCATTCCACGAAGACGGATTGACTCGTTATAAATGTGAGTTCCGTATTCTTTTAAACGCGCCGATTCTGTTACGCGTCCGTCAGAAATATTTTCTCCGGCGGCCTGCATTACCGCTAAAGGAGTTTTAAGCTCGTGAGTAACATTTGCCAAAAAACCTGCCTGCCTTTGAGATAAATTTCTCTCTTTTTGAGCGGTAAAGAACATAAATAACAAAGCTCCAATTACAAACAGTACCGCGACTCCCAAAACAAAAAGGTTTTTAAACAGTGTGTCATCATAAAGAGCACCAACAGGGTTGTCGAGGTAGGCAATTTTAATGTTCCAATTCTCAAACATATTCCCCCAAATAAACCCTCGCCTTGCGTCCACTATCTCTCTGTCATAATTAATTGATGGGTTATTTGTAGCAAGAACTTCATTATTTGCCCAATCGTGCAACCACAATACTGTGCCGGGATTTACTTTCGGGTCAAAATACTCGACGAGTTTCGGAGCTATCAGGTCATTTACTATATACTCCTTGTTCAGAGAGGCAGTGAGATAACCAATAATTCGGTTTTCCTTCAGGTTTACAAAGCTGATGTTCATGGTTCTGTGCGCATCGAACTCTGTATTGGTATTCCAGCGATATTCAAAACTATTCAACTCAATCTGAGCTTTAGTTCGTGCCAATCCTACCCCGTCACACAGTTTAGACGGATAGGAGTCGGTATAATCCATTAACTGTGTATCGTAGTTATAAGAGTATACCTTAGTATTATTGGTACATGGATCAGTTTCAGCAGGAGTGTAATAGATTCCATCAAAAAGAGAGCTTTTAGCTGCGCTAACT
Source organism: Balneolaceae bacterium (assembly GCA_017640665.1). Lineage (GTDB taxonomy): Bacteria > Bacteroidota > Rhodothermia > Balneolales > Balneolaceae > RHLJ01. The sequence continues at coordinate 178,756 of JAEPQE010000001.1, read as the reverse complement.
ATTTTTTCCTGAACCTGGGGAGGAAATTTCCCCGAAGATGAAATGGTATTTTCTGTAGGTTCAAGTTCGAGACTACCCAAACCAGTGAAAGGGTCATAAATTTCGTACCGTATTTCACTAACAAGGTCTTCAAGTAAGGCAAGCTGCCGCTCTTCTTCTCCAACAACCATTCGGTCGCGTATGTCATACAATGAATACACATTCATTCCCGTCAGAGCAATGATAGAAATCAATCCAATGCCTAACAATGCCCACCTAAATGCTTTGCTTCTGAACATGAGTTACTGTTGCTGTAAATTAAGGTGTAAAATACCAGATGGTGAGATTACATCAATCAGAAAATGGTAAAAGTTCGTGAATTATTGTCTGGAATAATTAGAACGGTAAGAAGGAGAACTATCTACCAAAATTTCTTTCGAGTGATTCTTTGAGATCATTAAACTCAATGGGCTTCACAAGGTAATCTACATAGCTTGTTTCTTTAGCTCTTTGAACGTGATAGGGATCAGAATTTCCAGTGATGTAAATTACCGGGACATTCGAAAATTTCCGGATTTCAGTCATTGCGTCAATCCCGTCCATTTCTCCTTCCAGAGAAATATCCATTAAGATAAGATCAGGATTGATTCTTTTGGCTACTTCTATCGCTGTTTTGCCATAGACCAGCTCACCTTCGGCATCGTACCCGAGTTTTTCAAGATAACTCTCATATAAAAGATTAAGTATCAGATCGTCTTCAACGATCATTACTGTTTTATTTTGAGATTTTTCCATTTCTAATCGTTAGTCATTCCTTTATACATTGCCCCTCAACCCTTAATAATACCATGAATATTGACAAAACGAAATTTTCACTACAAAGAAAAATGATTTGTGCTAAGACCAAGTTTATCACCTTTTAAGATACAGCTTGTTTGGAATATTCTACGTTTAGTATTGCAGGGCTCCATGTTAGAAATTTAAGTTCGGTAAAAACAATCGTATGTTATTTTCATCAGAACTAAAAGATGAGTTTTTCGAGAATCGAACGGGTAGATCCTCTTTTCCGCACTTAACAATTGTTAAGAAAAAATCAGTTTTGTTAGGATTTTACCACCTTAAACTTCCAAAGTTAGAAGGAGTAAAGAATGTATCAGGAAGAGTAGGGATAATCTGATGATTTATATGCTCCTCAACGAGCGTTAAAATATTATTCTCATAAAACTTTACTGTACCTGCATACCAACTATTATTTAAACTTAAATAATCTTCAAAGTGTACATCCCAAAGGAAATCCCGTTCCTCCAAATAGGTGATAACTCTTACGGTTACCAGTTTTTCTTTATCAATCCAAAACTGGTTTTTTTTGAGCGAACCTGGTGTTGCTCCGATTATGTACACATTCTGATTATTAAAAGTGTCTTCAGATATCAATGTAGTATCAATCCCAAGGTTAAAGACTTTCTCAAGAGTTTCATCAGGCGATTCAAATTTAATCGAAAAGGCTTGTTTCCATAAACGTAAGGGACGGAAATTTGAAAATTCAATCTTGTTATTTTGGTAAGCATAACTGGAATCATAATGAAAAATGATGCCATTAGAGCTATTCAGAGAATCAAATTTTACAATTAACCCGTTGGGATATTGTTGTGCATAAAAGTGTTCCTCAGAGCCATATACTTTGCCATTATGATATATAGTAGATATGGCATCATAACTAAAGGATGTAGAATGAACATCTTTTGAATTGAGCCATACTCTGGTTAAAATATCGCGGGCAGAACTAATTGAAGAGTCTTTATTACAGGAATTAAGAACCAGGCCCAGGCATATAAGTGTTAAAAAAATCCGCATTCTTAAAGTTAGTGATCATGAACGTTAAAAATGATAAAGTTTATCTAAATAAACGCAACAGAATATGGAACAAAGACTGACCTGGTTAATAGTACTGGTGTTTATCACTGTTACCATGCTTACAGTGATTCAGTTTTATCTGTTGATTTCTTTGTTTAATGAGGATTATGAAAACCTTGAAGATGAAATTTACCAGGCTCTATTTGAAGCTTCTTATGAGATAAATAAATCTACCTCCAGCTTAGGTAACAGAGAAGAAGGAAGCCTGAATATAGAGCTATACAGGTATTATAGATTACCTGAAGAAGAATTATTTTCAGAAAACAATGCTTTTGTTGAAGAATTCCCATCTGTAAACGAAAGGCTAGTAAAAAGTGCATTAGGAGAACACCTGGAACCACTCAACTACAACCTGAAATACGAGTATGGTGTTTATTATCCTGCGTTAGATTCTTTATTAATTTCAAGTAATCTGGTCTACATACAAGAACTTAAGAATTCTACATTCACAGCTCCCATTTTTATAGCAGAAACAAACAACAGAGTGTTTTTAACTATTTATGTAAAAGGGATAATCAACCGCATTTTAGTGGATAACCTTTTTTGGTACTTATCTATCTTTCTTACGCTGTTAGCGATAGTTGTTCTTTACATTTTTCTTTACAAGGAAATACTATACCAAAGAAAACTATCGGTACTTAAGGAAGATTTTGTCGCTAACATTACGCATGAACTGAAGACGCCTCTATCATCATCGCTACTTGCGCTGGAGAGGTTGAGAAAAGAGGGAGAGTCATTTACTGAAAAGAAACGAAGAAAATTCATTGAGATCATTTATTCAGAGAGCAAGAAACTCAATTCTTTGATAGAGAGAATTTTGGATTCATCTGGAATTCGGGAGAACCAATTCGAACTAAATCCGGTAGGTTTCCAACTTATTGTACAGCTAGAAGAGATTGTTAAAGACTATGAAAGGAGAGCTTTTGATAAAGAAATTGCTATCCGCTTACATTATAAATCCAGACCAGAAATCAAGGCTGATTTAAAGCTTTTCAAAATTTTGACATCAAGTATTATCGATAACTCTATTAAATATTCAGTTAAAAAGGTTAATATTGATATTGCTTTAGAACATGGAAACTCAGGTTTGAATATCTTTTTCAAAGATAGTGGACAAGGAATTTCTGAAGAGTATGTGGGGGTTGTATTCGATAAATTTTTCCGCATCCCAAATAAAGAAGTGCACGATGTAAAGGGACATGGATTGGGCTTGTTCTATGTTAAGAACATTGTCGAAAAGCATGGGTGGGAAATAGATTTAATAAGCAAAGAAAATGAAGGCACAACAGTTTGTATCTCTATTCCCAACAGAGATGTAATTAAATAAACGGTATATGAAAGACACAAAAATACTGCTTGTTGAGGATGATAAATCGCTGAACTATTTAATAGAAGAAAGTTTAGAGTCTGAGGGGTATAGTTTAGTTTCAGTTGCAGACGGAATGGAAGGTTACGATGCTTATTATTCAGGCAAACCAGATTTGATCATTTTGGATATCATGCTTCCAAAGTTGGATGGGTTTTCTTTGGCCAGAAAAATCAGAATAAGCGATAAATCTACCCCGATAATATTTCTGACTGCAAAAGAACAAAAGAAGGATATAGTTGAAGGTTTTAAAATAGGATGTGATGATTACGTTTTGAAACCGTTTTCGTTGGAAGAACTCTATCTACGAATTGTAGCGGTTCTTAGAAGGGTAAAGAATCAACTCAATAATTCAGAAAATAATGATTACAGTATAGGAGAGTATAAGTTTTTGGTAAACAGAAGAGCGTTGACACACCCTAAGGAAGCATTTGAACTTACAACAAGAGAAACCGATGTATTACAATATCTTTGTAGAAATTTAAATGAAAGAGTTAGCCGGGAAGATATTCTAATTCAATTCTGGGAAAGATCAGATATATATACTAGTAGAAGCCTGGATGTTTTTATATCAAAATTAAGGAAATATTTATCACATGATGATTCCATAAAAATTGAAAGTATTAGAGGTTATGGATTCAAATTGTTGGTACTAAAATAGGATCACTTGCCACTATCCGTACACGATTGTAAAAACTGTGCCGCTTCCTGATAGAACTCTATCACATTTTCTTCATTCTGAAAGCCATGCCCTTCATTTTCTTTGATTAAATATTCTACCTGAACCCCGGCATTTCTAAGTGAGTTAACAAATCGGTCGGTCTCAGTTTTGGCTACTCTTGGGTCTTTTGTGCCATGAGCTAACATAACCGGACGCTCAATCCAAGTGATATTATTTATTGGAGAGTTCCTAGCCAACATGACTGAGTCTGCCGGCAAACTGGGATTTCCAACTGATTTGTGGACAAATTCCAGGTATGGCTTCCAGTAAGGAGGGAATGAAGCAATCCACGAATTAATATCCGTGATTCCAGACATACTTACTGCACACTGATATAGTTGAGGCGAATTAATAACTCCCATTAAAGCTGCATAGCCACCATAACTGGCTCCATGGATGGCAATTTGGTTTTCGTTTGCTATGCCTTTTTCGACTAACCATTCTGCACCGGCATCAATATCTTCCTGCATCGACTGTCCCCATTGTTTGAAGGAAGCTTCTAAAAATCTGGTGCCATATCCTGTTGAGCCACGGAAGTTCATTTGGAGGACAGCATAGCCCCTGTTTGCAAAAAACTGAACTTCGGAGTTAAATCCCCATTCATCTCTATCCCAGGGGCCGCCGTGAGGAATTATAATTGCCGGGAGATTCCGTTTTCTATTTTTTGGGAGTGTAAGATATCCATCTATTTCAAGACCATCTTTAGCCTTATATGTGATTGGCTTCATGGAAGATAATAATTCCTGATTTAGCCATGGAGCGCTTTCTGAAAGCAGAACCAATTCACCTGTTAAGTTATTGAAGTAATAGTATACCCCGGGATTAACATCACTGTGAGTCTGGATAATCATTTTTTGTTCATCAAGGGATTGCGAAATAATAAAGAAATTTTCTTCCGGGATCAGAGATCGCAACTCTTCAAAAAGTTCTTCGGTTTGATCATCCAGAATTTCAACGTTTAGTTTATGGTCTTTATATACTATTCCGGTAATCGTATTTCGGGAAAAGCTGTAGGTTATATCGTCTGTATCATATTTAGAGTGTTCAAATAATACTTTCTCTTCTTTATTTGTACTTAGATTATAGATCACAATGGCTTCAGTATCCCTTCCAATATTGCTTTTTGCATAAATACGATCATTATCTCCAGTGAAAAGTAGTGGCACCAGGTTTTGATCATACGATGTTTCAAAAATTGGGGTGAAAGATGAACTATCGGTTTCTCGGTAGAAGAGCGTTTTATCTACACCATTGTTGGCAATAGCAAGCTTTATTGAACCCAAATGATTGGCCAGCCAACCGGTTATAAATCCGGGATTATCAGCTAATAACTTTACATTCCCTGTTTTAATATTTAATAGATAAGGATCGAATATTTGTGGGTCTCTTTTATTTTGACCTATTATCAAATTGTTCGGGTCTTTACGTAAGATGTCGATAATTCCCGTTTTTACACCTTCTTCTTTTAGTAATTCACGTTCGTTGTTGGTCTCTTTGTCAACAACTGTGAGATAGAAGTTTTCATCTCCATTATTATCTCTTACATAAATCAATTCATCCTTATTAATCCAAAAGTAAGTCGAAATATCTCTTCCGGTCTGAAATGATAGTTGTGTGGTATCTCTTCGTTCAACATCGGTAACAAATAAGTTTAACCTGTTTTTCCAGGGAGACAGGAAAGCGATATGATTTCCATCTGGTGAAATCTGGATATTAGCTGCTTTAGGTTTCTTAAAGAAAAGTTCAGCAGGTATTTCAGGTACAGTCTGGTTATTTACACAAGACGAGATAACAAAACTGGTTGCAATAAGAATATAAAACAGGTTGGTAGGCCTCACAGAAACGATGTTAATTATGTTTTGAAAGAACTTATAATTAACTAGTCTTAAGAAGTGTTATCGTTTAATATCAAAGCTTAACAAAGGCCGCTAAACTCTATTATTCATTAATGGGCTCATTAACATTTCTTTGAGATTAATAACTCTATATAATTAAGAATAAGAGCTGCTAAATCTTATCATAGTTTCAAAAAGTCAACGACTATGATAAAGTTAATACGTTCAGTTTTACTCATTCTCATTTTAGCTTCTGTAGGTATAGCTCAGGAAGTAACGACACTTCATCTGGAAAAAAGCTTACCGATAGATGGAATTACGTTTAAAGAAGGTAAGCTATACACTTTTAGCGGATATGGGGGAAAACAAGTAAACCAGATTGATCTTAAGAATGGTCAGGTACATCTAGTAGCTGATAACATACTTGCAGGTATTGCCGGGGTGTTTGACGAAGAGAACAATTTATATGTATCAACATATACAGCTGAAGGAGCTGTTTTTAAAATTTCTGCAGACACAATAGTATCAAGAGTAGCAAATACTAAAGGTGGAGCCGCGGGGATTGCCATGGATGACGAAGGTAATGTTTATACTTCGATCTATGGTCCTTTTCAAAACGAGTCAGATGAGATCTACAAAATATCTCCTGACGGGAAGGTTGAGCTCTTTGCTAAAGGTAATGGTATTGATGCTCCGATAGGGCTGGTTTTCAATGAAAAAGGAGAATTGTTTGTTGCCAATTCAAAAAATGGAAACATCCTTAAAATTGATAAGAACGGAAAAGTAAGTTCGTTTGCAGAACTGGGAGCTGCTGAAGGGTACTTTGCTACAGGTCACATCGTATATAAAAATGGAGTTTTTTACGCTTCTGGTAATCATCATCACAAAATTTTTAAAATTTCAAAGACGGGAGAGGTTTCGGTATTGGTCGGAGCTGGTATACCTGGAAATAAAGACGGTGATTTAGAAGAAGCCACATTTAATGTGCCCAATGGAATGGCAATTAATGATGATGGAACAATACTCTATGTGGTAAATGGGGGCGGTGGGGGAAACTCTTCCGTGAGAATAATTAATCTTAAAAGTATAAAAAAATGAAACAGCTCTTATTTATCATAGTTATAGCTACCTCATGCAATACTGCTTCAGATAATGAAATGGATACTGTTATTGAAGAACCTGTCACGGATGTCACCGAACAGGAAGTGTATTCTATTGAGTTGAGTAGAGCAATTCCTATAGACGGGATCACATTAAAAGATGGGGTGATTTACGCTTCAAGTGGATTTTCAGGATCTGCAGTCTACTCAATTGATCCTGAAAACGGAGAAGTATCTGAGATTGTAAGCTCAATTCCGGCGCCCATTACAACTATTAAAGCAGCGGATGGTAAACTTTACAGTACAACCTACACTCAGGAAGAACAGCTTTATGTTACAAATCCTGATAATGGAGATGTATCTAGATTTGGTTCTATCACAGATGGTTCAGCAGGACTAGTTCAAGACAGTGAAGGGAATTTTTTTGTTTCAATTTATGGTCCTTATCAAAATGAAAATAACAAGATTTATAAAATCACTTCTTCTGGAGAGTCAGAAGTATATATCGAGGGAAATGGGATTTTCGCACCCATTGGTTTAGCCATAGATGAAAATGATAATCTCTTTATAGCTAATACAACGTCAGGGCGAATTTATAAAGTAAGCAAAGAGAAAGAAATTACCCTTTTTGCTACTCTGGGGTCCTCAGACGGTTACTATGCAACGGGTCATTTAGCTTATTACTCTGGAAAGATCTATGCGTCAGGAAATCACCATAATAAGGTTTTCGTGGTAGATGCTGATGGAGTTGTAAGCACTTTGGCAGGCACTGGAGTGGCAGGGTTCAAAGATGGTGACAAAGAAGTAGCTCAATTTAATGTTCCAAATGGGATAGCAGTGTCTGAAGATGGTAAAAGACTTTATGTATTAGATGGTGGTCAAAGTACGAGAAGAAGGTTAAGGGTTATCAAACTATAACAATCAAATAGAATTAGATTAATTATGAGTTCCAATATGAAAAAAGTATCAAAAAGTTTGTTCATAGTTTCACTTATAGTGTTACTAAACATTGAGTTTTCTATCGCACAAGAAAAAGCAAAAGAGACCCCACCCACAAAGATAGTTCTGCTTCCTCAGGAAGGTAAGATAGAAAGTGGAAGTAAAGAATCCCCCGTTCCTATAGTAATTAAAAAGGAAAGTCAACCCACAACAGTTATCCTGATAAGGCATGCAGAAAAACTGGATGATAGAAGTCAGGATCCTCCGCTTTCTGATGAAGGAATTGAGCGAGCTCAAAGACTAGCTTTGCTACTGTCTAATTTAACGATTGATCATATTTTTTCGACTCCTTTTAAGCGCACGTCGCAAACCGTTGAAGAACTAGCCAGGATGAATGATTTGGAGATTGAAAATTATGAACCCAAAGATTTAAGGCAATTACCCTTCGATTTTTACGATAAATATGCCGGAAAAACTATAGTTATGAGTGGGCACTCAAATACCACGCCATTTGTTGTAAACAGTTTGATTGGAGAGCGAAAATTTCCGCCACAGCTTGATGAAGATGATTACAACGACATATTTATAATTACTGGTACTGAACTGGGTAAAGGCAATCTGATTCATATCAATTACTAGTTGAAGTTAATATGACTTCAGGAGAATCAGGTACTCCACTTAATGATTATACTCTTAAAGACAGACTGGTTATTAGAATAGATAAGCAGTTCTACATTGTTAACTTCAAAGATATAGTATACATAGAGGATTCAGGAAATAATGTTCATATTTTTACTCAGCATAAAAAAAAGTATATCTACAGAATTACATTAAAATCACTTTTACCTAAGCTTGATGATTCTATTTTTTACCAAATTCATAAATCAATAATTGTGAATATTGATTATGTAATTAAAATAGGTGCGAATGATCAGGGAGATTTCGAAGTTACCCTCAGCAATAGAGAAAGGCTTAAAATATGTGAAACCCTTAAGCATATTCTGGAAAAAGCGAACTGAATTTCATACAGTTTTATACCTCTGATTTAAGCTCCCATCAATATAGATCAATTTTTTTCTATAGTACTGAAAGCAAGTATCACGGAAATCGGCTTAGACTCTTTAAACTCAGATTATATTCTTAAACAAAAAAGCCCCAAGTATAATTATACTTAGGGCTTTCGGTACCGCAGGCCGGACTCGAACCGGCACGGACATTTAAATATCCATTGGATTTTAAGTCCAACGTGTCTACCAATTCCACCACTGCGGCTTCCTTTACATTGGCTTTTAGAAAAGTAAATATAAGACTTAATTTACTACTACTTCAATCAGTTTCTTCTAAAAAGTTATCGATTATTTCGTTGGTTTTGTACCTTCCATTAAAGCGAAAAAAACCTATATCGATGAAAAGGATAGTTACCCTTATAATTGTTGTAAGTACACTATTTTCTGCAACAACTTATGCCCAGTTAGAGATTGGCGCTTCTTATGAACTCAGAGACGAAGATCCCCAAAGTGGTTTTGGAGTTAGAATAGAAAAAGGATTTCTGGAGCAACTGCCTTTAGTTAAGATTAGTATGAGAGCACATTTTAGTTTTTTTAACGATGAAAACCAGGTAGATGAAGGAGGGCTCACTTATTCTCAGGATCTTACAAACTATGATTTTGGGTTAGCGTTTATAGCCGGTATTTCTGTAGGTTTGATCGAGCCTTACGTTGGTTTGGGTTTAGGTTCAACTACATTGGAGGTAAAGAATGATTTTTCGAGTTCACTTCCAGGTGTGGGTCCAATGGAAGATCAAAATGAATCTAATATCTACTGGAATGGCTTTCTCGGTGCTAAGGTGAGCATAATCCCTATGATTAAACCTTTTGTAGAATACAGATATTCTGATACATCTCTGAGCGAGCCTGAGGTTGCTGAAGTACGAACCGGGAGGATCATTTTTGGGGTTATGTTAAGTTTTTAAAAAATGCATGCTGAACAGCTTATTTAATAGGTTTTAAGTACATTCTATATGTTGTAATGCGTTCCCCCATTAAGGCAATAGATGGATAAAGTAACTGCCATAGAAAAGTATAATCTGGATGAGTACATCCTTGAAAAGGCTCAGCAGCAAGATCTGGATCAGCTACTGAAAGTATGTACAATTCACATGGACTCTGTGGACGAGCAAATGATAACAAGAGCATTTAAGCTCTGTTATCTTTCCCATAAAGAAGGGAAAAGAGCTTCAGGAGAGCCTTATTACTACCATCCGGTTGAAGTAGCCAAAATTGTAGCACAGGAAATTAATATTGATGACGTGTCAGTGGTAGCGGCGCTGCTCCACGATACGGTAGAAGATACTGAAGTAGAACTGGAGGATATTAAATTCTGGTTTGGAGATGAAGTCGCTGTAATTATTGATGGGGTTACAAAAATTGCCGGTGTGTTTAAAAGCAGGGATAGTAAACAGGCAGAGGCTTTTATGAAGCTGTTACTCTCTATGGCCGAAGATATTCGGGTGATACTCATCAAGTTCGCAGATCGTCTTCATAATATGAGGACGATCCAGCATTTGAGGAGAGAGAAGCAGATCAAAATCGCTTCCGAAACAATGGATCTTTATGCTCCATTGGCACATCGTTTCGGATTATTCAATATCAAAAATGAGCTTGAAGATCTCTGCTTTAAAGCAATCGATCCTACCTCTTTTAAATTCGTTGCCAGAAAACTCAGAGAGAAAAAAGAAGCCCGTGAGCAATTTATTGATGAGTTTATGATGCCGGTGGGACGTCAACTATTGGAACAGGATTTCAAGTTTGAAATTAAAGGCCGCCCAAAGCATATCTACTCTATATACAAAAAGATGCAGCGCCAGCAGAAACCGTTTGAGGAGATTTACGATCTGTTTGCGATTCGGATTATTTTGGAGAATCCACATACGAAACAGGATTGCTGGAGTGTGTACTCGATTATTACTGATTGGTACACTCCGATTCCTGAACGATTTCGTGACTTCATTTCTGTTCCGAAGGCAAATGGATACCAATCGTTACACACTACGGTAATCACAAAAAAAGGAAAGAAAGTTGAAGTTCAGATCCGTACACGGAGAATGGATGATATCGCAGAAAAAGGATTAGCCGCACATTGGAAGTATAAAGAAGGTGAAGAAGAAGGAAGTGAAACCCTTGATAAATTTGTGAATTGGGTGAGGGATGTACTGGATAACCCTCGTCCCGATTCGACCGCTGATTTTGTTAAAGACTTTCAGTTGAACCTGTATCAGGACGAGATTTATGTGTTCACGCCTAAAGGAGAATTGAGAACACTTCCAAAAGGAGCAACCCCGATTGATTTCGCATTTGAAATTCATAGCGAGATAGGTGAACGCGCTATGGCGGCTAAAGTAAATGGAAAGATGGCACCTCTTCGTCAAAAACTCAGAAATGGTGATCAGGTTGACATTATAACCGGCAATAAAATAAACCTGAATCCGGATTGGATGGATGATGTGGTAACTCATAAAGCCAAATCCAGAATCCGTCAGTTCATCAAGCAAAAAAGAAGAAAAGTCGCCGATGATGGGCGGGAAATATGGGAAAAAAGAGCAGCTCGCGGCAAAGTAGAAATTACTGATCAGGAATTAACCAAGATAGCCAAGCAGTTTAAATATGAATCTACTCAAGGGATGTTTTTTGATTTAGGGCTTGGCTCGTTGGATGTGAATGTGTTGTATAGGGAAGTTAAGAAGTTCAAGAGTACGGGAAGAATTGAAACTGAATCTGAGGATGTCTCTGCAAAAACTGAAGAAGAGATTCAGGAGACCTATATTTCGGCAGCACGAGCGTTAGGTGATGCTAAATCCCTGATTTTAAATGGAGAGATTAGTGATGTTAAATATAGCTATGCGAATTGCTGCAATCCAATTCCCGGAGATAATGTAATCGGGTTTATCAGTAGAAATGGTGATGTGAAAATTCACCGTACAATGTGTAATAACGCTCAGCATTTGCTGAAAACCGAAAGTGATCGAATTGTAGATGTGAAGTGGGCGCGAAATATCGACAATAAGTTTCTTGTGGCAGTTCGGGTAATTGGAGAGGATAGGGTGGGGATGATTAATGATTTGACAGATGTTTTATCGAAATCCCTTTCTACAAATATGAAAAGTATAAATGTATCAAGCAATGAAGGGATGTTTGAAGGAATTATCACCGTTTATGTAGATGGTATTTCACATCTTAACAAAATTATGAAAAGGCTGGAGAAGGTAGAAGGAGCAAAGAACGTACTTCGTTACGAATAAGGTACTTAACAACATTTAAGTAGATTTTAGCCCAAAGTATCTTTAAACTCTATATCGTATTCGCTTTAGGTTAAAATAGCAAAAAAATAAGCAGCGAATTAAAGGAAGGACAACAATCCAGCACAAAAAAGTGCTGTTAATATTTAAAGACTAGAAGTTATGATGACTTACACTAAACGTGATATAGTTCGCCGTGTAGCTGAGGCAAAAGGCGAGCCGATGATTAAAGTAGAACCCTGGGTAGACTCAGTAATCGTAGCTATGCGCGAGATTATGATGTCTGCAGATACCGAGTGCCGTATCGAAATACGCGATTTTGGTGTGTTTGAGGTTAAAGAGACTAAGGCTAAGCCGAAGGCTCGTAACCCAAAAACTAATGAAGTGATTTATGTTCCAGCACATCGTAAAACTCATTTCAAGCCGAGCAAACTGTTGAAATCATTCTTACGTCAGCCTTTGGAGGACGTTAAGAAGTAATAAAGTTACAGTGCAGGAGTATTCACGTCTGGTTGGTATTGATGTTGGTAAGAAACGAACAGGTATCGCCCAGACGGATCTCCTTAAAACAATTGCTTCTCCGGTAGGAACCTATTCGCCGGAAGAAGTTTTTACTCATCTTAATAAAATCACCAAAGAATCTGCAGTAGATAAATTTATTGTAGGCTGGCCTCTTATGCCCGATGGTTCAGAAGGTGATGCCATTGACATGGTGAAGAAATTCATCGCCGAGCTTAACAAAAGGTTTCCTGATATCCCCGTTATTAAAATCGATGAACGAAATACATCTACAAAAGCAAAACAGTTGATGATAGATGCCGGTATTTCAAAAAAGAAAAGAAGAGAAAAAGAACGTGTGGATAGAATTGCTGCAGCCGTTATCTTACAGAACTATTTAGACGAAAATTTTTAGCACACATGGCCATTCTACCAATTGTTACTTATAACGATCCTGTACTTAGAAAAAAAGGAGAACACGTTGAAGAGTTTACAGATGAAACCCGACAATTCGTAGCTGATATGTTCGAGACGATGTACAACTCAGAAGGAGTTGGATTGGCTGCGCCCCAGGTTGGAGTTTCGCTGAGAATTTTTGTGTTAGATGCAGATAACATGATGGATGAAGAAGACGAAAAGCCCGGTCCAATGGCATTTGTCAATCCGGAGATTATAGAAAAGAAGGGCATGAAAATTCCTATGGATGAAGGATGTCTTAGTATTCCTGAGGTAACAGATAAAGTAGTACGGCCAGAAACAGTAGTGGTTAAATACAAAGATGAAAACTTCGAAGATCAGGAAATTGAAGCTTCAGGTTGGCTGGCAAGGGTGATTCAACACGAATATGATCATTTGGATGGGGTTTTATTTATTGATTACCTGAGTGTATTCAGAAAACGGATGCATAAAGCAGACCTCAAGGAGATTGAAAACGGAGAAAGGGAAACGAGATATCCAATTAAGCCAAAAGATTAATTCTTAATCTTAAATAGAGACACAATGAACATTGTATTCATGGGATCACCGGACTTCGCAATTCCAAGTCTGGAAGTTATTCATAATTCATCGCATACAATAAAAGCGGTTGTCAGTAATGTGGATAAAAGAAGGGGAAGAGGCTCAGAAACTGCCCCAACACCGGTAAAAGCCAAAGCCCTGGAACTAGGGTTGCCGGTAATAGAGGTTGAGGATCTGAAATCTGATGAATTTGCAAAGCAGCTTGAGGTAATTCAAGCCGACTTATTTGTGGTAGTTGCCTTTCGGATTCTGCCAAAACATGTACTGGAGATCCCAAAAATTGGGTCAGTAAATTTACATGCCTCTTTGTTGCCCAAATATCGGGGAGCAGCACCAATCCATTGGGCGGTAATGAATGGAGAAGAAAGGACAGGCTGCACCATTTTCTTTTTGGATGAAAAAGTAGATACAGGCAAAATCATACTGCAAAAAGAACTCTCAATTGGAGACAATGAAACCACCGGAGAGGTGTACTCGCGATTAATGAAACAAGGAAGTGAAGTTCTCTTAGATGCTATTAATAAAATTGCTGAGAACTCATATTCAACTCTTGAGCAGGATGATACAGTTGCGAGCCCCGCACCTAAAATTTTCAGAGAAGATTGCCATATCGACTTCAATCAACCAGCCAAAAAAGTACATGACAAAATCAGGGGATTGAGTCCTTTTCCCACGGCATGGGCATATTTGGATGGAAATAAATTTAATATCTATAGGTCAAGATTAGGTCCTTACGCGAATATTGGTCCAGGGGAATTACTGGTTAGAGAGCAGAAACTTTTAGCAGGTTGTTCCGACGGAACGGTAGAATTGTTGGAGATTCAACTGCCAGGAAAAAAAAGGATGGATACGGAAACTTTTTTACAGGGAAACAGTCTTGAAGGAACGCTCCAATAAATTAATGATAATTTAGTTTGAGATAGGGAATCCGTTTTTTATCATCCCGCAAAATAAAAAGGAATTAAATGCTATGGACCCAATAGAACTTATCGAAGCCGCAAAAAGTGGTGATTTGGATCAGGTAAAAAAGCTAGATAAAGCCAATGCTGATTTGAATGAAGCAAATAGTAGTGGAGCAACAGCATTAATTGCTGCAGCTGAGAAAAATCATTTCGAAATTGTAAAGTACCTCGCCGGAGCCGGTGCAGATCTAAATATGGAAACCAAGATGGGAGGTACAGCTTTAAATCGTGCGGCTGAAAATGGAAACATGGAAATGATGACTTTCCTTCTTGAGAAAGGCGCAAATATCGGTTCTTTGGCTTTAATAGTAGCTGCAAGAAATGGACACCTTGATGCCGTTACGCTGCTAGTTGAAAAAGGCGCTGATGTTGACTTCCAACAACGATGGGGGCATACCGCGCTTATGGTTGCTGCAAAAAGCGGTCATGCAGATGTGGTAAAGTACTTGCTAACCGAAGGGGCAAATGTTTATCTGAGAGACCGAAATGGTGATACCGCGATGATGATTGCTAATGAAAATGATCAAGATGATGTAGTTTTACTACTCAAAAGGGCGGGCGCGATTGCTGAAACAAAACCTAAAAAAGAGAAACCAACTGCCCCGATCGATGATGATGAAGACGATGAAAATCCAATCGAGGATACCCCGGATGTAGATGATTTAGTGTCTGATGACGATGCACCGGATGAAATTGATTTAGACGATTAGTCTATTCCTTGAGATCATTTTTAAGTCCGGAATTCTTTCTTTCTTCGTTGATATAAACATCTTTGGATTCGATTTCTATTTCGCCGGAATCTTTCTTCACTTTAGAAACACTGGCTTTAGTGGGAATTTGATCCACAATTTTATCGACCAGTTCTTTCAATGTTCTAAGTTTCTTTTTGCGCCATGCTACATCAAGTGTGTAGACAAGAATTGAGCTTACAGTAAATAAGGAAGCGAATAATCCGGCGCCTTCAAATAAAGTTGGTTTGAACGCGACCAAGCCAATCCCAAAAATTATAGCAGCAAGTATACCACCATACATCACACCTTCCGTTAGTGAACTTGCTAATCCAACTCTTTGAGAAACTCTAAGCCTGACACCTTCCTCTCTTTTAGAGATACTCGCTACAGTTTCTATACCCGACATAGAGGTGTTGACCCATTCCTTCTTCGAGTAATCCTCTTTTGTTTTACCAAAGGTTTCACCACCTACGTGATGTTTCAGATCGGTGGTTACCTCATTCCAGATATCATCGATAAAAGCCTGCGTATTAACTTCCCTTTCTTCAAAGATATGAGTGTCTGTAAATCCCGATCGTCGGGTGATATTCTTTTCCCGATACTCGAGGGCAGCAGTTTTGATGTAATCCGTATCCAGGCCTGCCTCATCTCCAATCTGCAGTAGTTCATCCATAGTAAGTCCACTTTCTTTTTTGGATGAATTCTCCTGTTCAGTCTTTTGGAGTTCAGCCGCACGCTTAATGATGAGTTGAATTTCGTCTTCCGAAAAAATTTTGTCTGGCATGATGTTGATTTCTGATATAAAAAAAGCCCCGGTCAAATAACCGAGGCTTTAAAATAAACATTCAGAATTTGAAAACTACTTTTTGGCAGCGTATTCAAATTTGTGTACATCCATTTCCACACCATCGCTTGGGCGAACAGTCATAGATTTTGGCTGTAAGAAATAAAGCAAGTAATCACGCCCACCTGCTTTAGCATCCGTTCCGCTCATATTGAAACCTCCGAATGGTTGTGCTCCAACCAATGCACCAGTACATTTTCTGTTGATGTACAGATTGCCAACCTTGTAGGTTCTTAACGCTTTCTCAATTTTCTTTGGATCCTGAGAAAAATATGCTCCCGTCAATCCATATTGAGTGCTGTTTGCAATACGCAGGGCGTCATCAGTGTCTTTTGCTTTGATGAAAGCGGTAACAGGTCCGAAAATTTCTTCCTGAGCGATACGAGCATCCTCAGCCACATCTGCAAACACAGTTGGTTCGATATAATGACCCGGATTTTCTGTTTCAGCTAATTTTCCACCAACCATAAGCTTAGCTTCGGATTTCCCAATCTCGATATAACTCATAATTTTATCCACGGCTTTTTGGTTTACAACCGGTCCTGATGGATAGTTATCTTTGGCATCACCTACTTTAAGTGCTTTTGTTTTTTCAACTACTTTTTCCAGTACTTCATCATAAACAGATTCAACCACAATGGTTCTGGATCCTGCTGAACATTTCTGTCCTTGAAAACCGAAAGCTCCTCTCACGATTTGGTCAGCCGCGTAATCCAGATCAGCATCTTCGTCTACAACAGTGGCATTTTTTCCACCAAGTTCACAAACGAGTCGTTTTAAGAAATGCTGGCCTTCAACTACTTTACCGGCAATCTCTGCCATGTGAAGTCCTACGGCTTTCGATCCGGTAAAGCTGATAAATCGCGTTTTAGGACTGGTAGTTAGAGCTTCGCCCACTTCCATGTTATCACCAGTTACAAAATTGAAAACACCTTTTGGCAATCCAACTTCTTCGAAAATCTCAGCGACAATATGCCCCATTTTTGGAGTGTCAGGCGCAGGTTTGGCAACTACGGTATTCCCGGCAGCGATAGGAGCGGCCGCCATTCCCAGGTAGATTGCAAACGGGAAATTCCAGGGAGAGATCGAAACTCCGGCACCAATCGGCATATAAATGGTTTTATTTGCATCACCCCAGGAATCTTTCACTGGCATTCCCTTGTCGAGGCGAATGGCTTCATACGCATAATAAATCAGGAAGTCGATACCTTCTGCGGTATCGGCATCTGCTTCAAGATAGTTTTTTCCTGCTTCGCTGATCATCCAGGCATTAATTTCCATTCTACGACGCTTTACAACATCGGCCGCCTTAAGCAGATATTCAGCTCGTTCTTTAGCCGGAGTATATTGCCAGGTTTCGAAGGCATCCCAGGCGGCATCCAAAGCACCAAGCGCCTGTTCTGTGCTTGCCATCTGGAAGGTGCCAATCACTTCATTTGTGTTTGATGGGTTTGTACTTTCGAACGTACCTGAGTCTCCTTTTACCCATTCACCATTGATATATAAATCATATTCTCTTCCAAAACCCGAACGGGCTTCCTCTAAAGCCTTCTTCTGTGCCGAATCAATAGTTGGGTCAGAGAAGTCGAGATATTCTTCGTTTTTAAATTTTTCCAGTGTAATGTCAGACATTGTATGCTTATTGGGTTTCAGTAGTTAAAATTTATTTCGTTTCACCGAATTAATTAAGGCTTAAATATAGCCAGAAAAGCGCTCCCAATTCAAAGGGCTTGTAAAGTAAGTTTAAGTTAAGGTAAAGCCATTGAAAATGGGACTTAGTAGTGGTAGCTTTAAGCTCTTTATAAGAACTTCATTTGACTATGATAGGTTCCTCAATGAGAACTAAATCATAAATATTCATTACAAAAAAAGGATTCGAAATGTCAAAAATTAAAGTCGGAATAAATGGTTTTGGTCGTATCGGTAGAATGGTAACACGCGCTATTCTAGCAAAGTATGTCGACCAGATCGATATCGTTGGTGTAAACGATCTTACCGATACGAAAACGTTAGCTCATCTTTTCAAATATGACTCTTCTCAGGGAATGTACGCTGGTGATGTTTCAGTTGATGGAGATACCATCACGATAGACCACATGAGTTTCAAAGTGACCGCAGAGCGCGATCCCGCTAATCTGAACTGGGGAGATCTTGGTGTTGATGTTGTAATTGAATCAACAGGATTTTTCGTAGATAAAGAAAGTGCAAGTAAACACCTTACTGCAGGAGCAAAGAAAGTAATTATATCTGCGCCAGCTAAAGGCGATATTCAAACCATTGTATTAGGTGTGAATGATGATAAAATTGACTCAAGCATTGAGATTTACTCTAATGCAAGTTGCACAACCAACTGCCTTGCACCCATGGCTAAAGTACTTGACGACAAGTGGGGAATAGTAAAAGGATTTATGACTACGATTCACTCATATACTGGTGATCAACGTATTCTGGACGCGCCACACAAAGATTTAAGAAGAGCACGTTCTGCTGCAATCAATATCATTCCAACATCAACAGGAGCGGCTAAAGCAGTAGGGTTAGTGCTTCCTCATTTAGATGGTAAACTGGATGGTGGAGCCGTTCGTGTTCCAACTCCAACAGGATCTTTAACTGATTTCGTAGCTGAACTTAAAAGCGAAGCGACTGTTGAAGAAATCAATGCAGAATTTAAAGCTGCTGCATCAGGCGCAATGAATGGCATTCTTGAGTATTCAGAAGAGCCGTTGGTTTCTACTGATATTATCGGAAACACGCATTCAAATATTTTTGATGCGCAAAGCACTAAAGCAGACGGAAAACTGGTTAAAATAATTGGCTGGTATGATAACGAAGCCGGTTACGCTAACCGGACTGCTGATTTGATTACTAAGATTCTTTAATCAAAATCAGATTAAAATTTCAAAGCCTCTTCGATTTCGGAGAGGCTTTTTTATTGTAAAAAGAAAATTCCGTTCTTGAGCTAGGCTGAAGGCATTTGTACTTTTTGAGAAACATCTAAATCAACTATGAAAAAGCTAACTATTCTCTCTCTCTTCCTAGGCGTTCTTATTTCTTGTGCCTCTCCTGAAACTCCCCCAACCCTTGATACCGATCAACTTATTGAAGACATCAGAATTCTCTCTTCTGATGAAATGCAGGGTCGACTGGTTGGTACCGAGGGAAATGCAATGGCCAGAGCGTACATTATCAACCGATTTGAAGGAATGGGACTGCCTGCCTTTAGGGAAAGTTATGCGCATGAGTTTTCGATTGAGCGTAACAATGGAGATTTGGTGGAAGGAACTAATGTGATTGGAATAGTAGAAGGAAAGTCTGATTCTATGATTGTGATTACAGCACATTACGATCACCTTGGAGTTCGGGACAGTTTAATTTTTAACGGAGCCGACGATAACGCCTCCGGGACTTCAGGATTATTGGCAATGGCTGATTATTTCACTCAAATCACACCAAACCATACACTGGTTTTCGCGGCTTTAGATGCGGAAGAAGGAGGTTTGAACGGAGCCCGGGCATTTGTAAGAGATTCCTCATTGATGGAGAAAGTAGTGCTCAACATCAATATGGATATGATTTCTCAAAATGATAAGAACGAGTTATATGCAGTAGGAACGTATCATTATCCGGAATTGAAACCCATTCTGGAAACTATAGATACAGGTGAATTAAGTTTACTGTTTGGACATGACCGACCGGAAGATGGCAATCAGGATTGGACGTTCTCTTCCGATCATGGTCCATTTCATCAGATTGGAATTCCATTCATCTATTTTGGGGTAGAAGATCATGAACACTATCACCGACCAACTGATACTTTTGAAACGGTACCTCAGGATTTCTACAAAAAATCGGTTCAGCTTATTTTAAATGCAGTTTTTGCCCTCGATAATCACTAATTAAAGTACCATGAAATATTCATTAATAATCCTATTGCTTGCTTGTTCAACAATAGTGAGTGCTCAGACTACCGTTGAGGATCAAATTAAAATAGCCATTCTTGCAGCTCCGGAAGAGTACCGTGAAGGGGCTAAAGTATATGGTGTTGATGAAGAAGGCGACCCAATTGTTTTAAGAGAAGGTAGCAATGAGTTCGTTTGTGTAGCGGATAATCCGGGAACTAGATTTCAGGTGTCTTGCTATCACAATAGTTTAGAACCCTTTATGAACAGAGGGCGTGAGTTGAGAAAAGAAGGAAAAAATCCTCAGGAAATTTTTGATATCCGTGAAGAAGAGGCTAAAAGTGGAACACTGCAAATGCCCGAAAAACCGGCGGCACTTCATGTGTATTATGGCGATGAGGTAAGTTATAATTCCGAAACCAACATAATGGAAGGGGCTAAATACCGATATGTTGTCTATATCCCTTTTGCTACAGAAGCAACTACTGGAATACCAGCTCGTCCTAACGCTCCGGGACATCCTTGGCTAATGAACCCCGGTACACATAGAGCTCATATTATGATAACTCCAGGAGATAGCAATTAGCAGTATGATCTAATAGAATTTTTTAAGGTAGCTGGTGCACTCTTTGCAATCTTTACCGTCTTTTCGGGCTTCTTCTTCTGTTTCAAATCCCTGGGTTGAGTGCGCTTCAATATCACCATCCTTGTTTACTCGTCTCCATCTCCATTCTTCTTTAACATCCTGGTATAATTCGCACTTAGCCATATATAAATATTTATTTTTCTGAATCTTATGAGGCTATAACATACAAAATGAAAGAGGCGAGGTCAAAAGCGCAATTTTCAATTAAAAATGGACCAATTAAGAATGAAGAAATAAGCAATTGGTCATTGAATCATTCTTAATTTTTAATTGAAAAGTCATAGCTAATCTCAGAGCCTTTTTCAAGAGCTTTAGAAACCGAGCAGTATTTTGTGATGGATAAATCCAATGCCCGCTTCACTTTTTTCTCATCCAAATTTCCGGAAAGGGTAAAATGCATATGAATCGATTTGTACTCAG
The DNA here is from genome assembly GCA_017640665.1 of Balneolaceae bacterium. Lineage (GTDB taxonomy): Bacteria > Bacteroidota > Rhodothermia > Balneolales > Balneolaceae > RHLJ01. The sequence continues at coordinate 157,591 of JAEPQE010000001.1, read as the reverse complement.
AAAACCCTACATCGTTTTTTTGTTTGTCTCCATCTACTTCAACCTTCAGGGACTTCAAATCCTGCTTTTGCTTCTCCAAAATGGAGATAACATCAATAGCGCTGCACCCACCAATTCCTGCAAGTAATAGTTGCATAGGACTCATCCCGCCTTCAAGTCCGCCTATATTTGTTTTGCCGTCGATTCGAATTATTCCACCTTCTTCATTTCCCGCTTCCATGTGGAAGTCTTTTCCGAGCCAGTTTACATCTACTTTCATTGAGTTCTCCTTCGTTTTAATTTCGACTTAAAATACGCTTTTTAAGGGTCATCCTGAATACTGAATCGAGTTCACCACAGGCATATTTCAGAATCTTATGAAATGTTTCTGAGTCATTAAACTATCTCTTCTTATTTTTGCCTTGATGCAAAAGTAACAAAAGATCAACGCTGCGAATTCTTGACGGGTTCCCAATGCTTTTGCTGAATAATTCCAACGGTCTTCGTTCTTTCCGTGAATTTTGATGAATAGGAGCCAGTGTGAAATTCTTCATCCTTGCGGATACACTTCAGGCATAGGCTCACTATTTCCGCCAACAATTCTAAGGCCGCTTTGTTTTCTATAGTCATCCTGAGGATACCTCCGAAGGATCATGGCGGATATCGACCCTAATAAAATCAATTAATATCATCCTATCCATCAACTGACGAATCTCGATCATAAGGAATGGTTTCCTATTCTTGAACTACTTCTTCGTTCTGACCTACCCTGATTTCGAATCAAATTCTAAGTTTCGATACCAGCGCCTACCTTCCTTAGCTATACAGGGGATAGAGGTGAGGTTTGAAGAGTGACTAGAGAGAGGAGAATCAGGTTAATATTATCAAGATCAGTTCTAAAATAGTTTGAGTTATTGCAAATCAGGAAAAAAGCTCTTACAATTGTGCCCCTTAAAACAACAACGATGAGACAGTTCAGCAAACATATAACCCTCGATTATGGAAGCCGCTATTATGCAAAGCTAATGGGGAACAGACTGTCTGACTGGTAAAGAAAAGTTGTAACGATTTTTTTCAAAGCCCGGACATTCTGTTCGGGCTTTTTTTTTGGGAGTGCGCCAAAGCTGGAGAGTTGGACCGGACTGTAAATCCGGGGCCGAAAGGTTTAGCAGGTTCGAATCCTGCCACTCCCACCATCATAAATTACCTAAACTCAATGCGTATGTTTTTAAGCCATCAGAATTCGACCAGAAGATATACAAAACATGAAAACAACATTATCAGGATGGGACACTTGTCTGGCACCTGAACGGTTTACTGAATAGTACTCAGTAAAAACAGTCCGGGTTAAAGGGAACGGTTTCTCATCTGACCAAAAACCAAACACTTTAACTAAAACGAAAGACTGTTTTGACACCCGAAGAATATTCATTCATAAAAGAATGCTTAGGCATTCGTAGGAATACATTTTACTACTACAAAGATAAGTACGCACTGGAGATCATTCGAATGCTTTGCGAACGAAATAGCGAAGTTAAAATAGGAGCTCTTAAAAAGTCCCGTTTCTCCTTCCTGCTACAAAAAGATCCCATTAAAAAAGTGATCTCAAAAATCGGTCGCGATACACTGACTTTGGAAGATTTTGATGAAGTCATGGACCTGAACGGGAAATGTTTCAGCTTCACGATTTCCGAATGGGGAGAGTATAAGCGCCACAGAAACGACAGCTATTTCCAGACATCCCGCCCGGGTGTTAACCTGGTTCTACAGCTTAACTTTGATGAACTCCATAACCGTTTTTACAACCAGTTAATTAATCCGGAGGAAGGTGATCATCCATTTGCATCTACTTTTCATCCGGTACTGGTAAAAAGAGAATATACTATGAGCTGGGCACGTCTGGATATCTCATTGGATACCGGTGAAGTTCTTGTAGAAGAAATCCAGAACGACTGGCTCAGAGAAACCCGAAGAATGCTTGAATTGATTGAGCAGTGGGAGGAATCCGGTCGGGATTATAGTGATTACTGGTTGATGGAGCGAACTACCCTTAAAAAATTAAGAGATTACTACACCCTGTTTTTGAAACCCTATTTCAAATTATGGGACGAGGCTATGCTATGTCTGGTTCTCCAGTTTTGTAAAGAAGAATTGGGCGTGGAACGGGTTTGGTATCACACGTTTGAAAGTGGTAAACATCTAAAAGGATACTGGGAATACAGTCTTCCGCCAAGATCGCTATATACCCGTTTGCCCAAGCGTTTTGGGTTTATTGAAACTGAAGAAGCTCCTGGTTTCATCAGGAAGGAGCCTTACCTGAAAAAAAAACTTCGTCGTAAATCGCTTAAATGGTTTACTCTTCTTTTATAGATTAAGGTTGTGATTAATTCTGAATCATACCCAGTTTTGATATAGTGCTTCCTCTCCTTAGCTAAGCAGGGTATAGAGGGGAGGTTTGAAAGAGAGGAATGTAGGCTATACATCCACCCGCTTCATACTGAAAACCTCGGTACGGGTCTCTCCATTTTGAGTGAGCTGAAGACGAATCTCCATCTCATTGGGGGATTTCAGCTCAAACACCAAACCCTTCATCTCCAGTTTGGTTTCAGAAAAGTTGATCATCTCGAAGTGAACCATATCCTCTTTATCTTCCCATGCTGTTAAGTCAGGATGAAAATGTTTGAGGCGCATTCCGGTATCATCCAGCAGCAGGAATTCATAGAAGGTAATCTTTCCGTCTTTGTGATGCCGGTACATGCCCATCATAGTTCCGTCCACAGGTGGGGACCAGCTTTCTTCAGAAATCCCGCCAAATCCATCTCCGATCCATGAGCCAACCAGCCACTCATAATCCTTGATATCGAAACGAAGGGTTTCATTCGTTTCGGTTTCCGAAACAGGAGAAAAAGACACTCCCAACAACAGGAAGAGTGCTACCATTAATTTAGTCATACGATTCTTTGTTTAATTACAGTTCATCAGTATGACAAGTGGAGGGTCTAGGTGGGGACAGTTTTTAGTGTGTATTTTATACAACTCAAGCCATTTCTTTTAAGCTTAAATAACGCATAAAAAATTAACTAATCACATCAAACCTATAAATAGTAGTAGTTCTATACTCCTCACCAGGTTCTAACATGGTAGACGGGAAATCGGGTCGATTGGGGGAGTTGGGGTAGTGCTGGGTTTCGAGGCAAAGTCCGTAGCGGAGGTTGTTTTCGGTTCCTGATTTTCCTTTGGGTTCATTCTTTAAAAAGTTGCCCGAGTAGAACTGGATACCGGGTTCGGTAGTCAGGACTTCCATTTTCCGTCCTGATTCAGGGTGTGCTAACACAGCGGCGAGTTTCAGTTCTTTTCCCTCTTTATTCAGTACCCAATTATGATCAAAACCTGAGGCATGTTGAATTTGGTTATGTTCGGAAGCGATGTTATCCCCAATGGTCTTCATGGAGGTGAAGTCAAAAGGAGTTCCTGCAACGGGGCTTAATCCACCGGAAGGGATTTTATGATCATCCACTGCGAGAAAGGTGTCTGCATCAATTTGAAGTTGATGACTCAGAATATCTTCTTTCATACCCGAAAGGTTGAAATAACTGTGCTGGGTTAAATTTACCACGGTGGATTTATCTGTGGTAGCTTTATACTCGATAATCAATTCATTCTGATCAGAGAGGGTGTAGGTGGCTTCAACTTCAAGCGTTCCGGGGAATCCGCACTCACCATCTTTACTGGTATAAATCAGTTTAATAGCAGGCCCTTTTTCAGAAGGATACTCTTCTCCTTGCCATAGAACGGAATGGAATCCGCTACCTCCGTGGAGGTTATTAACCCCATCATTCGGTTCCAGCTCGTACTCGATGCCATGTAAAGAAAAAGAAGCGTTCGCTATTCTGTTGCCATAACGTCCTATTAAAGCACCAAGGTAATATTCTGAGTTCAGATACTCTTCCAGAGAATCATGACCCAGAACCACATCTTCAAAATTGCCATTTTTGTCCGGAGCAGTGAGATGGGTGATGATTCCTCCGTATTCTATTACCTTCATCATCATGCCGCTAGCATTGGTAAGTGTGAATTGGGTAACTACAGTTCCGTCAGGGATAACCCCGTAGATTTCTTTGGTAACAGATCGCAAAATTAAATCCCTTTTAATTAACCTGCCGAAAGTAGGGATTTTAGGTCTTTTAATTTAATAAAGTTGCCATCCTCTCAAGAGAAGAAGCTTTGATGGAATATGATTGAATTTAAAAATTCAAAATTATTCCCCAATGTGCTTATGATTTCCCTTATCGTGGCGTTTTCGGAGGGTTTTAACCACTTTGTGCAATGGAATTTCTTTCTCTGCGAGGAGAAGCATCAAATGGAATAGCAGGTCAGCCGCTTCTGCAATGGTTTCTTTTTTGCCTTTATTTTTAGAGGCAATAACTGTTTCAACAGCTTCTTCGCCGACCTTTTGGGCAATCTTGTCTACTCCTTTTTTGAACATTGAAGTAGTGTAGGAGCCTTTAGGCATCTCATCCTTACGATCATAAAGAAGATCTTCAAGCTCTTTGATGAAATCGATGTCTTTTTCAGTGAGTTGTTTTTTTACGCCCATGAAGCTTTTTTAGGCTGTGATTTTTATGCGGTGCAAAGTTCACCAATTTAAGGATGCGAATCAAAAAATCAGTGAAATTTAATATTGGGTTATTTAATTCAGACTAGAAAATCTATTTCATTATTCAGCATGACCGAGCTACTTATTAGTTACGGTTTTGTTTAATTATCTAGCGAATGCAAGGCAAGCGCACCAGTATTTCAGAGGTCATTAAAGTTGGTTTAATGCTAATTGAAAATAATTCAGGAAATAATAAACACTCAAAGCTGTCACCCTGAGCGCTTCGATTTATGAACTAAAGTGGGTAAAGATGTCGCGAAGGGTATCAAATGTGGAAAAGGCCAGCCTTATGAGTATCACCCCTCAGCCAGGTCTTTCCAGCCAGGATTTATAGTTTCAATCAGCGCGGTTTTCTTTGCTCTTCTCCAGCCTTTTAATTGTTTCTCCCGTTCTATGGCTCTTCCAATGTCGTCAGTGTCCTCATAATACACCAATTGATGCAAATTGTATTTTCTGGTATATCCTTTGCATAGCTTCTTTTTGTGTTCATATACTCGTCTTTCCAGATTATTGGTGACTCCTACATAGAGCATTTTGGAAGAGTTGCTGAGCATATATACATAATAGGTGTTGGACATATTTGTAAGACCTGTTAAAGATCTTCGCCTTACAAAAAAAATTATCAGGGTAGTTCAGAGACCTTTATTTAGCTTGATACCCTTCGCGAGGAAATGTTGAACCTCAAGATAGCTTCGGGCGCTCAGGGTGACAGTAAATCTGAGTGTGAAATGAATTCAGCATGATCCACCAATGATCTTCGCCTTACAAAAAAAATTATCAGGGTAGTTCAGATACTTTTATTAGCTTGATACCCTTCGCGACGAGATGCTGAATCTCGAGATAGCTTCGGGCGCTCAGGGTGACAGCATTAAATTCGGAACGAATATTAAGATGGTTAACCCATGCAAAGTAATCGCTGTACAATCGCAACGAAAACTCTGCTATGGGCGTGGTCATCTATCGAACGTTTTTATAAAGGATTACCTTCAGCAGCATCTGTTACTGTTTCGGTTTCCCCAATCATCGAAAGCGGAACAAATTTTGTAATCTCTGAAGAAGCATTTTCCCAGTCAGAAAGCATGTATTTTGCTTTGGTTGAGCCGGTTTCTGAAGCGTAATTTTCCAGAATAGACTTGAGCCTGAACAGGTCAGCCTCAGAGATTGCATCTTCTCCGATATAATCTTTATTAATTCTGGTGCCCGGGTTTTCGAACAGGTAGAGCACCCCTCCGGTCATTCCGGCGCCAATGTTCCCTGAAGTGGCTCCAAGTATCACAACGGTTCCGTTGGTCATATATTCACATGCATGGAGTCCGGTTCCCTCAACCACGGCAGTAGCCCCACTATTACGAACAGCAAAACGATCTCCTGCCTGCCCATGAATATACAGGGTTCCTCCTGTAGCTCCATAAAGAGCACAATTCCCAATAATCGCGTTATCCTCAGGTTTGTAAGAAGCGTTCTGAGGTGGAACAATAACCGTTTTGCCCCCACTCATCGACTTGCAAACGGAGTCGTTCGCCTCACCAATCAAACGAATGTCTGCATCTTTGGTTTGGAAAACCCCGAAGCTTTGTCCTGCGCTTCCAGTGAATGTCAGATTAATTTTACTGGTGTAAGGGGTAACATTCGTTGTCTCTCCACGGATACCGGCAAGCCTTGCTACACTTTGTCGGGAGGCCAGATAGCCAAACAAAGTAGCCAATGCTGAGCGATCGGTATTAACGATTTTATATTCCCGCTTCGCATCTTCATTTTTTTCGATGCTCTCCTTTAAGTCTTCAACTAACTCAGAATTCAACGAGCTGATTGGCTCCGATAAACTTTCCAAGTTGATTTCTTTTTTGTACGCCGGAGCGTTGAGGAAGAATCCGAGATCAAGATTTAACTCGTTTATTAGTTCAAGATGAGTTCCGTTTATGGAAAGCAGGTTTGTATTTCCGCAAATATTCTGAAGTGAAGTTTCACCAATACGCGCCAGGATTCTGCGTACATCCTCAGCGATGTAAGTAAGACCTTTTACGATATGATCTTTATGCCCCACGTATTTAGCTTTGAATTTCGGATCATGGGTTGCAATTCCTCGCGGACACGTATTTTTCTCGCAAATTCTTGCCATGATGCACCCTTCTGCAATAAGCAGGAATTTTCCGAAATCGAATTCTTCGGCTCCGAGTATGGAAGCAAGTACAATATCCTTTCCGGTTGAGAGTCCACCATCTGTTCTGAGTACCACATGATCCCGAAGGTTATTTTCTACCAGCGCCTGATGAACTTCGAGCAAGCCGATTTCCCATGGGAGTCCGGCATGTTTCATTGAGCTTAACGATGCAGCTCCCGTACCGCCTTCGCCTCCTGAAACCTGGATAGAGTCGGCCCCGGCTTTTGCTACACCAACAGCAATCGTTCCGATGTTAACACCGGCAACCAGCTTTACGCTCACTCTTCCATCAGGATGAATTTGCTTGAGGTCATTGATCAGTTGCTTTAAATCCTCGATGCTGTAAATATCGTGCAGGGGAGGAGGGGAGATGAGGTCGAAGCCTGGATTTGCAAAACGGGCTTTGGCGATATCAGCGTCAACTTTGAGTCCCATCAACTGTCCGCCCTCGCCCGGCTTGGCACCCTGACAAACTTTAATCTGGATTTCCTCACCCGAAACAAGATACTCAGCAGTTACACCGAACCTTCCGGAGGCAATTTGTTTGACGGTTGCTCCGATTCCTTCTTTAAAATAGTAAGGGTTTTCACCTCCTTCACCGCTGTTACAACGTCCGCTGATTTCTCTCATCGCGAGGAAAATATCCCGCTGAGATTCAGCGCTAATTGCCCCAAAAGACATCGCCCCAGATCCAAAAGTTTTGAGGATGTGTTCAGCTGGTTTTACATCTTTCAGTTCTGTCGGTGAATCAGATTTTTTCACATCAAACAGGTGACGTAAGGCCACAGGCTCATCTTCCAGGCCAAGCTTCAGGTATTCATCAAACAACTCCATATCGTTCAGATCAAGTTCCTTTTCCTGAACCAGATCATGAATAATTTTAGTACGCGAGCTGGTCATGGAATGCTTTTCGCCCATCTTTCCTCGGGCGTGCTCTTTATACTGGTAACTCTTTATGGGCGTAAATTCGCCCAGCTCTTCTTTATTAAGATGCGCCGTTCGCTTAAGCACCATTTCTGCAATCTGATCAATTTCTAAACCGCCAATCGGACTTTGGATTCCAGGGAAATATTCCTTGATTATACCCCGGCCTAGTCCAAGTGCAGAATACAATTTTGCACTCTGATAACTTCGAACAACAGATATTCCGGATTTTGCCATAATCTTCAATAGCCCGTTTTCCATAGCTTTGAGAAAATTTCGCTCTTTGGTATTGGCATCCAGATTTTTCAAGCTTCTGCTCTCATCATTTCTCACGATGTCGAGCGCTAAATACGGGCAAACTGCCTGGGCACCGAATCCAATTAGTGCAGAAGCCTGATGAGTGCTTTTAACCTCTCCGGTATCAGCCACAACGGCGGCGTTTAGTTTAAGGCCATCATCGTTAAGCGAGTTAACGACTTTGCGAAGAGTAAGCAGGCTTGGTAACGGAATCTGCTCATGGTTAGCAGATCGGTCAGATAAAATCAGAATAGTATGACCTTCTTTTACTGCTTTAATGGCTTCCTCGCCGATGTGCGCTAAACGAGCTTTGAATCCAACTACACCATGTGTTCTCTTAAAAGTCGTATCAATCACATAAGGGATCACGCGATCCAACTCCGTTCGATTCTCTATACAAGAATACAAAAAATCCATTTGAGCAAGACTCAGAAACGGACTTTTTAGCTCATAAGCGGGAGCTGGAGGGATCAGTTCTTTAGGTTCGAAAATATTTGGTTTTTTGCCAAGGTAAACGGTCAGGTCGGTAACTACTTTCTCTCTGATATAATCAAGAGGAGGGTTGGTTACCTGTGAAAAATTCTGAAAGAAGAAATCAAAAAATGGTCTGGGTTCATTAGAAAGTACCGCAAGCCGTGCAGTATCACCCATCGATCCAATCGGTTCTTTTCCGGTTTCAGCCATTGGATAGATAATCTTTGCAAGATCTTCATCGGTATAAGAGAAAAAGGGTTTTTTATTACCAAATCGCTCTTCTACATCTGCTACTTTTTCCGGGATGAGCTCAACACGTGCATCGAAAGGGGCGTCGTGATTTTCCCGGGAATGGCTGGGATCACGGAAGAGTACATCTCCGCTGGCGAGATCTACCGTTACCCCGCGTCCTGCGTATAGTGTTCCTTTTGCTTCAATAATACTTTCATCCAAACTGAAAGTCCCTGCTTCAGAAGAAAGGTAGAAGTGATCTTCGGTTCGTGCCCAGCGACAAGGGCGGAATCCGTTTCGGTCTAACCGGGCTCCAATGGTGTATCCATTTGCATAAGTGATGAGAGCAGGGCCGTCCCAGGGTTCCATCGCCCGACTCCAGAATTTGTAGAATTTATTTCCTTCAGATGCAGGAGGCATACAAATAGCAAGAATATCCTCAACATTTGGGATACTGCTTCGATATCTGAGGGCTTCCACCATTTCATTCAAACTACCGGAATCGCTGATCTTTTCGCGAGTGAGAATCTCGTTCTTTTCTGCACCAATCATTTTTTCACGGGATTTAGCCCACGACCGATTCCCGGCGATTGTATTGATTTCTCCATTGTGACCAATCAAACGGAAAGGTTGTGCTTTATCCCATGAAGTCGTTGTATTAGTACTGAATCTTCTGTGGAATAAACAAAAACGGGTGGTGTACTCAGGGTTTTTTAAATCAAGGTAAAATTCCTCTAAAGCATAAGACTGCGTGAGTGCTTTATAGACAATGGTCTTGGCCGAGAGAGAAGTAAAAAACAGGCTGTCTTCCAGTTCATTATTGAACAACTTCGATTTGGTGAGTTGTTTTGCAGTATATAACCGCTTATCAAAAGAAAGCATCGTTTTAGCTCTTGGTGGTCTTTTGATAACAGCATGTATAATTATGGGGACACTTTTTGCCGCACTTTCTCCAAGAACTTCTTTGTTTAAAGGAACATCCCTGTACTCTAAAATATCGAGACCGAACAGGGCGAAAGTACTTTCAAAAATTTTGAGCGCTTTCAGTTGTTTGGATTTATCCCGCGATAGAAACAGAGTGGCTACAGCAACAGTGTCTTGTTCATATCCCAACATATCAAAAGGGATATCGGTCATAATCCCGGCGCCATCGCCGGTTAATCCATCTGCAGCACAAGCGCCGCGATGTTCCACGCATCGCAATGCATAAAGTCCATCCAGTAAATGTTTGTTACTGTACTCCTGATGTCTGCTTACAACAAATCCGACTCCGCATGCTGAACTCTCCGGGCCTGTATACCTAAATTTTTTTTGACTGTCCATCTTTTGCTGATTAGATAAAATGAGTGAGAAACAGTAAAAAGCGCAAAAAATATGGGCTTGTCAAACTTTCGAAGAATTCAAAAATCACTCTTTAAACTAAATAAATAAGTATTTTCATCACTCTGTTAGTTAAAGCAGAAAGTGTTTTCAGAGAGGAAATTCAGAATCGTTTTTGGAAAAGCGCTTTCCGTGAAAAATTGGAATCATAATTTATTTAGGATTTGCTTTAAATAAACCTAAATAAATAAAATTGAAAATAATTTTGAAAAATTGAACGAACGAAGTGAAAAGGGTCAAATTCGAACCGAAATCTGGTTATTGGCCATTTCAGACTTCAAATCAGAAATTTCAATCTCTTTAAAATGGAAGATACTCGCGGCTAAAACGGCATCAGAATTGGCTAATTGTACGGCATCAATACAATGCTGAATGGTGCCAGCTCCTCCACTGGCAATGACAGGAATGCTGACCATACTATTTACTTTTTTGAGGAGTTCCAGATCAAAGCCACTTTTTGTGCCATCGCGATCCATACTGGTAAGGAGGATTTCACCGGCTCCCCGATTCTCCACCTCTTTCATCCACTTGAGGGCGTCCAATCCGGTGCCCTCGGTTCCTCCTTTTACGAATACATTCCAGGAGCCATTCATCTTTTTGGCATCGACAGCAGCTACAATGGCCTGAGCCCCAAATGCATCAGAAGCCCTGTTAATTAAATCAGGGTCCCGGACAATGCTACTATTCAAAGAGACTTTATCAGCCCCGGCTTTAAGTAGCTCTTCGATTTCATCCACGGTTTTAATTCCACCGCCGACGGTAAACGGAATATTAATATGCTTCGCTATTCGTGTAACTAACTCAACCAGTGTCTTTCTTTTTTCAAGCGTGGCTGTTATGTCCAAAAAAACAAGTTCATCGGCGCCTTCTTCAGAATAACGCTGGGCTAGCTCTACCGGATCGCCGGCATCTCTTAGCTCTAAAAAATTTACTCCTTTTACAGTCCGCCCATCTTTAATATCCAGACAGGGAATGATTCTTTTTGTGAGCATCGTTTGATTAGAGTAAATGAGTATTTGAATTAACGACGCAAAGTTAACACTTCTTTTACATTGTTTTGAAGAAAGGATTGTATTGTCAAGGTGAATTCGAGATATGAGGTAAGATATTTAGCGGAACTATTTTCATGTCATTCCCGTGCAGACGGGAATCCAGATTTGTTTTAAAAAATATATTTGCGCTACTAACAACAATTCAGATTCCGGCATTGGCTGCGGAATGACTTTTATATCAGACTCAGATTATTTTAAGTAATAAAGTTGAAAAATGAATTATAAAATTACATCACTGGAAGGTTCCGGAAAGGATATCATCCGAAGAGTTATGCTTGCATCAGAATCTCAACTGCTCATTCCTCCAAAGCTCGAAGGGTTGGATGTTACCATTCCTGATCCCCCAAGAGATGGGAAATATATCGGACTGTTTTCCAGTGGAACTACAAGTAATCCTAAATGTATATGGAATCGGTTTGATCGACTGGAACTAAATGCTCAACGATCAGCCAGAGCATTTGAAATAGAATCTGATGATTCACTACTGATGATGGCGTTGCCCTGGCATGTAGCTGGTTTCTCGTGGATGTTGACGGCAGAACAATTGGGTAGTGATTTTTTCTTCGTTACCACTCAAAAAGGAGGAGAGGGTTCATGGATTAAAGCCCTTCGGGATGTTCAACCTGATTATTTATTAACCGTTCCGGCTGTACTGAGAGCGTTGTATGATGAAGACTGGTTTGTACCGAATGTGGTTTATGGTGGGTATCCGATCAAGTTCGAAGAGTATAAGAGACTTTCTCCCCACTGCAGCTTCATGCATCAGGGATATGGGCAAACCGAAGCAGGCGGATTGATTTCATCCTATAAAAGAAAAAGCACACTTCTGCCTTCGGGTATGGAAAATTTCTGTAACGGAAAAGCCATTGAAGGAGTGGAGATGACCTGCATTGGAAGCCGGGAAAAACCTGAGCCAATCCTCATCACTTCCGAAACAGCTTATACTCAGAACATCTATAATTCCGGAGATGTTGGTTTTAAGGATGAAGAAGGGAATATCTATGTAGTCGGAAGAACGAATGATTTACCGGGTGGTCGGGAGGCAGGCAGGAAAGAACTTTTGGGTAATTAATTATCATTAGAATTTTCCGGTGAAAAAAGCTTTCAAATAGATGTCAAAGGTCTTAACTTTGCAGCCTTTGTTATGCGGCTGGCGTAGCGAAACAAAGGGCCCATAGCTCAGTTGGTTAGAGCAGTCGACTCATAATCGATTGGTCGGGGGTTCAAGTCCCTCTGGGCCCACATATTTGTGAAATCACGAATAGCTACATTCAAAACCCAATACATTTGCGTATTGGGTTTTTTCATTGATTAGAATTCCTTTCTATTTTATTATCGCCAAATATTATAGATTAAAAGTTCACTTTACCTTCATAGATAGGTACTTCAAAATAGAAATCAGAGTCAATTCTTTGGTAGTCTACAATGCCTCTATCATTCAATGATTCTAAGTTTCTCTTAAAATGACCTAAATTATCTTCCAAAAAGAACCTAACTGCACCTCTTGAAATTAATTTGATCTCGTCAAATTCATTTTTAAAAATCTTAATTATTGATTTCCAATCAGTCCATTTGGGAATTGGTAAAATTAATCTCCCATTTTTTTTTAAGTAAGTTTTAGCAGACTTAATAATATTTTTGTAATAGATATCACCGATTTCTCCGCCATCTACTGCAAGTCTAAATTCTTTGCTACGATAATGCCCATATTTAGGAAACGGCATACATGGAGGGTTTGAAACAATAAGATCAAACTTAAGATTATCTACTGGTTCAAAAAGATTTCCAATTCTAAAATCAATGTTGTCATTTACTTTATTGATTTTTGAGTTTCTCATGGCATTTCTTATTGCTTCTTTAGATATGTCAGTTGCTGTAATATTTCGTGTATTGAATTTTTTTGCAATCGCAAGAGCGATAATTCCAGAACCAGTGCATAAATCAAGTATCTTCATATTTTGATTTACCGCTACACTATCTGCTAGTAGTAAACTGATAGGGTGTGGATTAAAAACATTAATATGCTCTTCAATAAAGATTTCTGTCCCAGATTCTAATCTATATTTATTTTTTTCTAAAGTAGTTCTAAACGTGTCAACTTTCATAATTCCAAAAAATGATTTTCCTTTCAATTTTTTTAAATAAATAATTTATAATCCAACCTAGTAAACCAATAATTATTATCATAGAATACATCTCTGCATAGTTAAAGTTCCGTTTGGAGTAATTCAGATACCAACCTAATCCTGTATTCCCTGTAAGCATTTCAACTACAATGGATAATATTAAAGCCAATGAAAGGCTAATTTTTAAACCGGAAAAAAAACCAGGTAATATGGAGGGGAATATTACTTTTCTAAGCCTTATGGTACTACTAAGATTCAAATTATCAGCAACTTTTAAATAAATTGGTTCGATATTCTTCACTGCTGTGTATGTATTTATATATATTGGCCAAATAGCACCGAATGATATAAATACAATTTTCAAATTGTCATCAATTCCAAATAGTAAGATTAAGAAAGGAAGTAAAGCAATTGGAGGGATTGACCTAATAGCATCAAAAGTTGAGTAGAATATAATTTCTGCTCTTTTCTGTAATCCTAAATACATCCCAAGAAGCAAACCAAAGACTCCAGAGATGGAAAAAGAAAAAATTGTTCTCCATAAGGTGTCAAATAGGTAAGGCAGTATCACAGTGCTGGAGAATAAATGATAAATTGCCTCAATTATCTCTTTTGTTGGAGATATAAAATTATATCTATTTGAATAATTCCCAACTAAAAAAGAAGAAATTTCCCATAACAAGATTAGTATTAAGGGAAATAAAAAAGGTCTTAATTTTTTAAAAATTTTATCCAGCATCTTCAAAAAGTATTTCATAGATGTCACGACGGTACTTCATAAATTGGTCGCTCGATTTTGTAACGGATTGAGACCTGCTTTCATTAAATGTGATACCCATTACACTTAATATTGAGGCAGGCCTCTTTGAAAGAATAATTAATTGGTCAGCACAATATATAGCAGATTCTATATCATGGGTTACAAATACGCATGTTAATTCAAATTTCTCTTTGATTTCTAGTAAGGTATCCTCTAACTGATATCTAGTATAAGCATCTACGGAACCAAATGGTTCATCAAGTAAAATAACTGGTGGTCGCATTGCAATCGCCCTTGCAAATGACACCCTCTGTTGCATCCCACCAGATAGTTGCCAGGGATATAAGTCCTTGAAATCTTGGAGATTAATAGCATTTAGCGCTTTATTCGTTCTAAATTCTTTGTTTGCTTGGCTGATGTTAAGACTTTCAAGTGCAATCAGAATATTTTCCTCTACATTGTAAAATTCATATAGTGATTTAGAATATTCCTGAAAAATTAATAAAGGGTTGATTTCCGGGTGGTTTTCGAACCCATCAAAAAAAATCTTACCAGTGGTAGGGGCTTTCAAATTTGCAATAATTTCGAGTAACGTTGTTTTTCCACAACCACTTGGACCTATTATGCTTGTAATTTTACCTGGTGGAAGCTGAAAATTGAGATTACTAAATACCTGGAAATCTGAGCCACTTACGTTAAAAGATTTCGAAAGAGATTCAACTTTAATTTGTTTTTTACTCATTATAAGGCAATATACATGCTGACAAATCAATTTCTTGAGTTAAATACCCTCCGGCTAATAACTGCTCTTGAATTCTGCTCAACCCTTCGGAAGTAATATGTTCCTTAAAACCCATTATTGTAACTGAATCAGCTACGCTCTCACTAATTTTAAATTTGACGCCGTAATTTTCGAGCTTTGGCAATAACCCCCTGAATTCCTCTTCATTGTTATTAATAAATTCGGTTGCCTTAATTATAACTCCCTGAAATTTTTTCACCAGCTCCGGGTTATTTTGAATAAATTCATTCATGGCTAAATATGTGCCAACTTCGGTTTGAAATTCAGGATAATAATATTCGAAAGTTCTTGTTTGACCTGATAGTTCTCCCGTAGTGATAAAGGGCTCTATCCCAGCAGCAGCATCCACAGAATTACTTGAAATAGCAAAGATCATTTCAGGGTGAGGGGTTTGAATTATTTCTACTTCACTCTCTGAAATATTGTATGCACTTAAATATTGTAGTAGCCCAAAATAATCTGATGTCCCTTCAGCTACCACAGCAATTGTTTTACCTCTCAAATCTTCACCTTTAGTAATTTCTGAGTCCGGTGGCAACATTAATCTGTGTTCGCTTATTTCTTTACTGTCATAAGTTGCACCAATGATACTCTTTACATTTATTCCTGTGCTCCTTGCAGAGATAAGAGGTGGTGTAATGCCAAACGCGATATCAATAGAATTCGACTGTAAGGCATTGATTAACTCAGGCCCGCTGTAAATCTCTGTAATTTCAGTTTCAATGCCAGCCTCCTCAAAATACCCTTCTGCAATTCCCACATACATTTGGCTCGCTGCAAGTGAGGGCAAGTAACCGATTCTAATTCGTTCTTCTGATTTATCACATGATGAAAAAAAAACTAGAAAAACTGATATAATGGAGGCTAATAAAATTATATGCTGTCTTAAATAATTAAAAGCTGGGGAATTCATAGTTTTGATATAAATAATTGCCGATTAGTATTGAAAAAAAAACAATTGAAGGAAGCAAAACAAAAAAAATATGAGTAAGATGGGCCTTTTTTTGATACACCCCCCTAATTTCACTCATAGAATTACCTTTTGATTTAAGGTCTACTAATGCTCGTGATAAATTATGAATTCTTATAGCACTTATAAGTAACCATATTATCATAATAAGAATAGCAATAGAGAAACCTAAATTAAGTTTATTATCTAAAAAAAGTATACATAAGTTTGGAGCTAGTGATGTAGGTATGACCCAAATACTTTCCCAAGTATAAATACACTTTTCACTATCTAATTTATGATACTTAATTCGATTCGTAAGTGTTTTCATAACCAAACGCTGATGAAATATCTTTAATTACCCATTGAAATTCGAAATCACCTAAAAATTCATTTTTCCACTTATTGAGCTTTTTATTATCAGGTATATATTCTAATCTTTTAAGAAATCTTTTTAGTCTTCTAAAATAAAAATGGTTGACCTTTACATCATTATAATCTCTGCAGATACATAAAATTCTTTTCTCTAAATCTAGATAAGTATTATCAGTGTATTGATACCAATTTCTTAATAAATCAAATTTCTTTGCATTGAAATGCTTATTTAAGAGTGTAAGGGTTTCATCATTAAGGTTTTTTGAATATATCCTATCGTAATGGTGGTTTTTTATATACCCTTCTTTTTTCTTAAAAATTTTCTCTTCATCATTATCTACAAAAGCAATATCTAAAAAAACTTCAAGATCATTAAAATTATTACTATTGTCAGTCCCCTTCTCAATGTTCTCACATATTTTGTTCCAACAGTTGATAATTACGTTAAATTGATCTAGTTCTTTTTTTAGCTCTATTAAAGGATCTATTTTTTGAACTTCTTGCGTAAAATAAACGGAATGTTTGTAAAAGAGTGGATGTGGTCCCAATGGCTGGCCATCGTTTTGATTTTTTGTATTTTGATCTAGTTGGGTTTTTTGGCCAAGAAAATAATTTCTAGTATCTCTCACCAAGTTCCTTCTTCTATGAACTAATGGTATAAACTGTTTTATGTTATTTTTAAGCTTATCCTGAATATCACACTTCTGTAAAATGTCATTTATAAACTCAAATCTAAATTCATTCATCTCCAAAATATCTTCTTGAAGATTGAATGGTCATCACATTACTGATTATACCATCAATTAAATTCATCTTGCTCTTTATAGTATTCTCAAGGTCTTCAATCCTTTGGTGAAAATTTAAACGAGGAATTTCCTGACCTAGAACAGTATCCCACATGTAAGCCAACGGATTATTTTGATGATTGGCAAAGTAAATTTTTAACGTATTTATCTCCTCCTTCAATGTTATTGTTTTGATGTCCTCAGATTTATTTTCCTTCAGGGTATTTACAATCGAATCCAAAGCCTTATTAAGCCATAATGCATGATGTATTCTTAATCTTGAATATTGGAGGTAGGTCAGGATCGAGTTCTTAGTGACAAGCTGAGCAGGAACCTCATAATTATAAGTACTGGTTATATCGAGTGTTAGGAGTGAAGAAAGTAGAATGAAGCTTTTGCTATCCCGATATCGGCTGATAAACTTACCATCTCGGGTGATGACTTCATCATTTTCGGGGTAATATTTATAGTAATCGGTATTAACTTGGTCTATATTTTGCACCTTCATCCATCTCCCTAAAATTCCAGCTATTTCTTTATTAAACTCATGGGTATTATTTTTTTTTAGAAAATTTTGTTCATATCTATCTCTTTCTATTTTTGCATAAACCAGTACATGCGGTACTTGTGGGTCAATTCCATTCTCTCTGTATCTGTATAAGTTTTTTTTGTCTGGGCAAATCAATTCGTTCCATGACTCATGATTTGACAATAAAACCGTTGCAAATAATTTGAATATGTCGCTGTAATCTTCCCAACCTTCAACTTTGGACAACTTTTCGAGTACATCTAAATCACCTTGATTATCAGCTTCTAAAATCCTTGTGTAATTATTTTCAGAAGCAAAGGATGTTCTTGGTAAAAGATTTAAAATGTTAAACAAATCATTCAAATTATATTCTTTATCTCTCACTCCCACGTTAATTTTAAATGTAAGTACTCCCGCCCCTCCTTTTTTTTGATGAATGTCTGTAGTCGTAATATCAACTTCTCCTAAACTCCATTCTATACCTTCCTCTATTCTTTGTAGTGAAACTGTTCTTTTATCTATCTTTCTTCTATAAAATTTATTCTCGCCTGTTATTGAGCTATATAAAGGGGCCCATGTGTAAGGTGCCTCATCTATATATTCTTTATCATTATTGGGATTATAATTTACATATCCATATATGAAGTATATTTCCAGTTCTTCAAAACGTAATTTACTCATTAGATAAAATTTTTTGGCTATTAATTAATTGAAAAAAATAAATCTAGCAAAGAATAGCTAATGTAAACTACAGTTTATCTCTATTTTATACCTGATATGACACAACACAATTTAATTCCCAAAGCTCAAATCGATCCTAAGTATAAATCTGTTATTAAGGGGGATCATACAAAATATGTACATCTCCATTTCGATCTTAACGGAAATTTTGATGAGCTAACTGATTTATTTAATCCTTTTATTAAATCACAAGACTTACGACTTACATGGGAGAACTTTATACTTCCTTCTAAGGAACAAATTGAAGGAAACCTCCCGAAAATAAGTTTACCTGATAACGAAGTTGATCAGATTATAAGCATACTGCTGAATCCAAAAAAATTTGGAGCCCCAACAGCACATGCAACTTGTAAGTATTCTGGAAACTTTACGGATAAAAGATTTGAGAAATTAATTAAACTTTATGAGGAAGGTGTTGAATGGATTGAGGAAAGAGCGATTGATGGTTATTTAGAGTTAGAGGATGTTTATAACAGAATAGCTCTGAGACCAAAGGGAGATTCAATAAAACTAAACGAAGCGCCAAATAAATTAAACCTTGAATCCATAGATATGATTGAATTATCAGAGTTAGACAGGCACTTTCGAACAACCGAAATACACATAAGTTTCGAAAATATGAAACTTGTACATCCTTTGATTTGGTCAAGAATTTTCAAATATGGATTTTATACTGCATTCAAAAAGGAAAAAAGTGATAATAACAAGCTTTCTTTGATTGCAACAATTCAAGGGTTCGACCCAGAAATAACTTACTTACAAGAAATAATGAGAAAATGGTTGATCAAAGAAATCGAAAAGAAAACCATTGGCTGTGAAGTTGTAATCAAAAAAGAGGATATAATAAGTTTTGCAATTTTTGGCAAAGATACAAAAATACAAAAAGTGGTAAAACCTGGGTGTTTAGACAATTATGTTAATAAATAATTCTTGTTGTTTTGATATCGATAGATAATTATGTTCAAGTCCCTCTGGGCCCACTTTTGTTGAATCTTAAACAGCAAATTACAAATTTCAAAAGCCTCAGGACTTTAATCCTGAGGCTTTTTCTATTTCATCAATAACATCTTTCTGGAAAGTACGGCTCCATTAAATTCGAGCTGGTAGAAATATACTCCGCTGGAAAGTCCACTCGCATCAAATGTCACATTGTGAGTCCCTTGATTCAGGTTTCCATCAACCAGAGTGTTCACGGTTTGGCCAAGAACATTAAATACTTTAAGCATCACGTTTCCTGATTTAGGTAAACTAAATGCTATTTCTGTACTTGGGTTGAATGGATTCGGGTAGTTTTGTTTCAGCTCAAATTCGGCAGGAATATCTTCTTCAAATTCGTTCGGGATAAGAAGTGCATCGGTATCAGGAGCTAAGTAGTCTGCATGAATAGCACTTTCAGGGGAAGTAGCGGACCATCGTAAAAACATTCCCGCTTCTCCGGTTGTATGCACATATTCTACCTTTAGAATATTTTTTTCATCACTTTTCAGTAATTCGAAAGGAGCTGAATCAGTGTCTTCTAGTATAAGTTCATCGTTTAACCACACTTTAGCCGTTCCATTTTTTGGAGCAGAGTATAGCGTGTATCTCGTAGTGGATGGCACTACAATTTCTCCTTCCCATCGAACACTAAAGCCATCTGCCGGGATACTCTCCACAGGACTTGTATTTGCCCAGTTCCAGGCAATCATGGGATCCTGGCGAACTACCGGGGTACCAGTGAAATCATTATTAGGGAAATAAGTAGCAGCAAGGCCTTTAAGAGAATCTGCATTTTCTTTAGCTATTCCTTTTCCATGTACTTCAAACCAATTGATATTCCCTAAGCCTTGTTGACCAGGTGACGTTTTAAAAACGAGAAATACGTCATGTGTTCCACCAGGGTTTTCAATTGGAGCAGTATAATATTCATACGTTTGCCAAGCCCCGGTTATTTCTGTTTGCACACTGCCAATAAGTGTACCTGTTGGACTACCAATCCGGATCTCAACAAGCGCCGGGTTTTGTTGAGTTGCGAATCGAACAGTTAAGAAATCAATGCCTTCAAAATTCATAGGTCCAAACCTTAGAGCTGAATTATGGTTTATAAACCCAACGTTTAAGCCTCCACCTAAGGCATCCCCGGTAGACTCTGTTTGTGCATCAATTATTTCTAAAGCATGCTCTGCCTGCTTCAACTTTTGATTTAATATGATGGTCGCATTTCCCTTCAAGGATGCTCCAACTCCGCCGCCATCATCTGTGTATTCGGCATTGAGTACATAAAATACGTTATCAGGTCCATCGCCATGAGGTTCGGTAAGAAATTCTCCCGTGCATCCATTGGTTGGGCCGGCACCGTGCGCATGATCATCATGACCTATAGACGGTTCTGCGACAACATCTGCACAATCGATTCCATCACCAATAGTTCCTTCTTCAGCATCAGTTACTGAAATGGAATATTCAACGATGTCTCCATCTTCATAAAACCCACCTTCCAAAGGCAGGTCAATGGTAACTTCAGGAGCTGTATTTCCCACAACAATATTAACCTGAGCAACAGAGACTTCACCATCCGGGTCGGAGACCGTTAACTTTGCGATATAGGCTCCATTCTCTGTATACGTGAAAGATGCATTTGCTGTATTTGCATCTTCTATATCATCATCGTCAAAATCCCAGGAGAAGGTTAGTTCATCATTGTCTGGGTCTGAGGATTCATCTCCAAAGAAATCGACTTCTAATGGGGCATTTCCACTGGTGATAGATGCCTTAGCAATAGCGGTAGGGGTTCTGTTTGCCAGATTTTCTACATACTCAATCTTGATGATTCTGGCATCTTCATTCCCTCCACCAAATCCTGTTCCCCATTCAATAATATACATCGCTCCATCAGGTCCGAAATCCATATCAATTGGTCGTTTCAGTTCTAAGTCATCCAAAAAAGGATTGATTTGAAGGAGGTTTCCATCCTTATCGTAACGAACCTCTCTAATCCAGTTTCTTGCCCACTCCATTATGAATAGTGTACTATCATAATATTGAGGGAAGTTTCCGGTTTCGGTAAGTGAAGCATCATAAGTGAAATAAGCTCCACCAATAGCGGTTCTTCCTCCATCTGATTCAAATTCCGGGCGTTCATTAAAAAACCCATAAGGGTAGTACAGCCAGGCCTCCTGAGCAGGAGGAAGATTAGTTGCTCCTGTATTATTTGGGGAATCGTTTACCGGGTTTGAACAGTCGAATTTTGCTCCTGATGTTGAGGTCTCAACATTATAGTCATTATAAGCCAGATTGTTCGCGATGCAATAAGGCCATCCGAAGTTGCCTCCGGTAGTGGTTCGGTTGAATTCATCGTAGCCAACCGGGCCACGATTTCCAACTACATTTCTGGCATCGGGGCCTACATCTCCCCAAACTAACTCATTGGTATATTTACTAACCGCCATTCTGAAGGGGTTTCGTGTTCCCATTACAAAAATTTCGGGAAGACCTTCTTCCGGAGTAGCGAACAGGTTGCCATTGGGGATGGTGTAAGTTCCATCATCTTCGGGGTGAATGCGTAGAATCTTTCCTCTTAAATCGTTTGTATTTGCTGAGGTACGCTGAGCATCAAAAGGCTCTCGGCCGGTTCGCTCATCAATTGGATTGAATCCATCAGATTGAAATGGGTTTGTATTATCTCCGGTGGCTATAAACAGATTCCCATCTTTGTCGAATTCTAAATCACCCCCAGAATGACAGCACTCATCTCTTTGGATTGGAATATTCATGAGTATCTTTTCGGAGTCTATATCTATTTCTCCATCTACAAAATCGAACCTGGAAACTCTTTGCTCAACAACAGCAGAGGGTGAATAGAACAAATAGACCCATGAATTATTTTCAAAATCGGGATCGAGAACAATTCCAATCAAGCCATCTTCGCGACCCGAGTCCACGCTAAGGTTTCCAGCTACTTTAACTACTCCGGTTGCTTTTTCACGAAGCTTTAATGTTCCTCCTCTTTCAATATACAGTACATCATAATTTGGAAGAACGGCTAAAGCCATAGGATTGATGGGATTGTTATCAATCACAGTAACCTGATATTTATCATCTGAGGATGCATCGAACGTTCCTGAGATATCTCCGCTGGCATAAAAAATCCCACCCAAAATGTGATCCAGGAAAAGTGGCTCTGAATAACTAGCCTCAGTATGTCCTCCAGCAGTATACCAGGCTCTACCGCCATCGTAGTCGTGCATCCATGCGATAGGATGATCGTAGCCCATCGTTCCACCGGAAAATGTTCCTTCGTCTAAGGTGGCAAGTACATGAACATCACCGCGAGGATTTTCCCTGAAATTATACCATTCATCCGTACGCACCCAGTAGTCGGGTAGGTGTTCTGTAGAAGGATGCAGTTTATCAGCTACTTCGATCGTAGCCTGAGTGGTTCCGGGAGGGTGGTTATCAAAATAAGCTCCGACTAGTCCTCCGTACCACGGCCAGTCGTATTCGGTATCAGATGCAGAATGAATCCCTACAAATCCTCCACCTGATCTTATATAGCCCTCAAATGCCGCTTGTTGACTAGCATTAAGAATATCACCTGTAGTACTTAGAAAAATTACAGCCTCATATTGGGCGAGGTTTTCTGCTGTAAATGCAGAAGCGTCTTCGGTAGCATCCACAATAAATCCATTATCTGTTGCCAATTGCTGAATAGCAGCAATGCCTTCGTCAATAGAGCTGTGTCGGAATCCAACGGTTTTTGAAAATACAAGAACCTTGAACTCATGAAATTCAGCAGCAAAGCCAAATCCGGTTATAAGTGAAAGAAGCAGAAGAGTGGTGATTTTTTTAAACATCTTGATGTAATTTTAAAAGGGCTTTTCAAAAACTATAGATACTGTTTTTGCAGTAGTTTTAAAAAGATAAAAATTCTCACCTTGTTGCTTAGCAGTACCCTTAGTATCATTGGCACTCTTTTAATCAAAGCAATCTTTTTTGAGCAAAAACTCCTCCCTGAAAATCGAGAAAACTATAGAAGCTAAAGAAGGTGGTCTGGGAACCTTCGGTGGAGTGTATACTCCATCTATTCTAACCATTCTCGGTGTAATTATGTATCTACGCTTTGGCTGGGTAGTGGGAAATGTGGGTCTCTGGGGTAGTTTATTAATTGTAACTCTTGCCACTACCATCACTTTTCTGACGAGCCTTTCAGTAGCTGCAATAGCCACTGATCAACGGGTGAGAATTGGTGGCGCTTATTATATGATCAGCCGTTCCTTGGGGATTGAATCCGGGGGGGCTATCGGTATTCCGCTTTATATTGCACTTGCACTTTCGGTTGCTCTTTATGTAGTGGGTTTTGCAGAAAGTGTGGTGGGAGTATTCCCGGGTTTAAGTATTCAATGGGTAGGATTGATTACAACCCTTGCCGTAACTGGATTAGCACTTGTATCTGCAAAAGCTGCTATTCGGGCTCAGTATATCATTATGCTGGCAATCGCACTTTCGTTGCTCTCTCTCATATTCGGGACTCCAGTTGAGGCATCAACTGCAAGTGAAACAGTTTCTGCATCACGAGAACCTTTTTGGGTGGTTTTTGCTGTTTTTTTCCCTGCTGTAACCGGGATTATGGCAGGGGTAAATATGTCCGGCGATCTGAAAAATCCTACGCATTCAATTCCCAGAGGAACTTTTGCAGCAATAGGTACCGGATATGTTATTTATATCGGATTGGTACTTATTCTGGCATTCAGAGCAACCCCGGATCAGTTGATTGAAGACCCGCTAATTATGCGGAAAATGGCTTTTTGGGGGGATGCGATTTTACTCGGAGTATGGGGAGCGACTCTTTCCAGTGCGGTAGGGAGTATTCTTGGAGGACCAAGAGTGCTTCAGGCGCTCGCTAAAGATAAAATTCTACCCAGCTGGCTTTCCTGGTTGGGAACAGGTAGTGGGGAAGAGGAAGAACCACGTTACGGCACCCTATTTACCATGATGATTGCACTGGTTGCTGTTTGGTTTGGAGATTTGAACCTTATTGCCCCTATACTTTCGATGTTTTTTTTGACCACTTATGGGGTGATTAACCTCGCCGCCGGTATTGAGAAACTATTAGATAGCCCTTCTTATCGCCCAACATTCAAAGTGCACTGGAGTATTTCTCTGCTTGGTGCACTTGGCTGTTTTTCGGTGATGTTTTTGATCAATATTACCGCAACGCTTATCGCGTTAGTATTTGTTGGGATTATTTTCACTTGGCTGGAAAGGCGTGAACTAACCTCTGTTTGGGGAAATGTGAAGAATGGCTTGTTGATGGCGGTGATTCGAGAAGCTTTATTGAAAATGAGTGATGATTACGAACCTAAAAACTGGCGTCCGCGTCCATTGGTTTTGTCAGGGTCACCAAGAAGAAGATGGCATTTAATCGATTTTGCGAATTCGCTTACGCACAACAGAGGTATACTTACAGTGGCAACGGTTTTCCCGGATGAAAGTATAGGACGGCAGCGGCTGGAGCGGATGGAAGACGAAATAGGCAGTTTTCTAAAGAAAAGAGCGGTTGAAGCACTGGTAAGAGTAATTGCCTCTGATGACCCTTTTATGGGTTCAGTAAAATTAGTTGAGGCGTACGGTATTGGGAAATTGGTGCCCAATACCATCATTTTAGGGGGAAGTGAAACCCCCGAGATTAGAGAAAAATACTGTGGGATGATTCAAAGTTTCTATGAAATGCAGCGAAATGTGATTCTGATTCATGGAGGTGAAACCGAAGAAGAAAAGCCATCAAGAAAGAAAAAGAGAATTGATCTTTGGTGGGGTGGTTTTAAAGGTAATGGTGGCTTAATGATGATTCTGGTATACATGCTTCAAAATAGCATTTCATGGAAAGGAGCAGAAATACACTTGAAGATTATTGTAGAAATGGAAGACGCAGTGGATGAGATTCGTGCGAATATGAGAGAAATTGTAAACCAAATCCGTTTCGAAGCTGAGATTGATGTGATTGTATCCAAGTCAGAACCCTTTGAACAGGTCTTTAAAAAAACGTCAAAAGATGCTGACCTGATTCTTTTGGGTATGGCTACTCCGGGAGATGATTTTACAGGCTATTACGAGAATATGCTTCATCTTACAGAAGAAATGCCAACCACCGTATTTGTACTGGCGGGGCAGGAAATATCATTTGGAGAAGTCCTCATTCCACAGGATACTATGACCACATCTTAAAGATGCTTTATTTTTAAAAACCTGAATATTGATTTTAAACCATGATTACCACACCGCAATACGAACAAATCCCTTATCGAAAGTGCGGAAACAGCGGACTTTACCTCCCGATCTTATCCCTGGGACTCTGGCATAATTTCGGAGGGCTTCAAACCCCCGAAAAAGTTGATGAGATGTTAAGCTGGGCATTTGAACGAGGTATCACTCATTTTGATCTGGCCAACAATTATGGACCACCACCAGGCAGTGCAGAGGAGCAATTCGGACGGGCACTAAAAACAGTATTTCAAGGAAGAAGAGATGAACTTATAATCTCCAGCAAAGCGGGATTTGGAATGTGGCCGGGTCCTTATGGAGATGGAGGCTCTCGTAAGTTTCTGATTGCCAGCTGTAATCAGAGCCTCAAGAGAATGGGCTTAGAGTATGTAGATATTTTCTATCACCACAGGCCAGATCCTGATACCCCCCTTGAAGAAAGTATGCGAGCTTTAGAACAAATTATAAGGTCAGGAAAAGCTTTGTACGCCGGGATTTCTAATTACCCTGCTGAGTTAGCCAAAGAGGCAATTCAAATGCTTAAATCCTGGGGAGTACCTGTTGTTATCCATCAGCCAAAATACAATATGTTTGTTCGTGAGCCTGAGGAAGGATTGTTCGATGTATTAGAAGAAGAAGGCATAGGCAGTATTCCGTTTTCGCCACTTGCTCAAGGACTATTGACCAATAAATATATTCACGGTATTCCTGATGGTTCCAGACTTGCTGATCCACAAGGCTTCCTTCAGCCAGAAGATTTAACGGAAAACAGACTGGAGCAAATCAAAAGGTTAAATACCCTTGCTGAATCCAGAGGGCAGTCACTTGCCCAGCTTGCTTTAGTATGGGTGCTTAGACAGAAAGCAGTTACTACGGCCTTAATCGGGATAAGCAGCGTGAAGCAGTTAGAAGATAACCTGGAGGCGCTGGATAATCTGGAACTAACCGAAGAGGAACTATCAGAAATAGAATCCATTTTATCTGAGTAATTGTGTTTGTTCGGTAAACTATATTAAATAGATTGTTTAGAATAAATTATATGCACACTATGACTCGCCTAGCCTTTATTACCACTATTATCCTATCCATACCCACAGCACAAGCGCAGGTTGGTTCAACTATCTGGTTTGAAGGTTTTGACTCTTTGAATACAAATCATTGGAATGTGGTTACAGGAAATGGATGCCCTGAACTATGTTATTGGGGCAATTTTGAGCACCAATACTATGATGAGGCTAATGTGTATACCGATACTATACCGGGTGAACCTGAAAATCGCGGTTTAGTTATTGAAGCTAAAAGGGAAAGTAAAGGAGGGATGCAGTTTACCTCAGGAAGATTAAATACGAAAGAGAAACTCGAAATAAGATATGGTGTAATTGATGTAAGAATGAGAGTCCCTGATTTGGAAACAGGTTTATGGCCGGCCTTTTGGTTATTGGGCGCCAACAATCCGGATGTTGGCTGGCCCCAAAGTGGTGAAATTGATATGATGGAAATGGGGCACAAAGAATCCTACAGGACAGGGCAAGGTCAAACAAATTCAACTGTTAATAATTTTGTTGGTGCTAATGTTATTTGGTATGCGGAAGGGGCGTGTAACGCAAACAATCCTACCTGTGCAGCTGCAATCGCAGGAACTGAAAATTATTATGCCCCCTATGTTCCGGAAGAGCCTATGAATGATAGATTTGTGACGTATCGTTTATACTGGAACTCTAACGAATTGAGATTTACTGTTATTGATGGTGAAGAAGAAATAGGCTTATATACAGCTCCTTTTAGTTTTACAGAACCGGGTGAGATAAAGAGTACATTCACAAAACCATTTTACCTGATTATGAATTTAGCTGTGGGCGGTAATTTTACCGATGCCTCAACTCCCCAAAGTGTATCGGCTGATTTACCTGCTAAAATGTATATCGATTATATAAAAGTCAGTAAATATGGTAGCTATGGGGAAGTTACAGTTGATGGTATGGTCGTTCCAAATGAAGGCGAGAAAGAACTACCTGAAAATTTCAAACTGAAGCAGAACTATCCCAACCCTTTCAATCCATCTACAACCATTGATTTTGAGCTTTCGAAAGCCTCTCGGGTTAAAATTTCAGTCTTTGATATTACCGGTAGAAAAGTATCAGATCTTACCAATAGTTTCTACTCTTTGGGGTCATATTCTATTCGCTTTGATGCCTCAGATTTGCCAACGGGATTATATTACTATACTATGGAAGCCGACGGATTTTCAACCACTAAAAAAATGATCTTAATAAAATAGAACCATGAAACAATTATTTTTTGTCTTTCTTTTCGGGATGTTAGTTACTCCATTTGCTCATGCGCAGTATGAATCAGATACAGAATCAATCGATTCTATTATTGAAGCGTTATATGCTTCAATTTCCGGAGATGCAGGAGTAGAAAGGGATTGGGATCGGTTCAGGAACTTATTTATTGAAGGTGCAAAGCTTACCCCAACTTTTCAGAATCAGGCAGGTGAGATTGGTTTCATACAATGGAGCCCGGATGAATACATCGAACGAGCAGGAGCAAGTCTGGAACGAGATGGTTTTCATGAAGATGAAATACACAGAGAAGTAGATACCTATCGATATGTAACTCAGGTATTCAGTACTTATCAATCCAAGAGAACAAAAGATGGTGAAGTGTTTGCCCGGGGAATAAATAGCATTCAGTTGTTTAATGATGGAAATCGTTGGTGGGTAGTATCTGTTTTCTGGTCTTCAGAGAATGAGGAATATCCAATACCGGAAACCTATCTCCGCAACTAACTTATCAGGGTATTTTTTTACAGATTCTCCAATTAGTTTTAGTTATTGTTAGCGGATAATTACTACGCTTATAAAACTAAATACTACTACAATGGGGAATCGATTACTCGTCTTTTTAACAGCATTTTTGTGCATTGGACTTTTTTCAATAGCATCCAATGCTCAGGATACACCAGAAGATCCAAGATACGAAACGGCATGGAACAGCTTGAAGTTCAGGAATATAGGACCGGCCTTTACTTCTGGAAGAATCGCTGATTTTGCTGTAAACCCGAATAATACAAGCGAATTCTACGTGGCGGTAGCTTCAGGCGGGGTATGGAAAACTACAAATCGAGGTATCACTTTTACCCCGGTTTTTGATAAAGAAGGTTCTTATTCCATTGGTTTTGTAGCGTTGGATCCAAATAACCCTAATGTGGTTTGGGTTGGAACCGGAGAGAATAATAATCAGCGAAGTGTTGCTTATGGAGATGGGGTCTATAAATCGCTGGATGGAGGCAAAAGCTGGAAGCACATGGGGTTGAAAAACTCCGAGCATATTGGAATGATTGAAATCGATCCCAGAAACTCAGATGTAGTTTATGTTGCTGCAGTAGGTCCGCTATGGAGCGAAGGAGGGGATCGGGGGCTTTTCAAAACCACAGACGGTGGAGAAACCTGGGAGAATATCCTTGAAATAAGTGAGCACACAGGAATTAATGAAGTGCACCTTGATCCAAGAAATCCGGATGTGATTTATGCAACAGCTCATCAACGAAGAAGGCATGTGTTTACTTACATCAGTGGTGGGCCGGAATCGGCGGTTTATAAATCAACGGATGGCGGGTCTAACTTCAGAAAAATAATGAAAGGCATGCCCAGCGGTGATATCGGAAGAATTGGGATGGATATTTCAGATGCTGATCCTAATACCGTTTACGCTGTTGTTGAAGCTCAGGAAGATAAAGGAGGTTTTTACCGTTCTACCGATTTAGGAGAGTCCTGGGAAAGAAGGAGTGATTATTCATCAAGCGGAAATTATTATCAGGAAGTAGTAGCAGATCCGGTGGATGTTGATCTGGTTTATGTGATGAACACGTTTTCAGGAGTGTCTGAGGACGGAGGAAAAACCTTTGACAATGTTGGTGAACTTAACAAGCATATTGATAACCACGCTTTATGGATTGATCCGGAAAATCCTGATTATCTGCTCAACGGGAATGATGGTGGGGTATATGAATCTTATGACAGAGGTAAGACATGGCGTTTCTACACCAATTTACCAGTCACCCAGTTTTATAAAGTTGCGGTAGATAACGATTATCCTTTCTACAATGTCTATGGTGGAACTCAGGATAACTTCACGTTTGGAGGACCTTCCAGATCAATTGAGCCTACAGGACTTACTTTCAATGATTGGAAAATAACTTTGCTAGGTGATGGTTTCGAACCGCATGTAGATCCCAAGGATCCAAATATAGTGTACAGTCAGGCCCAGTATGGTGTTCTGTATCGTTTTGATAAACAAAGTGGAGAAGCACAGAACATCATCCCGCAACCTCCATCAGGAGATTATTCATATACCTGGAACTGGGATTCTCCCTTCTTTGTGAGTGTACACGATAATAAGCGGTTGTATTACGCATCAGACAGAGTGCTAAGAAGCGATGATATGGGGCAAAGCTGGACAGAAATTAGCAGCGATCTCACTCGGCAAATAGATAGAAATACACTGGAAGTAATGGGCAAAGTCTGGCCGATGGATGCGGTTGCAAAAAATGCTTCTACTACTCCGTATGGAAATATCGTTGCTCTGGCGGAGTCTCCGATTAATGAAGATATCTTGTTTGCAGGTACGGATGATGGTTTGATTCATATAAGTGAAGATGGTGGCGAAAACTGGCGAAAGCTGGATGAATTTCCCGGGGTGCCAGATATGACTTATGTGAATGAAATTGTTGCTTCTGCACATGATGTGAATACTGTATATGCTGCATTTAACAATCATAAAAGAGGAGATTTCAAACCCTATGTTCTGAAAAGTACAAATCTGGGGCGTTCCTGGAGGTCGATAACAAATAATCTTCCCGAAAGAGGTTCTGTGTATGCTATTGAAGAAGATCACATTAAACCTGAATTACTTTTTGTAGGTACCGAATTTAGCTTATTTGCCACACTAGATGGTGGTAACTACTGGAAAGAACTAAACAACGGTTTACCAACAATTGCCGTCCGTGATATCAACATTCAGCAAAGAGAAAGCGATTTAGTACTGGGTACGTTTGGAAGAGGATTTTATATCATGGATGATTTCTCAGCCCTCCGGGAATTTACTGTTGAGGTACAGGAGAAAGAAGCACATTTATTCTCTGTACGTGACCCATTCCAGTACATGGAATACAGTGCCATTGCTGCAAGTGATGACATATTCTGGCTTGGTCCAAAAGGTTTTCAAGGGGAGGATTATTATATGGGAGAAAATCCTAAATTTGGAGCTGCGTTCACCTTTTATGTGAAAGATGGATACAAAACATTGGAACAGACGCGAGAAGAAGAAGAGAAGGAAAGACGGAAGGACGGAGAGACTGTTTATTACCCAAGTTACGAACAACTGGCAGCTGAAGAAGATGAAGAAGTACCTTATCTGATATTTACTATTCGTGATGCAAATGGAGAGATTATTAACGAGTTAAGAGCTTCTGCAAGCAAAGGAATAAATCGGGCTTATTGGGATTTAACCTATCCCGAAGTAGATCAGGTTCAAACGAATACTGCTAATCCTAAAACGAATCTGAATTCCGGAATTATGGTGCTTCCGGGAACCTATTCTGTACAGCTTTCAAAAAGTATAAACGGAGAGGTGATTATACTTTCAGAGCGAGTAGAGTTTGAAGTGAAATCACTGAATAACCGGACACTACCTCCTTCAGATCCTGAAGAGATGTTGGAATATCATAAACAACTCACTCAGCTTTCAAAAACCGCCAATAGCGCTATGAGTGTGTATAATGAGCTTAATGATCGGTTAGAGTATTACAAAGCTGCTTCCAGAATTACGACCAGTGAGAGTTTGAATTCTATGATTTCAGGTATGGAAGAAGAACTTGAAGAAATTAGAAAAGTGATGTTTGGCGATCGTAATAAATCCAGACTGGAAATTGATCAGGCCCCTTCACTAAATAACAGAATCAATGTAGCGATTAATGCGGGCATGTCATCGCAATCAGATCCTACAGGAACTTCAAAGATGGTTAAAGAAATTGCAGAGTCGCAACTCAAACCTGTTATCGATTCCCTGAAAAACTTATTAAATAATTCAGTTCCTGCTGTTGATGCGGAGTTAAACCGGCTTGGTGCTCCATGGACACCCGGCAGGATTATTGATTTGGATTGATTAATAAATCATTCGATAATTAATGAGTTGCTTATTGTTGCTGAGGTATGAGTAACATTCGCTAAGTCAGCTATAGTTGCAACCGTTGTTTGAACAATTTTTGTCATGAACTCAATATCAAGAGTTTCATATAGGTCGGTAGAACGATGATAATGTGGTGTTCTGAAGTTTGCTCCATCGGTTAGAAAAAGGGCGTCTATCCCTTTATCCCAAAAGGGAGCGTGGTCACTACGCCTGAAATTCGGATCCCCATTATCTTTTACAGGAGTAATTTTAAGACCCGGAACATAGTTGTTTCCATTTCTAACAAAAGCATTGCTTAGAGAGTCGGAGAAGCTGCTGTATATGTTATAGATAGAGGAGTCAGCATTTGGAAAGTCTCTACAGTTAGGCTCTCCCTTACATGTGAATCCAATCATCTCAAAGTTAAAAACTCCATTTACATTTTCCGGGTGGGTAATTGACTGAGCATAATTCCTGCTACCAAGAAGTCCCAGTTCTTCCATATCAAAACCGATAAACTCTATTCCATAATCAAAATTAAACTGCGAAAGTACCCGCATAGCTTCGAGCATTCCAACAGTTCCGGTTGCGTTATCATCCGCGCCCGGAGTTGAGCTAACAGTATCATAATGCCCATCAATAATGTAAAAGCGTTCACTAAGCATACCTGGTTTAGAGCCAATAATATTTATTCCCGTACCGCGTGTATTGGAAAATTTTTGTTCAAAATAGGGGACGCCATAGGCTGAGAAGCTAGCCTTAATATAAGTTCTTGTGCTCTCCAACCTCTCTGGGTTTGAATTATGATGCCGAACTCCCTGTATTTCCAGGATATCCTTACTGATTCTTTCAGCGCTTACTAAATCAACAAGGTCAGTCAATTGATCCGAATATTTATCATCAGCTATAATTTTAAGATGTATCGGTTTATTTTGTATCGAAGAGTACACAGGGTCATTTTCAAAACTCCAGATTGCCTTTTTCTTCATCCCTTGTTTTAAAGGAAAACCAATATCACCGCTGAGAAAATTCTCGGAAATGGGAAGCTCATTTCCTTCTGAACTCACCAGGATGATGCCAATTTCAATGTCATCGTCTTCCGAATCAAGAAGTTCATACTCGATAATCAGGCGTTTATTTTCCTGATCAATAACGGTTTGAATATTCTGAACCGTTGCGGGGAAATTAGCTTCAGGGTTCAAAACAATATCATCAGGTACGAATGGGTCTCTTGGAGAGTTTTGAGCATTAGAATCGAATAGAGAACAGTGGACTAAAAAAAGAATGAAAAATAGAAAAAGTCTGAGGATCATCATTTTGTGAGTTTCTTGAGGTTGCAATCTCAAACACAAAGTAATTAGCCTGATAAAGATTCTATTCTATTTTGCAGTATACAGCTAATGAATTGCAGTGAGCCTGGCCGGGTTTGTGTATTTTAAGTAATACGATGAAGGCCTTTTTTCGGGGTAACTTTCTAATAAGTAACTCAGCAGGTGCGGAATCTGGGTTAACTAGTTATCCGTTTTCTCAGCAAGCTCCAACCACCTGAGTTCTTTCTCTTCGATTTCGTCTTTTATATTGGCATAAGATTGCGATAGTTCCTGAAGCTTTTCATAATCCTGCCCGGCATTCATTTGATCTTCAATATCAGATTTTTTCGTTTCAAGCTGCTCGATTTCTTTTTCAAGCTTCTGATATTCCTTTTTTTCATTAAAGCTCAGCTTCTTCTTACTGGAAGAAGGTTCTGTAGTTTTCCTGTCCTCTTTTTTCACTACAGGTTTCTTTGATTCAGCTACGGTAGCTTCCAGTTGATCTTTATACTCTTGGTAAGTTCCGTTGAAGTCTTTGATTACACCATTTCCTTCAAACACAAAATAATGGTCAACCAGATTATCCATAAAATATCGATCGTGAGATACGATAATTAAACAGCCTCCAAAATCCGCCAGAAAAGACTCCAGTTTCTCTAAAGTGATTAGATCGAGATCGTTGGTAGGCTCATCCAGGATTAAAAAGTTTGGGTTCTTAATAAGCACCATCATCAATCCAAGTCGGCGTTTTTCGCCACCACTAAGTTTAGCAACCGGGGTATACTGCATTTTAGAATCGAACATAAAATGTTCGAGAAACTGAGATGCAGAAATGGTATCTCCATTCGCAAGCTGAATCACTTCAGCCACTTCTTTAATTACATCAATAACACGTTCACTCTCTTTAAAAGAAATTCCCTGCTGTTTGTAGTGACCGTAAATAATAGTTTGTCCGGTCAGAACTTCCCCGGAATCAGGTTTTTCTTCACCGGTAATGACTTTCAGGAATGTGCTTTTTCCAACTCCGTTCTTTCCGATAATTCCAATTTTCTCACCTTTATTAAAGGAATATTCGAAATCGTTCAGAATAACCAGATCATCATATTTTTTGGTCACTTTTTTGAGTTCCAAAACTTGTCCGCCTATCCGGGAAACACTCACATCAAGCTGAATCTCCTGTTTAACTTTTCCTGACTTGGCTTTTTTCTCGGTTTCGTAAAAAGCATCGATCCTTGATTTGGATTTCGTAGTCCGCGCTTTTGGTTGCCGACGCATCCATTCCTGTTCTTTCTTTGCAAGCTTTCCCGCTTTCGCTACTTCGGTAGCATACACTTCTTCCCGTTCAGCTTTTTTCAAAAGGAAGTAGTTATAATTCCCTTTATGGTGATATAATTGACCATCCTCAATCTCAAGGATATGATTACACACACGGTCCAGAAAGTAACGATCATGTGTTACCATCAGCAAAGTCATCGTACTTTTTGAGAGGTAAGCTTCGAGCCATTCGATCATCTCAACATCAAGATGGTTAGTTGGCTCATCCAGAATCAATAAGTTGGGTTCGTCCAATAAGGCAAATGCAAGAGCTACCCGCTTTCGCTGTCCACCTGAAAGAGAAGAGATAGACTGGTCTAAACCGTGAATATTTAAGTGTCCAAGAATTTGCTGGAGCCGTTGCTCATAATCCCAGGCATTGGCTGCATCCATCTGTGCAAGGGCCTTGTCAAAGGCTTTCTGAGTTTCTTCGGAATAGTTTTCAGATTGAGCTTCAACGGCTTTTTCGTAACGCCGCACTACCTTCACCATTTCGTTATCGCCGTGTGTGATGAACTCGTTGATGGTCATTGCATCATCTAGTTCCGGCTCTTGTTCAAGGAGACTTACACGAATTCCATTTCGGATCATCACTTCACCGGAATCAGGTTGTTCCATACCTGCAAGAATTTTCAGTAGCGTGGATTTCCCCGTTCCATTCTGGGCAATCAGAGCTGTCTTATCTCCTTTGGAAATGCCAAAAGTAAGTCCTTCAAACAGGAGCTTCAGCCCATATTTTTTGCTCAGATTTTCTGTGGAAAGATAGGTCATCTAAAATACTCGGTCTTTGTTTGATTGGAAGTAGATACGAACCTATTCTTCAATCTTATTTATTGTCCAGCAACGAAGGCCTTCCCGGGTTTGAGCGATCAGCTCTTTTTGCCCATCACCATTAAGATCAGCTATGATCGGGTACTTCATTCCGGAAGTTGGGATGTTGAAAATTCTTCGATCTGTTAAAATCTCCCAGGCAAATAGTCTTCCGAAATCAGCTAAAGCAACTAATTCCATATCACCATCTCCGTTGATGTCTATAATTTGCGGAGCCATAGTATTAGAAGCAGGCTGCCCAAGGCTATGAGTAACTTTCAGCTCCCCGATTGGATTGAACATGAAAATAGAACCGTTAGCACTTTGAGTAACATATAAATCGGAACGGTAAAAACGTACGCTGTCTCTTAATAGAACATTTGGTTCTACCGAAAAGCTTGTGAGTTGATTATTTGTGGCGTACACAGACTTTATAGAAATCGAATCCATTTGGATACTTATTGCCAGAGAATCTTTAAAACTAGGTTGTTTTCCAATGGAATAAACATATCCATCTGTGGCTGAGCCCAATACCTGGTTTTCAAAAATGTAAGGTGAACTAGTGAAGCTGGCATTGGTAAAGGTTGGATAGCCAGGGCGAATTCCTCCACTACGTAACCAGCTGTGCAGAATATTTTGGGAGTATGCCCATATAGACCATGTTCCGTCAACTTCGGTAAATACGGGCGTAGCGTTCACTATTGTATTTGTAAATTGAGGCCAGCCACGCACATTTTGTCCACGACCATCTAGCACATGAATTCTTCGGTTTTCAGTAGCCACAATAATTTCAGGAATCCCATTTCTGAGCACATCAGTAACCACAATAGGAGCACTTATTCGTTCTCCAATCTCTAATGGGAATTGTGGGAGCAGGTTTCCGCCTTCATTCCAGGCATAAATTTTAGTTCCAGCCGCAAGTAGAATAATAGGTTGTCCATTTCCATACCAATCATATAGTACAGGGCTTCCAACTGGGACATCACCATTGGTATTCGCGTTCATCACCACCGTCCCATCAAATGCAAGAGCGCGAACATTTCCGGCTCTTGTTGAAAAGATGATTTCCTCCGTAGAACTCCCAACAATATTTGCCAACACAGGAGTGCCCGAGAGCTCCTCACCACTTATAGGAAGAACCCACAATTCATCGTAAGGTTGAGTAGAGCCTTCTTCAGTAATTGATTTAAAATTGAAATTCACCGAGTTTGAATTTGGAACCCGGGAAAATGACATTGCAGTAATATCATATTGCCCGATAAGCCCTGTAAGGGTAGTGCGTGGCATCAGGTAAGGTTCGATGAACTTCAGAAAATCGTTCGTGTATGACCAAACAAAACCACTGATATCAGAAGGCATATTCCTTCGGGAAGTAGAATAAGTTTCATTATAATAAATAACCCGACGTCTGTTCCTGTCAGATTCCACGCTCTCCGAAAGTCCTCTTCGTTTCGAGATTATAGCTACATCTCTTGAAAAAGAAAGGTAGAAATCGGTGAATGGAATCAATTCAGACCCAACAAGTTGGGCCAGTATTTCACTTTGGATGTAATATGAGTTTCCGGTTTTTTCAATTAATCCTTGTTCGGCAAAACCCTCAATGTTATTTCTAAAAGCATTTACACTCTGCAATTTTCTGAGAAATAAATACTCTCCGGTCGCAAGTAAGCCCGATTCAGGAAAGGTTACCACAGCAAACTCATGATCGGTAGCAAGTGCAAGGTCACGATAGGTATCTGAATCGGAAATTAAAAGAGAATCAATACGTGAAAGAGTTCCATCCAGATTTTTAGGAATAAGTTTGGGCTGGAGTCTGAAAATCCCAAAAGCGGCAGCGTTACTTGCGATGAACCGATCCAGAGTGATCGTTCTGTTCTCTGAAGTAAGCGCCTGAATTAACTCTGATCTTGTGGTGTCTTTTAAATCCAGTGTTCCGGTAAAATCAAAGGCAGGATTAGTATTTTCTGAGGGAGTATAGCTTAAAGAAGTCGGGTGTACTCCGGTAAATGCTCCCATCACCGATGGACGAAATGTTACCTGAGTAAACTGCTGCACCCAGTGATCCAGATGTTCCGAATTTACAATAAGCTGTCCTGGAGTAGGTTCTGATTCAACTTCCATGCTTCTGCTGATTCCGGAATACGCTCTCAATGAGTTTTCTACTGCCCGGCTTGATGGGGAAGCAACCAGCCAGTCATGGATCTGGGCTACAAAAAGTTGATACTCACGAATGTTTATTTTGTGAATATTGATACCGGAAAAAGAATAATTATTTTGCTCAAAAGGTTCATAAAAAGCAGAAACCCATTCCTCAATTTCCTGCTCGGTTTCGCTAATCCAAAGAAACTGTGACTCTGTTGAGGCGGCCGGATACAGAACCAATGCTTTCAAATCCAGGTTCTGAGTAATCATGGAATCAATTTCCAGTACCTGCTGAAGGGCAGTGGGAGTTAAATCATCTAAAATAGGAGCGTATTCGGTCTGAGAAATGTCGCTGAGTTCCACTCCGGCTTTAGGAACAATTAGAAAAGTAGATTCCTCGGGAATTAACCTGACCCAGCTTCGTTCAGGAATAGCATTACATCCCCATAGAATGACAATGCAAAAAAAGGTAATGATTGAGCAATGAGTACGTTGCATGAATGGAATTAGACCGTCGTTTTTTGAATATTACAATACATCGTTAATGCATGGAAATCCAAAAAGTTCCTTCGTTAATATTTCCACAAAATAACATTTTTTCTGAGCTAAATGAGTTTTTTAAGCCCGCTTTTTTTGATTGCAGTTTCAGCCATTGGGTTGCCGCTCATAATTCATCTCTTGAATTTAAGAAGACCTCAGCGGGTTGAATTCTCCACACTGGCATTTTTTAAGGAGCTACAAAAAACTACCATTCGTAAAATAAGGATTAAACGTTACTTATTACTGCTTCTAAGATTATTGGCAATCGCCTGCTTAGCGTTGGTTTTGGCACGCCCTTTTTTGCCTCCGGGATTAAGCGGGTCGGCTAACAGTCAGGCTCCTGCGTTGAATGCCATTTTGATTGACAACAGCATTAGTATGAGCAGAATCGGAGATAAGGGCCCTTTGATTGAACAAGCTAAAAGCATTGTGAAGTCGATTGAAGCTTCATCAAAAGAAGACGATCGGTTTATTTTGCAGGTAACTAACGGGGCGGCCCAGTATTCGACCATTGTGGGGCACAACCAGTTGTTACGCAGGATCGAAGAAATTGATGTTATTTCAAGCGGGAATTATACCACCGATCGAATTGAAAACTTGTATGGAGTGCTGAGCGAGGCTCCATATCAAAACAAACGACTATTTATTCTCGGTGATGGTCAATCAAGCCAGTTCAATGGAGAATTTCCTGAAACTGATGATCGATCGATTACGACCAGCTATATCAATCTGGGCGAAGTGAATGTCCAGAATACAGTGGTAACTAATCTGGAATCTTCTACAAATATGATCGGAGCTAGTTTACCGGTTAATCTTACGGTAACTGTTGAGAATAAGGGGGAGGTTCCCATTGCTAATCAATTTGTGTCGTTAGAATTCTCCGGGAGTTTAGTTGGGCAGTATTCCCTTTCTATGGAAGCGAATTCGAGCAGGACATTTAGTTTTGAAGTTGTGCCACAAAAAGTGGGTTCATCTAACGGAAAAGTAATCATCGAAGGGGATGAGTTTACCCAAGATAACGAGTACTTTTTTACAGTTCAGGTACCGGAAACCCGGCGAATTTTATGGGTAAAAGAAGAAACACCGGCAATAGCTTCTTTGGAATCATATACCGGGGTGGTTCTTGAAGCTTCTGGAAATAACGATGCTCAACTAAGCTATGAAGAATCAGGAGTTGAAATACTTGGAACAAACGAAATTTCAGGGTATGACGCGATTATTTTAGATGGAATAAAAACAATTCCTGAATTTGCTTTTAATAACCTTTTGGAGTTCGTGCAGGGAGGAAGAGGTCTTGTTTTTTATCCATCAGAAAGTGGGGATATTCGAAACTACAATAGTTTTCTACGCCAATTTAATGTAGGCGAATTTGAAGGAATAATGGGAGAATATGCTTCATTCAACTCAGTAGCTAAAGGAAATGAAGTTCAGGAAGATCATCCTATTTTTGCAGGCCTGTTCGAGAGAGATGAAAATGAAGACCTCAGAATTGCAGATCCGGATGTGTATTACTACTACAAACTAAAACCATCTTCATCTCCCGGTGGATTTAATATTCTTACGCTCAACACGGGTGATCCATTAATCCGGGACAAACGTTTTGGAGAAGGAAAGTTGATTATATCCAGTATTGGGAACTCCCCTGGCTGGTCTAATTTTGCTGTAAAACCATTGTACGCTCCGTTATACTATAGAGCTTTATTGTACGCAGCGTCATCAGATGAAGGCGGATTTGCTACTCATCAACTCGGGGAAACGTTTAGTTGGTCAGGCGATGTAGACGCAGAAAATGTTTCGATAAGGGTAGATGAAGAAACCGTTATTCCTGATGCGCGGGTTGCAGCAATGGGAGCTCAGTTAACTTACCCGGCGGAGGCATGGAGACCAGGATGGGTAACTATTTCGGATGAAAACCGTGAATATTCTGTGGCAGTTAATCTGGAACGGAATGAATCTGACTTTGCTAGCCGAAACATAGAATCAATACTTGAAGATATAGCTTATGTGGATGCATCCGATTTAGGTGACGAATCGTTAGAAGCAGAAATTAAAGCTTCCGGATTCGGTCGCGAAATATGGAGTTGGTTTATGTTAGCAGGATTGCTTTTTTTAGTGATAGAATCTTTGCTTTCCGTACTTTACAAGGCAGAAAAAATAACCTAATGAAAGAAATACTTCTCATATTTTTTTACGGAACCGTGGTACTCTTTACCATTGCATCCACTTTACTTGCCGGATATTCTCTTCAGAATAAATTCCGTTTAAGAAATGTGAGGCTAAATTGGCGCGCAGGTAAAATGAGAGGTTATCCCTTGTTCGCTACGGTGTTTCTTGGTTTGATCGGGGCACTTGGCTCTGTGGTATATTTAATCGGTGATACAGCGAACTATACAGTTTTTGCTGCTTACTTTTGGATTGGATGCATGTGGTTCATTTCAAGCTACCTTGCCTCAAAACATTATATAACTGATTATGGAATTGTAAAGAACATGAATGAGCCATCTCAAACGATCCCATGGTTTCAGGTCATGGACTTTGTGGAGCGCGAAAGCCTTCAGGGTTCCGAATTTACTTTTACCTATTCAGAGATGAATAAAACGCTTACCAAAGGCTATAAGCAGTTACGACTCTTTGTACCTGTTGCAAAACGCAAAGCATTCAAAAAAGTGGTATCTTTGAAGCTGAAATCACGCTTTGAGGAAGAATCACTTCCCAAAATTGATCTCAGGAGAATTCAAGAAGAATAAAAGGATACTGATTGCTAGACGACGTTAAAAATTCAGATATAGAGAAAGAACGAGTAATGCTGGTTGGGCTTTATGGTCCTGATACTTCCCGCCGCCAAGCCGAAGAATATTTAGAAGAGCTGGAAATGCTCACCGATACGGCAGGTGGAGTAACCGTTGAAAAAGTACTTCAAAATCGTACACGCCCTGATGTTTCTACCTATGTGGGAAAGGGTAAACTACAGGAGTTAAAAGGGCAGATGAAAGGTCTGAACATCGGGACTATTATTTTTGACGATGATCTTTCTCCAACCCAAATCAGGAATGTAGAAGCAGGCACCGATGCCAAGGTTCTTGATCGAAGTGCACTGATTTTGGATATATTTGCTTCTCGCGCTAAAACCTCAGCAGCTAAAACACAGGTTGAGTTGGCGCAGCTTCAATACTTGCTTCCCAGGTTGACTCGCTATTGGACTCACCTTTCCCGTCAAAGTGGTGGAATCGGAACAAAAGGTCCCGGTGAAACTCAGATCGAGACAGATAGAAGAATTATCGGTCAGCGCATTGGAGTATTAAAGAGTAAGCTGGAGAAATTAGATCGCCAGCGAACAACACAGCGTAAGAGTCGTGAAGGGATGACGAGAATTTCATTGGTTGGATATACTAATGCGGGGAAATCTACTTTGATGAATGCTTTCACAGAAAGCGACGTGCTTGCAGAAAACCGCTTGTTTGCTACACTCGATTCTACCGTAAGGAGACATCAACTCGAAAACCATGAAGTACTTCTATCAGATACCGTTGGATTCATAAGAAAACTCCCTCACAATTTGATTGAGAGTTTCAAATCTACGCTGGATGAGGTACGGGAAGCAGATATTTTGCTCCATGTGGTTGATGGCTCATCAAACATGGCGCACGAATATATCGATGTAGTCGATACCACACTGGAAGAGCTCGATGCTACCAACACACGTACCATTTTAGTGCTCAATAAGGTAGACAAAATGGATGCAGAACAAGTTGCATATATGCGCGACGAATACCCGGATGCTTGTTTTGTTTCTGCTGAACGAGGGATTGGGTTATCAGAATTGGAAAGTAAAATCGAAGATCTAATCGAAGATAATTATATCACAGAAACGCTTCAGATTCCGGCTTCTAAATATAAAGCAGTTGCTTTTATTCATGAGAATGCGACGGTTGAGCACGAAGAATATGTGGGAAGCGATGTGAAATTGACCTTCAATATCGCCAAAAAAGATTTTAAGCAATTATCTCATTTGTTAAATACTATTGGTGAGGAAAAAGAAGTTATCTAGGCATGCAAGTACGTGAAATTCTAAATACAGAAATCGCCCCACTTAAGACTACAGATGCAATAGCTCTGGCATTAACTAAGTTGGATTTACTTCATACCACCAAGTTTCCGGTAGTAGATGAAGGTAAACTGGTCGGGATGGTTTCTTTGGAGACTTTGATTGAGGTTGAGAACGAAGAAGTTCTTATACAACAAGTACCTCTCGATGACAATATATCTCTGCCTCAGGAACAGCATCTGTTCGAAGCTACCCGCAAGATGTTATCCCACGAGTTATTTATTCTCCCTGTAGTTGATGGCGAGAATAATTTTCTGGGAGTGATTAAGAAACGGGAAGTCCTTGAAGCACTTGGAAATCTGTTCAATCTGGAATCCTTCGGATCAGTTCTGACTATTGAAATGATGCCCTATGATTTTACGCTTTCTGAGGTGATCCGGATTATAGAATCAGAAAATGCTAAAATTCTCGGTGTAGCTGTTCAAAAACCCGGTGAAACAAACGACTTTTACAGGGTTTCAGTAAAACTAAGTATCGAAGATTCTTCTGCAGTAAGTTTAGCATTACAACGTTACGGCTATGTGGTAACATCCCAAATAAGCAGCGCTACTATGGAAAAAGATTTTTCTGACAGAGCTGACGAACTTATTCGGTATCTTGACATATAAGGAGTAAACCTAACCCATATTTCGCAATCTCAATGCGCTTCGTTGTCAAAAGCAGCTTCTTACTTTATCTCTTTTTTTTGATAGGAAATCCTGTCCAGGCTCAGGATCTCCAAAAAGCATCTACTTCCCATTATGAACGAGGGATTTCTCTTTATAATGAAGGTTTCTTCGAAGAAGCAGTAGCTCAACTCGATGAATTTAATGGTCAGCACCCAAAACATGAATTGGGAATCTCATCAGACTATTACATTGCACGGGCCAAAACAGGGGCGGATTCATCAAACATAGAATCATACTACCAGGAATTTATTCTGGAATATCCCGGAAGCGACCTTTCAGTGATTCTACTTAAAGATTTAGGGCACCGTTTTACGGATAACGGCAATTATGATGAAGCTATCGATTACTACAATCAGGCAGTAGATTCGTGGATGGGGAAAACGAAAGCTGCCAAAACGCTTTATTGGGTAGCAGAGGCAGCTGCTGAAAAACAAGATTACAGCCAATCAAGAAGCTATTTTTTAAAATTAGCTGATGAATATCCACAATCACATTGGGCTCCAAAAGCTCTTTATGCTCGTGGGAGGTTATATCTCACCGAAAATGAATACGATTCCTCAGCGATTGCTTTTGAATTACTCAAGTCCAGGTATCCAAATAATCCTGTAACCAGAAGAGTAGGTACAGCTCTCGGTGAATCTTATTATCAAGAAGGCAGATTTCCGGAAGCTATTGAAGCCTTAAATGCACAGATGCCTTATCTGGATGATCAATCCAAAATAAAGGCATTGTTCCTGATGGCTGAAGCGCATAATTATCTGGGTAATTATGATGAGGCAACCAAAGACTATCTGCAATACATCAACCTGACAAAAGGAACGGAATTAGAGGCCGCGGCACACTATGGATTGGGATGGCTCTATCACAGACAAGGTGTTTACCACTGGGCGGCTCAATCATTCGAGAAGGCCATTACCCGGGATAATGAGCTATCGAGGAAGGCAACTTATTATGAAGCTGTAAACCACAAACTGGCGGGCAATTTTCAGCGTTCGATGGATACGTTCCAGCAGTTCGGAGACAACTATAAATCAGGACTTTGGGTTGAAGAAGCCTATTATGAGTGGGCGATTTCGGCTTTTGAAGGAGGGAGTTATGGAGAATCAATTGAGACTTTATTGACGTTAGTTCGTAATCAGGAATCGTTAAAAGATCCGGGTAAGATTTACACGATGTTAGGTGAAGCCTACTTTGCAAACAACGAATTCACCCGGGCAACACAAGCCTTCGAAGAAGCCGAAAGAGTAGG
Organism: Balneolaceae bacterium; assembly: GCA_017640665.1. Lineage (GTDB taxonomy): Bacteria > Bacteroidota > Rhodothermia > Balneolales > Balneolaceae > RHLJ01. The sequence continues at coordinate 113,821 of JAEPQE010000001.1, read as the reverse complement.
TGATATTGATCCGGCGCTGAAGCGACAAGCACGATTTCAAAAAGCATGGATTTTGTTCAGAAATCAAGCATATGAACAAGCACAGCCCATCTTTGAATCAGTATATGCGGAAGCACCTGATACTGAACTGGGAGAAGAAGCTCTGTTCTGGAGCGCCGACAGCTATTATAAGCTCGATCAGTTCTCAAATGCAGCTCGTCGCTTTGATATGTTTATCAAAAACTATCCAGATAACGAAATGGTTGGAGCGGCTAAATATTCTTTGGGATGGAGTTATTTCAAAACCGGGCAGTATGATTTAGCTGTAGGTCCACTTGAGGATTTCCTGAACAATTATGAGGCACCACCAATTGCTCTTTTTCCTTATGACATTGATACTCAGCTGAGAATTGGAGATGCGTACTATGCACTTGGAGAATATCGGGATGCGATTCGATTCTATAATCAAGCTATTGGAGCAGAACCAGGAGGCGATTACGCCATGTTTCAGGTTGCAAACAGTTATTACCGCTCAAACCGGACATTTGAGGCAGTAAGTAACTTCCGAAGAATGCTCAGAATCTATCCATTTAGCCGACTTCGGGAGCAAGCACAATATAATGTCGCTTACATTTATTTAAACACCTCGAACTATTCTCAGGCGATTGAGGAATTTCAAACGGTGATAAACCGATATCCTGGAACAGATTGGGCAGCTCGTTCTCAATACAATATAGGGGATGCTTATTATAATGCCGGAGAATACGATCGTGCAATCGGTGCTTATAAAAAAGTACTCGATAACTATCCGCGGAGTCGCTATATCATTGAGGCCATCAATGGAATTCAATATGCGCAGCTTTCCTCAGGTGGGCAGGATTCTAGTTCCGTAATTCTGGAAGATTTTCTTGGGGATAATCCGCAAAGTTCCACTGCCGATCGTCTTCGGTATCGGCAGGCAGAAACGGTATTCCAAACCGGAGATTATGAAGGAGCAATTAGGGAATTCCGACAGTATCTCAGAGTAACTAATTCTGATGCGCTTGCTCCGGAAGCTTATTCTAACCTTGGAGAGTCTTATCGACAACTAGGTCAAATTGATCGCGCAATCAGCTCCTATCAAACTATAGTTGACGATTATCCGAATGACGGTCAGGTGCCATCAGCATTAACTTCTCTTGGACTACTGTACTATGAGCAAGGCGAATACGAAACTTCGCACGGTTATTTCGATCAATTATTGAGAACGGCAAGTCGTTTTGCACAGGAGGCCTATATCGGGATGGGAAATGCAAGCCTGGCTCAGAATGAGTTGGAAACTGCCCGAGAAGAATATGAAAGTGCACTGGAAGTGAATCCCGGAAATGAAGCAGCTAGTGTTGGTTTGGGCAAAGTTGCTCGCGCTGAAGCAAATTATGAGGAAGCACAAACAATCTTAGCGCCAATCGCAGAACGAAACACCACTGATATTGGAGCTGAGGCTCAATTCTATCTGGGCAGACTTCAACAGGATCAAAACAACTTCGAAGCAGCAATTGCTGAATACGCCAAAGTAAAAGTTCTTTTCGAAGCTTTCGATAGCTGGGTTTCTCTCGGGATGTACAATTCGGCCGAATGTAATATTTTACTCGGTAACCGGGGAGATGCATTGGCCATTCTTAATGAAATAATCGAAACCTATCCCGGTACCGAAGCTGCCCAAAAAGCTCAAACACTCATAGAGCAGACGGATTCTTAATTAGAAATGACCAGAAAGAATGTCCCTCTTCGGAGAGGGACAGGTTCATACGTTTGAGTGTAAAACAGGGAGAGGAAGGTGCACAAGTACTGAGTTTGGTGCCACTACGATCTTCCCTCTGGAGGGAGACGGCCTGATTAGCAATAGAAAGTAAATACTATTTCTCTGCAACATTCCTTTCCCAAATTCGCTAAATTCACCCGCCCAATAAACGAGAAAGTCCACCATATTCATCAATGATTAAAAGCGTTGCCCCAGCCGATTCTTTAAGAGGAACTATTACTCCACCGCCGGATAAATCTATCTCTCAGCGGGCTGCTATTTTTTCTTTATTGCACGATGGAGTTTCGGTTATTAAAAATTACTCCCCGGCGCAGGACCCTCAGAGTGCATTGGCATGTGTGGAACAACTCGGAGCAGAAGTTTCTCAGATTGATGATGTGGTTTCTATTGAAGGAACCGGTAGGTATGGAATTCGTCCATTGTCGGATGAACTTGATTGCGGGAATTCGGGCACAGCAATGAGGTTACTTGCGGGAGTGCTGGTTGGAGCAGGAACCGGAGTAAAGTTGATTGGTGATCCTTCTCTTTCTGCACGGACAATGAAGCGAATTATAGATCCTTTAGAAGATATGGGGGCACATATTCTGGCCAGAAATGGGGCTTACGCCCCATTATTCGTAACCCGGGAAGACCCATTGGTTCCTATGGATTATGAACTGCCAATCGCGAGTGCTCAGCTAAAATCATGTATTCTGCTTGCAGGATTGTTTGGTGAAACTCCTACAAGAGTTATTGAGACACTTCCAAGTCGCGATCACACTGAGCGACTTCTCGATTTAAATATTGAAGAGAAAGGTGGGAAAAAAATAATTTCGGCTTCTTTGAAAGATGAGATTCCAAACCAAAATTATACCGTGCCAGCTGATTTCTCCGCTGCGGCGTTTTGGTTAGTGGCAGGTTCTATTGTCGAAGACTCGGAAATCAAACTGGAAGCAGTAGGATTAAACCCAACCAGAAATGCTTTGTTGGAAATTCTGAAGAAAATGGGTGCTGACATCACCATCGAAAATGAGAGAATGGAAGGGGCGGAACCGGTTGGTGATATTATTGTCAAATCTGCTGAACTGCGATCTATTCAGATTGAAGAAGAACTTATTCCGAATTGCATTGATGAGCTTCCCATCATCGCAGTAGCAATGACTTTTGCCTATGGAACTTCAGTGATCTCCGGTGCAGGAGAACTTCGTCATAAAGAAACTGATCGGATTATGGCTATAGCAAAAATGCTGAAAGCAGTAGGAGCAAACTATGAAGAAATGGAAGATGGCTTAGTAATTCGCGGGAATCCTGATTTCAAATTTAAATCAGGCCGCTTCCGAAGTTTCCACGACCATCGCATTGCTATGGCTTCTGCTATTCTATCTCTCAAAGGAAGCGACGATTCCCAAATCGAAGATGCAGAATGTGCCGGAGTTTCCTACAAAGGTTTCTGGGATGATTTGGACATTTTGGTCTCTTAATATCTAAGCTCGTTGTCATGCTGAACTTGATTCAGTATCTGTAGGGTGTGAACCTGAAATCTGAATCTATTTATATCAAAGTATCAAATTGCACAGATCCCGGATCAAGTCCGGGATGACAACTTGGGGACTCCCTCAAGGATAAAAGCATACTCCTCATCTCTCCATTCATTGTTCTATACTCTTAATTCCATGCTTTGCATGTCAAGGTGTCAATACGTCAGTTTCTCAAAACCGATCCTTTCTTGGCATTGTGCTTGCTTTACTCACTATGAATTTAACTAATGGTGAGCGCTATGTCAGACTTCACAGAATTTGGAATCGAAATTGAAAAGCATCTTTCTAAGATTGGAAAAGATGTACAACAGTTTATGGAAAAAGTTGTTCCTCTTACAAACGAGGATAAAGACTTTGCCCCTGACTGCGACATCGTGGAAAGCGATGACGAATACAAGATTCTTCTGGATCTTCCGGGACTTGCAAAAAAAGAGATCGGAATTGCTCTGAAGAATAACGTGCTTACCGTGAAAGGCGAGCGTGAAATCACTGCCGGAGAAGGCGAGGAATTTAAACGTCAGGAGAGAAAACGCGGAGCATTTGCCCGTTCTTTTGCACTTCCTGAAAATGTGAACTCTGCAGAGATCAGCGCAAGCTTCAGAAATGGAGTATTAACCGTGTCTATGCCAAAATCAGACAAGCTGAAAGACACGACTTCTATTCCGGTGAATTGAAATCAAGGCACAGAGGGACAAAGGTGCTAAGCTGACCCTCAAAAGAATATCAAAACAAGAAAACAGTAAACAGACATAAAAAGATTTAGACCAATGGGAAAAATCATAGGAATTGACTTAGGAACTACAAACTCATGCGTTGCCGTAATGGAAGGTAACGAGCCCGTAGTGGTTCAGAATGCTGAGGGTGGACGTACAACTCCATCCGTAGTGGCTTTCAGTAAAGATGGAGAGCGTTTAGTTGGCGCACCTGCAAAACGACAGGCGATCACTAACCCCGATAAAACCGTTGCTTCGGTAAAGCGCTTTATGGGACGCATGTTCAACGAAGTGAAAGAAGAGACCAAGCAGGTTGCTTATAAAGTGGTTAAAGGCGATGACGGTACTGCTCGTGTTGAGATTGAAGACCGTAAATATGCCCCACAGGAAATTTCAGCTATGGTTCTTCAGAAAATGAAGCAAACTGCTGAAGAGTATTTGGGCGAGAAAGTGACTGAAGCAGTAATTACTGTTCCTGCGTACTTCAACGACGCTCAACGTAAAGCAACTCAGGAAGCCGGTAAAATTGCCGGACTTGAAGTAAAGAGAATCATTAACGAGCCTACCGCAGCAGCACTTGCTTATGGATTGGATAAGAAAGACGTAGACCAAACCATCGCGGTATATGACCTCGGTGGTGGTACATTTGATGTTTCTATTCTGGAATTAGGTGATGGTGTATTTGAAGTGAAATCGACCAATGGTGATACCCATCTTGGTGGAGACGACTTTGATCAACTACTCATCAATTTCTTAGCTGATGAATTCAAAAAATCAGAAGGCGTTGATTTAAGAAATGATGCTATGGCGATGCAGCGATTGAAAGATGCTGCTGAGAAAGCTAAAATTGAGCTATCAAGTTCGCAGAAGACCAACGTGAACCTTCCATTCATTACTGCAACTCAGGAAGGCCCAAAGCATTTGAATGTGGATATCAGTCGTTCAAAGTTCGAGCAACTTTCTGATGCTCTTGTGAAGAGATCTATCACGCCATGTGAAAAAGCACTTAAAGATGCGGGATTGAGCAAGAGTGATATCGATCAGGTAATTCTGGTGGGTGGATCAACTCGAATTCCAAGAATTCAGGAAGCAGTAAAAGAATTTTTCGGTAAAGAGCCAAGCAAAGGCGTAAACCCTGATGAAGTAGTTGCTGTTGGTGCTGCGATTCAGGGTGGTGTTCTTTCCGGTGATGTGGAAGATGTTGTTCTTTTAGACGTAACTCCACTAACATTGGGTATTGAAACGCTTGGTGGTGTTATGACTCCGCTTATCGAAGCAAACAGCACCATCCCAACCAGTAAGTCACAGGTGTTCTCAACCGCTGCTGATAACCAAAGCAGCGTGGAAATCCACGTACTTCAGGGAGAGCGTGCTCAGGCTGCTTCAAACAGAACGCTTGGACGTTTTCACTTAGATGGAATTCCACCGGCACCACGTGGAATGCCGCAAATCGAAGTGACCTTCGATCTTGATGCTAATGGTGTAATTAACATTAAAGCACAGGATAAAGGAACCGGTAAAGAGCAAACTATTCGAATCGAATCTTCTTCAGGATTATCTGATGAGGAGATCGAAAAAATGAAGCAAGCTGCCAAAGACCACGAAGAAGAAGACAAGAAACTTCGTGAGAAGGTAGAGAAAATGAATCAGGCTGATGGTCTGATCTTCTCTACCAAGAAGCAATTGGATGAGTATGGCGATAAAATCTCTGAAGGAAATAAAACAGCCATCGAAGAAGCAATTACTAAGCTTGAAGAAGCGCATAAAGCAGAAAACCTCGAAGAAATCGACACAGCCATTGAAGCAGTAAATGCAGCTTGGTCTGCAGCTTCGCAGGAAATCTATGCCGCTAGTCAGGAAGAGGCAGCAGCAGGCGGAGCAGAAGCAAATGGAGAAGCTTCTGCTGAGGATGCGTCATCTGAAAGTGATGAAGCTGTAGATGCCGACTTCGAAGTGGTAGACGACGAAGACGACAAGAAGTAAGATCAGACTTACTTCTTTAGGAATTCAAAGCCCTGTGCAATTTTGTGCAGGGCTTTTTTTATATCTCTATATGAGGTGTCATCCCAGACTTGATATTGAATCAGGTTCAGCACAGGTTCCGGGATCTTTGTGAGGAGTCAATTCTTTGTTAAAGTAAGTCTACAGGTCAAAACATTTTTAAGACTACGGATTAAGACCGAGCTACCCAGATATCTTCGATTTGTTTTTCGGATTCAGAGATTTATTTTTCTGATAAAATAAAGTGACAACCTCTCAAGGTTTAACACAGTAACTAACACCAAATTAAAAGGGATGAAACAGGGAATTAAGGTACTTCTGGCACTTTTCGTTATTTCTGCAGTAAGTGTTGATGTAAATGCTCAACTACTAAAACGATTAAAGAACAAGGCTAAAGATCGTGTTAATGAGAAGATTGAAAATAAAATTGATCAAAAGCTTGAAGAGGCAGCTAATAAAATGGTAGATAGAACCTGGGAGTCGGTTTTTGGTCAAGAATCAGAGTCAGAGACAAAAACAAAAGGAGCGTCTCCAAGGAGCTTGCCATTCACTCTCAATTCCAATGTTAATACTGAAGAAGAGTATTCTTTTAGCAGGTTTTCTGAAATGGAGATAATCACGACTGATGAAAATGGAAGTAACTCTGAACCTACATTGATGAAGATGTTTTTTAATAATAATGGGGAATATTCAGGGACATCATTCATCAATGAGGAATCGCTTGAGAATAACGAGGAAGTATTTATTGTATACGACTATAAGAATGAAGCTATGGTCATGCTTATGAATAGCGAAGATGGTAAAGCTTCGTTTGCTTACGATTGGGCTCAACCAACAGCCACTATAGATTATGAAGAAAGTGAACGTGTTGATTACGAAGAATTTTCAGAATATGAAGAATTAGGAACCAGAACCATTCTGGGTTATGAGTGCAAGGGGTATAAAACTGAAGATGAATATTCTTCCACCGAGTTTTGGGTAACTGAAGAAACTGACTCAGGCTATCAGGAAATGATGAATGCCAACGGAAATACAAGATATTTTCAAGGAAGAACAATGATGTTCAACTCGTCGGCAACGGTAATGGAAATGACTTCGATGAACAAAGAGACCGACGAAAAGATGACTATGAAAATGACAAAAGTTGATGAGAGTACCAGGATGGGCTTCACTATGAGTGATTACCCAACCATTGGTTCTTCCAGTAAGTGAATCTTATAACCTGTTTAAAAAGATTGAAAGGTTTCTATCTCCGTTCATGTTGAGTTTTTTTCTCAATCGATATCTCCCCTGATCGACACTTTTAGGGGAGATACTGAAAATACTGGCAATATCTTTCGATGATAGATTTAAGCGAACCAAGGCAGCGAGTCGTTTTTCCTGATCAGTTAGCTCCGGGAACTTCTCATCCAGTCGTTTGAAGAAGCCTTCGCAGACTTGTTCCACATGAGCTTCGAATTCTTCCATTTCTTTATTTACAGAAGTATTTTGATATATTTTTGAGCCCATGTGATTGATGTGTTTCAGCGCTTCCTGATTAGAAACTTTTGAACGTACTTCTGCCATCTCTTTTTTAATCTGAGTTAGAAACTCATTTTTTTGTGCTATATGAAGTGCATAATTGGTAAGCTCTTTTTTCAAATACTCTGCTTCTGTTTTTGATGCTTCTAATTCCTTTTCAGTAATAATTTTATCCTTTTCCAGGATTTCGAATTCCTTTTTCTGCGCCGTTCGCTGTCTCGCCCACACCAACGAAATAATCCCAATGATAGAAAGCAATGAAAAACCAATAGCTGCATTTCGTGTTTGTTCGAGTTCACTTTTTTGCGTTAGAAATTCAATTTCCTGCTCTTTCTTTTCTGTTTCGTAACGCTCTCTCATTTCATTCATGGCACGACCTTTCTCTTCAGAATAGATAGAATCCCGAAGCACATAAGACTTGCTCAGCCAACTCAAAGCTTGTTGATAATTACCAAGGCTGCTGTCTGCCCGGAATAAGCGATAATACATACTACGCTGTCGGCTTATCACTCCAATTTGTTCTGCAAGTTCAACTCCTTTAATCAAATTTTCTTTTGCCTCAGAATAATCTCCCGTAAGAAGATTAACTGTACCCATCATTTCGTAATCCATTGCAATTCCACGTTTAAATCCCGCTTCGATATCCATCTCCAGCGTTTTTTGAATGTAATGCAAAGTGGAGTCATAGTTACCCATTTCCCGATAAGTGACCGCAATGTTGTTATAAGTATTTGCTATATACCGTTTATGATTAGCTTCGAGCAGCATCCTCAGCGATTCTTTGTGCATGGCGAGAGCTCCTTCATAATCTCCGGTTTCGTAAATCATTGCACCAAGATTTCCAATTACGCCTGCAATGTTTCCTACATCATTCAGTTCTTCATAAATTTCTTTCGCTTTCAAGTAATATTCCTCAGCAAATCCATATTCGGCGTCGTGGTCATATACATTCGCGAGATCCTCGTAAGCCATTCCGAGTAAAAGAGGATTTTCCAGAGTCTCAGCTAGTTTAATGGCCTCAAACATATACTGTGTAGCTTGTTGATAATAGCCTTGTCTCCTATAAATATTTCCGATTCTGTGTAAGGCATACGCTGTCAGGGAATCAGACTGTAGTTCATTTCCTATGCTCAAGGCTTCATCAGCAAATGTTCGTGCTTCCTCATAATCACTTTGGAAATAATGAGCATTAGCAAGAAGCATTTGAATATTGCCTTGAAACAACTGGTCTGGTGAGTTCTCAGCGGAAACCATTGCTCTGAACCCATAAAACCGAGCGGAATCATAATCTGCATCATCAAGATAATTTTGAGCTAGTTCATAATCCTTAAACCCGGGATGACTTTCTGTATCAGGAAAAGCAGACACCGGATTAGAAGATTCATTAGTTGAAACTTGTTGGCATCCCGTAATCAGGTATGCTATGCAGAGTGATATGGATACAATTCTCATGGTGAATAATTCATTGGAATTAGCCTGCAAGCAATGTGAATTTTAATAATAATGACCCGGTCCATAATGTATAGAATTTCTGTATTTTTGAAAGATGAATATTTTAGGAATTGAATCTTCTTGTGATGACACTTCAGCATCGGTATTAACCGCTGAGGGAGTTCAATCCAATGTGATTGCCTCTCAATCTATCCACGTCAAATTTGGAGGAGTTGTTCCGGAGTTGGCCTCGAGAGCTCACCAAACGACCATCACTCAAACCGTAGAACAGGCACTAGAAGAAGCGGAAGTTTCTCTTGAAGAAATCGATGTAATAGCGGTGACTCAGGGTCCGGGGTTGATGGGATCATTGTTAGTTGGACTGTGCTTTGCAAAAGGTCTCGCGCTTTCGAGAAGCATTCCAATTGTTGGAGTGAATCATATGGATGCCCATATTTACGCCAATTTCATCGATTCGGAGCCAAAGTTTCCATTTGTATGCCTTACCGTTTCAGGTGGGCACACTCAGTTGGTTTATGTTAAATCACCCTTTGACCATGAAATTCTGGGAAAAACCAGGGATGATGCAGCCGGGGAGGCTTTTGATAAAATCGGGAAGATCTTTGGTCTTCCTTATCCCGCTGGTGCTATTATGGATAAGCTAGCCAGAGATGGAGATACAGGGTTTCATAAATTCCCACAGGCGTTAGTAAACGAAGGCTTGGATTTCAGTTTTTCAGGGCTCAAAACAAGTGCGTTATATTTTGTGCAGGACAAAAAGGAAGATTGGATCAAAGAACACCTTAATGATTTATGTGCCAGTATTTCGGAGGCAATAACCGAAGTGCTCATCAAAAAGTTGAAACGAGCCGTAAAGCAAACCGGAGTTAAAACTATTGCACTGGCAGGAGGAGTTTCAGCGAATTCTGTGCTTCGCGAAAAGGCAGAGAAACTTGCGGAAGAAATGAACCTTTCACTTCACGTCCCAAAATTGAGTTATTGTACTGATAATGCTGCTATGATTGCCATTACAGGAAAGATGAAAGCAGAACTCGAGCAGTTTGACGATCTGGCAATGAAGCCTTTTGCTTCTCTGTAGATTCTCTCAAAGCATTATTTGTCGTTTCGAAGGAGCTTGTCGACTGAGAAATCTAAAGAGCTAATGATAAGCACGTTAGACTTCTCTCTTTGTTCGAAATGACAAAGAAAGAAAATCATCCAAAATTACTACATTGTCTTCATGGCGGAATCGATTGATGCTTTGCAGTTAAATTTAGGCGGACCGGGGCTCATGGTGATGAACATATCACTGTGTTTCATCATGTTTGGGGTAGCGCTTGAGCTTACGATCCAGGATTTCAAAGATTTGGCAAAGAACCCGAAATCCACCATGGGAGGAGTGTTTTCACAGTTTATTTTTCTCCCGGCCGTTACTTTTTTGTTAGTGGTAATATTAGAACCTGCGCCCAGCCTGGCTCTTGGTATGATGATGGTGGCTGCATGCCCGGGAGGGAATATTTCCAACTTCTTTTCTCAACTTGCAGGAGGAAATACAGCACTTTCTGTTAGTATGACTGCTATTGCAACACTACTTGCTATTGTAGCAACCCCGCTGAATTTTACTTTTTGGGCAAGTATGTATGGCCCTACGAATGCAATCCTTCAGGAAGTCAGCCTCAATATTTTCGAAGTTTTCAAAATTGTGGTTTTGATTCTTGGAATTCCACTCATTTTCGGGATGCTTGTTCGGCATTATAAGCCTGAATACGCGGCTAAGTTGACTAAGGGAATAAAGATTTTTGGGATTGTCTTTTTTGGGGCATTTATTCTGGTCACTTTTGCGCTTAACTTTGATAACTTTCTGAATTACGTACATCATGTAATTGGCTTTGTATTCATACATAATGCATTCGCTTTATTTGGAGGGTATAGTATTGCAGCCCTGTTAAAACTGGCATTTAAGGATCGAAAATCCATTGCCATAGAAACAGGTATACAGAATTCGGGTTTAGGTTTGTTATTGATTTTCAACTTTTTTGATGGTCTAGGTGGTATGGCATTAATCGCTGCCTGGTGGGGTATTTGGCATATAATTATGGGATTTATGATCGGCTGGTATTGGTCGGTTGGAAAAGCAAGTTTACAAAGAGTATTTAGTAATGCGTAAAAATTGGTTATGGTATCAGTTCTTTCGGTTTCCTTTAGTTAAATCAGGACTGTATTTTTTTTATAAGAAAATTATTATTGAAGGGAAAGAACACATCCCCAGAAACAAACCAATACTGTTTGTGCCAAATCATCAGAACTCATTTATGGATGCTTTTCTGGTGGTAGTTCATACCAAACCCTTTACTTATTTCTTAACACGAGCACAGGCATTTAACCCTCCATTGCTTGCTAAGTTTTTGAGAAGTTTGAATATGCTTCCGGTTTATAGAGTTAGAGATGGTTTAAGCTCGGTCACTAAAAACAATGCCATTTTTGATGAATGTATTCAATACCTGAAACGCAATGATGCCATTCTGATCTTCCCGGAAGCAAATCACGATTTAAAGCGAAGAATCCGTCCACTAAGTAAAGGATTTACCCGGATTGCCTTTGATGCAGAAGTCCAAGAAAACTGGAATATGGATTTACAAATTATTCCTGTCGGGCTTAATTATACAGAACACCAAAGATCAAGAAATGCAGTGAAAGTTGTTTTTGGAGAACCTATTCTTATGAAACAATTTCAGGAGCTGTATGAAAAAGACGAAAGGGCAGCAGCCAATGCCTTAAAGAAGCAGGTTAGTGATGAGATGAAGAAACTGGTGATGCATGTTCCGAATCTTGATCATTATCCACTAAGCAAGATTATTCTGGACGACCTTGAGGATGACCCGAAAAAACTCATTGATCCCGAAACCGCCAATAAAAATGTAGAAAAAATTGAACAAAACGCTACTTCTGAACTTTACGAAATAGCTAAAAAAGTGTATGAACTGGCAGAGAAGAATGACTTTAATGTTAAAACTATTCACGGTAGGAAAAAGCCTGTGCTTGCTCTTATTTTATTGTTTCCTTTATGCCTTTTTAGTTGGTTAAACAATTTGATTCCTTATCAGGCAGTCAGAAGAATAACCTCAAAAGTAATTAAAGACCACGCGTTTGATGCATCCATTAAGTTTCTACTGGGACTAATTCTATTTCCACTTTTCTGGATCTTAGCTTCATCCATATTATGGCTTTCAGGCGTACCTGTTGAGTTTGTTATAGGATATTTTGGATTAAGTATAGCTACTTCAGTACTCTTCAAAAATGCCAACCTGATTGTGCGTGAAGCCAAAGAAAAAAGGCAACTAGAAGAATTTTCAAAAACTCACCCTGAAGAATACAAAGAGTTTATAAATGGCATTAAAATTCTGAACGAATTCAGGTCAGAAGTACTTTAAATAGCTGAATTATCAAGCTAAAAAAATCCCATGAAGTTTTCTTTTCTACCAGTACTACTTTTTTTTCTGATTGCCTGTGAACCTTCAAACGAACATGCTGAGGGTATGAAGGCTCCATCGGTTACAATGGCTGTTTCAACCGTTCATCCAATTGGAGAAAGCGGGGTTTCAGGAACTGTGAGATTTGAATCGGTTACAGGAGGAGTGGAAGTAACTGCAGAGCTTTCAGGGCTTGAAGAAGGAAATCATGGTTTTCATATCCATCAGTATGGCGATTGCACAGCTTCTGATGGTATTTCTGCCGGAGGTCACTTTAATCCGGGAGGGAATGAGCATAGTAGTCCTGAAGCTGTAAACCGACACATGGGAGATATGGGGAACATATCTGCGAACTCCGATGGGAAAGCTTCATTAAGTTATACAGATGGCTCAATCACTATCGATCAGATTATTGGTCGTGGAGTTATTGTACATGCCGGAGAAGACGATTTAACTTCTCAGCCATCGGGAGCAGCCGGATCAAGGATTGCATGTGGAGTAATTGGGGTTGTACAGCAGTAGCACAATTTTCTTTTGTGGATTAAGCTTCAATCGGTTTACCTTCGATTAACGATTAACGATTAACGATTAACGATTAACGATTAACGATTAACGATTAACGATTAACGATTAACGATTAACGATTAACGATTAACGATTAACGATTAACGATTGAAGTCCATATCCAACTACGCTTTATTCTTAGCTCCGGTTGAGCGTTATCCATTCATTTCGATTTTTCTTATTGCCCTGTCGCTAAGGTTGCTCTTACTAGCTGTAGGATTTGTTGACTACTGGGGAGATGCTCATCACAATCTGATTATGAGTAAGCTCACACTTGAGAATGGGTTTATCTATACTGATTTTAAGGACAGAGCAGTAGCGTGGTTGCCATTGTATCGCTATTGGGGAAGCCTGGTACTATTACTTACTGGTTCTTATTCTTTGGTTGTTATCAATATTGCGAACACCTTGATTGGAGCATTAGTTGCCTCAATAACTGCCTGGATTGGGGCACAACTAATCAATCCAAAAACCGGATTATTTAGTGGATTGACAGCCGTTATTATGCCTTATATGATGGTATTCAGCTATACAAGTATGCCGGAAATGCTAGGTGCACTTTTACTTTTGGGATGGTTTTATGGTTTATACAAGAACAATCATTGGTTAGTAGTACTTTGCGCAGCTCTTGGTGCTTTAACGAGAGAAGAAATTACCTTTCTGATTGGAATATCTACACTATTCCTACTCTATTTTAAAAATTATAAAGCGGTAGGATACTCGATAAGCGGATTAATCCTTGGATTAGGGATTTGGTCTTGGTGGGCGTATTTAAATTCAGGAAATCCTTTAAGCTGGTTACTTAACCGCTTTCAAAGTACAACTTCGAGTACGGCATTTTATGCAGATACCGGTAATTTCTGGGTAGAATATTTATTGACTCCTTTAAGTTCGTTGGTTCAAGCTTTTCCATTGTTACTTTTATTTCTTTGGATTAGAAGACCCTCGCTAAAAAATAAAACTGACAGGAATCATTGGATTTTATTAGCTGGATTTCTGGTTCTGACACACTGGACGTTTATCTTTCTGGCTCAGTTTAAGATTATTGCCTATCCCGATCCAAGGATGTTTATTCTTACCATTCCGTTTGCAATTATTTGGTTTTTCAATGTACAGAACAGGGGTTATTTCAAAGAGTTCGTTACTAAAAAAGTCATTTTTATTTTTATTGGGATTAGTCTGATTCAGTTAGTAGTTCCTTATTATAGGCAATATTCCCTTCAGCCGAGAAAAGAAGCTGGCGAATGGATTAAAGAGAATGTGCAAGGCAGTGATTTGATCTGGAGCGACCTAGCCGTTTCCATAGTTGAAAGTGATCGGAATCCAAACTGGTTTATATCATCGGATAGGCTCGTTCCAAAATCCATCCGTAATACAGAAAGTGAGGAAGACTTCATTGCTTATGCAATCGAATCAAAAGAAATTAGCTATATAACATCGTATAACGCCCCCTTCGATTATACCCAAACTCTCTGGCCGGAGATTAAAGGACAGCAGCCTTTTGAATGGAAAGGAATTACTTTTGTGCCCGTATTTTCTTATTCCCCCTTTGAGTATAGAGAAGCTGGACTTCATAATTTTCTCAGGGCTCAGTTTGAATCTCCTCTGCAAACAGCCACGGTTTGGAAGCTCTACAGGAATTAATTCCGTTAAGCCGTATCTTTAGAAATGGAAATTACACTCACCACTCCCGGACTTCTATTTTCTGCGATCTCTCTGTTACTTCTGGCTTACACTAATCGGTTTTTGACATTAGCCAATTTGATCAGAACGCTTCACGATCAGTATGCGGAGACCGGAGATAAAAAGAAGAAAGATCAAATTCAGAACCTTGAAAAAAGAGTTTCGCTTATCAAAAACATGCAGTTACTTGGCATTGGCTCTCTGTTCGTTTCTGTATTTTGCATGGTGGCTTTGTTTGCGGGATTAATAATTCTCGGTAAAATCCTTTTTGGTATTAGCCTGATTATGCTCCTTATCTCCTTGGGGCTTTCGATTATTGAGATACAAATAAGCGTGGATGCCCTCAATATCCAACTTCGTGATTTAGAATAATTTCGTTCTGGTGTTGCAGATTAACCATTCTTTGTTATATTTAGACAATTATCTAAATATCTAAATGAATAAATTATTTAAAGCGCTTAATGATTCCACCCGAAGAGAGATTCTGGATCTGCTTAAAGAGAAGGATTTAACTGCCGGTGAAATTGCGGAGGAATTCAACATCTCAAAGCCAAGTATTTCACATCATTTAGATGCATTAAAACAAGCAGGTTTAGTTTCTACAGAACGTGATGGTCAGTTTATCAAGTACTCGCTGGAAACGACGGTATTAGAAGAAGCAACTCAATGGTTGTTCAACCTTTTAAATTCAAAATAGAGCTATGAATATCACACAAAATCTAAAAAAAGAATGGTTTGTTTGGCCAATTTTACTAGCCCCATTTGTAGTATCCATTTTTCTATGGGATCAGCTTCCTGAGGAAGTTCCTACCCACTTTAATGCAAAGGGAGAAGCCGACGACTGGGGTCCAAAATGGATAAACGCAATTATGTTACCGGCAATAGGTATAGCAACATACCTGCTATTATTGGTTCTTCCCCTCATAGATCCCAAGAAAAAGATTTCCAATGCACAAAAACCAATTTCAGCTATCCGGATTTTCACATCTATATTTTTTGTAGTGATTTATGCTCTTGTAATGACCGTTTCAATGAATATTGAAGTAAATCTTTCTCAATATGTATACCTGGGAGTTGGAGTGTTGTTCGTAATTATTGGAAATTATATGAACTCCGTTAAGCCAAATTATTTTATTGGCTTGCGAACTCCCTGGGCATTGGAAAACTCCGAAGTTTGGAAAAGAACTCATAGGCTGGGAAGCAAGCTTTGGGTTGTTGGAGGTCTGCTTCTGATGGGTGCCCCATTCATCATTCCGACAGATTTTATTTCTGACTTTATATTTGTAATAGTAGTAATACTTGCTGGTGTACCTTTCGTTTATTCGTATTTAATTTTTAAAAAAATGGAACCTTCCTCTCAAAACAATGAAGAAGACTAAGCAACGGTGAGTAAATAGTTTCTAATGATATTAGGGTTATTCCAATAGAGTTAATTAGTTATCTTAGATTTCAATTAACTTTTAGAGTCTATGTACATCCGAAATATCCTGAGCGCAATTCTGATCTTGTTATTTGCTACCAGTGCATCTGCACAAATCAGAATTAATGAAATTATGGCGTCCAATTCATCTACAATAGAAGATGAACAAGGTGATTATGACGATTGGATTGAAATCATAAACCTTGGAGATGTATCTGTAAATTTCGGTGGGTATTATGTTTCTGACGATCCTGAAAACCTTACCAAATGGCAGATTCCGACTAATCAGAGTGCGGCTACTACTATCGCTCCAGGGCAGTTTTTGCTAATCTGGTTTGATGATGATACCGATGACGGAGCACTCCACGTGGAACCCAAACTCAGCGCTGACGGAGAGTTTGCCATTCTCATTGAGAGTGACGGAAGTACCATAGTACACTCGGTTGAATTCGGAGAACAGGAAACGGATATATCATGGGGAGCAACCGAAGACGGAGGAGATACCTTTTCCTTCCAAAGCCCGACTCCGGGAGCTACAAATTCAGGAGAGGTAGTTAAGGTTCCAGCTGAAGCACCAACATTTACATTGGAAACCGGTTTTTATACCGGAACGCAGGTCATTGGTATATCTTCCGTTTCTGAGAATACGGAAATCAGGTACACTACTAATTCATCGGTGCCAACAGAGAATTCTACTCTGTATACCGGGCCAATTTCATTGGACACTTCTACCGTAGTTCGTGCGATTGCAGTCGGGGAAGAATTTGCACCAAGCCCGGTTTCAACCAACACCTATCTTTTTGAAGAAACACATACTATTCCCGTTGTCTCTTTTGTGATGGAACCAGACAGCCTGTGGGATGAAGAAGTTGGAATGTACGTTTTTGGTGATCCGGCTGATTATGAAGATGAATGGCCATTCGAAGGGGCTAATTTTTGGGAAGAATTTCAGTACCCTGCACATATTGAGTTTATAGAGACCAACGGAAGTATTGAATTCGAGATGGATGCGGGAGCAGAAATCGGGGGAAACTTTAGCCAGGCGTTCAACAAAAAGTCGTTCATTCTTAACAACAACGAAGAGTATGGAATAGACCGACTGGAGTACAAACTTTTTGAAGAAAACGATTATGAAGAATACGATGGTTTTGGGCTAAGAGCAGGAGCTGAAGAGCGTTCAAGACTTCTGAATGAATTGATGTATGCCGTTAATCAGAAATGGAATCACCGGAATGACATGCAGGCGTATCGCCCGGTTATTTTATATCTGAATGGAGAGTATTGGGGAATCTATAATCTTCAGGAGCGTAAAAACGATGACTTCGTAGAGTCACGTTACGGCTTCGAAGATATCGACATGATAAGCGATTATGATGAAGCAAAAGACGGAGATTTTGAGGCCTATTACGACATGGTGGATACGATTGTTGATCTGGATGCATCAACACAGGAGTTTTATGAGTTTATCGATGCGAACATCAATTTGGAGAGCTTCACCGACCACTGGATTTACCAAGTGTATACTTCGCATGGTGATCCGAATAATCTGCGCTATTGGAGCCCAAGAAATGAAGAAGGAAAATGGCATTTCATTTCTCATGACTTTGATTGGTGGCAAAACCTGGGGCAGGAACCGGAAGAATATCTGGCTAAGTTTTCATTCTATTTAGAGACCGGTACCTATGATTTCTGGATTCTTGGAAAAATGATGGAGAATCCAACCTATAAAGAATATTTCTTAAAGCGATTGGCGGATATGCTGAATACCGCATTTCGTCCTGAGAATGTTTTGGCTTTGATCGATTCTATCGATACCGCGATAGAACCTGAGATAGACCGGGACATCGCGCGCTGGACGGATGGCTGGATGACGATCAGTGGAGAATCAAACTATAATATGGAGTACATCCGGGACATCACCGAAGATTACGCGGTAGACTATCCTCAGTTTCTCTACCAGGAAATTTTAGATTCTTTAGGAGTTGATACGGTAGGAGTTATGCTGAAGCAGACAGTAAAT
Organism: Balneolaceae bacterium; assembly: GCA_017640665.1. Classification (GTDB taxonomy): domain Bacteria; phylum Bacteroidota; class Rhodothermia; order Balneolales; family Balneolaceae; genus RHLJ01. Next base: position 95,701 of record JAEPQE010000001.1, on the reverse strand, counting down.
GGCCGTGCTCAATTAAATTCCGAGATCATAGATGCACGAAACGGAGATTGGGAAGGAATTTACTTTCAGGGTACAACCCTGGAAGTAAGATCTAAACCAGAAGCCGGATTCAAAATTGAAGGATGGTATATAAATGATGAACTCGTAAGTACATCCAGAGTTTATCAAATTGAACTTACTGATACTGCTCTTACTATAGAAGCGAGGTATCAGGAGGTAGATGATATTCTGGTGATTAACGAAATTAATTATAACTCTTCAGATGATTCCGATACAGGAGATTGGATTGAGCTTTATAATCCGGGCGAAACTACGATCAATCTGGAAGGCTGGGTATTCAGGGACCAAAGTGATGATAATACTTTTGCATTCCCTGCTGGTACTTCAATTGCATCAGAAGCATACTTAGTAGTTGTAAACGATGCAGCTGCATTTACAGAAAGGTACAGTCAGGTAACTAACGTAATTGGTGAGTTTGAATTTGGTCTGGGAGGGAGCTCAGACGAAGTCAGAATCTATAATTCCAATGACCGGCTGGTTGATTTTGTACGATATCAGGACGAAGCTCCATGGCCAATTGAGCCGGATGGAGAAGGCTTTACTTTAGAACTTCTTGATACTGAGTCTGATAATGAATTAGGAGAAAGTTGGGGGGCATCACTTTCAAGAGGAGGAACTCCGGGTCAGGTTAACCAACAAATTCTGGATTCTATTGAGGAGATAAAAGATAGTCCGACTGACTTCTCTCTTTCTCAAAACTACCCGAACCCATTCAATCCGAGTACTAATATTTCATTTTCTATCCCTCAGGCCAGTAAAGTTGAATTAACGGTATTTAATGTATTGGGACAGAAAGTTCACACTCTGGTAGATGGAAACCTGAATGCCGGAAGTCACTTTGTTACTTTCGATGCCTCAGGACTTACCAGTGGAGTCTATTTCTATCGCTTAGTATCAGGAAATAATGTCGCCACTCAGAAGATGTTGTTGATGAAGTAGGGCTTAGTACCAAAGACCAAAGATAACCGATATTCGGTTCTTTGGTCGTAGGTCATACGTTCGTGGTCAATTACTCCGCCTTCCAATCCTTCATTCCATCTCTAACAGCATCTGCAATTTTATCTAAAGGAATTCGCACCTGACTCATATCATCTCTGTATCGGATGGTCACTTGATTATCTTTTTCGATGGTATCGAAATCTACAGTGATGCAGAATGGAGTTCCGGCTTCATCCAGTCGGCGATAACGCTTACCAATGGAGCCAGCTTCATCATACTGAACAGAGTAATCTTCCCGAAGATTTCCGGCTATCTTGTGAGCAATGTCCTGAAGCTCTGGCTTTTTGATTAACGGAAACACTCCAACCTGGATTGGCGCTAGTTCCGGATGCATTTTTAGTACGACTCGTTTGTCACCGTCCACTTCTTCCTCACGATAAGCATCACAAAGAACCATCAAGGTACAGCGGTCAAGTCCTATTGAAGTCTCAATCACATACGGAGTGTAGCGTTTGTTATTCTTTTGGTCGAAGTAGTCCAGTTTTTTCCCGGAGAATTCCTGATGCTGAGTTAAATCGAAATCTGAACGGTTATGAATTCCTTCTACTTCCTGCCAGCCAATCGGGAATTGATACTGAATATCATCTGCAGCAAGTGCATAATGAGCGAGCTTATCTTCAGGATGGGGAAGGAATCTCAAATTTTCTTCGCGGATACCAATGTTTTTATGCCATTCAACACGCTTTTCCTTCCACTCTTTGTAGGCGTCTGCATCGGTTCCTGGTTCTACAAAATATTGCATTTCCATTTGTTCAAACTCACGCATGCGGAATACAAACTGTCGTGCTACTACTTCATTTCGGAAAGCTTTACCGGTTTGCGCAATCCCGAAAGGTACCGAAACCCGGCTGGTGTCCATCACATTTTTATAGTTCACGAAAATCCCCTGAGCAGTTTCCGGTCGCAGATACACGGCATCGTCTTCGGATGCAGTTGCTCCAAAAGCAGTTTTGAACATCAGGTTGAACTGGCGAACTTCAGTCCAGTCAAAAGCGCCTGATTCCGGCGCACGGATTTCATTCTCTATGATGATATCGTACAAATCTTCCGTCAGGCTTTTACGGGTGCCAGCCGTTGCAACTAAAAAGTCTAGGTAGATCAGTTCAAAAACTTGTTCTCTTTCTGATGGATCTTCAATTATCTCATCATAATTATCGTAAAAGCGTTCAAACTCAATTTCTTTAAAAGACTCAATATCCCTGTCACGATAATTTTCTTGAAGATGTCTACTGAACGCAGACATAATATTTGTGATGCTGGGTATATTCTTTGCTTCTAGCTTATTAAGTCTTCGAAGAATTTCTTGCTCAATAATCATATCTGCTCGATACCGCTTCTTAGACTGCTTGTCGTCAATCATAGGATCATTGAATCCGGCAACGTGTCCCGAAGCTTCCCATACCTTTGGGTGCATAAAGATGGCCGCATCAATCCCGACGATATTATCATGGCGCTGGGTCATTTCTTTCCACCAGGCATTGCGGATGTTTCGTTTCAATTCCACGCCCAAAGGACCGTAATCGTACACGGCGCTTAATCCACCATAAATTTCAGAGGATTGAAAGATAAAGCCACGTGCTTTGGCTAGGGAAACGATTTTGTCCAGGCTGTCTAAATTCGACATGAAAAACAGATCTTCGGTTAGTGAGTTTTAGATGAGCGGTGAAGATAAGGATTTAGTAACTCAGGCACAGAGGAACAAAGGCACAAAGTTAAAAAAGTCTGTGTGCCTGAGTGCCTTTGTGCCTATCTTAAGACTCACACTCATTCACTTAATTCTTAATTGTACCATGAAAGTTGGAATATTAGGCGCCACAGGCGCTGTTGGACAAAAATTTATTCGTTTACTTCAGGGACACCCCTGGTTTGAAATAGCAGTTCTTGGAGCATCAGAACGATCAGCAGGAAAGACTTACAAAGAAGCTGTGAACTGGATTGAGGATGTAAATCAGCCGGATTATATCGCTGATATGACAGTATCCACTTGTACTCCCGATTCACTCAAGAAAGTTGATTTTGTGTTTTCAGGATTAGATTCTTCCGTAGCCACTAAGATTGAAGGCGATTTGGCGAGAGCAGGAATCCCGGTGATTTCCAATGCCAAGAATTACCGACAGGACCCAACGGTACCATTATTAGTACCGGAAGTAAATCCTGATCACATCGAGCTTATTAAAACGCAGACATTTACTGAAGACGGTTCCGGTTGGATTGTGACAAATCCGAATTGTGTGGCAGTTCCTCTATCTCTGGCTCTCAAACCTATTTATGATGCTTTTGGAATAGAAGCTCTGCAAGTAACAACCATGCAGGCAATTTCAGGAGCAGGTTATCCGGGAGTTGCAAGTCTGGATATTCTCGGAAATGTGGTTCCGTTTATCGGTGGAGAAGAACCAAAAATTGCTCCCGAAACCCAGAAATTGTTAGGTGCTCTAAAGAATGGGGTTATTAAGAGACCTTCTTATCCGGTTGATGCGACTTGCACTCGTGTTCCTACCCTAAATGGACATATGGCTGCGGTGAATGTGAAGCTGACAAAAAAGCCCTCCAGCATTGATGAGGTAAAGGAAGCCGTTCTGAATTTCAACAACCCAATTGCAGATTTGGATTTACCTTCAGCTCCTAAAGAAGTAATTAAACTACACGATCGTATCAATTATCCCCAGCCACGACTTCATGCCAATCAGGAAGGGGGCATGCAGCTACATATAGGCCGCCTAAGAGAAGCCGAAATTTTCGATATCAGTTTTGTATGCATGGCACACAACACGATCCGTGGTGCAGCCGGCGGGGCAATTTTGAATGCGGAATTATTGAAGAGTAAAGGTTATTTGAAGTAAGTCTCCCCTTGAGGGGAGATGAATAAATTGGCAGTTCCCGATTTATTCTGAGGGGTGTTTGTGTGGTAACTAAGTTTTGAGTCGAAGAACACCCTCCGTCTTCTGATCTAGTCGATCAGAATCCACCTCCCTCAAGGGAGGACTAGTTTTCTTCTTCAGCTTTAATTTGAAAACTATATTTCCAAGAGTGGGATGCACCTAATGCCGTTGCTAAACCGGACAAAGAGAAAATGAGAATCGTTAGTTTTAAGTCTGAATCAGAATTTAGTAGTCCAATAATGGGTACAATGAAACCAAGGAAGAGCCCAGCTCCCCAAAAGAAGGCAATGAATGCACGAAAGATATTAGCTCGCATGGAAGGGTTCTTTCTTGCATGACCATAATGGATCCACTTAATTCCAAAATAGCTTCCTGCTGAAAGAAATAAAGCTTTAATTTGGGTGCTTATACTTTCGGAGAAGCCAAATAAATAAAGACCAGATAAAATCAATAGAAGAAACTCAACAAAAAGAAGTTTAGGTACCCACTGATCAGTCAATCGATACACAAGCGGTTTTTCTATGTTTTCAAATTGTTCCAACATTCACCTTAACGAATAACGAATAACGAATAACGAATAACGAATAACGAATAACGAATAACGAATAACGAATCTAATCTAAATCCCGAAGTTTTCTCTCCGAAAGAGCAATTTTCAGTTTACTGGCAAAATCCTGTGCATGATTTCGATCTTCTCGCTTTATTTCTAAGGTGATGGAGCCTTGTTTGCTTCCGGGCAAAGGTTCCAGAAAAACCATTTGAGTAGTTCGAATAATCAATTTGGCCTTGAACAGCCCTTTCATCAACTCGATACTTTTCAAGTATTCAACGTTAATCGAGAACTTATTGAGCGTACTTAGAACATTTCCCTGTGGATCATATAATTTGTATTCAAAAAGAAGTTCTTCACCTTCTATACTCAGCACTCCTTTAACATATTTGAGCGGTGGAATCTCATTGGGATTAAGCAGAGAATAGTTGAATGCAAAGCTCATTCATCATCTCCATTTAATTCATTCAAACGACGTTCGGAGAGAGCAAGATTTATATTAGAAGAAATAGACGCTGCAATTTCGCGATGCTTCTTTTTCACTTTCAGTACCCGTTCTGTTAATCCGTTTCCGGGTAAATCCTGAAAAGTAATAGCCCGTTTTGCGTGGATCGTCAACTTACTTGAGAACAGCCCTTTCTTGTATTCCATCATCGATATTTCCGAGATATCGATCTCTATCTCCTTGACGTCAGACTTATAAGTTTCCAGAATAGCGTCTGTTTTTTGGAATTCGAGGTACAATTTTTCCTTCTCAACGCGCAGAATTCCTTCTAATTTCATAAAGCCGCCGTTTAAATCATCCATGTAGAAAGGTAAACTTCGCATTCCAGGTCCTGTTTATTAGTGAGTTAAGTCGTATTAAAAATTTCACAAAAAAAGTACAAAAAATCTGTAAGGAGTTCTTCTCTAATCGGTCTGACTTACCAAGCATAGAGACGACAATCATTGCCTTGAGAGTTAATACTCTCAATGTCCTTCCAGGGGTAAAAGGTGGATAACCTTTTACCCTATTTTTTTGTAGTTAATTCATCATTAAGACTTAGTTCACAAGTTGATAAAGTCGTTCGGGTAAACTATCCTGAGTCCATGAAATTCCTGTTTACTATAAGTCTTTTATTAATATCGGCGTCACTTTTCGCTCAGAATTTTGAGGATGATTTCTCAGATGGTGATTTCACAGCTAATCCAGTCTGGAGTGGTGCAGACAGTAATTTTGTGATTTTCGATCTTGATGGGAATAATGTACTTCGGCTTGATGATAATGAGGCAGCGAGTTCATATCTGTCTACGCCATCATCGAACACAGTAGGAGAGTGGGAGTTCTTTGTTCGTATTGATGGAACAGCTCCATCCAATGGGAATAAAGCTGAGATCGTATTGATGAGCGATATTTCGGATTTATCCGGAGCTGTTAATGGTTATGCGGTTCGAATTGGTCAGACCGGCGATGATGTTTTCAAGATTGTCCGCTTAGATGCGGGGGCACAAACCACAGTTTTGGAGGATACAACGATATTTGATTCCGGAGGGTCTTACCGAATTAAAGTCACACGCGATGCATCCGGGAATTGGAGCATAGAAGTGGGTGAAGGATACAACGGGGAGCTAAAAAATTCAGGTAACACTGCAAACGACAATACTTATACCAGTTCGGCATTCTTCGGGGTACTGGTAACCTATTCAAGCACCCGGGTGGATGATTATTATTTCGATTTTAAAGTAAATCCCCCTCCCGTAATTGTAGATCCACTATTAGTGGATTCTTTCTCAGTATTTAGTGAAACGGAAATCGATTTCAGTTTTTCTCGGGATATTGATTTCTCTTCAGTAGCCACCACAGATTTCGAACTGAATGACAGTATCAATCCCCAATCGTTTTCAAATCAGGGAAGTAATGCGCTTAGAATTACTTTCACAGATATAATTCCCGGTGGAGAAAACCAATTGAGTGTTTCAGGAATAGAATCATCGGTTAACGACACCGTACTTACCGATACCAGTTTTATTTTTTTTGTGTTTGACGAGTTTGAAACGGGAGACATCATCATTAATGAATTTCTCAAAGACCCTCCCCCCGGAACAGATTTACCCGAATATATTGAACTGCGGAATACCAGTTCCAAATATCTAAACCTTAAAGATTGGGAAATAGGAGATAACAACTCTCTAGCAACAATTTCTGAGGAGGATTTGGTCATTCTTCCGGATAGTTTTTTGGTGGTTACATCAGATCCTGAAGCCCTTACTACGAATTTTGGTGCTGGTCAATATGTAGATGTATCTCTTCCAGCACTTAATAATACCACCGATCAGATCAGGGTGTTTGATGGTACAGGAACGCTGATCGATTCCTTAGAATATAATCCGGACTGGGGCGGAGTAGATGTAGCTTTAGAACGAAGAACTCAAAATGCGGCATCTACCCTTCAGGCAAACTGGGGAGATTCTCCCGATAAAATTGGTACACCGGGTAGAACAAACGATATCGAACCAGATACCACTCCTCCGGATATCGAGTCTTTTGAGTTCCTGAATGACAGTACACTGGAGATTATATTTACGGAGGCGATTGCACAAATACCTGCGGAAACATTAATCAATTACGAGTTGGTTGCAGGCTCCGGGAATGATTTTTCGTTACCCGGTATTCAAAGCGTTGATTTGGTCGAACCTGATACTGTAATCATTGCTTTCAATGCTGCTTTTCAGGGTGATGGAAATGGGGAGAGCTATTCACTTACAATCGAAAATCAGGAAGATTTCTTTGGGAATACGGCAAACGAACTCACTTTTGATTTTGAATTTCGTGAATTCGATACCGCGCTTGAAGGAGAGGTGGCTCTTAATGAATTTATGTATGATCCAGCCGATGCTTATTCTGAATTTGTTGAGCTCTACAACCACACTAATAAAACGTTTAATCTTCAAAATTGGACGTTCAATGATAATTCCGGAAATCGAAGAACAATAACTTTTGAAACCTACGCGCTTTCACCAGATCAATTTGTACTACTGGCACCTGATAGTACCATTGTAGAAAATTTTCCCGGAACCCCATTGCTAAGAGTTTCAGGTTTTCCGGCTCTGAATAACTCAACAGACGATCTTGTCTTACGGGACTCGGATGGAGTCTTGATTGACTCGCTAACTTACTCAAGTTCATGGGGTGGCGATGAAATCTCTTTAGAACGCAGAAGCGTTGAGGTTTCAGGGATATTTCAGGCGAATTGGGGCGACAGTCCTTCTCCTGAATTAGCCACACCAGGCCAACAAAATGCTATCGAGCCGGATACCGTCGCTCCTTTCGTGGAAAGCGTTCTTATTATAAATGCCGAAACTGTCATTTTAAATTTCAGCGAGACTTTAGTCGAATCTTTTGCGCTGGATCTGGAGAACTATAATATTACCCCAACTCAAACCGCTTCAGAAATAGTACTAAATCAGGATTCAGTGTCAATCACATTAGCACAGGCACTTTCTGATGGGGAAAAACTTACAGTCGAAGTACTCAATCAGCGTGATATTTTTGGGAATATCAATGACTCGGATTTGGTTGAAGCTGTGTACTTCGAGATTACTCCCGCACTTAAGAATGAGGTGGTTATCAACGAAATCCTCTATCGAAGAGAAGATGAGTTATCCCCGGAGTTTGTTGAATTGTACAATCCCACAAATAAGAATTTTGATTTATCAGGCTGGGAACTCATTGATGCTGGTAATAACGATGCGGAAATCTCTGAGGGTATTTTTCTCCCTGCCGGGGAATATCTGATCTTAACAGATCGGGAGGATTTTGCTAACACGTTGAGTAATGCCATCTATCTGTCTGATTTTCCTTCTTTGAATGACAGTGGGGATGGGGTAATCATAAAAAATGCAGAAGGAATAACCATTGACAGCCTGTTTTATCAGGCTAGTTGGGGAGGAGATAGCCCGGGAGTTTCTTTAGAACGAAAAGATCCGGGCCGGGCTTCAAACGACGCTTCTAACTGGGCATCAAGCACTGCTCAAGGTGGATTCAGTGCGGGAGCCCAAAGTTCTGTATTTGAAGAGGATGTAACTCCGCCTGAAATAATATTTGCTACTCAGATTGACTCAGTTGTACAAATTGTATTCTCAGAGTTCGTTCGCACTTCTACTCAAACGATAATTAATGTTAATGGGATTGATGTTGAACTTTTAGAGCTGAATGGTAATCAAGTAATTGTTGAATGGACTCCTGCTCCAGTGGCTCTTCCGAAGAGTCTCAACGCAACAAATATTGATGTTACTGTTTCTGATATTTTGGACATAAAAGGAAATGTAGCTTCTGAAATATCCTCTCCGATTGCTTCTCCTGCTTCGAAAGGAGATGTAATCATCAACGAGATCATGTACGATCCCCTTGCAGATCCAGAAGACAACCTTCCGGATCAAACTGAGTATCTGGAACTGTACAATCGGTCTAACGCAGCAATTTCGTTAGAAGGGATCTTTTTGCATGATGCACCCGATGAAGAAAATGAATTCCAAAGCATTGAGCCGGTTTCAACTCAGTATAAATGGATTGAGCCCGGTGGGTATTTTTTGATTTATTCTGAAGATGAAGCATCTGTTTTTTCTGAAAGTAAAACCGCAGAATATTTTGGGCTTGAGGGAGAATCAGATCAGTTTACTATGCGGGTCGACCGTTCCAGTTTGAGTCTGGCTTCATCCGATGACGCCATTTACCTGGCAGACAGTACCGGTGCAACCATCGACTCTGTGTTTTTTGATGAAAGCTGGCAAAACCCAAATGTGTTCGATACCGATGGCATCGCACTCGAACGAATTAATCCGTTGGGTGAAAGTAATGACGAGAGTAACTGGAGTTCAAGTACCCATGTGAGTGGCGGGACTCCGAATTTCAGAAACACCATTTTTCAGGATCCGGGAGCTCCACCAGAGTCAGCTGGAATCAGCTTTAGCCCCAATCCTTTTTCCCCCGATGACGATGGCTTTGAAGATAATCTTTTCATCAACTACACATTGGATGCTCCGGATTATCTGCTCAGGGTTCGAATCTTTGATCGTTATGGTAGACAGGTTCGGGAACTGGCTAATAACGCTCAAGCAGGATTTATGGGTTCACTAACATGGGATGGACTTACCGACGACCGAAAGAAAAACAGGGTTGGAATCTACATCGTCCTGTTCGAAGCCTACAACAGTGCAAACGGAAGTGACCGGACATTTAAGGAGACGGTTGTTCTGGCGAGAATGTTTTGATAGTTTATTATTATTTTAAATAGATGAAATATTTACTAGCAGGCATATCTATTCTGATTTTTTCTTGTACAGAATTACCCACTTTTGAAAGAAATAATAATAATGATCCGAAATCTGAATTTTTTCAGCCGGATACATCAAATAGCTTCTCAGAAAACCAGAATACTACAGAGACTTCTATAATTTCTAGTTCGGGAAATGTAGAAGCGTTTGAACGAATCATTGCATTGAAATGGCCTGAAAGTGAAGGAGATAATTTTAGTTACAAAGTTTCTAGGGTTGATATGTATGATCAGGAAGAAGTTTTGGGAATATTTAAAAAGGGTGTTAATAGTTTAAATGATACTATTTCACAAACTGGTAGATACAGGTATGAGATAAAAACTATTCGAGAAGATTATGAATTTAATCACTCTTTTGGGGAAGTAAGTTTTTCACATATTGTGCAAGGACCAGAAATGCATACTGATAAACACTGGTGGGGAGTTGATGTAACACAACTTGATGAAAATAGGGTATTAGTTACAGACCCTACCATATACGTAAATAATACATCTGAAATTTATGATTTCAGAACAAATTCCTGGAAATTTGTACAAAACCCTCCTAATAATGATATACCAAGAACTCATATTATCTCAGAAACTCGTGCTGTAAGATTAGATAAAACCGGTTATTCTTTTTTCGACTTAGAAGATTTAACCTGGAGTAATAGTACAAATTGGGAGCTAAATAAATTTTTTTATTCTACTTACTTTGATTCGGAAAATATTCTCTTAACGGTGTTAGAGGGTTCCGAATCTTACTTGTTTAATAGCGTGAATGGGACTTTAAGTCGGGTTTCTGATATTCCAGAAATGAATCAGAATTATGAACTAATAAAAGTCAAAGAAGATATATCACTAGTAATTGGAGGAAGGTTAGAAGAAGGTAAATCCTATAATATTGAAAAATTTGACTTAAATACTAAAAGCTGGACAAGATTGAAAGACCTGATAGTTGGTTTTCAGAATCCACGAGCTCATGTATTAAGCAATACTGAAGTTTTGATTTTTGACCGTAACTTTACTGGAGATAATCAATCAAAAGTTTTGAAATATAACTTTGATAGTGGAAATCAAGAGGTAGTTGGTATTTTAAAATCAGGACAACCTTTTTTGACAAGAGTTCCAAATGACCCAATCTATTCATTTCCATCTAAGAATAGTGAGGAAGTTTTGTTTTTTATTTATCCCACCATTGATGAAGCAGTTATTGCATATCAAATTTATAATCAAAAGCTTAATAAACTATCAAGGGTCATTAATTTGATGCGCGAAGATTCCTTTGGAAATTTGAGCATAAATAATTATTTGACGCTATTAACAGGGTGGGGAATATTGCCAAATGGAGATATTCTCTTAATTTCTGAAAGAGGAAAAACTGCAATCTTCAGATTCTGATTCGCTGATCTTTAGATATTGCAAATTAATTTCACCCCTATAAACCAATTCCTCTCCGGGGCAGGCTGGAAATATCTTCCTCCAAATGCGTTGATGTCATACCCAAGGCTGTATTTTTCATCTAAAAGGTTGTCGATTCCGAAATAGAGATCAGCTTTAAAGTCATCTAAAAAGGTAATGCGAAAGCCAATTTTAGCTTGTACTAGTTGATAGGAATTCGAATAGACGGAGTTGTCATCCTCTAAAGGGATTTCATCAGTAAACGTGTAGGATAAATGGGCATACAAACCCGGAGCTGTTTCAATATTGAGGGAAGAAAACAGCGAATGAGGAGGGATTCCTGTCATTTCATTGCCAGAGAAATCTCCATCGCTGGTATTATAATCCCCGAATTCAAAATCGTGATAGGTGTATGCCAGATTTAGCTGACCTCGTCTTAGAAAACCGGAATAATTATCGATTAGCAGATAATTAGCATTTAATTCAAACCCGCGCTGGTCTGTTTTTCCGGCATTTCGGAATACAAAAGTATCACGTGTCGTATCCGGATTGGCTTGCTGAATAATCGAGTCATCGAGTTTGAAGAGAAATACTACAGCATCAAAACCAAGTTTACCTTCTACTGCATTTCCCCTCAATCCTAACTCATAATTAGTTCCGGTTTCAGCTTCCAGATTCAGGTTAATGCTTCCTTCGTTGGTTCGGATTTCCTCAATAGTAGGAGGGGAGAAGCCAAGTCCCGCACTGGCATGTGCTGTAATTTGTGGGGTGATTTTTTTAGCAATTCCAATCCTTGGGATAAACTGAGGGTCAAAGTTCTTTTCGACCAATCCTTTCTCGCCATTACCATCAGTAGCCACGAGCCGATTAATGTCGTATTCCAGATTATTATAGCTGATTCCGGCAGTGAAATACCACTCATTGGGCAAATCAAGCTGAGTATTCAAAAATATCAGGTTCGACTTCACCTTCAATTCATCATCAAAATTAAGTTCGCCTACTTTTCCGGAATCATTCCCAAAATTACGAGCGGCATAGCTGGAAGCCTGCATTTCAGTTCCGAGTGTGAATTTGGCTTTAACTGCTCCTAGAGGAGTTTCATAGGCATAATTAGACCTGAGTCCACCACTTTTTCGACTGTCAATCTTATAATCAAAATTGAAGGGGTTCTCAAAATCACTAAAGGTCCCGAATGCAGAAGCCTCGTTTGAAAACTTCTCGGTGATTTGATAGGTATGAGTCACTCCAAGAAGTAAAGATTCGTGCTTGATGCTTGAATTTGCATCTACACTTCCAAGTACAAAAGGATTTCCCGGGCGAGCCTGAGTTGGGTCGTTTTGAAATTGTGCTTCATTCAATCCGCCGGGTATTCCGTAGTTTAAATCGCTGTATAAAATATTGGCTGCTATTTCTCGTCCCGACGCATATTCGGTTTTACCTGATACCTCAATTACCCGACGGTCTAAAAAAGATTGCTCCCGGTATCCATCAGTTTCACTTTTGGAGTATTTGAAAGACAGGCCTCCATTTTCCACTTTATCCTGATAGGCAAGATCGTAATTGAAAGCACCGAAAGAGCCTAGGGATGAGTTCATGCTTAGCTGATCGGTTTGAAATGGTGCGGTACTATTGATTAACAAAACACCCCCATTTCCTGCTCCGTACAAGCTTCCACCCGGTCCTTTAATCACTTCCAGAGCTTGTATATTAAATGGGTCAAGAAGGTTTAAAAATGTACTTCCTGTAGGCTCTGTTAGTGGGATTTCATTCCAGTAGATTTTCACATTACGGATTCCAAAAGGGGAGCGAAGGGAACTGCCGCGAATAGCGATTCGATAACTGCCCGGCGCACGTTCTTCCATCCGAACTCCGGCTACGGTCCTCATCCCATAAATCAGTGAAGAATTATCGAAGCCTGAAATGGTCTGTGGATTGATATAAGAAATACTACCGGGTGTTTCAAGAATACTTCGGTTTCCCTGATACCCAACCACCACTATATTACCGAGTTCAGCTTTAACCGTATCAATTGGAGCTTGTGCATTTACAAATGTTGAACTTAGGACAAACCAAAAAAAGAGCGCGGAATTTTTAAACATGGGGCATAAGCTACAAAGGCTTTAATTAAGTTGTAAGGAATGAATACATCACTTTACGAAGGAACGTTCTGATTTTAAGTGTGCAATTCAAAAACTGCTTTGGATGAGATTTATATCATTTTCTACCGTAGTAGGTAACAAAGTTCTCTAAAATTTTCTGAGGATAAAGAATATGTTCATTTTTGACTGAATCAATCAGCGACTCTGCCTCTTCGGGATCAAAATACCCATGATTTTTGTAAGCACGAATTCTTAGTATGATTCCTTTCACATCCAGTTCAGGGTGAAATTGGGTAGCATAGATGTTTTGCTTACACCGGATCATCTGGATGGGACAGGTAGAGGAACTTGCCAGCAAAACCGCCCCATCCGGCAAAGACTGACATGATTCTTTGTGCCCTACAAAAGCAGTAAAAGAAGAAGGTACGTTTTCCAAGATGGGGTCTTTCTCCTCTAACTGAATTCGAACACTTCCCACAGGCTCACTAAAACGTTTTCTGGAAACTTCTCCTCCTAAATACCGGGTGATGGAGCCCATACCATAACACATTCCTAAATAGGGGACATCCCTCTGAAAGATGATATCATAAAGTTTAACTATTTCAGCTTCAAAACGGAGTTGGGAAGCAGGTTTATCATCTACATCATCACTTATGTTTGCAGGTCCTCCGCCAGTAATAATCCCGCTATAATCCAGCGGATTGATATGCGAAATGCTTTGTTTTTCCATTCGGATTCTAACCAATTCTTCCGGCTTTAGCATACCATAATGCAGTATAGCTTCGTACTCTTTGTCAGAGGCTTCATCTAAATAACGATGTTGCAGAAGAAGGAATGGTTTCATAGCGGACAAATGTAAAAGCCATACGTATTAACGACAATATATTTTACGGTTAATTTCTGATTCCAATTTACTTCTTTTGATTTCGTCTTTAGGATTAGTCCGTTTATCTTATCAATCTAAAACCAAATTGTTATCAAACATCATTCTTATGAAAAGAGTAGTTAAAAGCACATTTATTCTGATTACAGCACTTCTTATTACTCAACAGGGTTTTTCTCAAAGTGTAGGACTTGATTTGTACACCGAGATGGGAGAACGGGGATTTATAAATTATGAAGGAGTTACAGGTCTTTCCTGGCTTCCTGGTGATATGGGTTACTTTGAAACAGAAAATACCGAGAATGGGGTAAAGTTTTATAAAGTTGATCCCAGGTCTCAGGAGCGCACTTCTCTTTTTGATGAAAGGACAGAGCAAGCGTTGATTGAACAGTATAACGAAGCCACGATGAGTGAGTTGGACGCTCTTCCTTTTGAGAGCTTCGAGTTTGTAATGGATGATAAAGCCATTTTCTTCACAATAGATGAAACTGATTTTCTATTTCATTTGGCTGATAAAGAGCTTAGAAAACTTTACAAACCAGAAATCGAACGTTTCAAGTACGATGATGAGTTGATGCGCAGAATGGAAACCAGTCAGCTCTGGAATGGAACTTATTCACATGACTACAAAACCTTTGCTTATGTGAAAGGCTACGATATATATGTCGCTGATACAGAAACCAAAGAAGAAAAACGTCTGACATACGGAAGTGAAGAGCAAATGAACGGAAAACCTAGCTGGGTATATCCGGAAGAATTTGGACAGCGTGAAGCATACTGGTTCTCTCCCGATGACTCCAAGATTGCGTACTTGCAATACAATGAAAAAGATGTATTTCAATATCCTGTGATTCATGAAACCGATTTTGAAGCAGGTTTAGAGTTGATGAGATATCCAAAAGCGGGTGAAGAAAACCCTACCGTAAAACTATTTATCGTTGATATCGAATCAGGTGAAATTGAGCAGGTTCCTACCAACAGTGGACCAGACACCTACATTGTTCGACCAATCTGGAGAAATGATGGAAGCGAGTTGACCTTCCGTCGTCTGAACCGAAAGCAAGATAATCTGGAGCTTTTAGCCTATGGTCTTAAAGACAAAACGGTGAGAACCATCTTAGAAGAAAAAGAAGATGCTTACATCAGTTTGCATGATAATTTTATTCAATTGGAGGATAACGAAACGTTCATCTGGACTTCTGAAATAAGCGGTTACAACCATATATATCACTACAACTTTGATGGGACTCTGATCAATCAGATTACAAAAGGAGAGTGGCCTGTAGGAAGTATCGAAAATGTAGATCAGAAGAATAAGAGAGTGTACTTCACGGCATTTCAAAATATGGGACTCGATCGCTATTTCTATGCAATCAATTTTGACGGGAAGAGCATGAAGAAATTAACCGATGAGCCGGGTCGCCATACCATTTCTATGAATGAGGCTGCTACGTATTATACAGATAGCTTTTCTTCTTTTGATCATCCCTATGAAGTGAACCTTTATTCAGCGAACGGAAAACTGGTTCGCAATTTGTTAAAAGCAGATACGGAGAATATCGAAGAAAACAACTTGAGTAAACCAGAGCTGGTAACAGTTAAATCAGCGGATGGCTCGGAAGATCTTCCGGTTCTTGTTTATAAGCCGGTAGATTTCGACCCAAATAAAAAATACCCGGTGGTATTACCATTATACGGTGGACCTGAGTATCAGGATGTTTCCAATACGTATAAAAATGCAGATGCATATCAGCGACTTGCTCAGCTTGGTTTTATTGTGGTAAGAGCTAACTACCGCGGATCAGGAAATCGTGGGAAAGAGTTCGCGACCTTGCATTACGGAAAGCTTGGAAGCATTGAAATTGATGATTATGCACATGTAGTAAAAGAAATTACAAAGCGGGATTATGCAGATGAGAGTCGGGTTGGTGTGTACGGTCATTCTTATGGCGGATATGCAACCTCATTACTCATGCTTCGCTATCCTGACATATTCCATGTGGGAATTGCCGGAGCACCTGTAACCGACTGGAGAAGTTACGATACTATTTATACTGAGCGGTACATGAATACGCCACAGGCAAATCTTGAGGGGTACGAAAACGGATCTGCAATGAACTATGCTGAAAACCTGAAGGGTAAACTACTCCTTGTACATGGAACCATTGATAACAATGTACATCCGGGTAATACGGTGCAGTTGCAGAACGCCTTAATTTTAGCCGATAAGAAATTTGACTTAATGACCTATCCAGCAAATCGACATGGAATTCGGGGAGCGCATGGTCAGCATTATCAAAAGCTACGTTTAAGCTACCTGATCGAAAATCTTCAGCCTGACATCACTGGTTCTGATGAGGTAGATGCCGATCTAACATGGTCGAATTGACTCGTTAGAATCGTTTGTTAAATGCTTTTTTAGTTGATATCCTGAACTTAGCCAAAGGCACTCTTTCGGAGGGTTCAGGATGTGTGGAGGATGAGACTCATGACTGCTGAATCTTGAACAAAGGATTTAACTAATACAAATTCAGGGGCAAGCCCGGAATGACAACTTCACACAAAAATATTTCTATTTCTTCCCTAAATACTCTAACCCGCTAAAGAGATAAACCACAGGAGCATTCCAGTTGATGGTAATTTCGTTAGTAGAATAACTACACCAATCATCCAGAAAAGCCAATGCAGGAAGTTTTGAAGGATATTTATCTTCACCACAATCCTGGTTCAAATTTCGTGGATTTGGGCCTCCTGCAACCATTCCCGGAACCGGCGCGTCAATATTGTCAGCTTCTGAGGGACGATGATGAATATTCATTACCTGTTTATCTCCAAATCCGGTTATATAACTGTATCCCGTTGGATTTACGCCAAGTAAATAATCAGCAACACGAAGAGCTGCTTCGTAATATTTTTGGTTCTCCGTTAGTTGATACGACTGAAGAATAGCCATTCCAATATTTCCCGCATGCCCATTAGAACCCCAGAAGAAATGTCCGTTTTCATATCCAAATGGAGAGCGGTAAGGAGCCGTAACAGATTGACCAACCATTTCATCAGTGATGGCGATCAGTGTCTCGTTCATGGCAGTTTTATCCTGATTTGAGATTCCATCTAGATCGCCCTGGTGATGTACCAGGGAATATAATCCAAGAGCCCGAACATTATTCCAACCCGGGACCGTTACGTCGGCTTCTTTCCATCCACTTTCATCATAGTATTCTTTTTGCCCTGTACTAATGAACAACTCCGAACCAGCCCAAAAGAATTCATCACTTGCACTTCCATCACCGTAAGCACCGGTAACTACATCCGGATCGTACTGGCGATTCATTTGATTCTGGCGATACATAACCTCAGGATTTTGTTTGGCCCATTGCCATGCTTTTTGTGATGCAGTAAGAGCTGAATCAGCAAATTCCGGAAGGAAAGGTTTATACACTCGTGCGGCCTGAGCCATCATCGCTGCAAAATCTAAAGTAGCAGGAGTGTTCTTCATTACTACATAGCGCTGGCTTGTAGCGTCTTCAGGCATTGAGGCATCTTCAAAATTTGCCGTAGTAGCTTTATGATACACCCCGCCATCCTCAGGATCCTGCATGGTGAGCAACCATCGTAAGTTCCAAAGCACTTCATCCAGAATATCAGGAATAGAGTTATCACTTTCGGGGATATTAAGATTTTGAGTGTTAAAGAATTCCGGGAACTGTTCGTAAGCAAATAGCAGGGTATAGGTGCTGATTCCAGAATTAACCACATATTTATTATAATCTCCGGCATCGTACCAGCCTTTAGGCGAAGAGATAATAACACCCTCAGGACGACTTTCAGTTGCAGCTGACGGATGAATCATAACCGATGTATCAGGGTGCCCCATTGGCCGGGCCCATTCCCCTGCGTATTCTTCTTCTAGAGCCGAAGATGCCCGCATGAAATAATAGGCTTTCATAACCGCTTTGGTTACACTCTTGAAGATGTCGTTGCTGATATCAAACTCAAAGGAAGTTTCACCATTTTCAATTTCCAGGATGTAATTGCCAGGTGCATTGAAATTAGAAAAATCAGCTACCTTAACTTGCTCACCAGAGGGCTCATTAAAGCCTCCACCTGTAAGCTTTCCAGTGTAAACAACTTCTCCTGACTCAGCATTTTTAAGGAAGAAGTTCATTGCATCATTATAGGGAGTGATTACTATTTTTGATAAATCTGGTTTATATCCTAGCTGGTTTACTTTTGGGGAGGCATCCTGGGCTATCGATAAACCCGAGAACAGTAAGCTGATAATCAGAAAACTGAGAGTTCGGATGTACGTCATTTTATTAAGGTCATTTTTCTTGTAAATACCTGTTCACCGTTAGTAATTCTGTAATAGTATACTCCACTTGCAAAGCCTGAAGCATTCCATTGTACGGTATGTGGTCCTGAAGATTTGGTCTCATTTACAAGAACTGCGACTTGTTGTCCCATAGCGTTGTAAATGCTCAAGTCGATTTTCGAGCTTTTTTCAAGAGCGAAAGAGATTGAAGTACTTGGGTTGAATGGATTAGGATAATTCTGATTTAATCTGAATTCTGTTACAAATTGTTCATCATGCTCATTCGATACAGGCGTAGCAATCAAGATAGGATCAAAGTCAGTAAACACGGTATCTTCATTATTATCTTTTATTCTGAAAATTATATTCTCTCCTGGGGCATCTGGTAATTTGAATCTAAAAGCATAACCCCCAGTACTCGCGGCTCTACCTTCAATAATAACGGTGAAATTTTCCTCGGTTTCTAATCGATATAATAAATCAACTGTGTCTACCTCAATTGCAGTCCATTCAAAGAAAACCGGATCATTTGGCTGGAAATCATTAGGAGTAGTTATACTAGTAAATGTAATTGATTTAGGAGGTTTAACAGATAGTATACCTGACTGGAACCATAAATCAGAGTTCTGTGAATCCTCAATACGGAATACTATTTCTTCACCGAATTTATTAGGTATTTGAAAGTTTTTAAAAAGTGTATCAGCAGGGGTTAGGTTTTCTGCAATTAAAACTGAACCTGGATTAACTAAGGTTTTATAGTAAAGATTTATAGAAGTAAAGTTTTCATTTAAAAGTGTCCAGGAAATATCAATACTATCTCCAGGGCTATACAAAAAAGAAGTATCAATACTTTTAAAAAAACCTGTTTTGGTTTCATTAGAGGTAGCTTCAGGCGTTAAAGATTCAAGCCCTGCAAGTACATAAATAAATGGTGAATTCCAGTATGTGGTAATTTCGTTTGTAGAGTAACTGCAATATTCATCTAGATATGAAAGTGCAGGTAAAGAAGAACTATATGCAGCAGTACCACAATCCTGACTTTGATTTCCAGGATTTGCCCCGCCAGCAACCCATCCAGGTACAGGGTTAATAACTCCATCTGCAGCTGATTGGCGATGGTGAATATTCATTGGTGGATTTGAACCAAAGCCGGTTATATAACTTTGATCAAGAGGGTTACGTCCCATCATGAAATCAAGTACATCGATACTGGCGTTATAATACTTAGACTCGCCGCTAACTCTGTAGGCAAGCATAGCTGCAAGACCAATATTTCCGGCAAAACCATTTGACCCCCAGAAAAAATGACCATTACTATAGCCAAAAGGTGATCGATAAGCAGAACTTGATCCTCCGTTAATATAAGAATCGGCTATGCTTTTTACTTTTTCCTTCATCGAAGTTGTATCAGCAAGCCCTGCCGCAGTCAGGCTTTCTCGATTCGCTACCATCGAAAACAACCCCAGTCCCCGAACACTATTCCAACCCACTACGCCTGCACTATTCCATCCGTTATCCATATAGTAACTTTCATCACCAGTTGTGATGTAAAGCTCGGAAGAAGCCCAGAATTTTTCGTCGCCAAAGCTATTATCACCATATACTCCGGTGTTGATGGATGGACTATTTAAAGCCCCCTGATTGTAGGAGATATTTGGATTTGCATTTCCCCAGGCAAATGCTGCTTCAGCAGCGGAAAGCGCAGAGTCAGCAAAGTCAGGTAAGAATGGTTCATATACCCTAGCAGCTTGTGCCATAACAGCTGCAAAGTCATAAGTAGCTCCGGTTCCTTTTTGAACCACGTATCTATTTGCAGTGGGGATATTCGGCATTACTGTTGCCTGAAAGTTTTCAGTAGTGAGCTTATGATATACTCCTCCATCGTCAGGATCCTGCATAGTAAACAACCAGCGTAAAGCCCATAAAGACTCGTCAAGGATGTCAGGAATACTATTTTCGCTCTCAGGGATATTCAGATTCTGTGAGGCGAAAAATTCAGAGAATTCTTCATAGGCAAAGAGTAATTGACTTATGCTGGACGAAATAGGTACAACATATTTATTGAAATCGCCGGCATCGTACCATCCTTTTGGTGAAGAAATCGATGAGTTTGCCGGGCGGTTTGTGCTTGCAGCAGAGTTATGAACCAAAACATTAGTATCAGGGTGACCCAATTCTCTGTTCCAGTCTCCCGCAAATTCTTCAGGTAAGGCAGTAGATGCCCGATTGTAATAAAATGCTTTTAATACCGCATCGGTAAGACCTGAGTAAATATTATTGTCAATTGTAAATCGATAGGACTCCTCTTCACCATAAATTCCCAAAACAAAATTACCAAATGTTCCAAAATTCGAAAAATCAGCAATTTTAACCGATTCATCCCCAGGACCATAATGCTTAGTAGATGATAAACTTCCTTCAAAAATAATCGCATCTGAATCAAGATCTTTAATATAGAAGACACTCTCATCTGTATTGGGAACTACAGCAAGCTTAATAGCTTCCGGGTAATATCCAATCTGATTTACTTTTGGCTTCGAATTTTTGGTTTGAGCGAATCCCTGAGTTGAAATAAGAACAACTACTAACAGAGATAAAAACAGTAAAGGGATTTTTTTCATAAAATGATTTGATTAATTATCAAATATCTTAGAAAAGAATCAGAATTGAAAGAATAAATTTCTTTTCAAATTATTGCTTATAAGAGCATACTGGCGATATTTGCGAGTTCTGAACGCTCTCCTTTTTCCAGATTAACATGGGCATAAATCGGATTATTATGCATCCGATCCACCAGGTAGGCAAGTCCGTTACTTTGAGCATCCAGATAGGGGGTATCAATTTGGAAAATATCCCCGGTAAAGATGATTTTTGTATTTTCGCCTGCGCGGGTAATGATAGTTTTGATTTCATGTGGAGTAAGATTTTGAGCTTCATCCACAATAAAAATTACATTCGACAAACTCCGCCCCCGAATATAAGCCAAAGGTACAATCCGGAGTTTGTCGGTTTGTAGCATTTCATCAATTTTTTTGTACTGTTTGCTGGTTTCCTTAAACTGGTTTTTAATGAAACTCAGGTTATCCCAAAGCGGCTGCATGTAGGGATCAATTTTCTGATTTGCATCTCCGGGAAGGTACCCGATGTCTTTGTTACTTAATGGTACAATAGGTCTTGCAAGATAGATTTGTTTGAACTCGCTTCTCTGTTCCAGCGCACTCGCAAGCGCAAGTAAAGTTTTCCCGGTACCGGCAGACCCGGTTACGCTTGCAAGCATAATATTTGGGTTCATTAACGCATGCATGGCAAAAGTTTGTTCCGCATTTTTGGGAACAATGCCATAAGCTTTGGAGGTCTCAATATTTTCGATGTAGCCTGATTTCTTATTGAAACAACCCAAGGCCGAAGAACCGTGGCTTTTCATGATATAAAAATGATTGCTGGTGGGTGCAACCTCCATCAATTCTTTGGGTTTTATTTTCCCCTTTTCATAAAACTTACCAATAAGAGAAGGATCTTCGAGTACCAGCTCGGTTTTCCCCTTATAAAGCTGTTCAATGTTTTTAACCTGAACAGTTTCATAATCTTCGGCGTCAAGATTAAGAGCCCGGGCTTTGAGACGAAGGTTAATATCTTTCGAGACAAGGATTACCTTCTCATTCGGGTTCTCCGTTTTGAGCCTGAGTGCGGCATTGATGATATCATGATCATTTTTCTTGGAGCCAAACATCTTATTAGCATCCACATGATCTCCACCATTTGTAATCACTTTCAAATTACCATGAGACCGGCCATTTAGCGGAATCCAATCGAGCAGCATGTTGTCGTCAGAAATCCCATCCAGATATCGGATAAACTCCCTTGCATGTAAGTTAGTTACTGTATTTCCCTTTTTAAACGTATCCAGTTCTTCAAGAACTGTTATCGGTATTGCAACGTCATTTTTTTCAAAATTTTTAATGGCTTCATAGTCATATAAAAGAACGGAAGTATCGAGCACGAAAATCTTCTTCGGTTTCTTCTTCGGCATGGGCAAATCTGGTTTAAATTCAAGCTTAACCTTTGGCCTTCTGTAGATGATGTTAAAGAACGGCTCTCTGAATTAATGAATTGAAAACTCTACATGCAACGAATGTGGAAAACTATTTAAAAAAAAATCAGATGAGTAAATTCCTGCTATTTAAAGCTGAGTTATCAACTTAATTATTCACACTCCACAAAGCGATACTCAAAGCAACTGCTGCATTAAGGCTTTCAACGACTTTGGAATTACGTACTGAAGGAATTAGTGTACGTCTTCTTTTTGGGGTGATAAGGGATGCAGAGACTCCGTTCGCTTCGTTGCCAACAACCAACACAGTCTTTTCTTTTTTGGGGATGGATGTGATTGTCGCAGCTCCCGGATTTCCATCCAGAAGAAGTACATTCCATCCTGATGTCTCTAGTTCACCCAACAAATAATCCAAATCCCCGGAAATAAAAGGGAGCACTCCCGTAGCTCCGGCGGTACTTCTTACGACCTTAGGATTGAATACATCCACTGTTCCTTTTCCATGAAGCAGAGCCTCGCTTCCAAACCAGCTTGCCGTACGAATTATAGTGCCCAGGTTTCCGGGATCCTGGATGGCGTCAGTAGCAACGATTACCCCTGAGTTCAACTTTTGTAGTTCCTCTAATGTAACAGGATCCGGCATTTTGCATACAGCAATGACACCTTGAGGAGTTTCAGTATCGGATAGTTCATGGAATATACTTTTTGAGAGAATAAAGCAGTCAGCTGTCTGTTTATAGCTGTCAGTTTTATTCTCCTTCACGAAAATACTTTCAACTTCAATAACCCCATTTTCCAAAACCTGCTCAACCGCACGCTCACCTTCCACAATAAACAATTGCTCATTTTCGCGATACTTTCTCTGAGAGAGTTTCCGCAAGAGTTTAATTTGGGCTTTAGAGGCTTCTTTCATAGATAAAGGATAAGAATTTACAACTTAGAATACTGCACTTTTGCTGGAACTAAATAACGCTGTATTCTAAAATCTGAATTCTTAAATAACTATCTTCATCAGAAATTTGAATCATAGATTAGTAAATGGATTTTTTAAAGAAACTAGGTATAGAAGGTGTTAATGCCGGAACAAGTACAGGACAGAAATATTTTGAAAGCAAAGATGCAATTAGCAGTCATACACCAGTAGACGGGAAGAAGATTGCGAATGTATCGGTTACCACAAAAGAGCAATACGAGGAAGTGGTGGCTACTGCTCAGGAAGCATTCAAAGTGTGGAGAGAAATGCCTGCACCCCAACGCGGAGAAATTGTTCGTCAGATAGGTCAGAAGCTTCGTGAATTTAAAGAACCTCTTGGTAAGCTTGTTACTTATGAAATGGGAAAGATCAATCAGGAAGGCTTAGGCGAAGTACAGGAAATGATCGATATCTGTGATTTTTCGGTAGGATTAAGCCGCCAGTTGTATGGTTTAACTATGCATAGCGAAAGACCACAACACAGGATGTACGAGCAATGGCATCCTCTGGGAATAGTTGGAATTATTTCAGCCTTTAACTTTCCGGTCGCTGTTTGGAGCTGGAATGCAATGATTGCTGCTGTTTGTGGTGATGTGATGATCTGGAAAGGCTCTGAAAAAACCCCGCTTTGTGGTGTGGCAATTCAAAAAATCATTGCAAAAGTACTTAAAGAAAATGATCTGCCCGAAGGGATCTTCAATCTGGTTACCGGAGACCGTGAAGTAGGAGAGTGGATGACAGAAGACGAAAGAATCCCTCTTATTTCTGCAACCGGCTCTATTCGTATGGGTAAAGAAGTAGCCAAAACGGTAGGTGGCAGACTTGGAAAGACCATTCTTGAACTCGGTGGAAATAACGCCATTATTATTTCTGAGAATGCTGATATCGAAATGGCGATCCGTGCGACGGTATTTGGAGCTGTCGGGACGTGTGGTCAGCGGTGTACTTCAACCCGTCGTTTGATTATTCATGAATCAGTGTACGATCAGGTTAAAGAACGTTTGATCAGCATTTATGAAAATGTAGCCATCGGAGACCCACTTGAGCCGGACACCTTAGTTGGTCCGCTAATTGACGAGCTTGCTGTTGATGCCATGCAGAAGGCACTCAAGCAAATCAAAAAAGAAGGTGGAAAAGTAATTTATGGTGGCGAAGTACTCGATCGCGAAGGACATTTTGTGCGTCCGGCGCTGGCAGAGGTAAAAAATGAATTCGAAATTGTTCAGGAAGAAACCTTTGCTCCGATCTTATACCTTATCAAATACAAAACCATTGATGAAGCGATGAGCTATCACAATGGTGTTAAGCAGGGATTAAGTTCTGCTATGTTTACACTGAATATGCGTGAGGCTGAAAATTTTGTAAGTGCACACGGTTCAGACTGTGGAATCGCCAATGTAAACATTGGAACCAGTGGAGCTGAAATTGGAGGCGCTTTTGGTGGTGAGAAGGAAACCGGGGGAGGAAGAGAATCCGGATCCGATGCCTGGAAAGCTTATATGCGTCGCCAGACCAATACCATAAACTGGGGGGATGAGTTACCGCTGGCGCAGGGAATTTCTTTTGATGTTTGATTCAATTGAGAATTGATCAATTAAGAATTAGGAATGGTTCAATTAGGAATAGTATGAAGAGAGACTATGATCTAATAAAGAAAATCTTAGAAAGGATTGAAGAATTTCCGACTACAGCTGGAGATTATAATATTGAACTAGTTGGATATACTGATGAAGAAATATCATTTAATTCTTATTTGTTGGATGAAGCTGGATTAATCGAAGCTTCATTCACAAAGTTTGCTGATGGCAGTTACGAGCTAGATTATTTGAATCGGTTAACTTGGCAAGGTCATGAATTTCTTGATAATGCAAGAAATGAAACTGTTTGGAAGAAAACTTTGGCAATAGTTAAGAAGAAAGGTGGTTCCGTTTCATTCAATATTTTTCAGAACCTTCTTCAGAGTCAGGCTACAAAATTATTTGAAGGTTTGTAAATCTCCCCTTGAGGGGAGTACGCCAAAGGCGGGAGGGGTGTCAAACACCCTCCGCCCTTATTCGCTTCGCTCATAAAGACACCTTACTGAATCAAGTTCAGTACAAGCTCCTCAAGGGAGGATTTTCTTCTTTCTTCTCGCTCCAATGCTCTGCGTTGGAGCGTTTCTTTTTTTGTACTTTATGACACAACCCATAAAAAATCACATAAGTAATGAAGGTTAGTATCTTTCTTCTTTTTCTGTTTTGCTCAGTAAATTTGATTGCTCAGGAAAGAACTCCGGAGCAAAAATTAGATGAGCTTGGAATCGAACTCCCGGAAATAACACCGCCAGTAGCTAATTATATTGATGTAGTACAATCAGGAAATCTACTTTTCTTAGCCGGTAAAGGTTCTCGAAATGAAAATGGAACCAGAATAACAGGAAAAGTAGGAGTAGACCTGACTATTGAAGAAGGGTATGAAGCAGCAAAAAGTATAGCACTTCAACATCTTGCGGTAATCAAAAAGGAGATCGGGGATTTATCAAAAGTTGTCAGAGTTGTGAAAGTGCTGGGTATGGTAAATACAGATTCTGGTTTTACTCAACATTCCCAGGTGATAAATGGCTATTCAGATTTTATGGTTGAAATTTTTGGTGAAAAGGGTAGGCATGCCCGATCGGCGGTAGGTATGAATTCTCTTCCGGTCAATCTTGCCGTGGAGATTGAAGTGATTGTAGAAGTAGAAGAAAATTAAAGATGAGATTCAATCCTCTTAACCAACTCTTCCACAAAATCAGCCTGTTCTGGGCGCATTAATACGCTGCGTAAAATAGTAACCTGATCTTCATCGGCAGTAAACTGAGGATGGAGCCGGGTGAATGTTGAAGAAGGGACTTTGAACAAAGAGAGGTAGAAAGATTGGTCTTTCATTCCGGCTTCGAATACCTTTTTTGAAAGCGCTGAAATTTCTGAAACGTTATTCGTTGAACTGTTAATTGGAAAGTATGTTAAGATATCCAGCTCAGGTTTCTTGTACGGCTCTAGTTTATCTGATTCAACGATTAACGAATAACCTGTAAGTGCAGCTTGCCTGCATTTTGCTAAAACCGGGCCAAATCCTTCGTTTTCTTTTAACGGAAAGCATTCTAAAGTAGCCCAAAGTGCTACGGCCGCAGCTCCGGCTCGGGAGCATTCCAGGCTGATTTCTCCCAGGTGAAGTTCCTCAGAAGTGAAATAGGTATATGGTGAATCATGCTTGTAGTATTTTCCAACTTCCGGATTTTTGAAGAGAATAGCTCCGCATCCGTAGGGTTGCAGGCCGTGTTTATGAGGGTCAACGACAATACTATCTGCTTCCGGCATAAGTTTCCAGCTGGTTCCGTCAATCAAACCGGAATCTTTCAACGTTCTGAAAAACCCTCCGTAGGCTGCGTCGATATGAATACGGATGCCATGCTTTTTTGCCCAGGGGAGTATTTGGTCTAAGGGTTCTACTTCGCCAAGTCCGGTGGTTCCTAAAGTAACTACAATGGTACCAATTTCTGTTGGGTTGATGGAATTCAGATCAAAGCTGCCATCTTCAAGCACAGAAATGGTCTGCGAATCTACGCCAAGCACCCCACACATCCTCCCATGGGTATAATGCGAGTTTTCAGAAAAGGCGATTTTTTTTCCGGGATTCGATTGACGGGCTACCCACAGTGCCTCCAGGTTAGCAATGGTTCCGCTGGAGGTTAAGTGACCAAGGAATTCATCTCCATATCCAAAAAAAGTGGACAGTTTAACCATCACTTCCTTTTCCATTTCGGAGGAGGGAGGACCTCCATCCAAAGCATGATTATTTGGATTGATGGACATAGCAAGAGCATAGGCAGCCCAGGCAATCGGATGAGGAGGTTTTAACATTTGGCCAGCATATACCGGATGATGAAATGGGTAATTACCCTTTAAACGTTTTGAGAGATCAAATAAAATGGCTTCAACGTTACTATCAGGGACTGAAAGAGTAGAATCAGTTTCCTGATTTCCGAAAGAATCTTTCCAAGATCGCAGGTTTTCAAGAGCTTGATGAAGTGTTTTTTCGGCCTGATTATTCATTAGATCTAGTAAAAATTAACGGTTACCCCGGCAGCAAATACCTGCTTGAGTTGTACTTCAGTAGAGTAATCATGATCATAGCGAAGTTCAAATTGGAAAATAGTGCTCAGGTACCTATTTATTCGTCCATTAATATGGTTAGACCAGTATACATCGGTTTGATTAAGAGGGACTAAAAGGTTGGTAAATGTTTCAATACTGGTGGCGAATTCTGTGTTCTCTAAAAGTTCGCGTTTGTATTGAGCCCCAAAAGTTAAACCGCCTTCCGAACGAATATTTCTACCTTGATCAATTTGATATTGGGAGTTGAGGCGGTTATCGGAGACAATTGTTTGTTTTAATGCGGCACCAATTTCCATACTAAAAGTCTCGCTTGGTTTTACCTCAAGCCCAAAACTTTCTATGAAATATGCAGGAGCAAACCATCTCGAAATGAGAGAATCTCCACCAGCTTGGGCTTTTCCGTAATCAAAACCATCTGCAAACTGGGTTTTGAATTGTATAGCTCCAAAAGCTGAATAAATACTTTCCTTGCTTAGCTCGTAGGTTACCCTGTTACGAATGGAGATCAGATCATCGGTTTTACGAATGTCATTTCCGTTTATTTTGGATTGTCCGTATCGGAGATGGATCCGAAACCCATAGGTAAACCTTCCATCTCTGAAAAATTTCGTAAATACCGTTGAGGCAGTACCGCTTAGCGTATTAACACCACCCTCACTCCAGTTATTGAAGCTCGATTGAGCACCGTTAAAGTTCGCTATCCAGGATTGATCCCAACCGTTTAGTGTGTCTGATACAACGATGATTTGGGCAGATAAATTTGTGATGAAACTAAAGCTCCCAAGAGTAAAGATGAGCAGAAAGAGGGTCTTGTTCATTCCTTGCTGAAACGTAATTGGTAAATTGTACAAAAGCCGATTGTCCTTCAATAAGCTAAATGATTCCTAAAGGCATGGAATCTGATCGGCAGTGAAAATATTGAAAATGAGAAAACTATGCATGCCATAGATTTAGGCATGCATAGCTGAAAAACCTAATAAAGATTTACTGTTACCCCAGCTGAGAGTACTTGTTTGAGCTGGATTTCACTTGAGAAGTCGTTATCGTATCTAAGTTCAAACTGAAAAGAAGCGCTCACTACGGAATTAATTTGTCCTGTGATTTCATTTGTCCAGTTTACATCAGTTTCATCAACAGGGAGTAGAAAATTAGTAAATGTTTCGAGGCTGCTTGAATACTGAATATTTTCAGCAATGGTGTTTTGATAGGTAATACCCGTACTTAAACCACCCTCAGAGCGTAGATTATCATCCATATTATATACCGGAAGTAAGGCATCGTCGGTTACAATGGTTTGCTTTAGGGCAAGACCACCAGCCATCTGTAAATGCTCGCTTGCATTGTATTCTATACCCGCACCCTCAATAAAATAGCCCGGCGCCATGAAGTTTGAAATTAGGACATCTCCACCGAATGGTCCTGCCCCATAGTCATATCCTTCTGCAAATTGGGTTTTAAATTGAACTGCGCCATAAGCTGCAACCGGGCTTCCATCAGATAAATCATAAGTCACTCTACTTCTAATCGAAATAAGATCATCAGATTTGCGAGTATCTCCATCTATTCTGGATTGACCATATCTTAGATTTACCCTGAAGCCGAAAGAAGTTCTATCCTGACGGTATAGTTTGGTATATACCGTAGAAAAAGTTCCGCTGATGGTATTAACTCCACCTTCACTCCAGTTGTCATAAGAGGCCTGAGATCCATTCAGGTTCAGAATCCAGGTTTGTCCCCATGCTTCCTGATCCTCAGGTACTACTATGGGTTGTGCAGCAATAGGGCTTATTAAAGCAAATAATAAAAATCCGGCTAGCGCTAGTTTTATACTTTTATTCATAGCTATAGATTAATTGATGGTTAGTCTGATTATTTATTTTTAAAAAGTACCACTTGTTCCAGTTCATCAGCATTCAGAATTACCTCAATGTGCTCTCCGAATTTTGTGGGCACTTCAATGCCTGTTAACTCTGAAAGTATGGGATACGTTCGGTGTCCCCGATCCACCAAAGTTAAGACATCGATTTTTTCCGGCTCATTAGAATAGCATAATGTTGAAATGGCATTAAACATAGTTTTACCTGAGAAAATTACATCATCAACCATTAGAACATACTTCTCAGTACAGTTCGGCAATGTGGTTTTTGGCCCGGTACTTTGCACATCAAACTGAAAGAGTTCAATATCTTTATCTGAGAATGCCATTAGATGAATATGTAAAATCTTAGCGGTCGCAAAACCCCGTTTGTTTAATCCAATAATCACCAATTCCTGATTTACATCTAAGCGTTCCCAAATCTGGATGGCAAGTCGTTTAAGGGTTCGGGCTATCCGGTCATGATTCATTAGAATGAGTTGCTCAGGCATATTGATCGGGTTTATGGTTCAAAAAAGAAAGGTAATATTTTATTCTACTATTTTAATGATGAAAGATTAAATTGTATGTAAAGCTGTATCTTAACAGTGTTAACCTAAGACAAAATCCGAGAGAAATGAGCAGATCACTAGAAACATTAATGGTAACCATTGCAGGTTTTTCAGCTGGTGTGGTATTTGGTTTACTATTATCTCCAAGAAGTGGGAAAGAAAACAGAGAATGGATAGGTAAACAAACAGATGGGGCAAAGCATTGGGTAGAAGATCATGGTAGCAAAATTGTAAAGGAAGGTGAAGAGAGGCTCCATAAAATTTCCAGCAATGTGAAGGAAATTATCCCTGATTTATATGAAGCTACAGAATCTATCCTTTTTGAAGAAGAAGAACCAGAAGAAGATGCCTGATCCAAACTTTTCATATTCCGAAGATATTCTTCAGTGGATTTGGGAAGAACAGTTTTTTGATTTGAGAAGGCTTAAAACCTCTGAGGGATCTGAGATACAGATTCTTGATCCCGGTACGCTTAATAAGACCGATGGCCCTGATTTTTTAAATGCACGAATCCGAATTGATGGAATGCTATGGGTTGGAGCAGTAGAACTTCATTTACAAGCAAAAGGATGGGAACAACATGGTCATAATCATGATGAAAAGTATAATCAGGTAGTACTGCATGTGGTAGCCGACAATAATCCTGCCTCTGTACGAAGAAAGGATGGAGGGAAAATTCCAACGCTCAACCTACTCCCGTTTCTTAATGAAAATCTCCATCACATTATAGAGAATATAATCGGTTCTAATGGTCTTCCTTGTTCTTCCGGAGTTACATTTATTTCAGAAGATGCTTTTCAGGCTCAGATTGAAAAGGCAAATCATGAATACCTTGAGAAAAAGACAAATGATTTTCTGAGGTTTTATAACCCTTACATGGTACCCTCGCGGGCATGGAAAGAAGCATTGGTACTCTCATTATTTGATGGGTTTGGGATTACTCACAACCGTGTACCCATGGTCAAATTAGGTAAATGGTTTTTGAAGCAGGAGGTAGCCGAGTATAGTGAGGAGTCTTTGATTCAAATGGCTTTACAATTTGCCGGATTCGGAACCAAAAAATCTGATCTGAAGTGGAATCACAAAGGCGTTTTCCCTGCAAATCATCCTAAAATGCGCATTCCTCAGGTAGTTCGTTTGGCAATCAGAGTACTGCAAACCCCGACTGAATTATTTTTTGATGTACCGGCCTTAACGCTTTGGGAAAAGTGGGAAAACAGTGCAGCGCTTTCCGGAAGTGCCAAAATGAAGATGTTATATGGTATTGTATTTGTTCCGGCTATGTTCTCGCTTGGAAGCTTATTTGGTGTTCATGCAATCAAACATAAGGCAGTTGAGGAATGGAAAAACTTGAGAACCGTTGTTCCATCTCAATTCACAAAACCATTTATTTCACAGCAGCATATATCCCCTGAAACCTATTCACATAAATTGGGGGTTGTGCATCAGGTACGGGCTTATTGCGAGCCCCGCCGGTGCCATCAATGCATCGTACTAAAAAAAGTAATTTCGTCTTGATCAGCTTTGAATATGTCCCTATCTTTGGTGTCTGTCGATGACACGAATATTGCCCGGTCGTCTAATGGCAGGACACCTGGTTTTGGTCCAGTATGTGGGGGTTCGAGTCCTCCCCGGGCAACAACACTCAGAAGGATGATTAAGGATGCATCCTTTTGTTTTATGTAATCCTGAAATTTTTCAGTGCTAGCAAATTAATTTGGAAAGTCCTCTCGCAATATTTTCCGGTACCAGTAATCCGGCTTTGGCTCGCGCCATTGCTAAGGAGTATGGTACCACTTTGGGTAAGGTTACCATTAAGAAATTTTCTGATGGAGAACTTTATGTAAAGTTTCAGCAAAGCATTCGCGGTGAGGATATTTTTATTGTCCAACCTACTCCTCCTCCAGGCGATAATATCATCGAACTTTTATTGATGTTAGACGCAGCCAAGCGGGCTTCTGTAAAAAGAGTAACCGCTGTTATCCCATATTTCGGATATGCACGCCAGGACCGTAAAGACCAACCCAGAGTATCTATAGGATCGAAATTGATGGCCAATCTGTTGGTTGAAGCCGGAGCCGATCGGGTACTTACGATGGATTTACATGCTGCACAGATTCAGGGTTTCTTCGATATTCCGCTCGACCACCTTTATGCGAGTCGGGTATTTATCGACCACTTCACCGAGCATCCGATTGAGAATTTGGTGGTGGTAGCACCTGATGTAGGCAGCTTAAAAATGGCACGTTCCTACTCTAAGAAGTTGAATGCTACCCTGGCTTTTATCGACAAACGCCGACCAAAGCCGAACGAATCGGAAATCATGAATATTATTGGTGAAGTGGAAGGCAAGAATGTGTTGATTGTTGACGATTTGATCGACACCGCCGGTACACTTACAAATGCTGCTACCGCTATGAAAGAGCGTGGAGCTTTGAATATTTCTGCGATTTGTTCGCACCCGATACTCTCGGGACCGGCTTTCCAGCGAATCGACGATTCGCCCATTGATGAATTATTAGTAACGGATACGATTCCGCTTCGCCAGCCATCTGAAAAGATTAAAGTGCTGAGTGTTGCGAATATTTTTGCAGAAGCAATCCAACGTATCCACACCAATGATACCATCAGTGCATTGTTTGATAATTAATGTTTATAAGGTAAACGAAAAATGGCATACCCAGAATTAGTAAAATTGGAAGGAGCTCCACGTGAACTCTCTAAGCAGGCTAACCGTGCTTTAAGAGCTGAGAAAAGAGTTCCCGCCGTACTTTATGGCCCGGAAGTAGAAGAGAATGTTCACTTCTCTATTGATGAGCTTGAATTGGAGAAAATCCTCCGTAGAGCTCAAACTAAGCTTCAGGAGCTTACCATAGATGGTAAAGTATATAAGACGCTTTTAAAGAGAACAGAATTTGATCCGGTTACCGACCGACCTATTCATGCAGATTTCTATGTTCTTTCAGATAATCACAAAGTTACTTTGCGTGTTCCTGTAAGAATTAAAGGAACGCCCCGTGGTGTAGTTGAAGGTGGCGGACGTTTATTCCAGCCTATGAAGTTCATTCGCATCCGCGTTCTTCCTGAATTTATTATTTCAGAATTTGAAGTAGATGTGAGTCCTCTGAATATTGGTAATTCTTTCCATGTTGGAGATTTAGAGCTTGAAGGAATTATTCCACTAGATGCTCTAAGTAGAACCATTGTAACTATTCGTCCACCTAAAGGCGCACTTGTTAGTGATGTTCTTACAGATGATGAGGATGAAGAAGGAGCGGAAGAAGGTGCTGCAGAAGGCGAAGAAGGAGCTGAAGGCGAAGGTTCTGAAGAAGGCGGAAGCGAAGAATCCAGTTCAGAAGAATAAAAAGGTGTTGTTTAGCGGGAGCCTGAAATCATGTCCATAATTGTAGGATTAGGAAATGTTGGACAAGAGTATGAGGGAACCCGCCATAACATCGGTTTTGATGTAGTTGATTTATTGGCGGAAACACTTTCTACAGAATTCGGAGCCGGAAACGGACCATTTGTTGTTGCAGAAGGAAGGTATAAAGGCCGAAAAATTATCCTGATTAAACCCACTAACTATATGAATAGAAGTGGTACAGCGGTAAAAAAAGCCCTTGCCAAGTATAAAACCGATAAAAAAGATTGCCTCATAGTATATGATGATCTGAATCTTCCTGTAGGTGCTACAAGAATGAAGCCCGGTGGAAGCGATGGAGGTCATAACGGAATTGCAGATATCAACGAAAAGTTGGGAAGTAGAGATTACCCCCGGTTGAGAGTTGGTATCGGAAATGATTACAAAAGAGGAAGGCAAGTAGACTTTGTTCTTTCTCCTTTTGATCCATCAGAAATGGAAGAGGTGGAAGCCTCTATCCAAAAAGCCCACGATGCTGCTCTTGCATTTGTGAATATTGGCATTGAAAGAGCAATGAACTTTTTTAATTAAGTTTCGGGATACGGAACTAAACGTAAACTAACACAAGCGGAATTATGCAAAACATAATCTTTTTCTCATTAGCGGCAGGAGTTATTGCTCTTCTTTTTACCGCACTAAAATCTTCCTGGGTAAATAAGCAGGAAGTTGGTACCGAAAGAATGGGGCGTATCGCAGACAGTATTGCTGCCGGCGCTATGGCATTTCTTAAAGCAGAATATCGGGTACTTTCTATTTTCGTAGTTGTTGTAGCTATTATTTTAGCACTAAGTGCTGATGCAGTTACTTCAAGCTGGATGGTAGCTATCTCTTTTATTGTAGGTGCGATCTGTTCAGGTCTGGCAGGCTTCATCGGGATGAAAGTTGCTACCAAAGCTAACGTAAGAACTACCAACGCCGCTCGTATTAGTTTAGGTAAAGGACTTGAAGTTGCTTTTGCCGGAGGTTCTGTAATGGGACTTGGAGTAGTTGGTCTTGGAGTTCTCGGACTTTCAAGTTTGTTTTTTCTTTTCTCAAGCACCTTCGGAATTGATGGAGCTGATGCAGTAAATAAAGTACTTGCTGTAGTAACCGGATTTTCTTTCGGAGCATCATCTATCGCATTATTTGCTCGTGTTGGTGGCGGTATTTACACCAAGGCAGCTGATGTTGGAGCTGACCTTGTAGGTAAAGTAGAAGCAGGTATTCCTGAAGATCACCCGTTAAACCCTGCAACTATTGCAGATAATGTTGGCGATAACGTAGGTGATGTTGCCGGAATGGGTGCAGATCTTTTTGAATCATATGTCGGTTCAATTATTGGTACAATGGTATTGGGAGCGGCTTTCATGACTATTCCAAGCTGGAGTGATAATTTTGAAGGTCTATCAGCAGTTTTACTTCCTTTGGTACTAGCTGGAACCGGGATTATAACTTCCATCTTAGGGACTTTTCTAGTGCGAGTTAAAGAAGGCGGAGATCCACAGAAGGCATTGAATATGGGAGAACTTTTCTCCGGAGTAGTAATGCTTGTTGCTTCCTATTTCATCATAACCTGGATATTGCCTGAAAACTGGACATTTAATGGTATTGAGTACACAAGCACTGGAGTGTTTATTGCAACCATCTTTGGCCTTCTTTCAGGACTTGCAATCGGTTTTGTAACAGAGCATTACACTGGTACAGGTACTAAGCCGGTTCTTTCTATTGTAAAGCAATCGGTAACTGGCTCTGCTACTAACATTATTGCTGGATTGGGAGTTGGAATGATTTCAACTGCGATTCCTATCATCATTATTGCGATTGCAATTATCGGAGCATACAGCTTTGCAGGCCTTTATGGTATTGCGATTGCTGCGGTTGGAATGCTTGCAAATACTGGAATCCAATTGGCTGTTGACGCTTACGGTCCTATTTCTGATAATGCAGGTGGTATCGCTGAGATGGCTGAGCTCGAGCCTGAAGTACGTGAGCGTACTGATAAACTAGATGCGGTTGGTAACACCACAGCAGCGATTGGAAAAGGTTTTGCGATTGGTTCTGCTGCATTAACTGCGCTAGCTCTTTTTGCTGCTTTCATCACAGCCTATGAAGCTGTAAATCCAGGATTAGAAGTGATCATCAACGTAACGAATCCATTTGTAATGGCAGCTCTGTTTGTTGGCGCTATGCTACCGTTCCTATTCTCTGCATTATCAATGAATGCGGTTGGACGTGCAGCAATGAGTATGATTGAAGAAGTTCGTCGTCAGTTCAAAGATATTCCTGAGTTAAGAGCTGCTCTTGATGTAATGAACAAAAACGGAGAGACCGATTTCAAAGAATGGTCTAAAGAAGATCAGACTACATTTGAAGCTGCTGATGGAAAAGCGGAATACGAGAAATGTGTTGAGATTTCTACTGCTGCTTCTATTCGTGAAATGGTTGTTCCGGGTCTTCTTGCTGTGATTGTTCCTGTATTATTCGGATTTGTACCCGGATTCATTAGTGACGATCCAACACTTGGAGCAAAAATGCTTGGTGGATTACTTGCAGGTGTGACTTCTGCAGGTGTATTGATGGCACTGTTCCAGTCCAACGCTGGTGGTGCCTGGGATAACGCCAAGAAAATGATTGAAGAAGGTGTAACCATAGATGGTGTGGAATATGGAAAAGGTTCTGAACCACACAAAGCTGGTGTTGTTGGTGATACTGTGGGTGATCCATTCAAGGATACTTCAGGTCCATCACTAAACATCCTTCTTAAGTTGATGTCTGTTGTTGCTCTTGTTATTGCAACGATGATCTAATCAATTCGAATTGATTTTAAAATCCCGGCTGCAATAGTGTAGCCGGGATTTTTTTTGACCAGTAACTAGCATAATTATTGTCATCGAATTATCTAACTTCTACAATCCTGAACTTTGCCGAAGGCATTCCTTCGGAAGTTTCAGGATCCGTAAAGTGCGATACTTTAGGGAATTCAAATTATAATCAACGATTCACGCCCGACAGATCCCTGATCAAGTCCGGGATGACAATGAAAAAGAAATTACAATCAATGCCACAAACCGATATCCTTAAACTCATTTTCCACCACGATCAACGCCTGGGTGATCTGGCTCCGTCATCAGAAACTGTTGATGATAATCCGCTGGCAGCTTTTACCAAACCGGATCCCACCTATTCCACACTATACTTTTCAGCAAGTGATCTGGAGAAAGAGAAATTTGGAATTAATGTACTTTCGGAATACGAAGCTTTTATGGAAGCTTTAGACAAAGGGTTAGGTGGATTTACCTTTACGACAAAAGATGGTGAACAGAAATCACTTTTAACAGGGATTGAGGGGCTGGAAATGAATGAAGTTTTAGTGGCTTCAAAGGAAGAGGTAGAAGCTGATATTGTACATTCCTTTACAAGAAAGATGCTCAGGGATGTACTAGAAAAAGACTGGATAATTATCTACAAGAGAGAAGCAAAAGACGGGTTCGATCTGCATTTCTTTAGTAGAAAAAATATCTATACACAGTTCTTTTATCCTTTGCAGAATCTTTTACCGGATGCTTTCCGGTTTTTCTCTATCAATGGAAAACGCCTTACTAACGAAAAGAAGTTCTATTTCGAGACTTGGTCTTTAGCTAAACCGCCACACGGATTTGAAGAAGTTTTTCCAGAGTCTGTGCTTTGATTTCTCTAACAAAAAAGAGATTCCTTTAAAGTAGATTAATCTTTATCTTTATTTAGATCATTTTTAAATAAGGAATTTTATGATGCACCCGCTTAGCATTGGAAAGGAAGGAGAAGAAGTTGTAGTCCGTTGTTTGGACTGCCATTGCGATGATGTTTGTAGGTTAAACGAACTAGGTTGCGTGGAAGGAGCAAGGGGTCGCATCATTTCAAATCAAAAAAGTGTGATCCTTCAGGTTGGTGAGGCCCGTTTGGCCATCGCCTCCACTCTTGCAAAAACTATTCTGGTAAGTCCTCAATAAATAATGGCTCTTTTTCTTTCGGATATTAGTTCTCCCGACACCTACAGAGTTAAGAACATCCAGGGAGCAGACACCACCCGATTACTCGAAATGGGAATTACACCCGGAATTGATCTTAAAGTAGTTAGAAAAGCGCCGTTAGGCTTTCCAATTGAGATTAAGGTGAGAGGATATCTTTTAACACTACGTGAATCTGAAGCCAAATGTATAGAAATCGAAGGTTAAGATGAATAAGGAACCATTATCGATAGCATTGGTTGGAAATCCTAATACGGGAAAATCTACTATTTTCAATGCGCTTACAGGGCTCCGACAGAAAATAGCGAACTACCCAGGAATAACGGTAGAGCGCAAGGTAGGTACTACTATCATTGGTGGTGTGCTTCATAAGGTGATAGACCTACCCGGAGCTTACAGTCTTAACTATAAAAAGCTGGATGAGCGGATTGCGTATGAAACCCTGATTGGGAGTTACGAGCATGAAGAAGTGCCCGATTTAGTTTTGGTAGTGGTTGATTCAAGCAACTTAGATCGGAATCTGTATCTGGCTTCGCAAGTTATGGATTTAGGAATTCCGGTAATGCTTGTACTTAACATGACCGATGTTGCTGAAGGAAAAGGAATCAAGATAAATCCGGATTTGATTTCGTCTTCATTGGGAATACCTGTTGTAGCAATCTCAGCAAAAAATAAAACCGAAATTGAAAAGCTAAAAGGAGAGATCAGTAATTTCGATCTCAGTAAACCTGAAGCGCTGAAATGGAATCCTGACGATAGCTTGAAAGAGGCAATGGATTTGCTAATAAACGACTGGATTAAGCTACATACAGATATTCCGGATCGTGCTCAAGCAATTGAAGCATTAAGACTGATTAGCGAGGGAGATTTTAAAGACGCTTTTTACACTTTTGAGGATGAAGGAAAGGGAAGAGCAACAATTCGAAAGGCCCAGCAAATTATAGAACAAGGTGGTGGCAATCCAATGGCAGCCGAAGTGTTGCTCAGATATAATTTTATTGGAGAATCTACTTCAGAAGCGGCTACTCATTCTGCTCAATCAGAGGTTTCAATTACCGATCGAATTGATGCTTTTGTTACACATAAAGTAGCCGGACCTGTTATTTTCACACTAGTACTCTTGTTCATGTTCCAGGCTATTTTTTCATGGGCTACTCCTTTTATGGATATGATTGATCTCCTTTTTGTAGAAGGAGGGAATTGGGTCGCAAACACACTTCCGGACGGAATGCTCAACGATTTACTGGTTGACGGTGTGATCGCAGGTTTAGGTGGAGTAGTGATCTTCCTGCCGCAAATCCTGTTTTTGTTCTTCTTTATCTACATTTTGGAAGGAACCGGCTACATGGCCAGAGCTGCTTTTGTGATGGATGGATTCATGACTAAAGTAGGATTGCATGGTCGTTCTGTTGTTCCGTTGATGTCTGGCTTTGCGTGCGCAATTCCGGGTATAATGGCTACCCGTACAATTGAAAACTGGAGAGACCGGATTATCACTATAATGGTGCTTCCATTTATGGCATGTTCAGCACGGCTTCCTGTTTATGCCTTAATGATTGCTGCTTTTATTCCTTCAACAACGGTGTTGGGGATTTTCACTCTACAGGGGATCACCTTTTTTGGTCTCTATATTTTTGGAATTGTGATGGCAGTTTTTGCTGCTGTTGTGATGAAACGAATTTTCCCCACCGGGCAGCAGACTCCATTCATAATGGAACTTCCTGCGTATAAGATGCCAAAATGGTCGGTGGTATTTCAGAATACCGCTGAGCGTGGAAAAGTTTTTATTACCGAGGCAGGGAAAATTATAGTCGCTATTTCAATCGTACTTTGGTTTCTGGCCTCTTTCCCTAAAACCGAAATGCCACAAGTAGTACAGTCTGAATCCACAGAATACGATTCTTCTTTTGATATCACCGAGAACCCTGAGTCGTATCAGCTGCGCCACAGTTTTGCTGGTCGTTTTGGTAAGATGATTGAGCCTGTAATCGAGCCCCTTGGTTTTGACTGGAAAATTGGAATCGGATTAATCACGTCCTTTGCGGCTCGTGAGGTTATGGTCGGGACTTTGAATACTATTTATAGTATTGAGGAAGAAGATGGGGAAAGTTCAACGCTTAAAGAGAAACTCATCAATGATGTAAATCCCGAAACCGGGAAACCAGTGTACTCGATCGCTACGGCTATCTCATTGATGATATTTTTTGCTCTTGCAATGCAGTGCATGAGTACAATTGCTATTGTGAAACGGGAAACCAATTCCTGGAAGTGGCCAACTGCCATGTTTGTGTATATGACAGCATTGGCATATATCAGTTCTTTTATAGCCTTCCAAATAGGGAGTAATTTATAATGGAGTTCGATTTTCAAACTGGTGTAGCTTTTGGAGTACTTGCAGTGGTGCTGGTATACCTTGCTAATCGTTTTATCGTAAAGCCGCTTCGGAACTCACAGGCTTCTTCGGATCACAAATGTGGACCTGGTTGTAAGTGTGGGGATTGATTAAGAAATAAGTGATAGGTGATAGGTGATAGGTGAAAGGTGCGAATTGACAAACCTAATCACCTTTCTCCTGTCACTTCATCATTAAGATTATGCTACTCTTTAACACCCGGAACACCAGTTGGTGCACTATTTTGCCACCAGAATGTTCCAAGCTCATCTTCTACAGGAAACACCTGATCGAGTGTGTTCGCATCATATAATCTTCCATTTTTCATAATGTAGCTCACCGAGTTAGTATTCCGGATATTTTCCAAAGGATTTCTATCCAGAATTACAAAATCAGCGAGTTTGCCGGATTCAATTGTTCCGAGATCTCTTTCCAAACCGATTGCTTTCGCACCATGAATGGTTGCTACTTTGAGAGCATCATGTTCGCTAAGCCCTCCACTTTGGATTGCCCACAGCTCCCAGTGATATCCAAGGCCCTGTAACTGACCATGACTTCCTACACCGGCAATACCTCCACTTTCAACAATATCCTTCAAGACTTTGGATTGTTCTTCATGTACATATTCTTCTTCCATGAACCATCCTGCATTTCTCCTGCGTGATCTGGAATCCAGATTTTCATGAGGCATGAACCGGTTTAGTTTTTCATTATCATGAGGGCGTTCGGTAGAATAGAAATAGTTTTCAGTCCATGGGCCACCATAGGCAACTAAAAGAGTAGGGGTATATGCTGTATTCGAGAATGCCACCAAATCAACTACATCTTTATATAAAGGAAAAACAGGGAAGGAGTGTTCATGTCCGGGGTATCCATCAATAACCTGGGTAAGATTTTCCTTGAAATCCAGCGATCCTTCTGTGGTTGGCATCAGTTCCTGTTCCCGGGCAGCTTCGATAATCCATTGACGCTGTTCCCGGTTTCCGGCCCCATACATTTTGATGGTTTTAGTATTGTAATAAGAGCTGTATCTCATCAGAACATCCTGAGCATGTTCAAGACTTTTGATATTCTCGCTACTGAATACACCAGGGCCAGTAGAATAGACCCGAGGTCCGAGTAACTCGCCAGCATCAACCAAATCCCCATAAGTGAGCACATCGGTAGTAGCCGTTTGTGGGTCACGTGTAGTAATTACCCCAAAGGCGAGATTTGTAAGATAAGACCAGAACTGTCCACGGTGCAGATTTACCGGATGTCTGAAGTGGGCATGAGTATCCACAAAACCAGGAAGTATTGTTTTACCCGACATGTCCATAATTTCTGCTCCCTCAGGTATTGCAAAAGAACCACGGGAACCTACTTCCTGAATCCGATTATTGACGATAAGGATATCTGCATTTCGAATAATCTCATCTCCATCCATAGTTATTGCGGTTCCTCCCCGTAAAACAATGGTGCCTTCCGGAGTATCTCTTTTTGCTTTTACCTCGATACGTTTTTCCAGAGGTTTATACCCTTCGTCTTCTTTCTTTTCTTCTTTTTCTTCGTCGGTGTCAGCTTCCTCTTCTTCCTCAACATCTTCATCTGAATCTTTAGCTTCGTCTTGTTCTTTCTTCAGCTCTTTGGCAGCTTCTACACTATCTTTATGAGCTTTCGCATCATCCATGCTATAGCGTATATGCGCATTTCCGATAGACCAATGTATGTTGTTTGCTTCCCATCCCCAGGCAGGAAACTGAGCTCCGATATCAGTGAGTTTATCCGTAGGGAAAGAACTGGATCCACCAACTCTGATTGTCGGGGCTTCACCACCAATTTGAGGAACAGTAACTACATATAAATCATATCCAAGCTGAGCCAAGGCTTTATCTCCTTCAGGGGCCATTCTGATCCAGGAGGCTCTTGGACTGAATGAAGAGTTCGGAGCCGGACTTCCCTGAACTTTTAAATGCTCCTTTTCATCAGTGCCATCCCAACGAATGGAAGTAAGCCCGTTAAAACTGGATAAGAAAATCCGATCATTCCCTTTTACAAAATGAGGGTTTGAACGACCATTCGAGAAAGCAATAAAGTTATCAGGCCCGCCATCAGCACTGATCCAGACTAAATTCGAAGTTCCTCTGAATGCTGTTCTCCGTGTCGCATTCCGGAACCCTTCTGAATCACCATTAACGAGTACAATTCGACTGTTATCATTGCTCCATACCGGATGTTGATACACTCCGTTGTCTTCATTCAGTTGGGTCAGGTTTCTCCCATTAGGCTGTACTTTGTAGACTTTTCCACCCTCGGGTTGCCATGTTACAAAGGCGATCCATCCTCCATTAGGAGACCAAACAGGCTGAGCCTGAGTTTCATCCAAATCCACAAGCTTTTTCGGGGTTCCATTTGGGAAATCCATAGTGTAGACTTCATTTAAGGCTGTAAAAGCAATTTTCTTTCCATCTGGTGATGGAACTGCATCCCGGATTTGAGTAATGATGAAGTCTTCGCTATCAGAAATCGGATATTCAAAATCTAATTCAGGACCAAGCTCAATGGATCCATTTATGCTAAATGGAATCTCAATGGCATCTCCTCCGGAAGTGGGGATTTTCCAGATTTTCCCTCCATAAGAAGCCACTACAAATTGGTCATCGGGAGTAAAAGAGATTCCGGGAAGTACATCTCTGGATGCTCTGGATTCCTGATCATCTCGTTGTACAGGGTAGGCAAGCCACCTCTCGTCACCTGTATTAAGGTCGCGAATTACTAAACCTGTGTGTTCATCATAGCGAGATCCATACACTAAATGGTTTCCATCGTTAGAAGGAGTGGCGCGGAAAGAAGACCCGTATCTTGAAGCTTGTGTAGTGATATCACCTGTTTCACGATCATAAGTTGCGATCTGGTATTGTGGCATCGAAGCGTTGTAATTCCATGTTCCACTTCGTCTTGAAAACCAAACATATCGTCCATCCGGGCTGAAGGCACCTTCAGTCATTCTTAAGCTTCCCGGTTCTTTTACCAAAGCAACTCCAGAACCCCCATCAACATGATACATCCAGATTTTATGATTACCGGGAGAGTTTTTAGAGGCTATGATATAGTTACCATCCGGTGCCCATTCCGGAGACTGATATTCGTTACTTTTTCCCTTAGTAATCTGTTTTTTCTCCATGTCTTCTGAAGCGAGATCAATGGTCCAAACTCCTTCTCCGCCAGAAGCATCAGAAATAAATACTACTTTTTTCCCATCCGGACTGAAACGTGGCTGGCTATCAAACTGCATCCCTTCTGTAATTTGAGTTGCTTCGCCTCCTGAAATCGGTAGGGTATAAAGATCACCGAGAAAATCAAACACAATGGTTTCTCCATCAGGGCTAACATCAAGCGAAATCCAGGAGCCTTCATTCACATCAAAAGAAAAAGTACGCCCGGCTTCTAACGGAAGGTCTCCGTTACTGATTTTTTTCTCAGTAGAATCAGAGTCTACTGGTTCATCCTGTGCGATAAGCGGGATGGTTGTGGTAAAACTGAATATGATAATTAGAAAAGTGAAATACGTTTGCTGAAAAAGCTGTTTGGAGATCATTATACCGTAATTAGTTTGAATATCATGGAAGCTAAAGAAAAACAGCTATTCACCAAATTTTTTTCATTTATAAACTTATGCTACAGTGGGAGTTGAAAGCTATGAGTTGGTTGTAAGGCAATCTCAACTCTCAACGTTCATCATGTCAAACTAAGGTCGCATTCCAGCAACAGTATTAATATTTTAGCAGTGTAAAACTT
Organism: Balneolaceae bacterium; assembly: GCA_017640665.1. Lineage (GTDB taxonomy): Bacteria > Bacteroidota > Rhodothermia > Balneolales > Balneolaceae > RHLJ01. The sequence continues at coordinate 52,061 of JAEPQE010000001.1, read as the reverse complement.
ACCATTGTTAATGATCTACTTAGAAAAGCTTCAACAAGCAGTTAACCTATCTCAATCAACACTATGTGTGGGACTTGATCCTAATCTGGATCTTCTCCCAGAGGCAATAAAAAGTAAATTTGATACTCCTGAAGAGCAGGTCGCTTTTTTCTGTAAGATGGTAATTGATTACACATATGATTCATGCGCTGCTTATAAACCCAATCTCGCTTTTTTCGAGGCACTGGGAATTCATGGATTGGCTGTATTTCAGGAAGTGGTTAATCATATTCCGGATGATCGCATCATAATAGCAGATGCAAAACGAGGAGACATCAGTTCTACAGCCGAGCATTATAAAAAAGCTTTTTTTGATGGTTTTGATGTTGACGCAATTACTTTAAACCCACTTATGGGTTTTGAAACACTGGATGCTTTTGCCAAGGATGAAAGTAAAGCCATTTACGTACTTACTTTGACCTCTAATCCCGGAGCAACAGACTTTCTGAAGAAACCTTTTGAAGGATTTGATAGCATGGCAGAATATATTGCGCATGAGCTATTCGAGTGGTCGGTTCAGGTAGAAACACATCTTGGCATGGTGATTGGTGCTACTCAGGCAGAGGAAGCCAAAATAGTAATTCAGCATCACTCCAATGGAAGTTTATTGATTCCCGGAATTGGTGCACAAGGAGGTTCTATACAAGAACTGGCAAACTCATTGAGGGATCACGATGGTATTCCGTTGATTAATTCCAGCAGAGGAATTATCTATGCAGGCTCAGATCAGGAAAACTGGATTGAACATGTGTCAGAAAGTGCAAAAACAATGAAGGATAGAATTTCAAAGATAACGGAGCAGTATGTCAGCACTTCCTGAAGTAATTGTTTACACCGATGGGGCTTGTTCGGGAAATCCCGGCCCGGGAGGTTGGGGAGCCATCTTAATTTATAAAGGGAAAGAGAAAGAGCTTTCGGGTGGCGATCCTCAAACCACGAATAACCGTATGGAAATGAAGGCGGTGATCGAGGCTCTTAAAGCCATGAAAAAACCCTGCCATGTTAAAATACATAGCGACAGTGCGTTAATTATCAATGCGATGACGAAAGGGTGGATCGAAAACTGGCAAAAGAAGGGATGGCGAAAAGCTGATAAGAAACCCGTTGAGAACAAGGAACTTTGGGAGCAGATACTTAAAGCAATGAATGGTCACACAATAAGCTGGATCAAAGTAAAAGGACATTCGGGTCTGGAACTCAACGAACGAGTCGATCAATTGGCCGTGGCCGAGAGCAAGAAGTTTTAGTTTTAGACTCGATTACTTATATAAAGTCATTCCATTCCGGGCGAAGACCTGGAATCCTGAGTCATAACAAAGCTCCAGATTGTGGATCAAGTCCGCAATGACAACTTAAAGGTATTCTGTAGAAGTCAGTCTGCCATGTGCGGGAAGTTCTCCAGCAACATCCCATCCTGCATTTTGATAATCCGATTTCCGTAGGATGCCATCTTTTCAGAATGTGTAACCTGAACGATAGTTACTCCTTCCTTATTCAAGCTTTGAAACAATTCCATGATTTCTGCAGCCTGATCGGAGTGGAGATTTCCGGTAGGTTCATCTGCCAGAATTAGTTTTGGACTTCCAATTAACGCTCTTGCAACTCCCACCAGTTGTTGTTGTCCGCCGGAAAGTTGATGGGGGAATAAATCCTTCTTGGCAACCATATTAAAGCGATCGAGTATTTCGGCTACCATTCCCTTACGCTCACTTCCTTTAACCTTTCGGTAAAGAAGTGGCATCTCAATATTCTCATATACGGTTAGTTCATCAATCAGATGGTAAGCCTGAAATACAAAACCAATATGAGATTTATGGTATTGAGACTTCTGTTTTTCTGAAAGATTATGAACGGGTTCATCAAAGAAGTGATATTCACCACTATTGGCATCATCAAGAAAGCCCAGGATATTCAAAAGAGTAGATTTCCCGGCCCCACTAGGCCCCATAATGGAGGCAAATTCACCTTGTTCCAGTTCCAGGTTAATATCTTTAAGTATAAAAGTCCGCTGGAATTTTTTATCCAGGTATTTATCGATGTTTGTAAGTTTGATCATAGATTGAATATAAAATTTTTACTCGCTTTTTAAACTATCAACAGGATTCATAGTAGCTGCTTTTATTGATTGTGTACTTACAGCAAATAAAGCAATTAAAATTGTAATAGCGGCGGCACCTGCAAATAACCATGGACTAAATGAAATCCGGTAGGTAAAATTTGTTAGCCAGGACTGCATAATGAAGTATGCAGTTGGAATAGCAACAACCATACTGATGATTAGTAATAAGAAATAATCTTTTGATAACAGCTGTAATATATCTGAAATAGAAGCTCCCAGAACTTTCCTGACCCCGATTTCTTTAAACCTGAGTTCTGTTGTAAAGGAAGCAAGACCGAGCAGGCCTAAAGAAGCAATCACAATTGCTAATAAAGAAAATATGCCAATTAAGACTCCCAATTTTTGATCGGCTTGATATAGTTGCTCAAATGAATTGTCCAGAAAGCTATACTCAAAAGGAGAGCCCGGATAATTAGATCTCCATTCGTTTTCAATAGCGTTAATTGTTTCAGAAAGGTTATCTGCTGATACTTTGATATACAAGTTATCGATCCAAGTTGGATAGAAATGGAAGGCAATAGGAATGATATCTGAATGAAGTGATTGATTGTGGAAATCTTCGCTTATCCCGATAATTTCTGTTGTTCTGTCGGTTGTAGAAAAGTATAGCTGTTCGCCTACCGGGGTTTCAAAGCCAAAATGTTCTGCTGCAGTCTGATTGAGTATTACTGCGGAATTTAGATCAGAAATTCTTTCCTCAGAAAAATTCCTTCCTGAAACTAATTCTATATCAAGAACCTTGAAAAAGTTCGGGTCTACAGCCATAACTTTTAGCAGCTCCTCAGTCTCGGCACTGGCTCCCGGTTTTCTAACTCTCCACGAATTTAATGAAGTTGGTAATTCATCTGATACTCCTGCAACTCCAAGAATATTGGTGTTCGACAATAAAGCCTGTTTAAGAGAATTAGTTTGACTCCTTGAGTCAGGGTTATTCAGTTTCAGAACGATAACCTGATCTTTATTCAGTCCTATATCTTTGTTCTTAATAAACTGTAACTGTGTGTACACAACCATAGTACCCAGGATAAGTATTGTGGAAATACTAAACTGGAATACGACAAGTCCTTTCCTGAGGTAAGTATTAAACCCACCTTCAGATTTACCATTTCCCTTTAGTGCTTTTGAAGGCGTAAATGCAGATAGAATGAGTGAAGGATAGCTGCCTGCAAATATTCCAACAAATAGAAAAAGAAAAATCAGCCCGGCCAATAACTGGAAATCGTTGAAAAGATTCAGGCTGAGATCTTTGGCAAGGAAATTATTAATGGTGGGTAAAGAAAATTCGATGAACAAAATTGCGAGCAAAAAAGCGACAAAAGAATAAAGAACTGACTCACTAAGGAATTGCCTGATCAGGCTCTTTCTGGAGGCTCCCAATACCTTTCTAACTCCCACTTCTTTAGCACGCCAAGACGACCTCGCAGTGGATAAATTAATGAAATTAAAACAGGCGATCAGAAGAATGAGTATTGCAACAACCAGAAAAACGTACACAAAAAGCGCATTGCCTGATGGTTCTATTTCTGAATTGGTTTTGGAATAAAAGTAGATCTCAGAAAGTGGATGCAGGTAAAAACTTACTCCGAATTGGGCAAGTGCGGGAGGTCCGAATTCACTTATCATCTGATCTAATTCACTTTGAACGTTTCCAATATCAGCCCCGTCACGTATCAGAGCATAGGTATAAACCCAGATATTGCCCCAGTGCTCAAACATAGAATTTGAAAACATGCTTTTAGTGCTTTCCATAGAAGCGATGAAGTCGTAATGGAAATGAGAGTTACCAGGCATTTCCTGAACAATTCCGGTTACTGTAAATAAATGTTCATCGTTAATGGTTAGCGTCTGTCCAATCGGACTCATTTCCCCAAAATATTTAACAGCCATTTTGGGGGTTAAAAGCACCGACATTGGCGAGCTAAGTGAAGCTTCTGTACTACCCGAAAGTAGTTTCACAGAAAACATATCAAAAAAAGAAGGTTCGGCGAAAAGAAAACCTGATTCAGTAAATACCTGATCCTCAATTTTGACATGTACTTCACGTTTTGCAATACGAGTTGTGGCTTCCACATCAGCGATGTGTTCTTTGGTTAAGTCTGCTAGCGAATAATTTATTGCCGCATTTCGGGATACATCTCCTATGTTATTAATTTGCTGCCTTTGAACACGAACAATCCTATCTGAATTTTCATGAAATGAATCGTACGAAAGTTCATCTGTTACAAATAGAAGGATTATTATACAACAGGCTATCCCGGTGGACAGCCCAAAAAGATTAATGAACGAATAACTTTTCCTTTTAAGGAAACCCCTGTACGCAATTTTTAGATAATTCTTAATCATACACTATTCACTTCTTAAGTTATTTACAGGATCCTGAACCGCTGCTTTAACAGACTGATAACTCACTGTAAGTAAAGCGATACCCAAAGCAATCAGCCCTGATAGTATAAAAATCCAGGCACTTATTTCAATTCTATATGCGAAATCTTTTAACCAATTATTCATTACATACCACGCTACAGGAGATGAAATAATAAGCGCAAGCAGCACTAACTTTGCAAATCCTGAAGAAAGCATTACGGTAATTCCTGAAGTTGTTGCACCCAGGACTTTACGAATTCCAATTTCCTTTTGGCGTTGTACTGCTACTAAACCTGCCAGACCAAAGAGCCCTAAGCAGGCAATTAGAATGGCTAAAAAAGAACTGTAGCTAATAATTCTACTCCATCTGTCTTGTTCAGCGTATAGATTATTCATGTCATCATCCAGAAAACTGTATTCGAAAGGAACTTCATTAGTGATACTAGTCCATGTATTTTCGAACTCTGCAATAGTTTCCTGCATTTGTTCAGGTCGGATTCTGACCATTAAATTCAGAATCGGATCTCTGGGGTTCATATAAATCATTACAGGAGCGACTTCATTTTCCAGAGATTGATAATTGAAATCCTCGACAACACCGATAATTATCGGGTCAACCATCCAGCCCCAATCTATCGGAAAAGACTGGCCTACAGCAGAAAGGTTGAGATTATGATTTTCGAGAAAGGTTTGATTTACGATAATGCTTTGGGTTGAGTCAGAAGCAAGTAAAGGATCAAAATTCCGCCCGGAAACTAAATTCATTTCCATGGTCTCGATATAATTAGGTGCAACACGAAAAACAGCAGCCTGATGAATTTCGCCTTCGTATCTGTAACCGCGTCTCCAAAGCCCGGTTGCAAACGAGACGTTAGCGCCTGATACGTTTATTACGTTCGGATTACTGTTAAATTCATTTTGATAGATTTCCATCACTCTTTGCCCATCAAGTCCATTTGTTGGAATTACCACCATTTGTTGGCCCGAAAATCCCAGATTTTTCTCCTGCATAAACTGGAGCTGTTCTGTCATTATAAAAGTAGAAGCGATGAGAAAAATGGTGAGACCGAACTGAGTGACAATCAAACCTTTAGTAAATCTACCAGAGCTTCTCAGGTTTATTTTTTGCTTAAGCGATTCTATTGGTCGGAAATTGGCTAAAAATAATGCAGGGTAACTACCTGCCACCAAGCTTGTAAAAAGAAATATCCCGATTAATCCTGCCACTACTTTGCTATTCGAAAACAAACTGAGCATTGAAAGTTCTTTACCCGAAAGTTCATTAAAAATGGGTAGCGAAAACTCTGCTAACACAAAACCAGCAAGGAAAGCCAGGAAAGTAATAATTAATGCTTCTCCCCAGAATTGAAGCATTAATTGTGAACGGTGAGCTCCAATTACTTTGCGAAGCCCAACTTCTTTAATTCTTTTAGAAGAGCGACCGATAGCAAGAATCATAAAATTGAAGCATGCGATTAACAATACTGCCGTAGCTATAGCAGCTAATATAAGAGAATACCTGGGATCGCTTGGGGAGGTAAAAGAGCCTGGTATATCCGGATTTAAATGCACGTCAAGCAAAGGTTGAAGTTGATAAATGAAAGGAGTCTCTCCGGTTTCAATTCGTCCTTGTTCCCTCATTTGATCAAACATAGCAGATTGATACTTTTCCATAAAACCAGATAGTTTCGCACGAACTAATTCTATTTCAGTTCCTTCTAAAAGCTTTACAAAGGTGACAGTACTCGATGCATCCCAACGTTCTGTCATGGAGGCATATCTTTCAAAATTATTAAATATGGTTTGGGTTGAAAATAACAGGTTGAACTGTATCGAAGAGTTTTGTGGTATATCTTTCAGAACAGCAGTTACTTCAAAATTTTGAAATTCATTGTTTAGCCTTATTGAGAGTATCTCACCAAGAGCATTTGAACTACCGAAATACTTCTCCGCTATTTCTTCTGTAATTACAATGGAGGAAGGATTGTTTAATGCAGAAGAGGGGTCACCATAAAGTGTTGGGAAAGTAAACATTTCCAGTACAGACGGATCTCCGTAAGCAAACCCAGATTGTTGGATTAACTCACCATCTTTTTGAATAACAAAGCCACCGAAAGGGGTTAATCTTGCAAATTCTTCAACTTCGGGAAAATCATCTTTCATGGCTTGTCCGGTAGGAAGTGGGGTAGCCAACTCCAGATCTATTGGAGAGCTTGAAGACGTTGGTTGACGGTAAACCCGATAGATATCCTCCTTATTTTCATGAAAATGGTCATACCGGAGTTCATCAAATACAAAGAGGATAACCAAAATGGAAAAAGCCATTCCAATAGCCAGACCAAATACATTTATAAAACTGTAAAGCTTTTGTTTAGAAAGGTTACGGAGGGCTATTTTGAAGTAATTTTTAAGCATGATTTACTCGCTTTTTAAACTTTGAACGGGATTCAATAAAGCCGCTTTAATTGCCTGGTAGCATACTGCCAGCATAGCAACAAGAACGGTAATGCAAAACGTGAAGACGAAGATTTCTGCACCAATACTTGTCTGATAAGCGAATTGATTTAACCATCCGGAAATCCAGTAATAGGAGAGAGGTATCCCGACAATAAAGCCAAACATGACCAATGCTAAATATTCTTTAGATAGAAGACCAACGATGCCCTGAACACTGGATCCCAGCACTTTCCGGATTCCGATTTCTTTGGTTCGTTGTTGTGCTGAAAAAGCAACTAATCCAAACAAGCCAAAACAAGCTATCAGTATAGCTACCGCAGTCAGGTACCCAAGTAAAGTCCCTGCATTTTCTTCCACCTGATGTAGTCTTCCATACCGTTGATCGAAGAAGGTTGCGGTCATTGGGTGCACAGGATCGAACTTAGCCCAAACCTCTTCAAGACCAGCTATAATTTCTTCGGTATTGGTGGTATTTATTTTCACTGATATCTGAGAGTACCACCCATTTGGAGGAATAAATAGCATTATTGGCGCAATTTCTTCTTTCATTGACCGGAAGTGGAAGTCTTTTACAACTCCAAGAACAGGTTTATTGTTCATGTCTAGCTGATCGAAGGGGAAAGATATAGACTGAGCTAATGTGTTTTCTGTCCAGTTCAATTGTTTTACAGCTTCTTCATTTAAAAGAAAACCACCTTGTACATCAGTAGAATATTCGGTTGAAAAGTCACGGCCTTCAGTAATCTCCATTCCAAAGGTTTCAACAAAGTCATGATCTATAGCCAGCATCCGCATTGTTGGTTGATCTTCTTCGGGAATCCCGTCAGCAACATAAGGGAGGCCCCAGTCTCCACCTCCGGGTAGGTTTCCGGAAAAGGAAACATTGTTTACACCCGGTATTTGTAAAAACTCCTCTTTGATGGTTTCAAACTGAGGGTTTATGGTAAAATCCCGAATTGGAATATTAATGACTTGTTCTTTATCAAAACCCAGATCCTTGTTTTGCATAAAACTGAATTGTTTTTGCATCACCAGAGTAGAACAAATCAAGGCAACGGAGGCTGCGAATTGAAAAACGACAAGACCTTTTCTTAGTAATACATTTCCCTGGATTTTCTGAACACCTTTTAAAATGGAAGATGGTTTCGGGGAAGAAAGTACAAACGCTGGGTACATGCCTGATAGAAAACCAATCAATAGGGTTAGTACCAGTATCGAGCCCAGGATAATCGGGTTTAATAAGAACGTATTATCAAACGGACTGCTGGATAATTCTGAAAATGAGGGGAGAAATAAATCCGTAATTATTAAAGCCAATATCAACGCGATAAAGGTAACAATCAAAGATTCACCCAAAAATTGTCTGATTAATGCCCCTCGTTGGGCTCCAATTGTTTTTCGGATTCCAACTTCTTTCAAGCGCGTAGAAGCCCGGGCTGTCATAAGGTTAATAAAGTTGATACATGCCAAGAGCAGAATGAAGAATCCAACTATCCCATACGCATACAAAGATGAGGTATCGGAGTTTAAGGTCATTTCCCGCCAAAGATTGGATGTTAAATGTATAGAAGTGATAGGCTGAAGTGTAGCTTTACTTTCAGGATTAAAGTGTTCTCCAAGATTAAGCTCAAGAATATCCTGCATCTGGTTTTCAACAGAAGCGACCTGAGCACCATCTTTCAGTTGTACATAGGTATAAAACTGATTCCAGATTCGCCAGTCATCAATATCGGGGTGGGTATATGAAGTTAAAGAAACAAGAAAGTCGAAGGTGAAATGACTATTTGAAGGAACTTCTTCTAAGATACCTGTTACCGTATACTCTGTTTCTTCACTAACAATTATGGTTTTACCCATTGGGTTTTCTTCTCCAAAAAATCGTTGAGCGAAATCTTCATCAATAATAATAGAGTTAGGTAGATCAAGAGCGGTTTTCGGGTCTCCCTCAATCAAAGGAAAGGTAAACATTTCGAGAGCAGAGGAGTCTGCGAAGAACCCGTTTCCTTCAAAGAAACGATTCTCTTTGTAGCGCATTAATGAAGTACCATGAAATACAAAACGTGTCATGGACTCTATTTCCGAAATTTCGGTTAAAGCGGCTTCACCCCAAGGTGCAGTTACCTTGGCAATACCCCCGTAATTATCATCTCTGCCTCCGGTGGTAACTAAACGGTACAGTTCATCTTTGTTTTCGTGGTATTTATCAAAGCTTGTTTCGTAGCTTATGTATAAACCTACCAGTATAAAGCAGGCCAATCCGGCTGCAAGGCCAATTACATTGATGGAAGAATAAACTTTGTGTTTCTTCAGGTTTCTGAAGGCGATTTTGAGATAATTCTTAAACATAGGAGGAGTACCTTATTCAGTTCTTAATTGAGAAATCGGGTTTTGAAGCGCGGTTCTTACAGCAATTATACAAATGGGGAGCAGTGCAATCGCGAATATGCCAGTACTTGCTATTGCAAACTGTACTATTCCAAAATCAACCTGATAGGAAAAGTTTTGCAACCACTCAAGAATGATAAAATAAGAAAGAGGTATGCCCAGGAAAATGGCGATGAAAATCAGCTTAACAAAAAAGGCAGATTGAATGGAAACCAGATCTTTTAGGGAGGCTCCTAAGACTTTTCTTATTCCAAATTCTTTGGTACGCATTTCTGCATAAAAGGAGGTTAACCCTACTAAGCCAACAATTGCCAGTATGATGGTAACCCAAGAGCCTATTGTGAATAGTTTCTTATAGATCACATCAATTTTATAGTAATCTGCTATCATGGAATCCAGAAACTCATACTCTAATCCCGCTTCTTCATCCAGCTCTATAAACTGGCCTACAATTTGTTCGATGTCTGCCAGTGTTTCGCTTGTTTCATTACCTGATAAACGAATTGCAAAATCATCAATACCTACAAATGGGTTGTCTATATAGCCAATAATCAATGGTTCAATCTCTTCGTGCAGTGATCTGTAGTGAAAATCTTCAATCACGCCCACAACAGTAGCTTCAAGAGGCTCTTCATTACCAAGCGAAAGAGTTTGGTTAATAGGAGACTGATCCTTGAAGAGCATTTGTGCAGCTGCCCGATTTATCAAAACAGAAGAGCGATTGATGTTTTCTCCTCCTTCAGAATGAAAATTTCTTCCCTGAAGAATATCGAGTTCAAGCAGTGGGAGTACATGCTCATCAAAGCCGTAAAATGAGAGTGGTAAATTTTCTTCAGGATTCTCTTCTCTGCTAACTTCCACAATGTCGGGCTCCCGGTAACCACTTATCATACGACTTAATCCGGCTATACCTATAACATTTGGGTGACTAGAAATCTGCTGTTTTAGATCAGGAATGCTGTTTCTGAGCCTTCCATCATTGATTTCCATAACTACAACCTGTTCGTTTTCGAATCCTAATTCTTTATCAAAGATATAACCGAGTTGTTTGCTGGTAACCAGTGTTAACACAACAATTATGTATGTAAGCGCGAATTGGCCTACAACTAAGCTTTTCCTGAAAAAAGAGCTTTGAACTGATCCCGTAGATGTTTGTTTTACCGTATTTGAAAGTTCATTTTTTGTGAGCATAAATGCCGGGTAGGAGCCGGAAACTATTCCAATTATTAAGAGTAACGGCAGAGCAGATAATCCTACATTAATCAGATCAGAATTACTTAAAGCCAACTGAATGCCAGCAATAGATTCGAAGTAAGGAATCATGAGTTGTAACAGCCCAAGCGAAGGGATCAGGGCCATGGTTGCCATCAATACAGATTGAACAAGAAAGAGTAAGACAAGTTGAGATTTCTGAGCTCCGAACACACTTCTCAAGCCTACTTCGGCCGTTCTTTTGATAGACCTGGCTGAAGATAAATTCATGTAGTTGATACATGCGATTACAAGAATAAGGACGGCAATAGCAATAAAGATGTACACATATTGAATATTCCCGGGCACACCATTTACTTCATCTATGTTAGTCTGAATAGCAGAGGAGTTGAAATGTACATCGATGATGGGTTGCAGGGTAAAACGTCTGTTGATTTCAGGATTCCCGAAATAGTTAGCAGATATTTCCTGTAACTGAGAGGCAATCAATTCAGGATCAGCTTCTTCATCTAGTTTGATATAGTTGTGGGCGACTCTGCCATTCCAACTTGTATAATATGTTCTAAACCAATCCGGTCCTGTAAAGTTTTCCAAATACCGATCTACACTGGCATTCATTATTGCGGTAAACCGGAAGCTCGAGTTATTAGGTATTTCATCCAGAACTGCAGTCACCGTGAACAATCCGTATGCTTCTACCTCGATTGTTTTTCCAATAGGATTTGATTCTCCAAAAAATCGTTGGGCTGTAGTTTCAGTAAGAACTATGCTCATTTGATTTTCAAGTGGGTTTTCTGAATTACCAGCTACTATCTCTAAATCGAAAATATCAAAGAAGGCTCCATCTGTAGCTACTATGTCATCCAACCTTCCTCGAATAACTTCAGTTTCGAGAATTTGCTGTGGAACACCATATACCTTAGATACAGATTCAATACCTTCCAATTCGCTGGTTATTACATCCGAAAAAGGAAGGGGTAACTGAGCGGTAGTATTCTCCAGATCGTCCTGACTTGATGTGAGCAGGGTGCGGTAAATACGGTCATGATCAGAATAAGAAGTATCATAATTTAGCTCATGGTTAAGAAAAATGAGCATAAGAGCAAAGAACGACAAACCGATACTTAACCCAACAAAGCTGATTAATGAATAGTATTTATCTTTTACAATATTCCGGTAGGCAATTTTGAGGTAATTTTTAAACATAGTTATTCGCTCCTTAAACTATCTACAGGGTTTAGCATGGCAGATTTAATTGCGTGATATCCAATGGTTATGAGTGCTATACCGATTGCGATAACCCCAGCCAGGATGAAAAAGAGAGGGCTAATACTTATACGATAGGCAAAATCTGTTAACCATTGCTCAATTACATACCATGCAAGCGGGGTAGCAATTATAAAGCCGATGATTACCAACGATAAGAAGTCTTTACAAACCAGATAAATAATGTTCTGAACAGATGCACCTAATACCTTACGAACCCCAATTTCCCGTACTCTGGATTCGATAGTAAATGAAGCAAGTGCAAAAAGTCCCATTGCTGCAATGAATATGATCACCATCGAAAAGATGAAAAATAGTTGGCCTCTCAGTTGGTCAGCTTGATAGATTTCGTCAAACCTGTTATCCAGGAAAGTATATTCCATCGGGTTTTCAGGATCAAAACGGAAGCTGATTTCTTTCAGTCTTGCAATGGTCCACTGCCAATCGTCGGCTACAATGTTAAGCGTGAAATAATCGATGTTGTGTATAGGATTACGATAGGAGGCAATCATTACCGGTTTCTGGGTTTGATGAAGTGATTCAAAATAGAAGTCTTCAACAATCCCGACTATTTCCGGGCTAAAAGGAGTCTCTTGTTCAGCAAAATCTCCATTCCATATTGTGCTGGGTATATGTACAATTTGCCCGATTGGGTTTTCAAGTCCAAGCCTCTTAGCTCCGGTTTGGGTAATAAGTACAGAATTCGAATCAGCAATGGTATTTCGAAGATTCCTTCCCTGAAGCAAATTAATCTCGAAAGTTTCCAGAAAATCCCCATCTGCAGCTACATAATTCATCTGTGTTGAAATATCTGAGTCGGTTCGGTCAACGTTTGCCACCGGCAATACTTTCCATTCTCCGGGGACTCTTGAAGATGCTGAGACGCTACGGACTTCAGAAAGTTTGCCGAATTCTTCTTTAATGCTTTCGAACTGACTCCGGAACGCACCACTATTAATATCGATAACGAGACGGTTTTCTTTGTTGAAGCCAAGTTCTTTGTCTTTTACAAAATTCAGTTGCTGATAAATGATAATGGTAGTGGCAATCATGCCAATAGAAATAGCAAACTGAGTAATAATGAGCGCTTTTCTTAGAGAAAAGTTTGTATTTCCAATTTTCACTTCATTTTTAAATGCCGAAGCAGGGTTCACCTTGGATAAGAAAAAAGCAGGGTATAAAGAGGAAAGAATACCTGAAACTAGTGCAACTGAAAGCAATCCGATGATAAGCAGGTAATTATTAAATGGCAGAAACAGTTCTTTTCCCGTTAGTTCGTTAGCCCAGGGAAGAGAGAGCTCAACGGTTGTAACAGCAAGTACCAGAGATAATAAAGCAATAACTAAAGATTCTCCGAGATACTGAGTAATTAATTGCCCCTTTACTGCACCCAAAGTTTTTCTCATTCCTACTTCGCGGGTTCTTCGTGATGCTGATGCAGTGGAAAGATTCATATAGTTAAAACAGGCAATAATCAGAATCAAAACACCTACAATTGAGAACATATAGAGGTAGAGCGGACTGCCTTGGTTTGCGTTCAGTCCTCCCTGTATATCAGCTGAATAAAGATGGATATCTTTTAAAGGCTGAAGGGAAAATGAGCTGGTGTATTCTACGTCATCAGAATAATTTCCGGTAACGAGATTAGTAAGTTTATTTTCAAAAGCAGTTTTATCAAAACCGGACTGCATTTTAACATAAGTAACCATCGAGTTTGAAGTCCAGTTTGTAGTCACAAACTCGTTCCATCCCGAAATTTCTCTCGCCCATGTTGGTTCAGCGTGTACCAATTCAAAACTTAAATGCGAATTGGCAGGGAAATCTTCAATTACACCCGCAATGGTTGCTACATAAGTGTTAGTAAATAAAGACTGCCCAACTACATCAATATCACCAAAATATTTTAACGCAATTGATTCTGTAATAACCAGATTATCGGGTTGGGAAAGTGCAGTAGTAGGGTCTCCGTCAATGAATTCAAAATCAAAAAACTGAAAGAAGTTCTCATCAGCAATCCAGATGGTTTCATAGTCACGTTCAAGAGGTTCGTTACCAACAGTGTTTCTCCCGATGGATATAATTTGAGTCTGATCGGTAACTTCCGGAAACCTGGATTCAGCTTCTGTACCAACTAAAGGCGCGATTGTAGCTAAATTCCGAGAGTCACCGGATGATTCGGTAATATGTTGAATCACCCGGTAGATCTCATCGGAATCATCGTGGAATGTATCAAAAGAGAGTTCATCCAACACAAATAGGGAAAGCAGGATGAAACAGGTAAACCCAAGGGTTAATCCAAGAATATTGATAACAGAGAATGTTTTATTCTTGAACAGATTTCGGATAGCGAGCTTCAGGTAATTTCTTAGCATAGTTACTCTCCCTTCAGGCTTTCTACCGGGTTGATAGTGGTGGCTTTGAATGATTGATATCCCACCGAAAGCCAGGCGATAAGTAGGCTTGCAGAACCGGCAATTATAAATGTCCAGATACTGATCCCCATTTGATAGGCAAAACCTTTGAGCCAATTGTTCATCCCAAACCACGCAACTGGAGCTGCAATCACAAAACCAACAATAACCAACAGAGTAAACTGTGCATTAATCATGAATAAGATCCGTGAGGAGGAAGCCCCCAGAACTTTTCTTACTCCTATTTCTTTTGTTCGGCGAGTTACCATGAGCGATGCGAGTCCAAATAGTCCTAGGCAAGCAATAATAATAGCCAGTAAAGAGCCGGTACTTACAATTTGGCTGAGTCGCTGTTCCTGACGGTATTGATTATCTAGTGCCTGATCTACAAATGAATACGTAAATGGTGTTCCCGGCATAATAGTTTTGAACTCATCCTGAATGATACTAACGGTTTCCTGAATATCCGAGGTGGTTAAAGTCATAGACATTCTGGGATTAAAGGAATTATTTATTCCAAGATTCTGGATGCCTGAAAAGAGCAAGTCAAATGACATTGCTAAAACTAGTGGCTTAACAGAGGTATGGAGAGACTCGAAGTGGAAATTCTCAACTACTCCGATTACTTCATGATCGGAGAATTCGGGTCCGGGAAGTCTTTCTCCAATCGGATTTTCCCAGCCGAAATATTCGACTGTAGCTTCGTTAACTATAATAGCTTGACGTGAATCGCTTGTATTTTCATCTGAAAAGTTGCGCCCCTGTTTTATATTGATTCCGAGGGATGTTATAAATTCTGCATCAACAACATTTCCATGAATATTTCGAATTTGGTCATCATTATCACTAAAACCCATTTGAAACCACCCGCCAGTTTGAACAGGAGTATATGAAGAAACGGTTATTGCCTCGATTCCCTGGCCGATATTAAGTTTACTTTCAAATAATTCTTTATTTCTTAATGCTTGTTGAAAAACTTCATCCGGTTCGTTTTGGGCGGTATTTGTAAGGCCGCTATTTATTACCAATACCTGATCTTTCTGAAAGCCCAGATTCTTTTTTTGAACATAATTCATTTGTTGTTGAATGGTAATTGTTCCAATAATTAAAGTGATTGATAATGCGAACTGAAAAACTACCATAACCTCCTGAAAACGTCCTTTACCAGAGGTTAACTTAATTCTACCTTTAAGGACTTCAATCGGTTTGAACCCGGATAGAATCAATGCAGGGTAAATTCCTGCAAAGAGGCTAACTAATGTAGCGGTAGCTGTTAGTATTAAAACCATATCGGGGCTATAAATTAGATTTAAATCGGTCCCGGACAGATTATTGAAGTAAGGAAGTAAGAGTTCAGCAAAAGTGAGTCCGATTAGAAAAGCAATTCCGGTCATTAAAAGTGCTTCTCCCCAGAATTGAAACATCAGGTGTTGGCGATATGCACCAATAGTTTTTCTTATTCCTACTTCTTTAGCCCTCGATGTTGAACGACTTATGGATAACGTCATAAAGTTTATACAAGCAATAATTAAAATCAGAATTGCTATGGCACTCAGGATGTAAGAATAAACAGGGTCGCTTACAGAAATAAGATTTCCATCAAGTTCGGTATTTAAATGAATATCCTCTAAAGGCTGCAAATGAATAGTATAGTTCGTTTCCTCAAAGGTTTCGGTACCAAGCTCACGTTCCATCATAGAAGCGAATTTACTATCCAGATTTTCAGGGTTTGTTCCTTCATTTAAGGTGATGAAAGTACCTCCATAAATACTAAACCAGCTTTCTCTTCCTCTTTCGGAAATCAATACTTCGAGATTCTCAATTGGCATTAGAATATTATAGGATAGACTTGAATTCGAAGGTACATCTTCAATTACTCCTGTCACAGTGAATGGATAGTAGGTATCACCTAAACGAATGGATAAGACTTTCATTAAGGGATTTTGATCTCCTAGTAATCGTTGCGCTGCAGACTCGGAAAGGACAACCGAAGAAGGATTATTGAATACTGAAGATGCATCTCCAGTTAGTAATTCAAAATCAAATATTTGGAAAAAATCTTTATTAACGACCTGAAAGTTTTCACTTTGTACATCAGGCTTGTCTTCGGTAGTAACCAAATTGTTGAAATTATATACATAGGTTATATGCTCCGCTTCAGGAATATTTTCACGAATGGTTGGCCCAAGTTTAACTGGAGTTGCCGTATTTGTAAGAACTCGTTGATCCGACATGGTTTCCTCATACCAAATCCGATAAATACGATCTGATTTAGAGTGGAATTCATCATAGCTCCATTCATTTTGAACATATAAACCAATAAGAACACAGCAGCAGATACCAACAGCAAGACCAAAAATATTTATACCGGAATAGGTTTTATTCTTGAAGAGATTACGAAACGCAATTTTGATATAGTTTTTGACCATTGTAATAGCTGATTATTGGAATTCTAAGTTATAATGCCAACAATCATACCAAACTAACCAAACAGCATAAATAAGCTTAAAAGCACTGATTTTAGAAGAAAAGATGTTCGGTTTTATACAGAGGGTGTACGCTAACGGACATGTTAGTTGTCAGCTAAGAAGTAATCAGCATTCAGCTTTTTGTACAAGAATCAAAAAGCTGAACGATGTTCGCTGAAAGCATGAGTTCTCACTCGCTCTTCAAACTTTTAACTGGATTCATTAGTGCTGCTTTTACAGATTGCCAGCTTACTGTTAGCCAGGCGATAACAAGTGCACAAATCCCTGCTGCAAAGAATACCCACCATTCAATTCCTGAACTATAAGCAAAATCTTCAATCCAGATACTCATTAGATACCAGGAAACCGGAATAGACACAGCGATTGAAATCAAAACAAGCTTGGTGAAGTCTTTCGAGATGAGTAGTACTAAGCTGCGTACAGAAGCTCCCAATACTTTTCGAACACCGATTTCTTTAGAGCGCTGCTCGGCAGTGAAAGCAGACAACCCGAACAAACCTAAACAAGATATAAGTATAGCGAAGATGGAGAAGTACTTCGCAAGTTCCCCGATTCTCATTTCGCTGCGGTACAGTGCAGCGTATTGGTCGTCCATGAAATTATATTCGAAGGGGTAATTTGCATTAAACGATTTATACGTTTCTTCCAGATTTGAAAGAGTAGAAGTAATATTACTGCTTTCGATGCGGACAAATCCCCGCCAGCCTGAGTTTTCTCTATAACGGAAAAACAGTGGTTCCACTTCGCTTCTCAGGCTTTGGAAGTTGAAGTCTTTCACTACCCCGATTATTTCCATTTCATAGTCATCCCAAAGGGTGATTACTTTTCCAACAGGATCTTCGAGACCCATTACTTCAATACCCCGTTCGTTAAATATGATTTTCGAGGTGTCAGTAATTCCAAACTCTTCTGAAAAAAATCGTCCATCAACCAATTCAAAACCCATGGTTTCCTGTAAATCGTAATCAGCTAAAACATTTTCAAACAAAATTCGCGAATCAGGGTCTTTGCCTTCCCAGTCTAAACCGGATGTGTTCGAATTCCTGCCGAGGAAAGTAGAACTGCTTCTTGATACATGTTGTACTCCCGGAATTCCTTCAACTTGTTCTTTAAAAGTTTCCCATCTGTCATAGATTTCGTCCTCAACAGTAAAAAACACCAGATTTTCTTTTTTGTATCCAAGATTTTTCTGTTGTGTAAACTGAATTTGGCGATAGATAATAATAGTCGAAATAATGAGGATAACAGAAAGGCTGAATTGAAATACAACCAGACCTTTCCGGGCGAATACTTCCTTAAAAGAAGACCTAAGGGAACCTTTCAAAGACTTGACAGCCTCTATCGATGAAAGATAAAAAGCAGGATAACTTCCGGATACCAAGCCTGTGATTAATACAGTGCCAATAAAAATCGACAGAAGTGTTGGGTTCGAATAATCAACGGAGATTTCTTTTCCTGTAATATTATTAAATATGGGAAGGAACAACTCTACCATTATGATTGAGATAAACAACGAGAAGAAACTAATAATCATGGATTCGCCAATGAACTGCCCGATTAATGAGCCCTGACTAGCTCCGATAGATTTACGAATTCCAACCTCTTTAGCTCGTTTGGTAGCTTTAGCTGTACTAAGGTTCATAAAGTTGATGCAAGCAATCAGAAGTACGAAAATTGCTACAATAATAAAAAGGCGAACATACTCGATACGGCCACCAGACTGAACTTTATTCTCAAACTGACCATATAAATAACGTTGAGCAAAAGGATATACAAACACTTCTACGTTTGAATCACCCTCTTCATCTTTTCCCTTTATGTAATTGACAATTTTGGAGTTTAATTCTTGCTGATTGGTACCGGGAACAAGCTTGGCTATAGCTCTGGGACCATTATTACCCCAATCGGTTGCCCATTCATTGGTCTCCAGCCAATCATCATAATTGAGTAGGACATCGAATTGGAAAGTGGAATTATCTGGCATCTTCCTGAACACACCGGTTACCATCAATTCGGTGGTATTGTTGTAAGTAATAGCCTGACCTACCGGGTTCGATTCGCCGAAATATTTCTTAGCAGTTTCTTCGGAAAGAACTACTGTATTTGGTTGGACTAGAAGCTCATCTCTGTTCCCGTAGATTAAATCAATGCTCAGAATTTTGAAAAAATCGTTTTCTACATCCAGCCCGTTTTCATAGTAGTTCAGATTATCTTTAGAGAATAACCGGTCTCCATTCCATGTGTAATTTGCGGCATATTCAAACTCGGGGAATTCTTCTTTGATATTTCTGGCAATAATTCCAGGGGTGGAGAGTGTGGCAAAGGTTTCATCCGAGTACTCTTGAAATTCCATAATCTGAACAATGCGATCAGAATCGGCGTGATACTGATCCATGTTCATCTCATCAATTACCCAAAGGAAGATGAGAAAGCTACAGGTTAAGCCGATGGAAAGCCCCGCTAAATTGATGAAAAAAGAGCTTTTTTGGCGTCTGAATCCCCGAAACGCCGTCTTTATATAATTCTTAAGCATAAAAAATCTCCGTGTTAAGGTCTAAGCATAACACGAAGATTTAAACTTATGGTTACATTAAAACCAGATTTTGTTCACTTTCAAATAGTTTTATTCCCGTTTTAAACTATCAACAGGATTCATCACTGCAGCGCGGATAGATTGATAACTCACTGCAATTACAGCGACAGAAATAGCGACTACGGCTACAAAGAAAAACAGGGCAAAGTTTATTTCTATACGCTCTGAAAAATTCTGAAGCCATTTATTCATAAAGAAGATGGCAAACGGAACAGAAACGAGGAACCCAATCACTACCAGTTTTAGGAAATCTTTGGATAAAAGCGTGAGGATATCCGCCACGGATGCTCCAAGTACTTTTCTGATTCCCAACTCCTTCAACCGGCGCTCTGTGCTGTACGAAGCTAACCCGAATAACCCGAGGCAGGCAATGGCAATTGCGATAACTGCAAACATGTTGAAAATCATACTGAGTTGTTCCTCAGCCTTGTACATAGAGTCGAAGGTATCATCCAGGAAAGTATATTCGAAAGGTCGATCCGGATTGAAGGCACTCCATTTTGCCTCTACATCCTGAAGAGAAGCCTGCAGATTATCCGAAGTAAACCGAATAGCGAGATAGTCGTGATAAAAGGTAGCGGAGAACACCTGAATCAGAATCGGATCGATGTCTGAATGCAGGGAGTGGTATTGGAAATCTTCTACCATGCCGACAACGGTTCCTTTTTTTTCAACCAAATCTGTTGTGTAAAAACGAAGAGTTAGCTCTTCTCCAACAGGATTATCCCAGCCAAATTTTTCCGCGGCTGTTTGATTGATGATAAACGCCTGAGTCTCATCGGTGCTAAATGCTTCGGAGAAATCCCTTCCTTCCAATAAGTTCAGCTGAAGAGTTTCAACAAAAGAATGGTCACTTGTAATGGTCATAACACCAAGCGTATCCGTTTTGTTATCATCAGGGACAGCTCCAAATGAGTGAATTCCGCTACTTATACCCGGAACGCCGGATACCGCAGCAGCCGACTCCACGCCGGGAATTCTCAGTATTTCTTCTTTAAGTGATTTTATATTGAATTGATCAGTGGTTTCACGAACAGGGATAATCGCTACCTGTTCTTTATTAAAGCCGAGACGGTCGTTTTGAAGAAAATCCAGCTGCTGGGTCACAATAAATGTCCCAAAGATGAGCCCCGTAGAAATGAAGAACTGGAATATGACCAATCCCTTTCTAAATAAAGAATCCGAACTTCCACTAGTATCCTTAATCCCTTTAAGTACGGTAATAGGTTTAAAGGAAGAGAGATAAAAAGCGGGATAACTACCTGCTATTAAACCCACTATGAGTATTATTCCAAATGCTCCAACCATCCATGAGCTAAGGCCTATAGCTCCCATTGCTAGTTCTTTGCCGGATATTGCATTGAAATAGGGAAGTACAATTTCAGAAATCAGGAAGGCAAGGGTTAGGCTGATAGAGGTAATGATAAATGCTTCGCCCAGAAACTGCCAAATCAGTTGTTTTCTTCGGGCTCCCAGTGTTTTCCTCATACCCACTTCTCTTGATCGTTTCATAGATTTAGCAGTTGCCAAATTCATGAAATTGATACAAGCAATGAGGAGAATAAAAATCCCAATTGCTGAAAATAAGTAAATGTAGCTGATATCTGAGGTCGTGGACAATTCATTCTGATAATCAGAGAATAATCGAATATCACCAATAGGTTGTAAGTCAAGATTACGAAGGTGAGCTTCTGCACCAACATATTTTTCCTGGAACGCTGGGAAAACAGACTTCAGATCAGTAACAGATTCATTCGAAGCCAACTCAACATACGTATACACGGGTGGGTAATACCATTTGTTGTACTCCCAGGGCCTAAGGTTTCTCAAACTCTCATAAGAGAACACATACTCAAATTGAATGTGTGAATTGGAGGGAGGGTTTTCAGCTACACCGGTTATTTCAAATTCAACAGTGCTTCTTTGACCTTTGAATGAAATACTTTTACCAACCGGGTTCTCTTTACCAAAAAACTTTTGAGCAACACTTTCTGTAATTACAACGGTTAAAGGTTGATTAAGTACAGAAGTGGGGTCACCTGATAAAAGAGGAAAAGAAAACATTTCAAAGAACGCAGAATCACCATAGATGATAGTGTCTTCCTGATATTTCTGGTTTTCGCCTCCGGTAACTAATCCATTGGTTGGATAAACATGGGTAACATGCTTTATGGATGGAAACTCGCTTTTGAGGGTTGGAGCGAGTGCTGAGAAGGTGGTGGCATACCAGTTTTCTTCCTGCTCACTGTTATAGCTTTCCACTACACGATAGATACGATCTCCGTTTTCATGAAATTTGTCATACGAAAGCTCATGGATGACATAAAGCCCAATCAGGATAGTACATGTAAGTCCGATCGCAAGCCCAAATATGTTTATAAATGAATACGATTTATTTCGGAGTAGATTACGGAAGGCGATTTTCAGATAGTTTTTAAGCATGGTAAAAAGGGTTTAGCTCTTAGTTTTATAGCTGTCCGCCTGATTCTGAGTGTTGATTAAGGCTAACGGCTAGTAGCTAAAAGCAATTATTCTAGAATTTTCTTTTTGATATACATTCTTCTCTTTTTGGTAGCCTCATTCATTCTTTAAACTTTCTACAGGATTAGCTAAAGCTGCTTTTACAGCCTGATATCCTATTGTCAGAAGGGAGATCGCAATAATTGTTGCACCAGATCCTACGAAAATAAGGGCATCCGGACTAGTACTGTAGGCAAAGCTGTTTAACCATTGTTGAACCAGAAAAAAAGCGAGTGGAGCACCTATTACAAAGCCGAATATTACCAACTTTAAGAAGTCGGTAGAAATAGTTTGAACAATATTACTCACTGATGCACCTAATACTTTACGTATTCCAATTTCCTTCTTTCTGTTTATTACAGTGAATGAGACTAATCCCAATAAACCAAGGCAAGCTATGAAAATGGTGAGATAGGCGAAGTATCTGAGCATTTCTCCAATCACCTCTTCTGTGGTATAATCGGTCGCTATATCATCTTCAAGAAAATAATACCAAACAGGAATACCTTCATTAAACCCTTTCAGTACATCAGATACCTGAGCTGTAGTTTCTTCCAGATTTGCAGTATTCAGCCGGATACTTAAGTCGTAAAATTGATTCGGATTTTTTCGAATGATTAAAGGTTCTATAGACGAATGGAGGGTTTCATAGTGGAAGTCCTCCAACACTCCTACCACATCAAAATAAGTTCTTTCTTTCTCCCTGTTTTCGGTAACAATGGTTTTTCCAATAGGAGATTCCCATCCGAATTTTGTAACTGCAGCCTGATTTATGATGACTGAATTTGCCGAATCTGAAGCTAAATCACTGCTAAAGTCTCTTCCATCAATCAAAGTTAAATCGAATTGCGAGATAAAGTAGTCATCAATTGAATAGGTGTTCACAAGTAAGCCATCCTCAGCAAAGGCACCTTCAGGGTAAAACTGACTTCGATTACCCGATTCATTTCCTGGAATATTTGAGCTGAAAGATACTTTAGTGACTCCGGGAATTCTGAATAATTCATCCCGGACTAACTCAAGTTCGTCACCTGAAATTTCACTGGGTACTCCTGCTACAAGTACATCATTTTTGTTGAACCCAAGATCTTTGCTTTTCAGGAAAGAAAGTTGCTTATCCACAGCTGCAGTACTTACAATCATAAATATAGCTACAGTAAATTGGGCTACTACTAATCCCGTTTTAAGGAACGAATTTCCTTTTGCTCCCGTCTTTTCTCCTTTTAAAACAGCAGCAGGCTTAAACGCAGATAACACAAAGGCCGGATAACCACCTGCCAATACCCCAACTAGTAACACAATCAGAAATATAGAAACCATATAAACGGGATTAGCAAGATAGCTGGCCTGAACACTCCATTCAGCCAGATCATTAAACCAAGGGAGAGCGAGCTCAACAAGCATCATACTTATAACAACCGCAAAAAATGCAATTAATAGCGCCTCAGCTAAAAATTGAAATACGAGTTGTTTTTTAAAGGCCCCCATTACCTTTCGAACTCCCACTTCTTTTGCTCGCTTCAGTCCTTGTGCAGTAGATAGATTGATGAAGTTAATACAGGCTATAATCAGTATGAGAAGAGCTATCGCTATAAAAATGTATACATAAGACACTTCTAAAGTCTCTCCATGCTCAGCATATAAATTTGATCTGAGAAGTAAATCTCCAATATTTTGCAGATGCGGCACATATCGGTCACGGAACTCTTCCCCAACATGTTTTTCAATAAAATCTGGAAGTTTTGACTCCAGCTCGGCGACATTAGTCCCTTCCTTCAACAGTAGATACGTGTATAGATTATGAGATCTCCAATCGTTGATTGATGCATAGTCTTCTTCGGTCAGCCCCGAAAATGGTACCAGAGAATTAAATGCAAAGCTGGATTGTGGGTTGAGCTTTTTAAGTACCCCTGTAACCTGAAATGGTGTTTTATCTAACAGAAGTGTTTCCCCTACCGGGTTCTCTTCACCAAAATAACGAACCGACATCTCCTCTGTAATAACAATATTGTTGGGTTGAGAAAGGGCTCCTTCGGGAGTGCCGTATTTAAACGGATAGGAAAAGATGTCGAAAATCCCTTCATCTACATAAGTGATGCCCTGCCGAAGAATTTTATCACCATACTCGATAGCCGCTCCCCGGTATAGAAAACGTGTAGATTCTTCAATCTCTGGATAATCTGCTTCCAGGGCCTTTCCCCAGGGGCTAGGAGAAATCGCTACATCAAGAATACTTCCGTTTTGCTGCTTGATTTTGTCCGCTACCCTGTAGATTCGATCGGAGTTTTCATGATATTGATCAAAAGTAAAGGCATACTGAGTTAAGAGTACGAGAAACAAGCACACACCCATTCCAATTGCCAAACCAAGAGTATTTATTAAAGTGTACCCTTTCTGTTTTGATACATTACGAAAAGCAATTTTGAAGTAATTTTTAAACATCATCTCCCCACAATATGTTGTATTCTCAATTACAGTAACGTTATTTCAACAACCGTACCAAATTGATAGGAAGCTCTTATTTATAGTAAAACCGTCTTTTTTTGAATAATTACTGTTCGATTTCAGACAATGAGTGTCCGCTATTGAACAGTTCGGCAGTAAGCAGTTTGTAGTATTATTCTGCTTACTGCAAACTGCTTGCTAAATCATTCGCTCTTTAAACTATCCACGGGATTGGCAAGGGCTGCTTTTACAGAGTGGTAACTTACCGTTAAAATTGCCAAAGCCAGAGCAACGATCGTAGAAATCATATACACCCCGGCATTAATATTGATTCGATAGGAGAAATCAGAAAGCCATTGCTCCATGATATACCATGATGCCGGAGCTGCAATTATCATAGAAATGAGAACCAATAGAACAATATCTTTATTTAATAAAAGTACAATTTGATCAATTCCAGCACCGAGTACTTTTCGTATTCCAATTTCTTTGGTTTTATTTACCGCTGTAAGCCCGGCAAGTCCGAATAAACCTAAGCAAGCGATTAGAATTGCGATAAATGTTGCAACGCCCATAATTTGTAACCATCGTTGGTAGTCTTCATATTGGCTGGCTACAGCATCATCTAAAAACCAGAAACTAAAGGGCCGGAGCGGAGATACTTCAGCCCATTTCTCTTCGAGTATTGGTAATGCTTCTCCAATCATTCCAGGTTCAAGTTTAACAGCAATAGAAGCCACACCTCCTTGGTTGTGATCCATATGCATGAGCATGGGCTGAATTTCAGTCTCTAAAGACTGAAAGTGGAAGTCTTTAACAACTCCAATTACAGTGGAGGGATTTTCTTTTCCTTTCCAAGGTAGAAGTTTACCAATGGGATCTTCCTGCCAACCCAAAGCGTTAATAAGGGCTTCGTTTACAATGATAGACTCTGTTTCATCGGAAGGACGATCTTCGGAGAAATTACGTCCGAATAAAAGTTCAAGACCTAAGGTTGGTATTAACTCCTCTTCAACAAAATAAATATAAGAGCGAAATTCGTCGTCGTTAACTTCAAAGCCATAACGGTTAGAACCACTGGTAAAAGCCGGAGCCATCCCGCTTACATTAACCACGCCCCGTGTTCCAATCAATTCACTTCGATATAGCTCCATGAGTCTTGTACCTTCTTCATTCCATCCGGTATGTGTTGGAATAAATAATACCTGTTCCTCATTATATCCCAAATCCTTTCCATTGATATAATCCATCTGCTTAAACATGATTACGGAACTTATAATCAAAAATATAGACAGACTGTATTGTACTACAATAAGTCCTTTTGTAAGGCGGGGTTTATACTGAAACCCGCTCATTCCTTTAAGAACTTTTGCTGGTTGATATTTAGAAAGAACAAGGGCCGGATAACTCCCTGCAATTAACCCTGTCATTAATGCAATACCTAAAATGGCAATAAGAAAGCCTGCATTATCTAAATAATTGATAACGAGTGATTTCCCTGATACGGAGTTAAAGTAGGGAAGCAGGATCTCAGCAAAACAAATGCCTAGAACTATAGCCAAAATAGTTAAAAGCTGAGTTTCACCCCAAAATTGAAGCGCTATTTGATTCTTTTTTGCTCCGGATGTTTTTCTGATTCCTACTTCTTTTGCTCTGCTTGATGACCGGGCCAAGGCCAGTGTAACATAATTAATGCAAGCAATCAGAAGAATTAAAATCCCAACTGCACCAAGAATATAGGAATAGAGAGGATTACTGGAATTTATCCATTCAATAGATGCATCCAGATGTAGAGAAGTTAAAGGAACAAGTCCGAACTCCATTACATCGGCACCAGCAGGAAGTCCTCTTCGTTCCCTGACATTGTCCCAGTTATCGCTCCATTTTTCGACTACAAATTCATTTATCTTTTCATTTACCGCTGCGATATCGACATTGGATTCTAGCTGCAAAAAAACAGGGGTATTAAATCGGTTCCATTGATCTAGATTCCGTTCATAATATGGGCTTTCTTTCAGGTTTGTAACAATAGAGAAAGGGGTGCTGGAATTTACCGGTGGAGCCTTCGCAATTCCTGTTACTGTAAAAGGTATGTCTTCATTACTGACGGTAATAAATATAGTTTCTCCAACTGGATTTCTGTCTCCAAAATACTTGGAAGCAAATTCCTGTGTAAGGACAAGACTGCCTGGATCTTTGAGTACGGTAACGGGATTTCCCTGAAGAAGAGGGAAAGAAAACATGGTAAAAAAAGATTCATCGGTATAAGTCAGTTCTTCTTCAAAAGACTCATTTCCAATCCTGAGAATTGTTGTAAACTGATCTGCTCTCACAAAATCCTTGATTTCCGGGATGCGGTCTTTTAAAACCGGCCCTAACGAAAGTGGTAACCAGGGTGATTTGCGAATACCTTCAGGAGTCCGGCTATCAAAAAAAGGAGAAGGCTCTATATTTTCTTTGATGTCATAATAATTGATTTCCTCAACCAAGTAAATATTCCCGCTATTTTCATGGAATTTATCGTAAGAATATTCATCCTGAATAAATAAGTAGATAATGATGCAACATGTGATACCAAGTGTTAACCCTACTATATTGATTAAGGAATATATTTTTTGCTTGCGGATATTACGAAATGCGATTTTGAGGTAATTTTTAAACATAATTTTCTAGCTTTGTGCAATTGGGTAATAGTTGATTTACTCGCTCTTCAAACTATCTACAGGATTGGCGAGTGCAGCTCTCGTTGATTTGTAGCCTACGGTAAGTACTGAAATCAGTATAATTCCTATCAGAGCCAGTGCGAAAATCTCTAAACCAATGTCAATTTGATAAGCGAAGTCTGCCAGCCATTGCTTCATCAAATACCAGGAAACCGGGGTTGCTATCAGAAAGGATGCGCCTGTAAGAATGATTAGTTCGGCCGCAAAAATTTTCAGAATATCAGGTAAAGTTGCTCCAAGTACTTTACGTACTCCGATCTCTTTCGTTTTAGTAGTAGCCATATAAGAAACCAACCCAAATAACCCAAGGCATCCAATCAGAATAGAAATCAATGTAAATGCATTCATTATTTTTGCAGTACGTTCCTCATCTTTATACATCCGTTCGATTTTATCATCAAGAAAAGCATACTCATAGACTGCCTGAGGAAAAGTGTTTTCAAAGGCATCCTCAATTGCAGCAAGAGCGTCAGAGGTTCGGCTTGCGTTAATACGTATTGCACCGGTGTAAAACATGTTTCGTGTTGCGATGACAACCGGACCTAACTCACTATGTAAAGACCGTGTGTTAAAATCTTTAACTACTCCTACTATAGGAGCTTCTGCGCCCCAGAAAATATTTATTTTACCTATCAGACCTTCATAGTCATCACCATAGCCTACTTGTTTTGCAAACGCTTCATTAACTAGAAATTTATTTACGGTATCGGATGGAGTCAGATTTTCTCCTGCAAGAATGGTAAGCCCATAAGTATCAACAAAATCAGCATCAGCATATTTTATTTGAGCGTTGTTTTCAAGTCTTACGGTATCCTCCATAACCAAGTAATTTCCCGACCAGGTACTATTACTTGTAGTGCCTGTGTTAGAATAAGTAACCCCCAGAATGGATGATTCGTTAAGGAGTATGTTTTTAAAAGTTTCAAGAGTAGCTTCCTCGTTATTCGGTAATTCGATTTCCACTAAGGCTTCCTTATTATATCCGAGATCTCTTTCCTGGAAATATTTTATTTGAGCAGCAATAGTAATAGTGCCGATTATTAGGATCTGGGTAATTGTGAATTGAACCACAATAAGGCTTCTTCTTAGTGTTAATCCTCTACCATAACTGGAATTGATGCGGTTTCTAATAGCATCAATAGGATTAAAACTGGAAAGATGTCGCGCGGGATACCATCCTGCGGCTAGTGTTGTAAGAACAAACAATCCAACAAGAAACAATTGGACGGATTGGTTAAAAGCTAAATTCAGCTTTGGCTCAAATCCAAGCATTGGCTCAAGGTAGGGAGTGATGATTTCGGCAATTCCAACACCAACTACTATTGCAATCAAAGATACCAACGCCGTTTCTCCAAGAAAATGCCAGATAAGTTGTGTCCTGGTTCCTCCCAGAGTCTTTCTTAAACCTACTTCTTTAGAACGACTTACTGCCAACGCTGTGTTTAAGTTTATAAAGTTAATGAATGCGGTTATTAAGAGGAGGAGACCAATAATACCTAGTGCCAACAGCGTTCTTTTTTCTACGACTCGCCCTAAATGAGTGTCGAATCTGCTGTCGAAGTGAATTTCAGATAAAGGTTGAAGTCTGAAATCCAGGTACTCAGCTACATCTGCGCTTTGATATTTGGTAATCAAATCATCGAACTGGGCATTTACATTTTCCGGGAGTACACCAGATGACAGCTTGACGAATGTTTGAGTTGAGCTGGATGAACTTGACCATGAATCGTTTATATTAGTTTTTCCTTCTCTGTTTTTTGAGGTTGATTCTATAAAAAGAGTGAAAGGAAAGTCAGAGTTATCTGGGACATCTTTAACAATTCCTGTTATTTCAAGGTCGGAAACAGTTCCGGCATCAAATTGAATTACTTTTCCTATGACATTCAGGTCTCCAAAAAGTTTAAATGCTAAGTCTTCTGAAATAACGGCTGTATTTGGTTTAGATAAAGCTGTTTCTTTATTGCCTGAAATCCAGATATAAGTAAAAATATCGAAGTAGTCCGGTTCAACAAAAACGGTGAAATCGTTTTTTAACCTATTCTGCACCACATTTCCATTGGTATAAGAAATGATAGGTACGTTTGCGTAATTCGTGTTAACAATGCTTACATACTCCACACCAGAGATGTCATTTTCAACAGCTTCAGCAAGGGGATAGGTATTGCCCTCGCTATATGTTATGTCCCCGTAATCAGAATCAATTCGTACAACTCTGTATATCCGGTCTCCGTCTTCATGCCAGGTATCGAAACTTAAATCGAACTGGATGACCAGAAATATTACCAAAGAACAGATTACCCCGAGCGAGAGTCCTCCAATATTGATAAAAGTATGGCTCTTATTTTTGATGAGATTTCTAAACGCGATTTTGGAATAATTTTTAAACATAATTTTTAGTTTTTACACGATTAGGCTATAGCTGGTTTTTATTCACTCTTCAGGCTATCAACAGGATTGGCAAGAGCTGCCCTCATCGTTCTATATCCTACGGTTAGTACTGCTATCAGAATTGTTCCAGCTAAAGCAAGAATAAAAATGCTTAGACCTAATTCTATTTTATAAGCGAAATCAGCTAACCATTGCTGCATCAAGTACCAGGAAACCGGTGCGGCAATTACAAATGAAATACCTACCAACAAGGCTAATTCAAATCCAAATATTTTCAGAATATCCAGAATATTAGCACCGAGGACTTTCCGAACACCTATTTCTTTAGTTCGCGTAGTTGCCATATACGATACCAAACCAAACAGGCCTAATGAACCAATTAAAATTGCAATGAGCGTAAAAGCATTCATGATTCTCGCAGTGCGTTGCTCATCCTCATACATTTCTGTGATATAGTCATCAAGAAAAGAATACTCAAAGATGTAATCGGGAAATACTTGATTGTAGGTTTGCTCTATGGCAGCAAGTGCTTCAGAGGTTTGTGCAGTATTAATTTTTATGCCACCAACGAAATAGCTTCTTCGGGTTGTCATTACTACCGGGGTAAGTCCTTCATGCAATGATTGAGTATTAAAATCTTTCACTACTCCAACTATTGGAGCTTCAGCTCCCCAAAAAAGATTAGTTTTTCCAATTAATCCCTCATAATCATCCCCAAAGCCAACTTGTTTAGCAAAGGCTTCATTTACCAAATACTGATACACCGTATCGGAAGGCGAGAGATTTTTTCCAGCAAGAATAGTTAACCCATAAGTGACTGCGAAGTCTTCGTCAATAAATTTAACCTGAGCATGATTTTCAAATCTTGTAGTATCAATAGTAACTATATAGTTTCCTCCCCAGGTACTGTTACTGGTGGTCCCCGTATTTGAGAAAGTTACATTATTGATGGTTGCTTGATTTAATAACTGGTTCTTAAAAGTTGAGAGGGTCTGCTTATCTCTTGTTGGGAGGGGAACTTCAACAAGAGCTTCCTTTTCAAATCCAAGATCCTGATTTTGGAAATGGTTGATTTGAGTAGCAATTACAATGGTACCGATTACCAATACTTGTGTAATTGTAAATTGTACTACAATAAGACCTCTTCGAAGAGTAATTCCTTTTCCATAACTGGCATTGATCTTATTTCGAATGGCTTCAATAGGATTAAAGCTTGAGAGATGACGAGCCGGGTACCATCCTGCTGCAAGCGTAATCACTAAAAACAGAATGCCGAGAAAAGCTAGAACTTGTGTATTAGCGAAGAGATTAAATTCCGGGGTAAACCCGAGAAGGGGTTCAATTTTAAGAAGTACTATTTCTGTCAAACCTATCCCAAGAATGATAGCTAGAAGTGTGATAAAAGCAGTCTCACCAAGGAAATGAAAGGTAAGTTGGGTTTTTGTGCCTCCTAAGGTTTTACGAAGACCAACTTCTTTAGAACGACTAACGGCTATGGCAGTATTCAGGTTAATAAAATTGATGCAAGCTGTGATTAATAGGAATAAGCCTATTATACCTAGGGCGAAAAGAATGCGGATTTCAATCGTACGGCCATTATAGTTTCCGAACCTGCTGTCAAAATGAATTTCCGAAAGTGGTTGGAGAAAGTATTCAAGGTACTTAGCATCTTCTTCCCCTTTATATTTAATGATTAAATCCTCAAGCTGAGCATTTACTGATTCAACGGTAACTCCTTCTTCAAGCTTTAAATAAGTTTGAATTGAACTAGAGCTGCTACTCCAGCTATCATTTTCACCACTTTCACCATCTCTGTTTTTGGAGTGAGAAGAAGCTAGAATTGTGAATGGAAAATCTGAATTCTCAGGTTGGTCATTTACAAGTCCGGTAATTTCAAGATCTGAATATGAACCACTCATGCTAAGCACCAGATTTTTGCCGACGACGTTTGTATTTCCAAACATCTTTTCTGCAAAACTTTTTGTTATTACTGCAGTATTGGGTCGTTCAAGGGCAGACTCTGAATCACCAGCTAACCATTGATAAGTGAGGATGTTAAAAAATTCCTGTTGAACGAATACCAGATTACTTTCTTTGAATTTATTTTGAACAATACCTTCCTCCATGTATGAAATTACAGGGTCATTTCCATAATTATTATCTGCAATTGAGGCATATTCGATTCCAACAATATCTTCCTTGACTGCTTTGGCCAGTGGATACTGCCCGCCACGATCGTAGCTAATATCTCCATATTCAGAATCGGACTTAACAATTCTGTATACCCGATCTCCATCTTTGTGCCACGTATCAAAACTCAAATCGAATTGAATCACTAAAAAAATAACCAGAGCACAAACCACACCCAGAGTTAGACCGCTAACATTTATAATAGTGTTACTCTTATTTTTGATGAGATTTCTAAACGCGATTTTCAGGTAGTTTTTAAGCATGGTAAAGAAGCTATGTTGAAGTCAATTTTTTGAGATAGAACCCTATATCCAGATCTCAATTTAGATTCTATACCCAGCTTGTTCCAACAACCATACCAAACTATCGGAACCTATTAAATCAGCTCAAAAACAATGGTTTTGATGGAAAACATGTACGGATTTATACAGAAGGTGTACGTTATCGTACAGGTAAGAGAATAGCGGTTAGTATTTTTCAGATATCTAACCGCTAAAGGCTAACCAACTAAAAGCTTGTTATTCGCTTTTTAAGGTATGAGCAGGATTAAGCAGAGCAGATTTAATTGCCTGATAACTGATTGTAAGCAAGGCAATCGCAAGGGCAATTCCGCCACCCATTATAAATATCCATGGACTTATACCTTCTGAGTATGCAAAGTTTTCAAGCCATTTATTCATAGCGAAATAAGCAGTCGGAGTTGCCAGCAGAAAAGCTATTAAGACGAGCTTCGCAAAGTTGGTTGAGAGCAGATATACGATCTGGCTGACAGAAGCTCCAAGCACCTTCCTGATCCCAATTTCTTTTACACGTTGCTGGATGGTGAAAGATGCTAATCCAAAGAGCCCAAGGGCAGCAATAATAATTGCTAGGAGAGCAAAATAGCCAAATACCTTTCCGAGACGCTCTTCTCCCTGGTATTGCTCTGCAAAATTATCTTCAATCAAAGAATAAGTGAAAGGAAAGTTAGGTCGGTAATCAGCCCAGGTATTTTCGAGGTAAGCAATGGTTTCTTCCTGATAGGTATCGCTGAACTTTACTGCAATCGTATTATTCCTTCCATTGGAGATCACAAATACAATTGGGGCTATACTTTGATGGAGTGACTCAAAATGAAAGTCGTTTACAACTCCTGTGATGAACCCTTGTCTTCCTCCATAATTAAATTGTTTGCCAATGGCCGCTTCCGGAGAAACGTAGCCTAAGCGATAGATAGAAGATTCATTCAGCACAAATGCTTCTGAAGAATCGCTTGCAAGGTTGATATCAAAACTGCGACCGGCAACAATATCTAATCCAAATAAATCAACAAAATTGTGGCTAACATGGATATCGGCGATTCGGAAATCAATTTCTACTAATTCTCCATTTATTTCGGCAGACCCGCCTTGAGAATCGAGCAGACGGCCTGATGGAACACGACTTTGCATGGATACATCCATAATTCCCGGCTGCTGAATCAGACGGTTTCGGATATCAACATAATTGTTCTCAATCTCAGGACTAACCGGAAGTACGGCGATATTATCCTTATTAAAGCCTAATTCCTTTTCCTGAACGTATTCTAACTGATTGTACACAATACCCATGCTTGCGATCAATGCAATAGAAATTGTAAACTGGAGTACCACCAGTCCAGAGCGGAACCATTGATGTTTTCCTCCCGCTTGAAAAGACCCTTTAAGTACGCTAGCAGGTTGAAAGGAAGACAAAAATAAAGCCGGGTAACTTCCTGCAACAAGTCCAATGAAAGCAACCACTCCGAGAAGTCCCAGAGCCCATCTTATATCTGAGAAGTAATTAAGAGCCAGATCTTTTTCTACAAAATCATTGAAATAGGGGGTGAGTACCTCAACGAATATGACTCCAAGGATCAATGCCAGAAAGGCCAATAGAAAAGATTCACCCATAAACTGACGTACTAAAGAAGAACGTTGAGCTCCCATCACCTTTCTTAAGCCCACTTCACTTGATCGGCGGGCAGAACGTGCGGTAGATAGATTCATAAAATTGATACAGGCAATGAGTAGGATGAAAATTGCCACGGCTATATAGATATATACATATTCGATATTACCGTTGGCTTCAATTTCAGAATCGAGGTAGGAATGGAGATGGATATCCGTAACATTCATTAAATGAAGCTTCATAAAATCGGAAGCTCTGGCATCTCCATCGGCTTCATCAGGTGGAAAAATTTTGTCCATTAAAGCTGAAAATCTGGCTTCCAACTCTTCCGGTTTGGTATGCTCAGAAAGCAGCAAGTAAGTTGAAAAGTTATTACTCCCAAAATTCTGCATCATTTGTTCGTAGCCGCCATAAAATTGAACTACTGGTTGCATTGAGGCCAGGAAATCGAACTGAAAATGTGAGTTTTCAGGTACATCCTCTATAACTCCATTCACCTGAAATACCATTTCAGTGCCCTGAAGAGAGAATTCAAGTGCTTTTCCTATTGGATCTTCATCACCAAAATAAACCTCCGCCATACTTTCTGTAATGACTAATCCATCAGGAGAGGAGAGTGCCGTAGAAGAATTTCCTTTTATCATATTCCATGAAAAAACTTCAAATACATCCGCGTCTGCAAAGAAAAAGCGATCCTGTATCAGATGTTTTTCTTCATAACTGATGAGTGGAGATACATCAAAAAACCGGACTGCATACTGAACATCATCAGGGTAATCTTCTCTAATTAGTTCAGCGAAGGGAGGGGCTACATGCCCTAGATGCAGACTGGTTTCACCATCAGGGTTTTTCCATTCTCTTGAAACACGATAAATCCGATCTGACTCTTCATGGTAACTGTCATAACTAAGTTCATCGGTAATAAAAAGCAGAATGAGTACGAATGCCGTAATACCAAGCGCCAGCCCAAAAATATTGATGAAAGAGTATCCAGGATTTTTGACCAGATTTCGAAATGCAATTTTAAGATAACTTTTAAGCATAGTTTCTCCAATTATTCACTCTTCAGACTGTTGACGGGATTCGTAAGCGCGGCTTTAACAGACTGCCCGCTTACAGTTAAAAACGCAATGATAATTCCAAGCAAGGCACATATAATGAATACAGCTATTCCAATTTCAATTCTGTAGGCAAAACCGGTTAGCCATTGTTCCATCGCATACCAGGCAATTGGAGCCCCGATAATAAACCCAAGACTTACAAGTTTGAGGAAATCTGTTGTTAAAAGGGTGACGACATTTGCTACGGAAGCACCAAGAACTTTTCTAATGCCAATTTCTTTAGCTCTGCGTTCAATCAGGAATGATGAAAGCCCAACCAGTCCAAGGCATGCTATAAAAATTGCCAGAACCGAGAATAATGAAATCAGGTTTCGGGTTTGTACTTCCTGCTCATAGAGTTGATCAAGTTGCTGATCCAAAAATTCAAATTCAAAAGGTCGGTGAGGTGCTAATTCATCCCAGACTCCTTCAATGGCGGTAAGTGATTCCCGGGTGCTGTTTGGAGCTACTTTGATAAGCAAATAGTTATGCATATCAGGATTAATAAAAAGCGCGAGTGGATTAACTTCGTCGTGCAACGAGGCAAAGTTAAAGTCTTTTACAACTCCAACTATTTCGCCTTCGCGATTACCCAATACATTGAACGGCTGATTTAACGCCTCTTCGGGAGTCCAGCCAAATCTTTTGGCCAGGGTTTCATTAATCAGGTAAACATAGCCCTGCTCCAGAGTATACCCTTCAGATTCAGGAAATCCGTCGCCTGCAAGAAGTTCAATTCCTAGAGTTTTTACGAGGTCTTTGTCAGCGGCTCCGGCCTGAGTGCTAATTGCGTCAGTTCCGGGAGTATGCTGTGCACCGTAACCGCCAAAAACTTTACCCGGAATATTAGACATGTAGGTAGCACTCATTACCCCAGGTTGTCGAAGTATCTCAGATTTCAATACATCCTGTTTTGGAGCTAAGTATCGATCTCGGGCAGGGAGTACTATTACAGACTCTTTATCAAAACCAAGACTGGTGGAAATCACAAAGTCGGTTTGTTGATAAATCACAATGGTACTAATAATCAAAAAAGTAGAAATGGAAAACTGAGATATGACCAAGCCTTTTCTAAGGAAAGAACTCGATGAAGAGCTGTTGATCATGCCCTTTAATACAGTTACCGGCTTAAAGGAAGAAAGAAGTATGGCCGGATAGCTGCCTGCCAATAACGAAGTTACTACAACAATTCCGGCTACTAAAATCCAGACTGAATAACCATTTAATAAAGTGAATTGAATGGATTTGCCCATCAATGCAAAGAATTCTTCATTAAACAGTTCAACCAGTATAAGGGAGATCATCACAGAAATGAGTGTGATAAGGGTAGACTCGCCATAAAACTGTTTAATTAACTGGCTTCGATAGGCTCCCAACGCTTTTCGGATACCAACTTCAGTAGCTCGTCTCGATGATCGGGCAGTAGATAAGTTCACATAGTTTATAATCGCAATTAGCAACACCACTAACCCCATCAACATAAACCCATATACCCTATAAATATCACCCATCGGAGCAATCTCAGCTCCTGCATTAGATGTAAGATAGATTTCAGATAAAGGAACCAAATTCAGATTTACATCCCGTTGTTCTTTAATTCGCTCATTTACAAATGCATTAGTTTTATCCTGAAGTGGGGAAATAGACTCCGAAGAATTCAACACTAAATACGTATAGAAATTAGCAGATCTGATTTCAGAATCGTTAAGCTGAGACCAGGAACTCCAACTGGAAAGAGAAGCGATATAATCGAAGCTGAAGTGTGAGTTAGAAGGCATATCTCTAATCACTCCGGTTACTTCAAAGTCAGTTTCGGTATTAAAGATTTGCGTTGAAACGGTTTCTCCTATTACATCTAAAGAGCCAAAAAGCTTACGTGCTATCGACTCTGTTAACACGAGGGCTCCCGGGTTTATCAAAGCACTGTTAGCGTCTCCGTTTAAAAACTGAAATGTGAATACTTCAAAGAAAGAAGAATCAGCAAATAGAAAACTGTTTTCCTGAAATTTCTGATTCTGAACACCTATTATTGCCGGGCTGTATCGTGTAGGTTCATATAATCGAACCCAGTTTTCTATTTCCGGAGCGATAGATGCCAGAGATGGAGCTACCATCGAAGGAGTTACTGCTATTTCACCGTCCTCATCGCTCATGGTTACCCGAACGATACGATCACTGTTTTCATGAAAGCTGTCATAGCTGAGCTCATGATTAACATAAGTTAGTATGAGTAGGCATAGCGTGATACCAGTAGCTAGCCCCAGAATATTTATTGCCGAATAGCTTTTGTATTTGACGATATTCCGAAAGGCGAGTTTGAAGTAGTTCTTAAGCATACTTATTGAGCTTGAAGCCCAGCGTTAGGCTCCAGCTTTTGGACATACTTTATACCAAAAACTGAGAGCTGTTTGCTGAAAGCTAATTTACACGTGGAAACCTTCTTTCATATTCTCAGTCACAACATGGCCATCAAAGAGGTGGATTACCCGTGTAGCGAAATCGGCATCATGAGGAGAGTGAGTTACCATTACAATGGTGGTTCCTGCTTCATTTAATTCTTCAAGAAGCTTCATTACCTCGTTACCGTGATCAGAATCGAGGTTACCCGTAGGCTCATCGGCAAGAATTAGTTTTGCATTTGCAACTACTGCCCGGGCAATAGCCACACGTTGTTGCTGTCCACCAGATAGTTGTTGAGGGAAGTGATTTCGGCGGTGCATCATACTCATGCGCTCGAGTGCAGCTTCGGCTTTTTCTTTTCGTTCTGAAGCATCCATCCCTAAATAAAGAAGAGGAAGTTCTACATTTTCAAAAACAGTAAGCTCGTCAATCAGGTTAAAGCTCTGGAATACAAAGCCAATGTTACCCTTTCTAAGCTGAGCTCTTTCGCGTTCGCTGTAGGAAGAAACTTCGTGACCAAGAAAATTATATTCTCCATCAGAAGGGTTATCAAGAAGTCCCATAATGTTTAGGAGGGTAGATTTACCGCATCCGGAAGGTCCCATAATGGCTACAAATTCCCCTTCCTTAATCTCAACGTTTACGTTGTTTAGGGCCGTAGTTTCTACATCTTCAGTTATGTAGAGCTTTTTTAGATTTTTTGCTTGAATCATCGTTGTGTAGGTTTTGTGTGTATGTGTTTAATTTGTTTGTAGGAGTTTGGTTTTGAGCGGTCTAATACTGTCAGCTGAATGCTTCGACATTTCGAAATTAATAGTTGAGAACCAATCATAAATTACTCCAAATCCAAAACTTCGTTATCGCCAAAAGTATCATAGCTGGAAATAATCACTTTATCACCGGGTTCCAGACCTTCCACTACTTCAAAAAATTCCGGGTTTTGCTGTCCAAGACGGATATTATGCCGTTCAGCTTTAGTCTCATCTGCATTCAACTTGTACACCCAGCTTCCTCCGGTAGTTTGGAAAAAGCCTCCTTTTTCAAGTAATACAGCAGTTGAAGCATCGCCCAGTTCAAGTCTTATCCTTACACGTTGTCCTCTGCGAATGCCAGTAGGAGCATCTCCAACAAATTCCATATCAACCTGAAACTGCCCATTATTAATTACGGGGTAAACCTTAGTGATTTCCAGATCATATTCGGAACCGGCAAAATCAAAGGTTCCCTTAAGTCCGGTTGTGATTCTTGAAAGGTGGAATTCATCTACACCAACCCGAACTTTAAAATTATCCAGCATATCGACCTGACCGACCCTTTCGCCTTGGGAAATCGATTGTCCGGGCTGCATTTCGATAGTTGTTAGCTGTCCTTCTAAAGGGGCCCTGATTACAAGATTGTCAAGAATTCCCTGAACAGCAGTCAAACTGCGATACATTCGTGATTCAGAATCATCCAGTTGGCGAAGTTGATTTATAGTTTGGATGGAATCCTTAATAAAAGACTCATACGTTAGTTCATATCTCTTTTTCTCGTACTCATAATTTTCTGCTACCGCCTCAAAATCTTGCTTAGAGATCAGGTTTTGCTCATACAAACTTTGTGACCGATCAAATTGTGGTTTAAGAATATCCAGTTGGTATTCAGCATTGGCTAACTGCTCTTTAATTCGAAGACTATTTTGCTCAAGGTTTAATCTCGAATTTCGAACATTATTGATCTGATCATATAAACTCGCTTCCTGATTCAATACCGAAAGCTGGAGGTTTGAGTTGGTTAAAATAAGTACGGTGTCCCCGGGTGAAACCATAGCACCCGATTCCAACACTACGTGCTGTACCACTCCGCCTTCAATTGCATCCAAAAAACTGGTATTAATTGGTTGGATATTCCCTGTTACCTGGATGAACTCCTGAAAAGAATCTTCAGAAACTGTTGCAATGGTGAGTTTATCTCTCTCAACATTAAGCGTGGACCTGAAGTCAGCAAACATAAACGTGTAGATGAAGAAACTAATAACAGCTATCCCAGCCACAAGCATGATGATGCGGTTTGTGGTCCAGGTTTTCTTTTTAATTTTTTTATCCATTCCCATAAAAGTGCACGAGATATTTTTAAAGTGTGTCGATTAATCGTTTTGCATCTCGTTAAGTCAATTACTGTGCCAAATACAAAAAGTTACGGTTTAATGTATTTATTGATCGTTTTGTAGCTTATGACCGTTCATTTTGATACACTTAGTGTCCGATATCGAACAGTCAGAATTTGAGATTAGATATATGTAGTCTCAGGTTCTGGTTTTTGAAAGTATCAAATAGTTAGGTACGGTATTTGTAAATGAGTATTTCAACTATTTTGAATGTAACTAACGATTGTAAACATGGATGTTAATCAAGGCCGGATTTTGGTTGTAGATGATGATGGAGATGTGCTTCAGGCCGCCCGACTGTTTTTAAAACAGCACGTTGCCAGGGTTGAGACAGAGAAGGATCCTAAATCTATTCCTACTTTATTGAAGAACAACAGCTACGACATGATCCTTCTGGATATGAACTTCACGGATGATGTGAGCAGTGGAGAAGAAGGTTTTTTCTGGCTGGACAAGATTCTGGAAATTGATCCATCGATCGCGGTTATTTTAATCACTGCTTATGGGGATGTTGACAAAGCAGTTAGGGCCGTAAAAAACGGAGCCACTGATTTTGTACTTAAACCATGGCAAAATGAGAAGCTATTAGCTACAGTTTCTTCCGCTTTGAAACTTACTACGAGTCTTAGGCAGGTTGTCGCATTAAAGCAGCAACAAAAGCAGTTGAGTAGCGATATCGACCATCATTACAGAGAAATTATTGGTCGAAGTCCGGCAATGATGGAAGTCTTTCAAACGATCGAAAAAGTAGCAGCTACGGATGCCAATGTGCTCATCTTAGGAGAGAACGGAACCGGAAAAGAGATGATTGCCCGGGCGCTTCACCGGCGCTCGAACCGAAAAGAAAATGTGTTCATTAATGTTGATATGGGGGCAATCTCAGAAAATCTGTTTGAAAGCGAATTATTCGGATACGTAAAAGGCGCATTTACAGACGCAAAAGAAGACCGTGCCGGACGATTTGAAGTAGCAAACGGAGGAACTCTTTTTCTGGATGAGATCGGAAATTTACCGCTCTCCCTTCAATCGAAGTTACTTACCGTTTTGCAAAGCAGAAAAGTAAACAGAGTAGGGGCCGTAACCTCAAAGTCGATCAACATAAGATTGGTTTGCGCTACCAATCAATCATTAAAAGAAATGGTTGCAGAAGGTTCTTTCCGGCAGGATTTACTGTTTAGGATTAATACCATCGAAATCCAGCTTCCTCCACTTCGGGATCGCAAAGAAGATATTGAGTTACTCGTGAATCATTTCATAAAACTATATTCCAGCAAGTATAAAAAACAAATGAAGGGGCTTGATAAAGCTACACTCAGCAAGCTAAACGGATATTCCTGGCCTGGAAACGTTCGTGAGTTACAACATGCAGTGGAGCGAGGAGTAATTATGGCTGAATCTGATATTTTACTGCCTGGAGATTTTCTTCTTAATGAAACCCAGGATCATAGCGAACAAGTTCAAATAGAAGATTACAATTTGGAAGAAGTAGAAAAAATGGTTTTGCGGAAAGCACTTAGAAAGCATGAAGGTAATATCTCTAAAGCGGCAGAAGAATTAGGACTAACCAGAGCATCTCTCTATCGCAGGCTGGATAAGTATGGGCTGTAGGATTGATTAAGTATCAGGAAGATGAAATTATAAAAAGATGGTTCAAACAAAACTTAAGCAATACCAATGATTGCCCGCTTTAGGATAGGGGTAATTACCCGCGTGATATTCATGTTTGGCATGGTTGGGCTGTTCATTTATATGGTGATGAATACTCAATACTTTGTGAGTAGTGCCTTAATTGGTGTGCTTATAATAACGCAGGTTATTAACCTGATTCGCTATGTGGAGACTACCAACAAACAGCTTCAACGTTTCTTTGAAGCAATCAGCTATAACGACTTCTCTCAAACGTTTTCCAATCGTGCAGGCAATAAATCGTTTGCTTCGCTCAACGATGCCTTCAATGATATCATCGAAAAATTCAAATCCGAACGTTCAAAAGGGGAGGAGAGTTACCGATATCTTCAAACTGTTGTTCAACATGTGGGTATTGGATTGTTCTCTTACAATCAGAAAGGAGAAATTGAACTTTTTAATACTGCGGCGAAGCGATTGCTTGATGTTTCGGTATTGAGAAATGTGGATCAACTGAAAGAAGTAAGTACTCCATTATTCGAAACGGTTATTGGTTTAAAAAGTGGAGCCCGAACCTTACTGAATTGCTCGATTGGTTCCGAGAAACTTCAGCTGGCAATTTATGCAACCGAATTCAGGATGAAGGGCGATAACTATAAACTGATCTCGCTTCAAAACATATCCACAGAATTGGATGAAAAAGAAATGGAGGCCTGGCAAAATCTGACTCAGGTATTGGCGCATGAAATCATGAATTCAATCACTCCAATTGCGTCTTTATCAGACACGGTGAATTCTATGTTGATGGGGGATGTTTTTGGTTCAGAATCCCCGGAACCGATTCCCCAGGAAACACTCAAGGATGTTAAAGACGCTTTGGGAACTATTAATAAAAGAAGCTTGGGGTTAATGCGCTTTGTGAACTCATATCGAAACATCACACAAATCCCCACGCCGATTTTTGAAGTTCTTACCGTAAAAGAAGTGCTTGAACGGGTTAGAAATCTGATGAAAGGGGAAGCAACACGGCGCAGAGTAGAGATGGAAGTAATGGTAGATCCTGAGACGCTCGAAATAACCGCTGATTCCCAGCTTATCGATCAAGCGCTCATCAACATTGTTAAAAACGCTTTCAAAGCATTGTCTGAGACTTCGAACCCTAAAATCATTCTCAGAGGTAGAATTGATGGATCAGGTCATCCTGTTTTAGAAGTACAAGATAATGGACCTGGAATTAAAGAATCGGTGAAAGAAAAGATTTTTGTGCCCTTTTATACAACCAGTAAATCCAACACGGAAAACGGAGGCTCGGGAATAGGGCTTAGTCTTTCGAGACAAATTATGAGAATGCACAGTGGAACGCTCAACGTTACCACGAGTAAAGAAGGGTGTACGGTATTTACGTTCAGGTTTTAATTTCCATTACAGGAATTAACATCCGGAATTCCCAAAATCCTTTAGAAAAGGGCAACAAAGTCGTAGTTAAATCGTAGCTTTTCGGGATTGATTTTGTTTTCTTAACTGAGAATAATTGGGGAATAAACCGGGTAGTGATACAAAAAAATTCATACATATTATTTGCATTAGGATTGATCGGAGCAATTACGTTTTGGATGCTCAGATCAGAGATTGATATCAATGCTAAGGGAGCTATCGCACAGAGCAGATCAGATGTAGATGAGCAGATTGAAGAAATTGCCAAAGGGCTGGGTTTTTCTATGGATAGTCTGGCAACTGCATCCATGTTCGAGCAACACTCCGATTACATGAGAATGTTGGAAGACTCAGTGCCCGGAGAAGTCTCACCTGGGTTGATGAACGCAAGAGGTGCTCATATTCAAAGCTGGTCTACAATAATTGCAACGCCGGGAACGCTTGATGATATGGTTTTGAATATAAATGCCGCGTTTCGATCAGTGGGTAAGCTGGGGCTTCGCACATCAAACGAAGGTAAAATCATTAGACTAAGCACCAACCCTGAGTTTCCTAACCCTACCTTTGTACAGGGAGACTCCATTGAAGCTGTGGCACATAAAATTGTGGATGATATTTTTGGTTATAATCTTGATGACTATATCTCAATAAACTCACAGGACAG
Source organism: Balneolaceae bacterium (assembly GCA_017640665.1). GTDB lineage: Bacteria > Bacteroidota > Rhodothermia > Balneolales > Balneolaceae > RHLJ01. The sequence continues at coordinate 9,182 of JAEPQE010000001.1, read as the reverse complement.
CGACTCTCTGGTTTTTAGTGTAGAGGGTGAAACACTTATACAGCCCAATACCGATTCAGGAGACTCTAATTCACCCATTATCGATATCGAATGGAGGAGAAGCTCTGCTGCCCAATCCGGTCCGGAGATACTTTCCTTATCTCTTGAACCGGTTATCAAAGAGTTTGAAACTGCATCAGGTTTTAATACAAAGTTTGGGTATACCGTAAGCTCCTTTGTTGCTAAAAACGACTTGGAACCGGAAAACCTCAACGTAGACTTCTTCTCAGACTTTCCGATTTTCACCTACATTCTTGTAGTGATGGCTGTAATTCTTGCTATTCTTGTATTTGCAGTAGGGGTTCGAAACATCTTTAAAGGAAAAGTAGAATGGCGCAGATCGCTTGCTATTTTTGCGTTAATGGCTGGTGCTTTTTTTGGATGGAGAGAAATTTTTTATGCTGATGTATTTGGCGAGCTCCTGGATAGTGAAGGTCTGTTTATGATTTCTCTGAACAATCTACTCTACGGGTTGGTAATGGGGCTTTATGCGGCCATGGCATATATAAGTTGGGAAGCATTTGCCCGAAGTCAGAAAAATGGAGAGCTGGAACTGGTGGATGCCTTATGGCAACGGAAGTTCTTCATAAAAGAAACCGGTGCAAGTTTAATCCACGGCTTTTTTATTGGAGGTTTACTACTCGGTTTGTTTGCTCTCGGGGTTTATTTACAGGATATCTTTTTTATGCAAAGCGATAGTCAATTCGGGTTTTCTGAGGGAAGTATGCGCTTTAAAATTCTCACAATTAATATGACGGCATGGAGTACCGTTTGGCTGATTGGTTTTGGGCAGATTGGTTTTGTGTATGGTTTCTGCCGCCACTGGATAAAAAATAATATCCTCTCTTTAATTGTAGCCGTTTTATTCACGGGATTGCTTATTAGTTTACTTGGCCGGTTGGTTGCAACTCCGGTAGAAATTTGGAGAGACATTATTATATTCAGCTCATTGGCGGTAGCAATCGTTTTGGTATATCATAATTTTGGCATTGTAACCGTAAATACGGCTTGGTGGGTGTTCGTTTGTGTAATTATGATGATGCCCTACATCGGTTCTGAAAGTGTGGAAATGGCCTCAACCTGGTGGGTTCAGGGCTTTTTGATTGCCGGTGTTCCGGTTTTTGGATTTGTAACCTATCGATATGGAGTTCCTGTTTCGGAAGTTGGAGATTATATTCCTGAGTACGAAGAACGCATCGCCAAACACTTGCGGGTTGAAAAAGAAATCGAAATAGCCCGTGAAAGTCAGTACAAGTTAATGCCTGTTCAGCCACCAAAAGGAGAGGGTTTTGATGTATACGGCTTTTTCCTTCCTTCTTTTGAAGTAGGTGGTGACTACTTCGATTATGTTCTTTCAAAAGATAAAGAGGCGAACCCCAAAGCCCTTACTATGGTTGTTGTTGATGTTTCGGGAAAAGCAATGCGTGCTGCAATGCCTGCTATCTTTACAAGTGGATTACTGCTCGCCCGGATGAAAGAAGACAGTCCGGAAGTGGCACTCACTAACGTAAACGAGCCTATCTATACCCGAACCGATAAACGTACGTTTATAACCTGCGCAATGGCTCGCTATGATCTGGAATCAAAAATGATTTCGGTTGTAAATGCCGGACATTGTAAGCCCATACTCAAGAGAAATGGAGTTGCTGATTTTATTCAAACTCCAGATCCAAGATTCCCGCTTGGTTTCAGAGAGAACACGGTGTATAAATCCCAGGAGTTCAAGCTCAAAAAGGGAGATGTATTTCTCCTGTATTCTGATGGACTTCCTGAGGCAGAAAACGGGCAAGGAGAGCGTTTCGGCTTTGAAGAAATTCCGCGTTTACTGGAACGGATTCATACTGAGAAATTGTCTTCACAGGAAATAGCTCAGGAAATCAAGCGAACGGTTCAAAAATTCAGTAACTACCAGCTTGCCGATGACACTACGGTTATTTGCCTTAAAGTGTAGAGCTTTACTGACAGTTTAGCACAGTCGCCTTATTTGGCGTAGTGTTTGGGTTATCACATTCAGTTAAAACAAACTAACGAATACAAATAAACAATGGCTCAAGAACCAAATATCGAGTTCAATCTGCCTCCGCAGTTTGACAAGATTACAAAAAATATCCGGCTGATTATTGTCGGGTTTCTGGTATTCGCAGCCGCTATGTCTTCCTTCTTTACAGTAGAAACTGAAGAAGTAGGAGTGATTATGCGCTTTGGGAAATACGTATCAGAAGCAAGACCGGGATTGAATTTTAAAATCCCTTTTATTGATCAGGTTGAATATGTACCCGTACAACGACAGTTAAAACAAGAATTCGGATACCGAACCACATCAGCCGGGGTAAACTCTACCTATCGTAAGGCAGGATATGGCGGAGAATCACTTATGCTAACAGGTGATTTGAACCTGGGAGATGTTGAGTGGGTAGTGCAATATAGAATTGACAATCCATATAATTATCTATTCAAAGTGCGAAATGTAGACGAAACTCTTCGTGATGTTTCGGAAGCGGCCATGCGTCAGATTGTAGGTGATCGAACGGTAAATGAGGTGCTCACAGTCGGCCGTGCTGAAGTCGCTTCAGAGATGGAAGTCGTACTCCAAGGTATCAGCGATGAATACGAAATGGGAATTAAGATTGAGCAGGTTGTGCTTCAGGATGCAAATCCGCCAGATCCCGTGAAACCCTCTTTCAATGGAGTAAACGAAGCTCAGCAGCAGCGAGAAACACTCATAAACCAGGCTCGGGCCGATTACAACCGAGTAATTCCCCGTGCAGCCGGTGAAGCTGAGCAAACTATTCAGCAGGCTGAAGGTTATGCGTTAGATCGAGTAAACCGAGCAGAAGGTGAGGTTTCAAGATTCAACGATTTGTATGCCGAGTATATCAAAGCTCCGGAAGTGACCAAAAGAAGAATCTTCCTCGAGACAATGGAAGATATTCTTCCTCAAATGGGGCAGAAGATTATTACTGACGAAGACGGGAATAGTGTAATCCCATTGCTTCAGTTGCAGATGGATGGCGCCAGAAGAACCAACAATAGTCAAAATTAAGAGGTATAAGAATGAAAGAACTTAAAGGAATAGGACTATTTGTTGTATTGGGAGTCATCGCTTTGATAGCGACTCAGGCATTGTATGTAGTAAGTGAAACCAATCAGGTTATTATTACCCAGTTTGGAGAGCCAAGAGGGGAAGCTGTGACTGAACCCGGATTAAAGGTTAAAACCCCGTTTTTACAAAAAGCGAACTACTTCGAGAAGAGATACCTGGAATGGGATGGAGACCCGAATCAGGTTCCGACCAAAGATAAAGTATTTATTTATGTAGATACCTACGCCAGATGGCAGATCACGGATCCTTTGAAATACTTTGAACGACTTGGAAATGAGCGTGGTGCTCAATCTCGTCTGGATGATATTTTGGATGGTGAAACCCGAAATGCTGTTGCAGGTCATGATTTAGTAGAGTTGATCCGAAGTACAAATCGGGAAGCTTCTCAGGAAGGAGTGATTGCAGACATCGCACAAGATTCTTTGCAGTCGATTTCAGTAGGTCGTGGTGTCATTCAGGATCAGATTGTAGAGCTTGCAAATCAGCGTGCTGAAGATCTTGGAATCGAGATTCTGGATTTCAGATTCAAAAGAATCAATTACGCAGAAGAGGTTCGGCGTACCGTATATGATCGTATGATTTCTGAACGTAACCGAATCGCGGATAAATTCCGGTCAGAAGGTCAGGGGGAATCTTCACGTATTAATGGTGAAAAAGAACGCGAACTTCTTCGAATTCAATCGGAAGCATTCCGTGAGGCAGAAACCATTCGTGGTAGAGCTGATGCGCAGGCGGCTGCTATTTATAATGCCGCTTACAACCGAACTTCGGCTGCAAGGGATTTATATTCCTTCACTAAAAGTATGGAAGCTTATCGCAATACCATCGATTCAGAAACTTCACTGATTATCTCAACAAATAGTGAGTTTTATAAATACCTGAATTCGATTGATTAATAGGTAACACATTTTCGAACGAAGCGAAGTAATTTCTTGATGAGAAGCTGACTTATGGAGACAACTTCGCCTTACGCGGCGATAGAAGTTTTACAAGCGTAGGATTTAAATCTTTAGCTTGTTTAATGCATGTATAATTTCCCCTGGTTCCGACGATCTCTGTCGGAACCTTTTTTATATCTGCTAAATTAATATCAGCATTTGCTTAATAAGCTCAGATGACAGACTTTAGAAGAGTTATTTATCAGAACTCAGTCATCATCAGTAGATGAGCAACCAGTCCCAGATTCCTTCCTTCGGTGAAAAGACCGATGTAGAATATAAATTATTCAAAGTCACCCTTTGGATAACAGTAGCTGTATTTGGGATATGGTTGGCAATAGCATTACTTGCAGATTATACTATTCAAATTAAGGTTACCTACGCAATTTGTTTTGTTATTTACTCCGGATTGTTAGTAGCCTTTAACAGAGGTGTTTCACTCAATATCCTGGCTACCATTTATTATGTGCTTGCATTCATAATCGTAGCCTATACATGGTTGCCAGCCGGTGGAATTACCGGAGTAATTTTAATTATGCTCCTGATGATCTTTGTATCCGGTTTATTAGTATTACCTCTTCCTGCTTTTCTCATATATATAATCATTAGTTTATTTCTTGTAGGAACTTATTATGGTCTGGAACTTTCAGGATTAGTGCTCGCAGATAATTACATGGATGAATTTGACAGGATAAGAGACTTTGGAATTGCGGGTTTTATTTGCCTTGTTTCTGTAGGAATGGCTTTATACCTATTCAAAAAGGAATATAATTTAGATAGAAAGAGGCTTAGAAGTTCCATTGAAGATTTAGAAATCGAAAAAGAAAAAGCCCTATCTGCAGACAAAGCAAAATCAGACTTTCTTGCGACAATCAGTCATGAGATGAGAACCCCTCTGAATGGCATTGTGGGAATATCACAATTATTAAAAGAAACAGAACTTGTAGAAGACCAAAAGCCATTAATTGAGAACCTTACATACAGTAGCGAGTTACTACACGGTTTAATAAGCGATATTCTGGATGTAAGTCTTATTGAGAGCGGAAAACTGGTTATTCAGTCAACCGAAATAGATATCGAACACGAAGTTAAGAAACTGGTAGAGATTGTTAGGCCTCGATTAGCTAAGAAAGAGTTTGATGTTGAGTTGAGCATAATCCACGATCAGAAGATTCCCGAATTTCTTGTTGGAGATGCACTTCGATTTCGGCAGGTACTTCTAAATCTCATCAATAATGCAATTAAGTTTACTGAAAAGGGGGAGATCGAAATTCGTTCTGAACTGGTTTCCTCAACAGAGCAGAAAGTGGTTGTTAAATTTAGTGTGAATGATACAGGGAGGGGGATTTCAAAAGAAGGACAGGAAAAATTATTCAGCAAATTCTTTAAAGGAAGTGAAGACTCAAATATTGAAGGAACCGGGCTTGGACTTTCTATTTCTAAAAATCTGATCACATTGATGGGGGGCGAAATTGGATTCACCTCGCAAAGAGGAGTTGGTTCAACTTTTTTCTTTGAACTACCGTTTAAACCGAGTAATAAAAGCGAGGCGAAACAAACAGATTCACAATTAAAAGAGAAGCCCTTAGCCGACATTAATATTTTGATCGCGGAAGATGTGAAGATCAATCAGGTTGTGATAAAAAAAATGCTGGAAAGTTTAGGCCTGGAATCCATCGAAATCGCAAATCACGGGGAGGAAGCTCTTCAGAAAATAAAAGAGAAATGGTACGATGTAATTTTAATGGATATTCAAATGCCGGTAATGGACGGGTTGGAAGCTTCCGAATTAATCTCAAATCATTTTAAAGTGAGAAGAAAGCCAGTGATTATTGCTATTACAGCTAACGCCATGATTACAGATCAAAAGAAATACGAAGACGCAGGAATTGATGGATATCTAAGTAAGCCGGTTACCAAAGAAGAACTCAAAGAGACGCTGGGCAAGTTTATATGATCAGGCCTCGGCATACTCAGCAAATTCCATGTCTAGTAATTCACTAAGAATTACTTTTGCTCCCGTAGTATCAATCTGAGCACCCAGTTTGATCAACATGCTATATAAACCTGTGTGAACCCGGCTGGTGTACAAGAAATGCTTAGATCCCCGAAGCTCATTTGATAACGGAGCTTCTTTCGTAAAATGGCGAATTTCTGCATCAAACTTAGGGTCGCTGAAATCAAATACATCATATTTGTAAGGCTTGGAAAACATGATGCCATAATTTCGGGCAAAGTTATAGTATTCGGTTTCCCGGCCTTGTTCTTTAGCATCAGGATTTATGACATCCAGCTTAATGTATAAATCACGAATGGCATCCTGATTGTTGGCAAGATGGGTAGGGAGAAGTTTTAGATAATTGGTGAAAAACTCATCGGGAAATAACTTCACACAGCCGAAATCAATGACTCCCAATTGCCCATCATAAGTAAAAAGAAAATTCCCGGGATGAGTGTCGGCATGCACATAGCCACCAACCCGGATTTCCTCATGGAAGAAATCCCATATTAACTGTCCGAAATGGTTTCGTTCCTCCTGGCTTGGATTCTCTTTTAAGAAATCTCCAAGATGACGACCGTTTACAAAACTCATGCACAATACCTTTTCAGTAGAGAACTCCTGAACCCACTCGGGAATAATGATTTCATCATTGCCAAATCGCCTTCGGAACTGATCAATCTGCGACCCTTCATGATGGTAGTCTGTTTCCTCCATCAAGGTGTTCTTAATCTCGTTGAAATAAGGATCGATATCCTGTCCCTTTTTGATGATTCGCTTTGCCAGAGATTTTGCAACTGCCATGTCGGAATTGATGGTCTCACGCACATTCGGGTACTGGATTTTAACAGCTACTTTCCGTCCATCTTTAAGCTCTGCCCGGTGAACTTGTCCGATCGAGGCCGCAGCAAAAGCTTCTGGTTCAAACTTGGCAAAAAGCTTCTCCGGGTAATCTCCAAGTTCACGCTTAATAATCGTCCGCACAAGCGCCTTATTAATAGGAGGAACTGAATATTGAGCCTGACTCATCACTTCTGCAAATTCTTCGGGAAGAAAACCCTGATCCATGCTCATACCCTGAGCAATCTTCAATGCGGTTCCACGGAGTTTGGTAAATTCTTTAAATACTTCCTTCGCGTTATTGGTATGGAATTCTTTGTCCTCTCCGCCATCAGTGCCCATCTTTTTTTTGATGTAACGCTGAGCGTAATTCGTACCAACTTTAATTCCTGTTTTGGCGATAATTTTACTTCGCTCAAATTTTGATGATGGAAAATCACTCATCGTTATCGTCCTTTTTTACTTCTTCTTTTTCACTAAATAAATCCGTGAGACAATCCCCAATAAATGGGATGTCTTTTCCAACTCCAACCGAGCCAAAAACATATTTCGCAAGGTCGAAGGTTTTATCAAGTGTTTTGTTGTAGACTGCTTCCTCAAGTAAAGAGGTTAGTTTATCGGAAAGGGCAAGTGTTCGTTCTTTTCCATCTGATTCATCCTTCCTCCAAAAATTAATCAGAAACAAATATTGAGAGGTAAGGAGGGAATAGAAATAATCCTTCATAAAAAAACCGGCGCTCACAGCAATCTCTCCATCTGAAGTGAGGAAATCTTTAAAAAGGGAAGTTACTTCTTTATGGAATTCCGAGCTCGAACCTTTATGGAAAACGTGTTTATCAAAGGTCTCTGTTACGAATTCCTTATTCTCACTCATCATATCGAAAAGTGTGTAAATGAAATTTGAGAGTTTCTCACTAAGAGAATAATCTTCAAAGCCATCAATCTCTTCAATCATTGCCCAGTATTGATATACTAAGGCAGGATAGTAGAAAGATAAAATAGCCTTCTTATTAGAGAAGAAGGAGTAGATTTCAGTAGCCGTCATACCCGTAGCATCAACCAGATCAGGAATAGAAACCTTTCCCTTTGTTTCGAAAAGCTCAACGGCCTTCCAGGTAATTTCGATTTTAGAATTAATTTTTTCTGCAGTCATAATGAATAGTTTTACAGGCAAACAAACCTAAATATAGTCTAGTTCGTTCTGAACTAATTTTATGTGCTTTTGTTTCAAACTGTTCGTTAATTGAAGCACTTCTAAAAACCGCAACTGTATACTGATGAATCATAAAAGAGATGCACTTTTTCTCACATTAACAGGGGTCTTTCTTACTTCCCTTGTTCTAGGTAATGTGATAGGAACTACTAAGTTCGTAACAATTTTTGAAATGGATTTACCCGGTTGGTTACAGGCAATCACACCGGAGCTGGTTCGAAACGGAGCACATTATACAATGAGTGTACCCGCCGGATTGATTGCATACCCTTTTACCTTCCTGGCTACGGATTTAATTTCCGAACTTTTCGGAAGAAAGAAAGCACAACTTGTGGTTTGGATTGGTTTCTCGATGAATTTTTTTATGCTTTTTCTGATGTCGGTTAATCACTGGCTTCCAAATTCATTAGGTGTGAGCGGAGGACTCGACTTATTTGAAGGGGTTTACGAGTTTATGGTTGGTAATGTGATTGCGAGTATGATCGCATATTTAATAGCCCAAAGTGTGGATGTTCGCCTGTTCCATTTTTGGAAAAAGAAAACCAATGGTAAACATCTTTGGTTGAGGAATAATGGATCCACGATGTTTAGTCAGTTAATAGACTCAACAGCAATTATTACTATTCTATATGTTGCCGGAAATTTGGGAGATAATATTAATAGTGTGGCAGCAGTCATTATTCTCATTATGAACTCCTATCTGTTCAAGTTCTTTTTTGCTCTTTTTGACACTCCTCTTATGTATCTCGGAGTTAAGCTATTCAAAGATTTTGAAGAAGACCCCGAGGTAAACCGAGCCTATTAATGGTTTAGAGAATTTGCACGAAATTTTTAGTCAAAAAAGACAAAATTCTTTCAAATTAAACTTGCTATAAACCCTCTCTTTGCCGTACCTTTGTAATCCTTTCGAGGAAATGAAATTGCTGGTTAAAAACATAAGTTTTGATCAGCTTTTTTTATCTCTGAAAGGCAAGTTCTTTGAATATATTGAGAAGCAATAGACAGATTGTTTGTGCGAGCGAGAGCTCGGAAATTCTTTTGAATGAGAGT